>NZ_JALGYW010000040.1 GCF_023111095.1 Maribellus sp. YY47
TCTCAGTGACAACTTGCAATTTAAAGGACATCGAATAGTCCTTCTGTGTACGCTTAACGTACTGTGAATGATTGATTTCTTTCATAACGCTACTTTTTGTGTAACGCTATTTCAGGACGAGACAAATCTATTTTAAAAGAAGGGCCGGATATTTAGTTCGGCTTTTTTTATTATTTTTAATCGGGTGTAAGAGTTCTTTGTATTTTTCTCTTTTACAGCTTATTGTGCGGTAGTCGCCAAAATAATGTAACAGAAATGTAATAAAAGTGTAATCGTTTTGTAATCCCAATCGATCACTTTTGTTCGCTGAAAATACAAGGTTAATTAGAATGGATTAATAAGTAATTACTTCAACAATTTTAATCTGTCATTAAATACTGAATAATGGAAAACTTTTACCTGATTCTGGTAGTCATTTTATTTGCACTTGCCATTTCTGACTTGATTGTAGGCGTTAGCAACGATGCCGTAAACTTTCTGAATTCTGCGGTGGGCTCCAAAGCAGCTCCCAAATGGGTTATCTTTTTAATGGCCAGTCTTGGTGTATTAATCGGTGCAACGTTCTCTAATGGTATGATGGAGGTTGCCCGTAAAGGAATCTTTCATCCTGATCAGTTTTATTTTGCTGAAATCATGGTGATATTCCTTGCGGTTATGATAACCGACGTTATCCTGCTGGATATGTTTAATACCTTTGGAATGCCAACATCTACAACTGTTTCTATCGTTTTTGAGTTACTGGGAGCTGCCGTGGCAACTGCCATTGTTAAGATCAAAATGACAGGAGGAGTTATATTGCTGGAACTTTCAAAATATATCAATTCGAGTCAGGCGCTCGGGATAATATCCGGAATATTGGTATCTGTAATTGTGGCCTTCACCGTGGGGGCCGTTGTGATGTATTTCGCGCGCATGCTGTTTTCGTTTGAATACGGAAAATCATTAAAATACTTTGGGTCAGCCTTTGGTGGTCTGGCCATTACTTGTATTACCTACTTTATGTTGATCAAGGGGATCAAAGGATCTGCTTTTTCTGATCTTCCTTTACCGTCGGGCGAAACGCTGGCCAACTGGATTAAACACCATACGCTTTTAGTGTTGCTGATTAGTTTTGTCGGTTGGACGGTTTTGATTCAGTTGTTGAGCTGGCTTTTCAAAATAGATATTCTTAAGGTAGTCGTTCTGGCCGGAACCTTTGCGCTTGCCATGGCTTTTGCGGGTAACGACCTGGTGAACTTTATAGGGGTGCCAGTTGCCGGTTTTAAGTCGTTCGAGGCCTGGCGTGCTGGTGGCGGACTGGCTGCCGATGCATTCTCGATGGAGATTCTGAAAGAAAAAAGTGCGACACCGGTATACATGTTACTGATCTCCGGACTGGTTATGGTAGCCACGCTGGTTTTGTCGAAAAAAGCGCAGGCGGTTACAGAGACCGAAGTCAACCTTGCACGTCAGTCAGAAGGGATGGAACGTTTCGGCTCTTCGCTCATGGCGCGTTTAATGGTGCGCAGCTCCATCCGTTTTAATAAATCGGTGAGCAGAATTGTTCCTGCTGCGGTGGCCGGACGGATTCAAAAAAGATTTGTTCCGGTATCTTTAGGGCCTGCCGATGATCCGAAAACACCGGCTTTCGACAAAGTAAGAGCTTCGGTTAACCTGGTTGTAGCCAGTATTCTGATCGCATTGGCAACTTCCATGAAATTACCCTTGTCAACTACGTATGTAACGTTTATGGTGGCGATGGGATCTTCGTTGGCCGACAGGGCATGGGACCGCGAAAGTGCCGTTTACCGGATATCGGGCGTGTTTGCCGTAATCGGAGGGTGGTTTTTAACCGCGCTGGTGGCGTTTACCGTTTCTGCGCTGATTGCTGCCATTATTTCAGTGGGCGGTAAATTCATGATCTTTGTATTTATCGCAATAGCCATTTTTATGGTTCTTCGCACCCAACTGCTGTTCAAAAAACGCAGCGAGAAAAAACTGGCTGAAGAAGTTGAAGCTTTCGAAGAAAAGGATGGCGTTGAAAAAGTGATTCAGAAATGTCGTAAAAACTGTGTAAATGCCATTGTAACCAGTAACAAGGTATTTTCTGTTGGGGTTGAAGGCTTTTTGAGCGAAGACCGCGCTCGGTTGAGAGAAGCTCTTCAGTTAAAGAATGAGTTGAATATTAAATCGAAAAAGGTAAAATCGAAGATTTTCTTAACCTTATCAAAAATTGAAGATCATCTTGATTCCGGTCATCACTATGTTCAGGTGGTCGATTATCAGCGCGAAATTGCCAATTCATTGAATTTCCTGATTCAGCCGCTTTTTGAACACATGGAAAATCAGCACAAGCCCTTTACCGGGGAGCAGGCTGCTGAGTTGCGTAAACTGATTGCCAACATTGACGAATACCTGAATTTGGCCCTGCAAATTGTAACGCAGAACAAGTTTGAGGCGATGGACAATATGATCTCGATGCGCGATACCATTATTGAGCAACTTCAGAAAGCCGAAAAAGCTCAGATCAAACGTATTAAATCGAAGGACGTAAATACCCGGAATTCAGTTTTATATTTTAACGTGAACAGCGAAACTAAAAATGTGTTGTTGCGCACCATCAGCATGGTAAAAGCTTACCGCGATTTTGTACAGTTTACTCAATCAAAAAAATAGCGTTAAACCAATATCGATTATAAAGCTGAAGCCATCTGTCTTTTGACGGATGGCTTCTTTTATTAATAAAAAGAATCAGCAAAAGGTTTTTAGACTGTTGTTCGCCAAAATGTGTTGGAGAGATGTACGAGATTTGGATAGACAAAAAACCTTCGTTATCTCGTTACAAAAGAGGGCCAGTGCACTCTTTCTAATTCAACGAAATTCGCAATGGCAGTGCATTAAGAATGCTGTCAAACCAACTGCCTTTCAGGTCTGAATGTGTTGTATGTCAATTGTTTTAGTTGGTGTTGTTGCAGGCGTTGCACTCGAAATGGTATATGGAAAAGTGTTTTGCTGTTGCATTTTTATTACATATTTCCAATCATTCTAACTTCATTGAATTCAGAGTATTAGTTATATGCTCAAAATTAAATTAATTGTTTTGTAATAAATTTGTAATGAGCATGTAATTCCATTACATCACTTTTGTCACTGAAATTTTAATTCAATAATTAGTTATAATGAAGAAATTGCCATTACTCTTACTGCTAGCTTTAGGTATGAATACAACGGTATTCAGCCAGGAAAAACCTGAAGAATTCAAGCCTAATGGAAAACCCTTTGCATTAATATTCACGAATTTTCATACAGCTTCCAGCGATGGAGAAACATTTACTGAATTTGAGAATACCCGGGCTTATCTGGGGTATGAATACAACTTCAGTAAAGAATTGTACGCCAAGATTGTTTTTGATGTTGGCGATCCGAATGACGGAGGGAACCTGCAGTTAACGGCCTTCCTTAAAAATGCCTATGTGCAATATAAAAAGGAAAAACTGAACGCCTATTTTGGAATGATTGCAACCACCCAGTTTAAAGCTTCTGAAAAGCTATGGGGAAACCGATACATGATGAAATCGTTCCAGGATGAATACAAGTTCAACGCAAGTGCTGACCTGGGGGTGACATTTGAATACGAGTTTGCGGATTTCATCAGCGCCGACTTCTCGGTTTTCAATGGTGAAGGATATAAAAATGTGCAAAGCGATAAATACGTTCGACCTGCATTGGGCGTGAGTTTAACTCCGGTAAAAGGTCTGTTTGCCAGAGCTTATGTGGACCAAATGGGCGGAGATGTGAAACAGCAATCGCTGGCTACGCTTCTCGCATACAGTAACAAAAAACTGGTGGTTGCGGGAGAATATAATTACCAGACCAATTACAAAATGATTGACGGACAGGACATGTACGGAACCTCATTTTACGCAACTTACCAATTGGAGGATAAATGGGAAGTATATGCCCGGTACGATGATTTGAACTCGAAAGCTTTTGATGGCGAACAGGACGGGTGGAACGTTGGAAAAGATGGTCAGCTTATGTTGGCCGGGATTGAATATGCCCCGGTGAAGGGCATCAAGTTTTCTCCAAACGTTCGCTTTTGGAATCCTGATTTGGAGGGTGCCAAAAATACCACCTTTCTTTTCCTGAGTGCTGAAGTCAAATTTTAAACAGAGATTATCATACAGAAACAGAACATTTTAAACAGATAAAAATGAAAAATCTTACATTACTCATTCTGGCCTTATTTATTCTTGGTGCATGTTCAAACTCACCAAAGCAGGCCGGAGCTGAGAAATCGGCATCAAATTCGAAAATTAGCCTGACTGCAGCCGGTGCAACCTTTCCGATGCCTTATTACAACATGGTATTCAAAATGTACGGTGAAGAAACCGGCGTTCAACTTACTTATGGTGGTATCGGATCCGGCGGTGGTATTCGCAGTTTAACCGACAAAGTGGTTGACTTTGGAGCAACTGATGCTTTCCTTGATGACGAGCAGCTGAAAGAAATGCCGGCTGAAGTCGTTCATATTCCAACCGTACTTGGAGCAGTTGTAATTGCTTACAATCTCCCGGGGGTTGAGGGCTTGAAATTGTCCAATGACCTGCTTGAAAAAATATTTATGGGAGAGATAACAAAATGGAATGATGCAGCAATTGCAGCCAACAATTCCGGATTAAATCTTCCCGACCTTGACATCACTTTCGTACACCGGTCGGATGGTAGCGGAACAACTCAAATCTTTAGTGATTACATGAGTAAAGTTAGCACGAAGTGGGCAGATGAGATCGGAACAGGCAAGGCGCTTCGGTGGCCGGTAGGAATGGGAGCCAAAGGAAATCCCGGAGTGGCAGGCACCATCAAACAAACCGAAGGAGCTATCGGATATATTGGTTCTGAATATGCCTTTGCACAAAAGATTCAGACAGCCAGCGTTCAGAACAGCGCAGGTAATTATATTTTGCCTTCCATCGAATCGGTTAGTGCCGCAGCAAAAGGAGAGATTCCTGCGGATACACGTATAATGCTCACCAATTCGGCTGATCCTGACTCTTATCCAATCAGTGGTTTTACCTGGATCATCCTTTACAAAGAGCAGAGCTACAACGACAGATCAAAAGACCAGGCGCTGGCAACCGTTTCGTGCCTCGACTGGCTCGTTAGTTCAGAAGCACAGGGACAGGCTGAGAAAGTACACTACGCCCCGCTGCCTGCCGATGCCGCTGCAAAAGCAAAAGCGATACTTCGCTCTGTTACTTTCAACGGCGAAACATTACTGAAATAATACATTGCAAAATAGATTCCCGTATTTCTATTGGAATATGAGATATGGGAATCCATTTTTTAACTGATTCTTCAATCGGAACATGAACAGCGATAAGATTGCAAAGGCGGTTCTCTTTCTGGCTTCTGTAATAATTTTACTGATTGCGGGCGGAATGATCTATTCTTTGGTGGAAGGATCCATCCCTGCATTCAAGAATTTTGGACTAAGTTTTATTTGGTCAAACAACTGGAATCCAACACGAAACCAGGAGAGTTATGGAGCCCTTCCTTTTATTGCCGGAACGATCATTACTTCGGTGGCGGCACTGTTGATCAGTTTACCGCTTTCATTTTCTACGTCTCTTTTTCTGGGTGAATATTATCGCGGAACACGATTGGCTAAAGTACTGGGAACGATGGTTGATCTTTTGGCCGGTATCCCCTCAATTGTTTATGGTTTGTGGGGCTTCTATGTTTTACGGCCGCTGCTTATCGATTTGGGGCTTCCGAACCAGGGATTTGGGATTTTCCCGGCAAGCATTATCCTTGCCATCATGATTATTCCCTATGCCACGTCGCTCAGTACCGAGATTATAACCATGGTTCCGGGTGAGCTAAAGGAAGCTGCCTATTCATTGGGAGCTACCCGAATGGAAGTGATCTTTAGCGTTATTGTGCCATCGGCCCGGTCAGGAATTGTTGCAGGTTATATTCTTTCTTTCGGTCGTGCACTGGGCGAAACCATGGCGGTTACCATGCTTATTGGAAATGCCAACCGTATACCGGAAAGCTTTTTCGGGACCGGGAATACAATGGCCTCTGTAATTGCCAATCAGTTTGGCGAAGCTGATGGTTTAAAACTCAGTGCCCTTATTGCGATTGGTCTCTTGCTTTTTCTGATCACCGGAATCATCAATTCGGCGGGTAAGCTTATCATAAAAAGAATGGAATAGAAATGGACGCCACATCAAAAATATTGCGCGACAACCTTGGCCGAAGAACTTTTAAAGACAGATACTTCAGAGGATTGGTGGTGTTTCTTTCGCTGATCACCATATCTCCGATTGTTCTGATCATATACAAACTGGTTGAAAAAGGGATTCGCCAGATCAGTTTCGATTTTATTATTCAAACACCGCCCGACACGTTCGAGGCGATGACTGCACTGGCGAACGGAGAATTGATTCCCGGGGGTATAGCAAACGGTATTACCGGTACCTTAATGATGGTTGTTTTGGCTTCGGTGCTTGCAATTCCGGTAGGTGTAATTACCGGAATCTACCTGTATGAAAACCCGGGAAAGCCGATGGCTAACCTCACCCGAAATATATCTGATATTCTTCAGGGTGTTCCTTCCATTGTTTTAGGATTGATCGCTTATATCTGGGTGGTGAAACCCATCACCAATGGTTTTTCGGCACTGGCAGGAAGTGTTTCACTGGCGATAATGATGTTGCCAATGATTGTTCGTTCAACCGAGGAAACCCTGAAAATGATTCCGCAGACCATTAAGGAAGCAGCGCTTGCATTGGGTGTTCCGTATTATAAAGTAATTCTGAAAGTGCTTATTCCAACAGGTTTTAGTGGATTGCTTACAGGAATCTTGTTGGGTATTTCAAGAGTGTTGGGAGAGACTGCACCTTTGATGTTAACTGCACTCGGAAGTACCATGATAAATCTGGATATTACCAAACCGACCAGTGCCGTTCCCTTGCTAATCTGGGAGTTTTATAACGATCCGAACATGGTGGATCTGATCTGGAGTTCATCACTCTTTTTGATGGCAATGGTACTTACCCTGAATCTGCTGTCGAAACGAATAGCCGCCCGCACAAAATAGTTAAAAACAATGAACGAGAATACAATAAAAATAAAGGACCCGGTGCTTTCCATAGGTAATCTTTCTGTTTCTTACGAAAAGGGGAAGTATGCCGTAAAAGACGTTTCTGTGGATATAAAGCGAAATGCTGTTACCGCGATAATGGGGCCTTCCGGTTGTGGAAAGAGTACCTTGCTCAGGGCCATTAACCGGATGCACGAATTATACGACAACATTGAAACAGAAGGTAAGCTGATTCTTAACGGGAAGGACATAACCGACATGCCAACCATACAATTACGACGGATGGCAGGAATGGTTTTTCAGCGTCCCAATCCTTTTCCGACAATGAGTATTTATGATAACGTAATCGCCGGTTTTAAACTGAACGGTATTCGGTTGAAGAAAAAGGACCGGGACGATATTGTGGAACGTTCGCTTCGCGATGTTACGCTTTGGGACGAAGTAAAGGATAACCTGCACCGGAAAGGAACCTTTCTTTCGGGAGGCCAGCAGCAAAGGTTGTGCATTGCGCGTGCTTTGGCATACGATCCCGAGGTAATCCTGCTGGATGAGCCAACTTCGGCACTCGATCCGGTTGCTACTGCCCGGGTAGAAGACCTGTTGGTGAAGCTAAAGGAAAACTACTCCATTATTATGGTTACGCACAACATGGCTCAGGCAGCGAGGATATCGGATTATTCAATGTTTATGTATCTCGGGGAACTGGTTGAGTATGATAAAACAAAGAACATGTTCACCAAACCCAAAGACCGCAGAACAGAGGAATACCTCACCGGGAAATTTGGTTAAAATAATTATCTTCACTCAAATTCAGCAATCATGACTTTAAGAAAGGATGACGCCATAAATAGCATATTAAGCGATTTTGAAGTATTCGCTAACCTGGTTTTACATCAGTTGGATCTGCTCGAAAATTTTGTTTCCACTTCTGAAATTAAATTTCCAAAAGAACTTACGGCTGAGTTGCGTTTAAACGAACAAAAACTTGACAAACTGGAGGTAAAGATCAGCGATAAAATTGTGAACACGATTGCGCTTTATCAGCCGGTGGCTTCCGATATCAGAAAGATTTTTGCCTGCTATCGGATTGTTATAAGTTTGGAGCGTATAGGCGATATGGTGATGAATATTCACGATTTTATTGAAAACATAAAAACGCCAAAAGTATACAGCGAGCTCGCAGAGGTGATTTCAAACATGCTGGCGCAAAGTGCCAATATGGTAAATAAATCGCTGCTGGCTTTCATCAACGATGATAAGGATTACGCGATATGGACCATTAAAAACGATTCGGAGATCGACGATCTTAATCGTAAGATGCTTAAAAAGGCGATAAAGAAAAGTACCCAGACCGAAGAAGACAAGGAGCTGATGACCAGCTTTATAAATATGAACTCGATGGTGACTTCAATTGAACGAATTGCCGATCAGGCTACCAACATTGCTGAAGCAGCTATTTATTCGATTGAAGGGAAAGATATCCGTCACACCAAGAAATTGGATTAATAATCTTGAATTGAGTTACCCGAAAATAAAATTCCAAAAATCAAATGGAAGTAAAGCCAAAAATACTGATTGTAGACGATGAAAAGGATCTTTGTGAGATTCTGGAATTCAACCTCATTAGCGAAGGATTTGAACCCACGGTTGCACACTCTGCAGAACAGGCCTTAAAATTGTCGCTCGATAATTTCGACCTGATTTTGCTCGACGTAATGATGGGAGAAATATCCGGTTACCGGATGGCCGCACGGATCAGAAAAGAATATAATTTGTCGGTCCCCATCATTTTTATGACGGCCAAAACGGAGGAGAATGATATTCTTACCGGATTTAATGTTGGCGGAGACGATTATATTTCCAAACCTTTTTCGATTAAGGAAGTGGTAGCCCGTATTAAGGCAGTGCTAAAACGGGGAAAACAGGATACGGCTCAGAATCGGGTATTGCGGTTTGATGAGCTAGAGGTGGACCTCGACAGCAAAATAGTGACCATCGACGGAGAAATGGTGAGTCTCACCCGCAAAGAATTCGAAATTCTGGGACTTCTGCTTAAATACCAAGGGCAATACATCGCCCGCGAAGAAATCCTGGAGCATGTTTGGAACGACGATGTTATTGTTACAGAGCGGAATGTGGATGTGAACATCGCAAGGCTTCGTAAAAAAATCGGGGAATACGGCAACAATATCAAAGGGAAATCGGGATTCGGTTACGCATTTAAAAAATAGTACACATCAATTAATTTCAGGAAACGTGCTAATTCATAAAACATTCAGACAAAAGATATTCTACTACTTTATCGCAGTGTTTTTGCTGTTTACAGTAGCTATCTTGTTTTATCAGCTTCAGCGTGAGAAACGTTATAAAGCGGCCCAGTTAGAGAATACGCTCAGGAATGTTGCTGAAGTAACTCACAATTACGTGGAGCGTTATCAACTGATGCAAACAGGCGAGTTCAGTATAGTTGATACGCTTAAAGATTTGATTCCGCAAGATAATATCCGGATTACCATTATCGATAAAAAAGGAGTGGTACTATACGATAGCTTTGTTTACGATTACAAAAGCCTGGAGAATCATTTTGAGCGTCCGGAAGTTCAGAAGGCCTTGTATTCTGAAGAAGGAGCAAACATTCGGCATTCAGAAAGCACGGGTAAGGATTTTTATTATTTCGCCCGTAACTACGACACTTACTTTGTACGCACAGCAATGCTATACAGCGTGGAAGTGGAGAATTTTCTGAAAGCTGAACGATTTTTTATATTCTTTATCATCGGCATTTTTCTCCTGATCTGGATCATCATCAACGAACTGACGAAGCGTCTTTCGATTTCAATTACCAAATTGAAGGATTTTGCCATTAAGGCAGCGCATAACGAACCCATCAATGAGGAGGAAGGTAAATTCCCGGATAACGAACTGGGGGAAATCGGATCGCAAATCGTGAAAATATACAATAAACTGAGGGCGGCGAACCACGCTGCTGCGTTGGAGAAAGACAGGCTTTCGAACCACATGAACATCCTGAACGAAGGGATCGGGTTTTTTACTCCGAAAAAGGAGAAGATGCTGGTCAACAGTCACTTCATCCAGTATGTGAGTATCATTTCCGACACTTCAACGATTTCGGCAGAGAATGTCTTCGGAATAGCAGAGTTTAAAAAGATAAATGCTTTCCTGGATAAAAACCTGAAAAAGGAAACCGAATTTCTTGATAGCGAACTTCCGCAGATAGAGTACACCATACACAAGAGTGATCTCTATTTCAAGATTTTGTGTATTGTTTTTGCCGACAAAAGCTTTGAAATACTGATTACGGATATTACAAGACCCGAAAAAAGGCGGTTGCTAAAGCAACAACTTACGTCAAACATTGCCCATGAACTGAAAACACCACTGGCATCGATCAAGGGGTATCTGGAAACGCTAACAAATAATCCAAACATCGATAAGGTAAAACAGCAATATTTTATCAGCCGGGCGGGAATTCAGGCCGAGCGCTTAAATCATTTGCTAAACGATATTTCGTTACTGAACAATATCGAAGATGCCGGCGAACTTTTTGAGTTCAGAGAGGTAAATATCCGCAACATTGTTTCTGACGTTATCGAGAACCTCGAGAACAGGTTGGCATCCAAAAACATTAAATGTAAGCTGAATATTGACGATAATGTAATTGTAAACGGTAACGACTCGTTGCTGGCGTCAGTGTTTCAGAATCTTATAGAGAATTCGGTAAACTATGCCGGGCAAGATATTCAGATTGAAGTGAAAAACTATCTGGAGGATAAGAATTACCACTATTTCAGCTATTCCGATACCGGTGTTGGAATACCGGAAGAGCATTTGCACCGGATCTTTGAACGCTTTTACCGTGTCGACTCGGGTAGAACCCGCGAATTAGGGGGTACCGGGTTGGGATTGTCAATCGTTAGAAATGCAGTACAGTTGCACAAAGGAAATATATCGGCCAGGAACAAACCCGAGGGAGGTATTGAGTTTCTGTTTACCTTGTCAAAAAAATAAGTTACATAAGGCATTGACAAAAAGGCTCTTGGCATCACGCCAGGAGCCTTTTTTGTTTTTGATGAAGTGGAAATCCATTACAATTCTGTTAAACGAATGTAATTCAAGTTTAAATGATGTGTAATTCCGGTGTAACATAAATAGAATTCATTTGCAGTGAATTATTTGATGAGAACAGACATTAACACTGCACATTTTTAGAGTATGAACAGAATTCTTATTAGCATCTTTCTGCTATTTCAGGCGATTTCAGCCGGAGCAGATAACGGTTCGCTTAAAGGAACCGTGATCGATGCAAAAACCAAAGAATCTTTAATCGGAACAACCGTCATGGTAAAGGAGACCTCTCAGGGAACCATAACTGATTTTGATGGAAATTTCCTGATTCAGAAAGTTCAGCCGGGAAGATACACCCTGCTTGTTTCTTTTATCTCTTACGATCCTCAGGAATTGAATATTGAGGTAAAATCAAACGAAGAAACCGTATTAAATGTAGCGCTTTCGCCAGCCACCCTTGAGTTGGAGGGGGTACAGGTAGTTGCCAAAGCCAACCGCGAATCCGAAAGCATGCTTTTGGCCGAACAGAAAAATGCGGTGATTGCCTTGCAGTCTATTGGAGCACAGGAAATGTCACGTAAGGGGGCCAGTAATGCGGAGGCGGCAGTTACCAAAGTTTCAGGTATCTCAAAACAGGAAGGTGTAAAGAACGTTTTTGTTCGTGGCCTGGGCGACCGCTATAACTCAACAACCTTAAATGGTTTCGCTTTACCAAGTGAAGACCCTGAATACAAAAACATTTCACTTGATTTCTTCTCGTCGGATGTCATCAAAACGGTTGACGTTAATAAGGTGTTCTCAGCCAGTCTGACAGGCGATGTCGGAGGTGCAGCCATCAGCGTTGAATCAAAGGAACTCGTTGGTAAAGGTGAATTTGAACTGGGTATTTCTGCCGGAGCAAATAGTGCAACAATTGGAAAAGATTTCCTGTCGCCAACCGGTGTGAATAAGCTAGGTTACTATACTCCAACCGGTGCTCCAGCCAACCAAACAGTGGCCAATACAAGTTATTCGTTCAAAAACAGCCTTACACCAAAAGAACAAACAGCCGGCATCAACCAGTCGTACAGCTTTGCAGCAGGTCATACTATTTCCGAGAAAATGAGCTTTTTTGCGACCGGTGGTTACGATGTTGACTATTATTACAACACTGGCGTTTCACGAAATACAAATACTGCCGGTACATTTACCCAGGATTTCGACTACGAGAAATACGAGCGAAGTACCAGGCACATGTTGATGGGCAATCTCGACTATAAAGCGTCGAAAGCAACAACGCTCTCATTCAATTCCATGTACATTCACACGAATAGTGAATATTACGGCTTGTTTGAAGGTTACAGCCGACATTTTAACGATGCCGGTGCTGACCAGGATCAAGGCTTAAGAATCCGTCAACAGGTAAATGACAACACTCTTTTTGTAACCCAATTGATTGCAAAATATCAACTGTCTGATCGGCTAAAATCAGACTTTGGTACAGCCTTTAACAGGGTGTTGGGTAACGAGCCGGACCGCCGAATCAACAACTTATTTTATACCGATTTTTCGAATGGTAAAGTGGCCTACCTTGGAGACACCGGCAATCAACAACGGTTTGATTCGGAGCTTTCAGAGGACGATATGAACTTCCGCGCCGGATTTACCTATTTGCTTCGTGAAGACATCGACAACCAATCTGCGCTGAACTTTGGTTACTACGGACGTTTGGTGAAACGTGACTTTGAAGCAACGATTTTCGACGCCACAATTGAACGGGGAGCCTCGGGTTTGGTTTTTGATTATGCGACTCTGAGACTTGATGATTTCTTTAGCCAAAATGGGATGGAAAAAAATTATTTCAGCCTTTCTTTTGCTCAAGACGTATACAATGTTTCAACATTTACAAATTCTCCCTACGCCGGCCTGACATACCAATTGGCTGATCAATGGATTGTCATTGGTGGTATTCGTGCCGATCTGGTAGATATGACAATCGACTATAACGTTAATAAGGGGCAAGACGAAGGTTCGGCAAGTATTAAGAAAACTTTCGTTCTACCAAGCATCAACTCCAAATACAACATCAACGAGAAAAATGCGATTCGTTTGGCTGCAAGCAAATCTTACACCATGCCTCAGTCGAAGGAAATATCTCCTTTTGAATACCAGGATGCAACTTTCGTAAGTAAAGGTTATGCCGACTTGCAACCTTCAGTGAACTACAACATCGATCTGAAATGGGATTTCTACCTTTCAAACGATGAATTGTTAACCGTGAATGGTTTCTACAAAATCATCACCGACCCGATTTCGCGTGTTGAAGTTGCTGCTGCAAACAGTTTTCTTTCGTACCGTAATATTTCGGACAAAGCAAGGGCTACAGGTATTGAATTGGAATTCCGCAAAAATATCCTGAAACTGGATCGCGACGAAAATTCGGACAAAGTAAGCTTCGGATTGAACGCTTCTTACATAAAAACACAAGTTGACTTACCTGGTAACATTACCGGTTTTGTACCAACCAACAGCAAATCGGAGCTTGAAGGCGCTGCACCAGTAATTGTTAACTCAGACCTGTCGTACCAACTACGCAGAAAAAACAACACGTTCACTTCTTCGTTCGTGTTTAATTACTCAAGCGACAAAGTCTACACCTTAGGTACCAACGGATTTGAAAATATTATTGAAAAAGGCATTCCAACCCTTGATTTGGTGGTTGGAGGAAAATTCGGTTCAAACTGGGGATTTAGCTTGAAAGCACAGAATCTTTTAGACCCGGAATATGTGCTAGAACGTGAACCAAGCACCGGTGGCGAAGCGATTAAACTATCGAGCTACAAAAAGGGTGTGGTGTTTAGCGCGGGATTGAAATATACATTTTAAATAGAAATCAACTTTTATTAAATTAATTTACAAGGACATGAAAAAAGTATTATTTGCCTTAATGTCTATGGCTGTCGTGATGTTCACATCATGTAGCAAAGACGATGACAACAATGGAGATAACACTGAATCTAACGTTTTGGCTACACAAGACGTTAACAACGGCGAAACGCTGGAGCTTGACGGTGGATACGTGCTTAACGGAACACTTTCGGTTAAAGATGGCGGTACATTGAACATCGCTGCCGGCACAGAAATCGTTGCTAACGAAGGTTTCGGGAAATACATTATTGTTGAACAAGGTGGTAAAATCAATGTAAAAGGCACTGCCGCACTTCCCGTGAAAATGATCGGTAAAGAAGAAAAAGCAGGTTACTGGGGTGGTTTGATCATCAACGGCTACGGTTTGGTATCGGGAACAAACGACCCAGCGGTTACAGCTAATGTTGGTTTAACTGAAGTAAACTCTAACTTACCATACGGAGGTACAATCGAGAACGACAATTCAGGCTCTATCACTTATCTGATTCTTGGACAAACAGGTGCTAAATCTTCAGCTAACGTTGAGCACAACGGTTTGACTTTGAACGCTGTGGGTAGTGGCACAAAAATCGAAAACATTTACGTTTATCAAGGCGCTGACGATGCAGTCGAATTCTTCGGCGGTTCTGTAAGCGTAACTAATTTCCTAAGCGTTGACTCAGACGATGATATGTTTGATTTCACTCAAGGTTACACTGGAACTTTAACAAATGCGTACGGTATTTGGACCTCTGCCCATACTTCAAGTGAAAAAGACCCACGTGGTGTTGAAGCTGATGGTAACCTGGATGGTGAATTCCCAAATCACCTTCACCAATCAAACTTTACGATTGCCAATATGACCATTTTTCATGAAAATTCGGGTACTGGCACAACTGCTCCATGGGACGCTATGCAAGACGCAATTAAAATCCGTCGTGGTGCTACCGCTATTATTACCAACGCTTTTGTGAAAAGTTTAGGAACAATTCAGGACGGTGTCGATCTTTCTGATGGTAACGGTACTGCAGCTGACGGTACAAACATCAGCGTAAAATTCGAGGTTGCTACCCTGGACAGGGCTATTAACCTGGCAAGTACAAGTGCTACCGTAACTGAAAATGCGGCTAACTCAGGATGTTCGACAAGTATTTTCGACTGGACCGGTTTTGGCTTCTAGAAAGATCAATCAATCTTACGTGAAAAAGTAAGAGTAAATAATATTAGCTACGCAGTGTTTAATGGCAGGGAAGGTTGGAGAACCTTCCCCGGAACTCCGGGATTTCCCGGAGTTCTTTTTTTTGAAGAGACCCGTTTCATTTGTGTTGTAAAAACGTTACCGAAATATTAAGTCGCCTATGTTTTTTGTTAACTTTGGCATTAACTAGAATGACGTTAACACAATTATCAAGAAAGGAGGCTATCATGAAAAAGCTAGCATTTTTTGTTGGAATTTTGTTGATAGTGTTTTCAGTAAATGCTCAGAACCTGAAAGAGATAGACGGTCTTTATTATCAGGACTCTGAACTTTACACCGGTAAGTACACTACTTACTTCGACAAAGGCCAGATGAAAATGGAAACCAATTTCATCAAAGGCATGAAAGATGGCGAATGTAAGTTGTATTTTGAAAATGGTCAGGTTAACGAAGTTCGTTCTTACCAAAAAAATGAGATGCATGGCATTTGGTTGACTTTCAATTTGAAAGGCACGAAGGTTGCTCAGGCATCTTACAAAGACGGTAAGAAAGACGGAAACTGGTACGTTTGGGATGAAGACGGCCACTTGAAGTATGAACTTTGTTACAAAGACGGTGAAAAAACCGGGACATGGAAAAGCTACAACGAAATGGGTGTGGTAATTAACGAAAGAGACTACACCGGAATTTAAACTTGATGTCATTAAAACACTGCATAGAACGTCTGCCTTTTTAAGGCAGGCGTTTTTTTGTTGCCGGTTCCTAAAACCTTAATTGATTTGTAACAATATCGCAATTCGGGTGTAATGATTGGGCTGTATTTTTACCTTCATAACGAACAACATCTCGATGAAAACAATAATAAGCGTTATACTGGTTTTTACTTGCTCACTCGTAGCTTTAGCCGACAAAAAAGACAACAAACCGGCAGATTCTGAAGTAGCCGCAGTGTCGCTTAGCGGTAAGGTTACTGACGAAAAAACCGGAGAAACATTGGTGGGAGTGGAAGTGAAACTGGAGGGGACAGATAAAAAGTGTTACACCGGTTTCGACGGAGAATTTTCTTTTAACGACGTGAAACCCGGGAATTACAATATTACGGCCAGTTATATTTCGTACGAGAAGTGCGAACTCCAAAAGCAAAACATCGATATTTTCTCAACCCAGTTGGAAGTTAAGCTGACGCCTGTCCAATAGGAAGAACAGCTTCAACACTGACTAGTCCTAAATAAGCGTTACAGATTATTGGACTAAGTTAATAGATTCACAGACCGTTTCAAAGCTAGCTTTGAAACGGTCTGTTCTTTTATAGCTTTTAATTTTAATGGTATCTTGTTTG
>NZ_JALGYW010000041.1 GCF_023111095.1 Maribellus sp. YY47
CTTAGCATATCTCTACTCGACAAAACTCCTATAAAAGAAGTACTTACGAAATACGATTACAAAAATGTCAAAGAACTAAAAAATAAACAATTAATAATCAGCGGGTTTTAAGTGCCCGCTTATGACAGAAGATAACAAAGAGCGGTTAAACGAGATAAAGCAAGACATTGAAACCTTACGAGAAAAATTGACTTCAAAATCAAAGAAATGGGTGATAAAAAACCTATCTATCATTTGGGCTAAGATTACGAAGCAAGGAACGTCGTTTATGAAAGAATTTCTTAATGAGGCAAAAAAGACTGCAATTAAGGAGGGGCTGAAACTAATGATTGAAATTGGTTCAAATATGATAAATTAAAAAACGCCCTACAATACAGTACATATTGCCGGGAGGGGTTCGGCCCCCTGCGACTAAATCCTCCCAACAATATGTTCCATAACATTGTCTGTCAGCCCCCAATGGCTTAACTTGAATTTTGAAAAGCGTTAACCTGAAATCTGCTGACAATCACACAGTTTATTCGGGAAACAAATTCAAATTAACTTTTAAATTTTTAACCTTTAAAAATTAATGTTATGCCAAGCAAAAGTGAAACCGGCCACGCTATAAATGTGGCCAACTTCAACGATTTAATTTCGTTTGTACAAGGTTATGGCGCAAGCTACAACCCCTCCAATGCCGCCATCGGTATTCCCGCGCTCGAGACCCTGCTCGCCGCAGGTAACAACGCTCTTGCCGGGGTAAACGCCGCTATTCCGCCTTACAACACAGCCGTAGCTGCCCGCGAGGTGGCCTTCGCACCACTTAGCAAGCTCATCACCCGGGTAATGAATTTCCTAAAAGCTTCGGGCGCTTCGCCGCAGGTATACGATAATGCGCGTACCATAGCCCGCAAAATTCAGGGCGTAAGAGCCTCGGCCAAAAACGCAACCGCAGCCCCCGACAACGAAAATGGCGAGGCAACAGAGATTAAAACCGCGTCGAGTTCGCAAATGAGCTTCAACAACCGTGTCGAAAACCTCGGCAAACTGGTGCAACTGCTCTCGGTCATTCCCGAATACAACCCCAATGAACCGGAACTTACCACGGCAGCTTTAATTACGCTCCACTCCGAATTAAATACCCGGAACACAGCAGTTATTGCCGCCGAAGTACCTTTAAGCAATGCCCGCATTGCCCGTAACGAGGTACTTTATGCCGATACTACCGGTTTGGTCGATATTGCCCTTACGGTGAAAAACTATAGTAAAGCGGTATTTGGCGCTACCAGCCCACAGTACAAGCAAATCAGCAAACTAAAATTTACACGTGCGAAGTAAGTTTTTGCAATACCGGGCGCATTTAATGAAATAAGCTACCTTATTTATCAAACTTGCGTCCGGTTTTTTAAAACCAGCTTCCGCATTCTACAAATAGCCTTCCCGTTTTATCAAATAGCCTTCCCATTTCTTTAAATAAGCTTCCGGTTTCTTCAAACAGGCATCCGGTTTTATCAAATAAGCTTCCGGTTTCTTCAAACAGGCTTCCGGTTTTATCAAATAAGCATTCTGATTTATCAAACAACCAACCTGTTTTATCAAATAAGCCTTCGGTTTAAGCGATCAGTCATCCTCATTTATAAAACTCCTGGGTTGCTTTTTCAAACTGAAAGCAGTATTCACCGAAAAAGAATAAACACCGATGCCGGCTAAGGGGAAGCTATCCGGTGAAATTTATTTGATGACACTTTTTAGTATATTTACGCGTTAAAGCATTTTGGCATTCACGTTTAAAAAAGTATAATGCAACTGATTCAGGTCGATTTACACAATAAAGCACACAGCAAGGCTGTGATTTCGTTGCTCAACGATTACATGCTCGATGAAATGGGAATTGGCGAGATGATGCCCGAAGGTCTGGGGCTAAAGCTCATTGAAGGATTAAAAAAACATACTGCTTATATCGGATTCCTGGCCGAAATTGACGGCGAATATGCTGCGCTGGCCAATTGTAACCTGAATTTTTCAACCTGGAAAGCTGAGCCGCTGATCAATATTCACGATTTTATTGTATCGCCTGCTTTTCGCAAAAAAGGAGTTGGACTTTTTCTCTTAAAGGCCATCGAAAGCTATGCCGTTGAAAATGGCTATTGCCGCATCAACCTCGAAGTTCGCCACGATAACTTAAAGGCGCAAGCTCTCTATAAAAAGGCCGGATTCAAGGAATGCGATCCTCCCAATTATTTTTGGGAAAATCGCATTGTAAAGTAATATCTTCGAAATGCTTGTTTTCAATGTCCTGGGATAAAATAAGACCATCCTGATCTCTGGAAATCACCAACCGAAATGAAAGTAAAGATGGTTACCCTTATCCAGAATATCCAATGTAGAATTCCCAACATCCAATTTCCAGGATTTTGTTGGATATTTTACATTCAAAATTGAGAATTGGATATTTTTTTAAATTGATTTTCAAATAAAAAAGGGAGTCAATACTGAAAATTGACTCCCTTTTTGATGCTTAGTATCAGCGATTGTTATTTCCATCCACCACCCAAAGCCTGGTATAACGTTACCACTGCATTGAGCTGTTGGATGTGGTCGTTTACATTGTTTAGTTGTGCATTGAGCAAACTTTGCTGTGCATTTAAAACCTCGGTGTAAGTTGCCGAACCGTAGGTCAGCAATTCTTTGGTGTATTCAACCGATTTTTCAAGCGCTTCCAACTGTTTTTGGCGCAATTCAATTTTTAGTTCCGATGCATCGTAAAGATGAAGTGCATTGTTCACTTCTTTCCCCGCATTCAGCAAAGTACTGCTAAAATTAGCCAAAGCTGCTGCCTGCTGCGCCTGGGCGACTTCAAGGCGCGTTTTATTCATCCGTTTGTTAAAGATCGGTTGGGCAAGGCCTCCGATAAAATTAGCCACAAACGAAGAGGGATCAAACAAATCTTTGAACTCCAGCGCTTCAAAACCGGCATTGGCGGTTAAGGTTACCGAGGGGTAAAAATATGCTCTGGCGTTGTTGCTCATTTCATAGGCACTCATCACAGCGAATTCAGCCTGCATAACATCGGGGCGGTTATCCAGCAATTCTGATGGAACACCGGTCGACAGCATTTCGTTGGCAACCTGTTCTTCCAGTTTACCCCGTGCGATCGGTCCCGGAGTTCTCCCCAGCAAAAGGCAAAGCGTATTCTCGGTTTCCCTGATCTGTTGCTGAATATCCGGAATGGTAACTTCGGCGGCATAACGTGCCGCTTCGCTTTGTACTACCGCGGCGCCGGTTACTCTTCCCTGGTCTTTCAGTATTTTTATGGTTTCGACCAACTCGCTGCTGGTTTTTACCGTTTCAAGTGTAATGGCCAGTTTGCTGTCGAGCGAAAGTAAATTGTAATAGGCAGAGGCAATGCTTGCAATCAACCGGGTTTGAACCGCTTTTTTTGCAGCATCCGTTGCCAGGTAATCAAAATAGGCTGCTTTTTTGGCACTGTTCAGTTTCCCCCAGATATCCACTTCCCAACTACTTTGAACAATCACCTGCGATGCATTGTAACTCGCCGGTCCGTTGGGCGATGTGGATTCGGATGTGTTGGCATAGGTATACCCCGCCTGTGCCGAAAGTGAAGGAATCAATGCTGCACGGCTTTGTTTGAAATACGCTTCGGCAGCAACTACCCGTTGTATAACCGCCTGTAAGTCGTAGTTGTTGCGAAGTCCTTCCGCAATCAGACTGTCAAGCTGTGTGTCGTTAAACAGATTCTGCCAGTTTTCGTTGGCAAGATTCAGGCTGTCGGGTGCAATCGCACCCAACACGCCGTCGGTGTTTGTCTGGCTGCGTTGGTAATGCTTACTCGTATTACACGAGAATAGTATAAGCGTTATTGCTGCGGCCAGCATTATATTTTTAAATGAATTCATCGTCATAATTTTCAATGTTTTGCCGGATTAGCCCAGGCTGTTCATCTCAGAGATTTCTTTATTTTCCGGTTTTTTTACTTTTTCCTGAAGAATCTGGAATACCACAAACATGGCCGGGATAACCAGAACTCCGATTAATGTACCGATCAACATCCCGCCAACAGCTCCTGTTCCGATCGAACGGTTACCGTTTGCTCCAACACCTGTTCCGATAACCAGCGGAATCAAACCCACGATAAAGGCAAACGATGTCATCAAAATCGGGCGAAGACGGGCAACGGCTCCTTCAATGGCTGCCTGAACAATGCTCATTCCGGTTTCCCTTCGCTGACGGGCGAATTCAACAATCAGAATTGCGTTTTTGGCCAGTAGCCCGATCAACATGATCAAAGAGATTTGCAGATAGATATTGTTCTCAACTCCCATGATCCGGGCAAAAATATAGGCCCCCGCGATACCAACCGGCAATGAGGTCAAAATAGAAAGTGGCATGATGTAACTTTCGTATTGTGCTGCCAGGAAGAAGTAAACAAAAATCAAACTAAGGATAAAAATCATGATGGTCTGGTTTCCTGCGCTGATCTCTTCACGTGTAATACCTGAAAATTCGTAGTCGTAACCGGTGGGAAGGTGTTGCGCCGCCACTTCCCTTACTGCATCGATGGCTGCCCCCGAACTGTATCCGGGAGCGGGTGATCCTGTTACCGAAATCGCAGTATACATATTAAAACGGTTGATGCTTTCCGGTCCGTACACTCTTGTCAGTGTAATAAATTCAGAAATCGGAGCCATCTCACCCGTGGCAGTTCTTACTTTAATATTATTCAAATCATCGGGATTGCCGCGGAATTCCGCTTCTGATTGTACCATTACACGGTATTGTTTCCCAAAGCGATTAAAGTCGGAAGCATAATAACCGCCGATGTATCCCTGCATCGCCGAAAGTACCGAACTTACCTGCAGCCCTGAGCGCATGCAGCGTGCAGCATCTACATCAATCCGGTATTGCGGGAACCCGGTGCTAAATGAAGTTTGGGCGTATTGTATCTCGGGACGCTGATTTAACGCTCCCAAAAATTCTTTGGAAACGTTTTCGAACTGATGAATATCTCCACCTGTTTTATCTTCCAGTTTCAGTTCAAATCCTCCGGTCACACTAAATCCCGGAACCATTGGTGGTGAGAATATAATGATCCTGGCATCTTTTATTTGCGACGTGTACATGTATAATTTCTGGATGATACTGTTCTGGTCCTGACCATCTCCTTTTCGTTCATCAAAAGATTTCATGTTGGCAATGATCATACCGTAAGGGCTACCGGATCCGCCAAGGAATGAAAATCCTGAAATGGCTGTACGCGACTCTATTTCCGGAACGGATTCAATGATCTTGTCCACTTGATTCATGATTTCTATTGTCTTTTCTGACGAAGTAGCCGGAGGCAAGGCAATATCCACAAACATACGACCTGTATCTTCAGTAGGTACAAAGCCTGTGGGTGTGGTTTTCATAAGAAAAATGAGTATTCCCGCAAAAACAACGATCATTCCCGAAGCCATCCATTTGTGGTGAATAAAGAACCCGGTTACTTTTTTATATTTCTGGGTCATCGAATCGAAAGCGGTATCGAATGATGTAGCGAAACGTTTCATCAAACCTTTGTGTCCTTTCAACTCTTCATCATGCGATCTCAGGAAAAGTGCGCAAAGTGCGGGACTCAAGGTTAACGCATTAATCGCTGACAGAATAATGGCAACGGTTAATGTAATACCAAACTGACGGAAGAATACTCCGGTGGTACCGGTGATAAAGGTTACGGGCACAAACACCGCTCCCATTACGAGGGTAATCGAAACAATTGCGGTTGAAATTTCACTCATGGCAGAAATGGCAGCCGCTTTTGGTGTCATTTTGTGCTGATTGAGTTTTGAATGCACTGCTTCAACCACCACAATGGCATCGTCCACCACAATCCCGATCGCAAGTACCAGCGCAAATAAAGTAAGCAGGTTTATACTGAATCCGAAAAGATTGAGGAAAAAGAAAGTACCGATGATCGACACGGGTACTGCTATCGCCGGAATCAAGGTAGCGCGGAAGTTTTGCAGAAACACAAAAACCACGATAAATACCAGGATAAAGGCTTCAATTAGCGTATGAATAACTTTCGAGATGGAGGCGTCGAGGAAATGGTTGGTATTCATCAGCACCACATAATCCACTCCGGGAGGGAAGGATTTGGCGGAATTTTCGAGTACTTCTTCCACGTCGAGGATTACCTCACGGGCGTTGGAGCCGGCTGCCTGAAAGATGGCTATTCCAATACCCGGTTTCCCCATAGTTTCTGTGCTTACACTGTAGTTCAAAGCACCCATTTCTATACGTGCAACATCGCGCAGGCGAAGCACGTTGCCGTCATTATCTGCTTTAATTACGATGTCTTCAAACTCTTCGGGTTGTGTTAACTTCCCTTTGTAGCGGATAACATATTCATAACTCTGATCGTTTTGCTGCCCAAAACGTCCGGGAGCAGCTTCCAGGTTTTGAGAACTCAGCGCCGCTGTAATGTCCGAAGGAATCAGGTTATAGCTGGCCATTACATCGGGTTTCAGCCAGATTCTCATGGAGTAATCTTTTGCCCCGAAAACCATGGCATCACCTACTCCGCTTACACGCTGTACTTGTGGCAGCAGGTTAATTTTAGAGTAGTTCTGAAGAAAGGTCTCGTCGTATTCGCCATTGGGGCTGTACAACGAAAAAACCATCAGCATGTTATTTTGCCGTTTGGCGGTAATCACACCCGCGCGGGTTACCTCGGTGGGTAACAAGGCATTTGCCCTGGCCACCCGGTTTTGAACGTTTACTGCCGCCATATCCGGATCGGTACCTTGTTTAAAGTACACTTCGATTGATGCTGCTCCCGAGTTGCTGGCGGTAGAGTTCATATAAATCATGTCTTCCACCCCGTTGATTTGCTCTTCGAGCGGAATAACCACGCTGTTCAGTACCGTTTGTGCGTCGGCGCCGGTATAGTTGGCGCTTACGCGGATGGTTGGCGGAGCAATGTCGGGATACTGCTCAATGGGAAGGGTGGTAATTCCAAGTATCCCAAGAATTACCAATATTATTGAAATGACCGTTGAAAGTACCGGCCGTTCTATAAATGTCTTTAGCATAACAATTCGTGTATTAATGTTTAGTTGCCCAAAACTTAATTGTTCGATACAGTTGCCTGTTGGTTGTCAAGAACCGGTTTGATTTCGATTCCATCGCGAAGAGTAGAAACGCCTTCAATCACAATTTTATCACCCGATTTCAGACCCGAGGTAACCACGTATTTTTCTTTTAAGTTACCCGCAACAGTTTGAATCGGTGTCATAACAACTTTATTTTCGGCGTTCACCACGTAAACAAAATGACTGCCTTGTATTTCGAAGGTCGCTTTTTGCGGTACGGTAATAACCGACTTGTGCATTTCGGGCAGTCTTACCCGGCCGCTTCCTCCCGAACGAAGATCTCCTGTGGGATTGGGAAACGATGCGCGAATGTTTACCGCACCGGTTAGCTGATCCACGATGCCGCTGGCTGTTTCGATTGTGCCTTTGGTTGCATAAACCGAATTATCGGGCAATATCAGTTCAACCTCAGGAAGTTTTTCGAGTTTTTCCCGGGTATTGCTTCCTTCCAGGTCTTTTGTTAGCTGCAGAAAGTCTTTTTCATTCATCGAAAAATAAGCCTGCATCGAAGACGTATTCGAAACCGTAGTTAGCGGTTGTGCAATACTGCTGCTTACCAAACTACCCACACGATACGGAAAGTTTCCAATCAGACCGTTTGTGGGGCTGGTAATTACGGTGTACTGAAGGTTCGCTTTGGCATTGGCCAGGTTGGCTTTGGCTTGTGCCAGTTGTGCTTCTGCCGATTTCAGATTGTTTTCAACCGATTCCAGCTCAAACCCGCTGATGATGTTTTTTTCGACCAGCGGCTTGGTTTTTTCGACGTTGATCTTTGCCGTGGTAACCATCGATTCGGCTACTTTTACCTGCGCATCTGCAGAACGTACCTGCGCTTCAATGTCGTTGGCGTTTATTTTGAAGAGGGTTTGCCCCTTTTTCACATAATCGCCTTCATCTACGAGTATGCTTTCGATGTAACCGGCTACGCGCGGACGAATTTCCACGGTTTGCTCTCCCTGCAGGGTAGTCGGAAAGTCTTGGTGAAGGGTTACATCACTTGTCGACAGTTCCATTACCTTTAGTTGCTTTACCTGCCCCGCCATTCCGGATGGCCCCTGGGGAGCATTTGAACACGAGTATGCTGCGAAGAATGAGGCCAGAATACTCAAATTTCTGATTTGTCTAGTTGTTTTCATGTTCTCGAGATATTATTTTTTTGATTTATTTTTTGCAAACTTTCATCGTATCCAGCAGGTCGACCTGTCCGGTATTGTTTTGGATTTTTACTATTACCGATTCGAAAACTTCTTTCTCTTTTTCAGTCACTCCAACCATCAAATCGTCAGAAAGTTTCCCCGCGATATTTTTTAGCAGCAGTAAAACTTCCTTCCCTTTTGGAGTCAGAATCAAAATCTTTTTTCGTTTATCGGTGTCGTCTGTTTTACGGTCGACATATGAATCATTAATTAAGGTATTCACATGGCGCAAAATCAGCGATTTGTCTTTTTGAAAATGATTGGCTAAATCCTGCTGGGTAAGATCGTCTTTGAGGTTAATCAGGTTGAGCATAACATATTGTTCCAATGTCATGTCAATGTTGATCTCTTTGAAATTCTCCTTTAATTTTAGTCGAATCAGATTAAATGTTTGCCCCAATAAGTAGGTTATAGACTTTTCTGTACTCATTTTCTGTTATACATTATGTCTGCAAAATTAGATTGAATTAGTTGCGAAAGTCAACTAAAATCTGTTTTTCTTGTAGAAAAGTACAGGTATTGATATAAGACCTTGTAGTTCAGTAATCTGGAATGTTTCTAAAATGTTAAGAAATAATACTTTTAGGTATTTAATTAGCTGATGCAACTGGAATTATCGCTGAATCGGTGCCTGGATCAAAGATAGAAAATAAAAGAAGATGGATTTTAACGCAGAGAGGCTCGACTTTTAATCGCAGCTTAGCCCAATTGGCTTTAAGCTTTTCAGTTGGAAGAACATTATTTCAATTAATTTTTGGATTTTTGTTTTGCAGATGAAGTTAATGAGAGAGTTGGTTGCATTATGGTTGGGAAAATGGGAGAGACAAAAT
This sequence comes from Maribellus sp. YY47, assembly GCF_023111095.1. Lineage (GTDB taxonomy): Bacteria > Bacteroidota > Bacteroidia > Bacteroidales > Prolixibacteraceae > Draconibacterium. The sequence continues at coordinate 9,163 of NZ_JALGYW010000041.1, forward strand.
GAAGAATATCGGTGTGTTATTGGCTTTGATCTTTTTATTTATTGCTTGCGGGCAAAGCAAAAAGAAGGAGAAAAAAGAACTGGAGGTGTTTTGTGCGGCCAGTTTAACCGACGTAGTTTCTGAAATAAGCGCTGATTTTGAAAAGGAAACCGGTTGGAAAGTGAGATTGAATTTCGCATCATCGGGAACCTTGGCCCGGCAAATCGAGCACGGAGCCGAACCTACCGTTTTTATTTCGGCGAATAAAAAATGGCTCGATTATCTGAACGATCTGGGTCTTACCATTCTCGAGACCAGTAAGAAAGTGGCGGCCAATAAAATGGTGTTGGTGGCTCCGGTCAGCAGTAAAATTCAGCCTTTCGTTTTCTCTTCCAAAATAAAACTTCCCGATCTTTTTGAAGGCCGGATTTCGATCGGCGATCCGCAGCATGTCCCTGCGGGAGCTTACGCCGTTCAAATTTTTAAAAATCTGAATTATGAAGAGGAACTGAAACCACGCTTCCTTCCTGCCAAAGATGTTCGTTCTGCTTTAATGGTGGTTGAATTGGGAGAGGTGGAAGCCGGCGTGGTGTACAAAACCGATGCGCTAAAATCAGAAAAAGTTAAAATCCTGACCGAGTTTCCTGATTCATTACACAACGCGGTTAATTATTACATGGCCATAGTAAAAGGCAGCGAAGATGAGAATTCTCTCCAACTATATAATTATATTGTGTCCGAAAAAGCACTTCCGGTTTGGGAGAAATACGGATTTATTCAATAAACAGGATTGAACAACCTTTTTTCATATTCATCGTCCGAGATAACAGCCATTGAACTTTCTCTGAAAGTAGCCTTGCTTTGCACAATCGTAGTGCTGCCGGTAGCTGTTTTTATTGGTTGGATGCTGGCTCGCAAAAATTTTATCGGGAAAGCATTTATTGAAGGCGTTCTGCACCTGCCATTAGTGCTGCCTCCTGTAACAGTCGGTTATATACTTTTAGTGCTTTTGGGAAGAAACGGCTCGATCGGGTCTTTCTTTTACGAGCATTGGGGCATTCAAATTGCTTTTTCCTTTCCGGCCGCGGTAATTGCTGCCGTGGTGGTTTCCTTCCCGTTAGTTACTCGTTCCATCAGGCTTTCCATCGAATTGGTCGATAAAAATTATGAAGATGCTGCACGTACGTTGGGAGCTTCCAGTTTAAGAGTCTTTTTCAGTATTACCCTGCCGTTGGCGCTTCCCGGAGTAATCAGCGGAGCCATCCTTGCATTTGGCCGCAGTTTGGGCGAGTTTGGAGCAACCATCTCTTTTGCCGGAAATATTTCCGGAGAAACACAGACTTTACCGCTGGCTATCTTCTCAACGATGCAGGTGCCTGGTCAGGAGTTTTCCACGCTGCGGTTGGTTGTTGTCTCCATTCTATTGTCGTTGGCGGCAATGATAGGAGCAGAGTATTTAAACCGTCGGATTTTAAAGAGAAGGGTATGAATAAGATTCTGAAATTCGACATAAAACTTCAGCGAAAGGAATTTCTGCTCGACGTTCAGGCGACAATCAGCAGTGGAATTACCGGAGTTTACGGGCCTTCAGGGCATGGAAAAACCAGCCTGCTAAATTCTGTAGCAGGATTGATAAAACCAGATTCAGGCTGTATAACCATCTGCGATGAAAAGGTTTTTGACTCCAAAAAGAAGATCAATCTGCCTGTACAAAAGCGAAATGTTGGCTACGTGTTTCAGGATATAAGGTTGTTTCCGCATCTTACTATTGAAAAGAATCTGAAATACGGTATTAAGAAAGGTGTCGCGGCTGAAATCGATTTTAAGGGAGTAGTTGATATTCTCCAGGTAGAACATTTACTGGCCAAGAAACCATCGGAGTGCTCGGGTGGGGAGAAACAGCGGATTGCCATCGGACGTGCTTTGTTAAGCGGAGCACGGATACTGTTAATGGATGAGCCATTTTCAGCCGTGGATGTGAATTTACGTAACAATATCATTCCTTTTTTAAAGGCGATCAATCTTCGGTTTAAGATTCCCATGCTGGTTGTGAGCCACGATTTACCTGATTTGTTAAGTCTCACCAGCGACCTTTTATTATTAAAAGACGGAAAAGTAAAGGCTTTGGGACGCTTTCAGGATCTCATCCTGGATGAAACGAATCTTGAGATAATGAAAGGAGCAGGACTATATAATGTATTCGACCTTTGTGTTTTTGAAACATTGCCTTCTCGGGGTATGGTGTTGTTACGAAGCAAGACCAGTGATTTCCAGGTGCAGGTTTTACCGCAAATGCTAAACGGGGAAGTGAAGAAAGGAGTACCGGTAAAGGTCCTGATAAGACCTGAAGACATTTCCATTGCTCTTTACCCCATCGATCATATTTCGCTCCGTAACCAGTTAAAAGGGACAATTGAAAAGATCTTTTCGCGCAACGGGCTTTCGTTTTGTCTTGTCGAAGCTGGGGAAAAAGTATTGGTGGAGATCACCGAAGCCTCGCGGAAAAACATGCAGCTTGAAGTCGGTAAAACGGTTTATTGTCTCTTCAAATCGGCTGCCCTTAAAATCTTCTGAAGAAGTTTTTGATCTATTCTTCTGAACATCAAATCTTTGATTTTGTACTCCGAAAATTCCTTGGATTTTTTTGTTTGAAAAGTTTGTATTATCCAAAAGCCTGTATATTTTTGCAGCCGCTTTAAGAGCGAGCGTTCACTGAGGGAATGAAAGATTAGGAACAGGTGAGAGGAGAGTTGAAGTTTTGTATTAATGCGGAATACCGGTAGGTTGACCACTGCGAGAAAAAACTTCA
>NZ_JALGYW010000042.1 GCF_023111095.1 Maribellus sp. YY47
CAAACAAGATACCATTAAAATTAAAAGCTATAAAAGAACAGACCGTTTCAAAGCTAGCTTTGAAACGGTCTGTGAATCTATTAACTTAGTCCAATAATCTGTAACGCTTATTTAGGACTAGTCAAATTCTTAATTATTGTTCCCTCGTTTACTTTTTTAGTATTATATTTGTGTCCCAGAATAACATTATATTCAACATATGCAAACCCATAGACCCTCTTTTATCCTGATATACTGACAGATAAAGCATACCAAACACACATTCGCTTCATTTCGAGAATATATCCATCTCTCAATTAAGTTTCTAATTTTTTACATAAGAGGCAAATACTTTGATATATTATTACTTTTATCCTTGTTGATTATACTTTTTTTTCCTTACTTGCAAGAGTACAATTTAACTAACTATTACGAAACTAGAAAATCTCAATTCGATGACAGTAAGGAATTACTTTACGAAAGCAGATGAAAACAAACGCTATTCAGTTGCTTCATTAAAAAGAGCTAAAGCGGCAACATTCAATTCTTTTGTATATGAGCAATTTTCCACAGAAGAATCTTGCCGACAGAAAAAAATAGAAAGATCATTACTTAATCCCAGTCGATTACGTCTCCATTGCTTGCCCCCCGGGCTGCTTTAATGCTGATGTTTGAGAACATAAGTTAAGCTGGTAAAACACACAGATTTGCAGAATAAACCACACTTGGCAGTCAAGCGAAACAGCTTCAGAATAACAACACAAATTCTTGAATAAACAGGATACGTCTTACCCTTAAATAAAGACTAGCGACAATACACCTTTTAGAACATAACTAAATTAACAAAAACAAGCTTTTCTAAATCATACATAATACTTTTGCCTATGAAGAAACAGTCCACACTACATCCAAATGATTCAACTTTGACAAAGCGGAATGCCCGCTGTTGAAGCCTCTTTGTGAAATTATTAAAACTATTAAAACATGAATGAAACGTTAACGTCAAAATTGACGAAAAGTATTTTTTTGCTTTTTTCAGTAGTCTCATTGTCTATGGGACTTTTAATTTCGTGTGATAAGGACGACAGTTTGAAAAAACAAGCTTTTGATCCTGCTAAAGAAATCGAAATTAATGAGTTTTATCCCGACTCAGGAGGGATTGCAACACCTATTATTATTGAAGGAACTAACTTCGGCTCTGATACAACAGGGCTAAAAGTGTTCTTTAAAGACTCGCTCGGAGTAAAACACCAGGCCGGTTTGGTAGGATCGAATGGAAACAAGATCTACGCCATGGTTCCGAAGTTGACCTATTTAAAAAAGCTGAATATTATTGTTGAGCGGACAGACAAGGGTACCGAGAGCTATTCAGGTACTGCCGAAGACTATTTTGTTTACAAAACAGAAACTACAGTAAGTACAGTAGTGGGAAAACCGGAACCCGACAACAATTCAATGCCTACAGTTGGAGGTGATTTCTCATCAGCAACACTTTCTGCTCCATTCGCTATTGTACTCGATGACGAGGACAATATTTTCATTACAGAACGAAGTTTCTATACTCAGTCTGGATATAGCGCCCAGGGTGCAAGAAATGAAAAAGGGGAAGGTGTAGCAAGTAATCTTGTTATCGCAGATACAAAAGCACAAACTGCAACTGTAATGCTTTATGGTGCCAGCTATACCAACGCTCCTACTTTTTCGGGGGAAAATGGAAACGAATCGGTTTACATGCCGGAGGATGCAGGATTATATTTTTATCAATTACCCAAAAGTTTGAGTTACGCACCGCGCCGTCGCTCGCTGATTACAGGTCCTGATACCAAAGATGTGATCGAAGGAAACTGGAAATATTCATTTGTGGCCAATAAGCAAGACAACATGATTTACAGTGTGATGTGGAAAGGCCAACTGGTACGCTTCAATCCCTCAACACGTAACGTAGAAGTATTGCTTGACAAAATCATACCTGATATTCCGAATGCAAGAGGTCAGTCAGGCTGCAACACTTACTGTATCTTTTCGCCAACAGAGCCCAATATGCTCTATTTCTGCATGGAAGAATACAATATGATTGGCCGGGTAGACGTATCGAAACTGGCCGATAAAGACAAGGCCACCTACAAAGGCGAACCATACGCAGGAAGATCATTCGTTGAAGGACCGGTAAATGGTAGAGGATGGGAAGATGGATTACTGGAAAACGCACGTTTTTTAAGCCCAAAACAAATCTGTTTTACTTCTGACGGTAAACTTTATATCGCTGACTCAGGCAACCACTGTATCCGTGTAATTGACACCACAGCTCCAATAGACAAGGCCACTGTAAGCACAGCCATCGGCTTGCCTCAGAGTCCTGGATTCAAAGATGGTGGACCTGAAATCGCGAAATTCTATCACCCAACCGGGGTTGCTGTAAACGCCGACGGGAGTATAGTATATGTAGCCGACCATAGGAACAAAGTAATCCGTAAACTTTCTATTGAATAATTTTAGATATATAACTGATATGAAAAAATTAATATGTTTCATCTTACTCCTGGTTGGGCTATATCCCCAAATAAGCTATGGACAAAATAAGGTAAACAGAAACCTCGAAATATCGGGTGTCGTGTCTGATGCCACTGGTGCGCCTCTACCCGGGGTGTCGATATACATAAAAAACGTTCCCGGAGTCGGAACGACATCGAATATTGATGGTGAATTTAAAATCAAAGCAGGACTCAGAGAAACAGTAGTCTTCCAGATGATTGGTATGACAATTGAAGAATATTTCGTTGAGAAAGCCAAAAACGATGTGGAGATTGTGCTGAAAGAAGATTCCAAGAGTCTCGATGAAGTAGTAGTAACCGGTTTAACTTCACAGAAAAAGGTATCGGTCGTAGGGGCGATCACAAGCATCGATGTGGAGGAACTGAAAACACCGGCCGCATCGTTGAACAACATGTTAGGCGGTAGAGTAGCCGGTGTAATGTCGATGACAACATCGGGTGAGCCGGGTAAAAACATCTCTAACTTCTGGATTCGTGGTATCGGAACTTTCGGTGCAAACTCAGGAGCTTTGGTATTGATCGACGGCCTCGAAGGTACATTGTCTGATGTGGACCCCGATGACGTGGAATCGTTCCAGATCCTGAAAGATGCTGCCGCAACAGCTGTTTACGGTGTACGTGGTGCAAACGGTGTTGTTATCATCACCACCAAACGCGGAGCTGCCGGCAAACTGCAGATTACCGGCCGTGCCACCCTGCAGGTTAACCGTTTGAAAAGACTACCTGAATACTTAGGTGCATACGATTATGCAAAACTGGCCAACGAAGCCAGGGCCATGTCAGGCGATCCTGATTTATATACTCGTCTTGATCTGGATGTAATCCAGTCGGGACTCGACCAGGAGCTTTATCCTGATGTTAACTGGATCGATGAAATTATGAAAAAAACTTCGTTGCAGCACCGCTACTATGTAAGTGCAAAAGGTGGAGGCGACCTGGCAAAATACTTCATCTCTGTTGGTGCACAACAGGAATATGCTGCGTACAAGCAGGAGGAATCTAAATTCAAAAAACCGGTGGCCTATAACAAAATGACTTATCGTGCCAATATCGATATGAATTTAACTCCTTCAACCAAACTCTATTTTGGTGTAGACGGAAATATGGTAAACCACACATTGCCCGGATCACAAAACACCAATACACTTTGGAGTGCAGTACGCCAGCTTACGCCATTAATGTTCCCGGTTAAATATGCCGATGGAACACTTCCTACTTATGGAACTTATGACTTGTCCTCGCCTTACACTACGCTTAATTATAGTGGATACACACAAGAGAACAACGCCCGTAACATGATCACACTGAGCCTGACTCAGGATTTTAAAGGTTTTCTCGAAGGACTTACTGTATCAGCACAGGTAATGGCCGACTACCAAACTTTTTTCACGGAATATCGCCGTATATGGCCGAACATGTACCGTGCCTCGGGCAGAGATTCACAAGGTAACCTCATTAAATCGTTACGTATTGCTGAAACGGCACTTTACTATGGAAACACCAGCGACCTGTGGAGAAAAAACTACGGCGAAGCAAAAGCAAACTGGAACCGTTCGTTTGGCAACCACGACCTTGGAGCTCTTGTGTATTACTATATGGAAAATATTCAGGATACCCGGTGGAGAGATTTTTCAGATAACTTAGGTATCAGTTCGATTCCGGCTCGCCGCCAGAACGTTTCCGGACGCCTTTCATACGGATATAACAATACTTATTTTATTGATGGTAACTTCGGTTACACCGGTTCTTCGCAATTTGAATCAGGTAAACGTTTTGGATTCTTCCCATCGCTTGCCCTTGGTTGGGTAGTTACCGGGTACGAATGGGTAAAAACCAACATGCCGGCACTTTCATTCCTGAAATTCCGTGCATCATACGGTCTCGCTGGTAACGACCAGATTTCGGGTGCTGCCCGTTTCCCCTATTTAACTTTGATCGACAACCGTGCTTCAAGCTACTGGGGATACCGCGGAGCGGGTATTGCTGAAGTACAGGAAGGCGCTGATAACCTGAAATGGGAAGTGGCTAAAAAAGCCAACTTTGGTGTTGAAGCCAACTTTTTCGACGACAACCTGAAATTGGTAGTTGACGTATTCCGCGATCAGCGTGATCATATTTTTATGCCACGTGTAACACTGCCTAACTACCTTGGATTGGTAACCACTCCTCAATCGAATGTGGGTAGTATGCACAGTTTCGGATCTGACGGTAACATTTCGTACTTCCACTCCGTCAACAATGACTTGGATTTCACCGTGAGAGGTAACTATACTTTCTCTCAGAACATCATCGACTACTACGAAGAGAACGCATTACCTTACGATTATATGAGTGTAACGGGTAAACCATATGGTATCATCCGCGGATATATTTCGGAAGGTCTTTTTGCCAATCAGGAAGAAATTGACACCAGAGCCGACCAAAGCTCTTTCGGAACCGTTCGCCCTGGAGATATTAAGTACCGCGATGTTAACGGAGACGGAACCATCAATGATGACGACAAAGTTCCACTCTCATACGGCAACCAGGTACCACGTGTGATGTATGGTTTCGGAGCCGATTTCCGCTATAAGAAATTAACATTGGCCGTTTTATTTAAAGGTGCTGCAAAAGTGGAATACTACCGTGCAGGACTAGGTAACGATGCAGGTTGGATACCTTTCTATAACGGAGATTTAGGAAACGTGATTAAACTGGCCAACAATCCGGAAAACAGATGGACGCCGGCATGGTATTCAGGAACAACTGAAACCGAAAATCCGAACGCCGAATTCCCGCGTCTTTCTTACGGAAGTAATACCAACAACTCGCAACTTTCTACCTTCTGGAAACGCAATGGTTCTTACCTCCGCCTACAAGAAGTAAGCGCAAGATATAAACTGGACACATACTCGTGGATGAGCAGACTTGGACTGCAGTCCATCGATCTGGAGTTTGTGGCCAATAACCTGTTCACTATCGACAAAGTAAAATACTTTGATCCTGAACAAGCGACTTACAACGGAGGAGCTTATCCGATACCTGCATCCTATACATTTCAAATCTACTTGAACTTTTAATCATTACGCTATATGAAAAGTATATTTAAAATATTGATAGCAGTGGCTGCCATCTCAAGCATGGCACTCAGCTCCTGCAGTTACCTGGATGTAGATACCTATTTTGAAGATACATTCAGACAAGACTCTATTTTCAACAGTACCAAAAATGCTGAAGGCTATCTGTGGAACACACCCAAAGACTTTCCTGATCCGGGAGCAATATGGGGTAATTCATGGAATCTGGGGCAAATGGCTTCTGATGAGATCACCACAAAATGGCGGACCGGAGAATTTCCCGGGATCTCATTTACCGTTGGTGAAATCACCTCCAGAAATGTGCCTTCCAGCATGAACATCTGGTATAGAATGTACCGGGTAATTCGTCGTTGCAACACCATGCTTGCCAGCGTCGATCAGGTAGGCGACATGTCAACACGCGAGAAACAGATTTATGAAGGCTATGTCCACTTTTTGCGTGGTTATGCGTATTACCATCTGTTGATGAACTGGGGGCCCTGTCTAATTGTGGGTGATGAAATTATAGCGAATTCAGAATCTGCTGAATACTATAACAAAGAACGTTCAACCTACGATGAATCGGTGGACTACATATGCAACGAGTTCCAATTAGCCGCACAGGTATTGCCTTCTGCTTCGCAACAATCGATCAGTCTTTCCGATCGCCCCACCAAAGGAGCTGCTTTGGCGCTGATTGCACGCTTGCGACTTTACCAGGCTTCTCCACTGTTTAACGGCGGCGATGCTGCCCGAAGAAGCTTTGGTACCTGGACCCGAAAAAGTGATGGTGCATACTATGTGAATCAGGAATATGATGCACGCCGCTGGGCTGTTGCTGCTGCAGCGGCTAAAGCTGTTATTGATATGAATTATTATCAATTGTACACTTCTGATATAGATCCTCAAAATCCATATCCACTGGCATCAAATGTACCAACAGATGCCTTCCCGAATGGTGCCGGAGGTATTGATCCTTTTCACTCGTACCACGATATGTTTAATGGTGAAGGAATTATCCAAACCAACAAGGAATTTATCTGGGCAATGACTTCGTCAAATGTAACCAACTATACCCGTCACTCATTCCCGGTTTATTTCGGAGGATGGGGAGGTATGGCCGTTCCTCAGCGTGTGGTAGATTGCTACATGATGGCTGACGGACGTTCCATCCATGATGCATCTGCTGAATATCCTTATGATTCGGATTTGACCAACACCATCGGTGGAAGTGGCAAAACATTAGGTTCTTATGTTCTGAAAGCTAATGTTCCGAAAATGTACGATAACCGTGAAGCTCGTTTTTATGCTTCTATCGGTTTTCCCGGCGCTGTTTGGCAAATGAACTCAGCTTCGCAGGATGCTTCCTATTCCAATGAACAGTTTTGGTTTTCTCACGATGATGTATCGGGTATCACCGGAGCAGGAAATAATATCAACGACTACAACGTTAGCGGATATTCTCCGATCAAGTATATTCATCCTGACGACTCTTGGGCATCTGGTAAAGGAAACGTAAAATCGGCTTTCGTAACCAGCCCGAAACCCTTCCCTATTATTCGTTACGCAGAAGTGCTGCTCGAATATGTTGAAGCCCTGAACAATGTTGAAGGATCTGAAACTGTGGAAATTTTCGATGCTGTGGGCAACGAAACTGTTGAAGTAACCATTACTCGCGATGTAGCCGAGATGGCCCAATATTTCAATATGATTCGCTACCGTGCCGGACTTCCGGGTGCTACAGATGCACAATTGGCAGATCCGGAAACATTCCAGCAAGTTATTATGAATGAACGCCAGATCGAATTATTCAACGAAGGCTACCGTGTGTTCGATACACGTCGTTGGGGAATCTACCTTGATGAAGATGCAAACTCATCAAATTGGAGAGGCCTTAATGTGGACAGAGACAGAACGAGCACAAATAACAACGAAGGATTCTTTGATATCGTTACCATTAACACCCAAAACATTCGCGACCGTGTAGCCTCTCCTAAAATGGTGTTACTGCCTATACCTCACGATGAATTGTTAAAGGTTCCTGCAATTGATCAAAATCCTGGCTGGGATAGATAATTGTTAGAATCATAAACTGTTAAAATGATTTTTAAAATGAAAAATAGTATAAAAGTTATTTACGGCGTAATGCTGGGACTCGCTTTTGCTAGCTGTGACTCATACGATTTCGAACAGGAGCAATATCAAAACGAGATAAACCTGCTCAGTAATTCACAAATGATTTACGACAGGCAGGTAGCAGATTTAACTAAAAGTAGCGACACAATTTACGTGGTAGCCGCCCTAAGTGGCACCAACAATTCCAACCAAACGTTTAACGTTGCGTTGGTGGAAGCTGACTCGTTATTCAAAGCCTACAACAAATCGAATTTTGATATCGATTCGTCACGCTTTGCCCGTATGCTTCCGGAAGAGTGTTTCACGATTCCTAATTTAGAAATGCAGATTCCTGCGGGTGAATCACAGGTTAAATTCCCGATTTACGTGCAAAATCTCGACAAACTCTCTCCCGACTCTATCTATTTTCTGAACTATAAAATAGATCCGTCAAAAACGAGTGCGTTCAATCCGGAAAAAGCAGAAGTGTTACTGCGTATTTATAAAGAGAACGAGTTTTCTACTACGGTAGAAAATGTATACTACAACTATACTTCGTCCTATATCATTAAACTGGACAAGAATGATCCGGAAACAAGGCGCCCAACAAGTTCGAATCAAGTGTTCGCGCTGGGAGGCAATTCGGTAAGGATGATGGCAGGAGATGAAACATTTGGCAACTATAATGCTGCATACAATCAACTAAATGCCAAAAGTATCAAAGTAGTAATCGGCGATCAGACTTCTCAGAATCCACTGGCACGCACAGTGACAGTAGAACCTTACAAAGACCTCGATGTGGTTCAGATGACACCTGTTGACATGTACGACAATACCTTTTTGATCAATATCATCTCAACACCCGACGGTCGTGCTACCTACTATAAAGAGTTTCGTCTTCACTACAAATACCGGTTAAGCGACACCAGTCCTTACCGGGAGGTGAAGGCTGTCTTGCGGATGGAATATAGCCCAAGGGCGGAATTACTGTAATGATCATTAAAGGCCCCGTGCCAATTAGAAATAATAATAAAAATCTTATGAAAAAAAATATATTATTGTTCGGATTAATCGGAATATTGATCAGTACACTAACAATGAACTCTTGCGCTCCCGATTACGAGACAGAGTTCGAAGTAAAAACATTGGTCGTTCCCGATAAAAGCTTAACCCCGATTGCTTTTCCAATTGAAGGTGGAGTGGCGGAAGCCAAAGTTGAAACAAACGTGGAGTTAAGCGACTGGTCAGCATCATCGAATGCTGACTGGTTAACGGTTGAGAAAAAAGAAGGTGTTGTGGGCATTTCGGCTGCAAGCAACCCTACCTATGCTCCGCGTATTGCCCGTATAACTATTGAATACGGATACCAGGCCTACTACATTAATGTGAGCCAAAAAGGTAATAATCCGATACTTTTAGTGGAAGGGCAAAGAACCGGTGTGGTTAAATCGATAGGTTCAGTAGCAACAACTATTTCTGTTCAGGTAGAATCAAATATGGTAATTGATAACTTTTTGGTTCCTGACACCGCCAATTTTGTTCATTTTGAATCGATTGCAGACGTTGATGGAAACGCTGACATGAAAACAGTCTCTTTCAAAGTAGATCAAAACATGAGTAGAAATGCCAGGTACTCTACGATTACATTCCAGTCTTCAGACAATTATGCCTACACAGCATCATTTGTTGTTGCTCAGGCCGGAATCGTATTCGAAGAAATACCATTAAGGGCAGATATGCTGTCGTCTAATGCACAGGAAGTAAATGAAGGGCCGATTGCGAATCTGCTGGATGACAATTATTCTACATTCTTCCATTCAGCCTGGTCGTACTCCATTAGCGAAGCACACTACATACAGGTGACACTGGATGAACCTATTCCGGGTTGTGCTTTCTGGTACCAAAACAGAAATAACGGTAACGGTAAACCACAAGATGTTTCAATTATGGTGAGTGCCGACGGATCAACCTGGAGTGAGATGGTACATATCACTTCTGGCTTACCAACCGGAGCATCCTCAACCTATGAATCGGCTTACTTTATTTCGGAAACGCCGTTTAAATATTTCAGGTTTGTGGTAAATAAAACGAACGGTGGGACAGCGCCTACTTACTTTAATATGGCAGAATTCAGAATGTATCGCATTCAGGAATAAGTTCCGCAGATAGAAAAAAGAGGTATTTCAAAAGAATGATTTTTCATTCAATAAAATACTTGACTAGTCCTAAATAAGCGTTACAGATTATTGGACTAAGTTAATAGATTTACAGACCGTTTCAAAGCTAGCTTTGAAACGGTCTGTTCTTTTATAGCTTTTAATTTTAATGGTATCTTGTTTGTG
>NZ_JALGYW010000043.1 GCF_023111095.1 Maribellus sp. YY47
TAATTGCTTGTTTGCATGCAAAAATCCGTATTTTCAATTCAAATCGTCACGCTATCAAAAATCGCTACAAGTACGACTAACAAAGAATTTCAAAGAACGTCTATTAATTTTTAATACCCACTAGTGAAATTATGTTTATTTTTAGAAAGCTAAAAACCGAACGCCATGCCTGCATCATTGCAAAATAAGGATGTACCCACAGTAACGGGAGTTTAAAACACATAAAAAATCCGTTAGATGACCTCGAAATATAAACAGGAAAAACCTTACACTAAAAACCAGTTGGGTGTGTATAATCAGGGTTTACCTAGTAGATAAGATAGTTACCCACAATGCAAAAAACAACAAAAATCAATGACCATGAGTGAATTTAAAGAACTAGAAAAATTAAAAAAAGAATTAGAGAACTATGCAGATAGATCTTCTCAGATTAGAATTTTAGCAGAATATTTGTTGGAGCATCTAAAGGCGACAACTATAAGTAAAAGTAAATCTTCACACGAAGTATTTAAAGCTTACAAAGATTTATACGATTCAAATCCTGAGTTTATTCCTATAATTCCAGAGAATACTTTTATTGTAAGCTTATCGAAAGTATCTAGTGAACAAGGCACAAAAATTAACTGTCCAGGACGTAGGCAAGGTTATTATTTAGAGCAATTAGTTCAAACAATTGAGAAAATTGAGGAGGAAACAAAAAAAGAGACAGAAGTAAAAGAAAAGGCCGTTGAGGAAGATTCAAAAAGTAAGTCGCTAATTCAAGAAAAAAGCTTATACCCCATTTTAAAAAGCTGGTTGTTCGAGAAGGACTATGATAGAGTTGCAGATGTTTCCAATTTAAAATCCAATGGCAAATGGGGAAATCCAGATTTAGTTGGATTAAAAATTGAAGATATTTATGGTCGACCAGAAGTTGAAATAACAACAATTGAGGTTAAGCTGACTGAAGATAATTGGGAACAGTGGATTTTTGAATCTATTGCACATACAAGATTTTCTAATCGCTCTTATTTTGCATTTCTATATCCAGAAAATCTATTCAACAAACTTGATTCGACAGATATAAAATTATATGCTGAGCATTTTAATGTTGGTGTTTTAATTATCGAGATTGAAGGTCAGGAATATTTGAAAATAAAGAGCAAAGACCCTGTCGATTTAAATGAGGAGAAATTAAGAATAATTGAATATCATCAGGCTCCTTATAATCAGACCCATATTAAATTCAGAAAGAAATTTTTAAAAGCTCTAGATATTTTAGAGCTAAATAAATTATATCGATTCGGTGAAGAATTAGATTAAAGCACAATGGCTAACAAATTGCAAATTGATTGCGGGTGCAGCGGTGTGTGTTGTCTCTGTTACTTTCCTGACCGTCATGTCCTGGCGGACACGGGCGCTCTCCGAAATCCGCCCCGGCAAATTGCAATTTACCGTTAGTTATTAGGAACAGTGCGAATGGAGCCAATTATACGATAAATGAATTATTATAAAATTAAGGATTAGAGGCAATGGAAACTTTAAGTCTGATATATTATTCTCCAACAAAAACGACACAGAAAATTGTTAGGGAAATTGGTCAAAATATGGGATTAAAACTTATCTCAGAAAATAATATTGCCGAAAATAAGATCGAATCAATGCCCAAAGCAGCTAATAATTGCCTCACTATAATTGGGATGCCGGTATATGCAGGACGCTTGCCAATAACAGCTATTGACAGACTAAAAAAGATTCAGTCGAATCAATCGCCGGTAGTAATTGTGGTTGTGTACGGCAATCGAGATTATGATGATTCACTTTTGGAACTTAACGAAATTGCAAGTAATTGTGGATTTAAGGTAATTGCCGGCGCTGCATTTATCGGAGAACATTCATATTCAACAAATGAAAAACCAATAGCCAAGAACAGACCTGATCAACAAGATTTAGAAAAGTGTAGGGATTTTGCCAGGATGATAACTGAAAAATTGAAGGATATAAACTCGCGCTCAGAACTAAATATACCGGGTAACTATCCCTATAAAGAACGCAAACAGTTACCTGCAACTATACATCCAGAAACAGATAATGATCGATGCAATCAATGCGGAATTTGTGTCGACTCATGCCCTGCAAATGCGATAACCATTCAAGAAACAGTGATAACAAACGGTGAATTGTGCACGTTATGTTGTGCTTGTGTAAAATATTGTCCTGATGAAGCGAGAACATTGGATACCCCAATCGTAAATACAATTAGAGAGAACCTGTTTCTCAATTGTTCGATAAGAAAAGAACCTGAATATTTTATATAAGTAATGACAGGTAAAGTCTTAAATAGTAAAGCTTGTAGCCCGCTCAAACAGCGTAGCGGGTTGACAGGAAAGTGCCACGCCATCTGCCACTACTCATAAAATTTTCCGTTAGCGGTTATTTTGAAAACCAGACAAATGTCAAAAATAAGATATCGACATATTAGAAGAAAAGTCAAAGAATTGGCAAATAAAATTGAAGCGCCAGCCAATTTATTCCCGACATATAGATTCTCGTCTGGAGATGCGCTACCACTTATTAAAATAGACAAACAAGGAAAACTTCATTATTTGCTAGTTGAGAGAGGACAAGAATTTGAAAGAAGAACGACTGAAAATCTTGATGAACTTTTATACTGGATTTTTTCTGGTATTACTGCATCAATGGCTTTTGAGTATGAACTAAAAAACAGGATTGAGGACAAAGATTGCAGAAGAATCGCATTTGACAAGCAGATTGAACTTCTTTCCATTCTTAATGAAAATTGGAGTAAAAAAGAGCATGAAGAACATTTGCAAATTTTAAAAAATCACCCATTCGATGACTTAGCTGGACTTAGAGCAACATATTACGGAGAACTGAGAGAAAAAGGATTGCCAGAAGACGAAATTGAAAAATTAGTATTTGAGAAATACCCTGAATATGAAAAAAACAACCGTTAACATTTTGCAAATTGCATTGCGGGTGCAGTGGTGAGCGTTGTCTCTACTCCTTTCCTGACCGTCATATCCGGTCAAACGCTGACAGCCAGCTGAGCCAATAAACATACACTTCAACCTCCGCACCAAGAGGAATTACCCCGTAAATCTTCCCTTTTATTGATCCTAAGATGTATTGCAGACGGTGATTTTTTAGGTCGGTAAACGTTCGCCGGAGCCTATCTGTTTGATTTTCCAGAACATTGCGGACCCGACTTTCTTCAAAGTTTTTATCGGTTTCGTGTTGCCCGAATAGCAGATAAAATCTATATTTAATGGCAGTAATAATGGCCTTTTCAAGTCCTTTTCAATCATCGCTAAAACTCAACGAAATGAAAGATAACGCAGCTCTGAATAACACGAAGCTATTTGAAGTAGCCTGGGAAGTTTGTAACCAGGTGGGAGGTATTTATACCGTCATCCGGTCGAAAGTTCCCTCTGTGATCAAAAAATGGGGCGAAGACAATTATTTCCTGATCGGGCCCTATTTCGAAGATCAGGCAGCTGCACATTTCAATCCGGCCACCGATTATTCTACGCCAATCGGGAAAGCCGTTTTAGAGATGCAGTCGAGAGGATTTGACGTGCATTACGGCAAGTGGATCGTTTCGGGACGGCCAAATGTGGTGTTGTTTAACCCGTATTCGGTATACGATAAACTGGGCGAGATTAAACACTTATTGTACCAGGACTACCACATCTCCATTCCCGATGGCGATGAACTGCTCGATAAGGTGGCAGCCTTTGGTTTCCAGGTAAAAGAGTTCTTTCATTTCTTGTGCAACAATGGATTCTGCGGCATCAATACCATTGCTCATTTTCATGAGTGGATGGCGGGGATACCGATTCCGGGCATACGAAAATCAAACCTGAACATAAAGGTGGTATTTACCACTCATGCCACTATACTGGGGCGATACCTGGCCATGAACGACCACGAATTTTACCAGCATTTGCCGTTTTATAACTGGGAGCAGGAAGCCACCAATTTTAACATACGGCCCATCGTCGAAATTGAGCGGGCATCGGCTCACGGCGCACATGTTTTTACCACGGTGAGTGAAGTAACTGCCCGCGAATGCACCCATTTATTGGGGCGGACTCCCGATTTGATATTACCCAACGGGCTGAATATTCAGCGGTTCGAGGCCTTGCACGAGATACAAAACCAGCATGTTCAGATCAAGGAACGGATACAGGAATTTGTAATGGGACACTTTTTCCAAAGCTATCCCTTCGACCTCGACAAAACTTTGTATTTCTTTACTTCGGGTCGCTACGAGTACCAGAACAAGGGCTACGATCTAACGCTGGAAGCCCTGGCGCGCCTGAACTGGAAAATGCAACAGGCCGGCTCGGATATGACCGTGGTGTCGTTTTTTATCACCAAGCGTCCGTTCTATTCATTTAGTCCCGAAGTACTGCAGTCGAGAGCACAGATTGAAGACGTGCACCGTGTGGTCGACGAGATAAAGGAACAGGTGGGAAAACGCCTGTACAACAAAATTACTACTTCGACCGAAGCCTACGACTTCCCCGACTTAAGCGAATTGGTGGATGATTATTTACGGCTAAAACTGCGCAGAAACATACAAAGTTGGAAAACCCATAGTTTACCCAAAGTGGTAACGCATAGTTTGGTGGATGACGGAAAAGACGAAATCCTGAACTTCCTGCGTTCGTCGAACCTGGTTAATCACCGGCACGACAAGGTTAAGATTGTATATCACCCTGATTTTATTTCCACTAGCAACCCGCTCTTCCGGATGGATTACACCCAGTTTGTGCGGGGATGTCACCTGGGAATTTTCCCGAGTATGTACGAACCGTGGGGATATACGCCGCTGGAATGTCTGGCAAGTGGTGTGCCGTCGGTAACCAGTAACCTGGCCGGCTTTGGTGATTATGTGGTAAACAATATGCCGCAGCACGAAGAACAGGGAATGTACATTATCGACCGCACCGACGGAAATTTCCACCGTGCTGCGGAGGGATTGGCCAATATGCTTTTTGAATTTGTAAACAAGACACGGCGTGAACGGATTGCCCTGCGTTACCAATGTGAAGAAGCGTCGATGCACTTCGATTGGTCGAACCTGGGGAAATACTACGACGATGCCTATAAACTTGCGCTTCAGCGCTAATTGATACAATATGACTTACGCCCCGATTGGAGTTTTTGATTCAGGATACGGAGGCCTGACGGTGTTAAAAGAACTCGTGGATACCTTGCCTGAATACGATTTTTTATACCTGGGTGACAATGCCCGTACACCTTACGGCACCCGGTCGTTTGATGTGGTTTACAAATACACCCTGCAATGCGTAAAGTATTTGTTTGAGCAGGGTTGTCCGCTGATTATTATCGCCTGTAATACGGCTTCGGCTAAAGCGCTCCGCAATATTCAGATGCTCGATTTACCCACGCTGGCGCCCGATAACCGTGTTTTGGGCGTGATACGGCCAAGTGTGGAAAAGGTGGCTGAGATTACCCAAAACGGGCACGTAGGTGTACTCGGAACGGTGGGTACGGTAACTTCCGAATCGTATCCGATCGAGCTGGAGAAATGGTCGGGGGGAAGAGTAATTTCGACCGTGCAGGAAGCCTGCCCCATGTGGGTACCTATTGTGGAAAATAACGAGATTGATACCGAAGGAGCCGATTTCTTTGTAAAGAAAAACATTCTGAATATTCTCCAAAAAGACAAGGATATTGATACGCTAATCCTGGGGTGCACCCATTATCCGCTGCTCGAAAAACTGATTCGCAAATATGTACCTGAAGAAATCGAAATATTAAAACAGGGGCACATTGTAGCTGAAAAGCTGGTCGACTACCTGGAGCGCCATCCGGAAATGAAGCTTCGTTTATCTGCCGGGGGAAAAATAGAATATCAAACTACCGAATCGGCTGAAACATTTGAAAGCAAAGCCTCCATTTTTATGGGGCAGGAAGTAAGGGCTTCAACGGTTGTTCTTCATGACTAGTCCTAAATAAGCGTTACAGATTATTGGACTAAGTTAATAGATTCACAGACCGTTTCAAAGCTAGCTTTGAAACGGTCTGTTCTTTTATAGCTTTTAATTTTAATGGTATCTTGTTTGTG
>NZ_JALGYW010000044.1 GCF_023111095.1 Maribellus sp. YY47
CAAACAAGATACCATTAAAATTAAAAGCTATAAAAGAACAGACCGTTTCAAAGCTAGCTTTGAAACGGTCTGTGAATCTATTAACTTAGTCCAATAATCTGTAACGCTTATTTAGGACTAGTCAAAATCTGTTATTCAGCTTGCTCAGCGTTGTTTGCCGAGCGGGTTTTCATAAAACGTTTCTTCAGGTCTTCGAAAATGGCTTTGGCGCCGGGTATATTCATTTGGGCGGCTTGTTTTACCGAGTTGTAAATTTGTGCCACCTGGCGCATGAGGCATCGTTTTTATTCAATGACCAGATTCTTCGATTTTGGGTATTTTACCGAATACTTTAAATCAAATTCCTTTTTCGCCATAGGTTTTAAGGTAAACTCCCATTTAACCTCGCCGTTTTCTTTGTTTAGCTTAGCCCCCGAAATGGTTTGAATAGTTACTTCAATATCGTCGAGTTTTGAAACCGGCGCCTGGTCCAGTACAATCATATTAATTTCCTGGCTTTTGTTGTTTTTAACCGTTGTTTTCCACGACTTTGATTCTTCTTTCTTTGCACCTATAAACTGCCGGGTTTCAAAATCCTTTTCCTTTTCGCGGTTAACCATTACATTTTTGTCTTTGCCTAACGATAACTGCAAAGTGTCTGACGCGAACCGGACATCTAAAAGTGATTTCCCAACAAATGTTCCTTCGAAAAAAATATTGGCTTCACCTTCCAGTAAATTATACTTTTCCCAATCAGTGATATTGGCAATTAAGTAGGCTTCTTTTTCAATTTTTGGCACAGAATAGTATTGGAAAAATGCAGGTACCTGGTACACGACCATATCAACCGAATAATTTTTATTGTCGGAATGAACGGAATAGGGAGTCGAAATCTCAAAATTTATGGAGGTTTGATTTTCCGTTTTTTCAAAAGGAATTGCGATACTTTCTGTTTCCCTGATTTTTGTTTTATTGAGTGATAAACCGGCAACTCTTCCCTGTAGCATTGACGATGGTTCAGCATCTGTTTGAACACCATAACCTACCACCACTACTTCATCGAGTCCTGCTTTATCATCAAGCATTTTTACATTAATTACGGAGCTTGTAATTGGCAAAGTCTGACTCTCGCAACCGATAAACGAAAAGTTCAGATAGTCGGTATTACGGGGAAGAGTAAGCGAATAATTTCCATTCATATCTGTTATTGCTCCAATTGTCGTATTGGGTACCATAACCGTTACGCCAATTAACGGATGGTTGTCTTCATCTACTACCTGGCCATTCACCGAGTTTATTGATTGGTTGTAAACCGGCGGCAAACTATAATAATCGAGGTAATACGTTTTTAGCTCGGGCGCTACACCCGATGCGTTTGGATTCGAGGACGAGAAAGAAAGTTTAACATCCTTCCAGTCGACTTTGGTGTCTTGCCGTAAATTCGCTTTGTAAATTATTTCAACGGGGTCGTTAATGGTTTTTGCCCGAATGTCATAGGTTGGATACCACCCGGCATTAGCTACAATGTATGATAATTCGAAAGTGGGAGTTGTTTTGGTTTTACATTCAACTTTTACTAAAATCTCGCCTGAAGCAAATTCTTTCTTACTTGTTAATGTATTTAATTGACTTTGGAGCTCGTTTTTTTGTCTTCTTAAGCTTTCTATGGTTTTACTTCTTTCTATTTCCTTCAATTTTAGTGAAGTAAGTTTAGAACCGTAAAATTCGGATGCTTCTTTTAGCGTTGAAATATTTAATTCGTTGTTTTTGCCACCGATAATCCGATTGTCATTTAAAAAAGTTAGTTCTTCTTTCAAAACGGCAAGGTAGGTTTCCTCCAATTGAAGTTGATCGTTTAATTCATCAAGTTTGGTTTCAATTCTTTTTACTTCGTCAGATTTTTCAAGTTTATCTAAGAAATTCTGCTGATGATTCACGGCCAGAACTGTTACATCGCCGTTTGCTTTTACCTGAACACTTTTTGCATCAACAAAAGGAGACAGGTTTGTAAATTTAAGAATAGTGGTTCCCGGACTAAGCTCAACGGTTTTTTGTCGTGTAATCTGAGCTTTGTCGATAAAAACAGTTACCTGATTAACGTCTGTTTTGATTTCTTTTTCCTGAATTTCCTGGGCAAATAAATTGCTGAAGATTAGGCTTAATACTAAAATGGATATTGCTTTCATAATATAGATTTTCTGATAGGATGCAAAGCTTTCATTAATTCCATAAATGCCGTTTAAAAATTTTTCAACGAATTGAATAAAGTTCGAGGTAGGGCGAAGGATTGCACTTGTGCCATGCATCAAGAGCTGCCGTCTCTAAGGCAATGATTGTTTCTGTAATCGTGCGCTTATCCATAATGTTTTATATTGAATTGGTAACGGTCACTTGTATGTGGTCGGGCGGGATTTCTGGAAGAAATCGTGTCAGACCCGCAGGAAAGTGGGCGCAAGGTCTGACTTGTCAGACCGCTAAAACCCCCGCCTGCCATGTACAATTTGTTACCGGTAGGTTTTTTATTCATGGTCAAGTTGTTAACTGTATAAAAATATCATTTTCTGAGCAAAAGTTTCAAATAACCACTTCGCTGTTAAAATTTTTCTTCAACCCCCAAAGTCAAAGTTGCTTGTGGGTTGCAGGTAACCAACGGCGGTTTGCCTCGCCGAAACGTGAGCCAAACCATTCCTGATTTAAGCCGCTGGCGGAAAACTTGCGTGCACCGGCTGTTGCTGCCAATTTTTTAATTTCCTGTCAGGTAGAGAAAGGCCAAAAATCAAACTGTCAAATAACCACTGACTGTTCCTAAAAACGTACTGCACAGTCAGGTTGCAAAACAGTTTTGCCAAATTGTCAAACCCAAAATTGGCGACTTGCACTAAACCTTTTTTCTGCAAGTTTTGTGACAGCGATTTTACAAGCGAGCAAAAAACCAAAGAACGAACGTTTTTAATAACCACCAATTTTTTCTTCAAACTTACCGGTAACGTATGTGTAAATACACTATTGCATTTATAACACCTATCAGGTGCCGCAAGTGTAGTTCTTTTGTGTAATGGCGTATTCAAGGCTATAGTATTTAGTTTTGGTAACTGGCGGAATAAAAGTAAACATAAATAGGATTAAAGTTACCGCCGAAAATATGTTATGGAGTAGTTTTCAGGGGTTAGGGGGTACTTCAGAGGTGGGGAGGGGTACTTCCG
>NZ_JALGYW010000045.1 GCF_023111095.1 Maribellus sp. YY47
AAACATAAATAGGATTAAAGTTACCGCCGAAAATATGTTATGGAGTAGTTTTCAGGGGTTAGGGGGTACTTCAGAGGTGGGGAGGGGTACTTCCGAAGTACCCCTCCCCACTTCAAAACATACTCGCCGGGCTTCAGAGGCGACTGCAGTCGGCAAAAAGGTGACCCGAGTTACTTCAGAGGCGACTGGAGTAGGCTTTTTACCGACCGGAGTTACCTCGGAGGCGACTGCAGTAGGCAAAATACCGACTGGTGTCGCCTTTTTACCGCTCGCAGTAGGTTCAGAGGCGACTCTGGCAGGCTCCGAAGTAAGTGCTGTTGGTGGGTAAGCGATCGGGGGAATATTTTTGCCCTAACTTGATTGAAAGCAATGCCTTTTCATAAAATGCCCGATCTTCATTTGTTTTTCAGGGATAACAATTTTTACAACAGCTGATCCGTCCAACCGATGTTCAGGCTTCGGTAAACGAAAGCTCCCCAATGATGCTAAATGCTGAAATGGATAAGAAGCCTCGCCGTAAAATTGCGGGGCTTTTTCAGGTGAAATAAAGACTTTCAGGTATTGTTAATTTATACTGAATCAGGAAGAAACAAGCCGCGCAAACCTTTTGCAATTCAATCTAAAATTTATCTTTGTGATAAGAACTAAATAAACGAAACTTACCCTGACCAATGAAAAGTCAGGTAGATGAATTAAGACGATATTACACAGAAATCTAAACCGTAACGATGTTACATTAAAATTTAATCATCTTATGAGCAGTATTTTTATTCTCGTACCCGTCGCCTCTATTCTGGCGTTGGTGTTTGCCTGGATTTTTTTCAAATCGATGATGAAGAATTCGGAAGGTACAGACCGGATGAAAGAAATTGCGCAATACGTTCGTGAAGGTGCAATGGCTTATCTGAAGCGTCAGTACAGAGTAGTAGGGATTGTATTTGTTGTGCTTTTTATACTACTTGCGATTATGGCATTCTTTAAAGTTCAAAATCCTTTTGTTCCGATCGCATTTATTACCGGAGGTTTCTTTTCGGGTTTGTGTGGTTTTCTGGGAATGAAAACAGCAACATATGCATCGGCCAGAACGGCTCACGGAGCTTCGCAGTCGCTGAATAAAGGACTGCAGGTTGCTTTTCGAAGCGGCGCTGTAATGGGGCTGGTCGTTGTTGGTTTTGCGCTTCTCGATATTGCTGCCTGGTATTTGTTTTTGACCCACATTGTATTCACTCCCGACCATATGGTGAATGGATTGCATTTTCTGGGCCTCGATTTTGTTCATACTGGAACTACGGAGCAACAGAAATTGGTTGAGATTACCACTACGATGCTTACTTTCGGTATGGGCGCTTCTACCCAGGCCTTGTTTGCCCGTGTAGGTGGTGGTATTTACACCAAAGCTGCTGATGTGGGCGCCGACCTGGTGGGTAAAGTGGAAGCCGGTATTCCGGAAGATGACCCGCGTAACCCCGCAACCATTGCCGATAATGTTGGTGATAACGTTGGTGATGTGGCTGGTATGGGTGCCGACCTTTACGAATCGTATGCCGGTTCGATTCTGGCTACTGCCGCGCTGGGAGCAGCTCTTCCTGCGGTTGCACTTAAAGAAACCGGGATCGATGCAATTCAGGCAGTTACAGCTCCGATGATCGTTGCGGCACTGGGGATTATCCTTTCAATTGTTGGTATTTTTATGGTTCGGACAAAAGAATCCGCTACTCAGAAAAACCTGCTGAATGCCTTGTTGCTCGGAACAGGTGGTAGCTCGGTTTTAATACTTGTTGCGTTGGTTGGACTTGCATTTGCCGGATGGATCACATGGGGAGTATTTGGTGCCGTTGTGATCGGACTGGCAGCTGGCGTTATTATTGGACAGGCTACAGAATATTATACATCAGACGAATATGCGCCTACAAAAGGCATAGCGAAACAGGCTCAGCAGGGACCAGCCACAACCATTATTGATGGTATTGCAGTAGGTATGGGTTCAACCTGGATTCCGGTAGTAACCATTGTACTCGGAATTATGGGGGCTTTCTGGGCTGCCGGAGGTGCCAACGAATTTGCAATGGGGGTTTACGGAATTGGATTTGCTGCCGTGGGCATGCTCTCTACCCTGGGAATTACCCTTGCAACCGATGCTTTTGGGCCAATTGCGGATAACGCCGGAGGGAACGCCGAAATGTCGGAATTGCCAAAAGAAGTTCGCGAACGCACCGACGCTCTTGATATGTTAGGAAATACAACTGCTGCTACAGGTAAAGGTTTTGCCATTGGTTCGGCTGCACTTACTGCCATGGCACTGATTTCGGCTTACATGGAAGAAGTGCGTTTGTGGTTTGGGAAAATTGCCAAAGCAGGGGAAGGTTTTATTACCAAAGGTGAATACGTTTTTTACAACGATGTGGCCCCGGCCGTTCAAGATGGAATGAAAGCGGTGAAAATATCAGCGGCTTCAGTAAAGGATTTTTCGGCTGCTTACGATATCACACTTTTCAACCCGTTGTTTCTCGGAGGGCTTTTTCTGGGATCGATGATGGCCTTCCTGTTTAGTGCAATGACGATGAAAGCTGTTGGCAGAGCGGCCGGAGCGATGGTGGATGAAGTTCGCCGTCAGTTCCGTGAAATAAAAGGAATCCTGGAAGGTACCGGAACGCCGGAATATGCCAAATGTGTGGAGATTTCGACCAAAGGAGCACAGCGCGAAATGTTGGTGCCATCGTTAGTGGCCATTGTAGTACCCGTAGTTGTTGGTGCCGCAATGGGAGTAGCCGGTGTTATCGGTCTGCTTGCCGGAGGTTTGACCGCTGGGTTTACGCTCGCTGTTTTTATGAACAACGCCGGTGGTGCCTGGGACAATGCCAAAAAATTTATTGAAAAAGGAAACTATGGTGGTAAAGGAAGCGAAGCACACAAAGCGGGTGTGGTTGGCGATACCGTTGGCGACCCGTTCAAAGATACTTCTGGCCCTTCATTGAACATCCTGATCAAATTAATGACAATGGTTTCGGTGGTTATGGCCGGTTTAACCGTTACATTGAGTTTGCTGTAATCAAATTTTGACTAGTCCTAAATAAGCGTTACAGATTATTGGACTAAGTTAATAGATTCACAGACCGTTTCAAAGCTAGCTTTGAAACGGTCTGTTCTTTTATAGCTTTTAATTTTAATGGTATCTTGTTT
>NZ_JALGYW010000047.1 GCF_023111095.1 Maribellus sp. YY47
AAAAAAAGCAAGGTTTAACCAACTTTGTTGATTTCTGAGAGACAAGTAAACCTGGAGCGAAGGATATTTAAACTTTTATATTTACAACGGAGAGTTTGATCCTGGCTCAGGATGAACGCTAGCGGGAGGCTTAACACATGCAAGTCGAGCGGGATTCGCCTTCGGGTGATGAGAGCGGCGCACGGGTGCGTAACGCGTATGCAACCTGCCTTGTACAGGGGGATAGCCCATGGAAACGTGGATTAATACCCCATAGCATTGTTGAATCGCATGGTTTAACAATTAAAACTTCGGTGGTACAAGATGGGCATGCGTAGGATTAGCTAGTAGGTGAGGTAACGGCTCACCTAGGCGACGATCCTTAGGGGTTCTGAGAGGATTATCCCCCACACTGGAACTGAGACACGGTCCAGACTCCTACGGGAGGCAGCAGTGAGGAATATTGGTCAATGGGCGAGAGCCTGAACCAGCCATCCCGCGTGCAGGATGACGGCCCTATGGGTTGTAAACTGCTTTTCTACTCCAAGAAACCACCTTACGAGTAGGGTGTTGCCGGTAGAGTAGGAATAAGCATCGGCTAACTCCGTGCCAGCAGCCGCGGTAATACGGAGGATGCAAGCGTTATCCGGATTCATTGGGTTTAAAGGGTGCGCAGGTGGGCTTGTAAGTCAGTGGTGAAATGCTGCCGCTTAACGGTAGAACTGCCATTGATACTGCAAGTCTTGAATATGGTTGAGGTAGGCGGAATGTGTTGTGTAGCGGTGAAATGCATAGATATGACACAGAACGCCGATTGCGAAGGCAGCTTACTAAGCCATAATTGACGCTGAGGCACGAAAGCGTGGGGAGCGAACAGGATTAGATACCCTGGTAGTCCACGCCGTAAACGATGATCACTCGCTGTTTGCGATACACAGTAAGCGGCTGAGCGAAAGCATTAAGTGATCCACCTGGGGAGTACGATCGCAAGGTTGAAACTCAAAGGAATTGACGGGGGCCCGCACAAGCGGAGGAACATGTGGTTTAATTCGATGATACGCGAGGAACCTTACCTGGGCTTAAATGTAGATTGCATAGATTGGAAACAGTCTTTCTCTTCGGAGCTATTTACAAGGTGCTGCATGGTTGTCGTCAGCTCGTGCCGTGAGGTGTCGGGTTAAGTCCCATAACGAGCGCAACCCCTACCGTTAGTTGCCATCAGGTCAAGCTGGGGACTCTAGCGGGACTGCCACCGTAAGGTGAGAGGAAGGTGGGGATGACGTCAAATCAGCACGGCCCTTATGTCCAGGGCTACACACGTGTTACAATGGTCGGTACAAAGGGCAGCTACACTGCGAAGTGATGCTAATCCCAAAAGCCGATCCCAGTTCGGATTGGAGTCTGCAACCCGACTCCATGAAGTTGGATTCGCTAGTAATCGCGCATCAGCCATGGCGCGGTGAATACGTTCCCGGGCCTTGTACACACCGCCCGTCAAACCATGGAAGCTGGGGGTGCCTGAAGTCTGTGACCGAGAGGAGCGGCCTAGGGTAAAACCGGTAACTGGGGTTAAGTCGTAACAAGGTAGCCGTACCGGAAGGTGTGGCTGGAACACCTCCTTTCTGGAGCACAGGTTTACA
>NZ_JALGYW010000048.1 GCF_023111095.1 Maribellus sp. YY47
GTCTCCTGGTTCGGTCCTCCATGTTGTGTTACCAACACTTCAACCTGGCCATGGGTAGATCACAAGGTTTCGCGTCTAGCGCTACTGACTTTACGCCCTATTCAGACTCGCTTTCGCTTCGGGTACGCCTCTTAAAGGCTTAGCCTCGCCAGTAACGACTAACTCGTAGGCTCATTATGCAAAAGGCACGCAGTCACTCCAATAAATTGAAGCTCCTACCGCTTGTAAGCGCACGGTTTCAGGTACTATTTCACTCCCCTGTTCGGGGTGCTTTTCACCTTTCCCTCACGGTACTTGTTCACTATCGGTCTCTCAGTAGTATTTAGCCTTACCAGATGGTCCTGGCAGATTCAGACAGGATTTCACGTGTCCCGCCCTACTCAGGGTACTGCTAGAATAGTATTGCTTACCTGTACGGGGCTGTCACCCTTTATAGCCGGCTGTTCCAAAACCGTTCCAGTTCAAAATATGTCTTCATATCGCAGCCCTACAACCCCAACCTTGCCGAAACAAGATTGGTTTAGGCTATTCCCTTTTCGCTCGCCACTACTCGGGGAATCACTATTGTTTTCTCTTCCTCCGCCTACTTAGATGTTTCAGTTCAGCGGGTTTGCCTCCAGGTTACCCCGGATATCCTTTATGGATGGGTTGCCCCATTCGGAAATCTGCGGATCGATTCGTATTTGCCAATCCCCGCAGCTTATCGCAGCTTGTCACGTCCTTCTTCGCCTCTGAGAGCCAAGGCATCCTCCGTACGCCCTTAGTAACTTTCTTTGGATAGAATCCTCGTATTGATTCAAAATTGTATCTCTTGTTTAAAAATAGTTGTCTCTATCTTGTGATTTGACTCTCGATAATTATTATAAAATAATCATCAATTTATTTTTCCCAACATGCCAAAGAACTTTAAAGCACTTGAACAGTATTAACCGTTCTACTTACGTAGATAAATAAGGAATCGAACCTTAACTGCTGCACCAGCATTATCTCTTGTTCATCATCGCTTCTGAACGTTTCGACCTTTTTTGTCTCTTGTGGAGAATAAGGGAGTCGAACCCTTGACCTCTAGAATGCAAATCTAGCGCTCTAGCCAACTGAGCTAATCCCCCGATAATTGGCTTCTAGCTTCAAACTCCTGGCTCCTAACTGTTGCTAGTGACCAGTGAATAATCACTAGTAGCTGTTTTTGTAGTCCCGCCCAGACTTGAACTGGGGACCCCTACATTATCAGTGTAGTACTCTAACCAGCTGAGCTACGGGACTATTCAATAAAGCCGCAAGCTTTGAGCTCTTAGCTGTTAGACGGCTAGCCCCGCTTGTAACTCTAGTATATTTTTAAAAAAGCAAGGTCCAAAATTGTCAATCTCGTCACAGAGTAGGTTGTAAACCTGTGCTCCAGAAAGGAGGTGTTCCAGCCACACCTTCCGGTACGGCTACCTTGTTACGACTTAACCCCAGTTACCGGTTTTACCCTAGGCCGCTCCTCTCGGTCACAGACTTCAGGCACC
>NZ_JALGYW010000005.1 GCF_023111095.1 Maribellus sp. YY47
CACAAACAAGATACCATTAAAATTAAAAGCTATAAAAGAACAGACCGTTTCAAAGCTAGCTTTGAAACGGTCTGTGAATCTATTAACTTAGTCCAATAATCTGTAACGCTTATTTAGGACTAGTCATTCATCTTATTTTTCCAGTTCTTTCCAAACCAGTGCACTTGCTCCAACAATAGCAGCATCGCCAGGTTTCAGTTTCGAAGGAAGGATTTTAATCTTGTTTTTGAAGATCGGGAGCAAGTGTTTTTCCATGCTCTCTTTTGTTGGTTTGAAAATGTATTCACCTGCGGCAGTTGGTCCGCCAAAAAGGAATACAGCTTCAGGACTCAGGTGGTGAACCGTGTCGGCCAAGCCTTGTCCCAACCATTCGCCTGTTTTTTCAAATACTTCCAAAGCAATTTTATCTCCTTTTTCAGCTGCTTCGAAAATCATTTTTGCATTCAGTTCTTTAAACGATTTGTCAGCAAGCATACTGTCGTTGGCATTATATTGAACCATCAATTCAAAGGCAGTACGTTTCATTCCGGGTGCAGAGCAATAGGCTTCCAGGTGTCCCAAAGCAGAACATCCGCAAAGTCTTCCATTCGGAATTAAGGTGGTGTGTCCACACTCTCCGGCGAAACCATCGTGGCCATAAACCAGGTCACCGTTAACAACGATACCACTTCCAACACCGGTTCCAAGGGTAAACATCACAAAGTTTTTCATGCCTTTGGCTCCACCATAGATCATTTCTCCCAAAGCTGCTGCATTGGCATCGTTGGTAAGAGCAATGGCTTTCATTTCAGAAAAATGTTTGGTCAGTAATTCCACAAATGGAACCATACCACGGAACGAAAGGTTTGGAGCATATTCGATAGTGCCACTGTAGTAATTACCATTTGGTGCACCTATACCAATTCCCAAAATTTCAATGTCTGCGTTCAGTAGTTTTACCGATTTAATTAATTCTTTGATGGCTGTTGCCAGGTCAGCGATGTAACGGTCGATATCCCCGTGTGAAGGGGTTGAAATATTATCTTTAACCATTACATTACCTTCCGCATCAACAACTCCGATGGCGGTGTTTGTTCCACCTATATCAACACCTATTGCAACTTTTTTCATCATAAATATATTTTTAATTTTTTAGGCTTTTTCTGCAGCTCAGCAAATTTAAAAATAATATGTAATTCTCCCTGCCTCAATGGCCTTAATCATCGAATATTATTGAAATTCCAGTAAGTAAATGGTTATTTTCAGCTCTTTAATCTTTATCTGTGTGAAGTTCGTTCAAGTTCAATAAATTTGCAGGAGGTAAAAGAAGCTTATGCGCAACCTGGGGAAAAGAATACTGCAGCTACTTGGATGGATATTACTGGTGCCGGTTTATATTTATAAATACGCTATTTCTCCGTATACTCCAGCCTCGTGCAGACACGTGCCTACCTGTTCGGAATATGCGGTTCAGGCGATTAAAATTCATGGTCCCTTCCGTGGATTTGTGCTTACCGTAAAAAGAATCTCAAGGTGTCACCCCTGGGGAACACATGGCTATGACCCGGTTCCTCCAAAAAAAGAAAAGAAGAAAAAGACTTAGTTCTTTTAGCCGGTTGTAATCAAAAACATAAAACTAAATTTGTAAGAAGTTGTTCTATTGTGAGCATTAAATAACGAAAACAGATGAGAAAAATTTTGTTCATATTGGCCATGGCGTTTGTTGTGGCGTCTTGTGGGTCAGGGAAGCAGGAAAAAGCAAAGGTGATAACGGTAAGCATATTACCGCAAAAAACATTTGTTCAAAAAATTGTTGGCGATGATTTTCCCGTGAATGTGTTGATTCCTCCGGGAGCGAGTCCGGCAACCTACACGCTTTTGCCCTCGCAGTTAAAAGATATTTCGCAGTCGGCCGTTTGGTTTCGCATTGGTTATATCGCTTTTGAACATTCGTGGAAAGACAAAATTGCGCAGACCAACTCCGACATGAAAGTAATTAATATAGCGGAAGGGCTCGATTTAATTGCTGATCAGATGGAACAACACGGTGATCATGTTCATATTGACGGTGTTGATCCACATGTGTGGTTGTCTCCGGCAATGGTTAAGCAAATGGCAAAAGTAATTCTGGATGAAGTGTCAAAGCTTAATCCGGAGAAAGCAGATGAGTACGAAGCCAACTATCAAAAGTTTGTAGAGGAGTGTGATCAGCTGGATGCGGAACTTAAAAGCAAACTGGAACCCTACAAGGGCAGGAAATTTATTGTCTTTCATCCCAGCCTTGCTTACTACGCCCGCGAATATGGTCTCGACCAGTATTCCCTCGAAACGGGCGGAAAAGAGCCAACACCGCAGCATATGAAAGAAATAGTCGACATGGCTAACGAGAACGATATCCGGGTTATTTATATTCAAAGTGAGTTCGATCGCGATCATGCGCGGGTGTTTGCCGAGGAGATCACAGGAAAAGTTATAGAGGTTTGGCCGTTGAATCCGGAATGGGCCGAAAACCTGAGGTCGATGACAGACATTCTAATACAGAATTTTTAATGGAGCCACTCGTTAAAATAGAAAATCTTACCTGCGGGTACGACAAGGTTCCGGTATTGGAAAACGTTAGCCTGGAAGTAAACGAATGCGATTTTCTGGGAGTAATCGGACCCAATGGCGGAGGGAAAACAACTTTGCTAAAAGCAATTTTGGGCCTGGTTAAACCAATGAAAGGGAAAATAAAGTTTGGGTACGATTTGCAGGGGCGCAAGAAGCCGATTGGCTATTTGCCACAGGTACGGCACATCGATAAAAAATTCCCGATTACCGTGTTCGATGTCGTGCTCTCGGGCTCGATAATGACGGGTAATAACCGTCCAAAAGCAGAAGAGCGGAAGAAAGCGGAAGCGCTTCTCGCCGAAATGGGAATCCTGGACATTCGCCACAAAGCCATCGGTGAACTTTCGGGCGGTCAAATGCAGCGTGTTTTTCTGTGCCGGGCCTTACTGAGCGACCCCAAACTTCTGATTCTGGATGAACCGGATACCTTTGTGGATAACCGTTTTGAAGGAGAGTTGTACGAGAAACTTCGGGCGCTGAACAAAGAAATTGCTATTATCCTGGTTTCGCACGATGTAGGTACAATTTCGAGTTATGTGAAAACGATTGCCTGTGTCAATAATTCGCTTCACTATCATCCGAGTAACATCATTACCCAGGAGCAACTGGAGGGGTACAATTGCCCGATTCAGGTGATTACACATGGCGAAATTCCTCACACAGTATTAAAGTATCATCAGCATTGAATATGAACGCTATAATCGAACTATTTAATTACGATTTCTTTCAGAAGGCATTTCTGGCAACTGTTTTTGCGAGTATCTCCTGTGGCATTATCGGGAGTTATATTGTCGCACGCCGGATTGTTTTTATCAGCGGCGGTATCACTCATGCTTCGTTTGGAGGAATCGGCCTTGCTTTTTTACTGGGCTTTAATCCTTTACTGGGAGCGGTGCTGTTTGCTGTACTGGCAGCCATGGGAATCCAGGTATTTACCAAAATTGCCGAAATACGTGAAGATTCGTCGATCGCCATCTGGTGGTCGCTCGGCATGGCGCTTGGGATCATTTTTGTGTTTATGACTCCCGGTTACACGCCCAACCTGATGAGCTATCTTTTCGGAAATATTCTTACCGTTACCAGCTCCGAGCTTTGGTGGATGTTTATGCTCAATGTGGTGATTGTTTCGTTCTTCACTCTCTTTTTACGACAGATTCTTTACATTGCCTTCGACGAGGAATATGCCCGGACAGCAGGATTGCCGGTGAATTTGTTTAATTATCTCATCATGACGTTGATTGCTCTAACGGTGGTGTTAAACATCAGGGTGGTGGGAATTATTCTTATTTTATCGTTGCTGACTATTCCGCAAGCCTCGGCTAATCTTTTCACCAAAGATTTTAAGAGACTGATTGTTTTGTCGTCGGTATTTGCCTTTTTGGGGACGATGATCGGATTGTTTATCTCCTATTTTCTGGATATCCCGTCGGGAGCAGCAATTATCTTCACATTGGTTGTAATGTTTGGTGTGCTTCGGGGAGTTAAGGCATTGTTGTAATGTTGGGTCAAAAAAAGGAAAAGTTTTATCAGTGCAAGAACTGTGGTTTTGAATTTTCGAACCTTGAGGTGGATCGTGTTTGCAGTAACTGTTTTGCCTGCACCGGATGCGAAGTGTATACTTGCCCGTCTTGCAATTCAGAGGTTGTGGTAAAGCCGATCAGAAAAATAGATTCTTAGTTTGATAAATCCTGATTTTCCGGAATAACGTGTTTTCTGCGTTTGTTAAGTCTGCAAATTAAATTGAGATTACCATAAACAAAAACTGCCCGGCGATTAAGCACGGGCAGTTTTATTTTTTACGATTATGATATTAATAAGCTTCCTTAAAGTATTTAACCGTTCCGACTTTCAATTCCATGGTAGCTTCTTCGTCGCAAACAATAACCCCGTTTGGGTGAGCCTGCAAAGCCGAAAGTGTCCACATGTGATTCATGCCGTTTTCAACTACATTCTGCAATGCTCTTGCTTTCTTGTATCCGTTAACAATAATCAGCACTTCGTTGGCATCCAAAACGGTTTGTACACCCACTGTTAGGGCTTGTTTTGGCACCAGTGTGAGGTCGTTGTCAAAGAAACGCGAATTGGCAACTATGGTGTCGTAGTTCAGGTTAACCAGTCGGGTGCGCGACTGCAGCGATGAACCGGGTACGTTAAAGGCCAGGTGGCCGTCGGCTCCCATTCCGCCCATAAACAATTCGATTCCTCCGAAAGCTTTGATTTTTTCTTCGTAATCTGCGCATTCTTTGTCCAGATCACTTGCATTGCCATTCAAAATATGGATGTTTTCCTTTTTGATGTCGATGTGATCAAAGAAATTGGTGAACATGAAGCTGTGGTAGCTTTCGGGGTGGTCTTCAGCAATGTTAACGTATTCGTCCATGTTGAACGTAACTACGTTGGCAAACGATACCCTTCCTGCTTTGTACAGGTCGATCAAAGCTTTATAAGTTCCAAGAGGCGACGAACCGGTTGGTAAACCCATAACAAACGGTTTTTCAGGTGTTGGATGAAATTCGTTGATGCGGGTGGCAATATGGTTGGCTGCCCAGGCACTGAGTTCGTCGTAATTGTTATGAATAATAAGTTTCATTTTATATGATTTTTGATTTTTAGACACTCTCCCGTTTGTACGGGAGAAATGTCAAAAGTATTCAAATTAATCTTATCCCAAATCCTCCATTACTTTTCCCAGCTTTTCTGATGCGTCCAGGAATTCCTGTACGGTCAGCTCGCGGTAATAAATCATTCCGTGAGTTGCTCTAAGCAGTGGTGATTCGTTTTCGTAGAAGAAGTTTTTACCCAGTAACAACTCAATTTGTTTGTGTTGTTCGAACCATACTTTGCGTGTTACATCACTAAATTTACCATCGAGCTGGTAACTTGGGAACGATGCGTTTACCTGGGTGATATAGCATTCAGAGAACGACTGATCGAGCGTTGCCAGTGAATTCAGCGATACCGGAACAAGCACTTCCACATCCCATGGATTATATCTGAACCAAACGTTGCGGTAACCTACAATGCGCAGCTGGCTGAGGTCTTCTTCCTTGCTCCACTCGGCCACTGCTTTACTAACGGCCTGCAATACTTTGTAGTGCGTGTCGGGGCCGCTTCCCTGCGGATCCATGGCAAGGCTGATAACCGTTGGTTTGTATTTTCTGAAATCGTTAAGAATAGGCAGCACATCGTTTTCGAACGAAGATTCTCCCGAATAGAAACCAAGGTGAAGGTGGTGAACGTTTTTCACCATTGTTCCGTAATGCGCCCAAACCAGTTC
This sequence comes from Maribellus sp. YY47, assembly GCF_023111095.1. GTDB lineage: Bacteria > Bacteroidota > Bacteroidia > Bacteroidales > Prolixibacteraceae > Draconibacterium. The sequence goes on from NZ_JALGYW010000005.1 coordinate 5,867, forward strand.
TTCTTCAAACTCACGGATCATTCCTTTGAGTTTTCCAATTTTTGGAGGGTTTTTACCTCCGTCGTAACTGTTTTTCAGTACCGTAAGGATTTCATCAATCACTTCGCGTAATTGCGCTTCATTCTTGATATCCCAGAGAGAAACCAGCGCTCTTACCACCCGGTGGCAAACACCGCGGCGTTTTTCTTCGGCATCCTGAGCTGCGATGTTATCGAGGTAGTGATAAATATCTTTGTCCCATTTGTACTTGTACCCTTTTTCAAAGAAATCAGGGAAATTGATCATTTCGATTTTTCCGTGATTCATCAGTTCCAATGTATCCAGCAGCACATCGTTCAGGAAAGTATTGGTAACGGCAGAATACCCTGATGTCATTACAGAGAAGTGCAATTCGTTGCTGGCTTCGCGCGACTGACGGTTAGTGATGGGCATAATGCCAAGCATAATGTCGTCGTGGTGAGGACCGGTATGGTAATACACCTGGTTTTTCTGGTGTTCCATTCCCTTTTGAAGTTTGGCCAGGATGGAATCGATTACCGACTGAACCGTATTTTCGTTCAGGCCTGGAATCATGCTACAGTATTTGTCGGCTTTCAGATCGGCCAGTTCGAGTTTCGGGCCAAACTTGTTGATCTTTTTGCACAGATCGATAACCGCACGCTCTGTTTTCTGGTGGTTCCAGGGCGAACACTTGAAGTAGCAGTCGATTGCATCATCGAGTTTTACCGCGGCGCCATCGGTCAGGTAAAAGCGTGCATTTTCGAGTCCTTGCAACGATGTTGCCGGGTAACAAATGCTTGGTTCGCTTTCGATCGAATGTTTGATCACATCGGCAATCGCTTCTCCTGCAGCGTATATAATTGCTTTGTTTTTAGCATTGTAAGTTAATGTTCCCAAACCAATGGTAATTACCAGTCGGTTTCTTGAAACCTCAATACCTCCCAAATCAACCGCAGTAACGGCCTGTGTTTCGAAGTTGGTTTCAGTAAGTCGGGTAGCTGAGAAATGATCGGTACCACGGGTATTGAAAGCAATATGACCATCGGGGCCAATGCCACTCATGAAAAATCCGATTCCACCTTTTTCCCTGATTTTGGTTTCGTAGGCGCGACACCAGTTATCAATTTTAAAAATCGAACGTTTTTGCAGCTGCTCCATGTGCGTTTTTGCTTCGCGGTAGCGCAGCGTAAGGTCGATTTTGAAATCAGGGAAAACTTCGCTGAAATGTTTGCCTTCTGCCAGTTCAATATCTTCCGAATTGATCAGCAATGCCTTTTCGGCATCGAAACCAAAACCTTTAATGTAATGTTCAACAGCGTAGTTGTACAAACTGTTGTGTTGTTTTGGATCGATGGGGAAGAATTCGCCCATTTGTACAAAAGTCAATCCACTCAGGTCAGGCTTTGCAACTCCGGCCAAACCATATTCTTCCCGAATCTTAACACCTTTGGGATTATCCCAGTTGTCGAGCAGGAAGTGCGTATAATTCTGAAAAAACGAAGCTGTTTTTGCAATCGGAAGACTGACAACTCCCTGAGGGTTTTCACTTACCCATTCAAGGAAACTCAACGATGACAATAATCCCAGTTTTGGGAAACTATCAGAAGCTATGTAGGGAACACGAGTAGTAATTGCTTGAAGTTGGGTTTCTTTCAGAAACGCTTCTTCAACTTTCGTAAAATTATGTTTCATTTTATTTTATATGTTTTCTGCTATCACAGTTACGGATATATTAACATCCGGTTCTTCTTTTGGTTTATTTAGATATTTGCTCCAAAGCATAGGCCGCAGCTCCCATTGTACCAGCCTTTGCTCCCAATTCTGAAAACATGATTTCAGAGTCGTTGCTGATGTCGCGGTTGCTGTATGTGTTAATGGCTTGCTGGATAGGAGCCTGTATAAACCGGCTGGCTACTGCTACCTGTCCACTTAAAATAATTTGCTCCGGATTAAATATCTGAATAAGCAATGCAATACCGTGTCCGAGCCACTTGCCAGCTTCTGTAAAAAGCGAGATGGCAAATTGGTCGCCCGAATCGGCCGCTTGAATTACTGTTAATATGTCTATTTTTTCTAAGTCGTTATCAACCAGTTTGTTTATAAGTGATGATTTGCCGTTTCTAATGGCTTCTCTGGCCTGTCGGGCGATGGCTTTCGCCGAAACCACGGTCTCCAGGCAACCTTGCTTTCCACAAACACAAAGCGGGCCGTCGGGTACAATCGGTACATGACCAAATTCACCCGAAAATCCTGATTTTCCGCCGTATAATACGCCGTTGACAATTATCCCAAGACCCAGACCCCAGTCTACCTGAAGCATCAATGCGTTTTTCTTGTTCTTGGCAAGACCAAAATGCTGCTCAGCAAAAGTGCGTAATTTGGTATCGTGGTTAAAGAAAACAGGAATACCAAAAATCTTTTTCAGTTCGGCAAACAGATTTTTTACCTCAGGGAAATACGTTTTGTTGGTTCCCTCCTGAAGGTTAATAAGCCCCGGAAGTTCAATACCTGCTACCAGAATTTTATCCCTCGAAATATTGCTCTGCTGAAAAACTTCTTCCAGTTTTTCGTTTACCTGACTGAAAATTTCGATGTTCGACTGCATACTGATCGGGAAGACGTGAGGACCACTTACTTCCTGATTATTGCTGTTGAAAATTGAAATGATGGTGCGGGTAACATTGATGGTAATTCCTACTACATAAAATCCGTCTTTTACCAGTCCGTAAATGTTGGGGCGTCTGCCGCCACTCGAATCACCTCGTCCAAGTTCTTCTACCAGACCGTCTTCGATCAGCTCCAGCAGCAAACTGTTTATTTTGGGCGTGCTCAATTTAATCTGCTTGGCTAATTCTGAGTTCGATAGAGGACCGTTGAAATAAATGGCACGAAGAATATGTTTTTTTTGTGCACTTTTCTTGACTTCAACAGCTTGGCTATGATTGACCGGATGTTTAAATAGTTTTTCCATAATAGTCTTACAAAAATCTGAATTAATTAGGTTAGAAACAAGTCTCTTTTTAAATATATTAAAAAGGAATTGGTATTTCTCTTAAAATTAACTATTGCTTTACAATTCATAAAAAAAAATAGTGCAAAAATCTTTTAATCTTGTAGAAATTAGGAGACCTTTAGAGCCAAAATCTAGTACCAGTTAAAGAGAGCAGGCATGTGGAACAAGAAATTCTGGACGATATTTGTTGTGGTGATCAGCGTTTGTGTGGCAAACGGGCAATCGCGCAGAATTATCAATATTCCTGATATCAGCGGATATAAAACACTGAAGTGTGATTTTCATATTCATACCGTATTTTCTGATGGAACCGTGTGGCCGACCGAACGGGTAAATGAAGCCTGGGAAGAAGGCCTCGATGCTATCGCCATTACCGATCATATTGAGTACCGTCCGCATTCCACCGATATTGTGTCGGACCATAACCGTTCGTACGAAATTGCAGGCCCGCTTGCCAGGCAAAAAAATATTTTGCTGATTCGCGGCGCCGAGATTACACGAAGCATGCCTCCCGGCCATCTGAACGCCTTGTTCATCAAAAATGCCAATCTTTTGGAACGCGACGAAGTTTTGGATGCCTTGCAGGAAGCGCGCGATCAGGGGGCTTTTCTGATTTGGAATCATCCGGGGTGGAAAGCGCAGCAACCCGATTCAACAGTTTGGTGGCCCGAACATTCGAATTTGCTCGCCAACGGGTTATTGCACGGAATAGAAGTGTACAACAGCAACGAATATTACCCCGAAGCGCAGCAATGGGCCAAAGGGAAAAAGCTAACCATTTTTGCGAATTCTGATGTACATGGACCAATGAAGGTTTTTGAAGGCCATCGCCCGATGACATTGGTTTTTGCTAAAAGCCGAACCGAAGGCGGAATCAAGGAAGCGTTGTTTGGCAAACGCACGCTGGCGTATTTCGACAATACACTGGTGGGGCAATCGGCGTTGCTCGAACCCCTGTTTTTTGCCTCGCTCGAATACGATAAAGCGCCTTTGCGACTGGCAAACGGAACCAACAAGGTCTTGTACCTAAGGAATAATTCCGATCTTGATTATCAGCTCGAACTGGTGCAACCCGGTGTGGGACTGGATGCTCCTGACTACCTCACGTTGAAAGCTCATCATGTTACACCCTTGAGCCTGAGTGGCAACTCCGATCAGATTGCAGGAGTCAAAGAAATCAACCTTTATTATGCCGTAAAAAACATGTTCACGGGGCCTGGCGAAAACCTGGTGGTTACTTTTACACTGAAGAATTTACTCTAAATACTGCCGGACGTTGAACAATTTGGTTTCGGCAGAGTTTTTTGCGATGAAACATTTCATATCAGATGGCAGGTACCAAAAAAAAAGAACCGCAGCTTTTCCCGCAGATCATTACCGATAATCAGGAAATTTCTCCCGGTGTTCATCTTATCGCTTTTAAGCGGAATACAACTTTTCATCCCGGTCAGGTGGTGAAAATCGGAATCGACTCCGAACATCCGCCCCGTATTTACAGCATTTGCAGCGGAAATCATGAAGATGAGATTCGTGTACTTTTTAATATCAAGGAAGATGGCTTTCTGACGCCCAAACTTTCAGCAGTAATTCCCGGAGACACCATCTGGGTGTCGGAACCGTACGGGAGTTTTCTCGGGAGCGACGAAGCGGCCTGGTGGATTGCCACCGGTACCGGAATTGCACCGTTCTACAGCATGTTTCGCTCGGGTATCGATAAAAATAAAAAACTGCTACACGGGGTGTCGTACCTAAATCAGTTTTATTTCGAAGATGAACTCGAGTGGGCAATGGGTGAAAATTACGTGCGATGTTGTTCGCGCGAATCGTCGTGTAATGTTTTCCCCGGACGCGTGACTAATTACCTGACAAATTTGGAAAGCTTCCCCGATGTGAAATTTTATCTCTGCGGAAAAGCGTTAATGGTGGTTGAAGTACGCGACTTGTTGATCGAAAAGGGAGTTCCGTACGAAAACATTCTTGCCGAGATATATTTTTAGACGTAGAATTGCGGAAGCAACCAATATTTGTAATTTAGTGAGATTATTATCCAGTTACCTTAAACGTTAAAAAATGAAACGAATATTTGTTGTTACCGCCCTGATGCTGTTTGCATTCATTGGCACACAAGCGCAATCACTCGACGATGTACTGAAAAAACACTATGCTGCCACCGGGCAGGAAAAAATCGCCGCAGTAAAAACATTTTATGTGAAAGCAAAAATGAGTATGATGGGGATGGATTTGCCCATGACCATTCAAATGAAAAAGCCCGATAAATTCCGCATCGAAATGGAAGTAATGGGGCAAAAGATCATTCAGGCCTACGACGGGAAAGCCGGATGGGCACAAAATCCAATGGCCGGAGCCGGAATAACCGAGCTGAAAGGGCCGGAGCTGCAGCAGGCCATGAATCAGGCCGACATGGAAGGAGAGTTGTACAATTATGCCAAAAAAGGGCACTCTGCCGAATTAATCGGTAAAGTAAATGCTGATGGCAAGGAAGCCTACAAAATAAAACTAACCAACGCCGACGGTACGGTAAAAGATTATTTTATTGATGCCGATTCTTACCTGGTTAGTAAAGTAAAAGCTACGGTTGAGTCGATGGGGCAATCGGTTGATGTGGAAACCAAAGTAAGCGAATACAAAGACATCAACGGCATTAAAATGGGCAGCAAAATGGAAGTAAGTACACCAATGGGTGCCCAAACATTGTTAATGGAAGAGATTAAACTTGATGAGACGATTGACGATTCAATTTTTGTGAGACCAAGCGAATAAAAAGACAATTGAAAGATACAGAGAGGGCGGAATTTTCGCCCTTTTTTTGTGTCCTGCGGTGGTTGATTTTTAAATTATTAACTTCTGGAAGGGCTATTTTTAACGTCTTTTACAAATAGGCTGGTAATATTTATCAGAGATTTGAAAAAACTAAAATCAAATAATATGAAACGACCATGACGAAGATTAGCCACAAAAAAGGATAATTAAAATCATGGGAGTTCCATTGAATACGAACGAAATAGAAAATTTTAATGAGATGAAAAACCGAATTTTACTTGTTTTTGCGTTTATCACCCTTGGAATAGGTCTGGTTCAGGCACAAACGACTTTAAAAATAGCACACGTAAATGTGCAGGAGCTGGTGCAAACGCACCCGCTGTTAGACAGTATTCAGGCCGTACTTGATCAGGAAACCAAAGACATGGAACAGATTTATTCTGATATGCTGACAGAGCAGCAGACTAAAATGGACGCTTTTGAAAAGGAGAGTGCCGGTTATTCCGAACTGATGAAAAAGACCAAACAGGAAGAGCTGCTGGCGTTGGCACAGAAAGTCCAGAATTACAACCAGACAGCCCAGCAAATGCTGCGTCAGCGAAATATGGAACTGATTCAGCCGGTTTACCAGGATGTAACCGCTGCCATTAGCGAAGTAGCCAAAGAAAAAAGCATTACCTACGTTTTGGATGTTAGCACCGGCGCTGTTGCCTACATGGCTGCCGATGCCCAGGATATTACCGAACTGGTTCGCGAAAAGCTTCAGAAGTAGCCGGTTTTTTTTCTACCCCGTAACTCAAATTTTGCCGGAAAATAAGTAAAGTCCGCCGTTTAATAAGTGGGGCTTTTATTTATCAATAATTCCTGCAAAATTTGGGTAAATCCAAATACCACGGCTATGAAACCAATTATTCTATTCCTGTTAACTCTACTCCCTTTTTTCGGCTTCGCTCAAACCGACACCCTTTTACTTTTGCCCCAGTTAGGAAAGGAATATATTTACGAATACACCGAGTCGGAATACATCCTATTGAATGATGATTCAAGATACAGGCCCTACGACAAGGAGAAAACGATCAAAATTCAGTACAGCAACTTTGAGCCGGGCGAGAAGCCTTTCCTCCGGGTTTCGGTTGAGAAAAACAGGGAAGTAAAACCCAATAACCGACCCATGGCGATTAGGGATTTTAAATACCCGACATTCTGGGGTGGAAAAGGTTCTCAGCGGAACAGGCAGTATTACGAGAGTTTATTATGCCTTGTTAACCCAAAGTACAGCATCAACTCCGAAACCAGTCGGATTACTTTGCTTGACCGTGTCGGCCTTTTATTGGAAGTTCGAAAAATTCTTAGGGACAAAGGCTTTTCAGAGAAAGACGTGGATTATTTCGCTGAAGAATTTAACGAAAAAGGAATACCGCTGATAACAAAGTTGGTACAGTCAATTTACAGGGTGCCGATACCGGGCAAAAATGAAACTGACCCGGTCGCATACTTAACCGTACAGCAAAAAAAGGAGGAGGCAGAATTAATTACCTGCTCGGCAAACAAACCAGAGGCGGGGCTTAATTCTCTGACAATAGAAATCGATAAGGACAGAAATCAGTTGGTTCAGTACAACCGGATTGAGTTAAACGAGCTTAGATACAATGTTGCCCTCGTTCGAAGCAAATATCAAAACCTGTCGAACAAGGAAACGTATCTTTCTTTGGCTTCGGTAAAGGAAATAGGGAACAATACTTTCACCATTTCAGGCAAAGTGGAGAAAGTGCTGGGTAAGAGGGTAATCTTATCAACATTGCAGAAGCCATACGGCGTAAGCATGAGTCAAAAAGTCTATGACCTTGGCGAAGATAACTCGTTTAAAATTGAAGAAGAGTTGGAGCAGCCTCAGCTTATATTTCTCCGGTTTGGCTACAATGCGAACCTGAGAGATTTGCCAACCCTGGTAATATATGCCGAACCAGGCAACGAAGTACACCTTGATGCGAAAGGCGATGCCTTTCCCTGGGATATTACTTTTACAGGCCCTTTGGCCAAAACCGGGCAAATGATTTATGAATATCGCAAAGCCCATCCTGTTTTCGATGATGACATTAACTCTTATTCTTACCTCAACCGGGGCACGAAATATGCCGAATTTGAAAAAGCAAGCAAAGCATTTCCCGAAATTTGCAATAAATACAGGAACGATATGCCCGCTAGTGTATTTCGTTTTATAAAAAAAGAGTTACAAAACCAGTTGTATTGCGGGGCAAATCAACTGTTAAGTCAATTTAATTCTTTTGATGTTGAAAGGGTATGGAGAGGAGATACCAAGCCTGACGAGATTGATGCATATTATTTAATACAATACATCGATCAGTTTAATATTAACCTGGATTATAATTCTTTTGGAATTTTTTCGCGACAAGCAGCAATTTCTTATTTTACGAGAAATATGGAGGCAAGCAGTAAGGTTGTCCCCAGCAATATTTTGTGGGATGTTGATTACAATGAGTTTATCTCAACTTACTATTTTGGTGATCCTCGTTCGAGGATAGAATTGGCAAAATTAACACTTGCCGGGCCGCCATTGTACAGTGTGGCAGGCGATATACTTATTCAGGAGAAAAGAGGACAAATCCTTGAATCGAATGGGGACGATAGCGAACGGGAAGAAGCGGACGAATACCTCGATGACATGCTCCGATATTGTAACGACAAGGACTTTGTCCGGGAAATATCCGGGTTTGTATCAAACCAGGGAAAATGGAAGGACGAAAACTATGTCCCCGATGTGAGGCTTACAATGCCCGACGGGAAAGAAGTCGTCATGAAAGATTACTTCGGTGAAAAACCAACCATCTTTTACGTAAGTTCAGACTGGGCCGGCGAACGCTACTATTTCGACGACCTTTCGAAAGAAAATCCCGACATCAACTATGTTTACATTGTGGAAGGCAGCAATCTTAATGTGTGGAAAGATTTCCTGAGCCGGGCTGAACCGAAAGCGCACCAGTTGCTGTTGATGAATGACACTATTCGGTTATCAGACATATTTCCTTCGGATTGGAAGAATTTCATCCTTTACAATAAAGAGGGGGAACACATAGGAAATGCCAAAAACCCTTTGGAGGCAACAAATTTGATGAAACAATATTTAGTGCAACCGAAGGAGAAAACAATCAATAAGTCGGCGCTGATAACCGTGATCATTGTTCTGGTCGCTTTGCTGGTGTTGGTCGTTTCGGTTTTGTTGGTTTGGAAATGGCGCGTTCAGCAACAGTTTCGAAAGGAGCAACGCGAACGGCGCTTGCGCGAGCTGGAGCTAACGGCCATCCGTTCGCAAATGAATCCGCACTTTTTGTTTAACAGTTTAAATTCGGTACAAAACCTCGTTCAGAAAAATATGGGCCGCGAGGCCCATTTGTATTTGTCTGATTTTGCCGGTTTGATCCGGAAAGTGCTGAATAATTCGGAAAAGGAAGAAGTGTCGCTGGCCGAAGAACTCGAAATGACAGAGCAATACCTGAAGCTCGAAAAATTACGTTTCGATTTTGACTATTCGATGGAAATAGATTTGGAAATAGATGTGCACAACACGCTGGTGCCTTCCATGTTGTTGCAGCCTTTTGTGGAAAATGCTATTGTTCATGGCCTGCAAAATAAAACAGCCAACAGACAGTTAAGAATTAGCGTGAAACGAAAGAGCTCGGAAATAAGAATTGTAATCGAAGACAACGGAGTGGGTCGGGAAGCCGCCAAAGAACTGTCGAAAACCAAAAACGGAAAAGGAACAAAACTCATTACCGAACGCCTGCAACTCCTAAAAGAAAAGCAAGGCGAGAAATATTCGATTGAAACCATTGATTTACAGCAAGGAACGCGTGTTGAGATTATTATTCCGGAAGAAAATTAGATCTTCCACGCAAAGAAAAGAAGAAGCACCAAGCCTGCAGAAATCTTTGCTAACTTGGCGATTGGCTTAGTGCCCTTTGCGTGAAATAAAGAATAGTAGTATGAAAATCAAATCCATTATAGTTGACGACGAAAAACACGGGCGTGAAAACCTCGCCGGATTGCTGCGGGAATATTGCCCCGAAGTGTTGGTGCTGGGAGAAGCAAATTCGGTGGCCGCTGCTGTTTTGTTGATTGAAAAGCACGATCCTGATTTGGTTTTTCTGGATATTGAAATGCCCAAAGAAAATGGCTTCCGGCTTTTGGAAACGCTTGGCCACGCCCGCTTTGAAGTGATTTTTGTAACCGCTTTTGATAATTACGCCATCAAAGCAATTCGTTTTTCGGCTGCCGATTACATCCTGAAACCCATTAATTACAACGATTTGGTAGAAGCTGTTAACCGGGTTTCACATCGGGTTTTGCAGAAACAGGAAAATCAACGTGTCAACGAATTGGCGCGCAACATTCAGCAGCCAGAAAATCCACGGATAGGCTTACCAACAGGCGACAGAATTGAATTTATCGAAGTCCGAAAGATCATTCATTGCAAAGGAGACGGGAACTATACGCACATCTGTCTGGAAGACAAAAGGCGTTTACTGGTGGCGAAAACGCTGGTCGAGTTTGAAGAACTTTTAAACGAATATTCGTTTATCCGGACCCACAAATCACATTTGGTGAATCTACATCACGTTTCAGCCTACTTAAAAACCGATGGCGGAACACTCGAACTTTCCAACGGCGATCGTGCCAATATTTCAAGGCGAAGAAAAGATGCAGTTCAGGAAATGTTAAAAAGCTGGATTCATTAGTTCGTGTGCAGCGCATTATTTATTTTTAGTTGGTAAACAATTGAAAGTCATGAAACTATTAACTCTTTTTCTTTTCCTAAGCTTGTCGCTAACCGGAGTTTGTCAGGATTCAAAAACATTACAACCGCTTCCCAAGCTTGAATTCTCCGGATTTTTGCACAATTTCAAAACCACTTCTGCTGAAATACCTGTAAGCCTGAAACTCGACTCTTTGACACTTGACGAGTGGAGAGATCCTTATTTGCTGGGGTACGGAAGAATGAAGGAACAGCCGAAACTGGCAATGATGCAGCTCCATGTGTCGGAAGAAAAAGGAACCAGTAACAATCCATGGAATATGCCCGTGGCAAAACCTGGAACCGGCAACTGGAATATGCCGGTTGTAGTTCCTGACTCTACGGTTTTCTATTACCTGAAGATTACGGGAGAAGAAACAGGTAACTACGGCCGTAAAATGCTTAAATAAAAAATGGGGCGCATCAAATGATACACCCCAGGAATGTTTAGTCGTAATAAATATTACTTAATGAAGGGTACGATCAGGTAAGTATAAATAATGCAACCCACACAAATAGCGAGTGCAAATTCGAGTGTGGCAAAAAACATAAAAATGCCCCCAACGAACAAAGCAGCCAAATGAAATCCGCTGACAAACAGAATTGCCATTATCAACAATATCAGAAAGCCTAGCCGGGCCGCAAAAATTTTGGGGGCCTTGTCAACAGCTTTGCCACCAAGATTCAAGGTGTTGGTTAACCAGTGGCTTATATAGCTTATGGGGCTGTGTTTTGCTTTGGTGAATGCACGAACAAAAAAATCGGCTGCCAGAAAGAAAAGAATTGCCGGCATTTGAAATGCAAACCCAGCTGTAACCAGCACAATTCCTATAATCGCATTGAGCCGGGTTATCTGTTCATTAATCTTTTCATTGGAAATCGGACAAATAATTTGTTTCATCGTATAATGTTTTTAGCGTGCACTAAAATAAATACCAAAATATCTTTTTATTGATCAATGTGATACAGATCACCTAAATACATCACAAAAAATTAACAATTAACCCGTGTACTGCTTAAAAGCGATCGATGTGTAATTATCTTTAAGGTTTTCATTCAAATCTGTCGTAACCGTTACGACAGATTTTTAAGGATCACGAAATTCAACATAAGAAAACACTAAACATCTGATAAAATGAATGGTCGATTTTTTGACAAAACAGTTTTAGGTTTCACGGCTGCATTTATTTTGCAGGGGGTTTTCATCATGCCACTATATGCTCAGGAAGCCAGGCCCTGGTTTAAAGACGGTGAGGCGCAAATTGTTAAAGCTTTTGAAGACCCGGATCGCTGGATCAGGGAAGATTTGTGGGTAGAAACCGGGTTCGACAGCGATGGTGACGGGCATTTGGACCGGATGCATGTAGATGTTACGCGCCAGCGGGAAACCGAAACCGAGGGGCTGAGATTGCCTGTGGTATATAATTCAAGCCCGTATTTTGCCGGCACCGCCGGAAACGATCCATCCTATTTTTGGGATGTTAACCAGGAATTGGGTGAAGAACCAACACCTCATACACACCCAGCCGAAATAAAACGAACAGGAGTAAGGCCGATCATTTCAAAAGGACATGTCAGTACCTGGGTGCCGCGTGGCTACATTGTGGTGCATTCGTCATCTCCCGGAACAGGTTTGTCGGACGGAGTGCCAACCGTTGGCGGAGACAACGAATCGCTGGCTCCCAAAGCGGTGATCGACTGGCTTTGCGGCCGGGCAAAAGGTTATACAACACGAACCGGAAACGAAGAAGTGAAAGCTTACTGGTCGACCGGGAAAGTAGGAATGACAGGAACTTCGTACAACGGAACACTTCCCTTGGCTGCGGCAACAACTGGTGTCGAAGGTTTGGAGGCGATAATTCCGGTAGCACCAAATACTTCTTATTATCATTACTATCGTTCCAACGGACTGGTGCGTTCGCCGGGTGGCTATCTCGGAGAAGACATCGACGTTTTGTTCGATTTTATTCACAGTGGTGATGAATCGAAACGCGAATATGCCCGGAAAACCGTACGCGATACCGAAATGAAAAACGGACAAGACCGAATTACCGGCGATTATAACGATTTCTGGGCAGGGCGCGACTATCTCAATAAAATGGATAAAATGAAAGCCGCCTTGCTGATGTCGCACGGGTTTAACGACTGGAATGTTGTGCCCGAACACAGTCTGCGTATTTATGAAGCGGCCAAAGCAAAAGGACTTCCGGTGCAGATTTATTACCATCAGAACGGGCATGGCGGACCGCCACCCGTATCGATGATGAACCGCTGGTTTACCCGTTATTTGTTTGATGTTGAAAACGGGGTAGAGAACGATCCCAAAGCATGGATTGTGCGAGAAAACGACGAGCAGGGAAATCCAACACCGTATCCCGATTACCCCAATCCCGATGCCTCGCTGGTAAAACTATATCTTACAAAAGGAGCACCTGAAAAGGGAAGTCTGACGGTTGCCAAACCAACATTGCAGGGAATAGAGACCCTGGTTGACAATTATTCTTTTTCTGCAGAAGCACTGGCAAAAGCAGAGAACACCGATCATCGTTTAATTTACGTAACACCTGTTTTGAAAGAGGATGTGCATCTTTCCGGCAAAACGGTTTTTACGATAAAGGCGGCCAGCAGTAAACCTGCGGTGAATCTTTCTGTTTACCTGGTGTCATTGCCCTGGAACGACAGGAGCGACGCAAAAATCACCGATAATCTGATTACCCGTGGCTGGGCCGACCTGCAGAATTATAAGTCGTTGCGGGAAAGCGAACCCCTTAAACCCGGTAAGTTTTATGAAATGACATTTGAACTACAACCTGACGACCAGGTGATTCCGGCGGGTCAGCAAATTGGGCTGATGATTTTTTCGAGCGATAAGGATTTCACGTTGCATCCCAAGCCAGGTACAAAATTGACCGTTGATTTGGATGGAACTACAGTTTCGTTACCCGTTGTTGGTGGCGTGCAGGCATGGATGAAAGCTACCGGTAAACTTTAAAAACCTAAATGAGATGTTTGGAAAATCTACTTACATAGAACGCAGAAAAACGCTCAAAGCGAAAGTAGGAAAAGGTCTGATTCTTTTCTTTGGAAACGATGAATCATCGATGAATTATACTGATAATACCTACCATTACAGGCAGGACAGTACCTTTCTTTACTATTTCGGGAGTAGTCACCCCGGCCTTGCGGCGGTAATTGATGTGGATAATGATACCGAAACTATTTTTGGAAATGATTATACCATCGACGACATTGTCTGGATGGGCCCACAACCTACGATCGCTGATCGGGCAGCGAAATGCGGAGTAAGTTCTGTTAAACCTCTGTCTCAGCTGGAAGATGTTGTAAGCAAATCAAAAAAATCAGGGCAAGCGCTTCATTTTTTGCCTTTGTACCGGCCCGAGAACAAGATTAAACTTCTGGAACTGGCAGGTGTTCAGCCAAAAGATGTGGTAGCGAAATATTCACTCGAATTGGTGAAGGCGGTGGTCAGTCAGCGCGAAATAAAAACAGCTGAGGAGCTGGAACAAATCAACAGGGCGGTAGATGTTTCGGTTGATATGCATGTTGCTGCCATGAAATTTGCTCAACCCGGTATGAGCGAAGCGGAAGTTGCAGCCGAGATTCATAAAGTAGCGCTTGCTGCCGGTGGAAGCATTTCTTTCCCGATTATTGCTACCATTAACGGACAAACGTTGCACAACCATTACCATGGAAACATAATCAAAGAAGGCGACCTGTTTCTGGTGGATGCCGGCTACGAAAATGAACTATTTTATGCCGGAGACCTGTCGAGCACTTTTCCCGTGAGTAGAAAATTTACTTCAGAGCAAAAAGAAATTTACGAAATTACTTTGACCGCTCATCAGGCAGCCATTGATGCGCTGGGCTACCAAAAAGCTTTCAGGGATGCGCATATTGCTGCGTGTTCTGCCATTTTTGATGGGATGAAAGCAATAGGGTTTACAAAAGGAAATACCGCCGATGCAGTGGAAGCCGGCGCTCACGCCTTGTTTTTCCCCTGCGGAACCGGTCATATGATGGGCCTTGATGTGCACGATATGGAAGATCTGGGTGAAGTTTGGGTGGGTTACGACGGTCAGCCCAAGAGTACTTTGTTTGGATTGAAATCGTTGAGGCTCGCAAAGCCTTTGCAGGCCGGACATGTATTTACCATCGAGCCGGGGATTTACTTTATTCCCGAACTGATCGATCTTTGGAGCGGGCAGGGCAAATTCAACGAATTTATTAATTGGGACAAGGTGAAAACTTATCGTAATTTTGGTGGTATTCGTAACGAAGAGGACTTTGTAATGACCGAAAACGGGGCTAAATTACTTGGGAAACCAAAGCCCAAAACAGTTGACGAAGTGGAAGCTTTGCGCGAATAGATGACTGCGTAAGCACAAAAGGTTTTTCAGAGTGCCGGTGTTGGTTTAAAATTCGTGATTATGATCAGAATATTTAAAAACCGAAAAAGCAGCAGGCCGGTTTGGCAGATTATGCTGGCTGTACTCATGATTTTGATGAGCATTTATTTCATCAAAAATGAACACCTTGAGATTGCCCAAATCCGGTCAACGCTGCAAAACGTCAACTCTTTTTACATTATTTTGGGTTTGCTTGTTACTGTTTTGTATATTCTGCTCCAGGCTTTTATGTATGTTTTTAGTTTCAGTGCGGCGGGTGTAAAAATTACAATAGGCGACACCTTGCCACTGTTCCTGAAACGAAATCTGATCAGTATTTTTCTGCCGGCCGGGGGAGTTTCGTCGCTGGTGTTTTTTACGAAACCGCTGTCGGGCAAAGGAGTCAGTAATTCCGATATTCATTATGGCTCATACATTTATGGGCTCTGTGGGTTTCTATCGGTGGCAGTTGTGGCTTTTCCACTTCTGTTGATGTTGCTTTTACGTAACAAACTTTCATCAGTTGAATTGGTTCCCTTCATCATTTTAATTGTTCTGATCGGGCTGATTTTATTTATTGTCTGGTCGTTTGCGAAACGTCGTTGGGTATACAGGCTTGTGCAGCGGTTCAATCCTCAAACTCTGTTAACGCTCGAAAGTATTTTCTCCACCAATCTTCATAACCGGGCTTTTATTTTTGCTTTACTGATTTCAGTATTAATCGAGCTGGTTGGTGTAAGTCACGTGTATATTTCCATGCTGGCGCTGGGTTTTCACCCTACTTTGTTTACGGCTTTCATGGCTTACATTGTAATGGTGATGTTGCTGATTGTGTCGCCCTTTTTACGGGGAATCGGCGCGATCGAAGTGTCCATGACCTATGTCTTTATTCAAAGTGGAATAGCCGCTCCGCAGGCTGCCGCCATCACTTTGGTATTCCGGTTCTTTGAATTTTGGCTGCCTTTAATCGCCGGATTGGGCAGTTTTCTTTTCTCGCGAAAGAATATTCTGCTGCGCGTTATTCCGGTGTTTATCATTTTTATTGCAGGGCTGATCAACATTATTTCTGCCATTTCTCCAACCTTGCCCGAACGAATCGTAATTCTTGAAAAACTGCTTCCAAAGCTGGCGGTTTCCATTTCAAACTTCACGGTGTTTTTTATCGGCTTGCTCTTAATTGCCCTTTCTGTTTATCTTCTGAAAGGGGTGAAACGCGCCTGGCGGATCTCGCTGTTGTTGTTAACGCTTTCCGCGATTGGTCATCTTGCAAAAGGAATTGATTATGAGGAGGCGCTCGTTTCGCTGTTTGCCATTGCCAGCCTGTTATACACTTACCGCTTGTACAATGTGCGATCGTTGCCATTTTTCCTTCAAAACTGGTGGAAAATATGGCTGGCCGCTTTTGCCGCCGTGGTAGCAGGTGCAGTGGGTGGAACGTATTTTTTGGAGAAGATGCACATGGGAGTTGACTATAATTTTATTGAATCGGTAAAAGCATCTTTTCGTTTGATTTTTCTTTTTGATGATTCGGGTTATTTGCCTCAATCGAACTTCGGACAGCATTTCATTTTGCTGGTCCATCTTTTTAGCGGCGGGTTGCTGATTTCGGCTATCGTGCTTTCTTTGCGCCCTATTTTTGTTACCGACAGTATTGATCAGGAAAATGACATTAACCACGCACGTTTGCTCGTGCAGGATTATGGAAAGTCGGCGCTCGATTATTTCAAATATTACCCCGACAAGCTTTTTTATTTTAATGAAAATGGTTTTCTGGCATATAAAATTCAGGGAAGTTACGCTGTTGTTCTTGAGTTACCGGTTTGTGCCAACGAGGAAGCGGCATTGCCACTGCTTCAGGAATTTGAGCGTTATTGTTACGGGAATGGACTGAAAACTTTTTATTATCGTGTACCGGAATCTTCCATTGGTGTTTTTCGTCAGCTAAAAAAGAACGTGCTGTTTATCGGGCAGGAAGCTATTCTCAACCTGGAAATTTTTTCGTTGAGCGGCTCTAAGATGCACCCGCTTCGAAATGCAATCAACAAAGCTAAAAATGCAGGATATACTTTTCATGTGTACGAGCCGGAAGTCAAAGACGGTGTGATTCAGAAGCTGCAGCAGGTGTCGGATGCGTGGCTGAACAAGCCGGGTAAACACGAAATGGTTTTTTCGCAGGGAATGTTTCTTCCCGAGTTAATTAAAAAGACAACGGTGATGACCATCGAGAACCCGGAAGAAAAGGTGGTTGCGTTTCTGAATCTTGTCCCCGATTTTGTAAAAGGAGAAGGAACCTACGATTTGATTCGGATTACCGACGATGCTCCAACAGGGATCATTTATTTTCTGTTGACTGAAATGTTTGCATACTTCAAAAGCAAAAATGTAACGCACGTAAACCTTGGATTGGTCGCATTTGCCGGGATAGAAGATCCCAAAACCATGGCAGAAAGATCGATGAAAATTGCACTGGAAAGATTAAAGCCACTCCAGCATCTTAAAGGGCAATTTCAGTTTAAAGACAAGTTCAATCCCGATTGGGAGAAGAAGTACCTGGTCTACGGGAATGACTATGATCTTGTGCAATTTCCGATGATTCTGAAAGGAGTTTCAAAGCCATAGTTCTCTAACAGTTAACGTTCAATTTGCATTGGGCCTGATCGGGGAGACAAGAGTTGGAGAAGGGCTAAATTCTTTTATTTTTACGCGAAATTTAAAGGGTGAAAAAACTACTTGTTATACTCTTGTTTTGCGGTTTTTCTTCGAGTCTCTTCGCTCAGAATGAGGTAGGTCCCGATGGAGATAAGCTCATTTATATCTTTCTGGTGATTGTCGCCCTGATTGTTGGTTTTATCCTTACCGGCAAATCTTCACGTAAAACAAAAGACAGTGGAGGTAAATCCTTATTTGCCCGGCAAAAGGTGAGCATTACGCTGGAAAAAAGTGCAGTGTATTTCCCCGACAGATTAAAGTTAACGGTGAAAAACACCGGTAATGCTGACGTCGATTTGGCCCAGCCGCTGCTTGTGTTCGATAATTTCTGGATGAAGCGAAAATTCAGGCTGAAGGGAAGTAACAACTACCATTTTTATCCACTTTACCTCGAAAAGGGAAAAACACACACACTCGATATTGAATTATTACGTTTTTACGGACACGACAGTCGTTTAAAGAAATATCCAAAGGCAAAAATTTATCTGGAAGACGTAAAAGGGAAGAAGCTCGGAAGCCGGGCTGTTTTTTTGAGAAAAACGGCGTTTAAATTTTAAATGAGAAACTGGAAGTTCAACCATATCGATTTTTCAACTTACCCGGATTATGACGGAAAGGATCTGGGAGTTTTTTGGTCGCCTGAGAAAACAGTGATCAAAATTTGGGCACCCACTGCCCAGTTGGTTGAGCTGCGTTTTTACAAAGACGGATTAACGGGAGAAGCTTTTCATAAAACCCATCTGCAGAAATCAGGAAATGGTACCTGGACAACCGTGTTGAACGGTGATTACGAAGGGAAATACTACACCTTCCGTGTTAACGACGGCGACTGGCTGAATGAAGTTCCGGGCATGTACGCGCGTTGCGTGGGGGTCAACGGGCAACGTGGGCAAATTTATAACCCGAATGCCACGAATCCGGAAGGTTGGGTCGAAGATACCGGACCACGATACCACAGTTTTACTGAGGCGATTATTTATGAAGCTCATGTTCGTGATTTTTCTATCGCCGATAATTCGGGAATAGAAAATAAAGGGAAGTTTCTGGGATTTACCGAAGAAGGTACCCAATCTCCTCAGGGGCTTAAAACAGGTATCGATCATTTACAGGAACTGGGGATAACACATGTACATTTGCTTCCGGTAAACGATTTTGCTACGGTTGATGAGGAAAAGCCGCTTGAAAAATACAACTGGGGCTACGATCCGCTGCATTATAGTGCACTGGAAGGTTCGTACGCTACCGATCCTTACGACGGCACCAAGCGAATTCAGGAGTTTAAGAAGCTGGTAAAAGCACTGCACGACAAGGGAATTGGTGTTATTCTGGATGTGGTGTTCAATCATACGTATTTTACCAAAGAGTCGGTGTTTAACCAGATGGTACCCGGCTATTTTTACCGCCAAAAGCCCGATGGTTCTTTTTCGAATGCAACCGGGTGTGGCAACGAAATTGCTTCGGAGCGCCACATGGTAAGGAAATACATTGTTGATACGCTGAAATATTGGGTGGAAGAATACCACATCGACGGATTTCGTTTCGACTTGATGGGGGTGCTCGACCTGGAGACCATGAAAACGATCCGGAAAGAAATGTCGAAACTAGATAAGGGATTGTTTCTTTACGGAGAAGGCTGGGCTGCCGATCAGAGTCCGATGTTCGAAGATCAACGGGCCGTAAAAAGAAATACGCCCCAATTACCCGGAATTGCCAGCTTTAACGACGATTTCAGGGATGGATTAAAAGGAAATCACGGCGATAAAAAATCGAAAGGATTTGTAAGTGGGCTTACTTTGCGGGAGGAAACGATAAAGTTTGGAATTGCCGGTGCTGTTTTTCATCCGCAAATCAATTTTGGCTACATCGAAACTGTAAAAAGTGCCTGGGCTGCTGAACCGGATCAATGTATCAATTATGTTTCGTGTCACGACAATTATACCCTTTGGGACAAGCTCAAACAAAGTTTGCCCAAAGCCACCGATGAAGAACTGCGTAAACGCGTAAAACTGGCGGGGGCATTGGTGCTTACCTCGCAGGGAGTTCCGTTTTTACATGCAGGCGTTGAGTTTTGCCGCTCGAAAAACGGAAATGGGAACTCGTATAAATCACCTGATGCCATCAATCAACTGGATTGGACACGCAAGCACGATAATATCGACGTGTTTGAATATTTTCAGAAGTTGATTCAACTTCGGAAAAATCATCCGGCACTGCGGATTTCCAATGCTGAGGCGATCCGAAGTCATCTGAATTTTTGTACCCAGTATAAAATTGGGGTTGTTGCGTATTGTATTGAAGGGCAACATGTGGGTGACAGCTGGGAGCGAGTTATGCTGTTTTTTAACGGGAATAACGAAGTTGTTGAAATGCCGCTGCCGGAAGGTAAGTTTAGGATGGTTGCCAACGGAGTCGAGATCAATGAAGCCGGAATAGGGGAGTTGATTCAAAGTACGCTACAGGTTCTTCCGCTTTCAATGGTTGTGCTCGCTTTGGTGAAATAAAAATCCCATTCACTTTAAAAATGAACGGGATTTTGGTCTTATCTCAAAATATGTCAAAGGTTTACTTATCCCACGGCCAGGGTTTTATTTTGGTGCGAACAGCTTCCTTTTCCCACAGGTCAGCTAATTCTTTTACCTTCTCCGGGTGCTTTTCAGCTAAATTGACAGTTTCAGAACGGTCATTCTCCATATCGTAAAGTTCCCAGGTATTTTCATCTTCAGAAGTGAATTTTTTGAGCTTTTTTACTTTCGAAACCAATTTCCAGTTCCCCACTCGTATGGCTCGGTTTCCTTCGTGCTCCCAAATGATATAATCACGATCGACGGGTTTGTTCTCAAATGCCGGAACCAGGCTTTTCCCCTCGTAGGGTTGTATTTCTCGGCCGTTGTATTCTTTCGGATAATCGAGGTGGGCCACATCAATACAGGTTGCCATAATGTCGATCAGGTGTGAAGGTTGACTGCGAAGCTCGTTGGTAGCCTTAATGCCATTGGGCCAGTGCACAATCATCGGAGTGGAAATACCCCCTTCGTGTACCCAGTGTTTGTACATACGGAAAGGAGTGTTACTTACATTTGCCCATTCTTCGCCATAAGCCACCCAGGTATCAGCAGGACCGGCCATTATTCCGCGTCCCCTGCGGACATATCGTCCGTCGCGGGCATATTCCGGTTTTCTTCCGTAAAGAATCGAGTCTTCGGCATACGGGCGTAAGATCTTTTGTTCTTCGGTAAGAGGCAAAGCAGGTTTGTTTTCACCTTGTGCTTCGGCACATCCACCGTTATCGTGCAGGTAGAAAATAATCGTATTCTCCAGCATTCCCCGGTTTTCCAGTGCAGTAATAATCCGTCCTATTCCCTGGTCCATAATATCGACCATGGCAGCATAAACTTCCATTCTCCGGGTCTGCCATTCTTTCATTTCCTCGTCTTTCCATTCCGGAATATCAACGCCTCTTTCTGTCAATACACATCTTTCGTCGATAATTCCCAGTCTTTTCAGTTTGGCAAACCGCTCTTTGCGGGTTTCATCCCAGCCTTTGTCGTAAACTCCCTTGTATTTGGCTATTTCTTCTTCAGGAGCCTGTAACGGCCAGTGGGCGGCAGTGTATGCAACGTAAACAAAGAATGGCTTTTCGGCCGGATGTTCATTGATGAATTTTACGGTGGTGTCGCTGATTGCTTCGGTATAGTAAAAATCATTTCCGGGAGAAATGTAGTGATTGCCACTAACCAGGCCGCTTGGATTGTAAAAGCTGCCCGAACCGGTAAGGGTTCCAAAATGCCTGTCAAATCCGCGCTGGAGCGGCCAGTTGCTTTTATCGCCGTCAGGTTCAACATCGTAACAAAGATGCCATTTCCCCGCCATGTAAGTGGAGTAGCCATTGGCTTTAAAAAGTTCGGCCAGTGTAACCGCATTTTTACTCAAGTCGTCGCGATAGCCTTCTTCTTCATGATTATAAAATGCGAGTTGCCCCATTTCTGCCTGGTGAGGATATAAACCTGTTAGCAGCGATGCCCGTGTTGGGCTGCAACGGGCAGTGTTGTAAAACTGCGTGAAACGAAGGCCTGTAGCAGCCAGATGATCGATATTTGGAGTATTTATCTCGGACCCAAAACATCCAATATCGGAATATCCCATATCGTCGGTCAGGATCACAATTACATTAGGTCTTTGTGTTTGCTTTTCTTTTATTGTGCAATTGGTTGTGCCAATAAATAATATGCCCAGTAGCAGTCCGGTTAACCAGTGTTTTTTTAAAAAGTAATTTTTTCTCACAAGTGTTTTTGTTAAAATGATACTCCTGTGATATAAACTCAATATATATTAAACTGACTTAATTCTTCCTGTATAATAGAGAGGCCGCCCCAGGAATATCGGGCAGCCTCTCTGTTTATCCGGCAATTTGTTAATTAGCCTTTACAAGTTTAATATTATCAAGGAACCAGCGGTTGGCTGTAGATACCTGCCATTGGGTCGGATGGATCGTAATCTTGGTGTCATTACTGATCGTAACACCGGTAAGCTGTACTTCGGCTCTGATCCACTCAAGTACGTGACCGCTCTCGAAACCTGCTTCGGGTATTTCAAATGTTACTTCATCGCTTCCATTGGTAACGATGACGATCAGGTTGACGGGATCTATTGTTCCCGATCCCTGGCGCATAGGACACCAGTCGAACGACAGCACGGTTGTTACACCAGAAGGAATGTCTTCAATTGCCGGAAGAATGATACCGGCCTGGTAGCCTGTTTTACCGAACTTCAGGTAGTTGTTCTGAAGATAGATACACTCGCCCGCACTCGTACTCGTGGGAGTAACACGCAGGAATTGATAACCTTCCTGAAGAAGCGCATCATTGGCAGTAATGCCCTCAACAACTGTAGCCGAAGACGATATCTGAGGGGCGGTTGCGCTGAGGTTGTCTGTCTCAACTGTCCGGCCGGCTGAGCTTACTTCAGCCCATGGGTTCAACCACTCAAAATCCTCTGCAAAATAGATGATTTCCACCACCCCGAGATCTTCAATGGCAGTAGCGTTTAGCTTAATAACAGGAGCGGCCACACCTGCAAAATATCCAGTAACTTTTACCTTATGGCCATTCAACGGAGCAAGGTCCATATTTTCCGGTGCATCTGTAACAGCAACAGAATAATTAGCGCCTTCCACTGTTACGTTATTGCCATTCAATATGCCGCTGACCGTGATAAAAGTTCTCGAAGTGGAGGTATAGGTATCCACCTTATCGGTAATATCTGTCGCGGCAGGATAGGTTACCGCACCTCCAGAGGCATTAACGTTTGCTTCGTCGCATTCTACGTATGGAAGCGAGTGGCTATCGGAGAGCTTTGTGCCTTTTACCGAAACGTTGTCGCCAATGCTTACTGCAGAAGAGCTTTGCATAAAGATATTCACAGTTCCATCGCTAACAATGAAGCCTTTTGTTGTGACTGCCGTTACGATGGCCTGGGGCACAATAACGACCGTTTCGTTTTCCAATTCTGCCAATTCCGCAAGCGTATATTCCTCACAGTCGCGATATTTGTCTCCTTCCTGAGAAATTATCACTTCGGCCCGGCTTGCCAGTGTGCCGCCCTTGAACACAAGTGCCGCCTTGCGGGGATTGTCAACAGCGCCACCGCGTATATTTTCCGTTACATTAATTGTAACATCCATGGTTCCTGAGCCGGAAACGGGAGTGATTGTTACCCATTCGGGAACTTCCGTAATCCAATCGGCATCAGCATAGACGGTGATGGTTTTTTCCGATGTTCCGGTCGCTTCAAAATTCAGCGTGCCAACGCTTGCCAAAACAGCCCTTGACAGTGCGCTCTCTTCATCGGAGCACCCCTGAAAGAGGCCTGCAAACACCAGCAGAATAGAGAAGATGATATAAGTTATACGTTTCATAGTTTTGCATTTTTTATGAATTACCATTTTTCAGTTAAAAAGAGAGTCCGTCATTCCAACCCGGGTTCTGAGTAAGATTGTGGTTAAGCGAACGCTCGTTAATCGGAATCGGGTAGAGATAATCGCGCCCCTCGTCGAAAGGAGTGCGTTCGATGTTTTTATGATAGTAAACGTAACCTTTATTGCCTTCTGAAAGGATGATCTCGTTTCCGATCTCATACGCGACTCCTGAAGTAACGTCAGGTTTGGGTGTTCCATTGGCATAAAGTGTAACATCAGCCTTTCCGTCACCACTTAGGTCGTAAGCTCCGGGGCCGGGGAAATACATGCCGTAAGTAGACTGGTCGATGCAATAGCCCGCTTTCCAGCGTACCAGGTCGTCGAAGCGAAATCCCTCCTGATTTAGTTCAATAGCCCGTTCACGTCGGATTTCAAGGATGACGCCTTTGTTTGCGCCTGTAACATTCGGGTAGCCTGTTTCCGCGTCAGAAAGGTATCTGTCGGGATTGGCGTTGGCAACGTCCTTGTTAAGGTTAGGCATTCCTGCACGCTGACGGATCAGATTGATAGATTGGTCAAGGTCAGTTTGTGTCAAGGTACCAAGTTCGGCCTTTGCTTCGGCATAATTGAGGAGCACCTCGGCATAGCGGTAAACCGGCAAGTCGCAAGTAGAACGGTCGTTACGATCGACATTGCCGCCCGATGCCTTAGGATCCTGTACAAATTTAATGGGCTGATAGCCGGTAACACTTACTGAAAGATCGGGCGCCAGCACGGTTGTTTGACCAATGCGAGTATAGCCCGGCGTACGGATACTTTGGGCCAGACGGGGATCGCGGTCTGTCATTTCTTCGATGAACGACATCTCCTGCCAGCCCGACTGATTGGTGAATGCCGTACCGTCTTTTTTCAGATAAGTATTTACCATTTTGCGGGTCAGTCCCGGTCGTCCCTGTGTTGGTACCAAGGTGTGGGCAGTAGCGTTATGATAGATGCTAAGTCCGTAGTCGAATTTGATAGCGAGAATATACTCGTTCGGATCAGCATTTTCTTGTGCAAAAAGCGTCAGATAGTCGCTTTCCGGATGATTGGTACTGTACAGGCTGTATGCGCCATCATTCATTAAATTCTGCGCCGCTGTTGCCGCTTGTTCCAGATAATATTGGTAGTCGTGCCCTTCCAGGTTGACAGAGTGATATTTCCGGTAAGTACCTTCGTACAGGCAAAACTGAGCTTTTAATGCCATAGCTGCATATTTGTTGACACGATAAGGACTGCTTGTTTCCTTTGCCTTGCTGGGGAGATTGGCAATGGCGTAGTCAATGTCCTCAATCATTTTGGTCATAACAAATTCGCGCGAATCGCGGGCATTGTAGAGTTCTTCATCTGCCGAACCCAGTTCAGTTTCGTACCAAGGCACATCGCCGAAGCGTTTTATTTTCTCGAAATAAAAATAGGCACGGAAGAACCGGGTTAGTGCTGTATATTTAATAACAGCATCCTCGTCCTTGCATTGACCGGCATAGGCTATCAATGTGTTCATCCTGCGCAAGTCGGTCCACGACCATCCGCCACCCGAAGCAGGAACGGTGCGCTTGGTGCCTCCCAGCATTTCGTCCGAAAGGTTTTGGCAAACATAAAGGTCGCTCTGCATATCATAAGGCGATTTGTCCAGCAGGTTATTGTAGAATGGGTTGCTGAAAAGCTGAAGATCTGTTTCCGTCTGGAAATAATCTGCCTGTGAAATCTGGCTCAATGGCTTCAGGTCAAGAAGATCATCACAAGCCGAAAGCCCCATAAGCAATGTCATGGCTACTATAGTAAAACGTTTCATCTTAATCATAGCTTAATCGTGTTAAAAAGTAATATCTACACCAAACATAATGGTCTTTTGCCAGGGATAGAAAGCGTTGTTGTCAACGCCGCTTCTGTCGATGGCTCCTTCAGGATCAAGGTATTTCGTATGTTTCTTAAGGGGCGACCAATAGCAAAGATTTTCACCCGAAAAATAGAAACGAAGCACATCAATGCCTACTTTATTCGTCAAACCAGACGGAATAGTGTAACCGATGGTCAGGTTTTTTAAACGCAAATAACGTAGGTTCTGGAGATAACGGTCATTGACCTTGCTCAAAGGACCGGAAGTGGCTGAATAGGCCATTGGTCGCGTGAAGTATGCATCGCGGTTATCTTCTGCCCATACATCTTTCAGGAAATCTTTCTGCAAATAAGTGAGATAAGGATACGAATAAGGTCCCCAGAATGGCATTGACTGTCCGGTAGGATACCAGTAATGATTTCCGGTGCCCTGGAAGAATACGGATGCATCGAAACCATACCAGCGAATGCTTGTATTAATTCCGTAAGAAAAACTTGGAAGTGAGTTGCCCAAAATCTTACGGTCGCCCGGATCGTTAACACTATTGCTGCCGATACCCAGTTTTTTATCCCCGTCAAGATCTAAAAACTTAAGGTCGCCCGCCTGCCAGCCACCAGTAATCCGGTTGTTGATATAACTCAAATCAACCTCCTGTGCATATGCCTGCGCTTCTTCGGTGCTCTGATACAGTCCGTCGGTAACGAACCCCCAGATTTCTCCCAGGCGCATACCTTCGTAATAGCTCTTGGCAAAAGTTTTGTCGGCATTATCGTATTTAGTGATGGTACTCATGTAGTTGCTGATATTAACGCCAATGCTGTACTCCAGCGGTTTGTTTACCAGGGTTAGCTGATCCCTCCACGAGGCAGACAATTCGTAACCTTTTGTGCGCAAATCGGCGGTATTCATTTTCGGAACGGAAGCTCCGTACACTGCTGGCAGTTCAATACCGTCGGTCAACATGTCTTTGGTATCGCGAATATAAACGTCGGCCGTAAAATTCAGCCGGTTATTGGCCATAGTGAGGTCGAACCCAAGGTCCCATTGCGCTGCCGTTTCCCAGGTTAGGTCGGAGGCCACAGGGGAACCCAGCGACGAATACTTACCCATAGTGCTGCCTTCGTTGAATGAATATCCTGCGAAGTCGTTGATAGAAACCAGGCGCAAATAGGCATAATAGGAAGAAACATTTTGATTACCCAGGCTTCCGAAAGAGGCCCTCAGCTTCAGGTTGTCGATTGTGCCCCTGGCCGATTCGAAGAAAGGTTCTTCCGAAATGCGCCAGCCTGCCGATGCCGAAGGGAACCATCCCCACCGACTGTCAGCGTCAAAACGCGATGTTCCGTCGTAACGACCGCTGACCTCAAGGAGATAACGGCCCTTGTAATCGTAGTTGACACGACCGAAAACGCCGGCCAAGGCATATTCATTCTGCCCGCCTCCTACTCCTGTGATGGTTTGGCCCTCCGAATTTTGACCCACGAGGTCTAAGTCATCCAGCGTTGAAGAAGAAAGATATTCGCCGTATGCAGAGAGATTTTTCAGTTTCAGGGTTTCGTAATTGAACCCAACAACACCCGACAGATTATGCTCGCCAAAGGTTTGGGTATAATTGGCATATACGTTCGTCGAGTAGTAATTGCGCGTATTAACCGATTCGTCGAGGCGGTTGGCGCCAGCGCCGGTTGCATACTCGCCAAGAGGCGCATCCGGATATTCGCGGTAAAACATGTTGTTGGATCGGCTTGTATTACGTGTCTGATACTGGCGGTAGGTAAAGTCGGCCGTAATGCTTAACGGTTTGATCGGAGTGGCGACAAGACGGGTAGTGTTAGACAAATCAGATGCCCTGTTTACGTTACGGTGCGACCCTTCGCCAAGGATAATGTGGCGGCCGTTACCTATTTTATAGTTCAGGTATGGCGTACTGTAAAGCCATGACCCGTCAGGGTTTTTCATCGGGAAATTTGCAAGTGCATGCCTTGCACCATAAGCAAGCGTATTCTCTACGCTGCCATCTCCCTGAAAAGTATATTGCGAAGCATAGAACGAGGTATTATTGGTCATCGTCATCCACTTGTTAATCCGGAAGTCGATCTTCGAACGCAAATTGTATTTATTGAAAATATCAGGATGAACTTTCAGGATACCCTCCTGGCGATCATATGCTCCCGATACAAGATACTTGACATCCTTCGTTCCTCCACTGATGGATATACTGTGTTGTTGCACAGGATGGTCATCCCGGTATTGCATGTGCCACCAGTCGTAGTTGCCGTAATAAACCCACTGGTTTCGTCCGTTTCTTACTTCTTCAACTACCCAGGGACGATCGGGATTCTCTGTCTTGTCGTTTACACGGGCTAATAGCTGCTGCATATCACGGTCGGTATAGTTGACGTAGAGCGTTCCCGAGTCAGCCTTCCAAAACTTGTTGATGGTATAAACCGACCAATATCCGGTAGTTTCATAATCGGTAGAAGTTGTCGGGCTTTCCCATCCATAGCGGCCGCTGTAACGAACGGTCGCTTTATTGTCTTGCGCTGATCCCGATTTTGTTGTAACCAGGATAACCCCAAAAGCCGCACGCGCACCGTAAACTGCAGCAGCTGACGCATCTTTAATGACCGAAATTGATTCTACGTCGTTTGGGTTAACACGGTTCAGGTCGCCCACAGCACCATCGATCAGCACCAGGGGCGAAGCGCCGTTGATGGAAGTTACGCCACGGATATTGATGTCGGGCGAACTGCCGGGTACCCCCGAAGAAGTAGTGATGTTAAGTCCCGATACAGAGCCTTGCAACATATTCGTCAGCGAATGCGACACACGGTTTTCAAGCCCTTTGCTTTCTACCGTTGTAACGGCGCCGGTCAGGTTAACCTTTTTCTGTGTTCCATAGCCGACAACCACCGTTTCATTAATTAAAATGACGTCTTCCTGCATATAAACCGTGATGTCATTTTGATCCGGGGCAACATTAACTTTCTGTGTCAGGTAGCCCACATAAGAGATATTTAAAACAACAGCCTCTGATGGAACCAGAAGATTGAAAGATCCATCTGCAGCAGTAACCGTACCTTGAGTGGTACCATTAAGTTGAATGGTTACTCCTACAAGGGCTTCTTGCTGGGTATCAAAAACTTTTCCCGATACCTTTCTATTCTGGGCGGAAAGAGCCGAAAAGCCCTCCACCGCAAATAATAATAGCAATAAAATGAATGATTTGAACGCTTTCATTGATTCATAGGTATTTAATTAGAATAATTTTTATTTAGTTTTATAAGCATCCGTAGAGAAGGCTTTGGGACGTTGCATATTCTCTGTCCAGATGTGCCCAAATTCATCTTTGACGGTGATGGACAGGTCTGTATCTGCATCGTCGGCTTTCACCTTGAAGAAGTGCGTGAACTTTTCGGTAATAAAGCTGGGAGTCGACGTAAGACTAGCCGAGTTGAAGCGCTTCACGGAAAGGGCGGCAATATGCAGCGGGTCGTATGCCCAGACTTCTTCAGGAGTCAGGCACTTTCCGGATTCGTCAGTTACGGTCAGCGTCCAGCGCGGATTCCAGTTCCAGATGTTTATCAGCACTTCGTTATTGTTGTTTGCCGGGTAGGCATCAACATACTGCATGTACTTATTCTTAACCGAAGCAGAAACAGAGGATGGCATCAGCGGAACATCTGCCAGCGAAAAGCTGACATTGTTTAGGTCGTAACTGCGGAATTGGTAATCTTCCGGCCATCCGGTGGCTTTATAAACATATTGCAAATCTTTCCCCGAAACATCCCAAATCGAATATCCGCCTGGCGTACCGTCAGGACTGATATGAACACCCGGCGTTAAGTTACCCGACCACCACCAGGAGGCGCAAACCGCTCCGGCGTTATGTTCATAGAAATCATTTCCGCCTGTAACGGCAGCTTGCGGCGTAACGTTGAAAGTCATGTGCGTATGCCCCGTCACAAAATGCACTTTATAGCCATTCAGAATGTTGAATAGTTGTTCGGTGCTGGTTATATCGTGGTCTATCTTAAATTCGGCAGTTTCCGTCGGATAATATACTTGTGCGTGCATCGCAACAACCAAAGGCGTTGATTTGTCGACATAAGCGAGGTCTTTTTCAAGCCAGCTCAACTGTTCAGCAGAAGTCAGTTTTTTGTATTTGCGGGAGGTTGTTCCGTCGTACTCACTGCAATCAATATCGTCCATAACAACATAATGAACTTCACCTATATTAAACGAGTAATAGGTAGGGGCAATGTGGTTCATGTATTTGAGTTCCGCCGTAAAATCGGAAGTTGCCTGGTAATCGTAGTCGTGGTTACCGATGGTATGGAATATTTGCAAATTTTTAACCTGACTGTTTATGGTGTTCAGGTATTCGGGTAAGCCAAAGTTATTTGAATACCAGTACAAATCCCAGGTCATGTCGCCCAGGGCAATTGCATACATTTTTTCAGAAGCGTTGGCGTTCATGTAGGTGTTCAGGTCGGAGGTAAAAGCCGAAAACTGGCTAAGGTCGTTGGTTCGGGCGGCAAGGTGCATGTCGCCAAGCATGAATACTTTGTAGGCATCCTGTCCGTTAACCTTCTGAAGTGTAAAGTCTACTCGCTCTACGGTGTTGGCGCTGGCTTTTAATGTTTGAAAGAACTGTGGAAGCACTCCCGAAGAGGGCGCTTCGTAATTTGCAGGCACAGAAATAAAAACGTAGTTTCTTTTCTTTGCAGACTTGAGTTGGTAGATGCCTTCTTCATTTGTGGTGGTTACTTCCACACCGTCTGAAACCACGACGCCTTCAAGGCCGCCTTCTTCCGATTTAACGATGCCGTATACCGTAGTGCCTTCGTCAGGCGTAAATAAAAAATCAACAATATTGAGGTATATCTTTCCTACAGACTTTTTTCGCTCATCGCGTTTAACGGAAACATTGTAAGTGCCGGTTTTACATTCATTCGAAATCTGCACGGTGAAGCCTGTGGAGGAGACAGCGGTGACAGGACAAACGTAAGATATGCCACCAGACTCCAGGATGAATGAATCGGACGTTTTGAGTCCGCCTCCACCTTGCGCCGTAAAAACATATTCACCGCCCTTGGTTATATCGATGGTGGACGGGAGGCTAATCTGTATATTAAAATCATCTACAGGCTCTTCGTTGTCGTCCCCGCCTTCGCAACCATACAGCGATGAAATTACAGCAAAAACTAAATACAATAAAATTTTATTGTATTTCAGGTTCGTTTTCATTTTTCTCATTCGTTTAAAGTGTATTTATTCTTGTTAGGCAAGAATTTTCTGTAAATGTTTCGGTTAATTCATTGTAAAACAATTCACTTTCTTTTCGATGAAATACTTCTGGTCTTCTTCCTTATTCTCTCCGTCCAGACATTCACTTCCGATCCCAGCTTGTGCGTACCTCACCCCATTCGGGGTGTTGTTGAAAGGCCGTAAACGGGGTGAGGAGTTGTGCACAATTATAAATTTTCATCTGGTTGGTGTCAGAAGTAATTCAATAAGACGAATTGTTATTTTAGGCTGAGCTGATCCAAAAATATTTCATAGCTGGCTTGGTCTTTTGTGTGGTCTATTTCAACTGTTCGCGTAACCAGCCCGGACGGTTGGTGGTGATGGAACTTACGCCAAGGTCGGCAACTCGTTTTGCTTCTTCGGGGCTGTCTACGGTCCAGCACCAAACATCCAACCCGAGTTCTTTGGCTTTGGCCATATTTTCCGAAGTAACGAGTTTCGAGTTTACATCAACTCCTTTAAGACCAACGGCAGCACATTCGCTAATTTTTGCGTCCAGGTCTTTCTCCACCGATGTGAGCCAGTAGCAGTCATTTTTCGGGAATGCCTTTTGCGCGGCAACAATCGACTCCCAGTTAAAAGCGATGAATTTTACCTGCTTGGCTTTGCCTGATTTTTTGATGGCTTTTTCCAGGACCGGCATGATTTCCGGACCGGTTTTAATTTCGATTACCAAATATCTTCCTTTAGGGATGTTTTTGAGAACTTCTTCAACAAAAGGAATCTTTTCGCCGGTATATTTTTCATCTTTCCACTTACCGGCATCTAATTTACGCAGTTCCTTAGACGTTGTTTCCGGCACAATATGATCGGCTCCGGTTGTTCTTTTCGTGTTTTTGTCGTGTATGGCCACAATTCGGTTATCGGGAGTCAGGTAAATGTCAATTTCAACTCCGTCAGCACCAAGTTCCCATCCCAGTTTCGCTGCTGCAACCGTGTTCTCCGGAGCCAGATATGACGCTCCTCTGTGACCTACAAACTCCACCTGGGCCAACACGGACAGGCTGGCTGCGATGAAGAAAAATAATAGAAATGTTGTTTTCATTCGTTTGAATTTTTAATCATTTAATTTTATAAGACTGATCATCAGGTATTGCTTTCAGCCAATTTAATTTTTGTTCTAACTGTTTCATTTTATTTCGGGAACGAAACTGTAAATAGAATCTTTCCCATTTCGTTAACAGGTTTTGGTTTACACTGCCAGCCTCTGTTTTTCCTTGTTCCAGGTAAATACAGTGAAAATAATGGAGACTACGCAGGCTGCCAGCATTAAAATAAATGCAGCATCCCAGCCCCAGGAGTCAACAATAAAACCAATGGCAATGTTTGCAAGCAGCGCTCCGCCCAGGTAGCCAAACAGACCGGTTAATCCGGCTGCAGTACCCGCAGCTTTTTTGGGAACCAAATCCAGGGCCTGTACGCCAATCAGCATTACTGGTCCGTAAATCAGAAAGCCAATGGCAATCAGAGCGATGTTATCGATAACAATTTGCCCGGCAGGATTTTGCCAGTAAACGTAGATGGCCACCATTACCAAAAGCATGTAGATCACGATGGCTGGCGCCCTTCTTCCTTTAAATACTTTATCTGAGATCCATCCGCATAATAAGGTTCCAGGTATTCCGGCGTATTCGTAGGCGAAATAGGCCCATCCTGATTCAGTAATGGAAAACCCTTTGGCCTCATCGAGGTAGGTCGGTGCCCAGTCAAGTACTCCGTATCGCACCAGGTAAATCATGGCATTGGCAAAAGCAATCAGCCATAAAAACTTGTTTTTGAAAACATAGGTAAAGAATATTTCTTTTGTTGAAAATTCCTTTTCATAGCTTTCGTTGTAATCACTCGGATAATCGTTTTTATGTGCTTCTATATTTGGAAGGCCACAAGATTGAGGTGTATCCCTGATTAGAAGGTAGGCAATAAATGCGATTCCCATGGCGATCAGAGCCGGGAAATATAATTTACTGTGCCAGTTCCCAAAAATTGCGACTCCCACCACGGCGAGTGGGCCGATTAGTCCGCCGCCAACGTTGTGTGCGACGTTCCATATCGACATCTTGGTACCGCGTTCTTTTGTCGAAAACCAGTGAACCATTGTACGTCCGCAGGCAGGCCATCCCATTCCTTGGAACCATCCGTTAATGAAAATTACAATGAACATGATGGTTACGGAAGAAGTGAGAAATGGTAGTGTTCCCATGCTGAAAATGGTGACTGCTGAAAGCAACAAGCCTAAGCTCAGAAACACGCGGGCGTTGCTTCGGTCGGAAACACCTCCCATTAAGAATTTGCTCAACCCGTAAGCGATTGAAACGGCTGAGGCCACAATGCCCAGCTGGCCTTTGGTGTATCCCTGGTCGATAAGATCGGGCATAACCAGCGAGAAGTTTTTTCGAACCAGGTAATAACCAGCATAACCAATGAAAATTCCCAAAAAAACCTGGAGGCGTAATTTTTTATACGTTGGATCAATTTTCTCCTTGGGTAATAGTTCTTTATGTGCAGGAGGTGCTAAAATATTTTTTAAGCTAAGCATTTAATTTTTTGAGTTTTATTATGGTGTGTAAAAATATATTTCCAGTATTTATGTTTTGTTACATTTTCTTTACAATTAAGTTGTTTTACGGCAAGTAGCTTTTGGCAATTTCATTGTAGGTTTCGATTTGCTCATTTTCCCATATTTTGTCTTTCTGAAGTTCGTATGCCATAATGCTGGCAACTTTAGGGGCGACTTCAATCGATGCTTTCGCATCCAGATAGAGGATTCTTATTCTGCGAGCCAATACATCATCAACAGTGCGTGCCATTTCCTTGCGTACTGCCCATACCACTTCGCCAACAGTAAAATCGTATTTGTCAATTAGCTTGGTTGCGTACTCCGGATTTTCTTTCTGAAGAAGAATAATCTCGTCCTGGTCGCTGCCGTATACATAAAGCCAGTGATTGTAGTCGGGGTTTTCGCGGTATCCATGTATTTTCAGCTCTTTGGTTTTACAAGACTTTGACTGAAGTTTCTTCCTTTTAATGGCCAGATCAACGGTTTCTTCTGCCATAATGCGATAGGTGGTCCACTTGCCTCCTGTGATGGTGATCAGGTCCGAATCGGAAACAATCAGCTTGTGGCTACGCGAGATTTCTTTGGTTTTGGTTTCGTCTGCATGTTTCTGTGGTGCAGCCAGAGGTCGCAAGCCTGCAAAAACACAAAGCACGTCGTTGCGCGTAGGTTTTCGGGTAAGGTAGCGGCCCGCTGTTTCGAGAATGAAATCAATTTCTTCCTGAAGTGCTTTGGGCTCCAAAACAAAGTCTTTTACCGGCGTGTCTGTTGTTCCCAGAATCACCCGGTTGTGCCACGGCACGCCAAACATTACCCGTCCGTCGCTGGTTTTCGGGATCATGATCGCGTCATCTCCACCCAGAAAGGATTTGTCGACAACCAGGTGGACTCCCTGACTGGGCCTGACCAGCGGCTTTTCTTCCGGAGCATCCATCTTTATCATATCGTCAACGAAGATTCCGGTTGCATTAATAATGCATTTCCCTTTCAGGGTAAATTTATCGCCAGTTATTTCGTCGCGCGCAACAATGCCGGAAACTTTACCGTCGCTGTCTTTTGTTAGTTCGATAACCTTTGCATAGTTTACAACGGTTGCGCCATTTTCAGCAGCGGTCTGTGCCAGATTTACAGCAAGGCGGGAATCATCGAACTGGCCATCCTGATAAGCAACTCCTCCTTTTAGGTTCTTCTGCTCAATCTCCGGAACATGTTTTATTACTTCCTTTTTACTCATCGGAATGGAATGCCCAAGACCCATTTTCCCGGCGAGGAAATCATAAACCGTAAGACCGATCGTATAAAACGGTTTCTCCCACCATAAATAGTTTCCGATAATAAAGCGTTGGTTTTTTACGAGATGAGGCGCGTTTTTTCGAAGATAGCCTCTTTCGCGCAGCGCTTCTCTAACCAATGCTACGTCGCCTTTTTGCAGGTAACGAACTCCTCCGTGTACCAGCTTCGTGCTTCGGCTCGATGTCGCTTTTGCAAAATCTGACTGTTCCAGCAAAACGGTTTTGTAGCCCCGGGTAGCAGCATCCACTGCAATTCCCAGTCCCGTAGCTCCTCCTCCCACAACAATGAAATCCCATTCTTCTTTTGATGATTTCAATTGTCTTATAAAGCCCTCTCGGTTCATTTTTATGTCGTTTTAATCTCTAAAAAATACTTCTACGTTTTGGTTCGTAAAAGTTTGGAATAAAAATAGATCAGCAAACGGAAAAAACAAAACAAAAAGAAAGAAAAGAAAATAAAACGAAATATAATTTAGAAAAATGTGATTTCAGAGCTGATGTGTTTGTTTCTGTTTGAGAGGATATGGCTTTGCCGCAAAATTTTTAGTTACATAACCACACGGTTAAAATAATTTCATAGGAGGATGAAAAGAAAGGGGTAATTCTCCCGAATATAAATGAGTGTTGATATCCCGTCGTTGGATAATGTACTTATTTGAAAATCAAATGTAAGCAGGGGCGAAGAATATCACAAACTGCTATGCAACGAATTTTCACCATAGCAGAAGTATAAGGGCAAGGATGAATTATCTAAAGCGATTGCTGTTATAAGTGGAAAGGAAGATTGTTCTGGATTTGATATCAGCGTTGAGCTATTATTTAGTCAAGAACAATCTGTAGCCGTTTTCGGAAGCTTCCCGAAAAATCAAATAACGAATATTCTGAGTTTCCGATATTTTGTTTTGTTTTAATTCTTGTGTCCAGATAGCCATCCAGGAAACTGTTGTCGAACAGATTGTTTACGATTTCGCTGAAATTCGAATGCGAACGCTGTTCGGTGCTCCAAACCGGAGATTCGTCCAATTCTCCCTGAACGATGATTCTTTTGTCAAAAACACTGCATTGCAGAACGATGGAGTTGACCGATTCGATTTGGTTGCTTTGTGCCTTTATAATGATGAAGTCTGCCCAGAGAATGTCTTTTCTGCGTAGTTTATTTTCGTTCAAGTCGATTAATTTCTTTTCCCATGTTATCGGTAACTCAATCGACAGTTCCAGCAGTTCGAGTGGCGTTGAATGTTCTTTTCTGGTGTTTATCCCCAGCTTGTTGAGCCAGCTTTTTGTGCTGTTGCTTTTTTCCGGATAGAGCAATAATGTTTTCATGGTGTCTTTTATTTCAGCGTTCATGTAAGCAAAGAAAATGTGTGAGCAGAAGTATAAAAAGAACTTGGGGTAGGAGTCAAATAAATGTGATCAGATGCCCGAAAATGGTAGGAAAGCCGCTTATTTGGGATAAAGGTCATTTGTCCCATGGCGAAAAATGCACCTGGTGGGCGGCGAGTATAATTAACTTTTGTGAAATATTAGTGTTGCCGAAGCGCTTCTTTTACTTTTAGTGCGTACTGACGCGATACGTGAATTTGCTGTGGATAATTGAAGAGTGAAAGTTCAAGTCCGTAGTTTCCACGGGTTAGTTTCTGAACTTGCTTTCGATTGACAATGTACGACCTATGGCAACGGATCATGTCTTCGTAATTGGCTAATTGCTCTTCTGTATTTTTCAGGGTGTTGCGAATAAGTTTCTTATTGATTTTGCCAGCGTCCTGATACAATACCTCGATGTAATTGTTGGCCGATTTGATGAGTAAAACCTGACTCGATGGAATTTGAAAAAATTCTGTTTTGTTTTCCGATTCAAAGTCGATCATTTCA
This sequence comes from Maribellus sp. YY47, assembly GCF_023111095.1. Taxonomy (GTDB): domain Bacteria; phylum Bacteroidota; class Bacteroidia; order Bacteroidales; family Prolixibacteraceae; genus Draconibacterium. The sequence continues at coordinate 42,407 of NZ_JALGYW010000005.1, forward strand.
TCTTTAGACGATTCTTGCTTTTGTTTTAGATCATCAGGCAAATATTGGCTGAATTCTTCAATCTGTTTCTTCAGCATGTAGATTCGGTTAATGGTTACCAAAACTGCAGCTGCAGATATCGAGAGGATAACAATGTTTATAGCAATCGGGAAATTGATCCGAACCCCACCAACATATCGGGCAAAAAAGGAAAAGGCCACCGAGTTGGAAATCACAAAAAGGAGGTCGATAATAATCTCTTTTTTTATGGTCCAGCGTTCTTCCGAAAAGGTTTGAATAAAAATCGAGGGAATCACCAGCCGAAATATACTCAGCAGCACCAGTGTTATCGCTCCGAAAGTTGCCAAAATGATGAGGCGGTTGTCGAAGTCAGGATTTTGAATCTCGAACGGCTGAAAAAAGAGCAGAAATAAAAATATACCCAAACTGACCGAACTGATGGTTCTCGCATTGATTTTGAGATTATCGTTAAACGGGTATTTCTTGTTAAGTGAAGCTAGCATGCTCTGGTAGTTTTGAGGGTTAAAAAACCGCGAGCAACAAATTAATGTCTTTCGATGGAATATTGAACAGTCGCCCAATGTTGTGGTTGGTAAGTATTCCCTGGTAAATGTACACACCCTTCCGGAATCCTTTCGAAACTTTTATGTAATTATCCACTCCGCCGTTATCGCCGACGGCCAGAAGAATAGGAATGAGGATATTGCTCATTGAAATGGAAGCCGTTCGCGCAACCATTGCCGGAGAGTTAGGCACACAATAATGTACTACTCCGTGTTTTACAAATGTTGGATTGTTGAAGTCGGTACATTCCGAAGTTTCAAAACATCCTCCCTGGTTCATATTGAGGTCGATAATGACTGAACCTTCTTTCATTTGTTTGATCAATTCCTCAGAGACCTTGAATTTGGGCGGAGTATTAAACGAAGCGGCGCCAATTACGGCATCAGCTGATACCAGTGCTTTCTTTAAAACTTTGGGATAAAATACCGATGTAAAAATCCGGCGCCCCAGTTTTTCTTCCAGTTTGCTAAGTTCGTAAACCGAAGTGTCGAAAACCTTTACAAAAATCCCAAGCCCCAGGGCAGCGCGGGCGGCGTATTCTGCAGCAGTGCTGGTGCCGATAATTACAAGTTCGGCAGGTGTAACACCGGTAACTTCACCGAACAAAACACCCTTGCCATTTCTTGATTTACTCAAATATTCGCTGGCAACTGTTATGGAAGTAACTCCTGCTATTTGGCTCATTTGATGCACAAAGGGTAAGAAACCATCTTCGTTTTCCAAATATTCGAAAGCAATGGTAGTTACCTTCTTCTGCATGAGTTTTTGGATGGATTCCATGCAGTAAGCCTGAATTTGCATACTCGAGATGATCACCTGGTTGCCGCGCAGAGCGTCAATTTCCTCGTTGCTAAAGGTGGCCAGACGCAAAATGATGTCGCACTGAAAAGTTTCTTCCTTGGTTTCAACAATAATGGCACCTGCTTTTTGGAAATCCTCGTTGCTGTAACTGGCCGATTTTCCGGAATCTTTTTCAATGTATATTTCGTGGCCGTACGATACCAGCAAATCAACTGCCTGTGGTGTTAAAGGCACGCGGTACTCCACCTTGGAAAAATCGGAAGGTATCCCAATTTTTAATTTCTGCCCTTTCTTTCGAACCTCCAGCATTTCCTCCTTTGGCAGTAACATTGACTTGGGTATTGAAACCTTTTCTTTTGCTTTTTCCATTGTCGAAACGTAGAGTTATTAACCGGTGTTTTTTGACATCAGCAATTTACAAGCAAAAGCGGATTTTTCAAAATGAAGAACTGAATTTGTCGCTTGGCCGCAAGAATGGGATAAGTGGAGGTGTCGTTTGTGGTTATGTGTCAGTCAATCAGATGGTTTGAGCTGTTATTTGCCGAAAACCCTCTTCCGAAACTTCGATTCTCACTTCAACCATTTTTTGCGGCAGCAGCGGTTCAATCATTTCGGGCCATTCAATTAAGCAGTAACTGCCGCTGTAAATGTAGTCTTCATAACCCAGGTCAAAGGCTTCTTCAATGTCTTTTATCCGGTAGAAATCGAAATGAAAAATCGATTCCATATTGGCGGTGTTGTATTCGTTGATCAGCGCAAAAGTAGGACTGGTAATGTTGTCGCTACTTCCCAATTCGCGGCAAATGGATTGAATAAATGTCGTTTTTCCGGCTCCCATTTTTCCGTAAAATGCAAATACTCTTTCGCTGGGGAAAGTGCTGATTAATTCTTTCGCAACTGCGGGCAGAGCGGATAATGATTCTACTTTTCTTGAATACATATTACTGCGGTAATTTTTTGCAATAATACAAAAAGAGTCAAAACTATCTTATATCGATGCTAAAATTGGGTAAAAATCAGGGAAATGGTTGTTTTTTGTGGGTTCGTATTTCGGCAAAATATCTTAATTTTGACGAGAATCTAGGAGATCTTTCATTATGAAGCGAGCCGGAATGATTTTCGCGAACAAGAAGATCTTCATTGGCGAGTTCCATATTATACATTGAAATAATTTAAAATTTAATAATATGAATATTCCTGCTGAATTGAAATACACGCAAGACCACGAATGGGTACGCGTTGAAGGCGACGTTGCAGTGGTTGGTATCACCGATTTTGCACAGGGTGAATTAGGCGATGTAGTTTTTGTTGAAATTGAAACTGAAGGAGAAGAACTGGGAAAAGGCGAGACTTTTGGTACCGTAGAGGCAGTTAAAACAGTTTCTGATTTGTTTATGCCGGTTGGCGGTGAAGTTACAGAAGTTAACGAAGCACTGGCCGACGATCCGGAGCTGGTAAACAAAGATCCCTACGGTGATGGTTGGATGATTAAAGTTAAAGTTTCGGATGCTGGAGAACTGGCTGAACTGATGGATGCCGAAGCTTACAAAGCAATGCTTGAAGCATAAGCGATAAAATCGAGAATATTTGAAGGCGTAACTTTTTAGTTGCGCCTTTTTCGTATGATCCAGAAATAGATTTCTTTCAAAACAGAAAGATGAAAGCATAAGAAAAGCCCCGCCAATCGGCGGGGCTTTGTATTTGAATCGTAATTGCGTATCTGTTTTTTAGGCCCGATTATTAATCAGGGGCGCATGTGCGTTAACCGCATTTAGATGAGCCACAGGAAATGCAGGTAAGACATCCTTCCTGATAAATTACTTCGTCTGATCCGCATTCACCACACTTGGTTCCATCGGCGATTGTTCCGTCGGGAATGTACTTTTTAAGTGCGCGGGCAACTCCTGCTTTCCACGAGTTAATGGTTTCGTTGTCGAGTTGCAGACTGGTTACCAATTCTACAACTTTATGGATTGGCATGCCGTGGCGCAAAGTTCCTGAAATCAGTTTTGCATAGTTCCAGTACACCGGGTTAAACTTGTGCGACAATCCTTCGATGGTGGTTTTGTAGCCACGTTTATTCATGTATTGGAAATCGTAACGCGAATTCTCTTCGTCAATCCGGCTTTTGATGATGTAGCCCTTGCCCACCGAGCGCGGCAGCAAAATTCCGTCTTCATCGTCGTGCAACCCGGTGAAAATCTCGTAGGGTTTACCGTCGGCCAAGCCAATGAAGGCGATCCATTTGTCTTTGTTGTTCTGGAAACGAACCACATCGGCTTCCAGTTTTTCCGGACGGTGAGTAGGAAATGCACCGCTTGTTTTCTTCTCCGGTTTATCATTCGAAATCAGCACTCCCGAGCGCGATCCGTCGCGATAAACGGTAACTCCTTTACAACCGCTTTTCCAGGCTTCAAAATATAGGTCGCCCACCAATTCTTCTTTTACATCGCTGGGTAAGTTGATGGTAACCGAAATGGAGTGGTCTACCCATTTCTGGATGCGACCCTGCATGCGTACTTTGTTTAACCAGTCAACGTCGTTTGAAGTAGCTTTGTAATAAGGCGATTTTTCGACCAGTGCATCCAGTTCTTCCTGGCTGTATTCGCGGCTGGTGTCGTAACCGTTGGTTTTCATCCAGGTTTTGAAGTGGTGATGAAATACCGTGAATTCTTCCCAGTGATCGCCCACCTCGTCAATAAAATCAACACGAACATCCTTGTCGTTTGGATTTACTTTCCGGCGGCGTTTGTATACTGGCAGGAACACGGGCTCGATTCCCGAGGTAGTTTGGGTCATCAAGCTGGTAGTTCCGGTTGGTGCAATGGTAAGCAGTGCAATATTCCGGCGACCGTACTTGGTCATTTTTTCGTATAAAGCAGCGTCTTCTTCTTTAATCCGGTTAATAAGCGGATTGTTTTTTTCGCGTTCTGCATCGTAGATGGTGAACGGTCCACGTTCTTTGGCCAGGTGAACAGAAGAGCGGTAAGCTTCTATTGCAATGGTTTTGTGGATTTCAACCGAGAAGTCGGTTGCATTTTCGCTTCCATAACGCAAACCAAGAGCTGCAAGCATGTCGCCTTCGGCAGTGATGCCAATACCGGTTCTGCGGCCTTCTTTAGCTTTGCGTTGAATGTTTTCCCACAATTTCCTTTCGGTGTATTTAATTTCCTCAGCCTCCGGATCGGCGTCTATTTTTTCAATAATGGCATCAATCTTTTCCAGTTCAAGATCGATAATGTCATCCATCAGGCGTTGTGCGTAATGAACATGTTCTTTGAACAATTCGAAATTGAATTTAGCCTGCGGAGTAAATGGATTTTCAACATAGGAATACAGGTTAATGGCCAGCAATCGACAACTGTCGTATGGGCACAATGGAATTTCTCCGCAAGGGTTGGTCGATACGGTACGGTATCCAAGGTCGGCATAACAATCCGGAACCGATTCTTTTATGATCGTATCCCAGAATAAAATACCGGGTTCGGCCGATTGCCAGGCGTTTTTAACAATCTTTTGCCAAAGACGCATAGCATCTGTTTCTTTACTATATATTGCTTTCCCTGTTACCGGATATTGCTGTACGTAGGGTGTGCCTGCTTCTACGGCTTGCATAAAGTCGTCCTGGATTTTAACAGAAACGTTTGCTCCGGTTACTTTGCCCTGTTCCATTTTCGCGTCGATAAAGCTTTCGGAGTCGGGATGTTTGATTGAAACCGACAACATGAGAGCACCACGACGTCCATCCTGGGCTACTTCGCGTGTCGAGTTTGAATAGCGTTCCATAAAAGGAACAATGCCGGTTGAAGTAAGTGCCGAATTCTTAACCGGAGAACCTTTCGGACGAATGTGAGAAAGATCGTGTCCAACACCACCGCGGCGTTTCATTAACTGAACCTGTTCCTGGTCAATCTTCATGATTCCGCCATAAGAGTCGGAATTGCCATCGTTTCCAACCACAAAGCAGTTTGATAGGGAGGCAATTTGATAATCGTTACCAATACCTGTCATGGGGCCACCCTGTGGTACGATGTATTTAAAGTCTTTTAATACGCCATAAATCTCCTCTGCTGTCAGAGGGTTGGGATAGCGCTCTTCAATTCTGGCAATTTCTTTCGCCAGTCTTCGGTGCATATCGTCAGGGGTAAGTTCAAAAATATTTCCGAAAGAATCTTTCAGTGCATATTTATTTACCCAGACCCTTGCAGCCAAGTCATCTCCTTTGAAGTACTCTAGCGAGGCTTTTACCGCTTCTTCCTGAGCGTAAATTTTTTTGCCCGCCGGGGCCTTTACAGATACTTCGTTTAATGCCATTTTATTCCTATATGTGAGTTAAATATTAATAAGATAATCTTCCTTGATTGCTCTAGTTTTCGGCTTGTGAATTTGTGTAATGCAATATAGATACGAAAAGAAGAATTTGGAATATTTTCTCCAATAAATTCATTAAAAGTTATCAACTTCAAAAAGTTATATCACATAATGGCAGTTAGTTACATGTTTGATAGCGAAGAAAAGTTTACCAAAAATGTAATTTTAACATACAATGAAGATGTATTTTTCTATAGAATCTTTGGGGAAATAATTCAATTTTTTGAGAGATTTTTTTCTAACAAAAAGCATGCAAAATTAACTCACGTGTTAAAAACTTTATTCATGATAAGCTTTGTCGATCCCACGTTTTTTTCTACATATTTTTCGCAGATTCCGGAGGCTTTTTTGAGCTCGGTTTCGTTATCGAGAAGCAGGTTTAATACCGTGTTTAGCGAGTCGGAGTTTTTGATCGGAAACGCTCCCTTTTGTTCGACAAGGTCAACCGCTTCTTTAAACTTAAGGTAGTTTGGTCCGAAGATAATGGGTAGTTTAAATGTAGCTGCTTCCAGTATGTTGTGGATGCCAACTCCAAAGCCACCGCCTATGTAGGCTATGTTTCCGTACTGATAAAGCGATGATAAAATGCCAATCGAATCAATTATTAACACCTCGTAATCGTCGATTGCCGTATTTTGTACTTTACTAAACGAAATGGCCTTCTTTTTCAACAATTGGTGGATTCTGTTAATATTGGCAGGGGCAACTTCGTGTGGCGCAATTATGAACTTAACTCCTTTGCTGCTGTTAATAAACGGCGCAAGCAGCTCTTCATCAGGCTTCCAGGTGCTCCCGGCAATAATTAGCGGGGAGTCGCCTTTGAACTTTTCAACATTTTCAAACTTTTTTGCACTCTTTGCAATGGCAGCTACACGGTCGAAACGAGTGTCGCCGGCAATCGTGTAATTGTTGATGCCAATTTTTTCCAGCAATTCCGCCGATTTTTCATTCTGAATAAAAATGTGCTCGAAACGGAACAGCATTTTTCTGTACCATTTTCCCCACAGGCCGTTTTTAAAGAACGACTGGTTTTCGCGGAAAATCGCCGATACAATATAAAGTGGAATGTTTCGCTGCTTTAACTGGTGGATGTAATTGTACCAGTATTCGTACTTTACAAAGAATGCTTTTTGGGGATTAAGAACATCCAAAAAGTATCTGACATTGCTTTTCGTATCCATCGGTAAATAGGCGATCAGGTCGGCGCCATCGTAGTTTTTGCGGATCTCGTAGCCCGACGGAGAAAAGAAAGTCAGTGCAATTTTGTAGTTGGGAAACTGCTTTTTTACTTCTTCAATAACCGGTCTGCCCTGTTCGAATTCTCCCAGCGACGCACAGTGAAACCAGAGATAGTCGGCTTGGCTGTCGACTTTTGATTTTAGTTGCTGTTTCCAGTTTTTTCTGCCCGCTACAAAAAGTTTGGCTTTGGGATTAAACAAGGCGGCCACGCGTGTGGCAAGTGCATAGAAGTATATGCCTAAATTATAAAGGAATGTCATAACTTGAAGTCTAAGAAATACCGGCGTTCACTTAAATATTCGTAAATCGTAATATGAATTAAAAGCATTAAAAACAGGTAGGCAAACTTCTCTACCGGGAAATCGGCCAAATAGATGTTCATAATGTGCTTTGTGTTGTAACTTATTATTCCGAGCCGGCTTATTACTGAAGAAATGATCGTGAAGGGGAGAAGCATGATAAAAAACGCCAGGTAAAACTTGGTCATATTTTTCCTGAACCGGTTTCGGAATACGGTGTATCCGAGATAAATCGCAGCGAGGAAAAAGGTAAAAAAGCTGAACATGTTTCTTCGGTAGATATAAGCAAGAAGCGCCAGAACAAGGAAGCCAACCAGGCTCAGGATCACAAAAATTCTGGGTTGTTCAAAGTTTTCGAAGCGGATTTTCAGCCACTCGTAAATATACACAGCCGACCATGGAATAACGATGAAGGAAAGCCATTCTTCGGCAGGTACTTGTAGCCATTGGATGCCGCTCATGTATTCCGGATTAAAACTCCAGATATCGAGTTCGATAAAACTGCGGTCCCACATGATGAAAATAGCGCCGGCAAATAAGGTTGCCGGAATAAGGTAGCGCAAACGGAAAACAAAGCGCACTTTATTCCGGTAACCCAGGATGAATGGGATCACCAGATAGCCCGCAAGCAGTAAAAAGTAGCTAAGATTTTTGAATTCCATTTGTCTGAATTTGCGCCAAAGTTATTTAAAAATATGGAGGTATTGTAACAAAAAAAGTCATGCCTTCGGATAAGTTGAAAGCATGACTTTTTGTATTAAAGAGCCGGATTAAAACTGCGCTTTAGCGATTTTTAACGGGTCGTCTTCTCTTGCAAGAGGAGTCATTCGGAAGGAATAACTGTATTCTTTTCCGGTGAGGCGGTACTGGTCGTGAGTCCACGCGCCCCAGCTGTTGTCGCCTCCAACACCCATTTGTTTGTAATCCACATTTACCGAAGTCAGCTCGCGTGGTTTTACATCGGTGGTGTGGCGGTTCACTACGGTGATACCTTCAATCTGGCGGCCGTCGGTGCGCTCCATCGATTCAAAATCTTCCATAAGATTGTGGTGCGCACTTACTTCCAGCAGCGGCATTCCGGTAAACAACAACCCGTTTCCTTCACTGTCGGTGATGGTCATCCAGCGAACGTCGGTTTTGTTGCCATTTTCCTGTGGGCGTAAATAAGCCCAGTACTGGTCGGCTACGCTCCCGCTGTACAGTCCAACAAAGGCACCGGTTTTCCGGTCGCAATACGATTCTTGTGGTCCGCGGCCCAGCCAGCTCATCTGGTCGAACTTGCGTGGCATTACCAGGTTCATGCCCATTCGTACGATTTCGGGAAGATCTTTGGCTGTCATTTTAAAATGATTGTTTACCACTACATCTCCCGTTCCGTAAACGGTATAAGTTGAGTTATAACTTGCAATTTTTGCACCTTCTTCATTAACCAGGTCAAACACAAACTCTACCTGTATTTCTGAATTGCTGATCTTTTTTACATTCGACTTAAGCAGTTTGCGGGTTTCTCCTGCCGTTCTCCAAACTCTGGAGCGGTTGTGCAGGTTGTTGCCAAAGTCGTTGTCGATCGGTGCCCGCCAGAAATTCGGAACGGGTCCGCTGGTCAGTAATTCGGTTTCCCCTTCTTTAAAACTCTTGATTACACCGGCTTTTTTGTCGAAAGCAATGGCAAAGCCTTCTCCGCTAAGGAGCGCTTCTGAATCGGTGTCTTTTAATTCAAGGGAAGGGAGCTGGCTGTTATTTGCCTTTGCGACTGGGACAAAAATCGGTAACTCAAATTGCTCGGCGGCTAATTCAGTCCCGGCTTCGAGCAGGCTCCAGTCTTTTTTCAATTTGGCTTTTAAAGTGAGGAAGTACTCAACTCCCGGTTCCGGAGTAAGGCTGTAATCGATGGTAAATGTTTGTGATTCACCCGGAGCCAGTTCAACATTGCCCAGGTTTCCGTTGTCCACCATTTTTCCATCACCGGTAACTTCCCATACAAAATCGAATGCTGAAAGATCGAGGAAAGCATACTTGTTTTGAACGGTGATGGTCCCTGTCTTCAGATCTTCGGCTTTAAAACCAATATACTGGTATACTTTCTTGACTTCCAGTAGGTGAGGTTTTGGTGTTCTGTCGGGGTTTACCAGCCCGTTCAAACAGAAGTTTCCATCCGAGGGAACATCTTTGGGGCCAAAATCGCCGCCATAAGCCCAGTATTCTTCACCGTTTTCGTTGGTGGTAAGCAGTCCCTGGTCAACCCAGTCCCATATGAATCCTCCCTGAAGGGCGGGGTATTTCTCGATCGCGTCCCAGTAATCCTGCAGGTTACCCACGCTGTTGCCCATGGCGTGCGCGTATTCGCATTGAATCAGCGGTTTTTCAGGATTGCTTTCCGCATATTTGATCATGCCTTCAATTCTCATATACATCGGGCACATAATATCGGTATTTCTTCCACCATGTGCCTGTTCGTACTGCACCGGGCGTGTGGAATCTACTGATTTCAGATAGTCGTAAGTCGCATCAAAATTTACCCCGTTTCCGGCTTCGTTCCCCAGCGACCAAGTTACAATACAAGGCTGGTTTTTGTCTCTTTCGAACATGTTTTTGGTGCGGAACAAGTGCGCTGCTTTCCAATCAGTATTTTTTGCGAGCGATTCGTCTCCGTAGCCCATTCCGTGTGATTCCACATTGGCTTCGTCGATAATGTACAGCCCGAATTTGTTGCACAGGTCGTACCAAAGTTCCGGTTGTGGGTAATGCGACGTGCGAACCGCGTTGATGTTGTTTTCTTTCATTACTTTAATATCCAGCAACATCGTGGCTTTGTCCTGAACGTGGCCTGTTTTGTCGTTGTGTTCGTGCAGGTCGACCCCTTTCATGTAAACATATTGTCCGTTCACCTGCAGAACACCGTCTTTAATTTCAACGCTTCTGAAACCGACTTCCTGACGGATCACTTCTATGATGCCCTTTTTGTTGCGCAAGGTGATCAGCAATTCGTAAAGATTTGGAATTTCTGCCGACCATTGTTTTACGTTTTCAATTTCAGTTTCGAAGGCAATATGCGTGTCGGTAGTGGTTTCAGAAAACTCTTTTACCACTGTTCCGTTATCCGACAGGGTTACATCTACCGTTAATTCGCCATCGTTTACCAGATCCACATTCAAGGTAAATAAACCGTTTTTGTAGGATTCGTCGAGATTGGAGCCGATACTGAAATCTTTTACAGCCTGATTTCCTCTGGCCACCAGGTAAACGTCGCGTGTAATTCCGCTTAAGCGCCAAAAATCCTGGTCTTCGAGATAAGAGCCATCGCACCAGCGGAATATTTCTACTGCCATTGTGTTTTTACCTGATTTCAGGAACGGAGTGATGTCAAATTCCATGGGAGTTTTGCTGTCTTCGCTGTAACCCACGTATTGTTCGTTCACCCAAAGGCTGAGGCTGGCACCTGCTGCTCCGAAGTGCACAATAACCTGTTTGTTCTTCCAGTTGGCCGGAATTTCAAAAGTTCTTTTGTACGAACCTACCGGATTGTAATCGTCGGTAATCAGCGGCGGAGTGGTTTTGTGCGGGTATTTTACGTTGGTATAAATCGGGTAGTCGTAACCTTTCATTTGCCAGTTCGAAGGTACTTCGATCTGGTCCCACGAACGTGTATCGAAATCGTTCTTAAAAAACCAGAAAGGACGTTCTGCCGGGTTGTTTGACAGATGGAATTGCCACGGGCCGTTGAGAGATTGCACCAGCAGCGATTGCCATTTGTCTTCGGTACGTGCCGGTTCAGTTGCCGTAAACGGAATAAAGGAGGCATGTGGCTCCATTCGGTTCACTTCGTTGATGTTTGGATCTTCCCAGGGCTTTGGGTTGGGTTCCTCAAAAGGAACATCCGAATAATCGGTATACCGGTTGCATGAGGTCATGATAACCAATGCCAAAACCAGCATGAAAGCAGTTCTGTTTTTCATGTTAAATTTAGTTTGAATGCGTAATTACTAGGCCAAGTTAATATGTAGAAGGGCACTTTTGCCCTTTTTTCTATACCTGCTGAACCGGATGAAAAAGCTTTGATACCTGTTCTTTTACTTCTTCTTCGCTCGGATGGATATCAAAAACAATTTCAGGTTTCAGATAAAACAATTCGTTTTCTTGCTTGAATTTTTCTTCGCCACCACCGGTAATGTTCAGCATGATCAGGTCATCTGCCTTTACCGTTCCGTTTTTGGCTGCGGCAATTAAAGTAGCGGTTGCCACCGCCGACGCCGGGTGAATGTCGTTACCCTCGGTTTCGAGGAAGAGTTTTCCGGCCTCTGCCGCTTCCTGGTTGGTTGCCAGAAGCACATCGCCGCCTGCATCCATCATGGCATCGTACAGGCCGCCGGTTATCGGGTACGGAGGTTTGCGGTTCGATAACACCTTGGCTACAATTTCTTCTACCTGCGTCCGTGCGTGATGATCGTCAAACGGAAGCATGGCTCTTGATCCGGCTTTCCATGCATCGTGGATCGGTTTAAACGGGAGGTTTTGCGAAACCATCAGTTTCATTTTGTTGGAACCAAAACGTCCGTCTTCAATTAAACGGAGGTTGGCTTCCCAGGCCGCAATCGCTCCTGTTCCGCTCCCAATGGCCTGAAAATAATAATCAGGAATACGTCCGATGGTAGTAGTGGCCGAAAGCATGGTTGTAGCCATTCCGTCGCGGCGTGCAACGTTTTTGGCTCCGCCTTCAGCTATAAATCCCGGAGTGGCCGCCACAATGTTCGATAAATGGATGGCATCGAAATAATCGCTGCCCGAGCGGCTGCAGATCAGTTTTACGCAATCGTTGATGGGTTGATCGAACCACAGCGCTTTGATGTTGTCTTCGGGAACACTTATTAAGAGCGGAATATTGTTATCGGAACAAACTTTAGCAAAGGCTCTTGATGTATTTCCTGCCGAAGCTACCACGAGAATCTTGTCCATATCATCGCCCATTCTTCCGCAAACCGAATACGCTTCCGTTTCTTTGAACGAACAAGTTTTCATGTTGGCGCCCTTTTCGGGCCAGTATCCGCTAAAGGTAATCCAAAGATTTTTGAGACCCAATGCCTGGGCAAGCCCTTCACTTTTGTAGGTTACAGGAGCAGAAGATCCTTCCAAAGTCCGGTTGATGGGTAACCAGTCGGCAAATTTGTACAAGCCCCACGAGTCGTCTTTTACTTCAATTTGCTTCTTCTCATACATCGCCCTGATGAGCGTTGGCTCCACTTCTCCCGGTGCATCCAGCAACCAACCGGTATCTTTAAAAGTTTTACCTGTTTTAATCGATTTTAGCTGGTACCCGGTTTTTTCAAAAGTTTTACTCATTGTCTCAAAATTGAACAGAGCACAAAAATAATATTTTGAGCGGGCTTTAAAATAACCTTTGGGCATTTTCGTGAAACAGGCGGCGAGGATTAATATAATGACTGCTAACCTTTTTTTATCAGCGAATTGAATGGTATGCGCAATCAATCCTTTATTTACACTGAACTGGCTGTGTTAAAGGTTTGGCTGTTTCGACCGCAGGAAAAGCGATACTTAACAGCTTTTTTTGTCCCCGTTCTTTGCTTATTTGGATTGATTATTTTTAGGGTTCTATGCTTTTAAAAATGAATGAGATACATTTATTTTAGGATGAGTAAGGAATTTCATGAAAAGCTTTACGTACACGGATCAAAACTAAACCATGAACTGGATAAAACTCGCAATTACTGCCTTTCGGATGATCATAGGCTGGCATTTCCTTTACGAAGGAATATCGAAATTGTTGGTAGAAAACTGGAGTGCCGCCTCTTATCTGGCGAATTCCACCGGGCCGTTTTCCGGATTTTATCACTGGATGGGGAGTTCAGACTTTTTGATGAGCGTTATTGATCCTTTGAATGTTGCCGGCTTGATACTGATCGGTCTTGGATTGTTTTTGGGACTTGCTGTCCGCGTTTCTTCTTGGTCCGGAATTCTTTTACTCCTGCTTTATTACTTTGCATATCCTCCGTTTGGCGGGACTTTTACTGCCGGCATGGAAGGAAACCTTTTTATCGTAAACAAAAATTTAATTGAAGCAATTGCCCTTGCAGTCCTGATTGTTTTGCCTGAAAATGGATGGGGCTTGCATGCTCTTTCATTCAAATTTAAAAAGGAAAAGAAAGAGGAAGCAGCGGCTAGTTATTCACGGCGGGAGGCGATTAAAAACCTGGCCACCATTCCTGCACTTGGAGTTCTGGGAATAGGAGCGCTTCGCGATCAGAAAACCTATGGAGTGGATGCACTTTCGGGAGCTACTGTTCAGATTGGCGGTGTTGACATCAAAGAATTAAAAAAAACTGTGCCGATGGGGAAAATCGGGCCACACGAGATTAGCCGTTTGGTGGCAGGGGGAAATTTAATCGGAGGCTGGGCTCATTCGCGCGATCTGCATTATGTGCCTTCTCTGTTCAGGGCGTACAACACCGAACGCAAAATCTTCGAAACCCTGATGTTGCTCGAAAAAACGGGTGTAAACACCATCAATATTGGTTTCCCGACGAATGAGCTGATGGCAAAATATAAGAAAGTTACGGGCAGTAAGATTAAAGTTATTTCGCAGGTTCATCCCGATATGGAGAAGAACGACTACTACGTAAACATCGATAAAGCAATTGATTTTGGGGTTGATATTGTCCAGGTGCAGGGAAATTGGTGCGACTGGCTGGTGCGCGACAATCGGTTGGATGTGATTGAAAAGATGCTGGATCGTATTCGCACTCAGGGATACACCGCCGGACTGGCCTCACACACGGTGGACTCGCTGATGACCTGCGAAGAAAACGGAATTATTCCGGACTACTACATGAAAACCATGCACCACGATAATTACTGGTCGGCGCATCCGCGTGAAAACCGTGTGCCTTTTGAAGTGGACGGTAAAAAGTACGCCGATCACAACCGGTTTCACGACAACTGTTTTTGCTTGTTTCCAGATAAAACTGTAGAATTTGTTGAACGGGCGAAGGTGCCGGTGATGGGATTTAAAGTACTGGCGGCAGGAGCCATTCAGCCCGAAGATGGTTTTGAATGGGCCTTTCGTAATGGTGCAGATTTTATTTGCGTGGGAATGTTTGATTTCCAGGTGGTGCAAAATGCAAACGTTACCAACGATGTGCTTGATAAATTGCAGGGACGTACACGTGCGTGGTACGGCTAGACAACAACCGGGTCTCAGAATAATTTACCATTCAGATGCGGACCTCTTACCGAGAAACCGAGTTTTTCATTTAAATTCTGAATAAAATGTGCTGCCAGTTTTGGCGATTCTTCTTCGATATTTTGATGCACAAAAAAGTAAAGATTTTCAAGTCCGTTTTCAACCCAATCTTCAATGCGTGTCACCCATTCGTCGAGGCGAGTGTAATCGGAAGAGTGATTCGCGCCGACATAACGAATAAAGGCTGACGGTGTTGTTAGCCGCATGTGAAGCATGTCGCGCCTGCCGGCTGTGTCGACAATAATATTGGTGACATTATTTTCTTCCAGAAAAGCATAAAGTTCGCTGCTGATCTTTTCATCGTCGAACCACGATTGGTTTCTTAGTTCAACAGCCAACGGAATCCCCACGGGAAAAGAAGTGACGAATTCTTTTAAATACTTGAAATCTTTGTAGGTAAAATTATCATTCAGCTGCAAAAATACCATTCCCAGTTTCGACTCAAAATTGCTGATGTGCAGGCAAAATTCATCTGCAAGGTATTTTACATCCCTTAAGCGTTTAAAATGGCTGATCGTTCTGGTTATCTTCGGAAAGAATTTAAAATCATCCGGAGTTTTTCTGTGCCAGGCAGTAACCTGCTCAACTCGTGGAGTGCCATAAAAGGAGGCATTTAATTCAATGCTGTTGAATTGTGATGCGTAATAAGCCAATTCATCTCTAATCCCTTTTGGATAAAATCCCTTTAACTCTGTTCTGTTCCATTTGGCGCAACCAACGTATACCTCAGGTTTTCCGTTTTTTCCCGCCTGTTTCAACACTTTCTCCGTGTCTTTGTGGTCCGGGGGGAGCTCAAAGTTAACCTCCGAGAGATTATCAACATTTCCAAAAATCATTCCGCGCGTTTTTAAATTCTGTAAGAACAAAATTCGCGCTTATTTAACTCAAACGCAAATTTCCGGAAATGTTGATATGTAAAAGATAACTGGTTATCAATTATTTATTGTTAATCTGAAATTTGCTAACGTCGTCTTCCTCTTTCGGGTACTTTGTTAAATCTACGGTTCATTTTGTGTTCGCCATCCACATAAATTTCCATCACATAACGTCCTTCTTCCAGGTGTCGCAGGTCCAGGCCGGTTTGCGCATCTTTAATGTTGGTAAATTCATGGGTTTCGATGTACCCGCCGTCTTTTGTGATTCTGATTTTTAGTGTTGATGGTTTGTTGGTTGTGGTGTACACGGTGGCGTAATCGCGAACCATGCGCGGATAAATATTCACCGAAAGATGAGGAACCGATGGATCGACTTTTGTTTCATTATCGGCTCTGAATGCATAAAACTGTCCGTTTCCGCAGTCGCTTTCAAACAAATGAACGAGGTTTCCTTCGGTGTCTTTCAAACGAAGCCGTCCGTAACCGGCTTGTGCCAGAAACCAGAATTCCAGCCCATCTCCGGCGGTGTCAACCAGCTGCATGTAATAGTTTCCTTCAGGAAGCTGGATTGTATCGAGATAGGTGGTCGCAGAGTCAAGCATTTCAGGAGTTTTGGCATATACTGTGTCGTATTCGCTGTTCACAATATAAAGCGAGTTGTCTTTTGGGCGATTGTTGGTCATAAAATCAACCACAAATGTTGATGGAATCTTAGGAATGTCTTCGAAACTTGCTTCAAGACTGTTGTCTGCATCCCATTCGTCAGCCACACCGTTCGGATCGGTAAGTGTTACTGCGAAAGTGTTGGTGCCGGGATTGGCATCTATTTCTCCGGGCAGGGTAATTACAGCGCCTTCATAAAAGCCGAGGTTGCCTTCCCATTTGTAGGTTTTTTCTGCAAACCCCACTGTTTTGTAGACAATGTCGAGGCTGGTCAGGTCCTGTTTCCCCAGGTTTCTGATTTTTATGATCGGACTGAATCCTCTCGGATTAAAACGGTTGTAATTGTCTTTACTGTTGGGCGCAATAATTTCTTCGATAATTACGTCGTTCGTGTGGTTGGGCTCTCCGTATTGGAAAAAATAGGAAGTGATCTGCTCTTTGGGCTGATCGATATTATTGGCGGTGAGTGGCTCCATGTTCAGATCGAGGGTGTGTTTCGATTTGGAGAGCTGAATGTCGATTACATCGGGCACTTGCAAATCGCCGGGGCACCAATAGGCGCGGTCAAAGATCCACGTTCCGCCCTGCGGGTAAAGTGGGTTATTTCCACAGTCTTTCCACATATCGCGATGATCAACCACCTGGTCATCAAAAACTAGCTCGCGCCAGCGGCTGCAAAACTCGCTACATCCACTGGGTTCGTCCATTCCATGCCCCGTATGTTGAATCCGGAATCTTCCAAAAGCTGCATTTTTAGCTGTTTTAACTTTTATTGGAGTTAACTGCGTTTCGATGTTGTTGGCCGGGTTTCCGTATTGATAGTTTCCGTCCCACATTTTCTGAACGGTAATAAAGTCAGCTACCTGAGGGCCATACGTGATGTCGAAATCAATACTCAGGTCCCAGCCTAGCTCCGGTGATTCGTATCCCGAGTGAATGTATTCCAGTTCCACGCTGTCGCGCAAAAAGGTCTGAAAGTCGGTAACGTCGATGCTCCAGGTAAAGCTCCATCCCTCTTTAAAATTGCTTCCGTAGGGTGTTAGCATGCGGCCGATTTCAAAATTTA
This sequence comes from Maribellus sp. YY47, assembly GCF_023111095.1. GTDB lineage: Bacteria > Bacteroidota > Bacteroidia > Bacteroidales > Prolixibacteraceae > Draconibacterium. Next base: position 59,540 of record NZ_JALGYW010000005.1, read on the forward strand.
CTGCTTTGCCGTTCTTCCCGCCCTGACGCAGAATTTTTACGCGGTCCATGTAGTCCCAGTGTGCAATCGCCCTGTCTTCAGGATATGCCAGGGTGAGATTCATAACCACCCGCCGAACGTTTTCACTGGCTGAAGGAAATTTGCCCCAGTTGACAAAGCTTTTCACTCCTTGCGAAGGATCGGTGACTATGGTTACTTTGTCGAACACTTTAACATTGGAAGGTTGGGAGAAAGCGAATTGTCCGCAAAACAGGACAATGAGCAGAAGGATAAGTTTCTTATTCATCAGACTTGAATGTTTTCAATGGTTTTTATTTCGAAAGGATGAGTTGAATATCTTGTTGTGCATTGTTGCCGGTCGTAACAGCGAATGTTTTGTCGACGTTTTGTTCCGGATTGCTGACCAAAAACTGGTAGCTTGTATTTTTCTTCAACTTAAATTGAAGGAAGTGATTCAGGTCGTCGGTTTTGCGTGGAGAATATCCAAAATTAACGTTCTCGCCGTCTTTTTGAACATCTACCCGGCAGCTCAGACGCGACTCACTGGAACTTGTGTTTTCGTCGGCAAAAACAACCACGTTGACCAGCAGTTCATCTTCGGCAAGCTGGCTGTTTTGTACTGATTTCTCGTACAAATCGATGTAGCGTTGAGTAACGTTGTGTCCCCAAATATAAGGCTTCACTTCCTGAGCCCGTTGTTTCATTCGTTGGTAACGCGGGCGCATCTCTTCGGGGAGTTTGGAAAGGTCTACCACGTTGGCAACATATGGGCCGTCGACTGCCGCATAATAAGGAAGTCCGGTTGGTTTATAAGACGTGGCATAGATCCAGTGGAGCATGTTATCGGGATCGGCCTTGCCTGCATCTGCCACAAACCACGATTGATCCAAGGTGTCTACATAATATTCGATAAACTTCCAGTCTCCGTCGATCCATACTTCGCTCCAGGTGTGATTGCCTTTGTAGTTGGTCCACATGGCAGTTCCGGCCAGGCGCGATGGGATTCCCACGGCCCGGTAGGCATCGGTGAGTAAAATGGAGAGTCCGGTGCAGGTTGCCATGTGTTCCTTCATGGCCTGTAACGGACTTATATCGACCCGCGAACGATTGGTGTTGTACTCTACATCCACTTCTTTGGGAATGTTGTGTGCAATGTCCATCAAAACTTCCACCATATCGTCTTTCCCTTTTGCATATTTCGAAAAGCGTTCGTAAAAGCCGGGTCTCCAGCGATCCCTGTCTTCCGAAATATTGGCGTAGGGCAACACTTCATTCAAAAAAACAGAATCGGGTAAAGCTGCGCACCAGGGGAATTCCTTGCGGGCTTTATACGCATATTCGTTGTTCTCGAGCAGAAAATCAGCGGTTAAAGTGGTCAGGTCGCGCTCGGGCATGTAGCTGATAAGAAAGGCCATTCCTTCTTTCTCTTCTGAAGGAGCGTCGGTAAGGGCCTTCTGCAATTCTGTCGCATTTTCACCGGCTTTTACCAAAGCCGAATCAAGCAGGGTATAATATTCTTCTGGAATTCCGGGGTACTTCGACTGACAGGCAATCGCCAGCATAACAGTCGCAACGAGTAGTAGCAGCTTATTCATCTTTTTGAGTTATTAAAATATTTTAATAATAAACAAAACTAACACAAAAAAATGAACAATAAACTTGTGGAGGGAAAAAATCCCTGAAAAAATGAAGGGAGTGAATGAATGAAGCCGGCTGATAATTAAATGATTAATCGGCCGGCTTATTACGTATTAATGAGATAAAGGTCGGTGTCCGTTTCTTAAATCAAACCGTTGTCGATGAGTTGCTGAAACATCTCGTTGAGCGATTCGTCTACAGAGCGGTAATTCATTTTCAGTTCGTTGATGCTTTTTGAATTATCCGCTACAAAAGGGAGCCCCATGTTGCGTGAAATGTATTTTCGTGTCACGGCTTTGTTGATCATTGGTCCCATCAACCAGATCAGCCATTTGGGCATTTCCTTTTTCGGGATGGGGTATTTGTCGCCGTATTTGGGTTGAAGGGCTTTGGCCATGTCGATAAACCAGGTATTGTGGCCTGAAATGATGTAACGGCCACTTGCGTCGGGTTTAAATCCGGCCAAAAAATGTGCCTCGGCTACATCGCGTACATCCACCAAACCCATGCCCAGTTTGGGAGCACCCATTTTGAGTTTGCCATCGCCAAAGGGCTGGATGATCCGGAAACTCTCGGAAGTAACCTGCGTGGGGTTAATTGCCGGGCCAATCACCAGGCTGGGATTTATCACCACCAACTCCCACTGCAGTTGTTCTTCACAAATTTTCCAGGCTTCTTTTTCTGCCAGTGTTTTGGAATACGAGTAAGGTTGGTGTTCGAGCGAAGAACTGGTGTTCCATACTTCTTCAGTAAAAACCTTGCCGGGAGCGTGGTTCAGGTCGGCATTGTCGCCATAAATGGCAGCCACGCTGCTGGTAAGAACCACCCGCTTCACCGATTCCGTTTGGTTGGCTTGTTCCAGTACATTGCGGGTTCCCAGTTTGGCCGGGTTGATGAGGTCTTTCTGCGGATCTTTTACATCGGTAACAAAGGGCGATGCCGTGTGGAAAACCAGCTCACAACCGGTCATAGCTTCGGCATACGATCCTTCTTCGAGTAAATCGGCCCTGAAATAGCGGATCTCACCCGGTGTGTTTTGGGCAATCCCGTCGAGGTATTTTAGTTTTTCCTTATCGTCCGGATTCCGAACTGCTGCATGCACCGTTAATCCTTCTTCAAGAAGTTTTTTTACCAGCCAGCCTGCCACATAACCGGTGGCACCGGTAACCAGTACGGGTTTTGATTTATCGATCGTCTTCATAATCTATTGGTTCATAAAGTTAGTTTTCTATGCCGTAACGGGGCTTGTCCGGAAAATTCGTTGCCCCTAAGAATTTTGTTTGCAAGTATAGTTTTACTTGATCTAATAATCCCTGATTCATCATTAATAAAATGTAAAATCAACCTTTCTTTTGGCATTAAAGATGCTTAAGAGGATAAAATTCGATAGCCTTGCGACACCTATAATATTTACCAACTAAAAAACCGAAATATGGCCATTAACCGACGGAGATTTCTCTTGAACGGGGCATTGGGTCTTGGTGGGCTCATTGTTGCTGAGAGAACTTACGATTTTTTTTCAGAGAGTAAAGCAAAGGCGAAGATACTGATTGTGGGGGGAGGTGCTGCCGGAATAACCATGGCCGCCTACCTTACCGATAAGTTGCGAACGCCTGATATTACCATTGTTGAGCCCAACGAAACACATTTCTACCAACCGGGCTATACCTTGATTGCATCGGGAACTTTTTCTCCCGAGCAGGTCACAAGATCTACCGAAAAGCTGATTCCCAGAGGCGTGAAGTGGATAAAAGATTCGGTGGCCGAACTGGTGCCGGATGCCAACTATGTAAGCACAAAGAAGAGCGGGAAGATTGATTATGACTTTTTGGTACTGACACCGGGTTGTCAGATGAACTTCGATTTGATTGAAGGAATTTCGCGTGAAACGCTGGGCGAAGGAAACGCGCACTGCATCTACGATTACCAGGGAGCCATAAAATACCACCGGGCCATGGAGAAACTTACCTCCGGCCGCAAAGATGCCCGCCTGGTGTTTACCGACACCTACACAAAACTGAAATGCGGCGGCGCGCCTAAAAAGATCTGTTTGATTACCGAAGATTTTCTGCGTGACAAAGAGATCCGGGACGGGTTTGATATTCAGTATTTCGGGAATTCGACCAACCTGATGACGCCCGTGGTTTTTGGTGACCGCCTTCAGGAAATTTATGATGAACGAAACATTGGGATATCTTACAAACACCGCTTGGTATCGGTGGATACTTCAGCAAAAAAGGCTGTTTTTCAGCAGATAGAGGAAGCTACGCTGGCTCCTTTGCCGGTGGACGATACAAAATTGATCACGGTGGATTATGATTTGCTTCATTTTATCCCGCCGATGAGTGCGCCCGATTTTGTGAAAAATTCTCCGCTGGCCATAACAACAGGCGATTTGCGTCACGGTGGCTGGGCCGATGTAGACAATGCCACACTGGTTCATACGCATTATAAAAACATTATGGTGGTTGGCGATGCGGGCGGACTGCGTACCAGCAAAACAGGGGCGGCCATTCGCATGCAGGCCCCGGTGGCTGCTGCCAACCTGGTTTCGATTATGGAAGGCAACGAGCCCGAAGAAACGTACAACGGTTACTCTGCGTGTCCGATCGTAACGGAGTACGGAAAGGTGCTGATGTGTGAATTTGGTTACGAGAAAGAGCTGATGCCAACCATTCCGTGGCTGGACCCTGCGGTAGAGCGCGGAATGTGGTGGATGTTGAAAGTGCACGGGCTGGAGCCAATGTACTATCATGGCATGTTAAAAGGCCTGATGTAACCGATGCCGCGATCTGCTTGCCAGACTTTACTTTGCCAGAATAATGATGTCTTTGGGGGCTAATACGTTTTGGGAATAGCCCTTCAGAGCTGAATTTATCATGGCTTTGCCCACCTGCGTGGTATCGACCACCGAGTGGGGAGAAAAGAATTTTACAAGGTTTACGAGCCAGAGAAAATAGTCGTACAAAAACTGGTAGGCTTTGGTGCGTGATTTTATGCCCCGTTTGGGGATAATCATTCCCGGGCGGAACATGTAGGCTTGCTTAAAACCAAGGCCGATGAGATCGTTTTCGGTTTTGCCTTTTACGCGGGCCCACATGCTTCTCCCTTTTTCGGTTGAGTCGGTGCCAACACCCGAAACATAGTTGAAGGTCATGTCCGGATTCAAGGTACGAAGTACCCGGGCCAGTGCCAGGGCGAAATCGTAGGTTACCCGCTGGTAATCGGCTTCATTCATGCCCACAGAGCTCACTCCCATGCAAAAGAAGCAGGCATCGTAGCCTTCCAGTTCGGATTGTATAGCTGTGAAATCGGCAAAATCACGATGAATCACTTCCTTTAATTTCGGATGCTGAATTCCGAGCGGGTTTCGGTTGATGACCAAAACCTCCGTAACGGCTTCATGATCGATGCACTCCAGAAGAACACCCTTTCCTACCATGCCGCTTGCGCCGGTTATTATTGCTTTCATCTTATTCCGGTTTTAGTGTTATGAAAGGCATTTCGCTGATGGTTCCCACGCGCATCGGAGGGCCGTAAGCGCCTGCGCCCTGCGATACATAAATATGGGTTCCTTTGTAGTTAAATAATCCTTTGTTGTATTTGAAAAACAAAGGAATGAGCAGGTTTATCGGGAACAATTGTCCGTTGTGCGTATGCCCGGCCAGGTAAAGATCCACGCCGTGTTGGTTGGCATACTCAATTCCGTCGGGGCTGTGGTGAAGCAGAACGGTTGGCGGCCCATCAAAAATATTCAGCTGATTAAGTGTCGATTCGATGGTGGGTCGTTTGGCGGTTGGGTTTTTGCGGTTGTCGCCCCGCATGTGGTTGAGCCCGATAATCTGCAGCTCGCCAAAATGTGTTACCTCATTTTCAAGCACGTTTACTCCTATTTCCCTCAGTTTTGCTTTTACCTCCTCGGCGCCGGAGTATCCGTCGTGGTTTCCTTTCACAAAATAAACGGGTGCAGAAAGTTTGGTCAGCGGCTCAATGCTGGCTTTGTTTAGCCGTATTTTCCCGTCAAACAAATCTCCGGTAATAAATACCACGTCAGGTTTCTGCTCATTGGTTTTATCTACAATCTTTTGCAGTGTTTTGGGTCCCCAGAAATGCCCGATATGGATGTCGGACAAATGCATGATGCTTACTTCTTTTTTCAGACCCTTTACCGGAATCTCAATTTTTGTGATTCTCTTGTAAGTCGCGTTCCAGATGCCCAGCGTTGTAACCAGCACAGCCAGCGCCAGTGACGAAATGCCAAGAATCCGGGGCGATAGTTTTGCGAATACACTCAGCAGGTGGATGGCCAGAGCAGATAAAACAAGATACAACATGAAGCCCATAAGAATGGATGCTGCGCTGTAGGCCAGGTTGGCAAATCGCGATTCAGCGTTCGAAAAAGCCACAATTCCGGCGATCATAAAAACGGTGATTGCACCAAAAGTAAGGTATAAAAACCTGGAGCTTTTCAGGTCGAAACAGAACGTGAATCGCCGGGCCAGATAAATGTTGGCGCTTATGAGAATGGTCAGAAAAATAATCAGAAATAATATTGGAAAGAAATTTCTCATTGTTGTATTGTTTTCAGTTGTCTGGATTAAAACGCTGCAATTTAATCAAACTTTGATCATTATAGGTTAATCGAATGTGAATACAGAAGCAGGCTTGTTGCAGAGAAAGTTTGCTGGCATTGCGGTACAAGGTCCACTGTTGTAGGGTCTTGTTGAACAAAAACGCCCGAAAATCCTTATCTTGAAGATATAATCTAAATCGACAGCAATGAATGTATTCCGACTTTTGATTTTTGGATCTCTTTATTTCTTTTTGATCGGTAGCGTTTGCGCTCAGGATGGACAGGCGCTTTATCAGCAAAACTGTGCTCAATGTCATGGCGCTGATCTGAATGGCGGAAATGCCACCAGTCTTGTAGATGGTATCTGGCAGTTTGGGGCCGAGGATGGCTACATCTACCGAAACATAAAATTTGGGATTTCGCATTTGGGCATGCCTTCGTACGAGAAGACCTTAAGTGATGTGGAAATCGGCGCGATTCTGAAATATATCCGGAGTTCAGAAAAAAATGCCGGAGCTGAACGGCCTCCTGTTGTAAAAGAACTGGAGACGATGGATTATTTTATGAACGTGGATGTTTTTGCCGAAAATCTTGAGGTTCCGTGGGCGATTGATTTCATCGATGCGAGTACAGCTTTGATCACCGAGCGGCCCGGTCGTTTACGAATCGTAAAAAACGGCGTTCTGCAGAAGGAAGCGGTAAGAAATACTCCGGAAGTGTTGAACGAAGGGCAGGGTGGTTTGCTGGATGTGGCAGTGGATCCGGATTACAGTGAAAACGGATGGATCTATCTGGCCTACAGTCATGCTTTGAACAATGTTGAGGGAGCCGAGCGTCCTCCCGCGATGACACGTATTGTTCGCGGAAAGATCAGCGATAATACCTGGGTGGATCAACAGGTACTGTTTGAAGCGCCGCACGAAACTTACCGGACAACACGCCATCATTACGGCTGTCGCATAGTTTTCGATCCCTGGGGATATCTTTATTTTGCCATTGGCGAGCGGGGAACCGATGTTCATGCGCAGGATATTACACGGCCCAACGGAAAGGTGCACCGGATTTACAAAGACGGAACTGTGCCTGTCGATAATCCGTGGTTTAATGAAGAGAATTCAATTAAATCGCTGTATTCGCTGGGTAATAGGAATATTCAGGGCATGGCCATTCATCCGGAAACCGGTCAGCTGTGGGCGACCGAACACGGCCCGATGGGCGGTGATGAACTGAACCTGATTGAAGCGGGGAAAAATTACGGCTGGCCCGTTATTACCTATGGATTGAATTATAATGGAACCATTGTTTCGGAATATACCCGCAAGCCGGGATACGAGCAGCCTGTGTTCTACTGGAAACCTTCTACTGCTGTTTGCGGACTCGACTTTTACCGCGGCGACTTGTTTAAAAAGTGGAAAAACAAATTGCTGGTAGGGGCTTTGAAATACGAGGAAGTAAGTTTGCTGGATATTGAAGGCGACCGTGTGATGCACGAAGAGGTGATTGTGAAAGGACAGGGGCGTGTCCGCGATGTTTCTACCGGACCCGATGGCGCCATTTATGTGGTTCTGAATAAACCTGATATAGTGATTCGTCTGACTCCGAAAATGGAGTAATTGATTTTTAGATGATATAAAAAATTCGTCTTTAGAATTTTTGCTCCGGTGATGACCTCGAAGCGTGTTCTGAAGACGGATTTCTGTTTTATATCTGAATAAGTTACTTGAATGCTTTCTCCAGCCGGTTTAATGCTTCTTCCAATATACTTCTCGGGCAACCAATGTTGATGCGAAGCCAGCCATCGCCGCCGGTGCCAAACCTTCCACCATCGTTAAGTGCAAGCTGCGCCTGTTCGATGGTGAACTTCATCAGTTCATCGTTTTTCATTTGGTAATCGGAAAAATCGAGCCAAACCAGGTACGTGCCTTCAGGTTTCATCACTTTTACCCGGGGCAGATGCTTTTCCACAAAACTTTCGAGCAACAAGTAGTTTTCCCATAAGTAGCTCAGCATTTGGTCGAGCCAGCTGTCGCCATGGGTGTAGGCTGCTTCCAACGCAATTGATCCGAATATATTGCCCATTCCCAGATGTCCCACTCCCAGATGCCTTTCGTAACGGGCAAACTTGGTTTTATTGGGAATGATTACGAGCGAAGAAGATAGTCCGGCAACGTTAAATGTTTTGCTGGGGGCCATGGTGATCATGCAGTTCTCTTTTATTTCGTCGGAAATAGTGGCAATCGGAATGTGGCGGTTTCCTTCATAGATGAGATCGGAGTGAATTTCATCCGAAACAATCATGATCTTGTGTTCGAGGCAAAGGTTTGCTAATCCTTCCAGCTCTTCGCGTGTCCACACCATGCCTCCCGGGTTTTGCGGATTGCAAAGCAACAGTAGTTTAGTATTGGAATCGATCTTGGCTTTCAGATCATCCAAATCGAAGGTATATCTGCCGTTTACCAGTTTTAACGGATTCTCGATCAGTTTGCGTTTGGTTCCCTTTACGCTGTCGAAAAACGGAAAATATACCGGCGGTTGAACTACCACGCTATCGCCTGGATTGGAGAACGTCTCAATTCCCATGGTAAGACCGGCCACTACGCCCGGGCTAAAAGAAATCCATTCTCGTTGAATTTCCCAGTCGTGTCTGCGTTTCATCCATCCCATGATCGCGTTAAAATAAGAGTCGGGTTTAAAGGTGTAGCCCAGTATCTCGTGCTGTGCTCGTTCCCTGATGGCTTCCATGATAAAATCGGGTGTGCGAAAATCCATGTCGGCCACCCAGAGCGGAAGCAGGTCGGGCGATTTGAAATAAGATCCCAGTGCGTCGTACTTTAGCGAGTTGGTGCCTTTTCTCTCTATAATTTCATCAAAATTGTATGTCTTCATGTTTTCCTTTTTCTGATCATTAACTGGCGTTCATTTTAGGCTCTTGGGGGAAGTTTTATTGTGAGGAGTAGGTGTCGTCCGACCGACTTTTTACACCTCGATGGGGCGAAGATAAACTAATTCACCCTCCTTTTCAACTTTCAATACAAAATTGAACCGGCTGAGTTGGGTGCAGAGATGGAAGTCGTTTTCGGGCGACCAGCTTTGTTTGGCAGGATCAAAAAAACGTGCGCCATTGCCTGCTTTAATGGTTTTTACCATTTCCGGGAAATTGTTTTCTCTGCCTTCCAATGCATTTTTAATGTATTGGGCGCACAGTGTGTCTTCGTCGGTAGGGCGCTGGCAGGCATAGCCCATGCATACGAGTGAAACGATAGCCGGATTTTTGGTGCGGATGTACCGGACTATAGCGTCGGCATTTACAAAGGCGCCCGTCAGAATTTCTTTAGCGTTGGTGGCGTTAACGATTCCCTGTGTCCCCGAGCTGGTAGTGTGAAGCATGGTTTTGGCAGTAAAGGTAGCGTTCATCAATTGAAAGGGAGAGTTTCCAAAATCGAAGCCCTCCGGTTTTTGCTCGTTTCTTTCTCCAACCAGCAGGAATTCCGGATGTTCGCTTTTCATTTGATAGGCCGTGGCAATTTCTCCCAGCGGGTAAATCTTTTCAATGCCTTTGTCGATGGCAAAGCACGCTGTCGAGAATGCCCGGAAGACATCAATAATTACCGTAATTCCTTCGGCAATTCGCGCTCCTTCAATTAGTTGAAGTATGTTGATCTTCATCGTTTTTATTTGAATGTAATCTTAATAAAAATTATTTAACAATAAAATGAATAATTTGGCATGATAATTGATAGGAGCCGGCCCTTATTGCTACAAAAAGCCTTTTGTTATTGACATCCAGAAATTTGACAAAAAATCCAATCAAGATTCAACGTTAATTTTACATTTAATTTTCCGGTTTTAAAATATGTTTTACAGCATTTATGTTGAAAAACATATAAATTTGTCCTGTCATTCAGAGTTAAACTTAAAATTGAATGGTTATGAAAACAATTAAATTTTTATTTACAGTATTGGCAGTGGCAATTGTAGCAGTTGCATCTGCGGTTGAAAAACCAAAAATGGATGTTGTTCCCTTGACTCCGGACAGAGCAGTTGTTTCGATCTTAAATAACAAAGAAGCGATGTTTGAGTTAAGCATTAAGGCTGAGAATGGTGAGTTGGTGTACTACAAGCAATCGGCAAAGCCATTGAATTCGTACCAGAAAGTATTTGATTTTACTGAGCTTACAGATGGTAAATACACCATGAATCTGAAAGTGAACGATACCCGTTTGTCAAAAGAATTTGAAGTTGCATCGAACGGTATTTCGGTGGGAGAATCAAAACTGCGTTTCGATCCGTATTTTGCTTATGCAGACGATGTGTTGAAACTTTCGTACCTGAATTTTGATCAGGAGCACATGTCTTTGAACATTTATAATGAAAACGGTTTGGTTTACCAATCGAAGTTGGGTAAAGAATTCAACATGGTAAACGGATACGATCTTTCTGCACTGGAGAAAGGCAAATACGAAGTTGTATTAAGTTCTTCGAATAACGAGTACACATATAGTTTGGTAAAATAGTTCAGAAAATGTTATTGGTTTAGCAAGGCCGGGAATCGACAGATTACCGGCTTTTTTTTTGCCTGTTATTTTGTGTTGAAAAACGTCAAAAAAGAAAAGGCTGCCCTACTGACAGCCTTTTTAACCTAAACCAACTAAACCTAATAAACCACGGATTTACCAGAACAGTAAACCCGGATTGTCTTAAATATTTTCTTGTCTTGTTTACTTTCCTGATGCAAAGATAGGATTTTTTTTCGCAGATGAATGCACCTTCATGTAATCAGATGATAATTTAAAATTTAGGGAATGATTACATTTGCTGCAAATAAATTGAAAAATCTGTTATGAGCCGGTATTTATTTCTAATCATTTTTGTTCTGACGGTCTTGATTTCGGGCGCGCAACCCAAGTACGAATTCCGTGCTGTTTGGGTGGCAACTGTTGCCAATATAGACTGGCCTTCGAAACCGGGGTTGGATACTGAAACCCAAAAGGCAGAGGCAATTCGCATTTTGGATATGCACAAGGATTTGGGGATGAATGCAGTAATTCTGCAAATCAGGCCTTCCGGCGATGCTTTTTATCGTTCCGAAATCGAACCGTGGTCGAGATATTTGGAGGGAACACAGGGACAGGCTCCCAATCCGTACTACGATCCGCTGGAGTTTTGGATCAGTGAATGCCATGCACGGGGGATGGAACTGCACGCCTGGTTGAATCCTTACAGGATTACACAAAAAGTTAACGAGGAACTTTCTGCCAATCATATTGTATTTCAGCATCCGGAATGGGTTCTTGAGTATGGGAACAAATTATATTTTGACCCGGGAATCCCGGCCGTTCGAAGCTTTATTGCCGAGGTGGTGAAAGATATTGTAAAAAGATACGATGTGGATGCCATTCATATGGATGATTATTTTTATCCATATCCTACAAAAGAAGCCTTTCCTGATACAGCTTCTTTTCAGTTATACAGCCGTGGTTTTTTAGCTGAGAACATTGGCGACTGGCGCAGGGAGAATGTTGACATTACCATAAAAATGTTGAACGAAACCATTAAATCGGTAAAACCCTGGGTGAAATTCGGAATCAGTCCTTTTGGTGTTTGGCGGAATAAAGCCGATGACCCACGCGGATCGGAAACAAAAGCCGGTACAAGCAATTACGACGGGTTGTATGCAAACATTATCAAATGGCAGGAAGAAGGATGGATCGACTATTCGCTGCCGCAATTGTACTGGCACATTGGTATGCCTGCTGCCGATTTTGAAGTTCTGGCTCACTGGTGGTCAAATCATACATACGGAAGAGCGCTTTATATTGGGCAGGCGCCCTATCGCATCGATCCCGGATCGAATACCCCGGAGTGGACAGAGCCCGACCAATTGCCCAAACAGCTTCGCATGATTCATAGCATTCCCGAAATAGGCGGTTCCGCTTATTTTAGTTCGAAGAGCTTTAATAAAAATCTTTTGGGATTTCAGGATAGTCTGCGCCTCGACTTTTACAAGCACCCTGCCATTATTCCACCTATGCCGTGGCTCGATGCAATGCCTCCAAAGGCCATAACCAAATTGAAAAGATCGGGAAGAAAAGTAATGTGGAGCGTTGCTGAGGCTTCCGCTGAATTGGATAAACCCTGGCAATTTGTAGTTTACCGAAACGAAGTTGGGAAAAGCTTCGATCCTGAAAATAGCCAGAATATGTTCATTATTACAAAAGATAAGGAAATTAAATTCGACCGGATAAACCGGAAAAAGAAGAAATATGAAGTTCGTATTTCTGTGCTCGACAGGCTGAATAACGAAAGCCGGTTGTCGGTTCCGGTAACTGTAAAAATGTGACTTTTGTTTTTGTAAAAACTCATTTTCCGGTTACCTTTGATGCACCGCGGCCTGTAGCTCAGTTGGCAGAGCAGCTGACTCTTAATCAGCGGGTCCAGGGTTCGAATCCCTGCAGGCCGACAATTTATTTTCTCTTATCCCGGGGCCAACACCGAAAAAGGATACCACGGGAGATTTCTAAAAATCCAAAACGCGATCACTACAATTAAAATAATCCAGGGCGTTTGTTTTTTATACAACAGGTTGGGGAGGTTCCATCCGAAAAACCGGTTCAAAATCGAATAAACATAATGGTAAAGCACCAAAAGTGCTGCTGGTAGAAACAGGAAGTTATAACTAACCACACCGGCAATGTTCAAATGCAATAAACTGTGTAATGCCCGCTGCGAGCCGCATCCGGGGCAATAGCCACCCGTAATGGCATGAAACGGACATTGCGGAAACAATTGGGTCTTGCCTGGATCGAGCACAAAAAATACCACGGCCACTCCTAATATTAAAAGCAGCAAAACAAAATGGACTATTTTTTTCATGTATTATAAGTTCATTCCACCGAGCGAAATCCCGGCCAGAATACCAAATACAGACAGTAAAACAGCGATGGTTGCAAGTGCTAATCCACTGGCCAGTCCAATCCAGGCCCACATTTTGGCATTTTTACTGGCAATGCGGGCTCCTTCCAGGTCGCCGGCATTCCATTTGGAATTGACCTGTGCGGCAAAAACGATGGAGACAATACCTAGAATCTGGCAACAAAAAATTGTAACTAAAATTGCAAATACCAGATAGTTAGGAGGAGGAGTGCCCGGGTGTGAAACTTGTTCGTTCATAATGTATATGTTAATTGATCTTTTTTGGAAGATGCCTTTCAAAATTAAGTTAAGTAATTTTAAAAAAAAATAAATAATGCAAGATTGATTCGGACAAATTATAACGCATTATGAATTCTTGTATAAGTTCGTCGTCCGGTGGATGAAGCTACATCAGTACATTTTTCCATAGACTTTAAGTTTTGATGAAATGTCATTCTATAGTGTGGTATTTCTCTTTTTAGTTGAAAAATGAAAATGTGTTTTTATCCGGTGGTTTAATATGGTCTGTACGGTGTTTGACATCTCGGGAAAAGCCTTTAACACTTTATTAACAAAACAGGATTTAAACCTACTTCAGACAAAGTTGTCTTATTTGAAGTTGAATTAATTAAACAAATCAGAAAACAGAATTCAGAAATGAAAAAGCTGCTAGGAATTTTTTTGTCACTCCTGATACACATCAGTTTTTTTAATGTGTATGCCAATGGCGATGATGATAAAACAGGAAGAATAAAAGGAGTAATCGTTGAAGAACATTCGGGGCAACCCATGGAATTTGCCAATGTTGCGGTTTATAACACGGCCAGTTCGGCGTTGGTTTCCGGAGGAATTACGGATGGGAAAGGCGAATTCGAAATTACAGGATTACAGTTAGGAGAATATTACCTGGAAGCCAATTTTATTGGTTTTGATAAGTCAAAAGTAGATAACATTGTTATCACCCGTGACAATCCAACCTTTAATTCAGGAAAAATAAAGTTGAGTAGTTCGTCGGTTGAACTCGAAGGAGTTGAAGTAGTGGCCGACCGTAGTCCGGTTGAATTCAAACTCGACAAGAAAGTGGTGAATGTAAGCCAAATGATTAGTGCAACCGGAGGTACAGCGGTAGAAGTTTTGGAAAATACACCCTCGGTACAGGTCGATCTCGAAGGGAACGTTTCATTGCGCGGGTCATCGAATTTTACGGTGTTGATCGACGGGCGTCCCAGCGTATTAACCGGGAGCGATGCATTACGCCAGATTCCTGCTTCAGCGATCGAAAATATTGAGATTATTACCAATCCTTCCGCGAAATACGAACCCGATGGAACCACAGGGATTATCAACCTCGTTATGAAAAAGAATTCGCTGAACGGATTAAGCGGAATCGTTAACGCCACCATCGGATCGAACGATAAATACCGGGGCGACGTTACCCTTAATTACCGGACCGAAAAATTTAACTTTTTTGGAGGTTTTGATTGGCGCGACGATACGTTTAAAGGTGGTTCGCACTCGCTTAGCGAAACCTATTCGGGAGATACTACATCGTATATAAAAATTGATGGCGACCGTAATTTTAACAGAAACGGAAAGAACGTTAAGGCAGGCGCCGATTGGTTTGTAACCGATAAATCAACCTTGTCGCTTTCCGGAGAATTGGGGCGTTCGGATAATACCAATAACGGCGGAGGAAGAACACACGAATATTCGGTTCCGGCCGGCGACGAACTTTTTTCGATTAGCGAGGAAGTGTCCAATAACGAAAGCAAATTTTACAGCGGAACATTGAGCTTTCAGCATAAATTTGATAAAAAGGGACACCAGCTGGACGCATTGGCTTTTTATTCGCGCGAAAAAGGCTCGGACGACGAAGTCGAAGGCGAACTTCTGGCTGATGAAGATTACAACCGGACACCCGATTATATAGAAAGGGTGGCAACGCTCGAAAATGAAAAGCAAAGGGAATTTCGCCTCAAACTAGATTATGTTTATCCATTTAGTGAAGACGGTAAATTCGAAGCCGGAATGCTGAGCCGAATGGAAACCGATAAGGAAGACCTGGCGTTTCAGGATTACAATCAAAGCAACGATAGCTGGATTATTAACGAAGATTATACCAGCTCTACCGATTTCACACGCGACATTCATGCGGTTTATACCACATTCAGCAATAAGTTGGGCGAACTGCAATACATGGGCGGACTGCGCGGGGAACTGACACACCGTGAAACCCGGAATACCAAAGCAGATGAACCATCGAAGCTGAATCGTTTTGATTTGTTCCCAACCGTTCATTTTTCGTATGGTTTAGGTGATAACATCGAATTTATGACGAGTTACAGCCGGCGAATTAATCGTCCGCGCGGACGTGATCTCGATCCAACACCAAATTATTACAACCGGTACACCATTCGCTTCGGTAATCCCGATTTGAAGCCCGAGTTTACCAACTCCTATGAATTGGGTGCGATGTATCGCTTCGATCGTTCCTATATCTCGCTCGATGCCTTTCACCGGATTACCAACAATAAAATTGACCGCATTGAAACGCTCGGCGACGATGGAATTTATTATTTGAACACCGACAATTTTGACAAAGATTATTCAACCGGGGCAGAACTTACCGGGAATGTCAATTTTACCAAATGGCTGCTGGTAAATGCGAGCGTTTCGCTGTATCATTACCGGATTACAGGAGATCTGAACGGCGAGTCGGTCGATCGTAGCAGCAACAACTTGAGCAGCAGAATGAACACGACTTTCAAAATATCTCAAAGTTCGAGATTGCAGTTGCAGGGATTTTTTAACGGAAAATCGGTTTCAGCACAGGGAGAAAGAAAGGCGATGATATTTACGAATATTTCTTACCGACAGGATTTCTGGAACAACAAATTAACAGCAACACTAAATGTACGCGATATTTTAGGTACCGGTAAATTTGAAAGTGAATCCTACGGAACCGATTTTAAACGCTGGAGCCAATGGAAGCACGAACCCCGAACAGTAATGCTTACCCTTAGTTATAAGTTGAATAATTTCAAAGAAGATCGAAACAACCGCGGAGAAGGTGGAGGAATGGATATGGACGGCGGAGAATTCTGATCCATAATAAAATAATACGTCATATTTTTATGGAATGCTGCTCTTTGGGCGGCATTCTTTGTTTTTCAAAGGTTCATTAATCTGGTTATTGGGAATGCCAACTGAAAAATCAGTTTAAAAACTGAAAAAATAGTTGCAAAACTGAAAAATCAGTTATATGTTTGTTGTGACAGATGAAAAAACATTTTAATGAACCGTAAAATGAAAAGACTTACCAGAAAAGAAGAAGAGGTAATGAAAATCCTCTGGCAGCTGAAAAGGGCTTTTGTAAAAGACATCATCGAAGAGTACGACGATCCGAAACCACATTACAACACCATTTCGTCGCTGGTGCGTTTGTTGCAGGAGAAAGGAGTGGTGGGCTACAAACAATACGGAAACACCTATCAGTACTTTCCTCTTCTCTCAAAAGAAGAATACCGCCGAACGTTTATGAAACAGGTGGTGAGCGATTATTTTGACAATTCGTATAAAAGTGCGGTTGCTTTTTTTGTAAAAGAAAAAGGCCTTTCGGAACAAGAGATTGATGAGCTGATAAAAATGATAAAGGAGGGAAATTAATGGAAAGCTTCTTAATCTACCTCGGAAAATCGGCGTTGGCTGCAGGCGCTTTTTACCTGGTTTACATGGCGCTTTTTCAGAATCGGAAGCAGTTTTTATTTAACCGGATCTATCTGCCGGTGTCGTTGGCGATCAGCTTTCTGATTCCTCTGATTACCTTTGCTACGGTTCATTACATCTCAACTGATACAGCGGGTTACGCCGATAGTTTTACCTATTTACCCGAAGTTGCTGTCTCGACAGTAGCAGAGTCAAAAATGGATTGGATGGATGTGCTGGTTTTGATTTATGCGACCGGAATTGTCCTGTTTCTGGGCTACTTGCTTTTGGGGCACTACAAGGCTTTTCGGATGGTTCGAAACAGTAGTGTAAAAATACTTTTTGGAACCCCGGTAAATGTAACCGGCCAGGACGTTCACCCCTTTTCGTTCTTCAATAAAATTGTACTTTCTGAAAAAACAATCCGGAATCCCAACCTCGAAATGATTGTTTGCCACGAGCGAATTCATGTACAGGAGCACCATACGATCGATATTCTGGTGGCAGAAATTCTTTTTCTGTTCCAGTGGTTTAATCCTTTTGCCTGGCTGATTAAAGATGCCATGAAAAATAACCTCGAATACCTTGCCGATCACCAGGTTACGCAATGCCACAATGCCGAAGCTTACCAGTTGGCAATGGTAGGACTGGCCGATAAAAAAGGTGTTGCTCCTTTTCTAACTGCATTAAACGGATCACAACTTAAAAACCGAATTATTATGATGAAACAAAAATCAGACAACAAATACCCGCTGCTCAAACAGCTGGTAGTGCTTCCTTTGCTGGCCATCCTAATTATGGGGCTTTCGAATAAGGAAGTAAAAACAGAGCTTGTACAAAGTAATCTTTCTACGGAAATTACCAGACCAGAAAAAACAATCACTGGGAAAATAACCGACGAAAAAGGCAAGCCCTTAGCCGGAACAGCAGTACTGGTAAAAGGGACAACCATTGGTACGGTTGCCGATGCAGACGGAAACTATAAGATTGATACTAATGAAACTGCTACGCTGGTTTTTATGTTGCCCGGTTTCGAAAAAGAAGAGATGGGCGTTGATGGAAGTAAAGAACTAAACGTTACGCTAAAAAAAGCTTCGGAAGACAGTCAGTCCGGATTTCAAATTACCGGTATGCAGAAGGGTACTGTTGATTTTAACAGCGATAAAACGAAAATTACACCGGGTTCGTCCGGCGGATTAAACCTTTCGCAATATGGGCTTAACGATAAACAACCGCTGTATGTGGTTGATGGTAAAAAAGCGCCTACGGTTGAAGAGGTAAATCCAGATGATATCGCATCAATAAGTGTTTTGAAAGATGTAAGTGCTACTGCCCTTTATGGCGATTTAGGAAAGAACGGGGTGATAATTATTACCACTAAATCAGGTCAGAAAAAATCTGAAATGGAAAATGCTGAAGGGAATAAAACAGCAACTGTCGGAATACAAGATAAAGCGCAGCAATCTTTTAATGGGAAATCACCCCTTGTAATTGTTGATGGCGAAAAATACAAAGGAGATATTAACGATATTTCTCCCGGTGAAATTGAATCTGTATCAATATTAAAAGGCGATGAGGCCAAACAGAAGTATGGAGAAGAGGCCGTTGACGGAGTGGTTGTTATTACCTCGGCAAACAGGGCTGAGCAGTTGGCTCAAACCGAAATTCCTGTGGTACTTAATGGGAAACCAATCAGTAAAAAGATAAATGAGGTTGATCGGGATCTGATTGAAAAAATAAAGCGGGTAGAACCGAAAGAAGCGGTTAAAAAATATGGCGATTTTGGAAAATCCGGTGTGTTAGAGGTAAGTAGTCGAAAATTGTATACGGATCAGGTTACTGTGAAGAGTTCTGAACAATTGCAAGATGAAAAAATTGATTCGGATTTAAAACTTCGCAAATTTATTGCCTACAGAATCAAATATCCGGTTGTAGCTCAGGAGTGCAATCAAACAGGCGATGTGAATGTATTTATTCATGTGGCTGAAAATGGAAGTATTACATTTTTAGATGAAAAGCCTAAAGATGCAGTTTCGCTCGATGAGGTGGTTGTGGTTGGCTTCGGGCCCAAGTCGCCGAAAGTCGCCGAAACTGATGCCGCCATGGAAGCTCTGAAGAAAGAAGCAAAGCGGGTGGTTTCCCTGATGCCTGCAATCGATATTCCGGAATTGCTGGGCAAGGATGTAATAATGACTGTAAAATTTATGTTGGAGGAACCCAAGTAAGAAAAAAGCTTTTTTTAAAAATTAGTTGAAAGCAAGAACTGGCTGTTGAGTCATTTTGGCAAATAGGAAGAGGGAGGATCCATTCGGAATCTCCCTCTTCCAGTATCTTTATTAGCTAGAGTTTTGCGCTTAGATTCTCTGCTTTTATTTCTTTTCAATAATAGCTACCCAGCCACCGCCTGGTGCCATGTTTACTTTTACGGTAGAACCGGAAGTTACATTTACGGTTTCCTGAGCAAAATCGGAAGCATGCTTGGAGGCATTCACACCGTCTTTCCAAACTTTCATCGTGTAATTTCCTTCACCTAGAAAATCGAGTTTCAATTCCAGCGAGCGCGGATCCCAATCCGTCATGGCGCCCACATACCAGGTGTCGCCGGAGCGACGGGCAACAGCTATGTAATCGCTTACTTTGCCTTCCAGAACTTTTGTATCGTCCCAAACCGATGGAACTGCCGACAGAAACTCCATACATTGCGGTTCACGGTAGTAGTTCGATGGATTGTCGGCCAGCATTTGCAGCGGACTTTCATACACCACATACATTCCCAACTGGTGGCAACGGGTTCCCTGGCTCATGGGTTCGGTAAAAACCGGATTGAAATTCTGTTTTGTTTTGTTGATCATTGCACCCGGAGTGAAATCCATCGCACCGGCAACCATGCGGATAAAAGGTAAGGTAACATCGTGTTCCGGGTCCGGAAGTGTTGACCATTTTGCATTTTCAAGCCCTTTAACTCCTTCGTAAGAAATCACATTGGGATAAGCACGATCAAGACCACAGGGTTTGTAGGCTCCGTGGTAGTCTACCAGTAATTCGCGCTTTGCACATTCCAAAGCAACTTTTTCGTAGAAATTGACCATCCACTGATCATCGCGCTGCATGAAATCCATTTTGATCCCTTTTACTCCCCATTTCTGGAATTGGTCCAAAGCTTCGATCAGTTTATCGTCGAGAGATTTCCAAACTACCCAAAGAATGATATCAACATTTTTCGATTTGCCGTAATCTACCAGTTCCTGGATATTGATCTCGTCCACAACATCCAGAACATCGCCTAAATGATACCATCCTTCATCCAGAATAATATACTCTAAACCATATTTGGACGCAAAGTCGATGAAATACTTGTAAGTTTCATTGTTTACCCCCGATTCGAAATCAACACCGTAAATATTATTGGCGTTCCACCAGTCCCACGCAACTTTTCCTGGTTTGATCCAGCTGGTGTTTTCAATTTTTTGTTCCGGAGCAAGTTTGTAGATCAAATCAGATTCAACCAGGTCGGCATCGTTTTCAGTGATCAACATAACACGCCACGGGAAAACCCTCGGTCCGCTGCATTCAGCAATATAATCAGCATATTTGGTAGGTTTTACGTTACGGTCGTTTTGTTGTTTCTCTTCCAGAACGACACCTGGAAATTTACCAATCAGTGTATTTTGGTTTTCGTCGCTACCGCGCAGCCAAAGTCCGGCGTAGTCCATTAATCCTGATTCCGAAATGTAGGTTTTAACGCCGTTGCCACAATCCACCAACATCCCCGTAGAGCAAAAACGGTCGCTTCCAACATTCGATAGTTTTTCTCTCAGGTATTCTCTTTCCTGGTGCGACATCAGGCTTTCTTCTTCGGGAAACCAGATGGCATGATCAGCAGGAAATGCAAAGGTTACTTCCTCCGATATTACTTTGTAATCGCCTTTGGTAGCCGAAACCCAACGATAGGCAGTACCTTCGTCATAAGCCCTGAATTCGAGCGAATAACCGCTGAAAGTCAGCGTCAGCAAGTTGTAATCATCTTTAATAACCGCGTGTTTGCGGGCTACAACAGGGTGAAGTTCCTGCGACACCGAAGTGGTTTTTGCCTTTTTAACTTTCGCTTTTGCTCCCCAAACCGTTCCGTCCGAAATTTTCATCGAAATGGTGGAAGGAGCAACAATTTCTTGTCCGTTTAAAAGAACGGTGTAAGAAACCTGTTCGTTTACCGAAACCTTTACCGCAAGTTTCCCCGAGGGAGAAGAAACGGTGTAGTCTTTTGCTGATACTGCTGACACAATAAGCGCCAATAGTACAATGATGGTTAATTTATACATAGATTCGATTTTGAATTGGAAGATAGGCAGCGAATGTCAACAGTATGTAGTTGAAGTTCGTCGCCATTCATAGTTTATTAGATAATTTATTTAGACTTTAAACGGCATGCAAGATAGCCAAATTATGGTTAAATTAGTAAGGAATAAAAAAACCGTTGAATATGAAAAAGCATGTAATATTTTGGATTTTTATTGTTCTGACAGGTGTGCAATCGACTGCAAGTGAATTTGAAAAAGATGTTTTTCAAACCTCGGCAGGCGAGTTGAAAATATCTTTTATCGGGCACGGAACGTTAATGATGGAGTTTAACGGGATGGTCATTCATGTTGATCCGGTATCGTGGTTTACCGACTATGAAACCATGCCCAAAGCCGATTTAGTGCTGATTACGCACGAGCACGGCGATCACCTCGATCCAAAAGCGATTGATGCGATTAAAAAAGAATCGACCCATGTTGTGCTGACAGAGAGCTGCTCTGATAAATATACCGGAACCGATGTAATGAAGAACGGCGATACCAAAGTATTTGGAACAATAACGGTTGAAGCAGTGCCGGCGTATAATATTAAACAAATGCGGTCGGAAGGGATGCCGTTTCATCCCAAAGGCCGGGGCAACGGTTATGTCATTCGCTTTGCCGATAAAAAAGTGTACATAGCCGGCGATACCGAAAATATCCCTGAAATGGCCAACGTGAAAGACATCGATATTGCTTTTCTGCCAATGAATTTACCCTATACCATGACTCCGGAAATGTGTGCAGCTGCAGCTCGTATGTTTCATCCTAAAGTTTTATATCCGTATCATTTCGGAGAAACCGACACCAACGAACTGCTCAAGTTAATGGAAAACGACAAGGATATTGACATCAGAATTAGAAAGTTGAATTGATTTTTTGCAGAAAAGCGAATAGGTGGGCAGAAGTTGTATTCAGCCAATAAAATCACTCGCTAATACAGTGTGGTGATATGTTTTGCCACTTGCAGCTCAGTAAACCAATTCCTCTGAGAATCGTATAGTTTATTTGCATCAATGCTATTTTGCTGCTTTTTTGCATCCCCGTGAAACGCAAAAAGAGGTGGCAATGAGTCCGACTAGTGCAAAGATCACCAGAAAACCGTAAAAGAAGTTTTCAGAAAGATGGGCGCAGCACGATAAAAAGCCAAGCAGCAGCGTGGCAAAGAATCCAAGGATTCCCCAGAGCGCGAGGTTGTAGCAGGTTAAAACAAAAATTTTTTTCATGACTCGAAGTATTAAGATTGTTTCTTATAACAAAGAAAAGAATTGAAAATAACATATGTTCATAAATAAATATGATATATTTGCTTTGTACATGAGATGTTAAAGGTGTAAATACGTGATGGGACACACTTGAAAGTGTGATAATTGCAACATTTTGATAATAAATTGAACGATGGAAATAAAATACGATGCCTGCTTAAATTGTAATATTAAATCGAATATGGTATCGATTTTAAATGAGGAAGAGCTCTGTGAGTTAGGAAGGGGATGTCTGCAGACAGAATTCAAAAAGGGCGAGCTGATTTTTAAGGAGGGCACGCCAGCGCATCATGTGGTATATATTAGGGAAGGTTTTGTAAAGCTTAGCAAAAAGGGGATAGGTGACAAGGATTATATTCTTAGCATTCATAAAGAAGGAGCTTACCTGGCGTTAAATAATTTAAACAAGAGGAGTCGCCAAAACAGTGTTTCAGCCACTGCTATTACACCTTCGAAAGTATGTTTTATCGATGCCGAGGTATTTGGCTTGCTGCTTAAAAAGAACGGGCAGTTTGCGTCGGAGGTGATTCAATACATTGTGAACGATGAAATGAATTATTTCGAACGGCTGGTAAACAATATTCAGCAGCAGGTTCCAGGGCGGCTGGCCAATTCGCTGTTTTATTTCAAAAACCAGGTTTATGGTGAAAATCCTTTTAACCTGAACATTACCAAACAGGAACTCGCGGCATTGATTGGGACTTCACGCGAAAGTGTAGCTCGTTTGCTAAAGGAATTTCAGGATGCCGGTATCATTCGGGTTGAAAAAAGTAAGGTTACGATTGTTGATGAAAAGAAGCTGGAAGAAATTCAGCGAAAAGGTTAATCGTCGCTCATAATCATTCAGAAATTTCAAAAGAACATAAGGCATAAAAAAAGCCACCCGGGAACTCCGGATGGCCTTGAAGTATTTTGATGCTGATGGTTAATTCATGATATTGGTTTTCACGTCAAGTGTGCCAAGATCTTTCATTTGAATATTTGGCGCATTGATAACCGTGTTGATGTCATTTATATCGACATCTTTCCTTGACGCAAATTCAGCAGGAAGGATGGCTACCCTGAAGATTTGATTATCTGTTTCTCCTGCTTGCAGCTGTTCTTCAGGGATGGTGAATTCAAGGAATACCCGCACATTTTCGAGAGTATAATCATAATTGTACTGAATGACACCTTCGTCTAAGACTACTGTTTGAGGCATTAACCGCCAAACATCCAGGCCATTATCCTGTTCCCATAAGATGTACACCAGTACTACATCGCTGTTGTATACTGTAACATTGCTTGGAAAATCTTCGATCACGCTGTATCCGTTTCCTGAATTGAAATCGATGTTTTCCATTTCAAACACGGTACCGATAAAATTATAACCATCTTCCCCGGGAAGTCCGGGAGGGCCAACCGGTCCTTCGCAGGCGCTGATTATCAGGGCTGCTGCGAGTAAAAAAATGTTTGCTAGCTTTTTCATGTCTTAATGATTTTCTGATGAATAATATGTTTTGATAGTTTTTTAATCAAGTATGGTGCCAAAAAAAACCTTCGGCAGTTAACCGAAGGTTTTATATCTGATTTCGCAATTGAAATTAGTCGGCAGATCCGGGAACGGGTACAGTTGCATTGGCAATAAAACCAATGTCTCCCATGATGTAGGTGTCAGGACCCAGTTTCATGTCAGAGTTCATCATTTCGTCCCAGGTTACTTCTTTTCCGGTGTAAGCAGAAACACGGCCCATAATAGCTGTCATTACCGAATTAGCTGTTTCTTCAGCTTCGTTAAACGGAATGTTCTGGCGGATACAGGTAATCAGGTTTTTGTGCTCCTGAACGTACGGACTGGTTTCATGATCTTCGAAACTAAACAGTTCGTTGCCCTGAAGGTCGGTAATTTTTGCAGTACCTCCCTGTGAGGTGAATGAATGTCCTTTTGTTCCGTGGAAAAGTTCGTTTACTGCGTTGGCACATCCGTTGATCTGACGACAAGTACTTAAAAGATGTCTGTCATCATCCAGAACAAAATCAACGGCAAAGTTATCGAACTGGTCTCCGGTGGGGCGACGTTGGCGCGAACCAAAACCGAGCGCTTTTACCGGGTGTTTTCCAAAGAACCAGTTGGCAACGTCGATGTTATGTACGTGTTGTTCAACAATGTGGTCGCCTGATAACCAGCACCAGTTCACCCAGTCGCGGATCATCCATTCCATTTCACTCCAGTTCGGATTTTTATCACGGTACCACAACTGACCACCATTCCAGTAAACTTCAGCTGTAACCAGTCGTCCGATGGCGTTGTTGCTCAATTCTTTGTAGATACTCTGGTATTTGTGCTGGTGGCGACGTTGTGTTCCGGTAACCACTTTCAGGCCCAGGCTGTCAGCCATTTTTGCAGCGGCAAGTACCTGGCGAACACCTGCAGTGTCAACAGCAACGGGTTTTTCCATGAATACATGTTTGCGCGCTTTTACAGCAGCCGCAAATTGTTCGGGACGGAATTTCGGAGGAGTAGCCAAAATTACAATGTCTACACCCGAGTCAATTACTTTTTCGAAAGCATCAAAACCAACAAAGCAGTTTTCTGCAGGAACTTCAACGCCTTTTTCGTTTTTAATTTTATCGCGGCAACTGTCAAGGCGATCCTGAAAAACGTCTCCAAGTGCAGTAATGGTTACTGTAGATCCACCGGCTTCAAGGAAATTAATGGCTGCACCGGTACCCCGACCTCCGCATCCGATTACACCGGCTTTAAGTTCTGTTCCTGCCGGAACTTCATCTAACATTGGCGGGAAATTGTATTCCCTTGGTTCCCAATCGTAAGACACTCCGGCTGCTGAGCCTTCTCCACCTCCTGATGAACAGGATGTAATGGTTCCTACTCCCATGGCACTGGCTGCACCGACCATAGCTGCTCCGGTCAAAAACCTTCTTCTCGAAAAATTATTTTCACTCATGATGATAAATTTTAGTTGTAATTTAGGAATAGAGTTATGTTTATTTTTTACCTGTATTTTCGTCGAATTCACAAACTACCCTGAAGCTGATGTAATTACAGTCGGATAGCCACCAGATACTTTTTGGTATTTGCGGATCTGTTTTTAACCATGCCACACTTTGCGTATGATCACGTGCAGCGCTTCGGACTTCGCCAACCGGACTTTTGAAAGTTCCTCCTCTTACCACTCTTTCTTCTCCTGAAGCCGGACCTTTGGGGTCGGTAGCTCCGTCCTGGAGTTTGGTGTAGCTGTCTTCAGCATACCAGTCGAGACAGTATTCAGCAGCATTTCCAAGCATGTTTTTCAGCCCAAATGGATTGGCTTCCACTTCTTCGGGTGTTCCGGTTTTCAGTCCGCTGTTCTTTTCGTAGATCACGAATTCGTTGATAGCATCGCTGCTTTTTCCGAATAATCCTCCCAGGAATCCTTTTTTGCCAAAGTCTTTTGGATTTCCTGCAAAGAAATAAGGTGTTTCAGTGCCGCTTCGTGCCGCGTATTCCCATTCTGCTTCGGTTGGCAGTCGATAAGTTTTGCCGGTTACCTGTGATAACCATTTGCAGTAGGTTTCAGCTGAATGGTAACTCATGGTAATCGCCGGGCGGGTTCCCATGCCCCAGTTTTGATCGGGTTGTCCGTATGGCGGAGTTGGTCCTGAAATCGCATCTACGTCGCCGCTGGCGCGTGTTCCTTCTGTATCCGAAGTTCTTCCTTCGGTTGCTGTAGCCGTGTAGAAAGCGAGGTATTCGTTCCAGGTTACCTCTACTTCAGCCATAAAGAAAGGACTGATATTTACTGTTTTTTGCGGACCTTCGTCTGCTTCGCGCATTTGTTCGTTATCGGGGCTACCGATTTTGAAACTACCGCCAGGAATGGCTTTCATGTTGAAGGAAATTGTAGTTGCCGGGATGGTTTCGGTAAAATCTTCCAAACCTGTAACTTTCGCTGCCTCGGTAAATTTCTCCAGGTTTTCAGCGCCCGTGCTTCCAAACTCAACATTTTTAGCATGTAAAGCTTTGGGGTCGTAGTGCCCCACATTGAGATGGCAGTTGATGCATCTCAGTTCTTTTTCGTTTTGACTGTAATATAAGTGGGCATCCTGTCCCTTCTGCGAAAGCGTTAGCGGGAAAAGATTCGAATGGCATTTAACACACGAGGCTTCAAATACATGGTGTTGCGCCTGTTCGAGGCTGGATTTTGCTTCCCAGTTAAAATCGGCCGAGTCTTTAAACACATAACCGTAAAGATCGCGGGCCGAAGCTTTGATTTTTTCTTTAAAATAACCTTGTCCTTTGGGCGGTAAATGGCAGTCAACACAACCAATTTTTATTCCGACGCGGGTGTCGTGATGCACGGAAAGTTTCCACGAATCAGTTACGTGTGGATGTACATGACACATTTCACACGATTCCGGTGTCGACGTAGCTTCAATAGCTTTATTCGCATAAATTGTGATCAGGATTCCAACCACAAAGCCAAGGAAAAGAACAAGTAAGAGCTTCTTTTTAAGGTAATTGCCAAATTTGTTGAACATCTGGTAATAATTTATCAGGTATTATCGATTGATTTAAGTGGCCCTAAATTAACTATTTTATCTTTCCCAACTGTTCTGTATTTGATTATTTGTAGCAGACCAGATATTTTATTTGTTGTTTAACTGGCCATAAAGATGAAAAGGTTGCCGGAAACGACAACCTCTGGATAGTTCCCGATAGGAATACAAGAGAGATAAAGGGAAATAATTGTTAGGGCAAGGTATAACCAAAATGTTGAAATTGTGTTAGTGCTTGATTACAAAAGGATTAAAAATTAATTAAGAAACTACCGAACAATCGCTAAATTGTGTTAAACGGATCTGGAATTATTTTGTAACTTATTGCTATGAACAAACTCAGGCATAGTGTTTCCGACATCGTTGAATTATTTTTTCCATCGCTTTGTGTAACCTGTGGCGAACGACTGGTTTCGCAGGAAAAGTTTCTTTGCCTGAAATGCTGGTACGATTTACCGGTTACGAATTTCCATTTACATGATGAAAACAAGGTGGAGCAATTGTTCTGGGGAAGAGTGAATATTGATGGCGCGACTGCTTTTTATGCCTATAAAAAAGGAAGTCGCTACCAGCAACTGATTCATTTTATTAAATACAAAGGGCAGAAAGAACTGGGTGTTGAAACCGGAAGAAAATTCGGATACCGCCTTGCGGAAAGCGAACGGTTTGCAGCGGCAGATGTTCTGGTTCCGGTTCCGCTTCACCCCAGGAAAGAAAAAAAGCGGGGCTACAATCAGTGTCTTTACATTGCGCGGGGAATGGCGGAAGCTTTGGCGAAACCTGTGTCGTCGGATAACCTTTACCGAAAGGTGTTTACCAAAACGCAAACCCGCAAGAGCCGTTTTGAGCGCTGGCAAAACGTTGAAGGAATTTTTGACATTCACCGTCCGGAAGAATTTACAGGGAAGCATGTTTTGCTGGTGGATGATGTGGTTACCACCGGATCGACCCTCGAAGCCTGTGCTTACCAACTGTTAAAGATAGAGGGAGTGAAAGTTAGTATTGCCACTCTGGCTTTTGCCGATTTTTAATATTTGGCGTTATAATCGCAGAGTCCAACCATTCATTACTAAACAATCTATTCCGGAAAGTGTTATTTCAACACCACACAGTAATTATTCATTTAAAACGATAAAAGATGAACATCAGGTATTTATTTATCTTGGTTATAATGGTGTCAGGAATGTATTCCTGTACTCAAAAGCCTGTTGCCGAACAGGAGAATGTAAAATATTACCGGCAGTTGTTGTTTAGCGAGACACCGTGGGATTTGGAACGCGGAACTTATCCACTTTCAGAAGAAGAAGCAAAAACAGTAAACAATTATAAATTTACCTGGAATGAAGCAGGTAAACTTGCTTCGGTTGAATATAATCGTGGCGGCGTTTTGTTGGGCTATTCGAACCTGTGGGCAGCGAAAATCACGTATACCTATGACGGGGATAAGCAGGTTAAACATTTCTTTAACGAAGCCGGCGAGCCCATAGAGAATGGTGGCGCTTATGCATTCGAGTACACGCTTGACCAAGAAGGAATGAGAACTGCTATGCGTTTCCTGGACAAAAACGGAGAAGCCATCGAAAACCGCAACAACATTCACAATTATGTGTGGACAAGATTACCCGATGGAATGATCAGGGAATTGCGCTATAACTTAGCCGGTGAGGAAACGATTATGAATCCGTTTTGTCCCTTTTACGAGCTTCGTTTTTCATATGACGATAACGGCTACATAACCCGAATGGCCAACTTCGAAGCTGATACGCTTTACAATTGTACTGCGGAGAATTGCGGCGATGTAGGCGTTTCCTATTTTACTTTTAAGAACAATGAGAAAGGCGATGTGCTGAGTTTCTCGGTGCACAGTACCACAGGGCAATTGTCGAACCTGTATTGGGGATGGGCAAAAAGAGAGAATTCGGTGGATGAAAACGGCAATGTTTTGGAAACTGTGGTGTATGATCAGGATGATGAGTTGTGGGGAGGGAAAAATATTCCGGTAACCCGCAACGAATACGATGAGCACGGCGCTGTGGTGAAAAGTATTTCGATGGATGCCAATAAAAACGTGGTGAACCATCCGGACAACGGTGTCGCCATTGTTGAATACAAATACGACGAACAAGGCCGTCGAACGGAAACACTGCGTTACGATAAAGACATGAACCCGGTGGAAAGTAAAAGCTAGACTATTTTATTGCTGAAAAATATGATTCTACATCAATCGATTTTAAAAACCTTATTTGTTGTATTTGTTGCTGCTGTAGTTGCATGTTCAGGTGGAAAAAAGCCAAGCGCGGAAGCCAGCATTAAGTTGGATACAAATGCTCCAAAAGTGGAGATCAACGCTGAAGCAAAAATGCTGCTTTCCACATTAAATGAACTGGGAGACTATGTAAACAGCCGAAATTTCCCTTCGTTGATCAAACCTTCGGCAGTATATGAAGAACTGAACGGGAATAACCTGATCATCGATATTCGCAGGCCCAAAACATTTGCTGGCGGCCATATTAAGGGCGCCGTAAATGTTGACTTTACCGCGATACCTGATTATTTTACCAAGCAGATAAAACCTTTCGAATACGATAAGATTATTTTGGTTTGTTACTCGGGTCAAATTTCGAGCTATGCCACTTCTTTGCTGAGGCTTGAAGGTTATGGTAATGTTTATTCGATGCGCTGGGGGATGAGTGGTTGGAACAGGGATTTTGCAGAAGATGCCTGGCTGGCCAATATATCATCCGATTATCAGGGTCAGTTGGAAACCAAAGAGAATCCGGGTAATCCGGCAGGTGATTTTCCGGAATTGAATGCCGGAGAAAGCACTGGTGAAGCTTTGTTGCAGGAGCGGGTGAAGACCTTGTTTGCAGAAGGATATGCTGATGCTCTCATCACGGCTGAAGAGGTGTTTGAAGATCCTGCGCATTATTACACCATTAACTACGAGCGAAAAGATAAATACGAATCAGGGCACATTCCCGGCGCGGTACGTTACAAACCTGGCGGAACCCTCGGGATTGTTACTGAAATGCAAACCATTCCCCGCGATAAAGACGTGGTCGTGTATTGCAACACCGGGCATAATTCGAGCTTTGTTACCGCTTATTTGCGCTTGTTTGGCTACAATGCCAAAACGCTCACTTTCGGGAACAATGCTTTTATGTACGATAAAATGAAAGAAGAGGAAAGCACATTGTCGTGGATGCCTTTCACCGAAGAAGAAATAGAAGATTTTCCGTATACAAAGAATTAGTTTTTATTGTTACTTAATTCGATTCCAGTCTGATCATTGTGTCGGGCTGGAATTTGTATTTTAATACCTCCGGGTTTGTATCGTCCGATAAAATAAATATCCGCTCTATGCCCAGTTGATTCAATATAACCCAGGCTTTTGCCGAAGTTGCAGGATTTTCGGAATACAGAAGAAGATCATTCTCGGCGGTATTAAGTTTCTTACGGTTTTCGGGAAGCAAAATATCTTTGAGCGGAATCGGCCACGCGTTTTTAAATTTTGTCGAGTCTCCGTCAAGGTTCACCACCTGATAGGGGTGTTGGAAATCGGCTAAATGCTGTATGCTGATCGTTTTATTTTTGACTACAGATATTGCATCCTCCACGTTGCGGGTAAACAGGTTTTCGTTAAAAGAACGAAGCAAGACCATAATCAGCAAAAGGGTCAGAGCGGCTATAATAGCGGTTGATACTTTTAAATTTCCCATACAATTGATATTTATTCGCAGCCTCCGTCCAGTTGAGATTCTTCCAGTCGTTTGGCTTCCAGGTACTGGCGTTTTAAACTATCGGGTAAGCTGTTGATTTGGGTGAAGGTGCGGCGGGCTTTTAACCGGTTTTCAAAAAGTACATTTTCCCGGGCCGAAATATGTTCTCCTTCAAACTTACTCAGCATCACCGTTCTGAACCACTCGTTCATTCCTCCCCGCATCATAAAGTTGTTTTCGTATCCCAATCCCGAAACGATGGTCCACGCCAGTGAAGCATTCTGATCGTCGTTCGAATAGAATATATTCTTTACTTTTTTTTGGTTGAGATAACCTTCCCAGTCCGGATTTAGCAAATCGTTAAACGGGATGTTGATGGATCCCGGAATGTTACATTCCATAAATTCAGCATCGGTTCGAAGATCGATCAGTTGTATGCTGGTGTCTTCGTTGTTTATAAAACGGGCAACCTGATCAACCGATAAATAACTTTCGTCGTTGAGCGACATCGCCAACAGTTCATCGGGCTGCAGCCGAAACGTTTTGGACGGATTGTAGGGGAGAAAAGCCAGTATTGTCCCCAAGCCCAACAATAATATAGCGATGTTTAAACGTGGTGTCATATTCCGTATTTTAAATTTCATTTGAAATTTCGGGACGTTTAAATTTCTTTTCTGCTTTTTCAGCGATCCAGAACAGGAATACCGCGATTAAAATCAAAATCAGGGTAAACATTCCCGGAGAAAGGTTCATCCATTCGTCAATACGAACAGGTCCTTTGTAATGGCTGTTTGCCAGGTTTTGAATAAAAGGATAGGTTTCTGCAAAAAGAAACGCGCCGGTGAGCCCGCCGACGAGGAAGAATAAGGCATCGATTTTCCCGATCGACAGTGCGCTGATACCCGTGCCGGGGCAAAACCCGCCCATAATAAATCCGGCTCCCATAATAACACCTCCAACCAAAGCCGCCCAAACATAATACGGATTAACATACACCAGCTGAAGATTCAGGTATCCAAAGTAACTCAGGAACTGAGAACCCACCAATGCAACAATTGCGGCGGTGAAGAATACCTTCAAAACAGTAGTGTCGTAGCCATAGAACATGCCAGCCAGTTTTCGGCTCGAAGAAAAACCGGCCTGCTCCAGTGCAAATCCAAACCCGGTACCGATCAGAAATGCGATGAGTAAATTGACCCACTCCGGCATTGTTGTTAAAAGCGATATTGGCCCCATATTTTATGTGTCTTGAATGTTGTGATTATGAACATATCTCGTCATTGCAGTTACTTTTCAGATCCATAATTTTCTAAAAAACCAGGAAAAAAGGAAGGCCGATCCAAAAATGTAGATCATGGTCAGAAAACCTGCAACTGACAGTACTGCCATTCCGGAAAGTGCTGCGCCGCTGGTACATCCCCGGGCCAGTTGTGCCCCGTACACAAAAAATACGCCTCCTAGAAAAGCAAAGAGCAGACGCTTGGAATTTGATATTTTCGGCGATTTTTCAATTTTAAAGGTAAGTCGTCCCGAGAACGCTCCTGAAAGAAAGCCCCCGAGGAACATGCCCAGCACTTCGAGTGCCAGCCAGTTTGTTAACGGATGTTCCCCGTTTTCAAAATATTTACTGTAATACTGCGATTCCCGCACATGCTGAGGGTGGATGGCTTCAACAGTTGCCACAACAGCATATTTGAGCCCGCCACTGGCGCCCAGGCCCCGCCCCGAAAAAAACATGGCGGATAACAACACTAAACCAAGCATAATTCCTGCAAGGTAGGGATTCATATACTTTTTACGTTTCATACCTGCTGTTTGAGTAAAATCGGTTTTGCTATTAATACAACTGAGACTGGCGCTTTGTTTTTTATTCGGGAAATTATCTGCTATTTCCGTAAAATCTATTCAACATCTTTAGGCTTTCTTTGTTTTTTCTTGCAAACACAAAAATTAAATGAACTTCGAAATCAGTAAATATTTTCCGGGTGTACGGCCCAATGTACCCATGCCATCGCACGAGCTGCTTGTTTTATTAAAGGAAGAGGGAATGCGAAAACTGGTGAGCGATCATTACGATTTGTTGGTGCAGAGCCCGATAAAACACCTGTTTCCCAAAAATCCGATAGCGCTGGAAAAGGCAAAGGAACACGCCGCCGATTTTTTTATTCAAATTTGCGGAGGCCCCGATTATTTTAACCAAAACCGGGGTTTGCCACAAATGAATCGTCGGCACCGGCCATTTCAGATTACGGCCGAAGCCCGTATTGAGTGGTTGAATTGTTACCGCGAAGTGCTCAAAAAGCTGGATTTGCCCGAGAATGTGGTACTGTCGTTCTGGAATTACCTCGATGTGTTTTCGAAATGGATGGTCAACAGCTGATCGCGACTACCGACAAATTTACAATCGGTAATACAAGGCCAGCGAAATTACGTTGTTGAATTGGTTGTTAAGCCAGTACGATGTGGTAGCTTCGGGTTTATTACGCACCGGTACTACCGAAAGCGCAAACCTCAGATCGACTGACATGCGCTCCAGAAAATCGAACTGAAACCCGGCAAACGGTTGAAGATCGAATTCTTTGAATGGTGTTTTGTTCGGATCGTCGACATCATCAACTCCGATAATTTCGCGCGAGTGGATCAGCACTCCCGGTGAAATTCCGCCGATAATCATGCTTTTGTCGTTGGTTCGAAAGGCCAGGAATACCGGAACTTCAACATAGCCGAGCCGCATAATGTATTGATCCTCGTTGGTTTTTGGATTGAAATTTCGTCTCGATCCTTTTTGTGAATATTTGATTTCAACACCGGCAGAGATAGCGGGGGCGATGTCGGTTTGTACAAAAATCCCGGCCAAAAGGCCTACTTTGTGGTAGCCTTTGAAAGCGTCACCTTCCACCTGAGTTCCGTTGAACCCGGCAATCAGGCCCGCATCGAA
This sequence comes from Maribellus sp. YY47, assembly GCF_023111095.1. Taxonomy (GTDB): domain Bacteria; phylum Bacteroidota; class Bacteroidia; order Bacteroidales; family Prolixibacteraceae; genus Draconibacterium. Next base: position 93,163 of record NZ_JALGYW010000005.1, read on the forward strand.
ACGCTGGGCAAATGAAAGGTTTGTTGCCAGCAAAAAGATCAGGATGACTAGATTCTTGTTCATTAATGCCAAGTTACATTAATTTTTTGAGTTCTTCTTTTAGTAACTCCACTCCTTTGCCGGCTTTTTCCTGAATATAAAAGACATTGGGTTGGTGAATGGCAGGTTTGCCCGGGTCGATCACAAAAACCGGCGTGCCGCTTTGCACGTAATTAACCAGCCCTGCAGCGGGATAAACGGCCAGCGAAGTTCCGATAACAACCAGGATATCGGCTTGCTCAACAATTCGGATGGCCTTCGGAATTTCAGTCACTGCTTCGCCAAACCACACAATATGCGGACGGAGCTGACTGCCTTTTTCACATAAATCGCCCAGGTCGAGCGCCCAATGATCGAGCTCATAAACCAGGAAAGGATCAATCGTGCTGCGGGCTTTTGTTAGTTCGCCATGCAAATGCAAAACGCGCGAACTCCCGGCCCGCTCGTGCAGGTTGTCGACATTCTGTGTTACTACATCCACATCAAACCATTGTTCCAATTCGGCAATTCCAAGGTGCCCGGCGTTCGGTTCCACTTCATAAAGTTGTTTGCGGCGCTGGTTGTAAAAACGAAGTACCAGTGCCGGATCGCGTTCCCAGGCTTCGGGCGATGCCACTTCGGTAACATCGTATTGTTCCCACAATCCGCCCATGTCGCGAAAGGTTTTTAATCCGCTCTCCTGGCTCATGCCGGCCCCTGAAAGTACCACCAGTTTTTTCATTTTTTTGAAAAGGATTTTCAGTTTCTTCAAAAATACAATTTCGGTGAAGAAAAAGAATCCTGGATCATTGGTTTACTCCGGGTAAATATGTTTTTAAGCTTGTCGGTAATGGTTGCCCATGTCTTTTGGCTTTGTGCCCCAAGGGGATTATTCCGTGCCCCATGAAACATGGTTTGCGAAACAAGGGGCACGGTTTGTGCCCCAATCTTTTTGTTCTCTGCCCCATGGGGATCGAAATCCGAAAACAGGGGCACGGCCTGTGCCCTAAGGGAATGCTTTTGTGAAAATAGGGACGCGTTTTGTGCCCCTTGGGGATTGTACAGAGAACCAAGGGGATTATCTTGCGCCCCGAAGTATCTGTCGTGTTTCCCGGCATATGAATTTTACTTTCCGTCCTTCCCGGTGTTCATAAAAATAACCGGAATCTTAATTTGAAATCTCTACATTTGCACTTGTGATCGATCATGCTACCATAGAGCGAATACTGGATGCAGCCGAGATATCAGATGTGGTATCCGACTTTGTGACACTTCGAAAACGAGGGGTTAACATGTTGGGCGTGTGTCCGTTTCATAACGAAAAAACACCTTCGTTTACGGTTTCTCCGGCCAAGGGGATTTTTAAGTGTTTTGGATGCGGAAAAGGAGGAAACTCCGTGAACTTCATCATGGAACACGAGAACCTGACTTACCCCGAAGCGCTCAAGTGGCTGGCTAAAAAATACAACATCGAGATTGTTGAGGAAGAGGAAACCGATGAGCAGAAACAGCTAAAAGACGAGCGCGAAAGTTTAATGATCGTGTCGGGTTTTGCCCAGAAATATTTTAGCCGTTTTTTGTGGGAAGAAAACGAAGGACGTACCATTGGACTGAGTTATTTCAGGGAACGCAGTTTTCGCGACGATGTGATGAAAAAGTTCGAAGTGGGCTACGCCCCTGACGGCAAAACACCGTTTACCGATGCTGCTCTGAAACAAGGGTACAAAATCGACTACCTTGAAAAAACGGGGCTGACCATTAAACGCGACGACTGGTTGCGCGACCGCTTTGCTGCCCGGGTGATTTTCCCGATCCACAACCTGGCCGGGAGGGTGATCGCTTTTGGGGGCCGTATTCTGAAAGACGATAAGAAAATTGCCAAATACCTCAATTCTCCGGAATCGGAGATTTACCACAAAAGCAAAGTTTTATACGGAATTTATCAGGCCAAACGTGAAATGACACGTTCTGATAAAGCCTACCTGGTGGAGGGTTACACCGATGTGTTGTCGATGCACCAGGCCGGAATTGAGAATGTGGTGGCCTCTTCGGGTACGGCTTTGACCGTGGAACAGATTCGTTTGGTGAGACGATTCACGCCCAATATTACCATTATTTACGATGGCGATGCAGCCGGAATAAAAGCTTCGTTGCGGGGAATCGACCTGGTGCTGGAAGAGGGAATGAATGTAAAAGTGTTGCTTTTGCCCGATGGCGAAGACCCCGATTCGTTTGCCAAGAAAATGGGGGCCAGCGCTTTTCTTTCCTACATTAAGGAACACGAAACCGATTTTATCCGCTTCAAAACCCAGTTGTTGATGAAAGATACCGAGAACGATCCGATTGCCCGGGCAAGGCTTATTTCGGAAGTGATCCGCTCGGTGGCGATTATCCCTGATTCGATTACCCGCTCGGTTTATATCAAAGATTGCAGCAACCTGTTGGGTGTCGACGAAGAAGTATTGTACAACGAAGTCAGAAGGCAAAAACAGAAGCAGGAAGGAGATTTTCAACGGAGAGATACCCGGGAGCAACAAGTGCGTCCGGTACCCAAAATGGAAGTTCCTCCGGTTTTAACTCCTTCGGGATTTCAGACCGAAGAACTTGAGTTTTTGAGGTTTCTGTTAAAACATGCCAATGCCCTCATTTATTTCAGGGAAAAAGGAAGCGACGAGAAGATTGCCGTAAGCGTGAAAGACTTTATGGTGGCTGAAATCGAAGAAGATGAGCTGGTGTCGCAAAATCCTTTGTTTCAGAAGATCTTTTACGACGTGGCTGACAATATCGAAAACGATGCCTTCGATTCGTGGAAACACTTTATTTATCATCCTAACGGAGAAATCAGCAAGCTGGCAACCGATTTACTTTCGGATAAATACATCGAGAGTAAACGCTGGACAAAAGCCGGGGCCTTTACCGAGCGGGAGGAAGACATTCTGGATATACTCATACCGCGAATCGTAAACGAGTATAAGCTGAACAAAGTGAGAGGCATGTTGTCGGGTATTGAAAAAGCGATTGAAGAGGCAAGCGCTGCCAAAGATTTCGACCGGGTGATTGAAGAACAATCGATGTATATGAACCTGAAACGTGTGGAAAAAGAACTTACCATGCAATTGGGGAACCGAATAATAAGTTAAGCCGATTATGCGAACCTATAAGATTGAGAACCGAGAAGACGTTGACCAGGTGATCCGCGCCTGTAAAACCTGTTACCTGGCCATGTCGGTGGATAATAAACCCTATGTGCTGCCCATGAATTTTGCCCTCGACGGCGACGTGGTTATTCTGCATTCGGCACAGGAAGGCCGCATGTGGGAAAGCATTGTAAAGAATCCAAACGTTTGCATCAACTGGACATTGGGTGAAGAACTGGCCTGGCAGGATGTGCAGGTGGGTTGCAGCTATCGCGTTAAGTCGAAATCGGTGGTATGGGAAGGAACGGAGGAAATTATTGACGATTTTGACGAAAAATACCGCTGCCTTGAAATTCTGATGAAACAGTACAGCGATCGTGAGTTTAAATTCGGAACACCGGCGGTAAAAAATGTAGGAATTTTCAAAGTACACCTGGATTCGCTCGGAGCAAAGGAATTTGGCGCGAAAGCAATTACTCCCTGGAATAGTTAATACAACTTCGATATGATATTTGTAACAGGAGGAACAGGACTGGTAGGATCACACCTGCTTTTTGAACTCACAAAGCAAGGTAAAAAGGTGCGTGCACTAAAGCGGGAAACAAGCAACCTGCAACAGGTAAAAAAAACATTCTCCTGTTATGTCGAAAATGCACAACAGTTGTTTGACCGGATTGAATGGGTAAACGGTGACATTCTTGATTATTATTCATTGGAACCGCTTCTTTCCGGTGTAACAGAGATTTATCATTGTGCCGCCATCGTGTCTTTTAGCAGAAAAGAGCGGCAGCAAATGATCGATAACAATGTGGAAGGTACAGGTAATCTGGTAAACGCGGCGCTGATCAACGGGGTAAAGAAGATTTGCCATGTTAGTTCCATCGCTGCTTTGGGAAAAAAGCAAAACGGAGAGCCGGTTACCGAAGAAACCAATTGGAATCCTTCGAAAAAGAATTCAGCTTATTCTGACAGCAAATTTTATTCTGAAACCGAGATCTGGCGGGGGATGGAAGAAGGGCTGGAAGGCGTAATCGTTAATCCGTCGATCATATTTGGCCCCGGAAACTGGGAAAGCGGGAGTTCAAAGTTTTTTAAGACCATTTGGGATGGAATGAAGTTTTACACCAAAGGAACCACCGGTTTTGTCGATGTACGAGATGTGGTGCGGGCGATGGTGCTGCTAATGGAGCCGGAGAATTTTGAAAAATGCAAAAGTCAGCGTTTCCTGCTGAATGCGGAGAATTTAAGTTATCAGAATGTTTTTAATCAGATTGCTGATGCGCTCCAAAAACCACGGCCTTCTGTATTTGCCTCCGATTTTATGTCGGGCATTGCCTGGCGCGTTGCGGCGATTGCAAGCCTTTTTACCCGGAAACCGGCCGCTATTACCCGTGAGGTAGCCACCGGAAGAAATGAAATTCACAATTACGACGGATCGAAAATAAAAGGGATATTGGATTTTGAGTATATCCCGGTAGCTGATTCGATCCGGTTCACGGCCTCTTGTATGTTAAATGAACTCAAGTAAAAAGAGCAGGTTCATCCTGCTCTTTTACGTCCGTAAACATTTTTATTTCCCGATAAGAAATGCCCTCTCAGGCACTTAGCCAGCTTTTATTCAGTGCTGACCGGTTCTTTATGGTTATCTCAATAAGTAGTCTCTTTTTAAGTTTTACTATGTGAACTCCTTCATATATAAAAAAAGGGGGCAACTCTTGTCCAAAAAGCTGCCCATAATAAAAAACAAAAAGATAAAAAATAAGGGTTTGTGCTCGTAAAATAAAGACACTGCAGCGAGATTTCCAAATTTTTCAACCGGAAATTATGTAAACGAGGCGGTTTCCGTGCATTTATGGGCATAATGGAAAGAAGAGCGAACATTTTTCTGAGCCCCGATTGTTCAAATTTCTGATCATCTTTTTAAAAAGTAGTTTCGTATGTTTGTCTTTGATTTTAAATCAAAAGAAAAATGAAAACCGATCTCTCAAATATCCGCAATATCATCTTTGATCTGGGTAACGTTATACTCAACCTTGATTTTGATGCTTCCATTCGTGCATTTCAGGAATTGGGTTTGGATCGTGGAGTGATTAACCGGCAGCAGGCCTATGCCGATCCAGTGTTTTATCAACTGGAAACAGGTGCGGTTTCTCCGGAAGAGTTTCGGAATCGCGTACGGGAAATTTTAAATAACCCGATGGCAAGTGATCAGCAGATTGACGATGCCTGGTATGCTATGATTCGGGATATTCCGGAGAATCGGGTAGAAACGTTGAAGCGTCTTAAGGCGAATTACAGGATATTTCTTTTTAGTAATACCAACGAAATCCACATCTCGCGCTTGCATCCTGAATTTGAGGAAAGCTATGGATTTGCTTTTCCTGCCTTGTTCGAACAGGATTTTTACTCCCACGAAATTCATGAGCGAAAACCTGATTTAACTTCTTTTGAGAAGGTGATTCAACTGGCTGGAGTTAATCCGGAAGAAACACTTTTTGTCGATGATCTGGAAAAGAATATCGAAGCTGCAAAAGATGCCGGGCTAAAAGTGTTGTGGTTAAAAAACGGGATGGAGATGGCCGATTTATTTTAAAATGCGCACCCGTTTTATGCGGATATCTTTGACCGGTCTCCAGCGCTGGTCGGTTTCCACTTTTGCTATTTTGTCGACTACATCCATACCGGAGATTACTTTTCCGAAAATGGTGTAAGATCCGTCGAGATGAGGCGCTCCGCCAATGGTTTTATATACCTGACGTTGTTCTGCCGAAAATTTGTAATCGTTTTGCTTTTCAATTTCGTCGAGTTCATTGTCGAAGTATTTTCTTCCGGATACGATGTAAAACTGTGATCCGTCCGAACGCCTTCGCTGATTAGCCGTATCTGGTTTCCGGGGTGAACCTACCATTCCCCGTTTGTGATACAGCCCCGGAATGATGTGGGCAGGGATGGTATAACCGGGTCCTTTCCAACCAACATTATCGCCGGGTTCGGCATACCGAGTGTCGGCTGCTCCGGATTGAATGCCGAAATTGGCAATTACACGGTGAATCAGTAAACTGTCGAAATATTGTTCTTTGGCCAATCGGATAAAATTATCGCGGTATTCGGGTGTTTCATTAAACAATTGAAGGGTGATGTTGCCGGCATCGGTTTCCAGTACAATGCCTTTGATTTTTGCATTTTCGGCGGCGGTTTCAGCATTGGCGTTTACACTCAGTGCAGCGAGCGATTCAGGTTTTTCCTTTTGCTTTTTCAACATGTCGGAAATATACACGGACGGAATCGCAAAACTCTGCATTTCGTAATCAACAGTGGCCGAATACGCCACGCCGATCGCTTTTTTGTCGGCTGTAAAAATGGGAGTTCCAAACTGCGATTTTCGAATAACATTGGATAGCCGGTACAGCCTGGAGCCTTTAACATTGGCCAGATTGAGTACTTTACCCGAGAATAGCTGAATAGTTTTTCCTGTTTTGGGTGCTACGTACATCGATTTTGTAAAGTTGGGCAGACTTCCCTCAAACAACTGAATTGGATTTCGGTCGATTCCGTCAACCTGCAAAATGATCAGGTCGTTGATGCGATCGAAAGCCACAAACTTATCGGCAGTATAAGTTTTGTTTTCGTTGAATGGTTTAACTTTTACGTTGGTGGCCTGACTGACCAATGAATATTGGGTAACCAACAGATTGTTTCCCACAAAAAATCCCTGGCCGCTTTCCAGAATTCGTGTCCCGTCAAACGATTCAATTTCTGCAATGGATGCATGAATTTCTTCCCAATCGCTGTTATCTGGCAGAGCTTCGGTTTGGAGTGTTGCTTTTTGAGTTGCAGTTTCCTGCTGTTTTTTTGCATTTCCACCGCAGGCAGCTGCGAAAAATGCTAAAATAATTATGGCTGCAATTTTATTCATCCCGAACATTCACTTTTATAACAACGTCGGTGTAAGGGCGGTTGTTGCTGTCCGTTTTTAAAGCTGCAATTTTATCGATCACATCAAAACCTTCAATACATTCCCCAAAAATGGTGTACTTCCCATCAAGTTCGGGGTAGCCTCCAACAGTGGTGTATGCTTTACGCTGGGCTTCGGAAAAAGTCAGTACACCCGGATCGAGGGCGTATTCTGTTTCAATTTCGGTTTTTACGTTATCGGCCAATTCCCTGAACTCCTCTACTTTTTTTTCTTCTTTTAGTTTTTTGAGTGTTTCCCGCACTTCGGGCGTCATGTATTTTTGGATAATTTTATTGCGGATGGGTCTATTTACCGCGAGTTCCATAGTGTCGAGCGCCCCTTCGGTACAAACGCTTCCTTTTATAATAAAGAATTGGGAAATATCAGACTGTTTAAACGGATTTACTTCATCGGGTTGGCGTGGTGCGCACAGCGAGCCTTTCTTATGAAAGTATTTCGAGAGGATTTCGTCATCCACTGTTTTGTCGGGATCGCCATAACCAATTCTTTTTCCGGGAGGGGCATTTCTTGAACTTTTGGAACCTCCCTGAATCAGAAAGTCCTGAATTACACGGTAAAAAAGCGTGCCGTCGTAATAACCCTGGCCGGCCAGTTCGATAAAAGCATCCCGGTGTTTGGGCGTATCGTCGTATAGTCTGAATTTCATGGAGCCCATGTTCGTGGAGATTTCCACTACGGTTGACTGCGCCTGCGAATTAAAACTAAAAAAACTAACGATTAAAAGAATTAAACTGAATCTGATCATACCTATTTTATCACCTCTATTTCCATTTTTATATCTGATTTCGGACGGTTGTATCGGTCGGTTTCCACCGCTGCAATTTTGTCGAGTACCTCCAGTCCTTCCACAACCTCGCCAAAAACGGTGTATTCTCCGTCGAGCGAAGGATAGCCACCAATGGTGGTGTAGGCCTCACGCTGCTCGGGAGTAAAAGAGAATTTATTCTGACCGTCCCATAAACTGTCGGCTTTGGCGCGGATTTCGGCCACAAACACGTTAAAGCCCGCTTCGTCGTTGTTGCTGCGGAACTCATTCAATTTTTCAGATGAGGCTTTAAACTGCTCCTGAAGAAACTGATTCTTTGCCCGGCCGTTTATCATTATCTCCATGGTATCGAGTTTGCCCGGTGTAAAAATTTCACCCTGTACAAGGTAAAATTGCGATCCGCTGGAGCGTTTATCAGGGTTTTCAGGACCACCGGTGCGGGCTGCAGCCAAAGCTCCTTTTTTATGAAAGTGCGCCGGCACAAACTCGGCGGGAATGGTATAACCCGGATTTCCGGCACCAAGACGTACGCCGGGTGCTGCATCTTTCGATTTTGGGTCGCCTCCCTGAATCATGAAATTTTGCATCACACGATGAAACAGGAGTCCGTCATAAAATCCTTCATCAGCGAGTTTCAGGAAGTTCTTTTTGTGCTCAGGAGTGTCGTCGTACAACTTTACCGTAATATTCCCCATATCGGTCTTGATAAGGACCTGTGTCTCTTTAGAGGTTTTATTGGCATGACTGCACGAGATTCCAAAACCAACAAGTATAATGAACACTAAAACTCCGAACTTCTTCATCTGAATGATAATTTGTTTAACTTGACGCACTTCTTAAAATTCCTGTAAAGATATAAAGATGACCAAAATACTTTCGAATTTGTTGATCTTGTTCCTCATTTTTTCGTGCATTGGTTCAGGTAAAAAACAAAATGCAAAAGATGTGGAGCCTTCGGTGATAACGGCAAAAATGCGCGTTCAGTCCTTTATTCCCGAACTTCCCGACGAGTTGCAGGAGGTATCGGGTTTGCTGATGTATCGCGATCTGTTCTGGGGCTTTAACGATAGCGGAGGCAAAAACGTTTTGTATGCTTTTAACCGAAAAGGGGAGATACAAATGGAGGTCGAAATTGAAAACGCGATGAACCAGGATTGGGAGTCGATTACCCAGGATGCAAAGCATATTTATATCGGTGATTTTGGGAACAATCATGGCAGCCGGAAAAACCTTCGGGTTTATAAAATCAAAAAGAAAGATATTCACGACGAAAGGCGCCAGAAACTGAAAGCGGAGGAAATTTCTTTTGAATACAACAATCAGCAGTCGTTTGTTTCTCCTGTAAACGGAACAGCGTACGATTGTGAAGCCATGGCTTTTCGCGATGGAAAGTTGCACCTCTTTAGTAAAAACTGGAAAGACCGGATAACCCAACATTATGCTTTGCCGGTGAAAAAAGGGAGTTACCAGCTTGAAGCAGACGGTTCATTCAATGTCCGGGGCCTGGTCACCGGCGCTGATTTCAGCCCCGATGGCAAAACTCTGGCCTTGTTGCAGTACGAAAACTGGAAAGCGTATTTGTGGCTGTTTTCCAATTTTAAAGGGGAAGCATTTTTCGCCGGGAAAAGTGTCTGCATATATCTTGATAACCTGGACGGCGTACAAACGGAAGGGATTAGTTTTTTGAGTAACGACTCGGTTCTGATTTCGTGCGAGCAGACAAAGTCATTCCGGCAACAGGTATTTCTGCTTGATTTAAACGAATTGAAAAATGGAACACATCCGAATTAACGACAAGATCAGGCTTGAACGTGTGAAAGCCTCCATGGCTCCGGTTATTTTTCAGACCATTGATCGCGATCGGGAATATTTAAAGGAATGGTTGCCTTTTGTGAATTTTACGGAAAAGGTAAGCGACACCGAAATGTTTATCGAGAGCATCAGCTCGCCTGAAAATGTACGCGATGAAATATTCAGTATCTGGTACAACGAGGAGTTTGCCGGTTTGGTGGGTTTTAAAGATACCGACTGGACCAACAAAAAAACCGAAATTGGATACTGGCTGGCACAAGCCATGCAGGGGAAGGGGATTATTTCTGCCTGCGTGCAAAAACTACTGTCGTATGCATTTCAAAAACTGAAGTTAAACAGGGTTCAAATTAAAGTGGCCGAAGGCAATCAGAAAAGTGAAGCCATTCCGCAGAAACTCAACTTTACATTTGAAGGTATAGAACGAGCCGGAGAGCTCCACGGCAAGGATTATTTAAACCTGAAGATATTCAGTCGATTGGCAGCAGATTCAGTTTAGTCTCAGAAATATTTCCGCTTTAGTTTCTTAAAGCGAAGTAAAAATGAATTTATTTCGCAAAAAGTATAGAGAACTAATGGATTATTTATAATTTTGACCCGAAAATTCATTTGTTCGAATTTTAATAAAGCAATATGAAAGCAGAAGTTTCGGCAGAAAAGTCGATAAGAAGAAACCTATACAGGGTGCTGCGAAAGACAGGTGTTATGAAAGAAAACATCTGCCTGACGGCGTCGTTTATCGATGATCTGAAATTTGACAAAGTTGACTGGACCATTTTTACGTATTACCTGGAGCGTGTTTTTAACATCTCGGTGAGGGACGAAGAATTAAGTAAATTTGGCAATGTGAACGACACTCTTCATTATTTAAGAGGGGAGTTAAATTACTTGAGTAATTAGGTTAAATCTATGGAAATAGAAAGGGACTGAAAAAATAAGGTCCCTTTTTTTATGAACTTTCTCTTCATGATTTTGTAGTTGCAGTTAACAAAAACATTCAAAACACATCGTATGGATAATATTGAAAACATTCAGAACCTTTCAAAACAGATTTACGACATCGTATTGGAGTATGGCCCAAAGCTAATAGGTGCCATTATTACATTAATTATTGGTATGTGGATGATCTCGGTGATTCGCAATGCCCTGAAAAAAAGATTTGAAAAAAGAAACGTCGATCCTTCACTTCGCGGATTTCTTAACAGCATGATCGGAATAGGTTTAAAGGTGATGTTGTGGGTAAGCGTGATCGGAATGATGGGAGTTCAGATGACTTCTTTTGTCGCGATTTTGGGTGCTGCAGGTTTGGCTGTTGGTATGGCGCTGTCGGGTACGTTGCAGAACTTTGCAGGCGGTGTAATGATTCTGGCATTCAAACCCTTCAAGGTGGGCGACTACATTGATGCACAGGGACACGCCGGAAGCGTGCACGAGATACAGATTTTTAATACCATCTTGAAAACGCCGGATAATAAAACCATCATTATTCCGAATGGTGGCTTGTCGACTGGGTCGATGGTTAATTTCTCGGCAGAAGCCAAACGACGCGTTGATTTTACGTTTGGTATTGCCTATGGCGATGATGTTGACAAGGCAAAAGAAGTATTGCTGAAATTGATAAAAGATGACAGCCGTATTGTCAATGATCCTGCCGAACCCTTTGTTGCAGTTAGCGAATTGGCCGACAGCTCGGTTAATCTGGTCGTTCGGGTATGGGCAGAAGCAGCCAACTACTGGGGAATTTATTTTGATCTGAACGAGAAGGTGTATAAAACGTTTGCGAAAGAAGGTATCAATATTCCTTTCCCTCAAATGGATGTGCATATTCAGAAATAAAACGTTACAATAAGTGATAAAGGAAAGGCTGTCGGGGAGTTACCGGCGGCCTTTTTCTTTTGGTTTTGTCGAATAGTAAACCTTTCAGAATTAATTAAACTGTAACATTATCAGAGAAATAGCCTTGCGGGATTGCCGCGTCTGAAAAATCGATTAGATTTGTGCGCTCATAAATCTAAAGGTGTTGATCAAAGCCTTTGTTCGATTGTTTAGAGAAAGTAAGTAACAGCAGAGTAAACCTGAGATGAGCCGGAAATAGTTTCTGCAGTATTCAAAATTTTGAGCTGTGGATTCAGTTTAAAGCATTGAAAGCATAAAGTGTAGGAAGATGAAGATTATACTGTTAATTTTTTTGGCCTTTGGAGCCTTGATTGCACTTGGAACCTGGGTAAGCAATAAATTTTTTGGAAGAAAAAAGGAAACAGACGCTCCGGCGGAAGAAGAGGTGGTGAAAATACCTACCGATTGCTGCGGGGCACACGAGGTTTGCGAAGTGGAAGAAATGCTTCAAAACCCCGAACAAATTCTTTATTTTGAAGACGAGGAACTGGACCGTTTTCAGGGCATAGCAGCCGATGCGTACAATGATGCACAGATCGACGAGTTTCGCGATGTTTTATATACGCTGAAAAACGATGAGATTAAAATGTGGCTGATCAGTATTGAACGACGCCAGGTACAACTGCCCGGCATTTTGCGTCAGGAAGCATTTATGTTGCTGTCTGAAGCTTCTTAAATTTCATACGATTTTAATCGTTTCCCCCATCACTTCAATAAGGTCGCCTTTTATTAGCTTGGCCCGTTTCCGGTATTCCGTTTCGCCGTTTCGAATTACTTCGCCTTCTTCGACTATTATTTTGGCATGGCCTCCCGTTTGGGCTATCCGGAGCAGTTTTAAAAGTTTAACCAGCTCAATGTATTCTTCTGTTAGTTGAAATTCCCTCATTATAGTCCGAGTTTTGTTTTAATGGCTTTCGGTATTGCATCTTTGTGTACCAATATGGCGACGGTTTTTAACCGAACGTAGTCTTCGGTCATGTGCAAATAGCCACCGTATTCGTTGCTCTCCGGACCCCACGAATTTTTGGTGTAATAGCAGGTTCTTCCGGCCGAATCTTTCGACAGGCCAACCAAATGCATTAAGTGATCGTCGGTAGTGGAACGGTCGTAAAACGTTTTTTGCCGCAGTTCCTGATCCACTTTCCCGATTTGTTTTTCGGGCAGGTCAGCTTTTCCTTTTTTATGCTGAAATGTTTTTTCGCTGGTATCGCCGTCCCAGCAAACGCTGTGGCCGTTGTTCAACGCATAATTCATCACCTCCATTAACTCATCGATGGGTAAATTGTAATATAAGTCGTGCGACCAGTTGTCGGGAACTTCGAGCGAAAACTGTTGGTAATACGGATGATGATTGTACGAAGTCAGCTCAACGTAATCTTCCGCATTCAGTTTAAATTGATCTCGTAATTCAGCCGGTGTCAGTTTATCTCCGTCTGTTTTTATTTTATGGGGAAGTTTTCCCAGTCCTTTTTCCAGGATCGGTTCGAGCGATTTCAGGTTCGATGCATCAAAGTCATCCGATTTTTTCTTGTTGAGTTCCGAAACTTCCAACTCGAGTTTTGCAACCAGGTCGCGGTGTTTGTAGCGGCCGTCTTCCATTTCGCCGGGGAAAGCATCAAATGTGGCCATGCCGTATTCCCGCAAAACATTCATGACATCGTGCGCCTGTCCACCCTGGCTAAAACTGTTGTTCCCTTGGAGAAGCAGATACTCTTTCGCCTTGTTCTTGTAGGTATGATACACAAAAAACATCTCAGAAAGATTGGTTTCGGGGAATCCAAGGCGCATAATTTCCGACTCCAGAAAACTGGTAGTTGCAAAACTCCAGCAGGTACCGGTGCTTCCCTGGTTTATAACGGGGGTGTGTTTTACTTCTTTTACAAGCGTAAATGTTTCTTTTTCGTCCTGCGCTTTCGAAGTGACTGGAACGATGAGAAGTAATGCAATAAAAAGTGCTAGTATTTTCGACATGCCTAAATGTTTTTATATTCTTCCTGTACTTTTTTGGGTAAGCTTTTTAAGATGATCTCGTAGGATTCATCGATCATTTCGTGTAATAGTTTGGCAGGAACCGTTCCGTTCAGGTCGATCGTGTTCCAAAGTTGTTTGTTCAGGTGATAGCCCGGAATAATGGCGGGATAATGTGCCCTGAGTTCAATGTTTTTCTCCGCATCGTTTCTAAGACTCATACGGATTTCGTCAAGACTTAGCAGGCAAAAAATCTTGTTCATCACCTTAAAAACAAGCGTGGTTTCATCGAACGGAAAACTCTCTGTTACCGCTTTCTTCGCAATACAATATTCCCTGACTTCTTCAACGTTCATACGAAATGATTTGAATGCCTAAATTTAGCAGAATAAGTGCAACTTAAAAATGATTGGCAGATGGTAAAACTGCAGATTGTTGATTTGTTTACATGGTGGGGTAAAAGGCATCTTTGAAATGTTCGAGTTCAAATTTTTGATGGACGAAAATTACGGTGATGACATCGAAGCGGGTGTCTGATTCTATCTTTTTCTCAATGATGTAGGCATCTGCCGCTTCAACAATTCTCCTGATCTTGGCATCGGTAACGGCTTCCGAAGGGTGTTCGTACCGCAATCCCGAACGGGCTTTTACTTCTACAATTACCAGCTCGTCGCCGTCTTGCGCAACAATATCGAGCTCCAGATGCCCATAATGCCAGTTGCGTTCCAGGATTTGGTAGCCCAGTTTTACAAGGTGATCTTCGGCCAGGCCTTCAGCAATTTCTCCTAATTTACGAGTGCTAACCATGGGAGGTAGAGTTTAATAGTTTAGCGTTCAGTGTTCAAAGTTCAGTGTTTAAAGTTGTTGAGAGGGATATGCGATTTGTAATCGCATTATATTTAGTTTTTTAGTGTTGTCGTTTCATCTCCTACATTCAGTTCCCATTCTTTTCCAAACATCAGCGCGAGGTTTCGTTTGTCGTGGCCTGCAGGAAATCCAAAGCAAACGGGGTAAGAAAAATCTTCCACCGCCTCGCAGATAATTTCCTGCACGGTTTTTCCAAAAGGCGATTCGTTGTCTTTCATGTCGGTAAAATCGCCCAGGATTAAACCGGCCAGTTTATCCAGTTTGCCGCTTAACTTGAGTTGGTGAATCATGCGGTCGGTGTGGTATAAAAACTCGTCAATGTCTTCCAGAAAAAGAATTTTGCTGTCGGTATCCAAATCATAACTCGTTCCCTGTAAGCTGCTAATAATCGACAGGTTGCCGCCCACCAGTTCGGCTTTTACCTCACCTTTTCGATTGGCTTCTGATACAGGAATGTGATATTCAATGCTGTTTCCGGTGAGCAGTTTCATCAGGCTTTGCAGGTTTTCGGTAGGCTGACCTGATTCATCCAGGAAATATCGCGGCATTACGCCGTGAATCGTGGGCACGGCGTAATTGTTCAGGCAGGAGTGCAGGATAGTGATATCGCTAAAGCCAACCAGCCATTTCGGATATTCCAGGAAATTGCTGAAATCGAGTTTATCGATGATTCTGACGGTTCCGTATCCGCCTCTAGAGCAAAGAATCACATCACATTCCGGATCATCCAGCGCTTCCTGAACATCGTGGAGGCGTTGTGCGTCGGAACCTGCAAACTGATAGTAAGTGGAAAAAACATGTCTGCCCAATTCCACCTCGTAACCTTGGTCCTGCAACCATTCTGCTGCCGGTAAAACAAACTGATCGCTAATCTTTCCGGCGGGGGAAACAATACGGATCTTCGATCCCTGTTTGATGGGTGATGGCTGGATCATAAAAAGAATTTATTTCAAATTTACCTCAATTTGTGCAGAAAATACCTGCTCGGGGTCGTTCCTTTCCGAAAGCGATTTCCAGATGGTCGCCACGTTCCGGGTAGGAACTGCATCATACAAAAGCTGGCCGTTATAAAATACCCTGACTTTTTGATCGAGTTTTAGCATGTCGCCGTTTAAACGAATGGATAAAGTATCGATCAGTTCTGCTTCTTCAATGGTAATGGTTTGATCATCAAGGGTTGCAATGACTTCAGCATCCTTTTTTGCACTTCCCGAAGGAACCACCAGCCAGTAAAAACGATTGTGTGTTACGCCGCTTTGTTTCCAGACGACCTTTTTAGGATAAGGATTGCGTGTAAATTGCGCCATCCACTCGATGGCAACTGTATCCTGTCTGTCCATCCAGTGGCCTTTGCCTTCGTGAATCTGTACATCGTGAATATAACCTTCGGGATCCTGTTTTTGCAAAGAATCCAGTTTGTTTTTCCATTCGGCGGCAATCTTGTTTCGGTTGTAAGCGCCGTCATCGCCGCCCATGTGAATGGTGAAAGGAAGGTTGCGCAATCCGAGTGGAGAAGCATCGTTTGGATGACCGGCCATCATGGCGGCAGCGGCCAGCTGATCGGCCATTCGCGGAGCCAGTTGATACGTTCCGTCACCTCCGGCAGAATACCCGGTTAAATAAACGCGGTTGGTATTGATGTCTTCAAAAGCATCGGCTATTTCAATCAGTTGCGTAAACATACTGTCGATATGTGGCTCATGCCAAAGATTCCAGGTGTTGGTGGGTGCACGGGGTGCAAGGTAGATACCTTCTTTGGGACGGTACAGGTTGATCTGATTTTTCCATTGCTGGTCGTTTACTTCAGGAGCCGCGTTGCCTCCTCCATGCATCGAAATATAAAGGCTCCAGCCTTGCGGTGGTTTTTCTCCAAACTTCCGGTATTTGAATTTTAGTTCTTTGTGGTTTACAACAAGTTTCAGGCTGTCCCAATCAGCCTGATAGGCAGCTTTTATTTTGTTTTCGAGATAGGCATGAATTTCCTGTTCAGCTTTTGTGGCTGCTTCAGCAGAAATTTCGCCGGTAAGTTCCGATACTTTTTCGGGGGAAGACTGAAGATAGGTATTCAGTGTTTCCAGCATTTTTACGTCTTTTTTGTCCTGATTTTCACACGAAGAGATCAGGGCAAGGACGAATGAAAAAAGAATCAATTTTTTTAACATTTCTGTTGTTTTTATGGTTGCTGAATAATTTTCAAATTTAAACTACATGGCCAGTAATTCGTAAAGTTCATCCACGTCTTCGGCATAATAGTCGGGTTGCGCAGCCTTTAGTTCTTCTTCTTTGCCAAAACCATAGGCCACCGCAATGGTTGATAAGCCATTTTGTTTTCCGCCTTCAATATCGAATAAGGTATCGCCCACCATAACAATCTCTTCAGAAGGAGTCAACTGCTGCATTTGCAAAAGATCGGTAATGATCTGTGTTTTCGTGGCTTTCTCTCCGTTGTAATCTGCTCCTTTCAGCTGAAGGATGTATTTGTCCATTTCAAAATGCTGCATGATTTGTACCGCAAATTTTTCGAGTTTCGAAGTGGCAATGTACATGCGTTTTCCCAGGCGGTCGAGTTCGGCCATCATTTCGAGGATTCCGTCGTAAGGAACATTCTGGTGCCAGCCGTTTTCGCTGTAATATTCCCTGAAATATTCCACGGCCAGTTTGGTGTTTCGTTCGTTCATGCCAAACAACTGGCTAAAACCCCACTGTAGCGGCGGACCGATAAAACCATCCAGAACATTTTCGGGGTATTCATCGATTTGCATGCGGTTGAGTGCGTATTTCAACGAGTTAATAATTCCCTGCGTGTTATCGCTAAGCGTTCCGTCGAAGTCGAAAATGATGTGATAGAATGCTGCCATATCAGATTAAAACAGCGAAGTTAACGGAATGCTCAAATATCCGCAACCAAAGGGGCAAATTGCCTCAAAATTTGCTTTTTAATGCGAAGTCATTGCTGTTCCTTTTTATTATCTTTGCACCCCTGAAACAGAAATCAAGGAATCTTCAAAATAATTCAGAATGAGTAAGTTCAAACGTACGCTGATAACCACTGCACTGCCTTATGCCAATGGCCCGATTCACATCGGTCACCTGGCCGGAGTTTATGTCCCGGCTGATATTTATGCACGTTATCTTCGATTGAAAAAGGAAGACGTGATCATGATTGGCGGTTCCGACGAGCACGGAGTGCCGATTACGATCAAAGCTAAAAATGAAGGTGTTACACCGCAGGATATTGTCGACAGGTACCACGAAATTATCAAGGAATCTTTTCAGAAACTGGGTATTTCGTTTGATGTGTATTCGCGTACGAGTTCGGAGATTCATCACGAAACGGCTTCTGAGTTTTTCAGAAAGCTTTATGAAACGGGTAAGTTAATTGAAAAAACATCGGAACAATATTTCGACGAGGAGAACAAACAATTCCTGGCCGACCGTTACATTATTGGTACCTGTCCGAAATGTGGATTTGAGAAAGCTTATGGCGACCAGTGCGAAAGCTGCGGAACATCGCTTAGCCCGACTGAATTGATCAATCCAACATCGACCCTTAGCGGAAACCAGCCGGTTTTAAAGGAAACCAAACACTGGTATTTGCCGCTCGATCAGTACGAGCCGTGGTTGCGCGAGTGGATTCTGGAAGGCCACAAAGAGTGGAAACCGAATGTGTACGGCCAGGTGAAATCGTGGATCGACGGAGGTTTACAACCGCGTGCGGTTACCCGCGACCTAGAATGGGGCGTGCCGGTGCCGGTGGAAGGTGTCGAAGGCAAAGTGTTGTACGTTTGGTTTGATGCACCGATAGGTTATATTTCGGCTACCAAAGAACTGACTCCCGAGTGGGAAACGTACTGGAAAGACCCGGAAACGCGGATGTTGCATTTTATCGGGAAAGACAACATTGTTTTTCACTGTATCATTTTCCCGGCTATGCTGAAAGCAGAAGGAACCTTCAACTTGCCTGAAAATGTGCCGGCAAATGAATTCCTGAACCTGGAAAACGATAAAATCTCCACTTCACGAAACTGGGCGGTTTGGTTGCACGAGTACCTGGAAGAATTCCCGGGAAAAGAAGATGTGCTGAAATATGTGTTGACAGCCAACGCGCCGGAAACCAAAGACAACGATTTTACCTGGAAAGATTTTCAGGCACGCAATAACAACGAGCTGGTGGCGGTGCTGGGGAACTTTGTAAACCGCGCGCTGGTGCTTACGCAAAAATATTACGACGGTGTAATTCCGGCAGCCGGAGAACTTTCGGATTTTGACAAAGAAACACTGGCTTCCATTTCAACGATTAAAGCGGATGTGGAGAAGAGCCTGGATAATTTCCGGATTCGTGAAGCGCTGAAAAATGCCATGGACCTGGCGCGGTTGGGAAACAAATACCTGGCCGACGAGGAACCGTGGAAAGTAATCAAAACTGATCCTGAGCGGGTAAAAACCATCCTGAATGTTTGTTTGCAGGTTACCGCCAACTTAACCATCTGTCTGGAGCCCTTCCTTCCGTTTAGTATGGATAAACTGCGTGGCTTCCTGAACCTGGAGAAAATGGATTGGGAAAAACTGGGTGACACAGCTTTGTTGCCGGTTGGACATCAGGTAAACAAACCCGAGCTTCTTTTCGAAAAAATTGAAGACAGTGTGATCGAAACCCAGCTTCAGAAACTGGAAAATACCAAGAAAGCCAACGAAATGGCGACTGCCAAAGCGGCTCCTGCTAAAGAAAACATTGAGTTTGATGATTTTGCAAAAATGGATGTTCGTGCCGGAACCGTTATCGAATGCGAAAAAGTGGCTAAAACCAAGAAGCTGCTGAAACTTACCATCGATACCGGTATTGACAAACGCACAGTGGTTTCAGGAATTGCGGAATACTACCAGCCCGAAGAACTGATTGGCAAACAGGTTTCTATTCTGGTGAACCTGGCGCCTAAAAGCCTGAAAGGCATCGAATCGCAGGGAATGATTCTTTGTGCGGAGAATGCTGACGGGACTCTGTCGATTGTTTCGCCGGATAAAAAGGTGAAAAACGGCTCTGAAATACGATAATACCCGTCCTAACCTCCTCAAAGGGGAGGAATATTTTCTCCTTCGGGGGAATTAAAAGTGGGTCAAAAAATACAAGCGCCAACTCTTGTTGGTGCTTTTCCGTAAGGGTTCTTGCCGAGTTAAATCGGGTAGAAAACTTACACTATTATATTAAACCGTTTCTGTACGCAGAGGCGGTTTTTGTTTATGAAGACAAGAGTTTGGCAAGAAACGTTGCGTTAATCTTCCAGTTCAAATAGCTCTTCTACAGTAAGGTTGAAAAATTGAGCCAGCCGCATGGCTGTTTGCACCGAAGGGACGAACTTGTTTTTTTCGATGGCGTGAATGGTTTGCCGCGAAACCCCAATGGCATTGGCCAGTTCCTCCTGCGTTTTATCGAGCATCACACGGTGAAATTTAAGCTTGTTCTTCATAGTCTCCAAGAATAAATTTTCGTTTTAATGCTCTAATAATTAAATAGACAATCATTTGTAATGAAAGTAGAGAGGAAGGATCTAGCTTGAAATCCGGATTAAAACCATAAAATATTAGAATGACAGTTAATGAAAGAACCATGACTAAGAATGCCGATTCATAACGCAATTTCTGCATGAATTCATCTTCCCGCTTATTTTTTGAAAGAACATAAATTAACAAGCCTGCTATACTGACAAAATCTGCAAGATGAGTGACGCTTTTGGGAAGAATTCTTTCGAAATTTATTTCAATTCTATCCGATGGGTCGTCAATTGCATCATTATATCCTTCAATAAATCCTTTTCTTCCATCGTCAATAGCTCCTGTGATTAAACCTAAGAAAAACAAGGTAATTCCAATCCATTTAAAGTAGTGAGGTAGAAGTTTCATGGTTTGTTAAGTTAAAATTACATGACAAATGTAAAAAATAATAGAATTAAAAAACATAAATTTCAGAAAATAATCCTTAAATTTTTAAAATGATGGAGTTATACGATAACCAAAACTGCAATCAACAGGATCAGCAACATAAAAAGAATAAACTGGTTGCGCACAAACAGTCCCAGCAGAATAAGGATTTCCACCTCGTCGTTGATGGGTGTCGCCAGATCGATGGTGCCTTTGTCTTTGGTGATAAATTCGTGAGACGTGTAACTAACGATGTCGTTGCCGTTGAATTTCCACGACCACCGCGATTGCCAGAAGTTTTTGATTTCGAGTTCGAAACGTTTTCCGTTAATCAGCACATCGCTGCGGGTATTAAGGAAATTGATCATAATGGTTCCGAGTAGCGACTGGCTGTTCGAATCGTAAATCTCGAGTTTCGAGAGAAAAAATTCGCGGTTAAGTGTAAACAGTTTTCCGTTTATCATGGCCTGTGCCTGCGAACTGAGCATATTGTCCCAGTTAATGCTGCCTATTTTGCTCGCTCCCTGCCTGATTTCAAGCTTCGACCCAAAAATATCCTTTGTCCAACTTAGCTTTTCCATCTTTTTGTTTGAGTTACAGGGATGCAATTTATGAAAATTAGGATGAACTTTTAATGCGAAAAACGTCCATTAAATCGTTTTTACATTAATTAACAAAAAGAAAGAAATGTAGAGACTTGCTTTTCTGATCCAGTAGTTTGACCGGCTTAGCCCAGGTATTTTTTGAATTCGCGATGATCTTTTACCGTTTTAAAGTTGCGGGGCAGATCAGGGTTGTTTTCCCGAACCTGGTGTCCGGTAATAAATATCTTTTGTTTCGGGAAGCACTCTCTCAGGCGGACGAGGTAATCTTCCAGCTCGTCGGTTGGGATGGAATTAATAAAGGCCGTAAAAACGTAATCGATTTCTTTGATTGCACTGATTTTTTCAAGGTCTTCAAACGGTACCGACTGCCCCAGATAAAAAACGTTGTAGCCACTTTTGCGTGCCAGGTACGAGTAGAAAAGCAAACTCATTTCGTGTAGTTCGTTTTCGCGCAGGTAAAACAAAATGGTACGCTTGCCTTCCTCCGAACTGCCCATTTTGTCAATTTCGGCAATTAACTTTTGGCGAAACAAATGGGTGACGTAATGTTCCTGTGCCGGAAAAATGGAACCCACCTGCCAATAGGTGCCAACGCGTTCAAACAGCTTAAAAATAATATTGAAATGCGCATCTTCGAACGAAAATTCTGCAAGTACTTCGTTTAACAGTTTCTCGAAACCAACAGTGTTTAATTCCACCATCAGAAACATAAACCGATCGATGTAGTCGGAATAGGAAGTTTTTGAAGAGGCCAGCTTTATAACGGTGTCTTTTATCTCGGAGTCGTTCCATTGGGCGACTTTCGAAATTTTGTAGCCGTTTTTTGTCAGCAGCGAAACGTTCAGAAGGCGTTTCAGGTCTTCATCGTCGTATAGGCGAATGTTGGTGTCGGTGCGGTCCGGATTCAAAAGTTCATACCTTTTTTCCCAGATCCGAATGGTGTGCATCTTAATTCCCGAAAGCACTTCCAGGTCTTTTATGGAATAGCCTGCTGTCTTCATTTTTCCTGCTCTTCTGACTTTTTGTAAAGGTAATTAATGTACTTTGTTTAATCAAGCTGGGTTAAGATTAAACGAAAATTAGCTCGCCATAATAAGCAAATTGCTCATTGTTTTGTTCAGTGAAAGGAGAAAAATGAAAGGATTCCACCCGGAATCCTTTCTATAAATGTCATGGCTGCGACGTTTACTCTGGAATTAATACTTTGTCGATTACATGTACCACTCCGTTTTTACCTGAAATATCTGCTTTTACTACTTTGCTTTCGTTGATCATAGCTCCGTTTGTCAGGTCTATTTTAATCTTCTGGCCGTTCAGGGTAGCCACAGAAGTATTTGAAAGATCACTTGACATTACTTTTCCCGGAACAACATGATAAGTCAGAATCGGGGTAAGTTGCTCAGCGGTGAGATCTTTAATCCCATCTACTCCCAGTTGTTCGAACAAATCATTAAAAGCTTTATTGGTAGGTGCAAATACGGTAAATGGTCCTTCGGCGCTAAGCGCTCCGGCTAAATCAGCTTTTTTCACTGCATCCACCAGGATTGAAAAATCCGGATTCGAGGCTGCTATTTCAACTACAGTGGAAGAAGCCGTGTCGCCATCGTTTTTCGCGTTGGAATTCAGACTTAACGAAAGGCTTACTACTGTGATTAAGACAACGGATAGAAATTGTTTTGCTGTTTTCATGATGTTATTTTTTAAAGTTATTCGAAATGTTTGTTTATCTGAATGCTGGTTTTTATTCGGGGATTAGTACTTTATCGATTACATGAACCACGCCGTTGTTTGCCTGTATATCAGCCGCTATAACGTTGGCATCGTTAATTTTAACACCAGAGCTGAGGTCAACAGTCAGGTCACTGTTTTCGTTCAGAGTGCCCACTGTGCCGTTGCTTAATGCGGTTGAAAGGACATTTCCCGAAACTACGTGGTAGGTTAATATAGGTGTCAGCTGTTCGGCGGTTAAGTCAGCTATCCCCGATATTCCGAGTGCCGAAAACAGTTGTTCGAATGCGTCGTTGGTTGGAGCAAATACGGTAAACGGACCTGCTGCGCTGAGTGCATCGACCAGACCGGCCTTAACCACCGCATCAACCAGTATGCTGAAATTGCTGTTGTCGATCGCGATGTTTACAACCGAAGGCGGAAGTATTACCTTGTTAACCACGTGAATAACGCCGTTGTCCGCTTCAATGTCGGCAGTGGTAACCGTTGTGTTTTTGTTTATCGTAACACCGTTGTCGACCTGGATGTACATCGAGATGTTATTTCCGCTGTAAGTCGAAAGAGTCGGGAAGTATCCGCTACTTAAATCAGTTGACATCGCTTTACTGCCAATAACGTGGTAAAGTAAAATGTTGGTCAGTGTTTCTACAGGGATGTCATCCAAAGAGTTGGCTCCTAGGTCTGAAAGAAGCGCCACAAAGGCATCGTTGGTTGGAGCAAAAACTGTCAAATTCGCCCCCTCATCCGAAACTGCTCCTACCAGGTCAGCTTTCATGAGCGCTTCAACCAGAATTGAAAACTCCGAATTGGCCACAGCTATGTCTGCTATGGTATTCGACTTTAAAGTTGGCGGAACCAAAACTGCATCAATTACGTGAACCACGCCGTTTGATCCCTGGATATCTGTTGCTGTTACTTTAATGTTTCCGTTCAGCATAACGCCGCCATCGGTAGTTACGTCAAATATTTCACCCGACAGGGCTTCCACCATTCCTGCTGAAAGTTCTGTTGATAATACGTTATCGCCAACAACATGGTAGGTTAAAATTGAGGTAAGATCGTCCATTGATACTTCATCAAGACTCATAATTCCCAGAGCAGCAAAAAGCTCGGCGAAGGCATTGTTAGTGGGTGCGAAGACAGTAAACGGTCCTTCTCCGCTAAGTGTTTCAGCTAAATCGGCTTTAACTACCGCACTTACAAGTGATGAAAAATCAGCTGAATACATTGCAATGTCGACCACCGAAGGAGGTAGTAGGACTTTGTCGATTACATGAATGATTCCGTTTGATGCCATTACATCGGCAGCTGTAACTTTTGCGTTGTTAATCATCACGTCAGTTCCAACATTGACCATTAAGGAAAGCGGCTTTTGATCGGGCGAATTGTTGTTTAAGCTTTGCAGAACTCCCGATGAAAGCGTGTTGGAGTAGGCCATTCCACTTACCACATGATACGTGAGGATGGAAGCGAGGGTCGCATTGTCGATATCGTCAAGGCTGCTCAACCCCAAATCGCTTAACAGGCTTGCAAAAGCAGCATCGGTTGGCGCAAAAACAGTAAGATTTTTCTCTGTACTTAAGAAGTTGGCCAACCCCGCTTTTTGTGCAGCTTGTAACAACACATCGAATGACCCGGCTTCAGCGGCAACATCCACAATCGTTTTTTCCATTTCGGTTTCAGGCATCATTTCGTCATCGTCTTCGCACGATGTCAGTGAAACGATTCCAAGCGTGAGCAATAGCATCATCAGCAGGTTAAATCCTGCTTTGGTGTTCTTGAATAGATTCTTTGTTTTCATGATTCTGATTTTAAGTGATTAAAAATATTTCTATTACTGTTCAACTTTTTTTGTTTGACGTTAACTAAGACAACTCTAAACAAAAAATGTTTAAACAATAAATAAAAAACATAAACAAAAATATCGTATGGTGCCAAGAATGTCTTTATTTATAGGGCTTTGATATGAATAGTTAATAAATGTTAAAAATTATTTTGATTGATTTCGTTAGGTGTTGGCAGATACTCAGAACTGTTACTGTTAACCCTGAATTAAATCTTCTTTGTCGTTGATATTTATCAAGTGTGGCCCGTCGGGGCAGGGTGATAAAATACTTATATTTAAATAGATACATCTTTGTGAGTGACGGAGGTACACTTAGGCGGGTAAAAGCCGGGTTTTCAGATCATGTTGAGGTATCAAAAACGAAATGGTCGTAAAACGAACCCAAAAAAGTTTTGAGCTTGTTTGTTTTCGACGTTCTGGGATGTTGCGCTTATGAACGGCGCTTTTATGGGGTAGAGCTTTCCGAAGAAATTCAACGGTAAAGTAATCAATCACAGATCAAAGGTCATGCAGGGAGAAACATCAAATTCCCCCGAATTTGAAAATCTCAGAAAGGAACTGAGTGCTTTAAGCGAGCGCTTGACCAACATTGAGCGATCGCTCGAAAAAGCCGGCGTTCGTGAATTTATCTCAAAGAAAAAAGAGCATCTTCCTCAAGATGATGGGATAGACATCAAACTGCCGTTCGATACCAAAGGTTCCATTGAATTTCGTGTTGGCGAATACGGAATGGCGTGGTTGGGAAATATTGTTCTTTTTCTGGGTTTAATATTTCTGGTCAATTATTTACAGAATTCAGGGAACCGGGTTATTTCCATGTTGGTGGGTTTTGCCGCAGTAGCTTCGATCTATGTTTGTGCCCATTACATCCGGCAATCGCTATCGGTGATCTCGAAATTACTGGTGTATAACGGGCATTTCCTGTTGTACTTTTTTACACTTCGGCTCCATTTTTTTCAGGAGAATCCACTAGTAGAAAGTAAAATTCCCGTTTTTATATTATTGATTTTAGTGTCAGCGGTGTTTTTTTACATTGCTTTTCGCAAAAAGTCGCCGGGTACTGCAGGCTTGTCGTTGATTATGCTGATGGGCGCTGCAGTTGTTTTCGATTCATCAGCGGTAATTGCAATAATGGCTGCAGTTGTCGCTATCCTGACATTGGAATTGTATCGCCGTTTTGCCTGGCTGAAGCTCGCTTTGTTTTTCATTTTTCTGGTTTATGTGCTGCATCTGGCCTGGATGCTCAGTAATCCTTTTATGGGAAATAATCCGGAGTTTGTGGCTTCGGTGAGCGGGTTGTATGTTTTCCCGATACTCACGGGAATTGTCTTCTCAGTCATTGCCATTATTCCAAGAAAAGAAACTATTTCCAGCGAACTGGTGATTGTCACCATTATTTGGAACGGACTGGGTTTTACCGTTATTCTGGCAACCATCCTGCTTACATTCTTCGAAAACAATTATGTTCCGATATCAGCTGTCGTAACCGTGTTGTGTATTTTGTATGCGGCACTGCTCCGCGTAAAGTCCGACATCCGGTTAATCGCTTCCATCTATGTTCTTTACGGATTTTTGACTTTAAGTGTGGTCATTTTTGGAGTTTTCGGATTGCCCGATTCTTACGGTCTTTTTGCGCTTCAGAGCTTATTGGTGGTTTCGTTTGCTTTGTGGTTCAGGTCGCGGTTTATGATTGTTATGAATACCATTTTATTTGTGGTTTTTCTGGCATTTGCAGTGCAGTCGCATCAAAATAACCACCTCACGAATTTCTCGTTTATGCTGGTAGCCTTTATTTCGGCCCGAATCATAAACTGGCAAAAAGAACGATTGAATATTAAAACCGAACTGGTTCGAAACCTGTATTTGCTGCTTGGATTTGGAATGACGCTGGTTGCTTTTTATCATGTTTCTCCTCCATCTTACATCACCGCAACCTGGATATTTGCCGGCCTGCTTTTCTTCCTTGTCAGTTATCTCTTGAAAAATATCAAATACCGTTGGCTGGCCATTTCGGCTGTAGTTGTATCTGCAGTACGCCTGATTTTTGTCGATATGTCGAGTGTAAATATTGGGTATCGGATTCTGGCTTTTCTGGGACTGGCAATTATTTCGATTACCGTTTCGATCTGGTATACAAAATACCAGGTCAGGAAAAAGGAGTAAAATGGATAAGAAATTAAGATATGCGAATTATGAAAATAAATACAAAAAGGCGCTTCATCCGGTGGATTCCGGCGCTGTTTATGTTGGTCGTTTTGGGAGCTTGTTCAGCTTCCGGTTCACAGGCGGGGCAGGAAGAAGCTGATTCCAATTTGAAAGCGGGAAACGTCGTACAATATACTAACGAGTCAACAGAAATTGCGGTAGAGGCGCCTCCGCTTACCGACGGAATTTTCCCGTGCAACGATTGTCATTCGGATATTGTGCCTAATCCGCAGCGAAGAGAACTGGTTGATTTTCACGATGACATCAGCGTCCTTTTTAACCACGACAGCGAGAACCGGTGGTGTCTTGATTGTCATGATATGAATAACCGGGATTCACTCAGACTGGCCAGCGGCAAACTGCTTTCTTTTGAAGAATCATATAAACTCTGCGGACAATGCCACGGAGAGAAACTTCGAGACTGGAAAGTGGGCGTTCATGGAAAACGAATCGGGGAGTGGAATGGCAAAAAAGAGTATTTGCTTTGCGTTCATTGCCACAATCCTCATTCCCCGAAGTTTGAATCGATGACACCGGAGCCTCCTCCTGTGAGGCAAGAGGACATAAGGATTTACGAACCGAAAAACCAGGAGAACGATGAAGAAAAGTAATTCAAGGAGGTCCTTCCTCAAAAATATTTCACTGGCTTCAGCTTCTGCCCTTGCACTTTCGGGGTGTTCGTTAGCTGAGTTGGAGAAGTTTTTCCAAAAGAATTTCAGGACCTTGTCTGAAAAGGAGAGGAAGCAGTTGATTGAAGACCTGGAGGCGGAATACAAGCAAAAGTACCACAAGGAGTTTCATTTGTCGGATAAGCCGGCCATCGACGGGACTTTGTTTGGTTATGCCCTTGATATTTCAAGATGTATCGGCTGCCGAAAGTGTGTGTATGCCTGTGTCGAAGAAAACAATCAGTCGCGTGAGCCACAGATTCACTGGATTCAGGTGCTGCAAATGGAAAAGGAAAAAGGTATCGACTTTGTGCATTCCGATGTTCATTACAATCCGGAGACCGTTCCCGAAGAAGGACATTTTTATCTGCCGGTTCAGTGTCAGCAATGCCGAACGCCGCAGTGCACAACGGTTTGCCCGGTAAAAGCAACCTGGCAGGAACCCGATGGAATTGTGGTGGTCGACTACAACTGGTGCATTGGCTGCCGGTATTGCATGGCTGCCTGTCCTTACGGGGCGCGGCATTTCAACTGGGGGAAACCCGAAATTCCGGAAGAGGAAATAAACACCGAAATGCATTACCTCGGAAACCGGCCAAGAATGAAAGGCGTGGTGGAGAAATGTACTTTTTGTATTCAGCGGGTGAGGGAGGGAAGGTACCCAGCCTGTGTTGAGGTCTGCCCCGTTGGTGCCCGGAAATTTGGCAACCTGCTCGATCCCAACAGCGAAATCAGGTACATCCTGGAGAATAAAAGAGTTCTCGTATTAAAAGAGGAATTAAACACGCAACCCAAGTTCTATTACTTTTTTGGTGTGTGATTTATTCAGTTGAAGCTTTAAAAATAAAATGCGTTAGATATGAATTTCATCCGTTTTGTAAAAGGTAGTGTGCAGCTGTTTTTCCGGGGAACAAAAACCTATTATGCCTGGTTGCTGTTTCTTTTTTTGTTGATCGTGTGGGGAGCCGGCGGATACGCAGAACAGCTTCGCGACGGTCTGATAACCACCAATATGCGCGATTCGGTATCGTGGGCATTTTACATCGGTAATTTTACGTTTTTGGTGGGAGTTGCTGCGGCAGCTGTGATGCTGGTAATTCCGGCTTACATTTACAACTGGAAACCCATCAAGGAGATTACAATTTTTGGCGAATTGCTGGCCGTTTGTGCGGTAATCATGAGCATCGCATTTATTGTGGTCGACATTGGAAACCCCATGCGGTTCTGGCACATGCTGCCCATTTTTGGGACGATGAATTTCCCGTATTCCATGCTTTCGTGGGACTTCTTCTTTTTGCTGGCTTACCTGATCATCAACTTCGTGGTGGTGTCGCATCTGTTGTATTCCATCTTCTATCAAAAGGAGTATCGTAAAAAGATGGTGCTCACCATCGTTTTTATCAGTATCCCGATGGCAGTGGGGATTCATACTGTAACAGCCTTTTTGTACAATGCACTGCCTGCCCGTCCGTTTTGGAACAGCGCTTTGCTGGCGCCGCGTTTTCTTGCATCTGCTTTTTGTTCGGGACCGGCTATTTTGCTGATTCTTTTTCAGATACTCCGGAAAGTTACCAGTTTCGAAATTAAAGACGAAGCCATCTGGCGAATTGCCGAATTAATGGTTTACGCCATGTTTATCTACCTGTTTTTTACGATCGCCGAACTTTTCAAGGAGTTTTACTCCGGAACGCAGCACTTGTTGTACTGGAAATATTTGCTCTTTGGAATTGGTGAAAACAAGGAACTTGTGCCGTACAGTTGGTTGTCGATTGGGATGGGTTTTGTCGCTTTTATCCTCTTCCTGATTCCCAAAACACGAAAAAACTTTGTGACGCTGAATATCGGAACGGTGCTGATTTACGCCAGTGTGTACGTAGAAAAGGGAATTGCACTGATCATCCCGGGTTTTACGCCCGATGTGTTGGGGCAAATTTATGTGTACACGCCTTCGATGACCGAGATCAGAACTGCGGTTATGATCTTTTCGCTGGGGTCACTCCTTTTTACTTTTTTGGTGAAAGTTGCCATAGCGATTATTTTCGAGAATTATAACATTGGTTCTATTCGCCGGAAGGAAGAAAGTGTGAGAATTCAAGCGTAAGTCAAATTTAGCTGGCATATTAATGTTTTTTGGAGGCGTTTGTTGACAGATAGTTTATTTAGAATAAGTCTTATTAATGCATTGGTATGCAGTTTTTTGGAGTCGGTCTTTTGATTTGGCTCTTTTGGGGTGGAGTAAAAATTGAGGGTAAAAAATTCCCTCTTTTAATTTAACCTTAAGTTTAAAGCATCCGAAATATGATTTTTGTTAACATTCCTGAAAAACAAAGTGCTTTCACTCTCTCAATCAGCCAAAACCCTTAATTTTGCCGCACGATTTTCAAAAACAACTTTCAACATGGCAGAAAAAGATAAAAAGCTTTTCACTGACTTTAAACCTGTAACAACAGAAGAGTGGGAAGCTAAAATTATTGCCGATTTAAAAGGCAAAGATTACGACCGCGCGTTGGTCTGGAAGACTTTCGAGGGCTTCAACGTTCGTCCGTATTACCGTCAGGAAAACCTTGCCGGGAAAGATTACCTGGAGTCACTTCCGGGAGAATTTCCTTACGTGCGGGGAAACAATAAAACCAATAACACCTGGTTTATCCGTCAAAACATTTTTGTAACCGATTTCGAAGAAGCCAATGCAAAAGCATTAAAGGTTTTGGGAAAAGGAGTTACATCTTTGGGTTTTCTGTTCAGCGACTGCTGTTCGGTAACCAAAGAAAACCTGGCAATTTTGCTGAAAGACATTTGTCTGGAAGCTGCTGAAGTAAACATGGTTTGCCCCGGCGACGATTGCAACCTGGCTGAACTTTTTGTTGACTACGTGTCGGCCGGAAAATGGGATAAGAAAAATGTTGTGGCATCAACGGCTACCGACCCAATCGGAACCTTTGTATTAAAAGGAGTTCTGGAAGAAGGCGCTGTGGCACAGTTGAAATCGACCATCGAAAAAGCAAAGGCTTTGCCACAGTTCAGAACGGT
Source organism: Maribellus sp. YY47 (assembly GCF_023111095.1). Classification (GTDB taxonomy): domain Bacteria; phylum Bacteroidota; class Bacteroidia; order Bacteroidales; family Prolixibacteraceae; genus Draconibacterium. The sequence continues at coordinate 123,598 of NZ_JALGYW010000005.1, forward strand.
TGCCGTTCATGGCAAATTCTTCGCCAACAGCGGATCATCCATTGTTCAGGAACTGGCATTTTCATTGGCGCAGGGAGCCGAGTATTTAACTCAACTTACCGAAGCCGGAGTTTCAATCGACGACGCTGCAAAAGCTATCAAATTTAATTTTGGTATCGGCAACAACTATTTCATGGAAATTGCCAAGTTGCGTGCCGGACGTCTTTTGTGGTCAAAAATTGTGGAAGCTTACGCGCCTGAGTGCAAGTGTTCGGCAAAAATGATCGTTCACAGCGAAACCAACCGTTACAACAAAACGATTTACGATCCGTATGTAAACATGCTTCGTACACAAACCGAAGCCATGTCGGCCATTTTGGGTGGTGCACATTCGGTAACTGTACTTCCGTTTAACGCTGTTTACGAAGATCCGACTGAATTCTCGGAAAGAATCGCCCGCAACCAGCAGATCCTGTTGCAGGAAGAGTCGCATTTAAGTAAGATTGCTGACCCGTCGGCTGGTTCTTACTACATCGAAAGCCTTACCGAATCGATCGCCGATCAGGCATGGAACCTGTTCCTGACTATTCAGGAAAAAGGCGGATTTATTGCTGCGTTCAAAGAAGGATTTATTCAGGCTGAAATTAAAAAGATGGCAGCTGAACGCGACAGACGTTTTGCTCAACGTCGCGAAAACCTGCTGGGGACCAACCAGTTTCCGAACTTCAACGAAAAACTGAAACCCGGTTTTGACGGTTCAGTATTCGAACCGGTCGATCTGACCGTTGAAGGCGCTGAAGTGGAGACTTTGAAACCATACCGCGGGGCACAGGCTTTTGAAGCATTGCGTTATTCTACCGATATGTACTCGCAGGATAATAAACGTCCGCTGGCATTTATGTTGACGATCGGTAACCTGGCATTCCGCAAGGCACGCGCACAGTTTAGCTGTAACTTCTTTGCTGTGGCCGGTTTTGATGTACAGGACAATAACGGATTTGCAACCGTTGAAGAAGGTGTTGCTGCTGCTAAAGCTGCCGGTGCCGAAATTGTTGTGATCTGTAGTTCTGATGATGAATATGCTGAAATTGCTCCAAAAGTGGCCGAACTGTTGGATGAGGAAATTTTGGTAGTTGCAGGAGCTCCGGCTTGTATGGCTGAACTTCAGGAAAAAGGAATTACCAATTTCATTCACGTGAAAAGCAACATTCTGGAGGATCTGAAAGCGTATCAAACAAAATTGGGAATCTAAAAAGCGGAAACTATGAAACCGAATTTCAAAGACATAAACATAAAAGCAGCCGCTGCTCAAAAAGATTTGGGCGACTGGACTGCAAAAAACAATATCAAAAAAGACTGGATCACTCCCGAGCAGATTCCGGTAAAACCGGTTTATACGAAGGAAGATCTGGAAGGCATGGAGCATCTGAACTATGCTGCCGGTGTTGCTCCTTATTTGCGTGGACCTTATTCCACGATGTACGTAATGCAACCCTGGACCATCCGTCAGTATGCAGGATTTTCTACTGCTGAAGAATCAAACGCTTTCTACCGTAGAAACCTCGCTGCCGGTCAAAAAGGTTTGTCGGTTGCATTCGACCTTGCTACACACCGCGGATACGACTCGGATCACCCGCGTGTAATTGGCGATGTTGGTAAGGCTGGTGTGGCTATCGACTCAATCCTCGATATGAAAATCCTGTTCGATCAGATTCCGCTTGATAAAATGTCGGTATCGATGACCATGAACGGAGCTGTGCTTCCGATTATGGCATTCTACATTGTAACCGGTCTGGAGCAGGGTGCAACATTGGAACAGCTTTCCGGAACCATTCAGAACGATATTCTGAAAGAATTCATGGTACGTAACACTTACATTTACCCGCCGGAGTTCTCGATGAAAATCATTGCTGATATTTTCGAGTTTACTTCGCAAAACATGCCGAAGTTCAACTCTATTTCCATTTCGGGTTACCATATGCAGGAAGCCGGTGCTACAGCCGATATTGAAATGGCATACACGCTGGCCGATGGTTTGGATTATCTCCGGACGGGTGTTAAAGCCGGTTTGGATATCGACGCTTTCGCTCCGCGTTTGTCGTTCTTCTGGGCCATTGGTATGAACCACTTTATGGAAATTGCGAAAATGCGTGCTGCCCGTATGATCTGGGCAAAACTGGTGAGCCAGTTCAATCCGAAAAACCCAAAATCGATGGCTTTGCGTACACACTCGCAAACATCGGGATGGTCGCTTACTGAGCAGGATCCGTTTAACAACGTAGGCCGTACAGCTATTGAAGCGATGGCAGCAGCACTGGGTCACACCCAGAGTTTGCATACCAACGCACTGGATGAAGCTATTGCATTGCCAACCGACTTCTCGGCCCGTATTGCACGTAACACCCAGTTGTACATTCAGCAGGAAACCGAAGTTTGCCGTTCGCTTGATCCATGGGCAGGTTCTTACTATGTTGAAAGCCTGACACACGAACTGGCTCAGAAAGCATGGGCGCTGATCGAGGAAGTGGAAAAACTGGGAGGTATGGCAAAAGCCATCGAAACCGGTGTTCCGAAAATGAGAATCGAAGAAGCTGCTGCACGTGCACAGGGTAAGATCGACAGCGGTACACAAACCATTGTTGGTTTGAACAAATACCGTCTCGAAAAAGAAGATCCGATCGATATTCTGGAAGTGGACAACACAGCTGTTCGTTTGTCGCAGATCGAGCGTTTGAAAAAGCTGCGTGCCGAGCGTAACGAGGCTGAAGTTCAGGAAGCATTGGCAGCCATTACCAAAGCCGCTGAAACAGGAGAGGGTAACTTGCTGGCACTTTCGATTGAAGCAGCGAAAAAACGTGCATCTTTGGGTGAAATTTCAGATGCCTGCGAAAAAGTGGCAGGTCGTTATAAAGCAGTAATCAGAACGATTGAAGGCGTGTACAAAGCAGAAGCAAAAGATAAGTCAGAATTCCAGGATGCCCAGGAACTGGCTAAGAAGTTCGCGGAAATGGAAGGCCGTCAGCCAAGGATTATGATTGCCAAAATGGGTCAGGACGGACACGACCGCGGTGCAAAAGTAGTGGCAACCGGTTATGCCGATATCGGTTTCGACGTGGATATGGGACCGCTGTTCCAGACCCCGGAAGAAGCTGCCAAGCAAGCCGTTGAAAACGACGTTCACGTGGTAGGTGTTTCTTCACTGGCTGCAGGACACAAAACACTGGTTCCGGCCATTATCGAGGAGCTGAAAAAACTGGGTCGCGACGACATCATGGTGATTTGCGGTGGTGTTATTCCTCACCAGGATTACCAATACCTCTACGATGCAGGTGCGGTAGCCATCTTCGGTCCGGGTACCAGCGTAGCAGGTGCCGGTAAAAAGATCCTTGAGATTTTGATCGAAGCTTACAAAGAGAATTAAGCTAAATACAAGACTCAATATTTGAAGTCGCTATATACCGAAAGCCGGTCCCGTTTGGGGCTGGCTTTTATTTTTAAATATGTTTTGCATTATTTTTGTAGCTTTGTAAGAGTTAAGTATTTACAAAAATGAAGTCAATTACAATAAATATCAATAACGACAAGCTGGCTGATAAAGTTATACGTTTGCTGAAGTCGTTTAAAGATGAAGGATTGGAAATTGTTTCTAAAGAAGATATGAACGATTTAAAACTTCTCAGGGCAACCCGAAACGAGGAATCCATTCCATTCGACGAATATCTCGAAAATGGAGATTAGAATTCGTCAATCAGCCATTAAAGATTTAAAACGGATTAGCCCTGACCATAGAAAGAAAATTCACACAAAAATTATTTCCCTAAAAGATTTCCCCAACGTTTCAAACGTTAAAAAACTCACCCATTTTGAGCCGGCTTATCGCTTTCGAATTGGTGATTATCGCATTTTATTCGATGTAATTGATGATTGCGTTGAAATTGGTAGGGTTCTTCACCGAAAAGAAAGTTATAAATAGTTTTCTGCGATTCTTGTTATGTGTTGGCTTTCAATATATCGCAAAAACGTTTGTTTGCTTCGTTGAATCCGACTCATACTGAGTTGTTGTTTTAATTGTGATGTCTGGTTTTTATTAAAATCCAACCCGTACCGGCTTGCTGCTTTGGGTTGAAATCATGTGTCTGTCGAAGTATAAAAGATGTAATTTTTCAAACTTCTCCGCTGAAGGTTGGGTGTTGGTTTTAGTGCTTGTGAACTATGTGATAATGAATTTTCAAGGCTGACTTGTAGGAAAATGGTAAATCATGCCAACACAGATTTAGCGAAATTTATGCGTAAAAGTCTTGTTGCGATTACGAAGTCGAATCATTCAATTTTTGCTACCTGTATTCAACCGCTTATTCATTGAAAGGCTACGTTTATCAAGTGTTTCGTACCGTTGATTCATACGCGCACAGTTTTCTGCGATTAATCCTATATTTGTCGTTAAATGACATCGTATAACGCCATAATAATCGACGACGAAGTTAATGTTCAGCAAGCCCTTCAACTATTGGTGGGGCGTTATTGTCCTGAAATTAACATTTGTGGAACCGCAGGATCGGGAGCTGCCGCCCGCGAATTATTGAAGCAGTTCGATGTACAGCTCATTTTCCTGGATATCTCGATGCCGGGAGAAAATGGTTTCGAGTTTCTCTCCAAAATTCAGAAGGAGAATTATGCCATTATTTTTACCACTGCCTACGAAGAGTATGCGTTGCGTGCCATAAAGGCAAATGCCATCGATTACCTCTTGAAACCCATCGATCCGATGGAGTTGAAAGAAGCTGTGGGCAAAGCAACTTCGCACCTCGATCTGCGCCGGCAGAACCTGAAAATGCAGCAGACCTACGGTCAGTCGTTGGAAAACCTGGCAGAACAAACCAGCGAAGGGATCGAATATCCGAAGAAGATTACCGTGGTGGAAAAGTTCGGATTCCAGATTATTGAAGCAGAAAAAATTAAATACCTCGAAGCAGACGCTAACTATTGTATTATTCATATTTCCGGACTGGAGAAAATTGTGTCGAGTAAGTCGTTGGGCGAGTTTGAAAAGATACTGGACCCAAATGTGTTTTTTCGGATTCACAAATCTACAATCATCAATATGATTTATCTGAAGGGATTCTCGAGTTTCCAGGGGGCTTACGCCATTTTAGACGACAATACCAAATTGGCGATATCGCGGAGGAGAGCCATTGAGTTCAAGGAAGCAGTAGGTCAGTTTTCTAAATCACTCGATTAGTGCGGAGCATTCTGGTCATACTACTTTTATTGTTCCTCCAAATTACTGCTTCGTTATGTCAAAATCCTTTTGTAACCAACTATTCAGTCACCGATGGTCTTCCCACCAGTAAAATTTATTGTGTTGAACAGGACAGCCGGGGCTTCATGTGGTTTGGAACCGATAAAGGGGTAATTCGTTACGATGGACGCAATTTCCTGCTCTTTTCTGAAGATGACGGGCTGAACTACAACATGGTTGTCCGCATTAAAGAAGATGTAGAGGGACGTTTGTGGTTTTTGAACCTGGATGGGTCAGTAAATTTTTATTACCAGAATAAAGTGCACAACGAGGAGACGGATCCTTTTCTGAAAGATTTGAAGGCCAATTTTATGTACCACGATTTTCTTCAGGTCGCCGACTCTACCATTTATTTCTATAATGGGAATTCAGAAGTAAGTGCCGTTAAAAATCAGAAATACATCGATTATATCGATCTCGACATGCTGAATAGCAATAAGACTACTGCATTGTATATGAATGAGACTCCTGATAAGCATCTGTATGTGTGGACATCGACAGGAAACTACGAGATGGAAAACCTTAACAAGGTGCTTCGGCGAATCGAATTACCGATGCTGCAAGCCAGGGTCTTCCCTCAGAACGATCACGAGGTTTTTTCGGTGGACAGGGCCGGGAATGTCAGCCTTTTCAGGGATTTTAAACTGGTCGACAGAAGTTTCCTAAATGTTGGGAGCCGATTTGTGAACGCTATTCTGCGAGACGAGGATGGATTACTGTGGGTTTCCGTATTTGATAAAGGCGTTTATTGTTATCGCGGAAAAGAACAGGTCTTGTTTCTTAATATTGAAGCGCCTCAGAATTTCGTTTTGGACGGTGAAAGCAATATATGGACAGGTTCAAATAAAGGAATCTACAAAATAAGCCGGGATATTGTAAAATATTCGTTTCTGGGAACGGATAGATTTGATGGCAAAGGTATTACCGGGATTTCGGGTTCAACACCCGACGGAATTTGGGCAACGAACGGTGAACGAATTTTCTTTCTGAAAGGAAACGAAATTTACAAAAGCGACACCTTGTTTAACCAAACAGAATTAACAACCCTGCATCATCTTGAAAACAATACGCTGCTTGTGCATGGCAGGATGACCCGTTTGTTTACATTGAAGAAACCGACTTTCGACGAGCGGCACAAGAAGATTGCGTTTAAAGATGTTCTTGGTTCCAATTTTTTGCTGAGGAAATCGGTGGTCGACAGATATCGCAATGTCCTTTATTCGTTCGATAATGATTTCGTTATAGAATTGGATCTTGACAATGATTCATCTGCGCATTTAAGTTTTAATGAAGGTAGAATCAGTAATGTTTTGGTGAACAACAAAAAACAGGTGGTAGTGAATGCGGCAACCAATTATGTCGTCGATGAAAACCGGATTATTCATGCACAAAACATATATAATCGTTTTAACGGGAAATTTATAGTATCGCATTTGATTCTGGATCCCGAAAATGAGATTTTCAATTTAATCGGGAATGAACTTTATCTTCAGCATGGCGATGACTTTTATGAGGTTTTAGGGAATAGCCGCGACCAGGTAGACTTTCGGATTCGCGGGATGGCTTATTCGGGCAGCACCCTGTTTTTCTTTACCGAAAAAACCATCTATTTTATTAATAATCCGCTAACGGTAATTAACGGCAAAAAACCAGCGCTAAACCGCCTGAACAACGAGTTCCACAACATTAACGAAATTCAATGTTTTGACAACAGGTTGTACGTTGGTTCCGATAACGGAATGACGATCATTCCGGTAGAAGAGTGTGTGAATGCAAATTACCAACCAGTAAAACCTTATTTTGCCCGGGTTTCGCTCGACGATAAACCTGTTGATATTACCACCGGAATGGTGGCGTATAAAGACAAAAACAGGTTGAATATTGAGTTTGCCAGTATTAACTTTTCTTCAATACCTTCCAACTACGCCTATATGCTGGAAGGAGTCAACAACGATTGGATAAGTGGTACCGAAACTCAGGTTGTTTACATGAATCTGAAGCCGGGAAAATATACTTTCAAGCTCAAGTCGAGAAAGAATATGGAGGAATACAGCGATGTGATCGAGCTCCCGATTGAAGTTGTTCCAACAATATGGCAGCGGTTAATCACAAAGATTTTTATCGTTGTGCTCCTGCTGCTGGTGGGCTTTTTATTCATTCGTGAATACTATCGTCAGGAAATTAAAGCCCGCGAAAAGGATTATCAGCTGGCTACCATTGAACACCGGGCTCTTCAGTCGATGATGAATCCGCATTTTATTTTTAATTCATTGGGCTCTATTCAGAAATTCCTGTTGGAAAATAAGGCAGATGAGGCGGGGAGTTATCTTTCTCAGTTTGCACGCTTAATTCGCCAAACCATGAATTCTATAAAATCGAATTCGGTATTGCTGGATGATGAGGTGGACAGACTAAGGAATTACATTGAGCTGGAACAATTCAGAATGGACCACAAATTCGATTACGCTATAGAACTTGATGAAAAACTGGAGGAGGATGACTATAATATCCCTTCGATGATTGTTCAGCCGTTTGTGGAGAATGCTATCTGGCATGGAATTTCTTCCTTGCAGGAAAAGGGATTTATAAGGGTGGTTTTTCAGTATGTCGATGAAAAAAGCATCCGGATACTGGTGGAAGATAATGGAATCGGTTTTGCTAAATCAAAAGTATATGCACAATCGAAGAACAGTCTGAACATCTCGTCGTCGTTAACAAAGAAAAGAGTGAAGCTTTTGGGCGAAAAGTATAAAGTTGATACGGTAATAAGCACGGAGGAAAGAACTCCAGGCGCAGAAAATCCAGGAGCACGCATTGTTCTGATACTTCCGATTATTGAATAAGTACATTGCGTATTTACCATTTAAAAATTGAATACTACCGCTTATGCGTCATATGCTACCGAATATTCATCACTAAAAATTGTCAAATTCTTTTTCTTTAACATTGTATCGTTTTAGTTCGAGTTCTTTATTTCGTGGTAATTAAAAAGACAAAGATACTACCCTCCCACATTATTTGTCCTTGTTCAATGCTTTAGCGGATCATCTGTCCGATCCTAAACGACTATTTGAATTACTCTTGAAACTGTCCTTCATTGTCCCTTACTACATCGTAAATAGTTAAACAAAGACATAAAGCGAACAAGGTGCTGAGACAGCCGATCCGACGGGATCGGCTTTTTTTTGCCCTGAATTTATCTGTTCTTTTTCCGACCAATGGTAACAACGATGGTTTTAAGATTGCAGTCATTCTTTCATCAAGCATTCCCATTTCTCTTTACTATTCGATTTTTTCTCATCTGGTTAAGCTTTCGAAGATTAACCTCTATTTTTTTTGACAGAAATAAGTATTTTAGCCCAACTCAAAAAGGGAAGACAGACAAGATAAAACATATTCAGACTTGCTTTATTCCCGCCTAATTAAGGATGATAATGAAGAATCAGAATCTGGCACAGCTTTATAACGAAGCTTTTTCAAAAAACTGGGATAATCCGGTTTTTTCTGACTATGGTGGAGCAACCTATACCTTTAAAGAAGTTGGAAAGATTATTAAATCGTTGCACTTGTTTTATCAGCTTGCCGGATTACAGCCCGGAGACAAAATAGCCTTGCTGGGGCGTAATTCTTCCAATTGGGGAGCGGTATTCCTGTCGGCGCTTTCTGCCGGAATGGTAATTGTTCCGATACTTCCTGACTTTAATGAAAACGACACCAATCATATTATTAATCATTCGGAGTCGAAACTGATTTTTAGTTCACGGCTACAACTCGATAAAATAGATCTCTCGTATTGCTCTCTTTTAAAGGGAGTGGTGGTACTGGATGATTTTAGTATGCATTCGGCCAACGATGAGAACCTTTCCTACAAATTGGCTGATGGATTTCAGTATTACAAAGAAAACGAACTGAACAAGTCGTCGTTTAGTTTTTCGGAATGGGAAAACGATGAGGTATGTATGATTTCCTATACTTCCGGAACCTCGGGATTTACCAAAGGAGTTATGATTCCGGCACGAAGTCTGCTTTCGAACCTTATTTATGCCCGCGAGCATATGCCGCTTGAAGCAGGTAACAGGATCGTTTCGTTTTTGCCCATGGCCCATGTTTACGGCTTGTTGTTCGAATTTCTTTTCCCGGTAACCACCGGATGTCACATTTCATTTTTGAATAAAATGCCAACTCCGGCTATTATTACAAAAGCATTTGGCGAAATTCAGCCTCACCTGATTCTTTCTGTGCCTTTAATTATTGAAAAAATATACCGCAAAAAGATTCAACCGGTATTGGAAAAACCTGTAATGAAGATTCTTTTGAAACTTCCGGGAATATCATCGCTGATTTTGAAAAAGGTAAGAAAAACTCTGGTGGAAACATTTGGAGGGCATTTTTTCGAGATTGTTATTGGAGGAGCACCTTTAAATGCAGAGGTGGAGAGATTCTTTAAAAAGATCAAGTTTCCGGTAACCATCGGCTACGGTATGACCGAATGCGGACCCTTAATCAGCTATAAAGCCTGGAACAAAACAATGCCAGGCTCGGCAGGGGCATTGGTAGATCGTATGGAGGTGCGAATCGATTCGGAAGATCCGTATAACGTTGTTGGCGAGATTCAGGTAAAAGGCGACAATGTGATGCTGGGATACTTCAAAAACGAAGAGGAAACAAAAGCATCGTTTACCGATGATGGCTGGTTACGAACCGGTGATCTTGGTATAATCGATAAAAACAACTTCATTTTTATCCGTGGCCGGTCAAAGAACATGATTCTGGGACCTTCGGGGCAGAATATTTACCCGGAAGAGATTGAGGCAAAATTGAGCAGTCAGAGTTATGTTGCCGAATGTGTGGTAGTCGACCGGAAAGGTAAATTGGTGGCCCTGGTTTACCCTGATTTTGAAGCAATGAACGCTGATCAGGTTACTAAGGATGATCTTCCGCGAATTATGGAGGAAAACCGGAAAAAGACCAACCTGGAACTGCCGAAGTATGAACAAATCAGTGCGGTTGAACTGGTGAATGAGGAGTTTGAGAAAACACCTAAAAAGAATATTAAGCGATTCAAATACGTATAAAAAAAGGGAGAGTAAAACTCTCTTTTTTTGTTTATAGCCGGAAAAATGAAGGATGAGATAGTGAAATCAAAAAAACTTGTCTTTTTGTAGTTCTTATTTACTATTTTTATTTCCGAACCAACTAAATCCTGAAAATGGGAAATAAAACTACTGCATCCTTCCAATCAGAGCGATTATTATCACTTGATTTATTTCGCGGATTAACCATGTTTCTGCTGGTTGCCGAAGGTACTGAGTTGTGGTCGGTTTTGGTGCATGAACCTATAGCCGGGACTTTCTTAGAGCCTTTCTTTCAGCAATTTCATCACCACCAGTGGAACGGTTTGCGTTTCTGGGACCTGATTCAACCTTTTTTTATGTTTATAGTTGGGGTGGCCATGCCATTTTCGTATGACAAGCGAATAACACAAGGGGCTTCAAAAAATCAAATCACCAAACACATCGTTCAGCGCTCGGTGGTTTTACTGGCCTTGGGAGTGGGTTTGCATTGCGTGTATAGCCGGAAACTGGTTTGGGAGTTGTGGAATGTACTTTCACAGCTTTCAGTAACGATTCTTATCGCCTACTTTTTGATGCGCTATAAATGGACAACACAAATCGCTGTATCCATAGGCTTACTGGTGTTAACAGAGGTTCTTTACCGCACTTTCCCGCTGGAGGGCTATAACCAGCCTTTTGTAAAAGATCACAATTTTGGGAGCTGGGTGGACATGCTGTTAATGGGAAAATTGAATAACGGTGGTGGCTGGGTTACCATCAACTGTATTCCTACAGCGGCACATACCATTTGGGGTGTGGTTGCAGGGCAGCTATTAAAATCAAAGAAAACAGGAAACGACAAAATAAAACTGCTTGCCATAATTGGAGGGGTGTTTTTAGTATCGGGGTATCTTCTCGACTGGACCTCGGTAACTCCTATTATTAAACGAATCAGTACCTCGTCGTTTGTGTTGGCTTCAGGTGGCTGGGCTTTGCTGCTGCTTACCTTTAGCTATTGGCTGATCGATATCAAAAAGTATAGTAACTGGATCTTCCCGTTTGTGGTTGTCGGAATAAATCCGATCTTTATTTATTTGTTTTTCAATACTGTTGGGCACCAATGGTTCAACGGCTTTGTTGGCATTTTTACGCACGGAGTATTAAACTGGTTCAGCGCTTCGGAGTTTGTTATGGAGCTTTTTACTTCTTTGGCAATACTTGCATTGGAGTGGGGGCTTTGCTACTATTTGTATAAAAAGAAAATATTTTTCAGAATATAAAAGGCTTTCACGTTTGAAAAGTAAAGCTCGTTCACCAATAGTTTTTAATAAAAAATGGATAATTATGCAGACAAATAGAAGAAATTTTATCCGTACTTCCGCTGCATTTGTTGCGGGAACGGTGGTTGCTACACCTGCTATGGCGGGTAGGTTTGGTGCAAACTCGCGTTACAAGTTGTCGTTGGCAGAATGGTCGTTTCACAGGGCTTTGTTTGCCAACGAAATGACAAATCTCGATTTTCCGAGAGTTACCAGGGAACTGGAACTGGAAGGTGTGGAGTATGTAAATCAGTTTTTCAAAGACAAGGCAAAAGACGAGAAATATCTGGCAGAATTGAAGAAGATCGCCAAAAATGAAGGCGTTGCCAACGTATTGATTATGTGCGACGGTGAAGGAATGGTTGGGCATCCCGACAAAGCCGAACGTGAAAAAACAGTTGAAAATCACAAGAAATGGATTGATGCTGCAGCGTTTCTCGGTTGCCATTCCATCCGGGTGAATGCCGGTAGCCAGGGAACCTACGAAGAGCAGCAAAAGCTGGCGGCGGACGGATTACGAATGTTGTGCGAATATGGAGATACTCAAAAAATAGATGTGATTGTTGAAAATCACGGAGGATTGTCAAGTAACGGAGAGTGGTTATCGGGCGTGATGAAAATGGTGGATCACAAAAGAGTGGGAACTTTGCCCGACTTTGGGAATTTTACTATCAATCGTGAAACCGGAGAATCCTACGACCGCTACAAAGGTATGGAGCTTTTAATGCCTTATGCAAAGGGAGTTAGTGCGAAGTCACATGTTTTTGACAAGGATGGAAACGAGGCCGAAATGGATTTTTATCGCCTGATGAAAATTGTGGATGATTCAGGTTACAAAGGCTTTATCGACATCGAATATGAAGGATCAGAATTATCTGAAAAAGAAGGCGTGATAGCCACTAAAAAATTGCTGGAGAAAGTTTTTGCCACGCTGTAATGCGATGAATCTTCACATTATAAAGCTGCCTGAGAAAAAGGCCGGTTAAAATGTGTTAAAATAGAATCAGCCCGTAACAAACGAACAAATTCGTTCGTAAGCTTACCTACAGCTTTGCAGTAGCAATACTAACTTAAGTGGTTGATTGAAAACATTTAAGACAAAGTTTGAGAGGTCATTAGTTGTTTGTCTTTCAGTAAAAGCGGTGCAAAATGCACCGCTTTTTATTTGTTACTATTTGTTCAGCATCTTTCCAACTTCCAAAAGTATTTTCACCGACTCTTCCGGGACGTTTCCATTTCCGTCAGGACCGATATTTAGCAAAAGATTACCTCCTTTTGAGTTGATGTCTTTCAGTTTATTGTATACCGTTTCTGCATTTTTCCAGTCGGTGTCGTTGGCCTTGAAGCCCCAAGAATGGTTTAGGGTATAGCAAGCTTCCCATTCATGTTCGAGCGCTTCCCCGGGATGTTCCTGTTCGGGCGTCCCGAAATCTTTTTTGAAGATGCTGCGTTTGGCAACACGGTTGTTGATCAGTATCTCGGGTTTCAATTCGCGGATGTACTGGTAAAGGTCTTCTCCCGATGCCATGTCCCACCAGTAAACCCAGTCGCCGTCAAACCACAATATGTCAGTGTCGTAATTATCAATTAGTTCTTTCACCTGGTTTTTCATATAAGTGATGTATTCCGCCTTTCTACCCGACTTCATCCTGATGTTTCCCCAGCGTGAACCATCTTTTTCGTCGATGTTGCGTTCTTGTGAAGGATGATGCCAGTCGATAATGCTGTAATAGGTCCCGAATTTCAGGCCGTATTTTTTGCATGCGGCGCTTAATTCAGCCAGAATATCGCGTCCGGCAAAACGAGTGCTTGCTACATCGAAGGTGGTGTATTGGCTGTCCCAAAGGCAAAATCCTTCGTGGTGTTTTGTGGTGATCACAATGTATTTCATACCCGCTTTCATGGCGGTTTCTGCAATAAAATCAGCATCAAAATCTTTGGGGTTGAACGTGGAAATCAGTACGGCATATTCCTGTGCGGGAATATCCGCTTTCGATTGGATCCATTCGGCATAACCTTCAACCGCTTTTCCGTCCCAAACACCGCCTAACTGGCTGTAGAGCCCAAAATGGATGAACATGCCGTATTGGGCATCTTTAAACCATTTCATTCTTGACTGGTAATCGGCTGCAGATTCATTTAAATAATTGGTTTGTGCCATCACAGTCAGCTGACTGAGGAGTACGAAAATGATGAATGAAAAAAAACTCTTTTTAATCATTTGTTTTTGTTTATTGGTTTATACTATTGGTACAGGTTGTATTTCAGCCCACAAGCTACAAAAATTGAATTATATTCCCCAATTCTTATTGGGTTTTGGTCCCATTTTCAATTCCAGTTTTCCACCCTTTAAAAGTTCACTGGCCGGAAATTTGAAATCGTTCAGCGGTTTTCCATCCAGCTTAGCAGACTGCACGTATTTATTCAAACGCGAGGAGTTGAGGGCTTCAATAATAAAGGTTTGACCTCTTCCAAATTGTTTGCCCAGGTTAATTTCCACTTTTTTGAAAAGTGGGCTGCCAATTTCATAAATGGGTTCTGCACGGCAACCTCCGTCGGTTTGAAACAAACCTAACGATGCCATCATAAACCAGGCGCTCATTTGCCCCTGGTCTTCGTCACCCAAATATGCATTGGCAACACCATAGCCATAATAACGGTCAATAATCGAACGACTCCACTTTTGCGTTAGCCAGGGAGCTCCCACCCAGTTAAACAGAAATGCGAAATGCATGGATTGCTGATTGCCTTGCATTACCGGATAATTCCAGTACTGGTCGTTCAGTCCGTTAAAGCGGGTTTTGTAACTTTCGGTAAAGCTCCAGTCCAAACGCTCAATAAAACGGTCTTTGCCAATGGCCTCGGCCAGTGCAGGCACATCCTGCGGTACAAAATAGGTCAGTTGCCAGGCATTTCCCTCCACATAATGATGGTTGGCTCCCGATTGATAAGGGTCAAAGTCTGCAAGCCATTGCCCTCTTGAATCTTTCATGCGGGCATAACCGGTTTCGGAATCAATAATGTTCTTCCAGTAATAACCTCTTTTCATGAAGGTTTGGTAATCTTTTTCTTTGCCCAATGCTTTGGCCAATTGGGCAACGGTCCAGTCGTCAAAAGAATATTCCAGCGAGTTGGAAAAACGCCCCAGGTCGTATGGTACGTATTTATATTTCAGGTAAGCTTGCAAATCGCGGTTTCCGGCAAAACCACCGCCAACAATACGTCCGGGAGTAGTCTGCATTTTTTTCACGGCCTCGAATGCCTTTTCTGCATCGTAATCGCGTATTCCCATCTGGTAGGTGCTCACAATTAACGAAATTTCGTGCTCCGCCACCATCACAGGTACATATTCCATTCCGGCGGGGCCTTTGGCCAGCCAGCCGTTTGCATCGTACATGGCCAGCTGCGATTTTACCCAGCGGTTACTCCATTCCGGTGTTACCAGATTCCAGAATTGGTTCAGGTTCCAGAAGGTGTTCCAAAAAGCATCACAACCCAAAGCAGGTGAAGTTGCATCTTTCAACTGTCTAATTTGCTCATCGGCATCGCGCCATTCGCCATTAACATCGCTAAAAATATTGCGGCTGCACAACGAACGGTAAAGGTTATTGTAGAAACGCATTTTTTCGCGCCTGTCGTTTGACGTAATTTTAACGCGTTTCATCAAATCATTCCACGTGTCAACATGATTTTTCCGAACTGCATCGAAGTTCCACCCAAAAGGTTTTGAAATTTCTGTTTCCAGGTTTTCACGTGCATTTTCAATGCTTACATACGAAATACCTGTGCGCAGTTGCACCACATTGTTTTGTTGTGTGTCGAATTCAACAATGGCGCCAACATCTTTGGCGTTTTCAATCGTAAATTCATCGGTTTCCTGAATTCCTTTTTCTGTCCAGACCTTAAAGCCGGTAATAGGTTGGTCAAATTCAGCCACAAAATGTACAATGTATTCCTGCGATACGCCTCCGCTCCAGGTGTTTGGAGAAAGCTGATGGCTGTATCCTTCTATTGTTTTGTCGCCGATTCTTTTAATGTAGGCTTTTATCGAATTGTAGCTGTATTCGGCCGGAATAACCAAATCGAGCAGTACACGCGAGCTATCGCGGTCTTTGGGAAAAGTATAGCGTTGAAAGCCACAGCGGGTTGTCGATGTGAGCTCGGCTGTAATTCCATAGTCGCTTAATTCAACCTTGTAGTAGCCCAAAGGAGCTTCTTCGGTGGATTTATCAATGCGCGAACGGTAGCCGCTGTCAGCATCTTTCTCGTCGCCAACCTGAGTTTGCAGCGGTCCGTTTGTTGGCATAGTTCCCAATCCCGCAACCGTCCATTCGTGAATGTGCGAAAAGCAACCGATCGACTCAAAAGTTGGTTCGTAACCCGCCTGCCAGCCTGGATTTTGATTATCAGGACTTAGTTTTACCATACTAAATGGCATCCACGGTCCGGGGGCAATCATCCAGCGCGAATGGGCAGTACCGATTTTCGTATCGACATACCCGGCTGGGGTAATTGGCTTTTGAGGCTGACGAACTACTTTCCCGGATTGCAGCTTTTTATCGCCAACAAAAATCTCGTACTCACTTTCTTTTTCCGACCCCACTGCGGGCATTGGAGCCTCGAAGGTATATCGATTGCTTTCTACAGTATCCGAGAATATCTTTTCACCATCCAGTTTCACCATCAGTTCCGGCTTCCCGGAAAGGTGTTCAACATCAACCAACAAAGGTTGTGCGTCACCGTTTTCTGTTCCAATTTCGTAATCTGCTGCTTTTACGCTACGCAGATAAACTTCTTTGTTTTCAGCTAAATGAACATTTACAGGGCCTTCCAGTTTCACCTGGTCGAATTTTAACCACGAACCTTCCAATGTTGTCAGGTTAATTTCGTTTCCACCGGCAAGCATCCAATCATTTTCAATCGGAATTTCAATTAAATATTCCGAAGAGTCAGCAGGAACCTCATCGATTTTGCTGTTAGTGCTGATGACCGGAATACGGTATTTCCAGGATTTCCCGTTCACCGTTACTTTGAAAAGGGGCAAGTCCTTTGGGTTACAATCCAGGATGTCAATGGTAAGTTTCCAGGTTCCCTTTTCAGGCAATTTATCTATTCCAAACAGGATGTTCAACGTGCTGGAACGCCAACCCGAAGTTCCCCATGTTCCGCCCCAGGTATCGCTGGTGCCGGGTAAAATGTAGGGCCAGTCGGTTTTAGCATCAGAAGTTCCGGTGAGGAAAAATTTGTCTTCCCAACCAAAATCCTTTTCAATAAAACGCGAAAACTCGCCGGGAGCCAGGGCAAATTCAGCTCCGCTGTTGTTGTTTTCACCTATTTGCCAGACGGTTTTGGTGCGGGTTGTGCAGGCCTGCAGCAACACCAAAATGGTTACAACGAGAATATTGCGTGTCATTTTACAAATGCTTTTATAATCATTGCTTCAATGCCCGATTCATTAATGATTTTATAGGAACCCGCTGCCGAAGGAATTACAAAGGTTTCAGCGTAGTTGAAACGGTGTTTTCCTCCATTCTTGGTTTCTATCAGTATGCTGGTTCCTTCAACCAGACTAAGTACATGGCATTTGTTCTCCGTATTTATTTCGACCTCTGTTTGCAGGTGAATGCGGTGAACATCGTACAACTGCTTTTTGTGGGTAGGCAAATGAAAAAGCTGCCATCCTTCTCCTTCTTTTATCAAACTCGGTTTTGAAATGAGCTTCTCTGTTACGTAGTCTCCTTTTCGGCCAAAACAGAGATTGTCCATTCCTCGTTGAATGTTGAGTGGCCTTGGTTTTCCGTCGAGATCGGGGCGTAGCCAGTCGTACATTTTAAAGGTGAAAATATACGGCGTTGAACTGATCTCAAGTACCAGGTTATTTTTTCCGGAACCGTGAATAGTCCCCGGCGGAATAAGAAAGAGATCGTGTTTTTTCGCCGGAAGTTTTTGTACAAACCGGCTGATCTCAATCGCCTCGTTCTCGGTGTAGCTTTTCACCAAAGCCCGTTCAAATTTTCCGGGTTGAATATCATCCTGAAAGCCGAGGTAAACCACAGCATCTTCTTTGGCATCGAGAATATAATAGGTTTCTTCCTGTGTGAAATCTTCATTGAAAAACTGTTTGGTATAACTTTCTGTCGGGTGACACTGAATCGAAAGGTTTCCTCCGTCGAAAGTGTCCAGAAAATCGAAACGGATGGGGAATGCGGTTTTAAACCTGGGAAAAGCATCGCCCAGAACATTTTCGGCTTCCTGAAACATGAGCATGTCGAAAGAAACTTCTGCCATTAAGCCAGAACTCTCGAAAATCAACCCATTTTCGGGAACGATTAATTCGAACGACCACGCATAATTGGGAACATCTTTGTTCAGTCCGTCAATCGTTTGTTTACACCACTGTCCTCCCCATACGCCGGGCTCAAACCACGGGCGCACCCTGAAAATGGTTTTACTTATTTCATTCAGCCCTTTACGTAAATCGTTGCCATTTACCCATGTTATGTCGTCTTTGCGCTGTTCGTCAACTAGAATATCTATGTTCGGAAGGAGCTCTTGTTTGTGTTTGTTCAGCACAACCCAGTCGACAAAATAAAAGCGTTTATACATGAGCTTTATTTCGTCGGGTGAGCTGGTGCCAATGTTCACAATTGATTTGGCCCGGGCGCGAAACTGCAGTTCGTTTTTGGGCAAATCGACATACACCAAAGTCCCTTCTATCCCTGTAAGAGCAGCACCAACTCCATAAAAAATAGTTTTACCAGCGGTATTATTTTTTGAATGTTTTTTAAACTCATCCCTACGAAAAAAGTCAGCCAGCTGTAAGGTGGTTCGTGAACCAAAAATAGGGTCGTCGCCACCCAGAAAAGGGGCAATCATGGCATCAATTTCAGCCTCCGGTTTTAGATAAGATGATACATCAATCCAATTAACTGTACTATTTTTTTGACTGAAATATTGTTCAAGATTTTCTTTTATGTTTTCGAAAAAGACACCCTGATAACCGTCTAAAACAATCGTATCTGATTTGTCAAGTTCGTCTGCAAGGCTATCAAATCCCAGGTGAATTTTTCCTTCTCCCAGCGAATGGGTAGGGTATAGACCGTATCGACCAATCGTTTCATCTCCTTTTTGAGCCGGCATTAAAAACTGGCTCGATTTTCTCCAATCGTTTTGCATATTGTTGTAGTTCTATTTTTCAGTAATTTCCTTTGTGCCCCAATTTTTGTTCGGAGTTGAAACTGTTTTTAATTTCAAATTTCCACCTTGAATAAAGGTTTTCCAGGGAATTTCAAATGCATTCCATTTTTTCCCGTTCAATGTTGCTGACTGAATGTAAATGTCGGTTGATGGGTTGCCATCTACTTCAATTACAAATTCTTTATTTGAATAATAATCCGGCTGAAGTTGGATGGTTACCTTATCAAAAAAAGGAGTGATCAGTTGTAATGAAGGTTCTGCATCGCTACCGCCTTTTACGTCAAAAAGCCCCATTCCTGCCAGTACGATCCATGCTCCCAACTGGCCCTGATCTTCGTCTTGTCCGTAACCATAGCCGTGAATACCTTCGGTGCCATAAAAATCTTCACATATTTCGCGGACCCACTTTTGGCTTAGCCAGGGAGCTCCCGAATAATTGAAAAGCCAGGAAATATGCAAACTGGGCTGGTTGCCATGGTTGTATACATTTTGCAATCCGGCAAAGGCGTCAATGTTTTTACCTCCACCGAAGCCTGTTTTTTTTGCTGTCTCAAAAAGTGAGTTTAAACGGTCGTTAAACTTTTCTTTCCCAATTTTGGCAATAATGCCTTTGGGGTCATGAGGCACATAAAAAGTGTATTGAAAGGCGTTACCTTCCTGGTATCCTCTCCATGCCTGATAGGGATCGAAATTTTCAAGGAATTTACCTGAAGTATCTTTCGGGCGGATAAACCCTGTTTCATCATCAAATAACTTTTCCCATCCGGTTGACAAATTCATAAACAACTTATAATCGTCAGCTTTATTAAGCGTTTTAGCAATTTGAGCTGCCGCATAAGCGCTAAAACTGTACTCCAGGGTATGCGAAACTGAAAATTGTGAACCTTCGGCCGACGAGCCTGAATAATAATCTTTGTTATCGGTATAAGGAACATACCCCAACTCGGTGAAAATTTTTGTGTCGGCCTTGCCAACGCCATAAGGTCGGTTTTGCCAACCCAACTCATTTTTTTTAACCGCCTGGTACGCCACATCAACATCAAAGTTTCTGATGCCATGGTTATAGGCAGAAGCCACTACCTGCCCCATAAAATTGGTTCCCACCCCCGATACAAACTTCGATGTGGCGATGCCATCGGCCAGCCATCCGCAATCTTTGTAAATATCAAGCTGGCAATTCACAAATTCGTTGAGGTAATCGGGGTAAGCAATGGCCCATAATTGAGTGAGGTTCCAGAAAGCTCCCCAAACGGCGTCGGTATTGTAATGGTGGTAGCGCGGTTTCCCGTTTTTGTCGCACTCGATCTGTCCGATGGTACCGTTATTTTTCATATAGGCGCCGTTTACATCGCTGGCCAAACCGCGGCCTAAAAGTGCATGGTATAAGCCTGTGTAAAACTTGATCCGGTTAGATTCAGATCCTCCTTCAGCAGAAATCCTACCCAACATTTTGTTCCAGTATTCCTGTGCCTTTTTTTTTGCCGAATCAAAATCGAGGTTGGCTGCTTCTGATTCAAGATTTAGTTTTGCGTTGGCAATGCTGGTATACGACAAGCCAAATTTTACGGTAATTGATTCATCGGCTGCAGTGTTAAAATCGAAATACATTCCACATCCCGGACCGTCATCTGCACATTCCTTTTCGAAATGTTCGTTGCCAATAAATGTCCCGTAATTTTTGGGTGCTTTATTGAATTCAGCAACAAAATACATTTTCACCATTGCTCCGGGTTGGTAGTTTTTAACGTATTCGGGAAGCGTAATGACAAAACCTTCGATTTCAGTCTCGGAAACCTTTCGCACAAAAGCATCCGAAACTTCACCGCTTTCTCCTTGTCGGTTTCCAATATCAAAAATAATATGTGCGTTATCTGATTTTGGGAAGGTATAGCGATGAAATGCAACACGTTTTGTTGAGGTAAGCTCTGCGGTGATGTCATAATCGTCGAGTTTTACCTTATAATAACCCGGCTGAGCAAGTTCATTTTGATGTGAAAACCTGGAGCGGTATCCATTATCCGGATCTTCCAGTTTTCCGGCGGTCGTAATCAATTTTCCGGTGGTGGGCATTGCTGCAATTCCTCCAATCTGGAACTCATGGAAATTGACAAATCCTTCAATTGATTCGTGTCGCTGATCGTAACCGGTAGCTTCCCATCCCGATTTATTTCCGTATTGACCGTTTGTTGAGGCTGCAGGTTTTGCCATTCCGAAGGGAACAGCAGCCGGGGTGTAAAAAAACCACCTGGAGTGTGCAGCACCAATGTTTGGATCAACTTCATCGATGAATGAATGGGTTTGTGTTTTCCCGGTGAAAACTGTCAGAAGGAAAACGCCGCCAAGCAGGAATAAATATTTCATTGAGATCAAGTATTTTATTTATCAAGTGATTCAAACATGGTAATCGCTTTGTAAAGCACTCCCGCCGAACCTCGGAAAGTCCCCGAACCTTTGGGTTTATTGTCAACCGTGTACCACTCGTAAAAACCATTGTTGTCTTTTACGCGCTTTACCATGGGTTGTATTTGTTCGTAAGCTTCTTCAACAAAGCCATATTGGATCAGCTGTTGAATCATGCGACCACCAAACCATGTCCAGTCGCCACCATTTTGATAGCTGTATTCAGGATTCATAATTTTGTTGACAAAAAATCCTTCGGGATAAGGAGGATAAAGAGTCAGTCCGATGGAAGGAGCCCCGGCCTGTTTTACCCTGTTTACCATTTCATCAAGCGATGCTTTAATTTCGTTTTTACTTAATAATCCGGCTTCGATGGCAATAGTGGTTCCTCCAAAATAGTAGATTTGGTTTTCATCAAAATCATCGGGGAAAGGCGACCCTTTTTCTAAATAAATGTGCGGAATGAATTTTTGGTGTTCTTCGTCCCACAAGTGTTTACGGGCATTTGCCTGAATGTTGTCCCTGATTTCAGACCATTTTTCTTTTGAATCGGGATGCATTTCCATCAGATTGTTCAGGGCGATAATAAACATGGCGTTATCATAAATATCGATTGCGGGATGTGTGTTCTGGTCTAAATCAACTCCCCAGCCGTGTTCAGGTTGAACATCGCCCCAGTCGGCAGTGGTAGCTCCGATTATTAGTCCGTATTTCGGATTAAACCGGTGTTGCATTAAAAAGTCCATGGCCCATTCTATCCGTTTGGCAACCGTTTTGTCTCCCACCATTTCGCTTAAGATAGTCGAATCGCCGGTTACATTTATGTATTTGTAAACTGCCTGAACCAGTGAGCTTTCCTGATCGGTTTCTACCGTATTTTTATGCGCAGCATAACGGGGCTCCAGCTCCGAATAGCTAAAATCGTAATCAACATCAACTTGTTCTTTTGGCGTGAAACCGTCAATAATATTTCCATCGTCTCCCTGCATCCTGAAAAATACAAGCAGGTTTTCCTTTAACTCTTCTTTGGGAAATACTTCGGCCGAGAGTTCGATAAACGTGTTGTAATCTCTGATCCAGACTTCGCGGTACCCGTCTCCGGCATTAAAACCGCTACTGATTACTTCCAGCGCTTTGTTTTTGGTGAAAGCAAAGTATTCGTTTTGACTAATTTGCTGTAAAAGTTCGTTGTTTACTTTTGTTGAATTCTGGCAGGATGTAGCCAGTAAAACCAGAAAGAAACTGGTGTATGCTATTATCTTTTGCATCGGTGAAGTTTTAATGGTGTCGTTATAATTTCATTTTTGTTATTTCTCCGTTCCATGGTTCAAGTTGCAATTCAATGTTTTGCAATTCTTCTGTGCAGACATGCGAGAGGTCAATTTCAATTTCTGTGCTTTCCTCAGGGAAGAGAGTGATGTAATTATCACTGTAAAACACAGGTAAAACCATTTCCCCTGTAGTTTTATTCGTGCATTTAATTCGGGTGAAAAAGGCCGTTTCGTTGTCCGTGTTTTTAATGGAAAGCGCAATTTTTCCGGCAGACTTAGCCGTTGTGTTGCCCTGAAGTTGAACCGATTTTAGCGATTCCAACTGCTTGAAATCTTCTTGAGAGCCGGTAAGCCAGTAAAGGTTTTCATCTACCCGTTTTCCTTCCTTATCTAGTAGTTTCAATCGCAGAAACCAAAGTCCTTCGGGTTTACGGGCTGCGTTTACTTTTCCTTCAATTTGGTATGAGTTTGCAGCAACAGAGGCATTAAATTCTTCTTGATGCACCTGTTGCCCGTGCAGATTAAAGTAAGTGGCTCCCACTTTTAGGCTCTCCGCGTCGTAAGCGGTTTGATTCACGACGCAAAAAGCCGAATCGTTAAGATTTAATTGAATGTGCAAGGGTTTGGCTCCGTGCTGATAACCGTATAATCCTCCGTTCTGATCGAGATAAACGTCGTAGAACTGGCCACGCAAAGCAGTCCAGGGATTTTGGTTTTTCCATACCAGCATTCCGGTATATTTATCCCACATGCCAGCGTTAAAGCCTTCCTGCAAGGCTCGGTATTGCTCGTAATTTACTACCTGCGCTTTTTTACAGAAATCGTCAATTCCTTTTATTTCTCCAAAGTTTTCAATATGATCGCCATAACCGATGTATTTGTGGTATTGCCAAACTGGATTGCCTCTGTCGCGACGGGGCGGTGTTAAATCCTTTTCGTCCATCATTTTACGCATCGTTTCCACATTGGGAACGCCAACTGAACCCAGTTCAGGATTAAACGGAAACGACTGTACAACAAAAAAACGTTTGGGATCCTGTATTCCGTAAGGTCCGTCGCCAACGCCACCAATGGTGTTGCGTTCAATACTGTCGGAAGTGGAATAATTCACGTAAAACCTTGTTCCGTCGTATTCGGGCATGACTTCGTTTTCGAGTTTTGCATTGATATTATCGGGAGGCGGGAATTCGTTGCCACCACACCATAAGTATAAACTGGGATGGTTCCGGAGCATTTTTATCTGATCGATTATAGAGGCAATGAACAGCGAATGATCGTCGGGGTAGGAGCGGCGTCTTTCCTGCGATTCTTTTTTACGGGGATCGAGCCAGCAACCGTTGCAATCGCCGGTTATCCACAAATCCTGCCATACCAGAATGCCGTATTTGTCGCAAGCATTGTAAAACTCCGGGCGTTCGGTTATTGAACCTCCCCACACGCGAATCATATTCATGTTCATTTGAGCGTGCATTCGAACTTCTGCATCGTATCTTTCGGGTGTGTGTCGCAAAAGTAGATCGGACGAAATCCAGTTTCCGCCTTTTATAAAAACTTTCTGTCCGTTAACCAGGAACACTCGTCCGCCAACTTCTTTGTCGAAATAGTCGGTGGTTTCACGAACCCCAAAATCAGTCGATTCGGTATCGGAAATGGAGGTGTTTTGCTTAAATTCCAGCTTTAAATTGTAAAGATTTTGTTCTCCCATTCCGTTGGGCCACCAAAGTTTTGGGCTGTTTATCTTAATTTCAGGAAAGGTTATTTCTGTAATTTCTCCGGGATTAATACTCACTTTTTGTTCCGATTTCTGGTCGCCAATGTGTGCGATCAAAACACCTTCCTGTTTTGTATTGCTTGCATTAAATAATTCGGTTGAAATATTTAGGAACGCAGGTTTCTGTTTTTCACCCGGGAGTCTTTTCCCCGGAACGCGGCTTCTTACAAAGGGATTTCGGATATCAACAGAGCCGGTAATTTCAAGGGCAACCTGATCCCAGATACCGGTGTTTCGGTCAGGAACAGAGCAAACCCAATCCCAACCCGGCGTGTATTGCTGGGTTACTGAACGCGCAATGGTTCCGTCACCTCCCTGGCCACCGTTTGCTTCGCCCACCGGATTTGGCGGTTCAACAATTACCGTGAGCCTGTTCGTTCCCGATTCATTCAGAAAGGGTGTTATTAAATATTTCTGACGCAGGAACATACCCCGGTGGGTGTCGGTGTTTACCCGTTTACCGTTTAAAAAGATGTTTGCAGAATAGTTGATTCCCCTGAATTTTAACCACACCTGCTGCCCCGGTTTCAGCGGTGGCAATTCAAAATTATTTAAAAACCAGAATGTGTAATATTCGCTGCCTACCTCGTAAATATCGGGTATCAGTTCGTTGTTCATTCCAAAAAACGGGTCGGGGACTTTGTTGTTATTCAGCAAAGTGGTTAGAACTGTTCCCGGGACAGTTGCATCTAACCAATCGAATAACTTAAAGTCTGAAGAAGAAATAATAGTCCCGTCCACAGTAACTTCGCCGGCCCTTTTTGCCTTCCAATTCGAGTTCAGAATGATTTCACTTTTTTGTGCGAAGGAACTAAAAGCTAATCCTATAAGTAAAAGCAGGGTGAAAAATCGTTTTGGTTTCATAATTATTTCTTCTTGGTTAAAGTCCTTCAAGTTTTCTACTTTTAATTTCGCTTTTGTTACCTATCTCCTCAATACATAAACCGACAGGCCCAACAGGTAAACAGCACAGACAATCAATACAAACAAGCCTGATGTAACATTCATTAAATCGGTTATCTTTCCGATTACCGGCGGAATAAAGGCGCCACCTGCCACGGCCATAATCATTAGTCCGGAAATTTCGTTGGCACGGGTTCCATATTTTTCAATGGTTAGTGAAAAGATTAAGGGGAAAATATTGGATGCGGCCAGACCAGTAGCGAACATTAACGTTAGAGCGATACCCGGTGTTGGAGATAAAATAAAAGCTACAAGGATTACAAGGCTTGCAACGGATGAACCCAGTAAAAATTTTCTGCCAGAAAAACGGATAAGCACAAGGGCACCAAGAAATGTTCCCAGCATTTTCCCAAAGAAATACAAGCTGCGACCTTGTTTTGCAGGTTCGGCTGCCATTCCCAACTTCTCCATAAGAAATTGTCCTGAGGCCGAGTTGATTCCCACATCGATGCCAACCAAAACAAAAATACCTAGTACCATTAAAGCAATATAACCGGTGCCTAAAAGCTTTAAGCACGAGGCAACGGTTGCCTTTTTTTCTGCCGAATGTGTTTCTTCAATTTTTGAAAAGTGCAGCCAAAGTGCTGAAATAATGGAGAGGACTCCAAAAACCAGCAACATTATTTTCCAATTTCCAAACTGGGCAGTAAAAAATGTGGCAAGGAATGGCGCCACCATCGAACCAATGGATTTTACAAATTGCGAAAAGCTCAAAAAACTGGAGCTGCGGTTTGATGGAACCACATCGATCAATAACGGATTGGCAGAAACCTGAATGATTGTATTGCCAATACCCAGCAAGGCGAAACCGGTTAAAAGCACCGGGAAAGTATAGAGCAAAAAGGGCAGGATTAATCCCAATGCGGTTAAAAACATGCCGATGTTGAGCATGTTTTTTTTGCCGATGCGGTCCTGTATAATTCCCACCGGAACGGAGAGGATAAAGAACCAGGCAAAAACAGCCATTGGAATCAATTGGGCCAATGTGTTACTGAGTTCAAAATCGGCTTTTGCATTGTCAACACCGATTCCCACCAGATCGCAAAAGCTCATTACAAAAAAGCTGAGTAAAACAGGAGTTATGAGTTTTACAGGTAGTTTTGTTTTGTTCATCGTGGTTTAGTCGGAGGCCGGAAAGTGAACAGTCCGGCCTCCTTTTTATTCTGTTTTTATTCCATTACATTTTAGCAAGTGCCGGAAGAACCTTTTGGTAAAATTGATCATCAACCAGCGTGGCGGCTCCAATAAATGAAGCTGTTTCCTTTAATTCAGAAATGGCCACTTTCATATTCAGCCCGGCTTGTTCAAGGTAAATATTCAGGCTGGTGCCGAACAAATGATACGCCCTTGAGATATTTCCTCCCATTACAAATATTTCAATACCAAAATTTTCAATCCAGGGTTTCAGAAATGAGCCCATTTTTGTTCCAAAATCGTTAAACAGCTCCCGCGCTAACTGATTTTCCGCCGCCAATTCTGCAATTTGTTTTACTCCCGGCAGCTTTTCCCCGGTGGCTTTTTCATAACGGTTAATTAAGCCACGCGTAGAAAAGTAGTCGTCGGCGATTCCATCTTCAAAGGGCAGGTGCCACAAGCACCCGTTTTCAGGAACTTCCGCGCCTTCAACAATAGGTAACCCGTTTTTTATAAAGGCAGAACCAAAGCCTGTTCCAAGTGTTACCGACAAGGAATTCCCGAAATCTTTGGCTTTGCCAACCTGATCTTCGCCAATGGCAAAAGCAGTGGCATCGTTAATAAACCTGATTTTAAAGTTGGCTGACAATCCCAGATAGTTGCGCAGTTCTGCTGGTACATCAATACCGTTAATGTTTTCGTATTTTCCGTTTTCGCCGGTGAAAAGCGGAATTCCCTTAACGTAATCGAAAGGACCGGGCATGGCGAAACCTACTCCTTGTACATTTTCGACACCGGCAAGTTCCATGGTCTTTTTTATGGTTTTTCCCCATGCCTCGATTATTTCAGCGGGTTGCCCGTGGTTATCCAAATCATTCTCGGCATGTGTGTGCTCTAAAAGTTGTTTACTTTCCAGGTCGTAGGCCATGCAGCTAACGTGGCTTCCGCCAACATCAACTCCAATTGAAATTTTTTTTGTCATATGATTAAGATTGTCAGTTATCATCGGTTCATCAATTGTTGGATGCAACTACATACTGTAGTCATATCCTTTTGAGGCAAGCATTTCGATGCCTGTTTTATATTATCGTCTTATTTCTATCGAATAGGTAAATTTTTCTGCCACGTAAAAGCCAATGTTGTATTCCACCGGTCTGTTTCCGGGATCACTCACAAATCGTTCGCGTATTAAAACCGGTTCACCTTTTTTTATGTGCAAGCGGTCGGCAGTTATTTTTGAAGCAATACGTGCTTTAATCTTTTCGCGTGATATGCTCACCGGAGTTTTGTATTTTGTTTCCAGTAGTTCGTATAAAGGCTGAGTGAAATCTTCGTTTTCAGAAACTCCAATTCTCGGATGAAGGTAGCTTTCGAAATAAACAAAAGGGCCATTGGCATCTCCTCGCAAGCGGGTGATTCGTAGCACATTTGAGTTTTCAGAAACATTAAAAAACGAGGTAACTTTTTCGGGAGCTTCCACCCATTCGGCTTTAATCAGAAAATTTTTAAACGAAATTCCCTTTTCATTCATTTCCTGGGTGAACGAATGCCAGCTGTTCAGTTGCGTAGTGAGCGAGTTTTCGGCCACCTTAGTTCCGTATCCTTTTTTGCGAACAATTATACCTTCATATTCCAGTTTGTTGGTGGCTTGTCGGATGGTATTTCGGCTAACTCCGAGCATGTTTGCCAATTCAACTTCGGGAGGAAGGAATTTACCGTTTTGGTAGTCGGGGTGTTCAATCAATTGTCTTAGGAGTTCCTCCACCTGATAATGCAGAGGCAGTTTGCTTGAATGGTCGATCTCAAATTTCATTTGTTCAAATGTTCATACATTTGCAAATGTATAAAAACGGATGAAAAAGGGAAATTCTATTTAATTTTTTCTTCTGTAGAATGGGAAATTCGGATCAATTCTGCCTCCTTCGCCTCTGCCTCCGGTAGCCACTTCGAAAGTATAAACGATGCCCGCACTAATTTGTGTCGTTAACGACAAGCGACGGTTGTAACGCAGCAGGTTTTCTTCGTTTTCCTGAACGTAAGTGAAGTTGGGGACTCCGTTAATAATGCCCGAGTTCAGGACTGTAGCTGTTCCGTCAATCTGAAAGGCCAGTTGTTTGGAGATATCATAGCTAAACCCAATTCCACCGCCAAAATGAAAGGTTGGCCACTTATTTAAATTGCTGTTTGCGGTACCGCGGGCATATAGTACATCCGATTCGAGGGTCGCATCAGGAAGCTCTTTGTAGGTGAAATCGGTTCCGACCAAAGCTACAACTCCGGTGAGTTTTACAAAGGGTTGAAAAACTTTTTCACGGAAAAAGAAGTATTTATAATTCACCGCCAGGTTTAGTAAAGTTGAATTGTACTTGATTGGCGCATAAATGTAGTCGACCGACTGATATTCAGTAAAATAAGATGTCAGGTAATAATTGTACCACGGCGGATTATCGTTGTAGCCTTTTAAGTGTGTGTAATCCAGTTCGATCCCGAAAAATGCATTGGGCGAAATTTGAAACAGAATTTCTGCTTCTGCTCCCATTGCCGGCTGCGGGGTAAACCTTTCGCTGGCTGTTGCTGGTGTAAGTGCAAGTGCATTGGGATGGAGCGCGTCCGATTTCCCAAGTTCGGTAACCAGAAGCCCTGAATTGACCGCAAATCGTAAACCCATATTCTGGGCCGAAACTCTTCCTTCGGACAGTATCAAAAGAAATAAAACGCTGATCGTTAGAATTCGGGTCATTGCATCTGATATAACAACTTGTAAATTAAGTTGTTTTTATCAAAAAGAAAAGAGCAGGGGAGATTTACTTCCTATGTTCTTTAACTTCCTTGGCGTCGACTACTTTAAATAATTTATCGGCTCTGCGTAAAACCGTGTCAACAGGAACCGAAATGCGTTGTCCTTTTAATCCTTCCTGCACCGGATTCAATTCAAATCGAATTTCTTTAACCTCGTCCTGGAAAACTCCGGTGGTTGGGCCGGTTACTATAATTTCTTCGCCTACTTTCAGATTATTGGTTTCGAGCTTGAATTCAGCCACCCCTATTTTTTTGAAGTAGTTGGTTACTTTCCCGATATAAAGTTTACGTTTGGTTGCCCGAGATCCGTAATTATGGCTCCATTCGCCCAAACGCTGTCCCAGGTAATATCCGTCCCAAAATCCGCGGTTAAAAACCGAAGCCAGTCGTTCGTTCCAGTTTTCAACTTTTTCGTCGGTAAATGCTTCGTTAAAATAAGCATCTACTGCTTCACGGTAACATTGAACCACAGTTTTTACATATTCTGCAGAACGGGCACGTCCTTCAATTTTAAGTACCGAAACGCCGGCATCAAGAATTTTATTCAGAAAATGAATGGTTTTAAGATCTTTCGGAGACATAATGTACTCGTTGTCGATCTCGATTTCGGCTCCGGTTTCCCGGTCGGTGACGGTATAGGCACGCCGGCAGGTTTGCAGGCAGGCGCCGCGGTTTGCCGAAGAATTCATTTCGTGCAAACTCAGGTAACACTTCCCGCTGGTAGCCATGCATAATGCACCGTGCACAAACATTTCGAGTTTTACCAATTCGCCGTTGGGGCCTTTTACCTGTTGCTCTTTAATCTGGTTGCTGATTTCCCAAACCCGCCCCAGATTCATTTCGCGGGCAAGTACCATCACATCGGCAAAATGCGAATAAAATTTAACCGCCTCGATGTTGGTGATGTTCACCTGCGTGGAAATATGAACTTCAAGATTGATGGAACGCGCATATTGAATCACTGAAACATCGGCCGCAATAACTGCAGAAACCCCAGCTTCTTTTGCTGCATCGAGCACACTGTGCATTTGCTGCATTTCACCATCGAAAATCTCAACGTTTAGTGTCAGGTAAGTTTTCACTTTATGCCCGGAGGCGATCTCCACAATCTTCCGAAGATCATCGAGTGTGAAATTATTGGCCGACCGCGAACGCATGTTCAGGTGTTCCACTCCGAAATAAACCGATCCTGCACCACCCTGAATAGCCGCCATCAGTGATTCGTACGAACCTACCGGCGCCATTATTTCCACATCTCTTCTTTCCATCTTTTTCAAATTTGCGGTGCAAAGTTAAAATAATTTGCAAATTGTAACCGGGCTTGTTTGTTCGGTATTCCTATCGCTATACAGTGGTTTGCCGATCCTCCAGAGATTATGCTAATTTTATTGAAACTTCGAGGGTAAAACCTTGTATTCTTCTTTAAAACTTTTCCTGAAATGCGAAAGGCTTTGGAATCCCACTTCATTACAAATCTCGTTGACAGTTTTATTGCCTTCTTTGATTAGTGACGCTGCTTTTTTGAGACGATATTTGCGAATAAACTCACCCGGGCTTTCGTATTCAAGCTTTTTCATTTTTCGATAAAATGTAACACGGCTCATACCCACCATTGTACTTAAGGTGTCAGAATTAAATTCCGGATCGGAATAGTGGCGGTCGAGAATAATTAGAATTTTTTTAAAGAACAATTTATCTTCCTTGCTCCAGCCATTACTTTTGATCATAATAAACTGCTCAGCGTCGTTTCTGATCTGGTGTTGTTTGTTCAGAATATTCCTGATTCTCGATAGCAAGAGTTTTGGATTGAAGGGTTTGTCAATGTAATCGTCAATATTCAGTTGGAATCCTTCAATTTTTGTAGTCACATCGGTTTTTGCGCTGAGAATAATGATTGGAATAAAGCGGGTCTCTGCATTCTCCCTGATCGTTTTTGAAAGCTCCAAACCATCCATAACCGGCATCATCAGGTCGGTTAAAACCAGGTCAGGAGTATTTTGTTCGAGCTTTAGCAAGGCTTCCTTGCCATTTGTAGCAGTTTGAATTTTAAAATGTTTTCCTAAAAGAGAGGACAAATACTCCAATAGTTCAGGATTATCTTCCACAACCAGAATTTCATCCCCTGAGGGATTACCTGATTCAATCACAACAGGTTCGCTATACTCCGTTTCCAACACCTCTTGTACGATTGTATCCTCGTAGATATCAGCTTTGCTAAAATGCTTGTTGCCATATTTGAAAAATACACTGAAGCTTGTTCCTACGCCCTCTTCGCTTGTGTATTCTATTCTTGCCTGCTGCATATCAACCAGGGCTTTAACAAGTGAAAGCCCCATGCCATGTCCGTCAATGTGTGCTGAGATTTTTTCGCTGCGGTAAAAACGATTAAAAATATTTGGCTGCTCACTTTCAGGAATACCGACTCCGGTATCGGTTATTCTTAGCGCAAATTCATAGTCCTGTTTTAAAAAGTCGATAAAAACCGAACCATTCTCCTCGGTATATTTTAGTGCGTTTGATAAAATGTTGTAAATAATCTTGTCTGTTTTATCTCTGTCGAGCCACAAAAATGCTTTTTCAATGTTATTGGGAAACTCAAGATGGATGTTTTTTCGAAGCGCAAGGTCCTTAAATGAATCAGAAATATCTTTTGTAAATGAAACGATATCAAAATTTGAAATTCTCAGCTTCAATTCGCCCTGATCGTACTTGCGCAAATCGATAAACTGATTGACCAGACGAAACAGTCGGTCTGAGCTACGATTTATATTTTTTAATATAAACTGATTGACACCCTGTTCCCGAAGAGTTTCAATGTTGCCCATGATAATTGTCAATGGTGTTCTGAATTCATGGGAAAGGTTGGTGTAATATTTCAATTTTGCTTGGTCGGCTTCGCGTAAACGTTTGTTTAGCTCCACCATTTTCTCTTTCTGGTCGATGATCTTGTTTTTCTGTTCCTCGATCGAGAGGGTTTGTTCTTTTATCTGGGTTTCAAGCTGAATATTCCATTGCTTAATCGTGTAAAGACGTATTCTGAAAATGGCAACTATGATCAAAACAATGGTCAAAGCAACGATCCATTTAAACCATAGCGTTTTGTAAAAGGGCGGAATAATTGAGATCGCAAGTTGTTTTACGGGACTCCAGATTTGCCCGTTTTGGCTTGCCTGCACTTCAAAGGTGTACTCTCCTGGCGATAAATTTGTAAAGATTCCCCGATTTGCATTTTGAGGAGTTACGATCCAGTTGGGCGAAAGTCCGATCAGCCGGTATCTGAAATAGGTGAGATCGGGGTAATTAAAAGGAAAGGCATCGAATGACAATGAGAAGGAGTTTGAACTGTAATATAAGCGTAGAGAGTTCGTGTTTTGAATAGATGCTGTGAGGATAGGGGTATCGCTTGTTTTTTCCTCGTTGTTAACCGTGACTTTTGTATTATTGATGTACAATGCTGTGATTACAGGATCTGGCGGCGTTTGGTCATCCTGGATAAGTTTGGGATTAAAACTTACAAAGCCATCGAAGCCACCTAAAAAGATATTACCTTCTTTATCCTGAAAGTAGGCGTCATCCATAAATACATCGTCCGTTAAGAATTTTTCAATGTAAAAATCATTCATCCTCAAACGACTAATTCCCCGGTTGGTACTCATCCATAAATAGCCATTAGAATATATGGTACTGTAAACCAGGTTATTAGACAAGCCGTCTTTTTCAAAGAACCGGGCAACAACCTGCTCTTTTTCGATATCGAAGGCCATTAGCCCGTTGTTACTGCCAATCCAGATAGTATCTCCAAGTAGTTCAAGGGAATACAGTTTATTGTCGGTGAGTTTGGCTTTTTTGTAAGTAAAGTATTTTATGTCTTCACCCGGTTTAAATTTACATAGTCCAAGGTCAGCTGAAATAAACCAGTAATTGCCATTTTTATCCAGCGCCAGGCTTCGCATCGATTCTCTTCGGTAATTTGGAGGCATTTTCAGCCGTTGGAAATTTTTTGTTTTAAGATCAATAATGCCGATTCCAAATGGACTTGTAACAGTTAGTTTCCCCGGATCAAATTCCTTCATGAAGTAGCATACATCCGGCCATTCCCAATTGTATTCAACCGTGACTGATTCGATCCTGTTTAACTGAGAATTGTATTTACACAAGCCACTGTTGGTTCCAATCCATAGGATTCCTTCCGAATCTTCATAAAGCGAGCGTATATTTTCCAGCGATCTTTTCTGTTTCCCGGGGAACTGAATTTCGGAATACAGAACCTGTTTCCCGTCTGGATGGGTACACACGATTCCCAAGCGATCGAATCCAACCCAGATATTGCTGTCTGAAGTTTTGCAAATTGCGCGAATCGGGTCAATTTCCTGATCCGCTTTTGATAAGGCTGAAATCTGGTGATGATTGAATTGATTTTTTCTTCGGCAATATAGATTTACCCCGTATTTCGAAGTTCCGATCCACAGGTTCCCCGCTTTATCGAACATCAAATTCTTTGCGTCTTTTCCGTGGAAGGAATAATTGTTAAAGGGATCGTAGGAATATTTTTTAACTGAAAAGATGGAATCTTTTATACATTTAATGAGAACTAAACCATCGCTTAGTCCTGCCCATATTTCATTATCGTAACCCGCCACACAAGTAATAGAGCTTTTTCCTAAAATTTGTCTTGTTTTTTCGTTGGTTGGTATTGGTTTAGTTTGAAAGGTTATCAGATTGAGAACTTCAATTTTTTGTCCGGTGTTTATTAAAACCAATGAGTCGTTATATATCTCCGAAATCGAGTATACTCTTGAATCAATAATTTTGCGTCCTAATGTAGTGTCGGAGGTTTGATAACTGTATATTCCCCGAGAGCCCCAATAAAGAACATTTTCTCCCTTTCCTTTAATGATGTGACCGTAGCTGAACGGTACTTTAAAGCTCTTTGCCCCGGTGTTGCCCTGAGTGAAACAATAAAGTCCTTTTGGATCAGTGAACCAGAGAACTTCATTTTTAGGTGACACTATACTCGTTGTATTGATAATGTCAGCAGGAAGAAAAACACTGTCAGGAAAACTTCTGAATTCCTCCGAAGCGGCGTCGTACAGGTTCAGCCCTCGTGTTAGCATATGAACCCAGATGTTTCCGTTTGGACATGACGAAAGTTGTTGAATATAATTGCTCTCAAGGGTGTTGGTTGTCGTCGGTGAAGACCTGAATATGTCAAAATTGTTTCCGTCAAAACGCGAAATTCCTTCAATTGTACCAATCCACACAAAACCGGCAGAATCTACAATCAACGCATTGATATTGTTTTGAGACAGACCTTTTCTGGTGTCGAAATGATCAAAACGTATCTCCTGTGCCAGGATGTCGCCTGCAAAACAAAAGAAAGCTATTGTGCAGACTATCAGGAAATAACTTGCCGATCGTATTGTTGTTCTCAACTTCATTCTTTCAAGAAAGACACAAAAATATACAATTGAAACAAAAACGTCACAACCTGAAACAAAAACATCCTCTTGCCGAATATGTGGATTCTACTTTTGAACGACTTTAAAAATAGGAAAGTACAAAGATTGAGATCTGATCAGTGTATGCTGTGTTGATCAAAATTCTAAATACGAACGAAACTAAAGTCGACTAACAAAATATCATGAGTTCAAATAGAAGAGATTTTTTAAGAAAAGCAACTGTAGGTGTTGCAGGAGTTGCAGTCGGAGGTTCAGTTATGGGTATGTCTGCAAAAAGTTATGCGCGCATACTAGGTGCCAACGATCGCTTGCAGGTGGTTTTTATGGGCTGCGGGCGAAGGGTTGGAGCCTATTATAATATGATTCAAGACAAAAACAACAATGTTGACCTGGCTTACATCTGTGATGTTATGAAATCGCAGCGCGAGAAAGTAGGAAAACATTTGGCTGGGAAAGTAAGCGGAGACGCGACCCTGATCAATGATATTCGTGCAGCGCTCGAAGACCTGAAAGTCGATGCCGTTTTCAATGCAACACCCGATCACTGGCATGCTCCGGGAGCTTGGATGGCGATGGAAGCTGGCAAGCATGTCTATCTCGAAAAACCCGGAACGCAAAATCCAAGAGAGGGCGAAATCCTGATTGCTCTTCAAAAGAAATACAACAAATTCATTCAAATGGGGAATCAACAACGATCCTCAAAAGATACAATTACCATTATTAATGATATTCATAAAGGAAGGATTGGCAATGTTTATCGGGCAGTTGCTTTTTACTCGAATAACCGTGCAGAAGTGCCGGTGCCAAAGCCGGCTCCCGTTCCAGAAGGATTAGACTGGGAACTTTGGCAGGGCCCTGCACCACGGGAAGATTACCGATTCAATACCTGGGATTACAACTGGCACTGGTACGGATGGAAGTGGGGTACTGCAGAATCGGGAAACAACGGAACCCACGAACTTGATGTAGCCCGATGGGCACTCGATGTTGACTATCCTGAATTTGTAGATGTACAAGGGGCAAAACGCCATTATGCAAACGATGGATGGGAGATGTACGATACAATGTATGCGACATTTCGTTTCCCTGAAGACAAGGTAATTGCATGGGATTGCAAAAGCCGGAACGGTTACCAGACCTATGGCCCGGAACGAGGTACAATTATTTACGGAACTGAGGGGACTGTTTATATCAACCGCGATGGATACAAGGTTTACGACCGTGGTGGTAAACTTCTTTCCGATAATAAATCTAATGGAAATGAAGCAGGAACAGCCCTTGGTGGTGGCGGTTCCATGTCAGATGCTCACATCCGCAACTTTTTTGATGCAATCAGGGGAAAAACCAGTGTGCTGAATTCACCCATTGAAATGGGGGCGAAGAGCCAGATGCTGACTCACTATGCCAACATTGCTTTCAGGGTAGGAAAATCATTCGAGGTAGATAAAGATAACGGCCGGATTTATGATCGCGACGCCATGAAGCTTTGGGGGCGGGAGTATGAAAAAGGCTGGGAGCCAAAGGTCTAATATTTATGAGTTAAGCCAATTAGTACAAACTAAAACGATAAAAAACCGGATAAATGAAAAAACGACCGATTCTGATTTTGTTAACCTTAACGCTGCTTTTATCCAATCTGAATATCCTGGCTCAACGCTATTCAAATCTGGTAGATCCGTTAATCGGAAGCAAAGGTGATGGGCTTGGCTGCGGGTATTGTTACATCGGGGCAACATATCCCTTTGGGATGGTGCAATTTTCTCCCGGGTTTTTCACTCCGCAAAGAGGATTCGCAATCACTCAGCTAAGTGGCGCAGGCTGTGCAAACATGGGAAATTTTCCGGTACTTCCATTAGCCGGGAAGCTTAGCAAGTCTCCCAACGATATGAACGGCTTCAAACCGTATGTTGAAGTTAATGAAGCAAATGCAGGATATCTTTCAGTAACAATGGAAGACAATACATTGGCAGAACTAACTGTTAACCAACGCTCTGGGATTGCTCGTTTTACTTTCGATTCAGAAGAAGGTACCCTACTCATTGGCTCGGGAATTAGTGCCACGTTTGTAAACAATGCCAGGATTGAAATCACATCTCCCTCAACCTGCGAGGGTTTTAGTTACGGAGGAGAGTTTTGCGGAACGGAAACCCGGTATAAAATATACTTTGCTGCCGAGTTTAACCGCGAAGCAAAAAGTTCAGGAACCTGGACGAAAGGGAATCTGCTGGAAGCAGCAAAATTGGCTTATGGTAAAAATTCGGGTGCCTACTTTTCTTTTGATACAAAAGATGATTCCAGCGTTGAATATCGGATTGCCATTTCCTATGTTTCTGTCGAAAATGCCCGCGAAAACCTTCGTCGGTCAGCAACTGAAAATAATTTCGAAGGATACAGAGAATCTTCATCAAAAGCCTGGGATGAAAGTTTAGGAAAAATAAAAGTTACGAGTGATAACAGAGACGACCTTGTACAATTTTATACACACCTGTACCATAGCCTGATTCATCCCAATTTGGTAAGCGATTGCAACGGCGAGTACATGGGTGCCGACTACGCAATTCATAAAGTAAAAGACGGAAGGGATGTTTACAGCTCGTTCAGTGTGTGGGATACTTATCGCACCCAGGCACAGCTAGTAGCCATTCTGTTTCCGAAAGAAGCCAGTGATATGATGCAATCGTTGGTTGATTTTGCCGATCAGGCAGGAGGTTACGGACGCTGGATTTTATCCAATATTGAAACCGGAATCATGCAAGGCGATCCAACTCCGATTCTGATTTCCAATTCATACGCTTTTGGCGCGACCGATTTTGATGTGAAGAAGGCTTTCTTTTATATGAAAAGAGGTGCTACCATCCCCCGGCTTTATTCTCAGGATCAGGAAATAAGACCTTTTCTCCGTGGGTATAACGAAGTCGGGCTGGCTCCGGCATCCATGCTTTTAGAATATACTTCAGCCGATTATGCGATTGGTGAATTTGCAAATCAAGCATTAAAGGACGAGAAAGAAGCAGCATTTTTTATTCAACGCGCAGGAAACTGGAAGAACTTGTACAATCCGGAACTGAACTGGCTTTGTTCGCGTCACGAAAATGGAACCTGGAAAAGTATTCACCACGACTGGCGGGAAGCAACTTATAAAAACTATTTCTGGATGGTGCCCTACGATCTGGAAACCCTGATTGACACAATTGGCGGGAAGAAAGTTGCAGAGGCAAGGCTCGATACTTTATTTGAAAGACTGGATGCATCGTACGATGATGATTGGTTTGCTGCCGGAAACGAACCCGACTTTCAGGTTCCCTGGATCTACAACTGGACTGGTTCACCTGAAAAAACAAACAAAGTAATTCAGCGGGTTTTCAACGAAATGTACAACAGTACTCCTTCCGGACTGCCCGGTAACGACGATCTGGGAGCAATGGGAGCATGGTATGTTTTTGCTTCGGTTGGCTTGTATCCGATGGTGCCGGGAGTTGGCGGGTTTTCTGTCAATATCCCCCGGTTTTCTGATGTTACGATGGAACTTCCCGGTGGTAACGTCAATATACTCGGA
Source organism: Maribellus sp. YY47 (assembly GCF_023111095.1). GTDB lineage: Bacteria > Bacteroidota > Bacteroidia > Bacteroidales > Prolixibacteraceae > Draconibacterium. The sequence goes on from NZ_JALGYW010000005.1 coordinate 161,799, forward strand.
GGCTCAAAAGACGCATTAAAAATTCGCTCGATTCGCATCAACGGGAAAAAGCAGGCTACATCATGGATCTCTTTTGATGACTTAAAAAACGGGGCCACCATTCAATATATAACAACTCAAAAGTAACTATTTAAAATCAATAAAATAGCATTGCTGTGATCTGATATTAAGGGTGTTAAGCATTGCTTTCGTGATAATTAGTTTAATACAAATTCTATAATTTATGAAAAAAGTCAGACCGTACTATTCTTATGTGAAGATGCAAACAACGTGTTTGTTTGCATTAAAAGTTATCGGGATTTTTTCCTTTATCTTTTTGATACACATTAGTGTATTTGGGGAGAACAACCGGCTTGTAAAAGCCAGTAATCCCATTCATAAAATGCTTTCAGATGAAACAGCCGAACCTCAAACTCCGAAAACTATCAAAGGGCGGGTTGTGGACAAAAACGGCTACCCACTGCCTGGTGCCAACGTGATTATCTTTGGTACATTGGGTGGATCTATTTCTGATGCAAATGGTTATTTCTCGATCGAGGCTAAGGTAGGCGATAAGCTTGTTGTTTCATTTATCGGGATGGAAAAGCAGGAAATTGAGTACGCCGGTCAGCAAAATCTTGTGGTTACCTTACAGGATAAACAGGATGAGCTGGATGAGGTAACTGTAGTTGCGTTTGGAAAGCAAAAGAAAGAGAGTGTAATTTCTTCGATTTCTACTATTTCTCCGAAGGACCTTAAAATTCCGGCAAGTAACCTTACAACAGCTTTTGCAGGGCGTATTGCCGGTATGATTTCTTATCAAACAACGGGTGAACCGGATATGGATAACGCCCAGTTCTTTATCAGGGGGGTAACAACCTTTGGTACAGGAAAGAAAGATCCGCTTATTTTGATTGATGGTGTTGAAATGAGTACAGGAGAGCTTTCTCGTTTAACGCCTGATGATATCGGTAGTTTTTCGATTATGAAGGATGCAAACGCTACTGCTCTTTATGGTGCGCGTGGTGCCAATGGTGTAATTTTGGTAACCACCAAAGAAGGGCGGGAAGGAAAGGCTAAGATTTCCTTTAGAATGGAAAGATCTTATTCCCAACCCACAGAAAAGCTGGATTTTGTAGATCCTGTAAATTTTATGAAACTGCATAATGAGGCAGTAGTAACTCGCGGAGATATAAACTTACCCTACAGTAAGAAGAAGATTGACTATACCGAGAGAGGTATTGATCCTCTGAGGTATCCGCAGGTTGACTGGGATGATATGCTGTTTAAAAAGGGAACTTTTAATCAACGTTATAACCTAAATATTAGTGGGGGAGGGAAAGTTGCTAATTATTACATTGCCGCAAAGTATACTAATGATAAAGGAATATTGAAGAATGATTCTCGTCAGAATTATGATAATAATATTAATTCAGATAAGTACTCATTACGCTCAAATGTAAACGTATACCTTTCTAAAACAACAAAAATTACCGTACGACTAAACGGCGATTTTGACACATACAAAGGCCCCTTAGTTAGTGGGAGTGATTTGTACAACAAGGTTTTGAATGCAAGCCCGGTTTACTTTTTACCTTATTACGAACCGGATGAGGCAAATATCTACACCAAAAACATCCTCTTTGGTAATTACGATACCGGAGATTATTTGAATCCTTATGCTGAAATGGTGAAAGGATATAAATCAAAAGACCGATCTAATATGTATGCCCAGTTTGAGGTAAATCAAGATCTGGATTTTCTAACAGAGGGATTGTCAGTGAGAGGATTATTTAATATAAACCGATATTCCTTGTTAGAGATAAAAAGACAGTATAACCCGTTCTGGTACAATGTGGCTGAAACACCAGACCCTGATGATTATATTCTTACAAATCTTAATCCTGACGGAGGAACGGATTATCTAAACTATCAACCGGGTACAAGAGAGTTGGTGGGAACAATGTATGTCGAGGGCGCTGTTAATTATAAGAAAGTTTTAAAAGAAAAGAATTCCATTTCCGGATTATTGGTTTTTACAATGCGTGAAAAACATGATGGAATATCTGATAATCTTCAATTGTCATTGCCCTACAGAAATATGGGACTTGCTGGACGTTTAACCTACGGTTATGACGATCGCTATTTTGTAGAGGCAAACTTTGGGTATAATGGTTCTGAGCGTTTTGATTCGGGCCATCGGTGGGGATTTTTCCCATCTGCCGGATTGGGGTGGCTGGTATCAAATGAGAGTTTTATGACACCATATAAGAAGATAATCAAAAAGTTAAAACTAAAAGCAACCTATGGATTGGTTGGTAACGATCAAATTGGTAGTAGTAGCGATCGTTTTTTTTACATGTCTGATATCAATATGAACAATGGTGATAGAGGTTATACAGCCGGTTATGATTATGGTTTTTCACGTCCGGGAATTTCGATAAATCGCTATTCTGATCCAAATATCACCTGGGAAATCAGCCGTAAAACAAATTTTGGAGCAGAGGTAAATCTTTGGAATGAGTTAGAAATCCAGGCAGATTTCTTTCATGAATACCGCAGTAATATTTTACAACGTCGTTCAGATATACCAACAACAATGGGCTTAGAGGTAATCCCAAGTGCAAATATTGGTGAGGCTGCCAGTCGTGGATGTGAGTTTTCTGTCGACTATACAAAATCAATTTCTTCAAAATTGTGGATGATCCTGAGAGGGAACTTTACCTATGCGACAAGTGAATATAAAGTGTTTGAAGAGCCTGATTATAAAGATACTCCGTGGCGGTCTCATGTTGGTCAAAGTGTATCACAACAGTGGGGATATGTTGCAGAGCGTTTGTTTATTGACGATGAAGAAGTGGCAAATTCACCAACACAGTTTGATAATTACATGGCAGGTGATATCAAATTCAAAGATATTAATGACGATGGGATAATTGACGAAAAAGATCAGGTGCCAATTGGCTTTCCAACAACTCCTGAAATAAATTATGGATTTGGCCTTTCTTTAGGATATGGCAAGATCGACTTCTCTTGTTTCTTCCAGGGTTCTGCCAGATCTTCTTTCTGGATTGATCCTAACGCAACAGCCCCATTTGTTAAGAACGGTGTTGATGGTTTTACAACAACTCGTGCAATGCTTCAGGTTTATGCCGATAGTTATTGGTCGGAAGACAATAGAGATATTTACGCGTTGTGGCCCCGGTTATCAGAGTCGACCATTAATAACAATAACAAACAGAACACATGGTTTATGCGAGATGGTTCCTTTTTACGATTGAAAACAGCAGAGATAGGATACACACTTCCTAAAAACTTTGTTAATAAGTGCAGATTAGGTAATGCCCGTCTGTACGCATCAGGTAGCAACCTGGCAGTATTCTCAGCTTTCAAATTATGGGATCCGGAAATGGGTGGAAATGGTTTAGCTTACCCATTACAACGTGTTATTAACCTGGGAGCAACTATTGATTTTTAAAAATGTATCAGATGAAGAATTTAAAAAAATATTTTAAAGCAATAGTCTTAATTATTGGGACGAGTGTAGTTTTTACTAATTGTTCTGATTTTCTGGATGTGGTTCCTGATGGTACTGCAACAATGGAGACAGTTTTCTCGAATAGAGCAAACTCTGAAAAGTTCTTTTATACCTGTTATAATGGCTTGCCTAATTTTGCCGATGCCGGAAATTATCCCGGCAATATTGGGGGTGACGATTATTGGTGGGACGAAGATATAACCCTGTTTAAGAATTCGAACGGAGGGTATATTGCCAGAGGTTACCAAAACAGTTCCTCTCCTTATCAGAACTATTGGGATGGTGAACGTGGTGGCAAAAATCTTTGGACAAGCATTCGCAACTGTAATATTTTTATCAACAACATCGATAAAGCTCCTGATCTTCAGGATTGGGAACGAAATACGTGGAAAGCGGAAGTAAAAGTATTGAAGGCTTATTACCATTTGTTTTTAATGCAATTGTATGGTCCAATACCCATTGTTGAAGAGAGTCTTGAAGTTAGTGCAGATCCCGACCAGGTAAAAGTGTATCGTCAACCGGTTGACAGTGTTGTTAGCTTTATTACCCGAACAATTGATGATGCAATTGAAGATTTACCCTTGCAAGTTGATGATTTAAGCCAGGAAGCAGGGCGGATCACAATACCGATTGCTTTAACAATAAAAGCAAAAGCATTGGTTTGGGCAGCAAGTCCACTCTTTAACGGTTCGTTTAGTTACTATGATGACTTTGTTGATAACAAAGGAGTTGCTTTAATCGGCGGGGATGGCAGCAGTTCTGATATACAGGCAAGATGGGAAAAAGCGGCTGTTGCAATAAAAAGTGCAATTGACACCTGCGAACTTGCCGGGCATGATTTATTCCATTTTGAGCCTGGATTTGAAAAGATGTCGGATACAACGGCGTTAAAATATACGCTGAGAGGAGTTGCCAGTGAGCGCGTAAATTTAAATCCCGAGATTATTTGGCCTTGCACGAGAAGCAATAGCGATTTTCAGAACCGTTGTACTCCAATGTTTTATAATTACGACAATGGAGGAGGTTCACTTGCTGAGATATGTGCCACAATGAAAATGGCTGAATTATTCTATACAAGCAATGGATTACCTATTGAAGAAGACCCGACATGGAATTATGAAGACCGTTTTATTATTCGGGAAGATACAGGAAGTTTTCATAATTATTATGTGGAAAAAGGAGGTATTACAGCTAACCTGAATTATTACCGAGAACCCAGGTTTTATGCCAATTTAGGTTTCGACAGAGGAATTTATGAATTGATTAATAACGATGAAGCAAATCCCTTTATCATACATAATAAAAGTGGTGAAGCTCATGGCTTTATTTACGAAAAAGCCCACATTTCAACCGGCTATTTTGTGAAAAAGCAAGTGAGTTATCGTATTCCTACTCAATCACCGTCTCCCAGCCCTTATCGCTTCTCTATTCCAATCTTTCGTTTGGCCGATTTGTATTTACTGTATGCTGAAGCATTAAACGAATCTCATGATACGCCAACTGAGGAAGTTTATGAAATGGTTGACAAAATCCGCACTCGGGCAGGATTAAATGGAGTTCGGGAAACGTGGCAAATGGCAGAGGCAGAATACCAGAATGAACCTTATACAAAAGAAGGAATGCGAAAGATTATAAAACGTGAACGTCTTATTGAGTTGGCGTTTGAGGGACAGCGCACTTTCGACTTGCGTCGTTGGGCAGATGCTATGGATGTAATGAACGAACCTGTTCGTGGCTGGGATTACCAGGGAACAACAAACGAAGATTATTACCAAAGAACTGTATATCTTACCGGAAGAGGATTCTCTTATCGAAACTATCTCTGGCCGATTAAGAATAGTACGCTTACGGTAAATAGCAACCTTGTTCAAAATCCGGGATGGTAATCATGATTCTTAGCAATGCACATTGCTTTTCGAATGTTTATTATTTAAAACAACAAACAAATGAATAAAACATATTTTAATATAAAACATGTTGGTATAGCAGTTTCCTTGCTATGTCTCATTGTTATAGGAACGATTTCGTGCGACGAAGCTTCTGTCGGACAAATACCTACTGATGATATTGCACCATCCGGGCTTTCTAATGTTGTGATAACCCCCGAATACGGAGGTGGGCTTGTTTCCTATGATTTACCAAAAGAAGAAGACATCTCTTATGTTCGTTGCGAATACGAAAACGATGGAAAATTGTGTTCAGTAAATTCCTCGGTATATAATTCGAGCTTGAAAATTGTAGGCCTAAGCGATACCACTGAGATGAAAGTGTCTCTGTATGTTGTTGACCACTCTGAAAACTTATCAGAACCTTACGAAGCAAGTTTTACGCCACTGCCTTCACCCATGAAAGCTGTTTTGGAATCGTTTGTAGTAACTCCTACCTATGGTGGCGCTAAAATTACCTGGGAGAATCCCGCTGAAGTTCTTGTAGGGATCTCTTTCCTTGCAGCAAACGACGAAGGTGTTCTCGAATTACAGGATATTTATTACACATCGGCGGCACATGGAATTAAAAGTCTGTATGGTTTTACAACCGATAAGCGTTTATTTGCTTTAAGTCTGGTGGACAAGTATGAAAATGTATCAGATACAGTGAAAGTTGAAATCTCTCCCTTATTTGAAGAGGAGTTCAGCAAAGATTTCTTTGCTGATGGGCACCTGCTCGGAGACAATATATCAACAAGGAGTAACCGCCCTGTGTCAAATTTATGGGATGGAACAACCGATGTAATTTGGCATACCGATCCTGCTGCAGGCTATTCTGTCCCTCAGTTTTTTACGGTTGATCTTGGAGTAATAGGCGATCTTTCCAGATTCATTTTATGGGAACGATATGATTATGCTTATAGTCAGCACAATCTGAGGCTATTCGATGTTTACGGAACTGATTCGTTAACACACGAAATTGATGATGAATATTATGCTGACATTGATCAATGGACACAAGATTGGAAACTAATATCTGAATGTGAGGTTATAAAGCCTTCCGGAAGTAAAGTTGGGACAAATACGGAGGAAGATTTGGCAGCTTCCAGGGCTGGTTTCAACTTTGATTTTAAAGAAAATGCTACAAATATTCGCTATTTGAGGTTTGTAGTTAAAGAAACATGGGCTAAAACAACGGCAATGCACGCAGCCGAAATATCTGTTTTTGGCGATGCAAGAGGTGCTAATGATTAGTCACAATCAAAAAATTATAAAATGAAAAATATACATATGAAATATTCATACAGAAATAAAGGATATTTTCTATCAGCAGTTGTAATTGTTTTGTCCTTGTTTATTTTCTCCTGCGAGGATCAAAATTATTTACACGAAAAATACCTGAAGGAAGGTGAAACCGTATACATAGGAAAAGTAGATTCAATGATTGCTTTTCCTGGTAATTATCGGATTAAATTTCGTTGGCGTGTAGGCAACGATCCCAGAACAACCAAAACGGTTATATACTGGGATGAACGCGAAAACAGTGTTGAGGTGCCTTTGAATGCAGTAGCTGATTCAACGGGAAGACTCTGGGACGAAACGATAATCGAGAATATGGAAGAAAACGACTATGTTTTTGAGTTTGAAATGCAGGATGAACAAGGCAATATCTCAATGTCGAGAGAAATTACCGCTTCTGTTTTAGGCGACCTTTATTCCGAAAACATTCGAAAAAGGGGTGTTGAAGGGATTGCAAAACTCGAAACCGCTGAAATGGAGATTCAATGGAATAAAGTGAGCAATAAAGAATTGATTTATTCTGTTGTAGAGTATGAACACGACGGGAATATCATAAAGCAACAAGTTCCCAATGAAGACAATTCTTCGTATGTAGGTGGATTGTCAACCGGCGACACAATTTATATCTATTCGTGTTACTTGCCTGAAAATGGGCTTGACACATTCGCCACGGCAAAAGTTGCATATGTAATGCCAAAATTTCAACGAGAGATCAGCAAGGCGGGATTTGAAGCCTTAGTTGAACCCGGTGATAATACATCTGTAAACAATGGAAGGCCGCTTTCGGCTGTTTTCGATGGCGGAACGCGCAGTGGCGGATCCGACGGAACGATATTGCATACCGTGGATTATACGAACGCTACGGGATCGGCAATAGAGTTTAAATTTCCTAATAAGTTTACTATTGATATGGGAAAACTGGCAACATTGTACCAGTTTAAAATATGGCCAAGAACTGATAATAGTCCGTTCACAGGACATAGTGCCCGCTTTATTGAGGTTTGGGCTGTTGATGAGCTAAAAACTCAAGATGATTTTGCAACAGAAGCTGATTATCAGACTTATTATACAACTACCTATGTCGAGCAGAAAGATCCGTTAAATTACCTGAGTAAAGATGAATTTTATACCGATATCCTCAGTAATACAAACAGTAAAGCAGAGAACTTTGTGGAAGCAGCACCAATGGCAGGTATATATAACTGGCAGGAGGACTGGCATAAACTCGGAGATTTTGAAATAGAGAAACCTTCAGGTTACGCCTATGGCAGTAAAAATGATGCTGACCAGAGTGCGTGGGATGCAGGTTTTACATTCAATTTGAATGAAATAGGAGAAAAAGTACGCTACATACGTATTTTGGTAAAATTTCCGAACTGGCAAAACACAAACTGTGTGAACATTGGAGAAATTTCATTCTTTGGAGACGATCTTTAGTAATAGTCACAGATGGGTTGGTAGCTGTAAAGCAAGTTCACTCAAATTTACTTCACAGTTATTAATAAAAGTACCGTCAATGTTTAGTTAATAAAACGAACTTCCTGATTTGCAGACTGGCATTCAGGAAGTTCTGTTTTCATTAACCGTGGCTTTTTATGCAAACTTAAAAATGATATTAAAAGAAAATGAAAAGGATAATGATTAGTAGAAATATCGTTTTGGCTTTGTTGCTGCCGGTTTTTTGTATGTGTACACAATCAGGGAATAAAAAAGGAAGTTTAATCAAATTTGTCGATCCCCTGATTGGTTCCGGTGGACACGGACATGTTTTTGTTGGGGCGAGCGTTCCATTTGGAGCGGTGCAACTTGGCCCGAATAATATATTCAAAGGGTGGGACTGGTGTTCAGGCTATCATTATTCCGACAGTATTGTAATTGGTTTTTCGCACACCCATTTAAGTGGCACCGGTGGCGCTGATCTGGGAGATGTACTCTTAATGCCTTTTACCGGGAAAACTAACCTGAACCGGGGAAAGCAGGAAGATATCAGCAACTCATACGCGTCGTATTTCAGTCACAGCAACGAAGAAGTTCGGCCCGGATATTATTCGCTGTTACTCGACAAGTACAAAATAAAAGCAGAGCTAACAGCCACCGAAAGAGTTGGAATTCATCGTTATACTTATCCCGGAAAGGAGGACAACCATCTTTTGATTGATCTGAAAGAAGGAATAGGAGATAAATCCTACGAAACATATTTGAAACAAGTGGATACCAACACCATTGAAGGATATCGTTTTTCAAAAGGTTGGGCGCGCGATCAGCGATTGTGGTTTGTATTGAAAAGTAACCGGGAAATTGAAAAGGTTGAATTGTTTGATGAGGACGTATTCGTCGGCCTTCGCGAATTAAGAGCAGAGGCTGTAAAAGGAGTCGTTTCTTTTGTCGGAGATCCACAGGAAGTGATTCTTAAAGTTGGTATTTCACCAGTAAGTTCAGAAAATGCACTTGCTAATATTAATGCAGAAGCTCCCGATTGGAACTTTAATCAAATTGCTGGTCAGGCTGAAGATAAATGGAATAAGGAACTTTCAAAAATGGAAGTTGAAACCCCTGATTCGGCTTTGAAACAGGTTTTTTATACGGCTATGTTTCATTCCTTTATCGCTCCTGTTTTATTTAACGATGCTGATGGAAGTTATCGTGGGACCGATAAAGAAGTATATAGTAATCCCGGGTTTGAAAACTATTCGGTTTTCTCGTTGTGGGATACTTACCGTACCGATCACGAGTTACTTACGATCGTTCAGCCCGAAAGAATAAATGATTTTATCAACTCAATGTTGGCGATATACCAACAGCAAGGCAAGTTGCCGCAATGGCACCTTATGGGGAATGAAACGAACGCGATGTTGGGTTACAGTGCCGCTCCCGTAGTGGTTGATGCATGGCAAAAAGGATTTGATGGTTTTGATGAAGAATTGGCTTTTGAAGCTTTAAAAGCTTCAGGAACTTTTCAATCTCAACGTGGTATTGCCCCGCTAATGGAATATGGGTTTATACCCAGAGAAAAGGCTCGCGAAGCAACTTCGGTGGCTTTGGAAAATTCGATAGATGATCGAAGTGTTGCGCAAATGGCAAAGGGACTTGGGAAAGAAGAAGACTTTAAATACTTTTTTAAAAGATCAGAGTCTTATAAAAGTTACTTTAATAAAAATACCGGTTTTGTTCATCCCAGATCTGCTGATGGTTCATGGGCATCGCCTTACGATCCGATGGAATCTATTCACATGGTGGGCGACTTTTCTGAAGGGAATGGCTGGCAGTACACATTTTTGGTTCCACAAGATCCGGAAGGACTGATAGAATTGTTTGGTGGCGATGATAAATTCATTGATAAGCTTGATTCTCTATTTACAATTACCGGAGATATGGGAGAGCACGCTTCTATTGATATCACTGGTTTAATCGGAATGTATGCACAAGGAAATGAACCGTGCCACCACATGGCTTACCTTTATGCTTTTGCCGGACAACAATGGAAAACAGCAGAAAAAGTGCGGTACATCCTTGATAATTTTTACACCAACCAGCCTGATGGTTTAATCGGGAACGAAGACTGTGGACAAATGTCAGCCTGGTACGTAATGTCGTCAATGGGTTTTTACCCGGTCAATCCATCAAACGGGATTTATGTTTTCGGTAGCCCCATATTCGATAAAACAAGCATCAAACTAAAAGATGGAAAACAGTTCGTGATAGAAACGGTTAACAACAGCAAGGAGAATATTTATATACAAGCGGTTGAGTTAAATGGAAAAGAATACCAGAACAGTTATATAAGGCATTGCGATATTGTATCTGGGGGTGTTCTGAAATTCATTATGGGAGATAAACCCAACTATAGTTTTGGTACTGCAGTTGATACCCGGCCAACGTCAACCCTCTGATTAAATTCTAAATACAGAAATCTATGTAAAACACGGTGAATTACAGCTTTGGCTGGTAATCACCTCAAAATATTTTAAACGATGAAAAAAGTAGTAGCTAGTTTATTGATTGTATTGTTTGCATTAAATGTGGTGAATGCTCAAAAACGGCCCGATCCGCAACCTGCTCCTGACACAAAAGAGGCTTTTAAAGTCGGTATAGCGGGTTATACCTTTGCGAAGTTTGATATTGACAAAACACTTGAAACCATGCAGCGTGAGGATGTGCATTATTTGTGTATCAAGGATTTTCATTTACCTTTAAACAGCACCGCAGAACAGATTGCGGCTTTTAAGAAAAAACTTAGTGATAAAGGTGTGACAGGTTATGCAGTCGGCCCGATTTACATGAAGAATAAAGAAGAAGTGGATCGTGCTTTTGAATACGCCAAAAATGTAGGGGTTAAATTGATTGTGGGCGTGCCCGAATATGACTTGCTTCCTTATGTAGATAAAAAAGTGAAGGAATACGACTTCAGAATTGCCATTCACCTGCACGGGCCCGACATTAACAAGTATCGGGATGCAAAAGACGTTTGGGATCATGTAAAGGATCTTGATTCGCGTATTGGGATGTGTTTTGACATGGGGCATGATACGCGTAACGGAAACGATGCCGTTCAGGATTTAAAAAAATACCATGACCGCATTTTCGACGTTCATTTAAAAGATGTAACCGGAAATACAGGTGCTGGCTATTCTGTTGAAGTTGGCCGTGGGATTATAGATTTCACCGCGATGGTAAAAATGTTGCGAAAAGTGAAGTACACTGGCATGGTTTCGTTGGAACACGAAAGAAACATGGATAATCCTTTTATGGGAATCGCCGAATCTATTGGTTATTTTAGAGGCGTAATTGCAGCCACTCGAAAATAATTGAGAAAAGGGTAGCGTTCATTTGTCTTTCTTTTCGCTGGTTATGTAAGAGAATGATGCAATTGCACAATATCAGATTAAGTCATTTTAAAAAGATTTGTAATGAAACCTAAAGTAAGATTAAACCTGTTAATGATTGTTGTTTCTTTTGCTGCCTTATTTGTGCATCAAAGTGTATTTAGTGCTGAAAATAAAAAGCCGGTTGATTATGTAAATCCCTACATGGGTAACATAAGCCATTTACTGGTCCCCACTTTTCCAACCATTCATCTTCCCAACAGCTTACTTCGGGTTTATCCTGAAAGGGGCGATTACACTAACATTGAAATACATGCCCTGCCATTGGTGGTTACCAGCCATCGTGGTAGCTCAGCATTTCGTTTGAGCCCTTTTCAGGGAAATGAAAGCGATTTAAGACCGGTGATCAATTATAGTTATGATCTGGAAAAAATAACTCCTTATTCGTATTCTGTCTATTTGGACGAACAGCAAATTCAGGTTGATTTTGGCTTGTCGCATCAGTCGGCAGCTTACGAAATTGAGTTTGAAAAAGAAGCTCCTGCCTACCTGATTTTAAGTTCAGGCAACGGAAGTTTAAGCTGGGACGGTAAAGCAATCAGCGGCTTTCAAACAATAGGGAACAACACCAAAGTGTATGTTTACCTCGTTCCGGGAACAGCTCCGCAAAAGGTTTCAAAATTAAATGACCGAAAACTGGAGGAGGGCACCAGCGCCGAAGGCCGAAATGCCTGTTTGGTGATGAATTATCCTGTCGGAACAAAAAGTCTGGGGGTAAAATACGGGATTTCGTTTATTGATGAGGCACAGGCAAAAGCCAACATGGAGCGCGAAGTAATTGGAAAAACAGTGGCCGAACTGCAAAAGATTGGTCGCGATATTTGGAATGAAGCACTGGGGAAAATTCAGATTGAAGGTGGAACTGACGATGAAAGAACGGTGTTTTACACTTCGTTGTACCGCTGTTTCGAGCGTCCGGTTTGTATTTCGGAAGGAGATCGCTATTACAGTGCTTTCGATGGGAAGGTGCACGATGACAACGGACGTCCGTTTTATACCGACGACTGGATCTGGGACTCTTATCGCGCCCATCATCCACTTCGGATTTTGATTGATCCCGCGAAGGAAGGAGATATTCTGAATTCCTTTGTACGGATGTCGGAACAAATGGAGCATTTCTGGTGGCCGACTTTCCCCGAAATAACAGGCGACAGCCGACGCATGAATTCCAATCACGGAGTAGCATCGGTAATCGACGCTTACCGGAAAGGATTGAAAAACTTCGACCTTGAAAAAGCTTATCTGGCATGCAAAGGTGCGATTACAGAAAAAACACTGGCACCGTGGTCGGGAAGACCTGCCGGAGAACTGGATCAGTTTTACAAGGACCACGGTTATATTCCGGCTTTGTACGATGGCGAAAAAGAAACGATACCCGAAGTGCATTCGTTTGAAAGCCGTCAGCCGGTGGCCGTTACACTGGGAACGTCATACGATGAGTGGTGTTTGTCGCAGATCGCTGAAGAGCTGGGAAAAAAAGAGGATGCTGCCTATTTTAAAAAGGCTTCATACAACTACCGGAACCTGTTTAACGCGAAAACTAATTTCTTTCACCCAAAAGACAAAGAAGGGAAATTTATAGAACCGTTCGATTACAAGTTTTCGGGTGGAATGGGAGCCCGTAATTATTATGGCGAGAACAATGCATGGGTTTACCGCTGGGATGTTCAGCACAATATCCCGGATTTGATCGGTTTGATGGGAGGTGACGATGCGTTTGTGAAAAACCTGGATGCGATGTTTCTGGAACCACTGGGCAGAAGCAAATATGCATTTTACGCACAATTACCCGATCATACCGGGAATGTGGGGCAGTTCTCGATGGCCAACGAACCTTCGTTGCATATTCCTTATTTGTACAACTATGCCGGACAGCCCTGGCGAACTCAAAAAGTAATCAGGAAGTTGCTGAAAGAATGGTTTAGAAACGATTTGATGGGTGTGCCCGGCGATGAAGACGGTGGCGGTATGTCGTCGTTTGTGGTATTTTCTGCCATGGGCTTTTATCCCGTTACTCCCGGAACTCCGGAATACAGCATCGGAAGTCCTATGTTTACCAACGTTTCACTTGATTTGGGCAACGGTAAAATTTTCACAATTGAAGCCCGTAATGCTTCAGATGAAAACAAATATATCCAGTCGGCTACTTTGAACGGCGAAAAACTGGATACACCCTGGATTTCGCACGAGGCGATTGCAAAAGGCGGGAAACTGGTTTTTGAAATGGGACCGAAAGCAAACCGGAACTGGGGAGTGAAATAAACCTGACAAAAGGTGCAGACCTTATAAAATTATAGCAAAAGTGCAGGCTACGAAAAGGTAGTCTGCACTTTCTTATTGCGGGGAAAGAGATGGTTGGTGAATGATACCAATCGTCCCTTGCCTAAACAAATTTCTCCCTCTTTTGCAGATTAAACAATCCGTAGAGGATAAACACCAGCATTCCGATTCCCAGGAAAATCCTGTTTTTACGAATGGTCCCTTCCCAAATCACTTCATTTAGGTTGTTCGGAATCTCAAAGGGATTCAAAAAAGGATTCCATTGGGTACGCTGTATGGTATCCTGTAAAATCATTATGGCTACTCCAATCAGTACCATGGTAACTGCAGTTCCGTTCCCGTTTTTTACAATCGTTGAGAACATAAACGACATCGAACCCAGAAACACAATTGGGTACATGAGTTGGTACGACATTTCCATTATATTGATTTTATAAAGCAATACGGACGCGATTCCGGAGAACAGTATAATAATAACAAAGACCAGCGAATAGATCATGACCAACCTCACCAGCCATACTTTGTACCGGTAGTTGGGAATACCGAAAAGGATTTCGAGCATTCGCGAATCGTCATCATTTTGTATCCCGAAAACCGATGGATAAAAGATCAGTAATATTCCCGGGAAAATCAGGAAGTCGTAAATTGTTCCATCGGTAATTGTATTGTTGTTAACAACATTTATAATAGCGACAAAAAGGAAAAATGCCAGTGCCGCAATTAGAAACCAGATAAAACGATTGGCAAAAATGATCTTCAGGTTGTAACGGATCATTTTAATCAGGATGAAAAGCCTGTTTTTTATGTTGAGTTTTGAAGCCATTTTAAACAAAGTCTTTAAGTAAGCACAAATAAGCATCTTCCAGGTGTGGCGAAACATTTACCGCATCGGGTGTCGGTTTTTCTTTAGCCAGGCAACGGACTTTGATGTTTTCTCCGTCGCGCATGTGGTGAACAATGAGTTGTTTGTTGGCCATATTGTCGAATTCTTTTGCCGGAACCGAGAATTGCCAAACAAACTTGTTCCCCATGTTTACCATGTCGGTAGGTGTGCCAAAGTATTTCAGGTTACCCCGGTTAATAACGGCTACCTGGTTACACGAGCTCGAAATATCTTCGATAATGTGGGTGGAGAAGATCACGATTCTTTCGCGGCTGAGTTCTACCAGCAGGTTACGGAAACGGATACGTTCGCGCGGATCGAGACCGGCAGTAGGTTCATCTACCACCAGAATACGAGGCAGGTTCAACAAGATCTGTGCTATTCCGATCCTTTGTTTCATACCTCCCGAGAAGGATCCGATTTTATCGTTCCGACGTTCGTACATGTGCACGTTTTTCAGTACATATTCCAAACGTTCGTTTCGGATTTTTGTATCCTTAATCCCCTTCAGAATGGCCTGATAATCGAGGAATTCCCATGCCGACATGTTTTCGTAGGTTCCGAATGCCTGTGGCAGGTAGCCAATCAAACCCTGCAATTCTTCCCGGTATTTCTGCGTGTCCAGTCCGTTAATCCAGATCTTTCCGTAACTCTGTTCCAGAATACCTGTAATAATTCGCATCATGGTCGATTTCCCGGCGCCGTTAGGTCCGAGCAGACCAAACATACCTGTTTTAATTTCGAGAGAAACGCCGTTCAGCGCCCTGAAAGGTTTCTTGCGTTTTCCAACCACCGGAATCTGACGAATCAAAGTGAAATAACCACGGCGTAAAACACTGAATCGTCCTTCGATACGGGCAATGTTCAGGTTCTTTTTCTGGATGTATTCAGCCGAACTGTAGATGATCAGCAGGATGTACCAGATGATACCTACAAAAATCACCATACCAAGGTTGTCCCAGTTTTTGTAGAAGATAAAAAGGAATACAGCCGGAAGTACCCAAAAGATCAGGTTGTAAATCCATTTGTTGAGTTTCAGGTAGAGGTTTTTACCTGTTGCTTCGTGTTTATTCAGGAGTACCTGTTGAACAGGAACACGCAGGAGCAAAAGGAAGAAAAATACACTGTGCGACAGGATCCACATCCAAAGGTTACTTTCGAGGTAAAAGAAGGTGAAATAAACCAGGAATCCGAAGAGTGGCAACTGCCACACCATATCGTAAAAGTCGCGCAAACTTTTGTATTCGCGGGTTAAGCCGGCGCGTTCCCTGATTTTAATTCCCGATTTCCATTCGCGAACAAAGCGGGAATCGCGGTCGTAAATTTTTACCAGTTTTTGTACTTTGATCCGGATGGGCTCGTTTTCGTCAATTACTTTTTCATTGGCCTGACGCAAACTGGTCATCACAAAAGCAACAACACCCGGCACCAGAATAATCAATAACATGAAATCGAGTAATTGCCAGAGGAAACTATCCACTTCGAGGTAAACCAACACGGCTCCGGTCACAAAAACTATAAGCATTCCGGTTTTTAATCCCCAGTGCAATGATTTTATCCAGTTGAGCGAGTTTTCAAGCCCGGCATAAAGCGTAGGGATGAATACCAGCGTTAATATGGTGCTCAACGACAAACCGCCAATAACAGTGATGGCAAACGGAGCTCCAATTGCACCTACATATTCAGCCTGACCCATGGCCAGGGGGAACAGAGCGACAATGGTAGTAATGGCAGTAATCAGGATCGGGCGAACACGCGAAAGGCCTGCCGTCATTAATGCCCTTGATTTTCGGAACCCGCGTTTTCGCAAAATATTGGTATAATCGATGAGGATAATACCGTTGTTTACCACTACCCCGATCAGAATAATAAAGCCCATTAAGGTGTTGGCATTGAAAAGGCTGTTTCCTGTAAAAATAAGCGCCAGGAAAGAACCAATAGCCGCCAGCGGTATGGAGAACATCAACACAAACGGCGTGGAAAGTGATTCAAAAACCGAAGCAAGAATCATCAGGATAAGGATGAAGGCAGCAGCGATTAGGAAGTAAAACTCGGAATACTGGTCTTCTTCATGAATTACCTGAACGGCAACACCGGCGGGCAATTTATAGGAACTGATGATATCATCAATTTCCAGGCGATACGCTTCGAGCAGGTCTTTTGAATCTTCTGCCTCGTCGACAAAACGGTAATTCAACTCGATCTGCTTTTCCTGGTTTACACGTCTTATGTTGGCCATTCCGCTTGCATAAACCAGATCGGCCAAATCCTGCAATTCATAGGTCGCTCCCTGGCTGTTACTAACCGAAAGGCGGCGCAGATCTTCAATTCCTTTCTCCGAATCTTCTTCCTCCACGCCCTCCGGGAGTTTTTCCTTGATCACAATCTCGTATTCTTCGGTACCTTGTTTAAAGTTCACGCCCGACGTAAATTCACGGTTGAAGGTGCGAAGGTCGGAGGCAATGTTGTTTAGAGTGACACCGTATTCGGTAAGCAAAAGCTGGTTGAAATAGAGGTGTACCTCAGGCCGGTTGCGCGACACGCTGACATTGGCCCGGCGGATGGATTCCAGGTCTTCGATGTAATAAAGCAGGTCTTCGGCCACGCCTTTCATCACTTCGAAGTTTTCGCCTTTTATCACAATGCGTTCCTGGTTGCTGCCAATTCCCATAAACTGGGCAAAGCCCTGCGAACCTGAACGCCGTCCACCTCCTCCGCCACCACGGAAACTGGAGCTTGAAGTAGGTGCCTCGAGACTGACTTCTCCCTGCGATATATTTTTTACGCGGTCTTCAACATCTTTTTTAATTTCGGCAATCGTCCGGTTGTCAATGTCTTTATAGTCGTCCACCAAAATAAAGGTCAGAATTGCTTCTTCTTCCTCAATTTTTGAAATCAGGTCTTTCTTTTCCTTGATATCGTTTAGCCGGCTTTCCACTTCTGCTACCAGTTTGTCTGTAGCATCAAGTGTTGATCCGGTTGGCATGGTTACATATACCGAGAACTGGGTTTCTTCCACTTCACTCAGATTGTTTACACTCACTGCCAGAACAATAAATACGGTGAGGAAAAAGACGACGATTGCACCAATGATCGTTCTTCCCGGAACTCGCATACTTGCTTTTAGCAACAGGATGTAGATCTGAATGATGCGGTTATTGGTCGTAACCTTTTCGTAGAAAATATTATGCTGTTTTTTCCCTTTCAAAAGCAGGTGAGCACCCATTGGGATAAGCAGCAACGCCACAAAAAGTGATACTGTTAAAGTTGAAATGATGGATACACCCACGTGATTTCCCAACAGTTTAACCATGTAGTCGGTAGAGAATACAAAAGGAAGAAATACAGTAACCGTGGTAAGTGTGGCGGCTAAAATGGAGCGCCAAACTTCCTGTGTTCCTTGTGTAACCGATTGCTCGGGGCTCATTCTGTTCCCCGATAAGCGATAAATATTCTCGAGTACCACCACACTGTTGTCGAGGAGCATTCCGATGGCCAGCACCAAACCCACCAGGGTTAAACTGTTGAGCGAAATATTAAACGCATAGAAGAGATTGAAGGCGGTGAATACTGAAATGGGCATCGCCAGCGCAATAAACGAAACAATGCGCATGTTTTTAAGGAACATCCAAAGAACGAATATGGCAAGTAAGCCACCAACCAGCGCCAGGTTAACAATCTGGTCGATGTTGTTCTCCATGGTTTCGGCCAGGTTGGTTTGCACCACTATTTCCACATCTTTTGAAGCCAGCTTTTGGTTTAATGTGGCAATTTGATCCTGTACTTTGTGCGACAAATCGATCAGGTTGGCCTGTGAATCGCTGACAAGCAACATCGAAACCGCATCGAGTCCGTTGACACGGCTGATCGAGGTTTCTTCCTTTACGCCAAAAAAGACATCGGCAACATCCTTCAAAAAGATGGGCCCATCGGCCACCACAATATTTTCGATATCGGAAACATTATCGTATTCAGCCGTTACATGTACAAAGTATTTTTTGTCCGATTCGTGCAGGTAGCCTGCGAACGTGCGGTTTTGCGAGTTCCCCGAAATGGCACTGCTGATTTGCGCCGGTGTAATTCCATAGGCTTCACACGCCGCTGCATCGTAGGTTACTTCAATCGAACGTTCTTTACCTCCGTAGACCGTAACCGAGGCAACACCATCCACGTTTTCAATTTCAGAAGTGATGTCCTGATCGACGATGTTCCGAACCCGGTCAACTCCGCCGCTGCCCCTGATTTGCAGTTCCATAAACTGATTGGTGAGCTGCTCGGTGTTCACTTTGTTTACGATAACGGTAAAGTTATCGTCGAGGTTGGCTGCCGCCAGGTCAATCTTTTCCTGCAACTTCAGGAAGGTGTATTTAAAATTGACGTTCTGCTTAAAATTAACCTGGATGGAAGCCGACTGGTTATTGATACTCGACTCCATACTTTCAATGCCTTCCATGGTGCCAATAGCTCCTTCGATCGGGATCACGGCCTGGCTTTCCATGTATTTAGGATCTACCTGGGTCCGCGACTGGATCTGCACGAAAAGCATCGGCAGCTCGGCATTGGGCATTAATTCCACCGGTAGCCTTTTGTAGGAGATGTAACCAAGCATGGTCAACCCTACAAAGAGCATACTGATGAATATTTTTCTATGTATGATGAATTTCATTTTTCTCGTTTTGGAACGCTGATGACGGCGATTTTCTTGATTATCGCTGATTTGGATTTGTAAATACTTTTCTCCTGATTTCAGGGACCTTCCCAAAATTCAAAAGTAATCCTACCTCAGTTTCAGTTGCTTTTAAATAGTTTATGAGCTGGAATTCATGTTCTTCCACTACCGCCTCGGCAGCTTTAAGCTCAAGGATCACACAGTTGTTTGCAACTATATCCGCATAATATTCGCCAACCACCGATTCATTATAAAACACCTTGATTTGTTTCTGCGATTCAACAGATAACCCGGAATTGTGCAGTTCGATCAAGAGTGCATTCTGATAAACTTTTTCCAGAAAACCATAGCCCAAAGCATTGTATACTTTGTAAAAGCACTTTATGATCTTTTCAGTTAAATCAGAATATTTGTAATCTGTGGTCATCTTTACAATCTGCGTTTTCAGCGTTCTGTTTTAATCTTCGGTCTTTACAAACAACTCTCTCACCCGGTCGAGCACATCGTACACGCAAGGGATCACCACCAGTGTCAACAGAGTTGATGTAACCAAACCTCCCACAACTGCCAGCGCCATCGGAGAGCGTAACGAAGCACTTTCCCCAAAACCTACCGTAAGCGGAAGCAAAGCGAGGATAGTTGTCAAACTGGTCATGATGATCGGGCGGATACGTTGTTGTCCGGCCTGAAGAATTGCCTGCGTGCGGTCCATTCCGTCTTTTCGCAGCTGGTTGATCCGGTCGACCAGGATGATCGAGTCGTTCACCGCTATACCTACCAGCATGATCACTCCAATAATGGCCATGATGTTGATCGTTTTTCCGAGTATAAAAAAGATGAGGATCGTTCCAACAACGGCCAACGGTATGGTTAACAGAATGGTAAACGGATGGATCAGCGACTCGAATTGAGAAGCCAGCACCATGTAAACCAAAATAATTGACAACAACAGTGCAAACGCAAGGTTATCAAGCGATTCCTGTCTTTTTTCTTCCTCTCCGGTTACCAGGATGCGGTAGTCAGGCTGAAGATCGATGTTGGCAGTGGCTTCACGAATTTCTTTCGAAACATGGTCCAGTGCTAGGCCTTTGTCCATCTGCGCCGTTACTTTTCCAAGGCGGTTCTGGTTTCTGCGGATAATCTCTTTGGGTGAAACTCCGTAAGAGATATCGGCAATCTCATTTAAGCGGAAAACCTGGTCGCCCGAAGTGATAAGGAATGAATTGATTTCTTCGATGCCTTTTTCCGGAACTTTGATGGTAATGTCCTGCATTTCACCGTTTCGTTCCAGTTCTCCTGCTTCCTTCCCTTCCAGCTGTTCCTGAATCTGGCTGATCACCGTGGCGATGTTGATGCCGTACATTCCGGCACGCATCCTGTCCACCTTGATTTCTACTTCAGGAGCACCGTCTTCGATCGAAGTTTTGATGTTGAACAAACCGTTGATCGCCAGCATTTTTTCTTTAACCTGGTTAACAACGTTTTCAATTTCATCCATTTCTTCACCGCGAACTTCCACTACAACGGGAGCATCCTCTGTTCCCAGGATGGATTGAAGCGCCGTTTCTTCCTGTGTGAAGCTAAGTTCCAGCCCTTCAATATTGGCGGTGAGATTATCCAGTGTTTCTACAATACTTTCGGTATTTATGGAGGCATCCTCTTTCAGAATAATTTTCATTTCTGCCGTATTCTCTCCCTGGAAAACTGCATTTGCATCGCCGGTAATTCCTGTTGACGGGCCGGCTTGCGAATAGATAGTGGCTAGATTGTCACCAAGATAGTCGATCAGAATGTTTTCGATATTTTTAACCGTCGCTTCCGTACGTTCCAGTTTTGTACCTTCCTGTAACTTCAGTTCAACGGTTAGTTCGCGGGTTTCCGTTTTGGGCATAAATTCGGTTCCAATAAATGGAATCAGTAAAGCCGATGCTGCGATTGAGGCAGTGGTGAGAATAATGATCAGCCATTTGGCTTTTAAAGCTTTTCCTAAAAAGAGGGCATAACCACCCATCTTAAGTGATTTGGCTTTAAGCGGAGCTTTTTTGTTCCGGTAAAACCGATGATACATCATCGGAATCAGGAAGATGGCCACCACAAGCGAAGAAACCAGCGAGAATGCAACTGTCCAGGCCTGATCTTTGAACAATTCGCCCGATGCACCGTGCAAATAAACGATGGGCAGGAACACAATAATAGTGGTTAAGGTTGATGCTGTTATCGCACCACCCACCTGTGCAGTTCCTTCTATGGCGGCTTCGCGCACGCTCATTCCGTTTTCGTGGTTTCGGAATATATTCTCCATCACCACAATGGCATTATCCACGAGCATACCTGCACCCAATGCAAGTCCTCCCAAAGTCATAATGTTGATGGTGAGGTGGTTGAAGTACATCAGGTTGAATGTAGCGATAATCGATATTGGAATCGCCACACTTACGATTAAGGTTGTTCCGACTCTTCTCAGGAAAAGGAAAAGGATGAACACCGCCAGCAGAATACCGATAAGTGCGGTTTCCTGTACTTCGCCAATGGCGCTGCTGATAAAACGGCCCTGGTTCGACACAACCGTAAGTTTATATCCGGGTAGCGCTTTTTCGATGGAAACCAACGCTTCATTGATTTGCTCCACCGATTTTACGGTGTTGTATTTTGTTTCTTTGTAGATGGATAAACCCACACAACGTTCTCCGTTGATGTGCACAATGTTGGTGGGTTGTTTATTTCCCACATAAATTTTGGCCACATCTTTCAGAAAAACAGGGGCCATTTCGTTGCTTGAGCGGTTTTGCCCTGAAGTGGTGCTAAAAACTGTTTTGTATCCCACGATCAGGTTTTCAAAATCTTCGATCGATTGCAACATTGAAACACCTTTTACGATGTATTGTGTTCCCATGTCGGTGATACGTCCACCCGATACGTTTCGGTTGAAGTTTTCAATACGGTTTGCAACTTCATCCATCGAAAGATTTTGTGCTTCCAGACGGTAAACATCGGTTTCGATGATCACTTCGCTTTCTTCCTGTCCGGATAGTTCAACTTCGGCAACCCCTTCCAAACGAACCAGTTCGTTACGAATATAGTTTTCGGCCACCTTCCGTATCTCATTCATGTCGGAGATCTCGGTGTGTGTTAGTCCGATGAGCATTACCGGAGTTGTATTCGGATCGTGCTGGGTAATTTTCAGCTCATCTATTTCCGAATTCTGAGTGAGCGTATTGAGGGCTTTTTGCAGGTCGAGGAAAGCCTCGTCCATGTCTTTGTTCCAGGCATATTCCACGGTAATCTGGGCCGAACCCACTCGCGAAACGGAAGTTACCTGGATAACATCTGACTGGCGGATGGCCAGCGCTTCGATGTTCTCCACAAACTGTTTTTCCATTTCTTCGGGCGGCCGTTCACCCGAAGTCACTTCCACAAAAATGCGGGGAGAATTCAGGTCCGGGAAAAGGTCAACCCCCAGTTTATCGTACGAAATATAGCCCAGGAGAACAACTCCCAAAACTACCATCAGCACAGTAACCGGATAGTTGACAGAAAATTGAGTTAATTTCTTCATAATTCTGTTCCTCTATAATTACCGGCTGTTAAAGAATCACTTTTACTTTCGAATTGTCGCGAAGGGTTTCAAATCCTTTGATGATTAAACGATCATTGGGAGCCAGTCCTTCCACGATTTCAATTTCATCCTGGTTCGAGATTCCGGTGGTAATGCGGCGATCGTCGGCAGAACTGTTGCGTCCGACAACAAACACATATTTCCCGCGCGAACCTGACATGATAATATCTTTCGGAATGACTACAACACTGTCTTTTTGAGCAGTAATGATGTTGGCTTTGATAAACATTCCCGGGCGAAGTTTCAGCTCCGGATTGTCGATCTGGAGTTTTCCGGCGAAGGTACGGGTCTCGTCGCTAATTGCCGGTGATAGTTCGCTTACGTGTCCCTTCAACGTATCTTCGGTTAAGGTGTAGCTGGTGATCAGCACATTTTGCCCCACCAGGACATCCGGGATGTTTTTTTCAGGGAGGTTGATTTCCACATACATCTGGTCGTAGCTCATCAGTTTCACCATCGATTGTCCCGACGAAACGCGCACGCCTTCTGTGTAATAAGGAAGATCGACGATTACTCCTGAAAAAGGAGCAACAATTTGCATTTTGGCCAGTTGAATCTGGGCATTTTCATAACTGTTTTGTGCTTCGATTGATGACACTTCGGAGTTACGCAGTTCACGCAAGGTAACACCTCCTTTTTCGTAAAGCGATTTTTGTTTATCGTATTCCTGTTGAGAAATTTCGAGGTTGAGTTTTTTCGATTCGAGCGATAGTCCGTTCAGGTACTCTTCGTTGGTAAACTTAATAATTGCCTGACCTTTCTCAACGCGGTCGCCTAATTTGAATTTACGACCGGTTTTCGGATTTACCTGTAACTGGTAGTCGCCTACAATTTCTGAAGTAAGTTCGGTTTCCGATTTTGCCTTGGCAGTACCGGTGGTGGTTATAAATTGCTGAATGCTTTTGAGTTTGATGGTCTCGACTGAAACCGGAACAGCAAGGTCGCTGCTCTCTGATGCAGGTCGGTTGTTACACGAGATGGCGCTTGCAACGATGACAGCCAGGTAAAGTAATTTTATGTTCTTCATTTTTTTAAGTTTTTTCGTTGGTTATTTTTTGTCTTGTGTGAGGTAAAGTTCACCGGGTAAAATCTGTTCTCCTTTTTCGAAATCGTACAACGATTGAATTTTCAGATTCAGCAGTTCAATTTTGTAATTGATAAGCGCCTGGCTGTAGGAGATTTTCTTTTCCGACAACTGGGTCTGGTAAAGGTTAAGATCCATACCGGTGAGATCGCCGTTTTCGTAACGTTCCAGATTAATTTCGTAGGTTAACTGCGCATTGCGTTCGTTTTGTTTGGCAATGTCGATTTGGGTTAACTGGTTTTGCAGGTTACGGTACACCTGGCGAATATCCACTACGATCTGTTTTTTCTGTTCCGACAAGTTTAATTCCTGCGACTGAATCGATGCTTCGGCTGCAGCAATACGGGCTTTCTTTTCGCCCCAGTCGAAGATTGGAATATTAAAACTAACACCTACCGAAGGACTCTTGGTCGGGTTTTGGTAGATATTGCCCAGGTCGCGGTTGTCGCCTGTGATCCCGAAACGCAGGTTCATTTCACCTTTGAATTCGTTTAATGCTTTGGTTTCAATCAGGCTAAATTGACTGTTTTCCACGTCGATTTCACGTTGGCGAAGTTCCATTCTCGATTTCAGCCCGTTATCAATCGCCAGATCGAGATCTATTTTCACCGGATTGGCGCTAATGTCGGCCAGGATCATAATGTCCTGAAACAAGTCCATACCCAGGTAAAGTTTTAACTGATCTTTGGCATTTTCAAAGTTTACTTCATCGTTCTGAACCGTTGATTTGGCGGTAGAAAGGTTCAGCTCTGCCTGGTATTGTTCTTCTTTTGCGGCCAATCCTGCATTTACTTTGTTAACGATGATGTCGTAACTTTTTTGAGTATTGGCAAGTTCTTCCTTGGCAATACTCAGGTTCATCTGGGCCATGTATACGTTGTAGAAATACTGGGTAACGTTTTTCTCCAGGTTCAAACGCTGAATGGCATAACTGATGTTGGCATTTTCCAGGTTTAACTCCAGCTGTTTAAGTTCGAGTTTCAACCGGTTATACGTAAAAAGGGGCTGGTTTAAGTTGAGGTAGAGGTTGTTAAAAAATACCTCACTTTTGTTTTCGTCGGATGACAAGGTTGATTTACTGCTCGACCAGCCGAATTCGTTGGTAAGCGAAATGGTTCCGTCGGTAGGAAGTATGGGTTGAGAAATCGTAAATAAAGTATTTGATTCAAAATTCTCGTTGGTGTACCATTCCGAGAAGCGGTTGTCGAACCGGCGCTGTTTGCTGTAGGTTACCGGGTTAACTTCGAGCGAAAATCTTGATTTTAGCGCTGCCCGCTGGGCTTCCAGGCTCTTCTGGTAACGCTTCAGATTCAGCAGTGAAAGCTGCAGATCGGGGCTCCCGGTTTCGGCAATGCTCAAGGCTTTTGCCAAAGTAAGTGCTTCCTGTGCCTGAGCGTAAAAAACGCCCGTTGCCAGAAAAGCCACCAGAAGAATGATTTTCTGAAATTGTTTAGCTTTTGTCTTTTTCATCTCTATGTTTGATTTAATTGATTTACAGTTCAACGATTTTTACCGCATCGGCAAATATTGTTCTGAGTTGTGTTTTGTTGGTTAATTCGATTTTCGCTGTATCGGGAGAGAAGTAGTACGATCCCAGATGGTTCCAGCCCGATTCTGCATTCTGAACATCAAGTGCAGCTTCTTCGGGGCCATCATCTCCGTGAATGATAAAATTGTAATTTCCTTTTTCTTCTCCGCCATCGCGGCCACGCCTGCGCATTTTGTACAGGTGAAAATATACGTCGTAGTAACCTGCTTTCTCCACCGGAACGTTCCATGTGGCCACCTGGTCGCCTTCTCCGCCTTTGATATAATAGCCTGAACGAACATATTCGCCGTAGAATTCGTCGCTGGTAGTAGCCGTCCAGCTGGTCGCCGGTCGCCACCAGTTTATTCCCTGGTACTTACGTGTCTGCTCTTCTTCTTTTACAATCATTTTTTCGAGTAAGCTAACGTGGTGATTGGTGGTAATGCTGAATTGCGGATCTTCGTTATCGACCACAATTTCGTTGGGCTGTTTCAACTGAACCGGCACATCAGTAACCACTTCTTTCTCTTCGGGGCGCGCCTTCGGATCCTCTTCAATTTCGCGGAAGAAGTTCATCATCGTTTGCGGAATGTTTTTCGATGTCATGGTGTTTATGATCACCATCCTTGGGTCACCGTCAAAAAGATAACTCAACTCCTTGGTTTGATGAGGTTCCAGGAAGACCAGCTTGTTGATAACATCGTCGTTACCACCACCGCCGCGCGGACCAAATCCACCGCCGCCACCGCCCATGCGGAAAGATAATTTCACCATCCCTTCGGTATCCGAGAAATTGGTAATTTTTGTGCTAATCATTGCCTGCATGGCTTCGCCACTTTTCACTTTTACAGCTTTTACAGGTTCAATTAAGTATCCGGGTAGTGTTTTGGCCTTGAACCAGTCATCCATAATCGGTACCAGCTGAATATTAAAAGCCTCGTTGATCTGTCGGTCAAAGTCTTCAAATGCGATATTCTTGAATTTGTTGTCAGCCAGCATTTTGCGTAGAAAATCCTCAAATTCGGTTTGCCCTGCTTTCGATTGAATCATCGAAAAAAGAACATCACCTTTTAGCTTAATAACGTTGTCAACAAGGTCTTTCTGATCAGGATCAGCCAGAATTTGCTCAAAGGTTTCATCCTGAAGCGCAATGTTTGCCAGCACATCCTCGCTCTCGCCATTCATGTTGCCCATAAAAACGGAACGCATATCCAGCGACTGACTTTTAAGATAGGCTTCAAAAACACGGTTGGTGATTGGCCACCGGTCTGATTGGATATTGTTCTGAAAGTTGTAAAGCATCGGGAAAATAAAATAGGGATTTCCAAATTGTTCCATGGTCATTTGCCCCCTGCTGAAATTTCTGTTTTCCTCGGTTTCTGAAGTAAACTTCCGAAGAAATCCTTCCAGTACCCGGAGTTCCTTATCCTGATCAGTCATGTCGTTACCTCTGCCACCCGGGCCACCCCAGCGTCCGATGTTTTCTTTTTGTTTTTTGAAATCGGCATCACGTAGCATGTATCCTTTTTCCGGAATGTAAACTTGCTCGGGTTGAACGGCTTCCTGGATCGATGTCCACATGCGTTCGTAAGTTTTAAACTGAGCAGGAACCTCAACAATCGACAAGCGTTTGGCGCTGAATTCCATGTTGTAAGTACGGACAAAGTCGTCGAAGCGTTCGTTGATAATGGCCTGCAAGGTATCTTTTGATTCGGGAAATTCACTGGAGAAATAATCGTGTCCGTCAAAATACCAGACACCAAACTCCACGTCTTTTCCTTCCATTTTCATTTGCTTGTAATTCCCAATCGTCAGCGATACCTGTGTCAGCGGATTTTCGTTTTCAAAGTTGAATTCACCAGCCGAAACCTCGTTAATCACACCCTGAGAAATGGCTTGTAGCCCCGGATTGGTTTTTACTTTCATCTCGAAGCGCGTAAATTGCGGCTGGTGCCAGCTAACATCCTTCGAACTGTAGGTTGTCCCGGCTTTGGGATACCAGTTGGCTTCTTTGGTCAGCAAAACATAATTGGGCTCTATGAAAGCATAGCGTTTGTCGACATTCAACACAAATTTGCCGTATTTTTCCAATCGGGTTTCTTCTTCAATGTCAAGGTAGCAGTAGGTTTCATCGATCGATCCCGAATAAGCAAATTCAACATCGGCAGTGTCGCCGGGTTGCAGGTTCACGTTGTCAGAAATAATGACCAACTGTTTGTCGCGGAGGAACTGGGTTGCAGCTCCGTTCAGTTTCAGATCATCAATTTTTAGTCCGCCATTCAGGCTAAAAATCAGTTTGTTCATCGGTACTTTGGTGTGGTTGGTGACCACAAGATTCGATGTAACATCTATGGTTTTTCCTTTATGGTCAACATTCAGTTCGTTTGCAACGATTGAAACCGCGGGTTCGCCCACATATTTGTTGTTGAGTTCAACAATTTCAGCCCTGATTTTCTCAGCATTTTTGAAGTAGTGGATATGATTAAATGCCAGGTAGCCGGCTCCGCCTATAAAGATGAAGCTGAAAACCAATGAGAACCAGGTCATTCCTTCGGATTGCGGGAGTCGTTTCAACAGGAAGATGGTCAGAAAAATAAATCCGGTACCAAGTCCAAAGTAAATACCGCGATGAACGAGTATCACCGCCAGGTTTCCAAAACCAACCACATCGGAGCTTAACATCGGAATGTTGAAAGCCATGTAATCGAAGATGTAGTAAAATTTTGCCTGGATCAGGAACAGGGTTATTCCGATGTAGCCCAATACAAGAACAAAAGTTATGGCCTGGTTTCGGACAAGGCTCATTAACAGGAACGAAAGCCCCATGATGAAAACCAGGGTTGGAATACTGATCAGTATCAGGTAAATTCCATACAGCGCCCAGTCAACTATAGTTCCTTCAGAAAGCATGTTAAATACCAGTGCCAGGATAACCACAGCAATGTTCAGGGTTAGGAAAACCTGCATGTTCCCCAGGGTTTTTCCGATGACGTACTCGCCGTTGGTCATCGAGCGCATGTAGATTACCTCGGTAGTGTCCAGTTTCTTGTCGCGTTTCAGGAAATCTGATGCGAGGAAAACCGCAATTATGGCTTGCGCTACGTTTAAGATTAGTAAGTTAAAATAGGGGATGGCGCTGGGGATGGCACGGATGGCCCAACCCTCTTGTCCTCCTCCCTGGATAACCATTCCAAAGTTCATCCCGAATAAAACGAGGAGCGACAGAACGCTGAAAATGCGGAAAAACCAACTGCGGAACAGTGTTTTACGTTCGTATTTCGCGATGGAAAAAATATTGTGAAACGATATCATCTTTATAGTTTTAGGCGTTGGACCACTGATTCAATTTGTTTTCCATAAAATGGACATAAGCGTGCTCAAGGTTGGGAGCAATTTGTTTCCCCTGGTAGCCGTTAATGTCGCTGGCTACCACCTGCACTTCCCAGCCTCCGTCGATAGGAATGGTAGAAATGACCGGGTATTTTTCGTTGATTTCGAGGTACTCGTGCTCGGTGGCTTCAATTTGCCAAACGTTGCCTTCGGCTTCTCTGATCAGCTGTTCGGGAGATCCGGTAAAGGCCAGTTTCCCTTTGTTTAAAAGCGCCATGTTGTCGCAGGTACTTGAGATGTCACCCACAATATGTGTCGAGAGGATGATAATTACATCGCGGGTACTGAGGGTGGAGAGCAGGTTCCGGAAACGGATACGTTCTTCGGGGTCGAGACCTGTAGTAGGTTCATCAACAATGATTATTTTGGGATCGTTGATGAGTGCCTGGGCAATACCCAATCTTCGTTTCATACCACCTGAAAGCTTGTTGGCATTCCGGTCGCGTGCCTCAAAAAGCCCCACTTCCTCCAGCATTTGATCTACCGCCGCCCGGCGAACTGTTCCGTTTTTCATTCCTGCCAGCCGGGCTGTATAATCCAGGAATTCGTAGGTTTTCAACTTCGAGAAAAAACTAAAGTCCTGGGGAAGATATCCTAACATGGACCGTATTTCTCTTCTGTTTTTCGACAGTTCAAAGTCGTTAAAATATACTTTACCACTGGTGGGCTTCATTAAAGTGACCAATATCCGCATCAGGGTTGATTTTCCGGCTCCGTTTGGCCCCAATAACCCAAACATTCCGTTGGGGATCTCAAGGTTCAGATTTTTAATGGCATAGCTGCCACCTTTGTAGATCTTGTTTAGATTTTCGATTCGTATATGCACAGCACAATCTATGGTTAGTGAAACAATAACTTCGACTTTGACTGAAGAAGCTTACAATCGTTTAATTAGGTTAGTAAGGAAAGCTGACTTAAATTACATTCAATTGGTTTCCATTTTCTTTAAAAAGCAAGATTTTTGTGTCTTTAGTTTCTGCAATAAAAAAAGGAGTATCAAAAATTGCATTGATACCCCCTTGTTTCCTGTAACAACAAAAGCTATTAGAGTTTTGCAATAAACGTATGGTCTTTAAAACGTTCACTTACTACCACCAAGTATTCTCCGGGTCTCAGTCTTTTCAAATCCAGTCGCTTCTGAATGGCAAGATCTCTTCCGAGTTTGGCCTCCTCGATGTGTTCTCCATTGTGGTATATGTTTACATACACTTGTTTCATGCCGGTGTTCAAAAACGAAATGTCGAGTTGATTGCCGTTAAGATTAAAACAAGGTACGTAACATTTTTGCGGAGGCCCTACCTCCATTTTATTGTGGTTGATACTCAAACTGCGGCTGACACTTTGGTTTCCGAAATTCACCGACAGGCAATAATCACCATCGCCTATTTTTGAAAAATCAAACAGTTTTTTGTATTCCCTGTATCGTTCGTTGGTGCAGTTAAAATACAGGATCTCACCGTCGGAATTGGTCAGTGTAATCTCCAGCGGAGTGGCAGTAGAAGCACTATAGGCCAGCATGGCTTTGTCTTTCTCCACCTGAACAACATTCATTTTAGGGAAATCTGTGGCACTTCCTATTGCTGCAATAAAAAGTGTAAGGGTAAAAAGTACCCAGCTTTTCGTTTTCATGACTTGCTTTCTTTAATTGTTTATTTATGGCTTGTTAAAATTAAGGCATAAAGGGCTGTCGTGTAATTAATTTCGGCGAACGACAGTAGAACAAAGTCAGACAGCAGGGCAGAGACAACGAACGTTATTGGTCTTCATTTTTAGGGATTTGGAATGCTTTTTCAGCGGGGAAAGACACTTTTGAGGGTTAAAAGTTCAAAAAATAAAAGGTAAGCGCAAGAAGATTTCTTCCGGATGGAATGGGGCATATAAATTACACCGGACAAATAAGCGTTTTTGTTCGAATGAAAGATGAAAAATGTAAGATGGAACCGTCTGGTAGTCAGTAAACGGTTTTACCTTTTCATGATGCCGTAACAGATAATCTTCAGGATGATATCAACACTTCTTTCGAGGTTAACATCTCCGTAATGACCTGCTGTAAGTGGCATCTCCAAGCCTTTAATGGCTGTGGTGATTCCGATGGCAGCCAAATTGAAATCGTAAATTTCAAACTCGTTTTTACGTACACCTTCAATCAGAATTCTTTTGATCATTCTGATTTCATCCTGCTCGTACTTTAGCTTTACTTCATCAATGAAGCCAACAGCAGTAATGTCATTCTCGATGGCGTGATAAAAATTGGCAAGGTTCCTGAAAGTTGCCAGCTTGGTGAGGATGTAATCGCGCAATTTGTCTACCGGATCGGTGTTTCGGTTGATGACAATTTCGAGTTCATGCGCCAGTATCTCCACCTCTTTCATAATCACAGCCTGGAATAAATCTTCCTTACTGTTAAAATAGTAGTACAGCGAACTTTTGCCTTTGCGCACGGCATTTGCAATGTCGTCGAGGGTAGTTTTTTTAAAGCCGTATTTACTGAAGATTTCGCGAGCAATTTTCAGGATGTTTTCGCGGTTTGCATCCCTTTTGTTCCCGTTTTTACCAAGATCGTGCATTGCCTTTTATTTAACGAAAAAATATCAGCAAAGATAGTTATTTATTTTGCCTGTAAAACTTTTTAGAATTTTAAAATCGAAAAGACGACAACGCGGATGATTTGCATCAAAGTGTTCACCTTGTTCATTTCTACGGAGTTGGTATTTCGAAAGTGTCAGGTTTTTCGTTTCTTGCCAGTCGAAAATCGAGCTGTTTTCGTTCCAGGTTTGTCCGCCACACTTTAACATTAATCGACTCGCCCAGTTGGAAGGTTTTTCGCGTGTGCCGCCCAACCAGCATGTAGTTGCGTTCGTCAAAAATGTAGAAGTCGTCGTCCAGTTCCGAAACGGGGATCATCCCTTCAATTTTATTTTCCAGTTCCACATAAATTCCCCAGTCGGTGACACCCGAAATCACTCCGGCATATACTTTCCCGACGTGTTCCTGCATAAATTCAACCTGTTTGTATTTAATCGAAGAACGTTCGGCGTTGGCTGCCCTCGATTCCATATCGGAGGAATGCTTGCACAGATCCTCGTATTTTTGTTCGTTGGCTGAACGGCCGCCGTCTAGGTATTTCTCCAGCAGGCGGTGCACCATCATATCCGGATAGCGGCGAATAGGAGAGGTGAAATGGGTATAATATTCAAACGATAATCCGTAGTGTCCGATGTTTCGGGTTGAATACTCGGCTTTGGCCATTGACCGGATCGCCAGCGTTTCAACTACATTCTGTTCGTTTCTTCCTTTCACCTTATTCAGCAAATTATTCAGCGAGGTAGCAATGGCTTTGGGTGTTGTGAGCTGAATGCCATAACCAAAACGCTGGATAAAAGTATTGAACGAAACCAGTTTGTCGGGATCGGGCTTGTCGTGAATACGATACACAAAGGTTTTGGCTTTGTTTTTATCCGAAACATCGCCAATAAATTCAGCAACCCTTTTGTTGGCCAGCAACATAAATTCCTCGATCAGTTTGTTTGACTCTTTTGCTTCTTTGAAGTACACCGACAGTGGTTTGCCTTTTTCATCGATGTTAAATTTGATTTCGACACGATCAAAAGCAATGGAGCCTGATTTAAAACGCGACTCCCGAAGTTTAACGGCCAGTTCGTTGAGTTTGAGCAATTCTTCCGAAAAGTCGCCGGAACCTGTTTCGATCACTTCCTGTGCTTCTTCGTAAGTAAAACGCCGGTCGGAGTGAATTACGGTTTTTCCAAACCACTGTTTTCGGATTTCTGCATTTTCGTTGAGTTCAAAAACAGCCGAAAAGCAAAGTTTGTCTTCGTTGGGGCGGAGCGAACATACGCCGTTCGAAAGCCTTTCGGGGAGCATCGGGACCACGCGATCAACCAGATACACCGAAGTGGCGCGGCTGCAGGCTTCGTCTTCAATAATCGTATTGGGGCGTACATAATGCGTTACATCGGCAATGTGAATGCCGACTTCCCAGTTGCCGTTGTCTAGTTTTTTTAACGAAAGGGCGTCATCAAAGTCTTTGGCATCAATCGGGTCGATGGTAAACGTGGTGGTTTTGCGGAAGTCGCGCCGGTTTTTGATTTCATCTTCCGAAATTTCCAGCGGAATTTTTTCGGCAGCTCTATCCACGTTCTCCGGAAATTTATGCGGCAGTTCAAATTCTGCCAGTATCGCATGCATTTCGGCATCGTTATCGCCGGTGTCGCCCAGTACTTCTTTGATCTCGCCAAAGGGATTTCGTGCATTTGCAGGCCAGTCGGTGATTTCCGCAATGGCTTTTTGCCCGTCTTTGGCGCCGTTGAGTTTTTCCTTCGGAATAAAAATATCAAAACCTACTTTGCCGGCAGGCGTAAGGAAGGCATAATTCTTTGAAGCCTGAACCGTTCCTACAAACACTGATTTGGCGCGTTCCACGATCTCTTTTACCTCTCCTTCGTAATCGTGCTTTTTTCGCCGCGCAAAAACGTGTACCCGTACTTTGTCGCCCTCCATGGCATGGTTCAGATTGCGGGACGATACAATAACCGGGCGATCCAGTTCGTCGCTGACTACGTAGGCAAATCCCTGTGGTTGCATTTCCACTATTCCGCATACCGTTCCCGTGCGGGCTTTTAGTTTGTATTTCCCACGAGCGATCAAATCGAGGTAATCGTCGTCGGCCAGTTCCTGTAAAACAATGTTTACGAGCTTTCGTGTTTCTGGATCATTAATGCCCAGAGAGCCTGATATCTGTCGGTAATTCACTGTTTTACCCGGATCTTCATACATGCCGGAGAGAATGGCGCTCTTTAATTTTTTCTTGTTGAATGTTACCGATTTCCGTGTTTTGGAACGCTGTTTATTTTTTTTCTTGCCCATTGTATTGTCAAAAATTTCACCAATCCAAGTTAATATAATTCTTAGACCCGCACTATTTTCAGGAGGCGAAGTTGCTAAAAAGTTTTTATCTCTCAGGAGCCTGCTTTAGACTTTCCTCTAACACATTTTGTTAAAATACTCTGGTTGAAATTAATAAAGCTTAACATCAAGAGTGAGCAGGAATTTGTATGTTTGTAGCCAATTTCAACGGATGAAGCTGAAGGGAAAAATACCACTGATCATTATTGCCGGCCTCGCATGGGTCGTTGTTATTTCGTCGTGTGCCAACATAGGGATGCCTGCCGGCGGGCCAAAAGATTCGATTCCTCCGGTATTGCTGGAGACCAACCCGGATTTTAAGGCATTGAATTTTAAAGGGAAAGATGTGCGTTTTACGTTTGACGAATACATTTTGCCCGATGAGATCTCGGAATCGCTGGTGATCTCTCCACCCCTAAAAAAACGGCCGATCATCAGAACCAAATCGAAGACACTTATCATTCTGTTCAATGAAGAATTGAAGGACAGTACAACGTATTCGCTTGATTTCAAAAATTCGATTGTGGACAACAACGAAAAGAATCCGATGGAAAACCTGCGCTTTTCGTTTAGTACGGGTCCGGTGTACGATTCTTTGCGTGTTGCCGGCCGGGTTGTAAATGCGGTTGACCTTGAGCCGATCGAGAAAGGGCTGGTGTTGATGCAGAGTAACCTGCACGATTCGGCGGTTTTTAAAGTGATACCCGATTATATTGCCAAAACCGACGAGGACGGATTGTTCATGATCGACAACATCGCGCCGGGATCGTATCACGTTTTTGCATTGAATGATCAGAATAATAACATGTTGTATGACGAAGGAGCCGAAGAAATTGCTTTTTACAGCGAGGTGGTGGTTCCGCGGGCAGAATTTCATGAAAACAAGGATACTATCGCAAATGCCGTGGATTCATTGCTGATAATGGGACACACGCATTTCTTTCCCGAGCCGATTTATCTGAGTTACTTTATGGAAGACATTTTTGAACAGTACATCGATAAATCGGAAAGGACCAGTGAATACAAATGCTCATTTGTTTTTAATGAGTCGGTGGAAGATACGTTTGATATCCGTTTACTTGATCATCAGGTAAGCGACTGGTACCTGATGGAATACAACCAGGAGATGGATTCCATCGTGCTTTGGATAACCGATACCACGCTGGCAAAAGAAGATTCGCTGTATATGGAGCTTTCATATTTTATGCTCGATTCCATGGCTCAGCCTTATGTTTTTCACGATACGCTTTTGATGCAATATTCGAAACCGGTAGTGGATACGAAAAAGAAAAAGAAAAAAGGCGAAGAAGAAGAAGGTCCGGCACGAATTCCTCAGTTTAGCTGGTCGACAAGCCTGGGGCCCACTATGGAGCTGGACGGGATAATTAAGATTGAGTCGCCTACTCCAATAGCTTTGTTTGATAGTACACAGGTTATATTGTACCTGAATGAGGATACACTTAAAACTCCGCTGAACATCAAATTTGAGAAAGATTCCAAGGCATGGAGAACCTACAACATTTCGTACGATTGGGAACCGCAGACCAGCTATACCCTGAGAATTGATTCAGCGGCCTGCTGGAATGTTTTTGGCGTGTCGAGTATGGCTCTGGAAAAAGGCTTCCAGACAAGGGAGGAAGATTACTATGGCTCGTTTATTTTCGATTTTAGCAATGTTCCCGGGCCAATGATCGTCCAACTTCTGAAAAACAGCAAAGAAGAAGAGGTTTTGCGACAGAAATTTTTTGATAAAGATGGCGAAGTAGAATTTGATTTGGTACCTCCTGAAAAATACAAGATCAAGATTATATACGATACCAACGGAAACGGTAAATGGGATGGCGGAAGTTACCAGGACAAAATTCAACCTGAATTGGTTTCATATTTGCCGGAACTTATCAAATTACGGTCGAACTGGACTGAGAAGCGTATCTGGGACGTAACTCCCAATCCTGAATTCGTGAAGAAAATCATCGACCAGGAAGCCGAAGAACAAAAACGTAAAGCTGAACAGGAGAAGGCCAGGAAAGAAAAAGAAAACGAAAAGAAGAATAATAACTTCAATACCGGAGGCGGTAGCAATCTTATGAGAGGAGGAGGTTTTTAATCTGTCATCTCAGCGTTTATCGTTTAATTTTGTATGTTTAATTAACTTTTAATGAATTATCATGGCAAGTGTTAGGAATCTGAAAAAAGACATCGACCTGATTATGTCGCTGGCATTAAGTGATTGTTTCTATGTGTTGGAATACAACAGTAAGATTGACGAAGAAGCAGTGTATGCAATTGCCGGTGAAATTGTTCAGAAGCACCGCGAATTAAGGCTTAGAGCGATACATCCCGATGGAAAAGATAATACCAAATTAGTAAAAGAATACTACAAAAGTTTGGTGCAGGATATGCTGAAAGCAACTGATACCGCGTTGGAAAAACTGTCGGAAGAGGTAAAGAAAGTAGCCAGCTAAAATCATCATTTCAGGTTAAAAACCTTGTTGGCTATCATTTTGCCTTCGTACCAGGTGCTTAATTCCCATTTCCCCAATTTGTCCGCGAGCGGTTCCCATATGCAATCGCCCAGGTAAAATTCAAAATCATTGGTACGAATAAATTGCTCCCCCGTAAAGGGCGGAGTAATTTGTCCGCTTTCATCCAAAAAAGGAGGGTGATCGATCCTGAATTGAAGGGTTTCTCCCTTCCCGTTTTTGATGTGCAAAACATACCCGAATTCCGTACCGATCGAAGCCTTTATTTCAGTAGTGAAGTCAAGGATTTTTGGAATTTCTCTGCTTTCACGGTCCCATTTCGAATATTCACCAAAGGCATACAGTTTAAAAGTTGGTCTTCGTTTTGTCATCGTTAATTTTAAGCAAAAGTAATTAAAGTTATTAATTTAGATTAATTTAAAATTATACCTTAGCAGCCTTATTAATCAGGCTTTGTGGAGTTTATAAGAAGACATAATAAGTTGTGGTTTGCATTGATGTTGCCGGTATATCTGTTTATCGTCAACACTTCAATACAAAATAAGCACACCCACTTTTATGCCAACGGAATGGTGGTCACCCATTCGCACCCCATACACTCCGGAGAAAACGAGCCTGCCAATCACCACGGACACGCCAAAACTGAAATTTGCTTTTTTAGCACACTTCATTTCGATGTTGCTGAGGTGCCGTTATACATAAGCTCCCTTGCAAAATTACCTGAAATTCATTTCGAATACTTCGTTCAGGATGCACATTTAATCCTTTCAGATCAGGATCAGAGATCCAATCCGCGTGCACCTCCGGTCGCGTAATTTCATTTTCCACTTTCTTTTTTACGACATTATTTATTAACCTGATCATTATTAATCATGAAGAATATAATGGCACTTTTTGTGCTTTTATTCAGCTTTCATGGGGTGAAAGCTGTATATACACTCGACGACGATAAAAAACCGAATACCGATGCCATGTTGTTTGGCGAAGTAAAATCGGGCGAAGACCACATTCCCTTTGCCACCATAACCATTAAGGGTACCACCGTTGGAACTGCCGCCGATGCAACCGGTCATTTTAAAATGACCAACATTCCCGTTGGAAAACAAACCGTTCTGGTTTCGGCCATTGGCTACAAAGCTTTCGAAAAAGAGATGCTTTTTGAATCGAAAAAAAGTGTAACGCTTTTTGTACAACTCGAGACCGATAATATTGGATTGGAACAGGTGGTGGTTTCTGCCGACAGGAACGCAAAAAGCCGGAAAGAAACAGCCACCATAGTAAGCAGTATTAATCCGAAATTATTTGACAGGGTACAAAGTGTTACACTCAGTGAGGGGCTTAACTTTTCGCCCGGGCTGCGTATGGAAAACAACTGTCAGAACTGTGGTTTTACACAGGTTCGGATGAATGGCCTGGAAGGACCGTATTCCCAGATTCTGATCAACTCGAGGCCTGTATTCAGCGGACTTGCCGGAGTTTACGGGCTGGAACTGATCCCTGCCAATATGATCGAGCGGGTAGAAGTGATTCGCGGAGGTGGTTCGTCGATGTACGGTAGTAATGCCATTGCCGGAACCATTAACCTGATCACCAAAGATCCGGTGGCGAATAATTTTGAAGGCGCATTATCGAACAGTACCGTTGGCGTTGGACTGGATGGAGAAGCTGCTACCGATTATAACGTAAACCTCAATGGCTCGTATGTAACCGATGACTACCGCACCGGGATGAGCATTTTCGGTTTTCATCGCAAACGGGATGGTTTTGATGCTAACGGTGACGGTTTCACCGAACTGGCCAAAATAAAAAACCTCACATTGGGCGGAAGATTGTATCAACGCATTGCCAACCGTGCCAAATTAACGGTCGACTATTTTAATATTTATGAATTTAGAAGAGGTGGTAACCGCTTCGATTTGCCGATGCACGAATCCGATGTTACCGAAAGTGTGACACACCGTATTAATTCTGGAGCTTTGAACTTCGATCAGCTTCTGCGTGAAAACGACAAGTTCTCCGCTTTTCTTTCTTTGCAGGGGGTACACCGCGATTCTTATTACGGTGCCAACCAGGATTTGTCAGCCTACGGAGAAACCGACGATTTAACTTATTCGGCAGGCGCCCAGTACATCCGTGAAATCGGTTACCTGATGTTTGCACCAGCCACTTTAACCGCCGGAATCGAATCGACCGGTAGTTCGATGGAAGATCAGAAACTCGGGTATTACGATCCGGAAATAGATGAGCATTTTGATAATACGCTGGTTGCAGATCAGAAAATAGCCACTAATGCAGGATTTTTACAGGCTGAATGGAAAACCAATAAGGTGGTTTTTAGCACGGGTTTACGATACGATCACTATCAGATAACAGAAAAAACGGGTGATGGCGACAAAATTTCGGGGAATGTATTTAGCCCCCGCGTGAGTGTGCTGTATAATATCTCGCACCATTTGCAGTTTCGCACCGGGTTTGCCCGGGGATTCCGTGCTCCGCAGATCTTTGACGAAGATTTACACATCGAGACCTCGGGTTCCCGAAAAGTAATTCATAAAAATGCGGCGGATTTGAAACAGGAATCGTCTAACAGTATCACTGCTTCGCTCGATTTTAGTGAAGAAGTGGGGAAGTGGCAATTCCAGTTGCTGCTCGAAGGATTTTATACACACCTTGATAATCCGTTTGCCAACGAATACGGAGTTCCTGATGAGGACGGAACCGTAATTTATACAAGGGTGAATGCCGAAGACGGTGCTACTGTTCAGGGAGTGAATATCGAATTGAATGCATCACCTTCCGGGAAGTTTCAGCTTCAATCCGGTTTTACTATTCAGAAGAGTGAGTTTGAAACACCGCAGGAGTTTAACGAAAAGCGCTTCTTTCGCACTCCCAACACGTACGGGTATTTGAGTATGAATTACAATCCTGTTCCGGTGTTCAATATTGCAGCAACGGGAAATTTCTCCGGCCCCATGCTGGTTCCGTATTTCGGGCCTTCGATTGCTGATCCTGACGCAGGGGAATTGCGGGAAAGTACCTCGTTTTTTGATGCGGGAATTAAATTCAGCTACGATATTAAAGTGGCCGATAACGCCCGTGTTCAGCTTAATGCCGGAGTGAAAAATATCTTCAACAGTTATCAAAAAGATTTTGATAGCGGTGTTGATCGCGACCCGGGTTATATGTACGGGCCACTTACGCCGCGCACCCTATATTTTGGTCTGAAAATCGGGAATTTGTATTAGAAATTTCTTTCATCTGAACAGTGAATACAGAAGGGACCGGTTGTTCAACAACTGGTCCCTTCTATTTTAATTGAATAGCTTAATTCCGAAGTAGAAGGTACGGGGTTTCGACGGGCCGTAAACAAAACCACTGTCCCTGTTTTTGCCGCTGTCGAAATTGTCCTGGTAGTTGTCAAAAAGGTTGCTGAATCCGGCAAAAAGTTGAATCGATGAATCGATGCGTTTCAACTCGAAAGTATAGCCAGCTTTCAGGTTCGTCTCCAGAAATGAATCCGACTTGTACAACTGGTCTTGCTCGGGTGTTCCCGGATCGCCTGCCAGTCCGTAGTGTGGAACCAGCATGCTTCCTGTGTAAACTCCCGATAACGATAGGCTGATCTTCTGGGCCGGAGTCCAGCTGAAAGTATAATAACCATAGCTTTCGGGTGTCCGCAGGTAATCTTTTACTCCCGGCAATTCTTCCGACCAGGCGACTGCCTCATCATAAATGCTTTTTTGAAGCGTTAAACCGGCTTCCATTTGTAATTTCCGGTCGAAGTTGGCACGAGCCTCGAAAGTAGCTCCGTAAACCTGGCTATTCCCACCGTTTCTTTTTTCGAGAATCGAGTTTCCGTTTGAATCATTTCCGAGTTCCTCTAACACAAAAGCATTTTTTAGTTGCGTATAAAATCCCTCCAAAGTAAAACCAACAATATGTTTTTCAGTGGGGCGATCCCAATTTAGCGATGCACTCCAGCTTTGCGATTTTTCTTCTTCAAGCTGATCGGCCAGCTCCACGGTCTGAATTCCTCCTCCGGCAAAAGCAATGTGCATGTCAGCGTCAAAGGCCTGCGGCGCCCTGAATCCGGTCGACCATGATAAGCGTAGCTGCGTGTTTTGATGAGGTTTAACCAGTAACGACACACGCGGATTAATAATCAGCTTGTCCACATAATTGTGTTGATCTGCCCGAACTCCCGCAAGCAGTGTTGTTTTTCGGGTGAGCGACCAGTCGCTTTGAACAAAGGCTCCAAAATTACGGGTGTTCTGATCGATGAGATAATTGTAGGCTTCAATCTGGTCGTAAACATCGTCGGTTACATATTCGGCCCCGAAAGTAAAAATGTTGGTTCCTGCACCCAGAAAGTCATTGATTGCATGGTTTAGCTGCGTTCCAAACTGAAAAGTGTGATTTTTTGAATGGCCGTACGGAGGCTGGTTGTTGTAATCGGTAAGTTCCTGGTCGCCGTCGGGGGCAATGCCGGTAAAATGCTTGCGTTTGGTGTACTGACCGGCTGTGTATAAAATCAGGTTTGTTCGCATGCTCAGGTTGTTTTCGTAATCCAGTCCGCCCATAATAATATCGTGAGTGCGCTCCTCCGATTGCTTCGCCATAAATGCCGGCCCGTCAATCATTTCTCCTCCATACCGGTATTCGTGGGTGCTTGAAAAGTTGGCCTCCAGTTTTTCATCTTCGTTTATTTTGAAGAAGGAATTAATCCCAAAAGAGTTGTTGCTGATTTGTGGAAGTTCCGAAAAATTATCATTGTTATGGTCGTAGGCATCCCTGTCCCGGTGAAAGGCATACATTGCCATTCCTGCATTTCTTTTTTGTGACAGAGCCGTTAGGGTTGCATTTACATTGTAATCCAATGCATCGCCCGAAATCAATTGGTTATTGGAAGTTACCTCATACGAGTTTCGCTGTGGAAGCTTGGTAATAATGTTGACGGTTCCGCCAATGGCACTTGAGCCGTATAGCGCCGATCCTCCGCCCCGAACCACTTCAATACGATCAGCCAGAGCAGTGGGGAGTTGTTCCAGTCCGTATAACCCGGTTAGCGGACTAAATACTGCCCGGCTGTTAATCAGTATCTGGCTGTAGGCGCCTCCCAGTCCGTTCATTCGCAGTTGAGTGTAGTTACAGGTCTGGCAATCGGTTTCCATACGCAGGCCCGGCTGGAAACTCAGCGATTCAGAAATGGTTTGGGCAGCTACTTTTTCAATGGTTTTGGCATCCAGCACATTCACGATTACGGCACTTTCGGTTTGTCGTTTAAATGTTTTGGTACCGGTGATCACCACTTCGTCCATGTGGATCACATCCTCTTCCAGGTCAAATTTAACTTCCAGTGTTTCGCCGGCTTTTAGCACAACTTTTTGCTTCTTCTGTTTATACCCCACCATTTTCGCCACCAATGTATATTCGCCTACGGGCAGGTCAACCAACATATAGTGTCCGGTTACATCGGTGGTGGTTCCAAAGCGTGTGTTTTCCAGAAATATATTTACAAAGGGAATGTGTTCGCCGCTTGAAACGACATGTCCCGTGATTACCACATCGTTGTGTTCCTGTGCTATAACTGAGTTAACGGAAAGAAGTAGTATGATTAATGCAGTTGCAAGTTTGCGCATGATGTAATTCATTTAAGATTGGTAAATGTATCATTCGGGTACAATAACGTAATTTATCTAGAAAGATTCTAAATAAAATAATTAATTTCTTCAAAATTTAATTCTGAATTGATCGTTTTTGTTTTGTTTGCCTTAGCTTAAAAGATTACTAAATTTGCCACTTCAATTTATACTTCGAACTATGAGTAACGAAATGAATACCGGTCAGCAAAAGAAGAATTTGAGAAACAATATCATCGTAATTGCTTTGTCTGTGGTTTTGGTGTTGGTTGTCGGCTTGTTTTTTATGCAACGCCGTGAACATAATTCAGTGGTCAAGGAAATAAAAGCAGAAAAGGATTCCATTCAGTTTCAACTGACACAGATTGCTGCCAGTTACGATTCGATGAGCACCGAGAACGATACCTTAAATGAACAGCTTTTTGTGGCTCAGGCAAAAGTAAAGGATCTTTTGCTTGAAGTGGAACAGACCAAAAAAGTGAGTTATTCAAAAATAGCCGATTACCAAAAACAGGTAACCACACTGAGAGGCATCATGCGAAATTTTGTGGTGCAAATTGATTCGCTGAACAGAAGAAATGAGGAGTTGATGGCCGAAAACCTGGAAGTAAAACAACAGTACATGCAGGTAGAGCAAAAGAATCAGCAGTTAAGTCAGGAGAAACAACAACTGCAGCAGAACTTGAAAATTGCTGCAAAACTTGAAGCCCGGGAATTGGTTGCTGAACCAATAAATGATAAGGCAAAAGTGACAAAGTTTACCAAGCGCACGGAAAAAATACGCATCTATTTTGTACTGGGACAAAACCAGGCCACACCACGAGGCGCTAAAAATGTGTATGCCCGTATCATGCGCCCCGATCAGTTGTTGATGACCAAATCGGAAAAAGACCTGTTTCAGTTTGAGGACCTGAAGATTCAGTATTCGGCCATGCGCGAAGTGGTGTATGAAGGAAAAGATTTGCCGGTGGCTATTTTCTGGGACAATACCAACGAACCCGAACT
Source organism: Maribellus sp. YY47 (assembly GCF_023111095.1). Lineage (GTDB taxonomy): Bacteria > Bacteroidota > Bacteroidia > Bacteroidales > Prolixibacteraceae > Draconibacterium. The sequence continues at coordinate 204,926 of NZ_JALGYW010000005.1, forward strand.
GATGAAGGGCACTTATACCGTGAATCTGTTTGCCGATGGAAACGAAATTGGCAACACAACTTTTACGCTCCAATAAATCCGTTTTTGTAGAGACGGGACTCTTTTTATGGCAACTTTTTTATTTGATAAGATAATTTTCGGCCCGGTAAAGAGCCGCAGGCTGGGTGTTTCCCTGGGGATTAACCTGCTGCCTACCCAGGCAAAAGTTTGTTCGTTCGATTGCATTTATTGCGAATGTGGATTCAACCCTAAAGAATACGAAGAGAAAGTATCGCTTCCTGCACGCGAAGAGGTAAAAGCCCGTTTGGATACCAAGTTACGGGAAATGGCTGCCGAAGGACAGTTGCCCGATGTAATTACTTTTGCCGGAAACGGAGAACCAACGCTTCATCCCGAGTTTGCCGGAATCATTGACGACACCATTGAGCTTCGGGATCATTTAGCGCCTGACGCAAGGATTGCTGTTCTTTCCAACGCTACGATGATTCACCGGAAGCCGGTTTTTGATGCCTTGCTCAAAATAAAAGACAACATACAAAAACTGGATTCGGCGTTTGCAGAAACTGTAAAAAGCATCGATTGCCCGAAGGCTTCTTTTGATCTTCAGCGGACCGTTGAACAATTGATTGCCTTCGAAGGGAAAGTGATCATCCAAACCATGTTTATCCGCGGAAGTTTTAAAGGGGAGGTAATCGATAATACCACCGAAAAGGAAATTGCAGCCTGGCTTGAATTGTTGAAACAAATCAAACCGCGGCAGGTGATGATCTACACCATTGCCCGCGACACTCCGGTGGAAACGCTTCAGAAAGTTTCTTTGGAAGAACTAAACGCAATTGCAGACCGCGTCCGAAATGCCGGATTCGATGTGCAGGTTTCAGGGTAGGTGAGTTTAGAGTTCAGAGTTCAGAGTTCAAAGTTCAGGGTTAGGGTTTAGAGTGAGTAAAGAATCGGGTATCCGGAATCCAGCATTGAGTATCCGGAACACCCCCTCCGTCATTCCGGTGTCAATGCCGCCTGAATTCCTCGCCCCCCAATGGGGACAAATTAAAAGCTGCGAGCCACGAGCTCTGAGTAACCGCTTACAATGCCTGCTTTGGTTGCTGCAGCGACCTTTTCAACTTAAACAACTTCCACTTGATTTCAAACAATGACCACTTCAACTTAAACAACCTCCACTTGAGTTTAAACAATGACTGTTTAGATTGAAACAATAAGTACTTGAACCTTCGCAATGAGCATTTTAGACGAAACATTGTCAGGTTTGATTCAAACAATAAATACTTCATCTGAAACAATGTCAGGTTTGACCTTCGCAACAACTACTTGAGTTGTAACAATAACCGCTCGGGGTACAACAACGACCTCTTGAACTCAAACAACGAGTTCTTTGGTTGTAGCATCGACTACTTCAACCTCCGCCGGGCGGGTACCCGCGTTGTTTTTTATCTTTTCCAAAGTTCCAAGCTTTGGAAAAGGTTGTTATCTGCCAACCAGATCCGGGACAAAAGCCAATTTTTCGTAAAAAATAATGTATTAGTGTAGTCCTTATCTTTGACGACTGAACTCTGAGCTTTGAACTTTGAACTCTGAGCTTTGAGCCCTGAACTTTGAACTCTAAACTCTGAACTCTGAACTAAAGCGTTGTCCGATACCATTCCGAGCTTTTGCCCATCCAGCGAATACCGGCTACAAAACCTTTGAGTTTCAGCAGATCATTGTTTTCGAACCAGGCATAGCAATCGTAGGTTTTGCCCGATTTCGGGTCGTAAATTTTTCCTTCTTTCCACTCTTTGTTTTCGGAATTGTACACAAATCCATCCAGGATATGGACTCCGACCAGCGGACGTTCGCGAAGTTTTTCTTCCGGATTTTTATCGTCTTTTGGCGCTTCTCCGTTCACATATTTTTCAGGAATCATGTAAACGATGGTGCCAATAAACTTCCCGTCTTTCTTTTCAATCTCAATTTTTGATGTTTTTTCTTCATTCCACCAGATTCCAACTATTTTGTCGGCTTCCTGGGCAAATCCTGCAAGACCATAAATTGCAAGGAAAAAAAGGATGATTAATTTCTTCATACGTTTATTTTGATCTAATTTTAAGCTTAAATATAAAAAAGATTCATTCATCGGGTGAAAAAATACTAATCCATTCTTTATGAAAATCATTAAGCGTGTCTTGTTTTCGCTGTTCATTTTGATCGTACTCGCACTTATCGCGGGTGTTTTTTTTGTTCAATACTTAAAAAAGGCTGCAGTTCCCGACTACAACAAAAGCTTTATTTTATACGGTTTGAAGTCGGAAACAGAAGTATTTCGCGATGAGCACGGAATTCCACATATTTATGCAAAATCAGATTCCGATTTATACCGGGCCGTAGGGTTTGCCATGGCGCAGGACCGTTTGTGGCAGATGGATTTGCTGCGACGCGTTACACAGGGGCGTTTGTCTGAAATTTTAGGGAAAGACCAGGCAGAAACCGATTTGTTGATGCGCGCTTTGCGGATTCAGGAAAAGTCGCAAAAAATTCTGGAACAGTCCGATCCCGAAGTTGTGTCGGCGCTTCAGGCGTTTTCCGACGGCGTGAATCAGTATATCGCACAGTTTCCGCTTCCTCCTGAATTTAGGGTGCTGGGTTACCAGCCCGAGTGGTGGAAACCGGTGCATTCCATTAACCTGATTGGCTACATGTCGTGGGATTTATCGATGGGATGGGGAACCGAATATTTTTTGCATCAGCTCAGGGCCGAAGTACCCGATTCAATGATCGCAGAAATGATCCCCGATCTGGACAAACACCCGACAACCGTTTTTGAAGCATTCGGAAATAACCGGATTGATGCAGGTTCCTCCTTGCTTTCAGCCACTCAGAAGTTGAAAGATATGGGGATCGAAATATTTAACGGCAGCAACAACTGGGCGGTTGCCGGTAAAAAAAGTGTAACCGGAATGCCTTTGCTGGTCAACGATATGCACCTCGGTTTGTTTGCTCCGGGTATTTGGTACCAAATGCACCAGGTAGTTGAAGGGAAACTGGATGTTACAGGTGTTGTGGTTCCGGGGCAGCCTTTTGTAATTGCGGGGCACAACGACCGGATTGCCTGGGGAATGACCAATGTAATGCTCGATGATCTTGATTTTTACCGGGAAAAACTCAACGAAGACTCCACCAAATACTGGTTCGACGGAGCCTGGAAAGACCTGATCATTCAACCCGAAATCATAAAAACCAAAGAGGGAGATTCCATTCAAACCGAACTGAAGTTTACGCATCGCGGCCCGATTGTGAACCGCATGAAAAAGGAAAAGGAAATGCCTTTGTCGATTCGTTGGCTGGGGAACGAAATGAGTAACGAGATCCGAACGGTGTACCTGGTAAACAGGGCAAAGAACTGGGATGATTTTCGCAATGCAATGAGCACTTTTATTTCGGTGAGTCAGAATGTAGTGTATGCCGATGTGGATGGGAATATTGGTTTGCAGTGCACTGCCGGTATTCCGCTTCGTGAAGGCTCGGGCATTGAAATTTATCCCGGCGACAGCAGCAAATACGACTGGAAGGGACTGGTTCCCTTTGAAGAACTACCTTACGAATACAACCCGGAAAGAGGCTATGTTTCTTCGGCCAACAACAAAACGGTACCCGATGGCTATCCGTATTACATCAGTCACTGGTTTGCTACGCCAAGCCGCATTGATCGTATTCGCGAGATGCTGGAAGCAAAAGAAAAGCTGGGTGTGGATGATTTTAAAGCCATGCATGCCGATGTAAAATCGAAAACGGCGGAACGTATGACACCGGTTTTTCTCGCTTCGTTGAAAACGAAAGCAGATTGGTCGGCTACCGAAAAAGCAGCTTTGGATAAATTACTTGCCTGGGATTTTCAGTTAACACGTGAAAGCCAGGCGGCGTCGGTATTTGAAGTGTTATACCGAAAAGTGATGGAGAACCTCGTAAAAGATGATCTTTCTTCGGAGTTGTTTGAAAAGATGAAAGGTGAAAAAATGCTTTTGGAGAACTTGTTGATGAATGTGCTTGCCGATCAGAATTCTGTGTGGATCGACAATAAAAATACGCCCGGGAAAGAAAACCTGGATGATGTGGTGCAGCAGGCCTTTGCTGAAACCGTGCAGGATCTTTCCGGGGAACTTGGAACAGATGTCGAACAGTGGCAATGGGGAAAACTTCATACGATTACCCTGAAACATCCGCTGGGCGTGGTAAATGCGCTGAACAAAGTGTTAAAGCTGAATCGCGGGCCATTCCCGGTTCCGGGGAGTTATCACACGGTTTGCCCGTACGCCTATTCTTTCCGCAACCTGTATAAAACGAACCACGGCGCTTCGGAGCGGCATATTTTTGATGCCGGAAACTGGGATCGTTCGGAAACCATTATCCCGACCGGGACAAGCGGAATTCCGGCCAGCGAGTTCTATCTTGATCAAACCGAAATGTATTTGCAGAATCAGTATCATGCCGATCCTTTCAGTAAAACAGAAGTAGAAAAGGCTGCAAAATTCAAAATGACGCTCAATCCTGACTAATCTCTTGGAAAAAGTTGGTAAGTAGAGTCATATTTGTAGAACACTGCATTGATTTGCGTGTTTTTAAGAAACAGTAGTAAAGCCATGCAACGCGCGTGAGGATGGAATGAGTCATGCTGAATTTCGTTTCACATCAACCAAAACGAATGAAAGCATGTACGGGAGTGCTCCGTAAAATAAAGGGAGATAATTCCAGACAAAGCCGTTGAAATAAAACAATTATAACCGATGAAAATGAAAAAAAACGCCCCTATCTATGTTGTTTCCGGTGGTCGCGGAATTGCCGGAAATAATTTACTTCAATCGATACTGATCCAATATCCCGATAACAAAATTCCGGTAGAAATCATTGGTGGAGTGAATACGGAAGATATGGTATTTGATGTGGTAATGCGCGCCAAAAGCGAAGGCGGACTTATCACGCACACCATGGTAAATCCTTTTTTGCGGAAAAGGATCAACGAACTGGCCAACGAGTTTAATGTGGAAGTAATCGACCTGATGGGCGATTTGGCCCGCTATCTGGACCGGACCCTGAATGTGGAGCCTTTGCAGCATCCGGGTTTGTACCGCGAGCTGAATCAGCAGTATTTCGACCGGATAGAGTCTATTGAATATACGCTTTCGCACGACGATGGCATGGGCCCCCAAAGGCTGAGACAGGCTGAAATCGTACTCACCGGAGTTTCGCGTGCCGGAAAAACACCACTCAGTGTTTACCTGGCCATGTATGGCTGGAAAGTCGCCAACGTTCCCCTGGTTCCCGGTGTTCAGCCTCCCGACGAGCTCTTTGAAATCGATCCGAACCGGGTTTTTGGATTACACATCGGAGCCGGTCAGTTGATTGCCCACCGTATGAAACGCATACAAGGCTGGAACAACCATCGCAGTGATTCGTATGTCGATCAGAACGCAGTGCGCGAAGAGATACGGAATGCCATGTTTGTGTTCGACAAGGGAGGCTTTACCGTCATCAATGTTTCCAATAAGCCTATTGAAAGTACGGCTAACGAAATTTTGAAACTCATGTCGGAGCGTTTTGTGTACCGCGGCAGAAAGCTCGAATCGCCTTATCACGATCAAAAATCAGATACTTCAAAATAAGAGCGCAAGTTTTTTCAGATGCCGGTGTCTTACGGTTGATGAGAACTTAATTTCAATTGTAAGATGAATAAATTTAGCTGGCGTGCGTTTATAAGCTTTGGGCTTACCTACGCAATGGTTGTTCTCCTTGTTTCGGGAATAGTTTTGTATGTTTCGCCTCCCGGACGTTATGCGCATTGGGTAAACTGGACATTGTGGGGATTTTCAAAAGAAGAATGGCAATCCATTCATACGGTGTTCTCGCTGGGCTTTATCGTCTTGTCTGTTTTTCATCTTTTCTCGGCCAACTGGAGAGTGTTTCTTTCCTACCTAAGGTCGAAGGCCACTGGTAGTTTTGGCAGAAAACGCGAATTACTGCTTTCAACTGTTGTGGTACTGGTATTTTTATTTGGAACAGTATTTTCGTTGCCACCCTTCCAAAATGTGATGGCGCTGGGTGAAGATCTCACCAACTCGTGGGAAAAAACCGAAGAGCGGGCACCCGTTCCGCACGCCGAATTGCTAACACTGGCTGAACTGTCGGATCAACTAAAACTTGATTCGGTGGAAGTAATTACCCGAAAACTGAACAACCACAAAATCAGCTTTGAAAATGTTCATTCGCAATCGTTGCAGGAAATAGCCGTTGCCAATGGTACTACACCAATGGAGATCTACGAAATTATTTCGAAACCGGCCGGAAATTCCATGCAGGGAGCCGGTGTTGGACGCAAAACGCTGGAAGACTTTGCTTCAGAACTTGGGAAAAGTGTCGACGAAATGCTCGCAGTTTTACAACAAAACAACATTGAAGCTGAGAAAGGTCAGACGCTTCGGACCATTGGAGAAAACAATAATATTCCCCCGCGCGATGTGTACAATTTGATTTCAAAATAATGAAAACTAACCTTCATTTATTGTAATTTTCGGGAGCTAATGTCGGATCAGGAAATCATAGAACAGCTTAAGCAGGGCAGCGAAGCAGCTTTCCGGAAACTGGTTGAGAGCCACCAAAAGCTGGTGGTTAACACCTGTTTCGGGATGGTTCATAATCGTGAAGATGCCGAAGACATTGCACAGGACGTTTTTATCGAGGTCTACCGTTCTATTCAGCAGTTCCGCGCCGATTCCAAGCTTTCTACCTGGTTGTACCGGATTGCCGTTAATCGTTCGTTAAACCACATTCGCGACAATAAAAAACACAAATGGTTCCAGTCGTTTGAAAAAGATGAAGAGGCCAAAAGCCGCCAGCTCTTTCAGGTTGAGTCTTCCGCGGCAGACAATCCCGGATACGAGATGGAGAACAAACAACGGGCAGCTATTTTGTACGGGGCGATTAACAGTCTGCCCGAAAACCAGAAAGTAGCCTTTACGTTGAACAAGTACGAAGATCTTTCTTACCAGGAGATTTCTGAAGTCATGGAAATGTCAGTTTCCTCGGTGGAATCGCTGTTGTTTCGGGCAAAAAAGAACCTTCAAAAGAAACTATACCAATGCTACAAAAAGAAGTGTATGTAGCGCAAGTTTTTAAGAATGAATGTGTCATATAAACAAATACTGAAAAGAATGAAATGCAAGGCAGCACATAGCAAACTAATTTTCTTTCTCGAGAGAGAGCTTCCGGAACCGGAAATGAAAGCGGTTCAGGAACATCTGGCTGTTTGTCCGGATTGCGCTCTTTTCGCCGAAGAAATGAAAAGGACACTCAGTATTTTGGAAACAGAAAAAGTTTCGGAAGTCAATCCTTATTTCTATACACGTGTAAAAGCCAAACTCGATCGTCCTTCAGAAATTCAGCTTAGCGGAATCCGCAGCTCAGTGTTGGTTCGGGTACTTCAGCCCGTGGCTTTTTCCATTGTTTTGATTTTGGGCGTTTACGGAGGAGTAAAAATGGGTGCCACAGGAGCAAAAACAGGGTCGGCGTTTACTGCTGAGCAGGAAATGGTTCCTTATTTAAATGAAATGGATGTGGAACCTTTGGAAACCTTTTTAATGGAGTAAGTTATGAGGACCAGGAATACATACCGCATACTTATCTGGATCATCGTGATTCTGGTGGCAACCAATCTTTCCATGGGACTTTCGTTCTGGTATCACCGACATCAGGAAACAAAGGCTGCTGCAGAAGTAAGTATACAGCAGGAAGAAATTCCTTCGGAACAGCGAACACGTTTTTTCAGGGAACAGCTTAACCTGAGCCCGGACCAGTTGGATGTTTTTCGGGAACTGAACCGTGAATTTAACCGGAGTGCACGCAAGGAATCGGATGAACTGGAGGAGTTGCGTCTTCAAATGGTTGAAGAAATGGGAAAACAGTCGCCGTCGCAGGAAAGACTCGACTCAATTGCTCAGGAAGTTGGAGGTCACCATTCGGAACTGAAAGAGATTACCATGAACTACTACCTGCAGATGAAAGCCATTTGTGACAGCGATCAGCAGGAAAAACTGAAAGAGATCTTTCTCTCAGTTTCGAAGTCGAAAGAAGAAATTGCATTGCCGCAGCGGGGGCACAGACATAGGGGAGGAAATGATCGTTAAAATAAATTCTGTAAAATATCAAACCCGTTTCGAAACGACGTAACGGAATCAATAAAAGTCATAATCATTTAAATCGTAAGACAATGAAATCGTGCAACTTAAAAAAGATTGCCTGGGTGTTCTTTGCCCTGGCGCTAAGCACCTCTACCGCATTTGGTCAGGGAGGCAGACAAGGAAACAGGAATGTAAACCAGCAAAAGGGAACCTGTTTAAACTACATTTCGGATTTAACCGAAGACCAACAGTCGCAGATCAAGGCTATGAATGAAAAGCATTGGGAAACAATGGATGAGCTGCAGACTAAACGCCGTTCCACTACCAATGCTGTTGAGAAAAGCGAAATCAGAACCGAGATGCTTAAAACCGTGGAAGCCCATCGCAACGCAGTAAGGGAACTTCTTACCGAAGATCAGCAAAAAAGATATGATGAGCTGCAGGCGAATGCCGGAACGGGGAAAAGCCAAAACGTTGGCCGGGGAAACGGCAACGGAGGCAAACGTGGTCGCGGACAGGGAAACGCTTGTGTTAATGCCCGGTCGAATCGGGGCTGGAACCAGGCCGGGCGGGGAGCATGCCGCTTTAGTAATTAACGTGAGTTCGATCTAAGCGAACACACATTAAGTTAAGAGATAGTTTCAAAAGCTTCGGGTGAAAATCCGGAGCTTTTTTTTGCACAAGTTTTTCCGACTAAAAGTGTCTAACTCAAAACAAATATTCAGATTATGAAGACAATAATATTCACTTTGGCAAACGTGCTTTTCCTCGTATTGCAGTTAAGCGGGTATTCACAGAGTGTTTCAATATCAGCTTCTGAGAAAGAAGGGATTTTACTGATGCGTGAAGAAGAGAAACTGGCGCACGATGTTTATACTTTGTTGTACGATAAATGGCAGTTACAGCCGTTCAGCAACATCTCGGGCAGCGAAAGCAGGCATTTCGATGCAATGGGCTATTTACTGGAAACATTTGAGCTGAATGATCCGGCATTTCCGGAAGCCGGGAGGTTCAAAAACCGGGAGTTGGCTGTGCTTTACGACTCGCTCGTAAGCCGGGGGAGTGAATCTTTACTGGCAGCACTTGAAGTTGGGGCGTATATTGAAGAAGTGGATATTCTCGATCTAAAAGAACTTATTGAAACCTCTTCGAACGATGCCATTGCTGCCGTTTATTCCAATTTGTTACGCGGATCAGAAAATCATATACGGGCGTTTACCCGGCAATTGTCGTGGAGAGATTTGGAATATGTTCCAACGGTGCTGGATGCGGAAATATATTCGGCCATAGTGGGTACAAGCATCCAATGCGGAAATCGCGGCAATTGTATCAATGCTACGCCCCATTCAAATAATTGCAAGCAGCAGGGCGGAAAGCAATTTCGAAATCGCGGGAAACAAAACGGATGTTGGAACAACTGATCCGTTTCTTGTGACAAGAATACTTATCCCTGACTTGTTCAAAGGCTTGGCCATATTGTGCCGGGTTCTGGTGTAGCCCGGTTATCGATCGCTGAATTTGAGTGGGGTATTGAACAACAAAAATAAAGCTGACCAATCTTTATTGCACGACCAGTTTCTGTGTTGTAGACTTTTGTCCTTCCGATTCAATAAAATACATATAAACTCCGCTGGCCATCGTGGAAACGTTTAAATCAAGATGATCGGAATAACGATCAACAATAAATTGATGGATCGGTCGTCCCGATTGATCAACCAGGTGAAGGGTTCCCGAAAATGCATTTGCGGGCAGCGAATAAGCCACTTTTACCATCTCATTTCCCGGGTTCGGATAGGCAGTCAACGACCAGTCTTCACTTGATGACTGAATGGAGGCATTGAGAACCGGAGCTCCGGGCAACGAATAAATGTTGGTCCAGATTACCTCCGGGAAACCGGATAAAATGTAACAATACGAAAAGAGCTTGTACTCGTCTTCACCGGTTTTGTTGATGTAATTGTAAAGTGCCCCGTCGATAAATACAATTTCGCTGCCGTCTTCGTTGATGATACGGGTGTCGTAGTCGTAATATTCCGCTTCCTGATAATATTTGTAATACGAATAAAGCAGCTCAATTCCGGCATCGTTGTCGAAGGTTTTTTCAGAAAGGAATTTAATATCATACAGATAGCAGCCCGATGGAACCGTGCATGCAATGGTCTTGTACAGCGAATGATCCATGTTGTAAATGCGGCATTCAGCACGCGGAACATCCATGAGGTAGTACTTGTAACCGAGGGTTTCGAATTTTACCACAGTTGCTGAGTAGTTGTAGGTGTGATCCAGAGTTACCTGCGCCTGGCTGAAAAAATAAGCCAAAGCAAAAACGAAGAGTAGGATTAATTTCTTCATGGGTTGATATTTTTATTGGATGAGTTTCAGCCCTTCTTCCGCCGAAGCATCGCCGGGATTGTAAAGCTTAACTTTGTTAAACAGTACCTTGGCCTGGTTGTAGTTTCCGAGAAAGTATGAGGTCCAGCCCAACATCAAAAGACCATCGTAGCCAAAGGGATACAGGTCGACTACCTTTTTAAAGAGCGGATAAGCTTTGTTGTAATCTTTCCGGCCGTAATAAACCAGTCCGAGGCGGTACATGGCGATTGTATTGTTTGGATTGATTTCCAGAATTTTATCGTAGATGCCAATTACTTCGCTCCAACGGCCCAGCGCTGCCAGTGGCAAAATCAGGCCAAAGCGTGCTTCTTCGGCATAAGGTTTTAGTTTTTGTGCGGTGGAATAGAAAATAATGGACTCGTCGAAAAGACCGGCATTGTAGTTCAGCCATCCCAGGCGAAGGTTGATTTCGTACGATGATTCATCGTAAACCTGTTTTAAAGGATCCATTGAGGCCGAGAAATCGCCTGTTTTTTCCAGTTCGTAGCTTTTCCCAAAAGCCGCTTCAAGGGCTTGTTGGTTGGTTTGAGCAAATAGCTGAACAGCTGCTGTTGAAAGTATCAGCAACGCGAATAATTTTCTTTTTAAAAGTTCCATGAGATTCCTGCTGTAATGGTTTGTTTGATATAACTGTATTCAATGAAGTTATCCCGAGTGAGATTTCGATAGACCTGATATTTCTCGATTACATCCTGGTTGATGTAACGTACCACAAATTGGTATTTTTTGGCAAAAGGAAAATAAATGCTACCCATAAATTTGCGGGTGGAGTGTCCGGGGAAATTGCCGATGACATAACCTCCTGATTCAACAAAATTTTCCATTTCTCCATCAAGGTAATTGCCGTAGAAATGAAATTGTCCCAGCTGAAAACCACCCGATAAACCGAAGGTATTGTAGCTAAAACTATTTTCAGCATCGCTTTTGAAATATACCCGCGGCGTAAGGTAAAGCCGCAAATTCGACAACGGGTAAAAAGTCATCCACGCTGATGCCTGTGTAAAACTACTGTTGTTGATGTTGGCAAGATTTATTTCTGCTCCGGGCGAAATGTTTCCCCAGTGTGTCCACATAGAAGTGGAGAAAATAAAATCAGAATACTTTCTTGTTACAGTATAAAATGTGTTGGGATCGTAATTGCCTAAAATCAGGTCGTAGTTTCCCCATGTTAAATTTAGAGACGGAGAAAAATACCATTTCCCGAGTGCAAAATGCGGGCTTAGAAAATACTGGTACTGTTTAATGTCCATCGGGAAGTTGTAATTCGATCCCCAAAGCAGCTGTTCCTCACGGTTTACGCCCAGGTAGGTGAAATTGTGGTTCAGGTTCAGGCCCGGTGCAATCCGGTGACTGTAGTCCAGCGATCCAAAGTAGTAGTTCTTCAGTAGAAATCCCTCGCCATAGTCGCTGCCAACGCCGGCTCCGTTATGCATTTGGCTGGCTTGCAGCTGGCCAAAATCAGGATTAAAGCTGAATCCTGCTTCGAATGCCAGCCGCAGCGGCTGCATCCTCCGGTAATTGATTTTTTCCTGAAGGCCGACCGTAAAATCTTTAGCGATTCTTCCGGCTTCGGTCGATCTTCCCGAAAACAGCAGACTGTAATACAGGTATTCCTGCAGCCACTCCATTTGCTGATCGTTTTTCCAGGCCTTTTCAAACCACGGTGTCGATTTTCGGTATTTCCCCAGGTTGTACCAGGCGATCCCGGTTCGGGCCTGCAGGTTGAAATAATCGATCCCGTTTTGACGCGCCGAGTCGTTAAAAGCAATCAAGTGTTTCCAATCCTTTTGCAGAAAAAGTGCATACGATTTCTTATCCACTGCGGGATAGTTCCATTTTTGCTGCGCATTCAGCACATACAAAACGGAAAGAAATATTAAAGTGATTCCAATTCGTTTTGACATGTTAGTTTGATCTTGGCTTCGTTAAAAATTACATTTATTTCAATCTGATTCCCGGTGTTTATCCGCACACCGATTTCGTACGAACGCACCGATTTTCCGAGAATATTTTTACTGACACTGGCCTCCATTTCAATGTCGCCCGACGAAAGAATGTCTCCGGCATCTTTCATGGTTAGCTGGTAGCTGGTATTCAGGAATAGATAAACGGGAGCTATAAAATCCTGCAGAAATTTTAAGGGGCCTGAAAACATAAGGTTTACCGGGATAACATCCTGAATCTTACTGTTGGGAAGAAACCGGGTGGGGACTTTAAACAGCGCGATAAAAAACCAGTAAAGCGGAGAGAACCGCGTTCCTGTATAGTTCGTGAAATAGTGGAGTTCGTCGTCGTTATAGAGGTAAGCAACTCCGTCATCCTTTTCACATTCAATGTAGGTGTTGTTGTACACATCGGTTTGCACAAGCCACAAATATTCTCCGGCCATGTTTTTCCATCTGGTTTTTGCTGAATCCACTTCAATGGCCACTTTTATCCGCTGCCCGGGGATGAAGTGAAGGGCTTTGGCAAGGGTTTCATTTTTGGCAGGATTTACCACGATGACATCCTTTTCAGGGAAATCAAAATTTTTGAGCGTATAGCCGTTACTTTCTTTTAAGAGGTAATTGCCAAACGGATAATCGAATGTAGCCGAACCGATATAGGGTGTTTCCTGAAACTGGAAGTGCAGGTGTGGGTAGGGCGAACGGCCTGAGTTTCCGCAGCGCCCAATTATTTGGCCTTTTTTCACCTGGTCGCCTGCCTTTACCTCCAGCGAATGATATTTTAAATGGCTTAGTTTGGCATACAGTGTATCGTTGTGTTGGATGATGACCGTATTTCCCCAATTCTCCCGCGTATTTACGTCACCGATTGTATTGTCCTCCACATGATTCACCGCTTCAACAACGGTTCCGTCAAAAGGCGCAACAACGGCTTTACCGAAGCAGAAATAATCTTCATGATAATCGCCTGATCCTTTAAATTGTTGTCCGTTCCGGTCGGTGATTACAAAATCCCAGGCGTGTTTCCATTGTCCTTTGTGGGTGTATTCTCCGCTGTGCCCCTGGCTTACGGTCCATTCGCCAAAAAATGGGAGACTGGCAGAAACCGGGAAAGCGGCCGGAAAACGTTTCAGGTTCCCCGAATACAGATAAAGGTTTTTCTCCGGATTTCCGAGTTGAACCGGTGTTTCCATTAGTTTGCGTGGCCGTTTTTCACGTAGTTTCAATGCGTACAGAAACATCAGCACTACAATGTTAAACGGAAGCGAATAGGCAGATATTCTAAGCAGTAAAAAGATTTGCTGCGTACTGGTAGTGACCAGCACCACTGCGGGAAGCATCAAAATTATCCAGGCATAACTCACCCTGCCGGGTATCAGATAATAACCTCCCAGTGCAATGGCAGTCAGGATATAGTTGAATCCGATAAATGTGTAGCCCAGCGAGTTGAATTCGATGCCCACAATGTGGTAGAACAGGTAGGCAACAGTGAAGCCGAGCAGCGATAAAACAAAAGTAATTCGCGAGTATATCAGCAAGCCAATTGAAATAATAATTCCGGCTAACAAGTGGCTCTGAAAGAAAATTGCTCCCAATGAATGAAAGTAGATTCGAATGAATGAACTTCGAATGTTATTCTCAAGAAAATCGTAGAAATTGACAAAACTTTGCCCGCCGATCGAATACAGTTCATTGTAAGTATATATGCCTCGCTCACTGATGTTCAGTGCCGACAAGTCGCTCCCGGATAATGCTACGATCCAGATTCCGAACAAAAAAGGGATACTCAAAAACGGCAGACCGTATTTGTACAACACTCCCTGAAAAACGATGGTGATGAAAAAAGTAACTACCGCCGCAATTCCGATCAGCAAAAACACTTCAGGAGAAGGCTGGTAGAACAGGCCAACTCCCAGCCCTACGAGTAAGGCATTGTAGCCGTACAGACCCGTGCTGATGAAGTAGCGGTTATAGCCAAGTCCCCATGCCAGTGTATTAGCCACCAGCACCGCCAGCAGTCCGCCGATGCCTGCGCCATAGTCAAAGAAACTGATAATGATGAGTAGCACCGCCAGAAGTTTTGAGCTCGAGAAAAACACCTGCGAATAGCTGTTCAATACCGAGTTCAGCATTTCTTTTCTGTTGACAACGGGAAGCGGCATGCTTTTTATCTTTTAGGATTTTGTTCGAAATTTTGCAACGAGGCCAGTTCTTCTTTCTTCCTGATGATGTGGGGCTGCCCATCGAGATCGATCAATATCACATTCGGGCGGAAAGTGATAAATTGCATCCACTGGGTCATGTTGTAAGCGCCCACCCGTTCAATCACCAGTCTTTCTCCGGTTTTCACCTGCGGGAAATTAATGGCATCGCGAATCACGTCGATGTTCATACACAGCGGCCCGTAAATCGTACTTTCCTCCACATGCGACGACAAGTCCCTTGTGGGATAAATACCCAGATTGTACCAGAAAGAGGTAAACAACAGATTCACTCCCGCGTCGATTACCATGGTGCGACGACCATGTGTGGAGCGTTTGTTAGCCAGTACTGTGGTGAGCAGGTAGCCCGCGTCGTCGATCAGGGCACGGCCGGTCTCGAGGAACAACACCGGCAAATTTTCGTGTGGGATCTCGGATGAAATCAAGGCATTCGAAATGGCTTCTGCATATTCGTCAAACGACGGACAGGTTTCGGTGCCCGGCATGTAAGCACCTTTCAGCGTATTTTTTGACGCAAAACCACCGCCCAGATCGACGTATTTCAGCCAGTGATCAAATTTGCGGTGAGTGGCCATGTACAAGTTAGCTAGTTTGGAAGCCGCAATGGCATAGGCATTTGCCGACATTATATAGGTGCCAATGTGCGTGTGCAGCCCGATCAGGTCAAGGTTTTCTGCCAGCATGATCCGGTTAATGGCATTCCAGGCTTCTCCGTTTTCGTAGTTAAAACCGAAACGGTCCCAGATTGGGTAAATTCCGGCATCCAGATTTATTCGAATGGCGACCCTTGCTTTTTTATTGAGTTCGCGAGTCACTTTTATCAGCAAATACAGCTCGTCGAAATGATCGATGTGAATACAGGCATTGTGGTTAATCGCCAGCTTCAGGTCATCGGCTGATTTTTCGGGACCGTTAAAAATGATGTTTGATCCGTTAACCCCAAGCGAAAGCGCTTTTTCAAACTCAAAAGCTGAAACCACTTCGGCCCACGAACCTTCGTCGTGGAAAATGCTGCAAACGGCATCGAGGTAATTGGTTTTGTACGACCAGGCAAACTGCACTTTCGGATAGCGCGTTTCAAAAGCCTGTTTGGCATCGGCATATGTTTCACGAATGGTTTTTTCGGAAATGACAAACACCGGAGAACCGTATTCTTGCATGAGTTTTTCAACTGCGATGCCATCAATGGCTGAAATGGTTTTAAGTTTGGTCGGCAATCCGAATTTATTGGGGACACCGGCGGTAATTTTGCTGATAACGGGTTTTTCGTATGCTAATTTTTTCATCTTGATTTCTGTTTTAAATTTCTTTGTTCATTGAAATGGCGGCGAACTTTTCGAGGTCCACAATGGCGTCGTAGGAATAGCGCACAAACATTTTTCCGATTTTGTATTCGGTCATTGGCTCTACTTTTTGTCCAAGCGCCAGTTTTACCAGCGCCTCTGGAATGTTTTGCCCGGCACCCACGGCGAGGTAAACCCAGGCCGGTATCCGCGGATTTATTTCAATGAGGTAATATTCGCTTTTGTTGGTTTTGATGAGTTCGAGTTCCATGCCGCCCCTCCATTTGGTTTTTTGGATGAGGTTGCGGGTAAGTTCCATCATTTTATCGTCGGCCAGGGTAATGCCGCCCCAGGCTTTTCCTTTGTCGGTAATGTATTGTTTGCGCATAGGAACGGCAGCAACGGTATTTCCTTTCCCATCACCCAATGCGATCACGTTTACTTCGGTTCCGTTTACAAATTCCTGGGCAATGACCGGAAAACCCCATTTGGCCGAAATTTTATGAAAAAATTGTTTCACCTGCTCATCATTTTGGGCTACATAGGCATCGTAAAACTGGCCTTTTATCATTACCGGGTAATCGAATTTAGCCTCCAGGTCGGAAATTTGCGAAAGGCTTCCCATGTTCAAACTTCCGGGAACTTTTACCCCGTATTTTTTGCCGAATTCCTCGAGTTTGTCCTTTTCCCGTTCCTGGAATTGTTTCAGCCCCGGCAGAAAAGTGTGGATGCCCTGATTTGCGAGGCGTTCTTCGTTTTTCATAAAAGAAAAGAGCTCGGCATCGAAATTCGGAATCAGCACATCAATCTTTTCCGAACTGTGAATGGCTTCAATCCGCTCAATCAGTTCGTCGGAGCCGGATGAGGGATAGGGAATTTGGAAAATGCGGTCGCACAATCCTTCCATATAAATACCGGGTTCCAGGTTTTCGTACACCAGTCCGATGATGCGGGCGTCGAATACGGTCGACTCTTTAATTCCGCGAATTACCGGAACTCCCGGACCCGGATTATCCGTATTGTTCAGGCCCGTTACCGCTATCGTAATTTTTTGTTTACTCATGGCGTTTATTTGAAATCAAGCGGATCGTCCTGCGAGATAATCTGATGATGCTTTAGCAAGGCGCAGAATTCGTAAAAATCTTTTTCGAATGTCAGGTCGTCAATGTCGAATCGGTCGAGCACGTCGTTTTTTATCTGATCGAAGTCTTTCCCTGTTTCAATGTTCTTCAGTAATTCCAGCCCGAAAGGATTCAGATTGAATGAATCACCGGTTCTGGAATTGAAAACAAAACCATTGTCGCTGATTTTTATTTCTCCCGTAATTTTCATCGTATTTTGACTGTTTAATGACGTAATGTTATGCGTTGATCTTCTTTTGTGAACTTCATTGTTTTAAACATGTGTTTGACACATCTTCGAAAAAAAACTTGTGGGAGGGAGGTGGTTTTTTTACTGAGAAGGTTACAGTTGGCTTCATTTTAAATAGCACAAATGTTTAAAAAACGCAAGTTACAATTTAGATGGGAAATAACGTCATATTTAGTCATTATTAAAAGATGCTTGAAAATCACTCGTGGATTCCGATTATTTCCAATAAAATATAAATTTGTAGACTTAAATTTTAACAGACAGGTACAGTCTGAATGCTTCTAACAATCAGAATGATTAGTAGACGGACTGCATCCCGGTTTTTTGAATGAAAATAAAAACATCATGGCACGTTTGAAAATTAAAGAGATTTTAAAAAGTGGAAAGGCTGGCGACGAAGTTGTAGCCAAAGGTTGGGTAAGAACAAAGCGGGGAAGTAAAAACGTAAATTTTATCGCTTTAAATGATGGTTCCACGATCCATAATCTTCAAATTGTGGTAGATGTTGAAAGTTTTGATGAAGCGCTGATACGCGAGATCAACACCGGCGCTTCGCTGGCAGTTACCGGAACATTGGTTGAGTCGGCAGGTAGCGGACAGAACATCGAACTGAATGCCAAAGAAATTGAATTGCTGGGCAAAGCCGATCCGGAGAAATTTCCGATTCAGCCTAAAAAACACTCGCTCGAATTTTTGCGCGAAAATGCGCACCTGCGTTTCCGTACCAATACTTTTGGCGCGGTTTTCCGCATTCGTCACGCCATGGCTTTTGCCATTCATAAATATTTCAACGAAAAAGGATTTAATTACCTGCACACCCCGATTATTACTGCGAGCGATGCGGAAGGAGCCGGGCAAATGTTCCGGGTTTCGACACTCGATGCCAAGAATCCTCCGTTAACCGAAGAAGGAACCATTGATTACTCGCAAGACTTTTTTGGCCGTCCAACCAACCTGACCGTTTCAGGGCAGCTGGAAGGAGAACTGGGAGCTTTGGCGCTGGGCGAGATTTATACTTTCGGACCAACTTTCCGTGCCGAGAACTCAAACACCACCCGCCACCTGGCCGAGTTTTGGATGATTGAGCCTGAAATGGCCTTTTACGATCTGAAAGACAACATGGATCTGGCCGAAGAATTCCTGAAATCGTGTATTAAGTATGCGCTGGATAACTGCATGGACGATCTGAAGTTTTTGGCGGATCGTCTGGAACAGGAAGAAAAAAACAAGCCGCAGGATCAGCGTTCAATGCCGTTGATCGAGAAACTGCAGTTTGTGCTGGATAACGACTTTATCCGCCTCACTTATACCGAGGCCATCGATATACTGAAGAATTCAAAACCTTATAAGAAGAACCAGTTCCAGTTCCCGGTGGAATGGGGAATTGACCTGCAAAGCGAACACGAACGCTACCTGGTGGAAAAGCATTTTAAATGTCCGGTTATTCTGACGGATTACCCGAAAGACATCAAGGCTTTCTACATGAAGCAAAACGACGACAACAAAACCGTTCGTGCAATGGATGTGCTGTTTCCGCAGATTGGCGAGATCATTGGTGGTTCGCAGCGTGAAGAAGACCTGGTGAAACTGGAAACCCGTATGAACGAAATGAATATTCCGGTTGACGAAATGTGGTGGTACCTCGATACCCGTCGCTTTGGGTCGGTGGTTCACAGCGGTTTCGGACTGGGTTTTGAACGTTTTATTCTGTTTGTCACCGGAATGGGGAACATCCGCGACGTGATCGCTTTCCCAAGGACACCAAAAAATGCCGAGTTCTAAGAGCTTGTAGAGATGTTGCTCCAAAAAAAGTATTAAATTTATCGCAGCTAATTTTGGGATATGGAGCAAAAACTAACACTACAGCAAAAGCTTCTCCAAAAGCTGTCGCCTCAACAAATACAGGTGATCAAGCTTTTGGAAATCCCTACTATGCAACTCGAGCAACGCATCAAAAAAGAGTTGGAAGAAAATCCTGTTCTGGAACTTGAGTCAGATAATCAGTCGGGCGACGAAGGACCGGATATGCAGGACCAGGACGATAACCGGGATGTGGACAATGAAGAGTTTACGCTGGATGATTACTACGAAGACGACGAAATTCCAACGTATAAGCTCAACACCAACAATTATTCGAAAGACGATAAGTACATCGATGTCCCGTTTTCTGTAGGAACATCGTTTCATGAATCTCTGACCGAGCAGCTGAGTTTGTCCGATCTTACCGAGCGGCAACAGCAGCTGGCCGAATACATTATCGGAAACATTGACGATGATGGTTACCTGCGTCGCGACCTGATGTCGATCAGCGACGATCTGGCGTTTAATATGAACCTGGATGTTTCGGAAGAAGAACTGGAAGAAATTCTGACCGTGATTCACGATTTTGATCCTCCCGGGGTTGGAGCCCGCGATTTGCGCGAGTGTTTGTTGCTTCAGCTCGACCGGAAAGAGGGAGACGATTACAGCCTGGCAAAAACCATCGTTAAGGATTTCTTTAATGAGTTTACCAAAAAACATTACGATAAAATAAAAGCCCGTTTGGAGCTTAGCGAAGAAGAGTTGAAAACCGGTATCGACCACGTATTAAAACTAAATCCGAAGCCGGGCAGTTCGTACAGTAATCCCTTAAACAAAGCAAATCAGCACATTGTGCCTGATTTTATCCTGGATAACATAGACGGAGAACTCAGTTTGTCGTTGAATCAGCGCAATGTTCCCGAGTTGACCATCAACGAAACCTACCAGGAAATGCTCAAAACCATGAGCGAAAGCCAGAAGTCAAAAAAGAACGACAAGGAAGCCTTACTTTTTGTAAAGCAGAAAATAGATTCGGCCAAATGGTTTATCGATGCCATTCAGCAACGGCAAACCACTTTGTTGCTTACCATGGCGGAAATTATCAGTTTCCAGCGCGAATTTTTCCAGGACGGGGATGAAGCCAGGCTTAAACCGATGATCCTGAAAGACATTGCAGAGCGAACAAATCTTGACATATCAACCGTTTCAAGGGTTTCGAACAGCAAATACATTCAAACGCATTTTGGAATTTATCCGCTAAAATATTTCTTTTCTGAAGGCATGCAGAAGGACGATGGAGAAGAAGTTTCGACGCGCGAAATCAAGAAGATTCTTAAGGAATGCATCGAAAATGAAGACAAGCGCAGACCTTTGACCGATGAAAAGCTGGCGGCTATTCTGAAAGAAAAATCGTACAACATTGCGCGCCGAACCGTTGCAAAATACCGTGAACAACTGGATATTCCGGTGGCACGTTTGCGAAAAGAACTCTGATATGCATCCAAAATTAGCCAAAATAATCTCCATCCTGTTTCACCCGGTTGTTGTGCCCACACTTGGAATTCTTTTGTTGTTGAATTCCAGTTTTTACTTTTCGATGTTATCGTGGGAGGCCAAGCGGTTTATTCTTTTGGTAGTGTTTTTCACCACTTGTATTCTTCCGATGCTGATGGTTTCGCTGTTGGCGCTGAATACAAAGTTCGACATCAACATGCTCAAAAGTACCGATCGCATTCTGCCGCTGCTGGCTTCGGCAGTATTTTATTACCTGGGTTTCGTACTGTTGGGGAAAGTATCGGTTTTCCCGGTGTTAAAACTTTACATGCTGGCCAGTGTGCTGGTGATTGTTGCATTGCTGGTGGTTTCGTTTAAGTGGAAAATAAGTAACCATATGGCGGCTTTGGGCGGATTGACCGGAACCTTTCTGGCCCTGTCGTTCCGCTACGGTCTTAACCCGGTTTATTCGCTGCTGATCATTATTTTGGTTTCGGGTTTGGTGGGTACTGCCCGTTTAGCATTGTCGCGCCACAACATCTGGCAGGTTATTGCCGGTTATTCCCTTGGATTTTTGGTGCTTTATCTTGTAGTTTATTTTGTGTGATCAGATCGAAAAGCATTGCTTTTAGCCCTTCGTTTTACGTATTACGCATCTCTTTCAAAAAAAACACGGCATCTTTTTAGAAAAAAGAAGTGTCTTTTTTTAAAAAAGACGTTACGTTTTTGGAAAAATGTAGCGTGTTTTTTGGGTACGCTTAAAAGGCCCTGTTTTTAAGGCTTTCAGAACATGTGTTTTTCAAACGGCATAAGCCGGAAAATAAACAATAACTGAGAACAGATTGCCTGTCATAAAAAACCCCATCCAATCCGGACAGGGCATTTATCAATCGTTATTTTATTTTTCTGATTGTTGGGCTATTCCACAAATTTGTAGCCGATTCCTTTTAGCGTTTTGATGTGGTTGTTCCCGATTTTTTCTCTCAGCTTACGAATGTGAACATCGATGGTGCGGTCGCCCACAACAACGTTTTCGCCCCAAACCGAGAAATAGATTTCTTCGCGGGTAAACACTTTTCCGGGTTTTGAAACCAGCAGCGAAAGCAATTCAAATTCTTTTCTCGGAAGAATCATTTCATTGTCGCCAATGCGAATCAGGTACCGTTCTTTGTCGATCAGTAAATTTCCGATGGTTACGGTGTTCGAATCAACAACTTCAACCGGAACTGGTGTTGATTCTCCAGTTCGTTTAAGCAGTGCTTTTACGCGGCTAACCAATACTTTCGGGCGAACCGGTTTGGTAATGTAGTCGTCGGCTCCGGCCTCAAATCCTGCAATCTGCGAGTAGTCTTCTCCGCGGGCGGTCAGGAAAGCGATAATGGTGCTGCTCAGCGATGGTATTTTGCGCAGTTCTTCGCAGGCTGCAATACCGTCCATTTCGGGCATCATTACATCCAGAATAATCAGGTTCGGAGTTTCTTTTTCGGCTATTTCAAGCGCTTCAATACCGTTTTTTGCGGTATAAACAATATACCCTTCTTTCTCGAGGTTGTAGCTCAGGAACTCGAGAATATCGAGTTCGTCGTCGACCAAAAGAACTTTAAACTGATTTTCGCTCATAACAAGTAAAATTTGTTTTGTAAAGATAAGTGCCCGTCGTTAATAAACGATTAACGTATGTTTACACTATTATTAAGACAAAGTTAGGTTATTATTTGGCTTTTTCAAGTGTAAAATTAAAGGTGGTGCCCTTGTCTATCACACTTCTGACGTTGATGGATTGGTTGTGGGCTTCGATAATGTGTTTCACGATCGATAGTCCGAGTCCGGTTCCACCCTGTTCGCGCGAACGTGATTTGTCGACCCTGTAGAAACGTTCAAATATGCGCGGCAGGTCTTTTTTCTCGATTCCAATGCCGTCGTCAGCAATTTCCACAATAATGTTATCCTCCAGGTCGTGGAACGATATATTAACGTTTCCTGTCTTTTTCCCGTATTTAATGCCGTTTACAACGAGGTTGGTAATCACTTCCAACATTCTCTTTTTATCGGCTTTTACATACACCGGGCGGTCAGGTTTATTGATGATCTGTACCGAAATTTTGCTTTCAGAAGCCTGCCAGTGTTCCATTTCAATCACTTCTTCCACCGTTTTTACAATGTCGAAGCGTGTCATGTTTAACTTTAATTCCCCCGATTCGAGTTTGGTGATCGACTCAAGGTCTTCAACGATCGATACCATTCGGTCGATGCTTTTTTCCGTACGTTTTAGGTACAGTTTGTTGATTTTAGGGTCGTCCAAACCGCCTTCAAGCAGTGTGAGCACATAACCCTGAATGTTGAAAATCGGCGTTTTCAGCTCGTGTGAAACGTTGCCTACAAAGTCTTTGCGGTATTTTTCAAGTTCTTTCAAACGTTCGATTTCCTTCAACTGTGTTTTTGCCCATTCCTCCACCTCGGTTTTCACATTTAACAGCAGACTGTTGGGGTCGAGTACTTTTTCATCCATTTTCTTTCCACTTAAAGGAAGATCGCGAATGGTATTGTAAATGGGTTTAATCCGGTCGATTACATATTTTCGGATGATGAAAAGTATGGAAAAATAGGTGGCCACAAAGAACAGAATCACCGGGATAATGACAACCAGCAGCTGTTGCCCGTAATGATAAACAAGCAGGGCAATGATGAGCGCCAGAATGGTAAGTGCCGATGATACGATGGCCGATAGAAATTTTGATGAATAGGTCTTCATATTTGTGTGATACTTTGATTATCGAATTTTGCGTGCGCTAAACTATGATAAAATCGTGATCCTAAAGGTAAAAAAAAGTTGTTAGTGATTGATTAACAGTAATTTTAAGCTTAGTTAATGTTTTTTTAATGTAAGCGGCTGACTGGCATCAATATAGCCGTTTGCATCGCCCTCCGGCAGGCAAATCACAAGAGCGAAGGTTGATGAAAATGTGTTCCTGTTCGAAGCAGTAATGGCTTGTGTTACAATAATTCTTCGGGAATAAAACATTCACAAATATTTTTTTGAGGTGAAAGGGAATATTTCGAAAAGAAATTTTGAATCCGCTGGGAAGTCATTAAATTTAGAAAATCGTTGTTGCTACAGGAAAAAAGATATGGCAGTAAAGTATAAAAGTCAGAATCCCGGACTGATGTTTAATAGCGACACGCTCCGAATTTCCGGAGCAGTTTTGGAAGGTTCTTCCTGTAGGTGAAAGTGGGGGCAAAATGTTGGGTCACCGGGATCCAAATAGTCCCTGAATAAACGGATACAAAATAAGTTCAGATCGACGGAAACAAGAAAGCCAGATGTTAAAGAAGCCATGGTTAAATAGAAAATTATGGAAAATTTTTACTTGGTACTGGTAGTTGTATTGTTTGCTTTAGCCATTTCAGACCTGATTGTTGGAGTCAGTAACGACGCTGTAAACTTTCTGAATTCTGCCATCGGCTCAAAGGCTGCTCCCAAATGGCTGATATTTCTGATGGCCAGTTTGGGTGTGTTGGTGGGGGCCACTTTTTCGAATGGAATGATGGAAGTGGCACGAAAAGGGATTTTTCATCCCGAAATGTTTATGTTCTCCGAAATTATGGTGGTTTTCGTAGCCGTGATGATTACCGATGTGATTTTGCTGGATTTGTTCAATACATTTGGGATGCCGACTTCAACCACGGTTTCCATTGTGTTTGAATTGCTGGGCTCTGCAGTCGCAGTTTCGGCGGTAAAAATTAAAATGGCCGGAGGCTCCATCATGATGGAACTGTCGCAGTACATTAACTCGGGGAAGGCGCTGGCCATCATTTCGGGGATATTGGTTTCGGTGTTTATTGCCTTTACCGTGGGGGCGATTGTGCAATACCTTTCACGCCTGGTTTTTTCGTTCAGATACCGCGGCCCCATGAAATACATGGGGGCTGTTTTCGGTGGCCTGGCGATTACGGCGATCACGTATTTTATGCTGATTAAAGGGATGAAAGGTTCATCCTACGCCGATTTGGAGCTTCAATCCGGAATTACTGTTCAGGAATGGCTGAAAGGCAATACTTTTCAGATCATGCTCTATGGTTTCTTTTTCTGGGCATTAGCGCTACAGCTTTTACATACAGTATTTAAAGTCAAAATTCTGAAACTGGTTGTCTTAATCGGCACCTTTGCCCTGGCAATGGCTTTTGCGGGCAACGACCTGGTGAACTTCATCGGGGTGCCGCTGGCCGGGTACAATTCTTTTAAAGCGTGGGTTGCTTCCGGAGCTGGTGCTCCCGAAGGTTTTGGAATGAGTATGCTCGCGGGGAAAGTGGGTACCCCAACCTATATGCTGGTCATTGCGGGATTGGTTATGATCCTGACACTGATTTTTTCACGAAAGGCCCGTTCGGTGGTTGCCACAACGGTCGATTTGTCGCGGCAAAGCGAAGGAGAATCCGAACGCTTCGATTCCTCGTTGGCTGCACGTTTTTTGGTGCGTACTTCCACGCGTTTTAATAATCATTTGCTTCGGTTTATCCCATCGGGAGTGACAAATGTTGTCCGGTCGCGCTTCGAGCCTTTTTCGTATTACGATGCAGAAGATCCCGATGCGCCGGCCTTCGATAAATTGCGGGCGGCTGTAAACCTGGTAGTTGCCAGTATCCTGATTGCCATTGGAACCTCGCTCAAACTTCCGCTTTCCACCACATATGTAACGTTTATGGTGGCCATGGGTACTTCGCTGGCCGATCGTGCGTGGGATCGCGAAACTGCGGTGTATCGGGTGTCGGGAGTGTTTTCGGTGATCGGCGGGTGGTTTCTGACGGCCATTAGCGCTTTTACGCTCTCGGGAATTATTGCGCTTTTGATTTCGGTGAGCGGCACCTTTATGATCTTTGTATTTGTGGGGGTCGCTATATTTATGGTTATTCGTACACAATTGTTTTTTAATCAACGCACGCAAAAGCTGGCTGCTGAAGAGGAAGAAGATATTCTGGATGAGGATGCCAAAGAACAGATCATTGAGAAAAGTTCGAAACAAGTGGTAAAAGCGGTTGTTGCCAGTAACCAGGTGCTTACCATGGGAATTGAAGGTTTTCTGCGCGAAGATTTACAGGAGCTGAAAAAAGCCAAAGAAGCCTGTGAGGTTTTCTCGAAAAAAGCAAAGCGCAACAAAGACAAAGTGTATACCACCATTAATAAAATTACCGGGGGAACTCTGGATACCGGTCATTTTTATGTTCAGATGGTTGAACATCAGCGCGAGATGGCCCATGCGGTGCATTTTATGCTGGAGCCTTTGATCAAGCATGTCGAAAATAACCACAAACCCTTCGTCGCTGAGCAAGTAAGTCAGTTGGCAGAACTTTCAGGTAAAGTCGATACTTTTTTTAATTATGTATTGCACATCGTGAAAGAGGAAGACTTTGAGGATTTGAATAATGTTATTAAAGAGCGTGATACGATTCTGGATTTGCTCAGTAAAATTGAAAAATCGCAGATCAAGCGGATCAAAAACAAGATGGTAAATACCCGGAATTCACAATTGTTCTTCAAAGTAATCTCTGAAATTGAGCATTTGCTGCTGCACACCGTTAACCTGGTAAAGGCTCAGCGCGATTTCATTAAATTCACCCGACAAACAAAATAAGACATAATTGACTAGTCCTAAATAAGCGTTACAGATTATTGGACTAAGTTAATAGATTCACAGACCGTTTCAAAGCTAGCTTTGAAACGGTCTGTTCTTTTATAGCTTTTAATTTTAATGGTATCTTGTTTGTG
>NZ_JALGYW010000049.1 GCF_023111095.1 Maribellus sp. YY47
GAACAGAGAAGTTAAGCCCGCCAGCGCCGATGGTACTGCGTAACAGTGGGAGAGTAGGTCGCTGCCAACTTTATCAGGCCCTGGTTCCGAAAGGAGTCAGGGCCTTTTTTATGCAATAAACCCAGGCATATTCAATTAAAAAGAAGATCCCAACTCTAGGGATCAAAAGTAAGCTTAGTATTTTCTCAATGCAATCCGTTAGCTCGACCGTTCCGTCAGCGGATAGTTGACGCGTCAGACAGTCGTTCCTTTACGTTTGCTACAGGAAATTGCAGATAGACAATTGAAGAGGCTTCAATAGTACAACGAATTTAAGGCTAATTCCTAATCGGTATTAGATGAACTTCTTTGTGCAGGATGATTTTATTTTAGCAATTTCTTTGTCAGTAGTGGCTTTTTGAATTCCTTTTCAGTCTCGAATTCTTAGGAGAAAAAGGATTCCTCGTATGGACAGACAAGGATAAAGAATCATGCCAGTTGAATTCAGCAATAAATTGTTAATCGATTTGATTTTTACTTGAGCAAATTACTCAACCTGAATTTTGAGATGCCCCTCAATGCCACAGACTTCAATGTTTTTTACGCATATACAACATTTGATACTATATCAGGATGATTCTGGAACCCATCTGCATTTGGTGCAATTTCTGCTGATCCCTGAATTTTGTAAATGTTTCTAGATACTGTTTCTTGTCGATATGTAACTTTTTTCTACTGCTTGGTAGTTTAATAAAGATCATTCATTTGGCAATACATTCATAATGTAAGCAACACATTTGTAGTTTTCCAAATCTTATTAAAATGTCCAGGTATATTCTCATTTATGAAGTTTGTATAAGAGAAAAACAGGTCAGATAGAATTCAGATCAAAGGATTGGTGGCTTCACAATAAGTAGAATTCCGAAAAGTGTCTATATTGTTAGTTGGATCTGGGGTGTGTGCTCGCCTTATGATAAGTTATATTCGCTGTGTAATTGAAGATTTATACAATACTTAAACAAATTATAGATATTAAGGTCGTGATAATACTCCAACTTAAGTTGAGAATAGACCGAAAAATTGCAGCTTAGGTAAGTATCTTTTGTAAATAGTTGCCTTTAGCGACCAAGTCGTAGAAATAATTTGATGGGGATTCTTGAAAAATGATATGGTTTATGGAGATATAATACATTACTTTGAAGGTCGCTGGGACTTGACTAAAAATAGGTTTTGAAGAACCTTCAGCGGATGCTCTGTCTCTTTTTACTGATAATCCTAGAAAATATTGAAAATCTCTTTTTCAGATTATCAGATAGTTGCGCTACTAGGTAGTGAATACATTCAATTATTTTTCTCGAACTGCTTGGATTATTAAAAACCTTGTATACTTTTGCAGCCGCTTTAAGAGCGAGCGTTCACTGAGGGAATGAAAGATTAGGAACAGGTGAGAGGAGAGTTGAAGTTTTGTATTAATGCGGAATACCGGTAGGTTGACCACTGCGAGAAAAAACTTCA
>NZ_JALGYW010000050.1 GCF_023111095.1 Maribellus sp. YY47
AGTTAAGCCCGCCAGCGCCGATGGTACTGCGTAACAGTGGGAGAGTAGGTCGCTGCCAACTTTATCAGGCCCTGGTTCCGAAAGGAGTCAGGGCCTTTTTTATGCAATAAACCCAGGCATATTCAATCGAAGAGAAGGACCTGCCGAGTTTAGGAATCAATAGTAAGTTTAATGTTTTCTCAATGCAGTTCGTTAGCTCGACCGACGTTCGTCAGCCGATGGATGATGCGCCATTACAAACTTTCCATTAATACCTGTTTACCAAATAATTTATTAAACCACGGGCTTCAATGCTTTTGATGCATGTATCTCACTTCATTGATGTCTCCAAGGCATCCCAAATACTTTTCATTAAACTGCTTTCAATCCATTGTTTAATTTTATAAATGTTTTGGGCTTCCGTTCCTGCAGGGTATGTCTATGTCGTATTAACTGCAGATCTGTGAATTTTCCTGGTACCTGGGATTGTTAAAGATGTACTTTGCCAGTTGTATTTTGGGTGACAGGCAATAGCATTTACATTTTCCGAAAACTTAATTGAAAGTGTCAGTTGGTTTCCCTGTTAAGATATTAGCGAAAATATATTGAAATAAGCGAGCTGATGGCAACCGCACCAGGATTCTATGCGTCATCAATCCCGGGTAAAGCAAGTAATAACTAAAAGCCAGTTGTGGCAATGGAGTTTATGCTTGATTTAACCTCGGAATCGATTCTATTCTGCCGGAAATTGAACTTCTTTACAGGGCTCGCGAGGGAACTTCAATTGCAGGATAAAATACCGCCATGAAAGTTATACCCGGGTGCCTTGTAGTTAATCCGGATAAAATGACAAGCGGGTAAATTTAACGAAGGATGAAAAGCGTTATTTTGAGTCTGATTGATGCTAACCCCAAAAAAAAATCGCAAAAAACCAAACAGGAAACGAGCAGATTAAACACAAAAATGTAATGTTCTTAAAAGTGCCGGTAAAGAATATTTTGCATTGCAGCCAGAAAAGGGAATGATAGAAGACGCATTTTTGAAGATTTAATTGGATTTTGACATATCGGATTCGACCCCAAAATAATGATCAGCATGACGGATATCTCATAAAGAGTAAGGTGGCTTTTTGGGGCCGGAAGGAATTTACTCTTTTAAAATCATCAACCCCTGAAAATTTATTAAAATCCCAACATCAGATTAGCAGTCAGTTACGACTTAGGCTGGAAAATACTTCCAAATATTTTCCCCAAAGTATTTGTATTATCCAAAAGCCTGTATACTTTTGCAGCCGCTTTAAGAGCGAGCGTTCACTGAGGGAATGAAAGATTAGGAACAGGTGAGAGGAGAGTTGAAGTTTTGTATTAATGCGGAATACCGGTAGGTTGACCACTGCGAGAAAA
>NZ_JALGYW010000051.1 GCF_023111095.1 Maribellus sp. YY47
CACTAGTGGGTATTAAAAATTAATAGACGTTCTTTGAAATTCTTTGTTAGTCGTACTTGTAGCGATTTTTGATAGCGTGACGATTTGAATTGAAAATACGGATTTTTGCATGCAAACAAGCAATTATCCATGAACCAAGGCAAGTATATCTTCGCACAACTTACAGATTTTTTACCCAGACGTGTATTCGACAGAATTGTCAGCAAACACAACGGGAATAAGTATGTAAGAACTTTTACATGTTGGAATCAAATGCTATGTATGGTATTTGGACAGCTAACTTCAAGAGACAGTATGAGAGATCTACTCTTAAGTCTTGAAGCTCATAAATCCAAATATTATCATCTCGGATTTGGTTCGACAATAACTCGGAGAAACCTTGGCAAAGCAAATGAAAAACGTAGCTATAAAATCTTTGAAGATTTTGCTTATGTTCTCATAGAGGAAGCACGCAAAAGCTGTTACAGATCGGACTTTGAAGTCAACGTTGAAGGCAATGTTTATGCATTTGATTCATCAACAATAGACCTTTGTCTTAGTGTATTTTGGTGGGCTGAGTTTCGGAAAACAAAAGGTGGCATTAAACTGCACACTTTGTATGATGTTAAAACATCAATACCTGCGTTCCTGTATATCTCAAATGCCAAGGTGCACGATGTCAATGCACTTGATTTAATCTCATATGAGCCCGGAAGCTTTTATGTGATCGACAAAGCTTACATTGATTTTAAAAGACTATATCATCTTCACCAGCAGCGGGCTTTCTTTGTTACACGGGCAAAAGATAACATGCGATTTAAACGGATGTATTCAAACCCAGTTGACAAAGCAACCGGCGTGAGATATGATCAAATCGGGAAGCTGGAAACTTACTACCCAAGCAGAGATTATCCAGAGAAGCTTCGGAGGATAAAATATTATGATTATGAATCAGATAAGGAGCTAATTTTCCTTACCAACAACATGGAACTTAAACCTACCGAAATAGCTTATCTGTATAAAAAGCGCTGGGAAGTAGAACTCTTTTTCAAGTGGATGAAACAGCATCTGAAGATAAAATCCTTTTGGGGAACTACCCTTAATGCAGTAAAAATCCAGATGTATTGTGCGATCATCGCATACTGTCTTGTTGCCATAATTGGTAACAGATTGAAAGTTGACCGTTCAATCTACGAAATACTACAAATCCTTAGCATATCTCTACTCGACAAAACTCCTATAAAAGAAGTACTTACGAAATACGATTACAAAAATGTCAAAGAACTAAAAAATAAACAATTAATAATCAGCGGGTTTTAAGTGCCCGCTTATG
>NZ_JALGYW010000052.1 GCF_023111095.1 Maribellus sp. YY47
AAAACATCCATTCCTCCAATATGGGCAATGAAAATATCCTCCAGATCGGTTGAATTACGACGTGTTTTTGCATCGAAATTGATACCACCATGCGTAAAACCACCAGCCTGAATGATTTCCAGCATTGCTTCGGTAATTTCATAAATGTTTGTCGGGAATTCATCGGTATCCCAACCATTCTGGTAGTCACCTTTGTTGGCATCGATTGAACCGAGTAGCCCGGCATCGGCCGACATTCTCAGGTCGTGTGCAAAAGTGTGTCCTGCAAGTGTCGCGTGGTTTACTTCAATATTTAATTTGAAGTCTTTCTCCAAACCATATTCTTTCAGGAATGCAATTACTGTTTGAGCATCGTAATCGTACTGATGTTTGGTCGGTTCCATGGGTTTGGGTTCAATAAAGAAAGTGCCATTGAATCCGGCTTTTCTACCATAATCGCGGGCGATGGTCAGGAATTTGCCCAAATGTGCCAGTTCGCGTTTGGTATCGGTATTGTGCAGGCTCATGTAACCTTCGCGTCCTCCCCAGAAAACATAACCTGTTCCGCCCAGTGCAATGGTTGCATCAATCGCATTTTTCACCTGAACACCGGCATTGGCAACTACGGTAAAGTCAGGATTGGTCGACGCGCCGTTCATGTACCGTGGGTTCGAAAATACATTGGCAGTTCCCCAAAGCAATTTTACTCCCGATGCAGCTTGTTTTTCCCTGGCGTATTCTACAATCTTTGCCAGTCGTTTTTCAATTTCAAACACTGAGCCGTCGCCTACCAGGTCTGTATCATGAAAACAATAATAAGGGATGTTCATTTTAGTGATGAACTCAAAAGCCGCATCCATTCTTTCCTTTGCCGCATCCATTTCGTCAGTTGGACCGTCCCATGGAAAAATCTGGGTTCCGGGGCCAAACGGGTCGCCGCCTGTTCCGCAGAAGGTATGCCAGTAGGCAACGGCAAAACGCAGATGTTCTTTCATGGTTTTTCCGGCCACTACTTTGTTTTCGTCGTACCATTTAAACGCCAGCGGATTTCTTGATTCCGGCCCTTCGTATTTAATTTGGTCAATTCCTTTGAAATACTCTTTGTTTCCTTTTAAAACTTCCATT
>NZ_JALGYW010000006.1 GCF_023111095.1 Maribellus sp. YY47
ACAAACAAGATACCATTAAAATTAAAAGCTATAAAAGAACAGACCGTTTCAAAGCTAGCTTTGAAACGGTCTGTGAATCTATTAACTTAGTCCAATAATCTGTAACGCTTATTTAGGACTAGTCATAGTCAATCTTAAAAAATA
This sequence comes from Maribellus sp. YY47, assembly GCF_023111095.1. Lineage (GTDB taxonomy): Bacteria > Bacteroidota > Bacteroidia > Bacteroidales > Prolixibacteraceae > Draconibacterium. Next base: position 145 of record NZ_JALGYW010000006.1, read on the forward strand.
TCCAATTCTCAATATTGAATGTAAAATATCCAACAAAATCCGGAAGAATGGACATTGGGAATTCTGGATTGGATATTCTGCTTTAAAAATTAAAAACAAATCCCGGATAGCAACATGCATTTTAACTTTCATTTCTGTTGGTGATTCCCCGGAATCATGATTGTTCTGTATGGAGTTATTTTAAGCCCAGATTCTTTTTCTCCAGTAAAAGTTCAATCGATTGTTTTACACGTCTTGTCCTCGTTTCCGGTCGCTTGGCCGTTTTTATCCACAGGAGGTATTCCTTCTGATGTCTTTTGCTGAGCCCGTTAAAATATTCTGCTGCTGTTGTATGTTTTTCGAACTCTTCCTTAAGTTCCTGTGGAATTGTCAGGTCTATTTCAGGAGGAGTGTTTATCTTGGCCCAATTGCCGTTTTGTTGGGCAGCTTCAATCTTTTTTAAACCCACAGGTTTTATTTTCCCTTCTTTTAACAATGCGGCAACGCGTTTTTTATTGGATTCCGACCAGACACTGTTTTCTTTTCGGGGAGTGAATTTTCGGGCATAGCGGTCTTCATCCAGCTTTTTTACCAAACCGTCGATCCAGCCCCAGCATAAAGCTGATTGAACGGACTCTTCGTAAGAAATTCCGGGAACGTCTGTGTGTTTTTTTAAATAAACCAGCCACAATTCAGTTTCTGTATCGTGGTTTTGCTCCAGCCAGCTTTCCCATTGTTCGGATGTTTCAAAAAACATTGTTTTCATTTCTTTGAAATTGAGTTGTCTTTTGCAAGATACAAAAAACACCCGCAGACTGTTTTGTATAGATCTACGGGTGTAAAGTTATTTTTCCTGTTTTCTGTTACTTGAACTCAACCGGAAGCAGGTATTTAACGGGAACTGCTTTGCCGCGTTGTTTCCCGGGTTTCCACTCCGGCATTTCAGAAGCAATAATTACAGCTCCTTTTCCGGCGGCATCATTTTCTTTTTCAACTACTTTAATGTCGGTAACTTTGCCCGCAGCATTTACGGTGAACGCGACTTTTGCTTTTCCTTTTATTCCTTTTTCCCGCGCTATTTTCTGTTGCATTTTGTAAACATAGTCACCCAATGCCTCTGACCTTCCGGGGTATTCAGGCATATCTTCTACTACTATAAATACTTCTTTTTCCCCACTAGCAGGTGGCGGTGGAGTTAACTTTTCCTTTTTTCCTGGAGGAGGTGGGGGAGGTGGCGAGGCAGGTGCTGCCGGACCAATTAAAATAACCGCATCTCTCAGAACGTATTTTTTATAAAATGCTCCCTCTTTCATTTCCCCGGAAGTAATCTGAGTGTAGTGTTCCACCAGGGTTTCTTTTCCGACAAATGACAATACAATACTCGATTTTTCAGGGACATCCAGTGAGAATGTGCCATCTCTGTCAACTACAGTTCCAACAGTTCCTCCCTTAACAACTACCGATGTTCCGGGCATTGGATCACCATTTTCATCCGTAACCATACCATTTAGCTTGATGGTTTTTTGTGAAATCAACTTGCTTGCTTCTACTTCACCGGTCTCCTGTTCTTGAATGGGAGCTTGATATTCCGGTTCAGCAAAAGCAAACAACAGAAGCGCAAGGGCAGGTAATGCCCACATAAATTTTACTCCGCGTATGTGCGGCGTTCTCTTTTTCGTCATCATTTTTAATCGATTTGCGTTAAGGGCGAAATTCAGGTTGTTGGTGATGCCAATAATCTGCATGCCCATTAACTGGTTTACTAATAAAGCCTGGTAGCGGGCTACAGTGTGTCCCTGCGCAAGAACACCTTTGTCGGCCAGGTACTCGTGGTTTTGTTTAATGGATCGTTCAAAGAACCAAATAAATGGGTTGAACCAAAAGATGACTGTTAACAGTTCTATAAAAAGCAGGTCGAACCAGTGATTCTCACGAATGTGCACTTTTTCGTGAGCCAGAATTTCCGGCAGGTCGTCCTGTGTGTGAAATTTCGGATTGATAAATATTACATTGAAAAACGAGAAAGGGAGACCGTATTTCTCATTTTCAATAATTCTGACACCTTCCAGCGATTTCATCCGGTGTCTGATCATCAGCGACAATAACACGCCGGTTTGTATGATTAGTCGTAGCATGAAAATGGCTGCTCCGGTGAGATAGACAATCAGAAGTGCGTGTTGCCAACTGAAAACCGTACCACTATCGTTAATGGCTTCTGTAATGGGGATATTTTTAAAAGTGTCGGCAATGGTACGAACCGGTGCATTGGTGCCGGCCTGGGCTAAAACGTTATATTGGAGGGGGAAAACCGGCAGGAGCGCCGCGGTAGCCAGGGCCGCCAAAAGATAAAAGCGGTTAGCCTGGTGGAAAGTTTCTTTTCGAAGGAACAGCCAGTAAACTGAATAGAACAGTACAATACCGGCCGAGGCACTGACTAAATAAGTTAATAGCGTTTCCATGGTTTTTCTTCCTTCTCTTTTTTGATCTCCTCTTCTGTAATTTTCATAATTTCTTCCAGTTCTTCGAGGCTCAGGTTGTTCTCTTTGGCAAAAAAGGTGGCCATTTTAGGGAACGAGCCGTTGAAGTAGTTTTTCAGTAAAGAACCAAACTGAACGCGGGTGTATTCCTGTTTGCTTACTTCGGCATAAAAGAGATTTACATTGCCTACTTTTTTGCTTTGCACAAAACCTTTTTTCTCCAACACCTTTAGAACGGTAGCGACGGTGGTATAAGCCGGTCTGGGCTCCTCAAATTCGTCTACAACTTGTTTTACTACTGCCTCTTTTAGTTTCCAGAGGATATGCATAATTTGCTCTTCGGCTTTTGTAAGTGTCTTCATTCAAAAAAATATTAGCTACTACAAATATAGTAAGTAAAATTAATTCTCAAACTATTCTTTTAATAAAAATACTAGAAAGATAGTAGTTCGGATTTGGAGAATAAAAAAACCAGCTGAATTTCAGCTGGTTTTATGCTCGTTCTTTTGTGGTGTCTATTCCCAAACAAAATTCTGGCTTGCAATTGAAATTTCTTCAATGTTGTACCAGTAATTAGAAGCCGTTGCTGTACTTTCATATTGGATAGCCTGCAGTTCGAGAGTGTATGTATCTCCCGAAACCAGTTGTTTGGCGAACGTTCCGGTGCCCGCAGCTATTTGGAATGTTACAGCAGAGCTCGACAAACTCGTGCCGACAAATGCAATAGCGCCTTCGTCGTCTTTTAAGCGAACGACATAATTGTCCGCATCTGTTACTTTATCCCACTTTACGGTTATAATTCCTGAACCGGTAGTTACAGTAACTTCAGTAATTTCAGGAATTTCGAGTGTTCCCATTTCTGTGGTTTCGGCCAGTGTATGTTCAATACCTTCGTTAACAACGGTAAACGAGAAATCACCAAATTCCAGTGCGTCCTTTGAATAGTCAGCTGCGGCAGGTTCTTCATAGTACGTTTGCTTGTTGGATTCATAGCTCGTCAGATCCTTTGTTCCTCCCTCGGGGAGTGTAATGGTGGCTGAGCTCATCGGATAGTTGCCGTAAACATAATATGCCCTGGCATAATGTACTGTGTCGTTTACCAGTTTTTTAATTGTCAGTACTTCTCCGTAAGCAGTAAAAGGTTCGGTTTCGTCATCATTACAAGAAGCCATTCCTGCAACAATCAGGAACATCATTAATAACTTTCCAATTTTCTGAATAGTAATCATTTGATTAAGATTTTATTTAATTACAAATTAAGTAAGAATTATCTTACATTTCCAGTCTCTGCATACACAGATGCACCAATTGAGATATGGTTGCGTAGGAATAACCAATTTTTCGAGAAAAAATTTTTCAGTACCGTCTAACTGCTTGGGAAAACGTCACTAATGATCTCTTTTAGAATGTAGTCGGCCGTTTCAATGTTGGGGATGTTGGCAAAAGTAAGCGTGAGCTTTCCGTTGGCTTCTTTCATTTTGCCCTTTGATTTTCCCTTTTGGATGTGTTGAACGATTCTGACAAATGTATCCGACTGGTAGAACGAGGAACGTTGATCGGAAACAAAATAGCAGATCATTTTTTTCTCTTTCAGGATGATTTTTTCCATGCTGAGTTCAATCGCTTTCCAACGTAATGGGAGCACGTCCAGCAATTCACGGCTCATGGCGGGCAGGGCACCAAACCGGTCGATCAATCCCTTTTTGTAGAGTTCGAGTTGTTCATGATCTTCGATGTTGTCGAGTTCGCGGTACAACAGCATTCTTTCCGAATTCCCAGGAATGTAATCGCTCGGGAAAAGTAATTCCATATCGGTGTCGATTACGCAGTCGTTCACGTATTTTAGCTTCAGGAAAGCCTGTGATTGATTGTCATCCTGTTCGGCAAATAAATCGCTGAATTCTTCCTGTTTCAATTCCTGAATAGCTTCGTTCAGAATACGGTGATAGGTTTCAAATCCAATGTCGGCGATAAATCCGCTTTGTTCGGCTCCCAGCATGTTTCCGGCCCCACGAATATCGAGGTCCTGCATCGCAATATTAAATCCGCTGCCCAGTTCCGAAAACTGCTCAATGGCCTGAATTCTTCTTCGGGATTCAGGACTTAAGGAAGACAGCGGAGGTGTGATGAGGTAACAAAATGCTTTTTTATTCGATCTTCCAACCCGTCCGCGCAACTGGTGCAATTCGCTCAATCCGAAGTTTTGGGCGTTGTTAATGATAATCGTGTTGGCATTCGGAATATCGAGTCCCGATTCGATAATGGTGGTTGCGATCAAAACATCAAACTTGCCGTTGATGAAATCGAGCATCACTTTTTCCAGTTTCGGGCCTTCCATTTGCCCGTGGCCAACCACTGTTTTCACGCCCGGCACAATTCGCTTGATCACATCTTCCACCTCAAAAATATTTTGTACGCGGTTGTGGATAAAGAAAACCTGCCCGTTACGGTCGAGCTCGAATTCGATGGCTTCGCGAATCATTTGCTCGTTAAAGCCATGAGCTTCTGTTACGATGGGATAACGGTTGGGGGGAGGCGTTTGAATGATGGAAAGATCGCGTGCTCCCATCAGCGAAAATTGAAGGGTTCTTGGGATTGGAGTAGCAGTAAGTGTCAGTGTATCAACATTTACTTTTATTTCTTTCAGTTTTTCTTTTACCGAAACTCCAAATTTCTGTTCTTCGTCGATAATCAGCAGGCCAAGATCGTTGAACTTCACGTCTTTGCTTACCAGTCGATGTGTTCCGATGATAATGTCGGTCTTTCCGCTGGCTACCTCTTTGAGTGAATTCTTTATGTCGGCAGTCGATTTTAAGCGGCTTACGTAATCAATTTTCACCGAGAAATCCTGCAGACGTTCAGAGAAGGTTTTAAAATGTTGTAGCGCCAGAATGGTGGTGGGAACCAAAACAGCTACCTGTTTACTATCGGCTACTGCTTTAAATGCAGCACGAATGGCGACTTCTGTTTTTCCGAAACCCACATCGCCGCAAACGAGGCGGTCCATCGGGATCGTTTTTTCCATGTCGCTTTTTACCGCCGAAGTTGCCTTTTCCTGATCGGGCGTGTCTTCGTATATAAACGAAGCTTCGAGCTCGGTTTGCAGGTACGAGTCGGGCGAAAAGGCATAGCCTTCTTCGGCTCTTCTTTTGGCGTACAAGGCAATCAGCTCCTTGGCAATGTCTTTCACTTTTGCCTTGGTGCGGTTTTTCATTTTTTGCCAGGCACCGGTTCCCAGTTTATTGATGTTGGGCTCGGCCCCGTCTTTCCCTTTGTATTTCGAGATGCGGTGCAGCGAATGAATGCTCACCAGCAGCGAGTCGTTATCGCGGTACACCAAGCGGATGGCTTCCTGCATTTTGCCATTTACGTCGGTTTTTACCAGTCCGGCAAATTTTCCGATTCCGTGATCGATATGAACCACATAGTCTCCCGGGTGAAGCTTGTTTATTTCCTGTAGCGAAATCGCTTCGCGCTGCGCTTTCCTGGTTTTAAGCTTAAACCGGTGGTAACGCTCAAATATTTGATGGTCGGTATAAAAACAGGCTTTTATGTCGTGGTCGATAAATCCTTCGTGCAAAATAAAATCAACCGGATTAAAGTGCACACGAATATTGGTATCCCTGAAAATGGCTTGCAGTCGGTCGAATTGTTTTTCCTGGCTCGACAAAATAAAAAGTTCGTAACCGTTGCTTTGGTGTTCCACCAGGTTGGCGCCCAGCAATTCGAAGTTTTTATTGAAAACCGGCTGAACCGAGTTCGAGAAACTGATGATTTCGTTGGGTTTGAAGGCCCGGGCAATTCCAAAATCAAAAACCGTCGACGCGGCCAAATCTTTTTCCAGTTCATTGCCTGAAATGATCAGCCCGGAGAAATCCTCTTCTTCGCGGCTGACAAGGGTTTGCCGGTGAATGTCGGACATACGGTCGAAAAAAATGTTCAGATCGTTGCCAAACCACAGCGGATTATCCTGGATAAATTGAGCCAGCGACACCCTGCTTCCTTCAATTTCAGCGTTCTGAATATTGGGGACAATGGTTATTTTCTCGAGTCGTTTTTTCGAGAGCTGATTTTCGATGTCGAAACTGCGGATCGAATCAATCTCGTCGCCAAAAAAGTCGATGCGGTAGGGATCCTCGTGCGAAAAAGAGAAGATGTCAACGATGCTTCCACGTACCGAAAATTGTCCCGGTTCGTACACAAAATCAACGCGTTCGAATCCGTATTCATACAAAAACTCATTCACAAATTCAATCGAAAGTTTGTCTCCGATTTTTACCTGTAAGGTGTTGCTTTCAAGGCTTTCGTTCGAGATTACTTTTTCAACCAAAGCTTCGGGGTACGACACCAGCACATACGAATTCTCCTTTTTCGATAAAAGGTTGAGCACTTCGGTGCGTTGAACAATATTTTCCTGCTCGGGCTGATCGTATTGCACCGAACGCTTGTACGATGAGGGAAAAAACAGCGTTTGCTCCAACAGTCCGAGGTTGTTCAGGTCGTCGTAAAAGTAGGCTGCCTCTTCGCGGTCGTTGAGCAGTACTACAAAATTTTTACCGGTGTTTTGAAAAAGTTTGGCGAGTAAAATGGTTTTGGCAGAGCCAATAAGCCCCTGCAGGTGAACTTTCTCACCCGGGGGGACAAGCAGCTTTTTTTCTACTTTAGAAAAGCCGGGATGCCCTTCGAAATATTTAAGAAACAGGTTGGTTTCCAAAACCAAAATTTTTCGCAAATATAGTTTTTACCTGAAAGCTGGGAACAAAAAAAGGAGCAATAATGCTCCCTGAGTATCTAAATATAAAATTAGCTTTTACCAGCTCCAGTTCGGAAAAACATTTCCGGCACCGTTCGAATGAAACCTCACCCGGAACTCTCCTTTACTATTGATTTTTACATTGTCGTCAACCATATATGCAGTGACTTTTCCTTCGTCATCGAGTGTTAGCGGATGGGTCAATGCGATGTAATTCATGCCGTTTTTCGGGATCAAAAAATGACCTTCCGGCAATTGAAAGCAGGCTATTTTTGTAATGTTCCCTGAAGCCGATAAAACTGTAGTGTAACTTTGGGCAACAAATGGTTCTTTATCTGCTGAACCTTTGGAGACAGGAAGCCACACAGTTAACGTTTTTGAGAAATCTACTTCGGCCTGGGATTTTGCTTTGTACGAAAACATCAATACAAAGCCAAGCAAGAATAGGAATGCTAGTTTTTTCATTATCACAATCTTTAAGTGGGTTTGTAAATCAATTCCTAAGTTAAGAATTGTTTTTGATGAATTCTAATATTTGTTGGGTATCCTTTGTGGCATCCACTTCGGTGTTCTTGTAAACGATCTTTCCGTTTTTGCCGATAACAAAAGTCCATCGGCTGGCGGTAACTCCCCTGACAAGGTCAACATCGTGTCCGTCGATTTCGCGGGTAATGCTGCCTCCCTCGCGGGTGGGTACCCCAAATTTTTTTGCAATTTCGCCACCGGCATCCGATAGAAGAGGAAAGTTCAAATCGTTTGCTTTTTTGAACAGTTTTAATCCTTCCACGTTGTCGCCACTAACACCCACTACCATGGCATCAGCCGATGCAATTTCACTTTTAAAATCGCGGTAGGCGCAGGCTTGTTTGGTGCAACCGCCTGTCATGGCTGCCGGGTAGAAATAAACCACTATAAATTTTTTGCCAACATAGTTTTTCAAATCCCAGGTCAATCCATCGTCGGCCTGCGTTTTAAACTCAGGAGTTTTGTCTCCCACGTTCAACTCCTGTGAGCGGACGTTTGTGGAAACAATGGTCAATAGCATCATGGCTGTAAGTATTGTTTTCATCGATTTCAAATTTTCAGTTTTTGAATGTTAGTATTACTACAAATTTAAACTCAAAATGTTCTGGCAAAATACTGTTGTAAAACTACTTTCAATGTAGTTGAATGGATTTTTTAACCGCCTTAAAATGTTTAACTTTAGGAAAATCATCGTTACATGGGACAAGCTTATTCTTATCAGTGCGATCACTGCGGCTACGAAGAGAATTTTAAACAGGGGCACGGTTTTTTAGTGCACTCCCAACCGCTGCGCGACTACCTGAAACAACCCATGCAGATATTTCACTATAAAACGCACCGTTTACTGCAAAAACTGGCGTCGGAGACCCGACCTTTATTTCTAAAAGCCGGATTTCAGATTTACAAATGTCCGCGCTGTAAAACGCTGCACGATAAAATTGAAGTAACGGTTTACGATGAAGAAAATGTGGTGCACAAAACAGAATTCAGGTGTTCCCAGTGTAAATCGCGGCTAAAGCTGACCAATATTCACCGGCTTAAAAAGGCAATTTGTCCGAAATGTCGTCGCCGCACGTTTCACCGCAATCATACCTATCTGGCTTTGTGGGATTAATTTGTCGTTTTGCTGATGCATTCGTCGTACAGTTCCCTGAACTTTTGATTATCCGGATAATGCATGCTAAGCGATTTAAAATGAAAGGCTCCCTTGTCAAACTGTTTTTCGTAACTCAGGTAAATTTTTCCTAAAAAGTAAGCAGAAAGGGTAGATGTAATTGTGGCCGACGAACTGGAAAGTTTTTCCAGTTCGGTAAGTGCTGCCAGCATGTTTTCGTCTTTGTCGTTACTGAAAAATGGTTTTAAATAGTTGTCGAAATATAGAATCAAGGCGCTGTACAAGTCAAATAATTCGCGTTGATCTGAATGGAGTGCCGAGGCATGATCCTTTAACTCGAAGAAAAGCGTTAATGTTTTCTTCCGGGTAGAAATGGCATTGAAAATTTTAAAGCGCTTCAGCTCATAACGTAGCTGATACGAAAGCGTGATTAAACGAATGGCTTTTTGATGAAAGGTTTCAGCCGCTTCAATGTTGTATTTGTTCAGCGTTTGTTCAAAGGCAGAGTAGTTGGGTTGGTTGGTGCCGGTAACATTTTTCCAATAACTCAAATCAATTTCGAGAACGGCCCGGTAATAGTCGTCGATTGTGTTATTTTGAGCAAGCAGAACCGACGCCGAGTCGTAATGTTGGTTATAAATGAGGTTGAAAATATGATTCGTTGGTTCATGCTGAGCGCTTGTCTTCAGCTGAACGAAAATCAAAAGCAACAATACAGGAAGTAAACTCTTGGTCATGTATCACTGTTTTTTGTATTCCAGCAACATCCCGAAATGAGGGATTCCGTCCTCCAGGTATTCTTCGGTGATGACGACAAAACCAAGATCTTCATAAAATTTCTGCAGGTACTTTTGGGCGCTGATTTTGATTTTATCGGCCTTCCATTCTTTTAAAATGTAAGCTTTGGCTTCCTCCATCATCTCAATACCTATTCCTGTTCCGCGCTCCGACTCTTTCACAACAACCCGCCCGATGGAACAATCGTTAAAACGCGAACCCGGTTTTAGAAGCCGTGAACAAGCAACCATAATGCCGTCTTTACGCAGAAACTGGTGAATCGCTTCTTTGTCGTGACTGTCCAGATCGTTGTACACACAGTTTTGCTCCACTACAAAAACTTCGGAACGAAGCTGTAGTAAGTCGTAAAGCTCGTCGGTGGTCAGCTCGGAGAAATGTTTGAATTCGAATTTCATGAATAAACTTTTTTAGGACTGTGTTGCAAATTTAAACGAATAAACTTGCAAGCAAGGTAAAAGCCAACCCGCATAATGCAATAATCGTTTCCATCACGGTCCACGATTGTAAAGTTTGTTTTTCGTTCATCCCGAAATATTTGCCGACCAGCCAGAATCCGCTGTCGTTGACATGCGACAACAAGGTAGCGCCAGAAGCAATGGACAAAACCACCAACGCTCTTTGAGGATCATTCAATCCCAATTCGTTAATTACGGGTGCAATAATTCCTGCGGCTGTGATCATCGCCACGGTAGCAGAACCCTGTGTTACCCGAACAATGGCTGCAAGAATCCAGGCCAATGCGATAGGTGGCAAGGCAGAATTTGCCATCGATTCTGCCATCATTTTACCGATTCCTGAGTCCACCAGTATTTGTTTGAGAACTCCTCCTGCTCCGGTTATTAAAATGATAATTCCTGCCGGGCCAAGCGCTTTGGTGCTCAGATCGAGTATGGTCTGTTTGGGCATTCCTCGTTTCACGCATAAAACATAAATCGCAATTAAAGTGGCAATGATCAAAGCAGTAAACGGGTGGCCGATAAATTCAACACCATCGGTCAGCATCGATTTTTGGATCACTCCTTTTTCAACAAGAAGTGAGGTTAAGGTATTCAGTAAAATTAATACGAGTGGTATTGAAATGATCAGGGCAACAACACGAAACGAAGGCAGATCTTTGTCTTTTTTTGTTTCGTCGAAGGAATTTAAGAATTCAGCAGGTGGCAAAATGTGAATTTTCTTTGAAATGTATTTTCCCCAGAAAGGCCCGGCGATAACAGCCGTTGGAAATCCCAGGATAACGCCAAAAAATATCACCCAGCCCAACTGGGCATTCAGAATATCGGAAACAGCTACCGGACCGGGAGTCGGAGGAATGAAGCTGTGAGTAACCGCAAGCCCGGCTAAAAGCGGGATTCCATAGTAAAGCAGCGACTTGCCGGTGTCTTTGGATAAAGCATAGATAATAGGAACCAGGATGATAAAACCCACATCGAGAAAAACAGGAATGGCAACGATAAAACCGGTGATCACCATTGCCCAGGTTGCCTTTTCTTTACCGAACTTTTTCACCAGCGAATGGGCGAGCGATAAAGCTCCTCCCGAACTTTCAAGCATTTGGCCGAAAATGGCGCCCAGTCCAACCACTGTGGCTACAAAACCCAGTGTGCTACCCATTCCGCCCTGAATGCTCTGAAGGATATTTTTCACTGGCATTCCGGTCAGAACTCCAACATAGATCGAGATGATTAGCAGGGTGATAAAAGCGCTTATTTTTAATTTGAGCACCATGAAAAGCAAGAGTGCAACTGCCGAGGTGACCAAAAAAAAGATAAAAAATGTCGACATCGTTTTTAGGTTTAGTTTGCTTAAAATTAGTTAGATCAGCCGGCCGTCCATATCTTTTCGTTCTTTTTCAGACTGAAGTGGAAATTTTACCGGCTGATTATCACGTGTTGAGCGGTAAATAGCCGTAAACAACTCAACTGTTTTTCGTCCTTCTTCACCGGTTACCAATGGTTCGGTGTTCTTGCTTAATGCCGTCAAAAAATCTTCAATTTGTTTTTGCATGTAATAAACCATTGGATCGACAGATTGGAAAAATGCAGCGTCTTCTTCTTTCCATTGATTTAGGAGTTGTTCTTCGCCGGGAACAGTCCAGATATCGTTTGCCGGAGGTTCCAGTATTCCCGACATGCCCGCAATAAACATGGCCCCGCCATCGGTTTGAACACCCACCGAAGCACCATTGTCGCCATGAATGTGTACTTTCCCGTAAATTCCGGGTTTGGTTGAATTGCTAACGATAATGTTGCCAATTCCGCCATTTTTGAATTTTATAATCGCCAGTGCCGTATCTTCCACTTCGATATACGGGTGATTCAGGTTTTTCCAGATGCCATAAACTTCATCGATTTCGCCCATGTACCAGAGCAGGATATCCAGCTGATGCGGCGCCTGGTTCACCAGAACACCGCCACCTTCCATCTTCCAGGTTCCGCGCCAGGCATCTGCATCGTAGTAAGCTTTGTCGCGCCAGCCGAGAATATTTACGGTTCCAAAAACCGGTTTACCGATTTTGCCGTCTTCAATCGCATTTTTAATTCTTTTAACCGGTTCGTACCAACGCCGCTGACTAATAACTCCGAGTTTAACACCGTGCTTTTTACAAACACTTATTATTTCATCGGAATCGGCAAGTGTTGAGGCCAGCGGTTTTTCAACCAAAACGTTTGCTCCGGCTTTGGCAGCTTCCAGCGTTGGCCCGAGGTGAAAAGGATGAGGCGTACAAACAATAGCCAGATCAATTTTCTTATCAGAAATGAGTTTTGAAATATCGGTAAATGCTTCCACGTTGTATTCTGAAGCAAAGTTTTTCGCCGTTTCAAGTGTTCGGCTCCAAACACCTGAAAGTTGGGCATTGGGCAGATTCTGAACGGCTTTCGCATGAAGATGAGCTACTTTTCCGCAACCCAGAATGGCAATATGGTATAGTTCTTTTTTCAAGTTGATTGAAGTTTTAGGATTTATGTGATTTTGGCATTTTCGAATAGAACGGAAGAACTATGGAACAAGAATAACTTTCTTTAACCCGGGTTCTTTGTTGTACAACCGTTTAAACCAATCAGCGCCTTCCGAAAGCGGGGCAACAGCCGAAATCATGTCATCCACCTTAATTTTGCCGGCGGCAATCAGTTGAAGCACGGTTTCGTATTCTCCCCTGATGGCGCAACTTCCCTGTACTTTAATTTCGCGGGTAACGACACTTTGAAGCGGAAAATCGATGGTGGGCGAGAGGTTTCCAACCAACACCACTTTTCCTCCCTTTCTGACGATTTCGATCGCATTATTAACGGTCGGGCTAATTCCAACGGCTTCAAAAACATGGTCGACTCCGCGATTATTCGTGCGGGCTAAAACTTCCTTTGTCAATTTATCTTTATTTGAATTCAAAATCACTTCAGCGCCAAATTTTTTTGCCATTTCCAGTTTCGAATCGTCAATGTCGATAGCAACAAGCGGTGAAGGATTTGAAAGCGCCAAAAGTTGAACGAGGAACAAACCGATCATCCCGGCGCCAACAACAGCAGCACTATCTCCCAGTTGAATTCCAGACTGATGAATGGCATGCCGCGCAACAGCAGCGGGTTCCACCATGGCTGCCTGTTCAAAACTGACATTGTCCGGAAGTTTGTAAAGAATGTGTTCAGGCACCGTTACATATTCAGCAAAAGCTCCATGTTTTTTGTAAGTCCCGGGCGACACGCCAAGTACTTGCCGGTTCTCGCTCAAATTATAATGACCGTTCAAAGTGTACCAGTCGTTTAGCGGATAAATCGTTGAATCGAAGGTCACCCTGTCGCCAATATTCCAGCCTGATACTTCGCTACCAAGAGCCGTGATAATCCCCGAAGCTTCGTGCCCCATAATAATCGGGGGTATTCTCCTGCCGGTACTGCCATCCATACCATGAACATCAGAACCGCAAATTCCGCAGGCTTTTACTTTTACCAGTACTTCATTTTTTGCAGGAACAGGTTCAGCAACATCTTTGTAAACCAACTCATTGTAGTTTTCCAGTATCAGTGCTTTCATAGTTTAGGTTTGATAATTGGAATTAAATATAGATATATGAAAGGACGTTAACAAGTGGATCAACGAACTCTTTTGTTTGGGGAGCTGTCCGGACTGTTGTACCTTTTGTTTCATTTTCAGAGATTTTAGGATGGATAGAGTGAATGATTGAAGGGGAGCAGGCATTTTAGTGCGTTCTGGTTGTGTTTCAAAAGATTTTAGTTCAGAAAATATGTGTCAGATGTTAGCCGGTAAGCGTATACGGTAATAATTTCCATTTTTGTCGCGGAAATAGTACTTTTCGCGGTGGATGTGGCTATTGAATTTGTAGACATCAGATACAAAACTTTTGCAAGTAAGAACTATGAAAGAGATTCTTCAGAAAATTTCGGAGTGCATTGAAATGGGAAAGATCAATCGGGAAGCGCCTTTCCCGGTGGAAATGAAGGGACAAGACGGAGTTGACGAGCTTACACAGCAGGCACTGATGGAAGGGATAAGTACACAGGAAATTCTGAGCCAGGCACTGATGCCCGGCATGGAGAATGTTGGGATAAAGTTTCGCGAAAACAAGGTTTTTGTTCCCCAGGTGTTGATGTCGGCCAAAGCGATGAGTAAAGCGCTTGTTCATCTCAAACCCTATTTTTTATCGGGACAAGTCACCCAAAAAGGAACCTTTATAATCGGCACGGTGGAAGGCGATTTTCACGATATCGGCAAGAGCCTGGTTTCGATGATGGTGGAAGGAAACGGTTGGGAGGTTATTGACCTGGGGACGAACGTGAAAGCAGAAACGTTTATCGAGGCGTTAAAGAAACATCAGAATGCAATTCTCGGGCTTTCGGCGCTGTTAACCACGACCATGATGAGTATGGAGAGAATTACAAAGGCGATCAGAGCCGAGATTCCGGATGCTATTATTGTAGTGGGCGGTGCGCCGGTGAACCAGGACTTTTGTGACAGAATCGGAGCAAACGCTTATGCTGCCGATCCGCAGGGACTGGTGGAATACCTGAATTCGGTAGTACGCTGAGAAAATGGGCAAAATCGTTGAGCAAATAAAGCAAGGGAAAATTTTGGTGTCGGATGGCGCCTGGGGAACCTTTCTTCAGCAAAAAGGATTAAAGCCCGGTGAATGTCCGGAAGAGTGGAACCTCTCTCATCCCTGTGATGTGACCGACATTGCGGCGAGTTATATCAGTGCGGGAGCCGATATGGTAAAAACCAACAGTTTTGGGGGCAATCGTTTCAGACTCGAGAAGTATGGGTTAGGCCATAAGGTTTTTCAACTGAATAAGCGCGCTGCCGAATTAAGTCGTAAAGCGGCCGGCGATAAGTTCGTGCTCGGATCAGTTGGGCCAACCGGGAAAATACTCATAACCGGTGACGTGAGTGAAGAGGAGCTATATGAAGCTTTCAAAGAACAGGTGTTGGGCCTGGAAGCGGGTGGCGCCGATGCGATTTTGATTGAAACCATGACCGATCTCGACGAAGCACAAATTGCGATCAGGGCGGCAAGGGAAAATACACGGTGTGAAGTTTTTTGTACGATGACGTTCGGGAAAACGGCAACCGGGGAATTTCGCTCAATAATGGGTGTAAGCCCTGAAGAAATGGTTAACCCATTGATTGAAGCCGGTGCCGATATGATAGGCGCCAACTGTGGTAACGGAATGTTCAGTATGATCGGAATTGTTGAGGAAATCAGAAAAGCAAATCCCGATATTCCGGTGTTGCTAAATCCCAGTGCGGGGATTCCTGTTTACCGGGACGGTGAAACATTTTTCCCGGAAACTCCCGAAGAAATGGCCAGGCTGGTACCGGAGTTACTAAGGGTCGGTGCGAATGTTATCGGCGGTTGTTGCGGAACAACGCCTGAACATATTTGGATGTTGGGGGAAGAGAGGTTAAAAAATAATTTGGTGTAATTCTCTATGCTCTCTGTGGTAAATAAAAGAAAATTAACCACAGAATTATCAGAGAACTCATGTAGAAACACAGCGGTAAAAAGATGAATAAAATTCCACTTCATATTGTTTCGGGCTTTTTGGGAAGCGGAAAAACCACCTTTCTGAAACGGATCATCGAACAAAATGCGTCGAAATTAAAAATCGGGATCGTTCAGAATGAATTTGCCCCTTCGAATATCGACGGGATGGAGCTGAGAAAATGTGGAGGAAATTTTCAGTTGCTGGAGTTCAAAAACGGATCGGTGTTTTGCGATTGTCTGCTGGGGGATTTTTCCCGTTCGCTTGAACGTTTTGTTGATGAACATCAACCGGATGTGGTAATTGTGGAAGCGTCGGGGCTTTCGGATACTACATCGGTGGCGGAAGTGCTTTCTTCGGGACAGCTTGCTGAAAAGGTATTTCTGGCGTCGAACTGCTGTATTGTTGATGCCGGGAATTTTGGGAAGGTGGGCTTGATGAGGCAGCGCGTGAATCATCAACTTCGGATGGCCGACCTTGTTGTGGTGAATAAAACTGATCTTGCCCGGAATGATACAGATAATCTTCTCGAAGAAATCAAAAAGATAAATCCCTTTGCAGAAATTAGATCGACTTCGTTTTGTCAAATCGATTTTCAATGGGGAGTTGGTACAATTAGCAAATTTTATCCTGACGAAGTACAGGGAATGCCGCGTCCTGCTGTAAATTCGATGGTTATAAAAACGAAGAAAGAAGTATCTGAGGCAGCCTTGCTTGCGTTTTTGAACGAATGGGCGCCCAAAGCCTATCGAATAAAAGGCTATGTGAAGATGCCGGGGCAAAAAGTTGCGGCAGTTCAATGCACATTCGATAAGGTTTCGGTAACCAAAGTCGACGACGATTTTCTCCCGACGGAACTGGTTGCTTTAAGTGATCAGTTTTCCCTGCGCGATTGGAGCCGGGCCTTTCGGGAACTCCCCCGAAAATAGTGGAGAAAAGCGTTTTCCCTGTGCGGGATTAGCATTCAATTTTCATGAAATCAAGCATTGGTTCTTATGCCTCCGTACAAAAACCAGCGGCTTTTGCGCTTGTTTAACCGACTTCCGGCCTCCAATTTAAACCGAAAATTAAATTGTTTGTAGAAACATTTTAAATTAGCTATTTTAGAACGCCTTTTTTGCGGATAAAAAGGTGTTCGTCTACATTTGTGTTGCTCTTTTAAAGAGTTATTAAATCAACCAAAATATTAATAGATTATGAGCAAATTTTTAACTGCCTCAATTGGAAGAAAGTTCATAATGAGTTTGTCAGGGCTCTTCCTGATGGTATTCATTGCGGTCCATTTGGGGCTCAACCTGTTACTTATTTTTGATGACAGTGGTGATCTGTTTAATCAGGGAGCTCATTTTATGGCTACCAACCCACTTATCAAGGTAATGGAACCCATTTTAGGATTGGGATTCATAGTTCACATCTTATGGTCGTTCACGTTGGAGTACCAAAACTGGAAAGCACGTCCGGTAAAGTATGCCAAAAAGAACATGAGTGGAGCCAGTTCATGGGCATCGCGCAACATGCTGGTGCTCGGAGCGCTGGTGCTGGTTTTCCTGATCATCCACATCCTCGACTTTTTTGTGAAGATTAAATTTACCGGCGATCCTTCACTCACTGAAGTACTCGTTGCCGGGGAGCATATGGAGAATACCTATGCCCTTGTTTCGGGAGCTTTTATGAGCAGTACTGCCCTGTGTGTATTGTACATCCTTGGTGGTATTTTGTTGGGAGTGCACCTTTCACACGGATTCTGGTCGTCATTCCAGACACTGGGGTTAAACAACAAATACTGGTTAAAAAGATGGCAGATTGTTGGCCAGATTTATGCCGTAGTAGTTGCCCTTGGTTTTGCGATTATCCCGCTTTATTTCATGTTTGGATTGTACAATTAAAAAGGAAAGAATTATGAGCATTTTAGATAGTAAAATACCTCAGGGGCCATTGGCAGAAAAGTGGACCAAGCACAAGGCGACTATTAAAGTGGTGAGCCCTGCCAACAAGCGTAAATTGGAAATTATTGTGGTTGGTACCGGTTTGGGTGGTGCTTCTGCAGCTGCCTCACTGGCCGAACTTGGATATAAAGTAAAAGCATTTTGTTACCAGGACAGCCCGCGTCGTGCGCACTCGATTGCCGCGCAGGGTGGTATCAACGCTGCAAAAAACTACCAGAACGACAACGACTCGGTTTTCCGTCTGTTTTATGATACCATTAAAGGTGGTGACTACCGTGCACGCGAAGCCAACGTTTACCGTTTGGCCGAAGTTTCACCAAATATTATCGACCAGTGTGTGGCACAGGGTGTTCCGTTTGGTCGCGAATACGGTGGTTTGCTCGACAACCGTTCTTTTGGCGGGGTGTTGGTAAGCCGTACGTTTTATGCACGCGGACAAACCGGACAGCAGTTGTTAATCGGTGCTTACCAGGCGCTGAACCGTCAGATTGCCAAAGGCGCTGTTGAAATGTACAACCGTCACGAAATGCTGGACGTGGTTAAAATTGACGGAAAAGCACGTGGTATTATTGCCCGTGACCTGGTAACCGGAAAAATCAAAAGATTTGGAGCACACGCCGTAGTGGTGGCAACAGGTGGTTACGGAAACGTATTCTTCCTTTCAACCAATGCAATGGGAAGTAACGGATCGGCCGCTTGGCAATGCTACAAAAAAGGAGCTGTAATGGCGAATCCTTGTTTTGTGCAGATTCACCCGACCTGTATTCCGGTTCACGGCGATCAGCAGTCGAAACTGACGTTGATGTCGGAATCGTTGCGTAACGACGGTCGTGTTTGGGTTCCAAAGAAAAAGGAAGATGCAGTAAAACTGCAAAAAGGCGAAATTGGCCCGAACGATATCGCTGACGAAGACCGCGATTTTTACCTCGAAAGAAGATATCCATCATACGGTAACCTTGTTCCGCGTGACGTTGCTTCGCGTGCTGCAAAAGAACGCTGCGATGCAGGTTTTGGTGTAAATGCCGAAGGAAAAGCTGTATTCCTCGATTTCAAATATTCAATTGAAAGACTGGGTAAAGATGTAATTACAGCCCGTTACGGAAACCTGTTCCAGATGTACGAAAAGATCACCGATACTGATCCGTATAAAGAGCCGATGATGATCTATCCGGCTATTCACTATTCAATGGGTGGAACCTGGGTTGACTACAACCTGATGACAACTGTTCCGGGTTTATACTCGATTGGTGAAGCCAACTTCTCTGACCACGGAGCTAACCGTTTGGGCGCTTCTGCACTGATGCAGGGACTGGCTGACGGATATTTCGTATTGCCTTACACCATTGGTGATTACCTGGCAGATGAAATCATGACTCCAAAAACCGATGTAAATGCGAAAGAATTTGCTGAAGCAGAAAAAGCAGTTACCGATCGGATTGAAAAACTATTCAATATTAAAGGTTCAAAACCGGTTGATTATTTCCACAAGAAACTTGGACACATTATGTGGGAATACGTGGGAATGGCCCGTAATGCAGAAGGCTTGAAAACAGCCATTAAAGAAATTCAGGAAGTGCGGGCTGAGTTCTGGAAGGACGTTAAAATCCCTGGAGAACTGGATAACCTGAACCCTGAGTTGGAAAAAGCAGGACGTGTAGCCGACTTTTTCGATATTGGTGAACTGATGGCTCGTGATGCGCTCGACAGGAACGAATCGTGTGGTGGTCACTTCCGCCTGGAATCGGCAACCGAAGAAGGCGAAGCAAAACGTAACGACGAGCAGTTTACTTACGTTTCGTGCTGGGAATATAAGGGAGAAGGCAACGAGCCGGTATTACACAAAGAAGATTTGGTTTTTGAGAATGTGAAACTCACACAACGTAGTTACAAGTAGTCTCACTACTCAAATCTATTAATCTTAAAATCGAAAAGAAATGGCTGATAAAATTCTGAAACAACTCAAAATAAAAGTTTGGAGGCAAAAGAATGCCAAATCCAAAGGAAGATTCGAGACTTATACGATCGAGAATATTTCGACCGGATCTTCTTTCCTTGAAATGATGGACATTTTAAACAACGACCTGATTGAAAAAGGAATTGACCCGATCGCTTTTGACCACGATTGCCGCGAAGGTATTTGCGGAACCTG
Organism: Maribellus sp. YY47; assembly: GCF_023111095.1. GTDB lineage: Bacteria > Bacteroidota > Bacteroidia > Bacteroidales > Prolixibacteraceae > Draconibacterium. Next base: position 19,885 of record NZ_JALGYW010000006.1, read on the forward strand.
TAGTCTGTACATCAACGGACGCCCACACGGACCAGATACAGAAGTAACTACTTGTCAGTTGCACATGCGTAAGTTCAAAGATGGCGAAACCATCACTATTGAACCCTGGCGTGCCCGTGCTTTCCCGGTAATTAAAGACCTGGTAGTAGACCGTAGTGCATTTGATAAAATTCTTCAGGCCGGTGGTTTTGTATCGGTTAATACCGGTGGTGTGCCCGATGCCAATGCAATTCCTGTAGCCCGCGAAGATGCAGAAGAATCGATGGATGCTGCGGCATGTATCGGCTGCGGCGCCTGTGTGGCTGCGTGTAAAAACTCGTCGGCAATGTTGTTCGTTTCTGCTAAAGTTTCTCATTTGGCAAAATTGCCACAGGGAAAAGTGGAAGCTAAAACACGCGCCATGAGCATGGTAGCAAAAATGGATGAACTTGGTTTCGGCGGTTGTACCAACACCCGCGCTTGCGAAGCTGAGTGTCCGAAAAGCATTTCTATCATGAATATTGCCCGTCTGAACAGGGAGTATTTAAAAGCCCGTTTGAGCAGATAGTTTGTTAACTTATTATAGACAAAAGGCCTTCTCTTCATCCGGGAAGGCCTTTTTTTGCACATAATTCACAACCGGATGTGTATAAGTTAGAAGGCGAAGACCTGCATTTGGATTGCCGATTCTTTAAATTCGCAGAAACAAGTAGGACAAATGCCATACAGAAGATTACCCACAACGGACAAAGCACGACTTCGTGCACTGGAAGCAGCACTAAATAAGGTAAGTACAATTACCACCCGAAATATTCCTTTTGCCAAACATTCGATAGAAGAGCTTCAAAACGTGAAAACCCAGTTTGAAAATGCTCTGAAGCACTACGAACTGAACATTAAGCAGCAGTCGGATAATAACAAAAATTACAAGGCAACGCAGGAAACTGCACGTTTATATCTTTCCCATTTTATTCAGGTTTTGTTATTTGCTTCGGAAAGAGGTGAAATAAAAGGTGGACTAAAATTTTACGGGAATTTACAGGAAATGGGTGGAAAACTTCCTTCACTCAACACCGAACAGGAAATACTGGAATGGGGAAGGATTGTGGTGAATGGTGAGCAAAACCGGGTTCGTCAGGGCGGAAGCGCTATTTACAGTCCGTCAATCGCGTTGGTAAAATTCAAATTGGAAGAATTTAGCGATGCAGCCATATTTCAGCAAAACCTGAAACGAAATACGCTAAGGGCTTTCGAGAAAATGCAGCAGTTGCGTAAATCGACCAACGACTTTATCTCTCAATTGTGGACCGAAATCGAAACTCACCTGGAACTGGAAGCAGGTTCAGAAGATGAAAAACGCAATCTGGCCGAAGAGTTTGGTATTGTTTACGTGTTGCGCCGGAAAGAGAGAAAATTGCTACAGAAGCAAAACGTTGAACAAACAAAGGAGACAGAAAATGAGGTTTCTTTGACGGAAAAAGCAGAAGAAAAACCCAGGTTTGTTCAGCGCGATTTGTTTATGCAGTTTAACTAAAACACCATGTCGCGGGCAACAATCGCGTTGGCATTGTTTTCCTTTTTAATCAGGTATAAAATAGCAGCGATAATCAAAAAACTGAAGGTTGCGGCAAAATAGCTTGTAGCGCCATAATCTTCCATTCCTTCTCCAATGGTTCCGTTGTTCACCAAAAACATGGCAATAACAGCCATTGCATTGTTTAAGAAGTGTCCCAGCATCGGGAGCCACATCGATCCACTCCATACCAGGAGGTATCCAAAAACAGCACCGAGAAACATGCGTGGAAAGAAGCCAAAAAATTGCATGTGCATGGCACTGAAAAGAATGGCCGATATCCAGATTCCCCAGTGATGATTTCGGGTCATCCGGGTGAATATCTTCTGAATAACTCCGCGAAACAGCAATTCTTCACCGATAGCCGGTAAAAAAGCTACCATAAAAAGATTGAATGCAAGTCCGGGAATGGTTTTTACATCCAGAAACGCTTCGGTTAGACGGGCCGCTTCATCTTCCGAGTTCCGCATCCATTCTTCCACGCCCGATAACCACCCGGGCAACGACAGGCGGCTGTTTAATTCTGCGGTGAAATTGATAAAGGGCATCATAAAAACCATTAGTACAATTACCAACAGGAAAGTTGAGCCCCGGAACGATGTATTCAGATAAAGATATTTTGATACACTTCCCTGGTAAAGATAAGCGAGAATGAGCGGCGGAAGCACAAACAAACCGATCGCCTGAACGGTTTGAAAGTATTTCAGGAAGTTCAGACTTTCAGGATTTTCCAGGTCGGTAAGTGTGGGAAGATTCAGTAGCGAATCGAACCCAAAAACAGGTACAGCAATTATCAGAGACAGGATCAGGAAGGTTAAAAAACAAACCAGAATTACAAAAGCTGAAAACAAAAGTTGAGGGAACGGCTTCATTCCCCTGAATGCGGTAATTGCCATATTTTACGATTTTGGGGTAAAGATAAAAGAATTGTAATTGATGGTAACAGATAGTAATTTGTTGTTTTTCATTTACGAAAACAACTATTAATTACAATGAATCACAACAAGTCGCTAAAAATTACTCCTTAATTTCCCTGATTTTCATATTCCGGAACATGGTTAAGCCGCCGTGGTCCTGCAGTCCGATGTGACCACTTTTGCCCATCCCGTATTCAGGGGCATCTGCCCATTTGCTGTTAGCCTTTCTGGCGTTCCAGTCATCCGACCATAATTCGTAAGTAACTACTTTCGTGCCGTTTAGCCAGTGTTCTACATGCGGACCATTCACAATAATACGGGTGGTATTCCATTCTCCCACAGGTTTTACTTCAGCATTTTCGGGCGCATTCATCGCATAGTTCGCTCCTGTGTATTGGTCATTGTGAATCTTGTTGGGCCAGCCTTTGTCGTCAATTAGCTGGTATTCAGGGCCTGATTCATAGATGGAGTTGGTCAATCCTTCCTGAACATGATAAAAAATACCGGAATTACTTTTGGGAGAAATTTTCCATTCCACGTACAATTCGAAATTGGTATATTCTTTTTTGGTAACAATGTCGCCACCATGATCGGAGCCAACGCCTGAATTTTGTAACTCATCATTTACGATCTTCCAGCCGGCAACCGGGCCCCCGTTAAAGGTTTTCCAGTTGTCGAGCGATTTTCCGTCGAAAAGGAGTTCCCAACCCTCTTTTATTTCTTTTTTGGTGAGGGTGTTGGTTTTTTGTTCTGTCTGGCACGAGGTAATCAGTAGGATGATTCCCAACGCGAGTAATCCGCTAAATGTTTTCATTAGGCAATTGAATTTAGGATTTAGATTGTCTTTCAAAAATACAAATTCAGCCTGAAACAACTCAGACAAAATCACTTTCTTTTTTGTCTAATAATGAGGTATTTTAGTGGATTACGTTTAATTTTAACCGATATCAAAAAAATACTCCTTGAAACTGAACAAAAGCATAATTGGGATGGTGCATGTGGGGGCTTTGCCCGGAACACCTAAAAGCGATGCATCTATCTCTGAGTTGATAGCCAATGCGCTTGCTGATACGGAGATTCTTCAGGAAGAAGGTGTGGATGCCATCATGATCGAAAACATGCACGACCGCCCTTACCTGAATCGCGAAGTGGGGCCCGAGATTGTAGCATCGATGACAGCCATTGCCTGTGCACTTCGTTCTGTAGTAAAAATACCGCTGGGAATTCAAATTTTGGCTGGAGCCAACAAAGCAGCACTGGCCGTAGCACTGGCTGCCCGATTTGATTTTATTCGTTCAGAAGGTTTTGTTTTCGGGCATTTAGCCGACGAAGGAATGATGAACAGCGATGCCGGAGCGTTGCTGAGGTACCGGAAACAAATTGGTGCCGATCGGGTGAAAATATTCACCGATATCAAAAAGAAGCATTCGTCGCACGCAGTGTCGGCTGATGTTTCGATTGCGGAAACAGCTAAAGCAGCTGAGTTTTTTCTTTCGGACGGAGTGATTGTTACCGGGAGTTCAACCGGGGAGAAACCATCGTTGGAGGAGTTGAAACAGGTGAAAAGCTCGGTAAAAATTCCTGTACTTATTGGTTCGGGTATCGACGCCGGGAATATCCACGAATACTGGAACTGGGCAGATGGATTTATTATCGGATCGTCGCTGAAAAAGGACGGAAACTGGAAGAATGAGGTAGACCGGGAACGCGTGAAACATTTTATGCTTACTATAAACCAACTCAGCAGATAGCTTATGGAATTTGATACCTGGCACTTGTGGATACTTGCTGCCATCGTTTTTCGACTTAACCGGTAGAATTTCTTTCTATTCTTTCATCAGGTCTTTGTCGTAATCTGTTTTATTCACCCAGCCCGCCGGAACATTTTCGCCTCCCATGTAACGGTTGTAGTAATTTCGCACGGCACCCGAATACTCGTAATTGTCAAAAATATCGCCGTTTCCCAAAATTCGTGGGTCGTTTTGTTGAGTAAGTTTTTCTTTCATTTCTGTTTCCAGCCGGGTTTTTATTTCCAGGTAATTAGTGTCGGCGGCCAGGTTGTTCATGCAATACGGATCTTTCAAAACATCATACAATTCCTCCTCTTCACGTTTGCCAAAATTAAGTTGCCAGTATTCCATCACACCTTTTTTTCTGCGGGTATCCAGAATGTAAGTTTTGGTTGGACTTCCGTCGCAGTTCAGATAACCGGTTTCCGGATTTCCCAGCGGCCAGCGATCGGGTTCGAAATTGTGGAGGTACAAAAACCCGTCGCTAAGAATACCTCTGACGGGATATCCTTCATCGTTCGGACGGCCCACATCGTGGCGTTCTTTTCCCACCAAAACAAAATTGCGATTGGGGTTTACCGTTCCTTCTTTTTCTGAATTGAAAATATCGGTCAGGCTTTTTCCTGATATTGGCTGCATTCCTGCGTTACCCGGATCAACACCGGCAAGCTCGAAATACGTAGGCGCAAAGTCGATAAAATTGACAAAGTCGTCGACCACTCGTCCTGGATTTTTAATGCCTTTGGGCCACATAATTGCCAGGGGTAAGTGGTTTGAGTATTCATATACTTGTCCTTTTATTCTTGGGAAAGGCATGCCGTTGTCGGCGGTAACCACCACAATTGTATTTTCCAGTTCACCCAGTTCTTCCAGTTTTTCTAGCATTTTCTGAAGGTGCGAATCAAAATACTCAATTTCAAAAGCATAGTCGAGCAGGTCTTTTCGAATGATATCTACATCGGGCCAAAAAGCCGGGACTTCATCAATTTCAGCGGTATTTTTTCCACCCTTTTTTATTCCCGATTCAAATTCGTAGCCGCGGTGTGGTTCGGTGCTTCCGTACCAAAAACAAAAAGGTTGTCCTTCGGGTTTTGCTTTCAGGAAAGCTTCAAAGTTACGGGCATAATCATTTTTGTTGATTTCGCTGGTTGGTGGCGTGGTAGTAAATTCATCAAATTTTGGGCCGGTAAGTTGACGGTTTTTTCCGTCTGTTTTTCCGGGATCTCCGGGTGCCCATCCTTTGGCAACACTTCCCACAAAATACCCGTTTTCACCCAAAGCTTCGGCATAAGTTTTAAACTTGACCGGGAAATGAGGAGAGTGGTTACAGGCTTCTTCGAGTTGCCAGCTGTTGCGACCGGTTAAAATACAAGCCCGCGACGGCGCACATTTGGCATTGGGAGTATAGGCGCGGGTAAATAAAATTCCGTTGCTGGCCACCCGGTCAAAAGCCGGAGTATTCACCCATTGGCAGCCATAAGCGCCGAAGTGTTTCCACGAAGCATCGTCGGCAATGGCAAACAAAATGTTGGGTTTTTGAATTTTTTCTTTACTGGGTTGACAGCCTTCAAAACACAAAAAAAAGGCGCTGAAAAGAAAAACTTGAAGAAAAATAGTTTTCATGGGTTTAGATTTTTGGATGATTGTTTTTCCTTTAAAAGTTTAAATGTACTTTTAACTTTCCGTTCAAAATTCAATTATTTGTCAATAGTAACGATTAAAAAAATGAAGATGAAAGTAGCTCTGATAAATTGAGCGAACTTCATCGAATACCTTCACAATTTAAATTTAAACAAATGAAAAATACCTGGTTTATTTTCGCACTGATGTTGCTTTTCTCTTGTTCGCAACCACAACCCAAACAACCTGTTTTGATCGACAAAGCAAACTTCGAAGTCGAGCACGACGGGAAACCGATTGATCTTTACACCTTGAAAAACAACCAGGGAATGGTCGCGCAAATTACCAATTTTGGCGGGAAAGTTGTTTCGTTATGGACTCCCGATAAACAAGGGAACTTTGGTGATATCGTTTTAGGCTTTAATACAATAGATGAATATTTGAAAACCAGCGAGAAGTACTTTGGCTCGTTGATTGGCCGCTATGGAAACCGCATTGCCAATGGTCAGTTTACGATTAATGATACCGTTTATACACTTGCCAAAAACAATGGTGAAAATGCATTGCATGGTGGAATTGTTGGTTATAATAATGTGGTTTGGGATGTCGAGCAACCCGATGATCAAACACTGGTGCTGACTTATCATTCTCCCGACGGGGAAGAGGGTTATCCCGGAAATCTGGATGTGAAAGTTCAGTATAAACTTACCGATGCGAACGAAATTAAAATCGAATATTGGGCAACTACCGATAAGGCTACCCCGGTTAACCTGACCCACCATTCGTTTTTTAACCTGAAAGGTGCCGGACAAGGTGATGTAAATGAGCACGTGGTACAGATCAATGCTGATAATTACACTCCGGTAGATGCAGGGTTGATTCCAACCGGCGAAATTGCACCGGTAGAAGGAACTCCGATGGATTTCAGAACTCCGATAGCTATTGGTGCCCGCCTCGGCGACGATTTTGAACAGCTGAAATTGGGTAATGGTTACGATCACAACTGGGTGTTGAACCAAGCTGCCGACGGATTGACTTTTGCGGCAAAAGTAGTTGAGCCGCAAACCGGTCGTACGATGGAAGTGTATACCAACGAGCCCGGCATGCAGTTCTATGGCGGTAATTTCCTGGATGGAAAGGCGGTTGGAAAAGAAGGTGTTCCGTATGTATTCAGAGGTGCTTTCTGTATGGAAACACAGCACTTCCCTGACAGTCCGAACAAACCCGAATTCCCATCGACTATTTTGGAGCCGGGAAGCAAATACTACTCAATTTGCGTCTATAAATTTGGTGTAGAATAATACCTTGTTTCAAAGATATTGAGAAGGCTCGGAGGTTTCCGGGCCTTTTTGTTTTTTAAGGCTCGATCTGATTCGGATGCTCATCGAAAAAGGATTAGGTAACATTCTGCCATTAAGCTCATTTTTGAGTTCAGCCCCTAAAAAAATTTCTATATTTGCATATTTTTTAAAATCAGCAGATTAGGAAGGTGATTATATGAGGAATAAATTTCAGGAATACAAACAATTAGATTTATCGCAAATCAACAAAGATGTGCTGGAGCGTTGGGAAAACGATGATACTTTTCACAAGAGTATTTCCACGCGCGAAGGGCACCCCACTTTTGTATTTTACGAAGGCCCGCCATCGGCAAACGGAATGCCCGGCATTCACCACGTAATGGCGCGTGCGATCAAAGATATTTTCTGTCGTTACAAAACCATGAAAGGATTTCGTGTTCACCGCAAAGCCGGTTGGGATACGCACGGACTTCCGGTGGAACTGAGTGTTGAAAAAGCGCTCGGTATTACCAAAGACGACATTGGCAAAAAAATTACCGTAGAAGAATACAGCCAGGCCTGTAAAAAAGAGGTGATGAAATACACCCGCGAGTGGGAAGAACTCACCCGTAAAATGGGCTACTGGGTAAATATGGACGATCCGTACATTACCTACGACAACCGCTATATTGAATCGGTTTGGTGGCTGCTGAAACAGATCTACCAAAAAGGATTGTTGTACAAAGGGTACACCATTCAACCCTACTCGCCGGCCGCCGGGACAGGTTTGAGTTCGCACGAGCTGAACCAGCCGGGTTGTTACCGCGATGTAAAAGACACCACGGCTATTGCGCAGTTCAAGGCAATTCGTAACCAACGGTCAGAGTTTCTTTTCGAAGGACTGGATACTGATCTGTACTTCCTGGCGTGGACGACCACTCCGTGGACTTTGCCATCGAATACGGCACTGTGTGTTGGACCCAATATTAACTATGTAAAAGTTCGGTCGTTCAATCCGTATACCGGTTTGCCTGTTACGTTGATCCTGGCTAAAGATCTTTTCCCGGTGTACTTCTCTGCAAAAAATGCCGAAATGGCATTGGAAGAATACAATCCGGGCGATAAAAATATTCCTTACAAAGTGCTGGCTGAATATACGGGCGGGCAACTCAAAGGTGTTCAGTACGAACAGCTGATCGAATGGGTAAAACCCGAAGGAAAAGCTTTCGAAGTGATCACTGGCGATTTTGTGACTATCGAAGACGGTACCGGAATCGTTCACATTGCTCCTACTTTTGGTGCGGATGACGACCGCGTGGCCAAACAACACGGAATTTCTCCGTTGGTTGTGAAAGACGCCGATGGAAAAATGCAGGCGTTGGTAGATAGAAAGGGACGTTTCTACCCGACCATCGACCTTGATCCCGAGTTTGTTGAAAAATATGTCAACACCGAAAAATACCACGGCTTTGCCGGTCGCCCGGTAAAAAACGAATACGACGATAAACTGGATGAGGATGATCCGACAGTGGACATCGACATTTCGGTGATGCTGAAACAAGAGAACAAGGCTTTCAAAATAGAAAAGCATGTTCACAGTTACCCACACTGCTGGCGTACCGATAAGCCTGTTTTGTACTACCCGTTGGATTCATGGTTTATTAAATCCACTGCTGTGAAAGACAAGATGGTGGAGTTGAACAAAACCATCAACTGGAAACCGGTTTCAACGGGTACGGGGCGTTTTGGAAACTGGCTCGAAAACCTGGTGGACTGGAACCTTAGCCGTTCACGTTTCTGGGGAACTCCACTGCCGATCTGGCGCACCGAAGATGCTCAGGAAGAATTGTGCATTGGTTCGGTAGAGGAGCTGATGAATGAAATTCAGAAATCAGTGGAAGCCGGTTTTATGACCGAAAATCCGTTTGATGGATTTGAAGTGGGGGACAACTCGTTGGAGAACTACGAAAAGATCGACCTGCACAAATCACATGTGGATCCGATTGTTCTGGTTTCGCCAAGCGGACAGAAAATGTACCGCGAATCGGATCTGATCGACGTTTGGTTTGATTCAGGTGCGATGCCTTATGCGCAGCGTCATTACCCATTCGAGTGGAAGGAAAATTTCAAAAGTGTATTCCCGGCCGACTTTATCGCCGAGGGAGTGGATCAAACCCGTGGTTGGTTCTTTACTTTGCATGCCATCGCTACCATGATCGACGAATCGGTAGCATTCAAAAATATTATTTCAAACGGGCTGGTGCTCGACAAAAACGGCATGAAAATGTCGAAACGTCTGGGTAACGCAGTCGATCCGTTCGAAACCATCGAGAATTATGGTTCCGACCCGCTGCGCTGGTACATGATTACCAATGCGCAACCGTGGGATAACCTGAAATTCGACATTGCCGGAGTAGAAGAAGTAAAACGTAAGTTCTTCGGAACACTTTACAATACGTATAGTTTCTTTTCGCTTTATGCCAATGTTGACGGCTTTAAATATGCCGAAGAAGAAATTCCGGTGGCTCAGCGTCCGGAGATCGACCGCTGGATTATTTCGCTGCTCAACTCACTGGTAAAAGAAGTGGGCGAAAGCTACGAAAGTTACGAGCCAACCCGTGCAGGCCGTGCCATTTCGGAATTCGTGACTGAAAACCTGAGTAACTGGTTTGTGCGTTTGAGCCGCAAACGTTACTGGGGAGGCGAATATTCACAGGATAAAATTTCTGCATACCAGACGCTTTATACTTGTCTGTCAACAGTGGCTAAACTGATGGCGCCAATCGCACCGTTTTATGCCGATCTGCTTTTCAGTGACCTGAACAAAGTGACCGGAAAAGAAGCCGATCAGAGTGTTCATTTGCTGGATTTCCCTGGGTACGACGCAACACTGATCGATAAAGACCTGGAAGAAAAAATGGACATCGCTCAACGAGCTTCGTCGATGATTCTGGCATTGCGCCGTAAAGAAAAACTGAAAGTGCGTCAGCCGCTGGCGAAAATTATGGTGCCGGTATTAAATCCGCATTTTAAAGAACAGTTCGAAGCAGTTTCGAGTATAATTCTGGCAGAAGTGAATGTGAAGGAAGTTGAATTTCTGACCGACACTGCCGGGGTGATTAAAAAGAAGATCAAGCCAAATTTCAAAACTCTTGGGCCGAAATACGGTAAGATCATGAAACAGATCGCTGCAGCGGTAAATCAGTTTGATCAGGCCACCATTTCAGGCATTGAAAGCACTGGTGAATACGAACTGGTCGTTGGCGACGAAAAAGTGATGCTGGCGCTTGAAGATGTTGAAATTCAGACAGAAGATATTCCGGGCTGGACAGTAGCTACTGAAGGGCAGATGACCATCGCTTTGGATATCAATGTTACTGAAGAATTGAAACAGGAAGGAATCGCCCGCGAATTCATCAATAAAATTCAGAATTTGCGCAAGGAAAGTAACTTTGAAGTAACGGATAGAATTAAGCTTTCGATTGAGAAAAATGAAGCCTTTAATGAGGCGTTGGAAAACCATCGTGAATACATCTGTACACAAACACTTGCCGATGCGTTGAAGCTTGTAGATAAAGCAGATGAGGTATTTGCAAAAGAGGTGGAAATCGACAAAGATGTAAATGCCAAAATCGAAATCGAAAGGTTGTAGAAATATAATGTTTAGAAGCACCTGATATGATAGGTTTTTTTTTTACTTTAGGAGCTTCTTGAAAAATAGAAAATGAACTAAAACCCAACAACTATGGGAGTTAAAAACAGATATTCGGATGAGGAGTTGATGGAATTCAAAGAGATCATCCTGAAAAAGCTTGAAAAAGCACAGGCTGATTACGAAATGTACAAGAATTCGATTACTCAAGGAGATGGGAATGACATCTCGGACACTTCGCCAACGTTTAAGGTATTGGAAGAAGGAGCAGCTACCCTCTCTAAAGAAGAAGCAGGGAAACTGGCTCAACGCCAGCAGAAATTCATTCAACATTTGCAGGCTGCTTTGGTTCGTATCGAAAACAAAACATATGGTGTTTGTCGGGAAACAGGCAAACTGATTTCAAAAGAAAGATTGCGGGCTGTTCCTCATGCAACGCTTAGTATCGATGCTAAAAACAGTCAAGGCTGAGGAAGTGAAAAAAGATTTTAATTTGCTCTTCGAAACCAGCGTGAACTGACATTCGGAGAGCTTTTTATTTTAATGAAACAGACATGTCGCGGACTAAAAAAGCGCTACTAATCATTTTTTTGATTTTGATAGTTGATCAGGTTTTGAAGATCTGGATCAAAACAAACCTGGCCATAGGTGACGAAATCGTCATTTTTAAAGATTGGTTTATCCTTCATTTTGTGGAGAATAACGGAATGGCCTTTGGCTTCGAGTTTGCCGGTGAATACGGGAAAATGTTTTTGAGTGTATTTCGCATTCTGGCAGTGGTTGCCATTGGTTGGTATCTTTTTAAACTGGCGAAAAGCAAAGAAGTACCGTTTGGTTTCATCGTTTGTATTTCGCTGATTTTTGCAGGTGCCATCGGAAACATCATCGACAGCTTATTTTATGGACTCATTTTTAACGATAGTTACGGGCAGGTAGCATCGCTTTTTCCTGCTGAAGGTGGCTATTCCAGCTTTCTGCATGGCAGAGTGGTGGACATGTTTTATTTTCCTTTGATCGAGGGGCGTTATCCGGAATGGGTACCCAGTGTGGGAGGAGACCCTTTCATTTTTTTCCGCCCGGTGTTTAATATTGCCGATTCGTCGATTACAGTTGGCATTTTCGCCATTTTGTTATTTTACCGCAAGTATTTCAACAAGGTAGAGGTGTCAAACGAAACAAACACAACTGCTGAAGAAACTACTCAGGGGTAAGGAGATTGCAGTACATAGATTTGACCTGAAAATCCTTCATTTATCTTACCTTTGCACCATTATTCGATTTCATAAATATTATGGGAAATCAATTATTTATTTACAATACTTTAAGTCGTAAAAAGGAAGAATTTAAACCGCTGGTGGAAGGGAAAGTGGGACTTTATGTTTGCGGTCCTACGGTTTACAGCGATTCGCACCTCGGACATGCCCGTCCGAACATCACTTTCGACCTTTTGTTTCGCTACCTTACTTTTTTAGGTTACAAAGTACGTTATGTCCGGAACATTACGGATGTGGGTCACCTGGAAAACGAGTCAGAAGAAAGCGGCGAAGATAAAATCGGCAAAAAAGCGAGACTCGAACAATTGGAACCCATGGAAGTGGTTCAGAAATACATGAACTCGTTTGTTCACAATATGGAGAACCTGAACGTGTTGCCTCCGAGCATCGAACCGCGTGCGAGCGGCCACATTATTGAGCAACAACAAATGGTTCAGGAAATCCTCGACAATGGTTTTGCTTACGAATCCAAAGGGTCGGTGTATTTCGACGTGGAAAAATACAACCAGAAATATAGGTACGGGATTTTGTCGGGCCGTAACCTGGACGATATAAAAACCAATACGCGCGAGCTTGACGGACAAAGTGAAAAGAAAAACTCTTTCGATTTTGCTTTGTGGAAAAAGGCATCGCCGGAGCACATAATGCGCTGGCCGTCGAAATGGAGCGAAGGTTTTCCGGGCTGGCACCTCGAATGTTCGGTGATGAGTACCAAATACCTCGGCGAACAATTTGATATTCACGGGGGAGGTATGGATTTAACTTTTCCGCACCATGAATGTGAGATTGCACAAAACGTAGCCTGTAACGGCCGGGAAGCGGTAAGGTACTGGATGCACAACAATATGATTACCATCAACGGGCAAAAGATGGCGCGTTCGCTGGGGAATTTTATTACGCTTAAAGAGCTGTTTTCGGGAAAACACGCCATGTTGCAGCAGGCGTATTCGCCCATGACGATCCGTTTCTTTATTCTGCAGGCGCATTACCGCAGCACCATCGATTTCTCTAACGAAGCTTTGCAGGCGTCGGAGAAAGGTCTGGAGCGATTGATGAGCTCGCTTAAAACTTTGGGCGAATTAAGTGCTTCCGATGTATCGACTGTGGATGTGGCCGCGTTAAAAGAAAAGTGTTTTGCTGCCTTAAGCGACGATTTGAACAGTCCGATTGCGATTGCTCATCTTTTCGATGGCGTCAAAATGATCAACTCAATAAAAGCCGGAAACGAGAAGATTTCGGCAAACGATCTGACAGAGCTGAAAAGCTTTTATCATGCCATTATCTTTGATGTGCTGGGTTTGAAAGAGGAACAAACCTCCGATTCGGGAGATAACCAGGTTTTGGCAGGAGCAATGGAGTTGCTGATTAGTTTGCGTACCGAAGCAAAAGCGCACAAAGACTGGGCAACAGCAGATAAGATTCGTAACGATCTGAATGCGCTCGGGATTGAATTAAAAGATACCAAAGACGGGGTAGAGTGGAGCCTTAAATAAAGGCAGATTTTAGAATGATGATTAACGATTGATGATTGACGAAGGTATTTTATTCGTTGTAACATTGAAAAAATAAACTGAGTAAGAGAGTCTCTGAACTTTAAACTCTAAACTTTAAACTAGTTATGTTTTCAGGAATAGTTGAAGAATACGGAACAGTAGTAGCCATCGAAAAGGATCAGGAAAACGTTCATTTTACGCTGACCTGTTCGTTTGCCGATGAATTAAAGGTAGATCAGAGCTTGTCGCACAACGGCGTTTGTTTAACCGTTGTTTGGATTGATAAAGCGGAAAAAAAATACAAGGTGACAGCCATTAAGGAAACGCTTTTGAAGTCGAACCTGGGTTTGCTGGACGTCGGTTCGAAAGTGAATCTTGAACGCAGCATGATGATGAATGGCCGTTTGGATGGGCACATCGTGCAAGGTCATGTGGATCAGACAGCTGTGTGCAAAAAAGTAGAAGAAGCTGATGGCAGCTGGTACTACACTTTTGAATACGATTTCGATATTGAAAAGGCAAGACAGGGTTACATGACCGTTGAAAAAGGATCGGTAACCGTTAACGGAGTAAGCCTCACAGTGGTGAATTCAAAAGACAATTCTTTCCAGGTTGCAATCATTCCGTTCACGCACGAAGTGACTAATTTTCATACTTTTAAAGAGGGATCGGTCATCAACATTGAGTTCGATATCATTGGAAAGTATCTGAGTAAACTGAACTCATACAACAGCTAAGAAATTTCAAATAGAATAGAGAGGTCCGTTTTTCGGGCCTTTTTTTGAACCAAGAGGAGAGATGCCTGTTATTTTGCCGAAGATTGGGTAACTTAGAGACATGAATCCGACAGCACTCATAACAGGCGCATCCAAACGAATTGGTAAAGCTATTTCGGAACATCTGGCCGCAAACGGATGGAATGTAATCATTCATTTTAATCGTTCGGCAGAAGAGGCCATTGAGCTTGTGCAGGAACTTGGTGATAACTATCCGACACAGCTTTTTTCGTCGGTTACTGCCAATTTGAGCAATAACCATGAGGTGGAAAGCCTTATTCCGAATATCGTTGCAAAATCGGGGCCTTTTGATTTGCTGGTCAACAATGCTTCCGTTTTTGATAAAAGCTATCTGCGCGAAACATCCGAAAGGCTTTATGATAGCCAGATGAATGTGAATCTGAAAGCTCCTTTTTTCCTGACGCGCGATTTTTCAGTGTACTGTAAAAAAGGGAACATCATCAATTTTGTGGATACCCGAATTACCGGAAACACTTCCAATTTTGCTGCTTACACCCTGTCGAAAAAGGCCTTGTGGGAATTAACCAAAATGGCTGCGTTGGAGTTTGCTCCCGAAATCAGGGTGAATGCCATTGCTCCAGGTGTTACCTTAGCGCCGGCAGATGAGGATGAAAACTACCTGCAAAATCTGGCTAAGAGTATCCCAATGAAACAGCCGGGTGGCGTGGACCCGATTCTGAAAAGTATTGATTTTATTCTGGAGAACAATCATTTAACCGGGCAACTTTTATTTGCTGACGGTGGCGAAAATCTTGGAAAAAACATTGAATAAATGGCGATAATACGTGTAAAAAACCTGCTGATAAGAACCTATATCGGTTTTAATCCTGAAGAGTTGGTCAACAAACAGGATGTGGTGATTAATATTGAAATTGAAACGGATATACCGGCTTCAGCGCTGGAGTCAGATGAACCTGACGGCATTTTTGATTACAAAACCATCACCAAAAAAATAATTGTATTTGTTCAGGAGGGTAGGTTTAAATTGCTCGAAGTGTTGACCCGCAATATTCTTGATCTGGTAATGGAAGACGAACGCGTGATCCGGGCAAAAGTGGAGGTGGATAAACCGCATGCGCTTCGCTTCGCAGAATCAGTTTCGCTTGAAATGGAGGCAAAAAGATGAATACGGTGATTATCGGTATCGGTTCCAACATCGATGCTGAGACCAACATCCCCAAAATGATGGAGATACTTCGCGCAAAGGTGGAGGTGGTGAAAGTGTCGGAAATGATTCAAACCAAAGCCGTGGGGATTGTCGATCAGGCCGATTATACCAATGGTGCGGTGAAAATTAATACGGAACGTAACCGGAAGGATCTGACGAAGTTGTTAAAATCGATTGAAGATCAACTCGGACGCGACCGGACCGGGCCAAAATTCGGGCCCCGAACCATGGATCTCGACATTGTGGTTTGGAACGGTGAAATCGTAGACCAGGATTACTATACGCGTGATTTTTTGCAGAAAAGTGTAGAAGAAGTTCAGTAAACTTCTTTTGCTAGGCCTGGTTTTTTAGGAAGAGTTGGTTCAGGCCAACTATTCCGTTTATTTCTTCCAAATCGCTTACCACGAAATCGGCTCCGTTTTCGGCGAGTTCCTTTTCATTGTTTTCGCGTGCAATTCCCAGTGTCAACCCAAAATTACCTTTTGCGCCGGCCTGAACTCCTGACACAGCATCTTCAACGACAATCGATTTTGCAGGAGTTGAACCCAGCATTTCGCAGGCGGTGATAAAAATATCGGGTTCCGGTTTTCCGTGTAATCCCAGTTCTGCCGAAACTACACCATCAACACGGGCTCCAAATGTTGATAATAAATCAACCGCTTCAAGAACCGGTGCACAGTTTTTGCTCGATGAAGCCACTCCCAGCTTTATTCCAGCTGCTTTAAGATCTTCCAGTAGCTTTGCTGTCGATTCGTAGACCTGCACACCATCGCGTGCAATCACCTCGTTAAAAGCGTGGTTTTTGCGGTTTCCAAGGCCACAAATCGTTTCTGTTCCGGCTTCGTCGGCAGGATCGCCAAACGGTAAGGAAATGCTTCTGGATTCGAGAAAGGAGGCAACGCCTTTGTAACGGGGTTTTCCGTCAACATAAGCGAGATAATCATTTTGGGTGAATTCCTCAAAACTTTTGTTGTGTTCCGCTGCCCATTTCTGAAGAAATTCGTCAAACATCTTTTTCCATGCCGCTGCATGGGTAATGGCTGTTTTGGTGATCACTCCGTCCATGTCAAAAATTACCGCTTCGAATGCCAGTTTTCCCATTTTCTGTAGTTTTTAATTCCTTTCGCAAAAGTAGTGGTTTTTTTAGATGATGTTCAAATACTTGTAAAACTGATATTTGTCCTGTTAGAATTGCCTGAAAGCTTTTTACCTTTGGGCATGTTTAAGTTTTTACTTGCCATATTTCTTCACAACCGCAGCTACCTGAATATTAAAAACAGGGATGCGTTTCCATGTTTATAGCATTCTTTTTTTCTATTATTCCCTCATTCATCCTCTAAAGTTTAATATTTAAAAGAATTCAGACATGGAATTACCTTTTGCAGAGTCGTACAGAATAAAAATGGTGGAACCCATTTACAGGAGTACCCGCGAACAGCGCGAGGAGTGGATAAAACAGGCACATTACAATTTATTTAACCTTAAAAGTGAGCAGGTTTTTATCGACTTGCTTACCGATAGCGGAACCGGCGCCATGAGCCATAACCAGTGGGCTGCCATGATGACGGGGGATGAAAGTTATGCCGGTTCGTCATCGTATTATCATCTGAAAAATGCCATCCGCGATATTTTGGGATTTGAGTATTTTCTTCCCACACATCAGGGGAGGGCAGCCGAAAATGTTTTGTTTTCGGTATTGGTAAAAGCCGGAGATGTAGTTCCCGGAAACAGTCATTTTGATACCACCAAAGGGCATATCGAATTCAGAAAGGCTTCGGCAATTGATTGTACTATTGATGAGGCTTTTGATACTGAATCGCTTCATCCGTTTAAAGGAAATGTCGATCTCAGAAAACTGGAGAGCGTTTATTCGTCGTACCACCAGGAGGAGATTCCGATGGTCATTGTAACGCTCACCTGCAATACTTCGGGTGGTCAGCCGGTTTCGATGCAGAATTTGAAAGATGTTTATGAGCTTTCCAAACGATACGGGATAAAAGTGGTATTCGACTCGGCACGTTTTGCTGAAAATGCCTGGTTTATAAAAGAAAGGGAGCCGGGATACGGCGATAAGTCGATTCGCGAAATTGTGGCTGAAATGTTTTCGTATGCCGATGCAATGACGATGAGCAGCAAGAAAGATGGCATTGTAAATATTGGTGGTTTTATTGCCATGAAAGACGAGAAGCTGTTTCAAAATGCTTCGGTTTTCAATATTATGTACGAAGGCTTTAATACATACGGAGGAATGGCAGGCCGCGATATGAATGCTCTTTCTGTAGGTTTGAATGAAGTAACCGACGATCATTACCTGGAGAACCGCGTTAAACAGGTAGAGTATCTGGGAAACAGGTTGATTGGGTGGGGAATTCCGGTTCAGAAGCCGATTGGCGGACATGCGGTGTTTGTGGATGCCCGCAAGTTTTTGAAACATGTCCCGAAAGAAGAATATGTAGCGCAGACCTTGGCAATAGAGCTTTATTTGGAAGCCGGCGTGCGCGGTGTTGAAGTAGGAACATTGTTGGCTGACCGTGATCCTAAAACCGGTGAAAACCGTTACCCAAAACTTGAAATGTTACGACTGGCGATTCCTCGACGCGCATACACCAACAATCACATGGACGTGGTGGCTGTGGCACTCAAGAACATTTTCGACCGCAGGGAAAAGATCACTCACGGGTTTAAAATTGAAAAAGAAGCGCCCATCATGCGGCACTTTACAGTTGAACTCGAAAGAATAGTATAACAACTAACTTTTAATGGCATGTTCTTCAATGAATTCGTTGAAGTTCATGCCAAAGTTTTCTCCCATACTTTTCTTGTAACGCGAGCAGAAAGACTCGAACTGGAATTTGGCCAGATGAACGTTATTAACTTGTTGATGTGCCCAAACTTGCAAAAAAACAGCTTCTTCGCTTAGTTCGTCGTAGTCGAGCATGCGCTGGGCAACCTTTTCGACTTCATGAATACGGTTCTCTTTTTGCAGAAATGTGGCCAGCTTTAACAGGTTGTCCATTACCTGGTTGCCAATGAATCCGCGAATATCGTCGAGCCAGGGCCAGTCAATCCCTTTTAAAAGGCTTCCGTTTTTCACCAGTAAATAAAAGCTGTCAAGCTGCTGGCGGTTCATCCCTTCCGGGATCATGCATAACTTAAAGGCCTCGAGGTAATCACAACTAAAGCTTCCGGTAGTTTTAATCTGTAAAAAGCCGTTGTTTAATACCACTTCAACGCTGTCGAGCAGAAGAAGTAATTTCCTTAATTTATTGAGCGTTACCGCACGGTTGTTCGCGATTTTGCGGGTCTGGATTCCTTCCCATAAGATCGAATCTACTTCGGCAATGGGAACACCCATTTTATTTCGTGCCGATCCGATGAGAATGAAAACAAACAGTTCCTTTACTTTGGGCGTAAACAAGCTGGTGATATCCTCTCCTTTTGTGTCGAGCGCCATAAACTCTCCAAAAAGGCGAATGTGATTCGTTGCGGCGGTTTTGGGCGTTTCCAGTCCGCGGTAATGTTTTTTAGAGGTTTTCCGGGTAATAATCAACCAGGTAAGAAGGGCTAGAAATAACAAAGTCATTCCGATGAACCCAATGTATAGCGGCCGTATAAGGCTTTCGTCTTTCTTATCCCGTTCTGGCAGAGCAAGAATTTCTTCATCCAAGGCCAAACGGTTAATTTCCTCGTTTCCTAAAGGACGGTTCCATATGTTTAGATTGTCGATATAACCACGCATACTTGCACCGTCGGAGAGCGCGCTTCCAATATGTAAGTCGCTTGTTCCCGAGTAGGGAGGATGTCCGTCTGACCCGCCAACATTTTTCCCGTTCAGAAAAATAGCTTGTTGACCGGTTTCGATAATATAGCGCCAGGTAAGATGGTACCAAACATTGTTCTTCAGTACTTCTTCCGACATGAAGTCGTTCGACCATAAGCCAAAATACGGATGTCCGGACCGCAAAACGAGGTGCATCCCACGGCGGTAACCCTGCTCGTTGTTTCCGAGGATGGCATTGTCGCCAAATTCAAGAATATCAGTGAATTTTACAAAGCAACTAACGGTGAAACTGCTGTTTTGCAAGCCATACAGTCCCGGCTCTCCAATCAGGATATTAGCGTTTTCAGGAAGCTTAAGTACAGTTCCCCGGTCGATGTCCTGGCTAAAAGAGTAATTGGTTCCTGTATAATCTCTGTCCGGATTTACGTTGTCAGTTAAGTTCCCGTCGAAGTTGAACTTGGCTGTCAGTCCCTGGTTCAGGTTAAGGGGAGAGGCCAGGATCGAATATTCTTCGGGTAAGGCCATTTCAGCCGTCACAATTATTTGAGAAGGAGTCATGTTGTACCCCGGAGCAAAGGGAGACAGGATCATTTCTTCTCCTCCACGGATCGGAAAACTGAATTTCCCTCCGGAAATCAGTATCTCGGGATTTTTCCAGTAAACCCGTTCCAGGTTTTTTCCCACTGTCCGGACTTGTCCTTTTATATCGTTAAAAGAGTTGAGCTGCGCTATAAGAAAATCGAAACTCATAACGGTATTGCCAACGCTGATAAAATTAGGTTTCTTGCCGTATTTGGTCCAGCTGTCGAGCAGAAAGTTCACATAATCCGGGACCTGGTTTTTCCCCAGCTTGTTAGACACAACGCCTGTTGGGAGGTTCTCAAAATCATTGATTTTAAAAAGTTCCTTGTTAATGTTTGATTCCGAGCTTAGTATAACCGAGTTCGGCGTAATCTGGCTTGCCGATATTTCCAGCGCGTAGTTTTTAATAGGGTGAAGGATTCTGCTCTCGTTGGTAATGTTGCCATCTACGAAAAAAATTACCCGGCGATTCGCCTGTACCAAATAATTGGTTGACGGCCATGTTTCTCCCTGAGGTAAAAAGAAAATACGGTCGGAAATAGAAGAAGCATTAATGACAGAATCCAAAAAGTGAATATTCCCGTCGAAATGTATAAAAACCGGAACAATTTTCGATTCTTTGTTGTCGATTATACTTCGTATTTTGGCCAGAACAGTTGTCAGCTCCAGGGTGCTGTTCTGAATATAGGCATAGCGCTCTGTCGATTCAATATCCAGTTCAATTCCCACCCAATCTCTGGATTCGATAAAATCCCATAAACGGCTATTGGAGAAATCGTTGTTGGCGATTTGGGCAATAAGATAGGTATTGTCTGCAAATTCAGAAGCTTGGGTTGGAGTAGTCAAAAACATACTCATCCAAACAAAAATAACTCCCCAAAAACAGCCCGTTTTGTTCATTTCAGCCTTAAATAGTTCCTTAATTTGCTATTATTTTCTCCTCAAATATATCAAAAATGAATAGAATGAAAATATTTCATGAGAAAAGTTTGGAATTTATAATCTATTTTATTTCAGAATATTGTAAAAAAAATTAAGATTAAATTAAGAGGTGTTTAAGTAGTCGATGAGGTTTTGGTTAATACTGTGCTAATAGCACGCACTTATCTTGTGCATCTTTTAAATTCAGGATGACAGATAAGACAATCAAACGAAGGCACTACCTTATTTTTATAGCAGGAGGATTAAGCGTTATCCTTTTTATTTTGTTATTCAATAAAACGGTTGAATATACTTCCAGCAACGAATTTTGTAACAGTTGCCATATTCATACCCATGCCGAAGCGAGTTGGAGGTTATCGGTTCATAACAATACATCAAGTGGAGTTTCGGTAAAATGTGTCGATTGTCACTTACCGCCTGAAGATCAAACAGCCTATTTTCTATCCCGGAAAGCATATCATGGAGCACACGATCTTTATGTATATCTAACTAAGGATGCAGATGAGATTGATTGGCAGGCAAAACGATCAAACGATGCAGCTAAGCGATTTGTGTATGAAGACGGATGTTTAAAGTGTCACACCAATCTGTTTCCTTCCACTTTGAGTAGTCAGGGAGGACAACAGCATCTAAAATACATTCGTAACCCTCAGAGCAGCTCTTGTTTGCAGTGCCATCACGAAATGGGGCATTACCGTGGAGAGCAGTCTGGATTTGCTGATGAGGAGAGTGAAACACCCAAAGAGGTTTTCAAGGAACTTACGGTTGTAAATGATTTTAAAACTTTTGAAGAAAAGATTCCGGGAACAGCGGTTTCGTTTAAAATGATTGCGGTTCCGGGAGGAACATTTAAAATGGGCAGCCCGCAGGATGAACCTTATCGACGAAACGATGAAGGACCGGTGCGTGAAGTGGCCGTTGATAGTTTGTGGATGGCTGAAATTGAAGTTTCGTGGGACGAATACCTGGCCTTTTTCTCTGCAACAAGTTCTCAGGGAAGAAAGGAAGCCGTTGAATTGGACGAGGAAACCGATGGTGTATCGGGAGCAACACCGCCCTGGGGAGCGCCCGATCAGGGCTGGGGAAAAGGAAGCCGCCCCGCAATAACCATGAGTCACCATGCTGCCGAAACCTACTGCCGCTGGTTGAGCCAGGTTACCGGAAGAAAATACCGTCTGCCCACTGAAGCAGAATGGGAATATGCTGCGCGAGGCGGCACACAGACTCCCTATTTCTTTGAAGGTTCTCCGAAAGATTATGAAGCCGATGGTTTCCTGAAAAAATTGCTGGGCGCCAATACCGGGTTATTTAGCCAATATGTGGTTTGGAACGGAAACAGCCCCGGAAAAACACAACAACCCGATGTGGTGGAAAGCAATCCTTTTGGTCTGAAAAATATGCTGGGGAATGTGGCTGAATTCTGTCTCGACTACTACGATCCTTCGGTGTACGGAAAATATCCGAAAGGTGTAATCCGTAATCCACGGGGGCCACGAAGTGGCAGCGAACATGTAGTTCGCGGAGGGTCGTTCCAAAATACACCAAAAGATTTGAGGGTTGCCCGGCGTGATTTTACCAGAACCACCGACTGGCTGGTAACGGATCCGCAGATTCCGAAAAGTATCTGGTGGTATTCCGATGTAAAAAGCGTCGGGTTTAGGGTGATTTGCGAGTATCATCCGGAAGAACTTAAAAACACAGAAAAATAAAAAGATCAACCATGGATAAGAATCAACTATCACGAAGGAATTTTCTTGGGAAATCGGCCATTATTGGGGCGGCCGGTGTAATCGGGATGAGTGCACTCAGCTCTTGTTCCGGGAAAACCAAAGCGGTTGATTATGAATTTCCGCCTTTGCTCGATCAGGCACCTGATGGGAAGCCGTTAAAAGCAGGTCTGGTGGGTTGTGGAAACCGCGGAACAGGCGCGGCACTTAACTTTCTGGCGGCTGGCAACGATTTGCATTTGGTCGCTTTGGCCGATGTTTTTGAAGATAAAGTGTGGGACTGCCGGAATAAGTTGATGAAACAACGGGTTGAAGTTCCTGAACAGAATTGTTTTTGGGGCTTTGATGCTTACAAAGAATTGTTGGCGCTGGATCTCGATGTGGTAATTCTGGCAACGCCACCGCATTTCAGACCGATGCATTTCGATGCTGCCATTCAGGCAAAAAAGAATGTATTTCTCGAGAAACCGGTTTGCGTTGATCCGGTGGGAGCCCGGCAAATTATAGCCACGGCTAAAAAGGCGGAGAACATGGGATTAACTGTAATCACCGGAACGCAGCGGCGTCATCAGCGCGATTACCTGGAAACCTACAAACAGGTTGCCGGAGGTGCCATTGGCGATTTGGTTGCGGCAAAAGCTTTCTGGATGCAGTCGCACGTTTGGTTTCGTACCCGTGAAGAAGGCTGGAGCGACATGGAATACATGCTGCGCAACTGGAATAATTTCTGCTGGCTTTGTGGCGATCATATCCTGGATACGCATGTTCATAACATTGATATCATAAACTGGTTTATGGGAAAACATCCGGAAGAGGCGGTCGGTTTTGGGGGCCGCGCTCACCGGTTGACCGGCGACCAGTACGACTATTTTTCCATTGATTTTGATTTCGGAAACGGTGTTTTTTCGCACAGTTTTTCCCGGCAGGTGGATGGATGTGCCAATCAGCTGGGCGAATTGATAATGGGTACCGAAGGCTACACCAACTGTAAAAACACAATTTACAATCCGGACGGATCGGTGAAGTGGACCTATGAATATCCGAAAGATAAAGATGGCCGCTCAACCGGTGTAGTGAAAGTTTCTCCATACGTTCAGGAGCATATCCATCTGGTTACAGCTATCCGTACAAATGCTCCTGTAGTGGAAGCTGAGCGTACTGCTATTTCAACGTTAACGGCAATTATGGGGAGAACTGCAGCTTATACCGGGCAGAAAGTGACCTGGGATGAGATGATGACATCGAATATGAAATTAGGTCCCGAGAAATATGAAATGGGACCGGTGGATATGGAATTTCCGGTGCCTGTGCCCGGAACTGCGCATAAAGCTTAAAAACGATAAGTATGATTTCCGTAGTTATACCACTTTACAACGAAAGCATTTTGGTTGACCGTCTTTTGGAAGCAGTAACCCAAAATGTGAGGGCGCTAAATGAGCCCTTCGAGGTGGTGTGTGTCGACGACGGAAGTACAGATGAAACGCTGGCCAAATTGCTACAGTTCAGAAAGGAAGTTCCGGAGGTAAAAGTGATTTCGCTGTCGAGAAACTTTGGCTTACAGGCTGCAATTACCGTCGGGCTGGAATATGCCAAGGGCGGGAAAGTAATCATCATGGACGGTGATCTGCAGGATCCGCCTGAATTGATTCCGGAGCTACTTCAAAAAATGGAAGAAACAAACTGTGATGTTGTTTCTGCAGTGCGTAACAAACGGATGGAGAGTTTTACCAAGCGTTTCTATATTAAGGTTTTTCATAAAATATTTGCCAGTATTTCTGAAGGCAATCAGGTGGAGCAAAGTGGGAATTTTTGCCTGTTAAACCGCAAAGCCGTGAATTCGATTCTGGCTTTTTCGGAACGTAACCGGTATTTCCCGGGCATCCGGAATTTTATCGGATTTCAGCACGAGTTTGTAGTATACGACCGGGCCGATCGTGTCGAAGGAAAAGCTAAGATGACTACCAGAAAATTATTCTCGCTGGCTGCCGATGCGATTTATTCCTTCTCGAAATGGCCGATAAAAGCCTGCCTTTATTTGGGCTTGCTGGGCGTTGTTGTTTTCCTGCTTGCCATTGTTTATACGCTGGTCTCGAAATTTACCGGACTGGCACCTTTCGGATGGTCTTCCACATTCTTGGCCATCAGCTTTTTTGGCTCAGTGCAGCTTACTTTCCTGGGCTTAATCGGCGAATACATTTTTCGCATTTATAAGGAAGTTCAACGACGGCCGGTTTACCTGGTGAAACAGGTTTTCGGCGATACTGAAAACGACCATGAAGTCAATAGTAAAATAAATCCAACAAAAAGATCTGATGCATAATACATCCAAAATATTCACTGCACGCAATGTGTTTGTCCTTAGCCTGGTTTTGGCTGGGGCAATACTGGCATTGCTGGCTCCAAAAGCTGCGGTGAATGTGGATGAAATGCTGCACTATCCTCACGCTCAAAAAGTAGTCGAGTGGTACTATACGGGCGGTAAGGATGTATCGTGTATGGAAACTCCGGTTACCAATTTGAAATATTACGGGCAATCGGTTGACAATTTCACGGCCTTGTTTAATCGTATATTCTCCATCGAAAACGAATTTCTCACCCGGCATTTTACCGGTGCTTTCTTCTTTTGGTTGTTGCTCTTGGTGGCGGGACTACTGGGAAAAGAGATCAGTGGCTCATTCTGGGTTGCGGCACTTGTGGTGCTTTCGCTGATGGTAACACCGCGTCTTTTCGGTCAGGCCTTTGGTAACCTGAAAGATATTCCCTTTGCCACCGGATATGTAGCCGGTATACTTTTTATCATACGTTTTCTGAAAGCGTTGCCTCAACCGAAATGGAGAACCGCAATTCTGTTGGGGTTAAGCATCGCATTTACTTGTTCGGTGCGCATTGGCGGGCTCATTCTCTTTGCGTATTTGGGAGTGGGCTTACTCGCTATCTTGTTTGTAAAGCCTTTTTTACTTAAATATTTTATTTCAACTAAATCTTGTTTTGTGAGGCTGACGGGCCAGTTGTTAGTAATAGCGGTTTCCGGTTATTTTATCGGGCTGTTATTCTGGCCCTTTGCCTTGCAGGATGTCTGGCGTCACCCGCTCGAAAGTCTTTCGGTGATGGAACACTACAAAGTGAGCATCAAGCAGATTTTTGAAGGATCGGCGGTCTGGAGTTCGCAATTGCCGTGGAATTACCTGCCACGCTGGTTTTGGATAACAACACCCGAATTTGTTTTACTGGGCTTGATATATTTTATCGCCTTTTTAACCTATATGTTTACTAAACTATTTAACGAACAACTCTTTTTAGAGTTGTTCGTGTTTTTTACACTTGCCTTTCCTGTTTTCTATGTAATTATAATTAAATCGAATTTGTACAGCGGAATTCGTCAAATGCTGTTTGTTGTTCCGGTTATGATTGTTCTGAGTTCACTCGGTTTTTATAAGATGATTCGTTCACAAAAAAAAACGGGACGTAAAATTCCATACCTGTTGCTTTTCTTTGGTTTAATGGTATTGCCGATAGTGCATCAGGCCAGTACTTTTCCGGTTGATTATGTTTATTTCAACCATGTGAATGGCGGGAATAAAAAGGCCTGGAGCAATTACGAATACGACTACTATTTTCATGGGATGAAGGAAGCGACCGATTATCTTTTAACTGAAATTGGCGATAAAAATGCTGTGGTGGCGATGAATTGCCAGTTGCCCAATTATTTCGAAAAGGTACCTAATGTTTCGTTTCAGTATACCCGCTATCTTGAGCGAAGTTCAGCCGACTGGGATTACGCTTTGTTTGGTGTTAACTACATTCATCCCTGGCAGTTGAAACATGATACCTGGCAGTCGGCAAAAATCAAAAAAGTATTTTACCACAAGGGAAATCCATTGGTGGTATTACTCGAAAGAGGAGATAAAAAGGATCTTCGCGGAATACAAGCCGTTAAAAACGGTAAGTGGGAAGAAGGCGAGGATTTATTAAAAAAAGCATTTGAAGTTGAGCCAAACAATGTTTGGATCTGTGTAAATTTGGCGAATCTTAATTTAGCCCGGAGAAATTTTGCAGAAGTGGATGATTGGCTTCAAAAGGGAAGGGCAATACATCCGTTTTACGAACCGTTGTATTTGATCGAAGCACAAAAATTTTACGATCAGGGGGAATACGAAAAAAGTATGACGGTTCTCGAAAAGCTGATTGAGGTCAATCCCCGGTATTTAAATGCCGGCCCGTTATTGAAGAAAGTAAAAGAAAAAATAAGTATAAAACAGAATTAAAAAACGTTGAAAATGAAAAGAGTAATTGCATTGATCGGATTGTTTATGATGAGTTTGCCCACTTTGTTAATGGCCCAGGAACAGGGAACTTACATTGAAAACCTGGGAGCTCAGGACAGTTCTTATATGGATGAGGGATTAGTTACTTCCACTCAGCAATCATCGGGTTCAAATTCAACCGTAATTATTGTGATTGTGGTTGTGGTAATTGTGGCTGCTGTTGCGTTTTTCCTGTTGAAGAAAAAGAAAAAGTAAATAATTATTTCTTTATCAAGTGATTGAAATGAAAAACCCGGTTTTTAAGACCGGGTTTTTTATTGAATTATAGTTGATTATCCAATTTTTTCGATGGCAGTTTTTATTCTGTCGATGGATTCCTGCTGACCAAGAAGCTCGCAAATTACAAACAAATCGGGTCCCATGTTTCCTCCAACCAGGCACAGGCGAAGCGGGTTCATCACCACGCCAAAACCCCATTCTTTTTCGTTCATAAATGCTGAAAAAGCTTCTTTTATCGACTCGGCTTTCCATTCCGATACCGTTGCAAAAACGTCGGCAATAGCCAGCAGTTTTTCAGGAGTATCCTCTTTCCACCGCTTGCTGATGGTCTTTTCGTCGTACGATTCCGGAGCTAAAAAGAAATATGAACTCTGCTCCCAAAGGTCGGTAACAAATTCGCAGCGTTCCTTCACCTCGGCAACTACGGCGAGTATCTTTTCGTCAGATGCAACTACTTCTTTTTTCTCTAGTATAGTTTTAAAAAGTTGAGCGAGTTCGTCTACCGGTTTTTGCTGAAAATAATGCTTGTTGAACCATTTCGCTTTTTCAGGATCAAAACGTGAACCTGATTTTACGACACGATCAAGACTAAAAATTTCTCCCAACTCTTCCAGCGAAAAGAATTCCTGATCGTTGCCCGGGCTCCAGCCCAGTAAGGCCAGCAAGTTGATGAATGCTTCCGGGAAATAGCCATCTTCACGGTAACCACGCGAAACGTCTCCTGTCTCAGGATCGGTCCAAAGCAGCGGAAATACCGGAAAGCCCATTTTATCACCATCGCGTTTGCTAAGTTTTCCTTTGCCTACCGGTTTCAAAATCAAGGGTAAATGGGCAAAGCGCGGACGTGTATCTTCCCATCCAAAAGCCTTGTATAAAAGGACGTGAAGCGGCATCGAAGGCAACCATTCTTCTCCGCGAATCACATGCGTAATTTCCATCAGATGGTCATCCACCACATTGGCCAAATGGTAGGTTGGCATTCCGTCGGATTTAAAAAGAACCTTGTCGTCGAGACTTTTTGTTGTGTTAAATGTTACGCTGCCGCGAATTAAATCTTCCTCTGTTACGTCGGTATCTTCGGGCATTTTAAAACGAATAACATAGGCTTCACCAGCTGCAATTTTATCTTCAACTTCTTTTGCTGAAAGATTTAGTGAGTTGTTCAGTTTTTCGCGCGTACCAATTCCGTATGAGAAGGTTTCCTTGTTGGCTTCTGCTGTATTTCTTAAGGTTTCAATTTCTTCCGGAGTGTCGAAAGCATAATAGGCCCAACCACTGTTTATCAGCTGATCAGCATATATTTTATAGATTTCTTTGCGTTCACTTTGTCGGTACGGACCAAAATCTCCTCCAATTCCGGGGCCTTCCACCGGATTCAGACCACACCACCTCAAACTTTCAATAATGTAATCTTCGGCGCCCGGTACATAACGGTTTTGATCGGTATCTTCAATACGAAGGATAAAATCGCCTCCGTGTTTTTTGGCAAACAGGTAATTAAAAAGGGCTGTGCGAACACCTCCCATGTGCAAAGGTCCTGTAGGACTGGGGGCAAATCGTACCCTCACTTTTCTTTCGCTCATTGTGTTGATATTAATTCGGGGCAAAGATAAAAAATTAGGAATGATTCATCGATTGAATCTTGTTTGTACTTCAAAATGAACTTGTATTGCCCCGGATTTTTAGTACAACTTGTTTGAAGTTTATTTTCTGTCTTTTATCACTTTTTATTCTTTCTGTATGTTTTTACTTTGTAGTACTTAATTTTTAAAAAAATCCGAAAGATGTACGGCAAAATGAAACAGGATCTTCAGCAAACACTCGAGCAGCTGAAGGAGCAGGGTTTATATAAAACTGAGAGGATCATTACCTCTTCTCAGAGTTCAGAAATTAGTGTATCCGGCGGTCAGGAGGTTTTAAACTTTTGCGCCAACAATTACCTGGGGCTGGCGAACAACCCTGAAGTGGTGAAGGCGGCTCAGGATATTATGAATGAATGGGGTTTTGGACTTTCGTCGGTGCGCTTTATTTGCGGAACCCAGGATATTCATAAGCAACTGGAGCAAAAAGTTTCTGAATTTTTGGGAACTGAAGATACGATCTTGTATTGTGCCTGTTTTGACGCTAACGGTGGTGTTTTTGAACCGCTGTTGGGTGAGGATTCGGCTATTATCTCTGATGAATTAAACCACGCTTCGATTATTGACGGAGTGAGATTGTGTAAAGCGCAGCGCTTTCGTTACAAACATTCCAACATGGAAGAGCTGGAACAATGCCTGAAAGATGCAGCTGGTGCAACCTATCGTTTAATTGTTACCGACGGTGTTTTCTCGATGGATGGCGACCTGGCAAAATTGCCTGAGATTGTTGCCCTGGCCGAAAAATACGACGCATTGATAATGGTGGACGAATCGCATGCTACGGGTTACATCGGAAAAACCGGTCGCGGAACTGCCGAACATTATGATTTGCTCGGAAAAATAGATATCATCACCACTACTTTTGGAAAAGCCATGGGCGGCGGAAACGGCGGTTGTACTTCGGGTCGGAAAGAGATCATCGATATGTTGCGTCAACGCTCGCGTCCGTATTTGTTCTCCAATACGCTTGCACCGGCAACTGTTGGCGCTACATTAAAAGTTATTGATATGCTTTCGGGTTCATCTGACCTTCCGGCCAAAACAATGGCAAATGCCAATCGTTTTCGCTCGAAAATGGAAGCAGCTGGATTTGATCTTGTAAAAGGAGACACTGCCATTGTTCCGGTAATGCTTTATGACGAGCCTTTGGCCATCAAATTTGCCGACGAATTGTTAAAAGAAGGAGTTTATGTTATTGGATTCTGTTTCCCGGTAGTACCTCGCGGTAAAGCCAGAATTCGTGTTCAACTGTCTGCAGCTCATTCTTTTGAGCAAATCGATAAAGCAGTTGATGCCTTTGTAAAAGTGGGTAAAAAACTGGAAATTATATAGTCCTATATAAGTTGTGTTAAAACCGGGGACGCTCTTTTTGGGCGTCCTTTTTTATTGCTTTTTTTACTATTTGCAGCATCAATTTACGATTTAACGGTTTTTTTGGGCCTAAAAAAATCAAATTTGTATTGCTGATTTAGCGCTTTTCTTCGTCAAAAGCATTATGAAGATATCCGGAATAGAACGTTATGTACGGACTGATTCCGACCCCAAGGAATGAAACTAAATGTAAAAAAGGTGGTCTCTGAAAAGAGCCACCTTTTTTGGTTTATGATTGAGTAATGCTATGCTTCAAACGAATCTACCTTACGGTAAGCTTCAATAAGGGCCAGTTCGCCTTCTTTTCCACCAATGCTTTTTCCATGTTCGCAACACAAGGTCCCGTTGTAACCTTTATCGTAAATGTGTTTGAATATATTTTTGTAGTTGATCTCTCCGGTAGTAGGTTCTTTTCTGCCCGGATTATCGCCAATGTGGAAAGCTCCGATATAATCCCAACAAAGATCAATGTTCATAATCAGGTTTCCTTCAGTAATTTGCTGATGGTACATGTCGTCCACAATTTTGCAGCTCGGATGATTTACGGCAACGCAAATCATTTTTGCCTGCGACATTTTAGTTAGGAAAAGTCGTGGATGATCTACCTGATGATTCAGCGGTTCAAGAACCAGTTCCAATCCTGTTTTGCCGGCAATTTCACAGCAGGCACGCATGTTTTCAACAACATTGAGGGTTTGGTAATCCCAGTCCATCTTTTCGTCGTAAATTCCCGGAGTGATCAGCCCGGTCTTAGCACCGGTTCTTTTCTGAACTTCAACAGCTTCGGCTGTTTTTGTTTGCAGTAACTTTCGGACTTCCGGATCGTTGGTTACCATGTATTTAGCCCCATGATCAGCATAAACGATAAACGGACCCAAATCCAATCCGAGTCGGGCCAGCTCGTTCGCAATTTTTTCCTGCATTTCAGGTGTTCTGCCGGCCAGGCCATTGTCGAAAACTGCCCGGAAGCCCTGATCGGCAATGAATTTAATGTTTTCAATCGGATCGTTTCCTACATGGTTACTGAACATGCCAAGCCCCGGAGCATACTTTAATTTGAATTTTGCAGCATTCGAACTTTCGGCGGCTGTCGCAGAAGTGCCTAACATGGTGCCCAGGCCACTCAAAGCTATACTACTGGCGGCAGTGTTCTTGATAAAGTTTCTTCTTTTCATCGTAAATATGGTTTAAAAATAATTCACTGGTCAATTAGCTTTAAAAGTAAAGAATATTCTCAAAAGAACTTCAGTTACATCGCTTCTTTGATGCGAAAATGCAAATCTGAACCTTCTGTTTATTATGCTTCATTTTAGTGGTAATTATTTAGAGAAACAGCGGATTTGCCGGATCGGCTTTGGAAGATGTTGATTTGTATGCCTTTAAGTTGATTTCAAAAGCAATTGGTATATCCGCGCCCGGCTTTGCCTCTGTCCCGGGATGCTCTATCGCATCCCGGTAGCTAAATTAACAATACTAAATTTAGTAGGTAAGAGCGTGTAAAAAGTTTGATTACTGGAACAAACTATTTGCATTCATCGAACTCACCGTTCATCACTTTTTTGACAGCATTGAGGTATCCGTATCCGTTTAACATATCGGGCAACAGGTAGCTGCCTTCCACCCATTCGTTCCAGGCGTTAATGGTAATCAGCCTGGGTTGTTCGGGGTGACTGTCGGCATATTTTTTAGCTTTTGAAAGTAAGGCTGCAAAACTTTCAGGCGTATTGTGGTAATGTACCACGTCGTTTATGCCTTTTGCAGGAAAGCGTGGGGTATCGTCCCAGCCAATGGAAACACAGGGGAACAGGGGCACGTTTAGGATCGAATCCATTTGTGTTCTGATTTTTACGGAGTTGGCGCCGTAAGCTAAATAATCTTCTTTCATCCCACCCATATTGTACATGGCAACACTGTTGAATCCCATTTTAGTTACGTTCTCTGAAAATTGATCAGCAGCCTCTTTCGACATGATGGAGCCTCCGCCTTGATTCCACTGAATATGCAGCCCCGGGAATCCGGCTTTTTTTACTTCCTCCCTGAAATAGTCGAGCGCTTTTCGGGCTTCTTCCACGCTTCCTCCAAAACCTTCGAGCAAGTTGCCGATACTGAAAATAGAAAATACCGGTTTGCCATCGATTTTGAAATAATTGGGCTGGTTGAAATATTGCTTAATTACCCTGTCAACAATAATTTTAAAATTGTCCCAGTCTACGGCACCGTCCCATAGCAGCGAGGTATCGTCTTTAAATTTGTGCACATTCCAGTAGTTGCGTTTTACATCGTGGTTGGCCCACATGATATAAAACTGCATGTCGGAATTGTTTTTTGCTTTCAGGAAGCCATCGTTGAGGGCGCTTTCCAGGAAAGGGCCTCCATCGAACCAGTACCAGTCGAAAACAAAAATATTTACGCCATGACTGGTTGCTGCATCAATCCATTTCTCCATTACGCGAGGGTCGTTGTCCAGTTCGTACCCCCAAAGCGGTTGACGCGGCTGGTAATGTCCTTCGAAGCGCGGATTTCCTTTTTTTATTACTTCCCACTCGCCAGTTCCTTCGGGCCACAGCATATCGCCAAAGCGTTCATCGTGGTGGCACGACGGCCAGATGTAAGCAGCTACATAATAGTCGTTGTTCTCAGCCGTTACGTTAGCCGGTTTTTCGGGTTGGCTGCAATTTATCAGGAGTGCCGAGCTTAAAAAAATCAGAGCAAAGAGGAAGTACTTCGGGTTTAGTCTTGTCCTTTTCATTTTTTGGTTTAGTTTTTAATGATGATTCAGGTATATATAGCGCCTGATACACGGTTGATTAAACACTGACAGTATTTTGTGTTGTGCAAAATATAGCAGGCACCTAAATATACTTAATATAATGTGAGTTCGATCTGAGCGAATGTATAAATTTCTATTTGATCGAGGATTTCCTTTATTCTCAGGCGAGCTTTCTAGGTGAAAGCGAACAGGTAATCAGATGTTCCGGAACAGCTTGCGACTCCTGAATATTTTTCATAATTTAGACATTAGTTAAAAACCACAGCACGATTAATCCCGTTTATCGTTTCAATTTTTAACTGGCTCTGTTCACCTTATCCTTGAGGAGGTATGTACACCGGCCTGTATAAGACAAGCGATAAAGAGGCCGCCCCTGGCCTTCGAAACTTCGGACGGCCCACAGTTGACAACGAAACTCTTCGTTATGGTAACCGCCTAAATTAATAATTCGTCCATCCTCAACAATCTTATGGAAGATCATGATCATCTGACGAAAGATGATGATTCTACCCTGGAGGTAAAAAACGCTGAAAGTCACGCTTGAAATTTTCAGAGAAGTATATGTCTTTTAGTCGTTAATAATTCTGCTTCCCCACCAATTATTTCCCGGATTAAAATCAGGCGACAAGAATTCGAGGCGTTGTTTTTCGAGCTGAGGCCATCGCTTTTTGATAACCTGTTGCAGGTATTGCTCTCCCTTTTCTGCCGTCCACTCCGGGTCGCGCGAAGGGTATTTGGCTCCCATCTCATTCAACTGAACGAAAAGCTCTTCATTCAATTGTTTAACCAGCCCGGGATGGTCGGCGGAAACATCGCTGGTTTCAGCCTTGTCATCCTTCAGATTGTAAAGTTCTTCGTGCCCGTCTTCGTAATAATGGATCAGTTTCCAGTCGCCCTTTCTAATAATCGACGACGGTTCTCCTCCCTGGTTTCCGTAGTGTGGGTAGTGCCAGATGAGCGCCCGTTCGGCAATGCTTTCTCCTTTTAACAAAGGGAGCAAACTCACGCCATCGGTATGTTCTTCGGGCTTAAGATCTGCTCCGGCAAGTTCGAGGAGGGTAGGGTAAAAATCGGTTCCGCTAACGGGAGTGTTGCATGTTTGCCCGTTGCCCATTCCCGGGACTTTTATAAAATAAGGTTCGCGGATTCCGCCTTCAAACTGGTAGCCTTTGCCTGCACGAAGCGGCAGGTTTGAGGTAGCGAAAGCATCGCCGGCAGCGACTCCTCCGTTGTCAGAGGTAAAAATTACGATGGTGTTTTCTGAAAGCCCCAGTTCATCGAGTGTATTCAGCACATAGCCAACTGCGTCGTCCATCGATTCAACTAAACCGGCATAAACCGGATTGTCTTGAATCTGCCGGATCGGGAAGAAATGGCCCATTTCGAATCCACTTTCAGCAATACCCAAATCTTCGGCTTTCTGACGGTACTTGGCCCACTTTTCCTGCGTAGTTTGAATCGGTCCGTGAACGGCGTAGAATGAGAGGAAGGCAAAAAAGGAAGTGTCGCGGTTACTTCTGATAAAATTAGCTGTTTCTTTTGCCAGTCGCATCGTCAGGTTTTCTCCGTCGGGGCCGTTTTCGAGGTTGGGGTTGGTCCACGGGGCAAAGTAGCCGCCAATCGGGCTTCCTTTGTCCCAGCCCCCCTTGTTGATGTCAAAGCCATGGTCTTCGGGCCACGAGCCCTTGTCGCCCAGATGCCATTTTCCTGCAAAAAAGGTTCTGTATCCGGCTTCTTTCATGGCTTCAGGTAAAGTTATGTAGTCTTTGTTTAAAGCGTGATTGTACTCCGGAGGAAGCAATTGATTGGAACGTCCTGCATTTCTCCAGTCTTCTCCTGTAGGTGCGCCAATCCAGTCGGTAATTCCATGGCGTGCGGTAAATTTCCCCGTCATGATGCTGGCTCTCGACGGACTGCAAACCTGGCAGGCAGCATATCCATCGGTGAAAATCATACCTTCATTGGCAATCCGGTCGATATTGGGCGTTTCGTAAAATTTACTTCCGGTTACGCTCAAATCGTGATAGCCATAGTCATCGGCCAGAATAAACAACACATTGGGTTTTGCTTTTTCCGGTGTTTGGTGTGAACAGGAAATGAGCGAGAGTGTCGTTATCAGTATCCCAATTCCCGTTTTCCAGTATGAATTTCTTAGTATCATCGCATTTTATTTTTGAAACGGGAATACTTCAGAAGGCGTACGGGCATTTTCCATCAGCGCTTCGAGTTCCTGAACCACCTCCGGGTGATCAGCTGCTACGTTGTTTTCTTCTCCCGGATCACTTGCCAGATTGTAGAGCTCAGTGGTCATTTTTTCGGGATGATTGACATTGTAATGTATAAGCTTCCAATCGCCTTGTCGGAGAGCTTTCCGGCCTCCCATTTCGTGGAATTCCCAATAAAGATAATCGTGTTCTTTTTGATCTTTGCCAAGAAGGGTGGGCAGGAATGATATGCCATCGATGTTTTCAGGAACCTCGGCTCCGGTTAATTCACCCACGGTAGGAAATACATCCCAAAAGGCTGAAATGTGATCGCTTTTGCTTCCGGCTTTAATTTTATTGCCCCAAACGGCAATCATCGGGACACGGATTCCTCCTTCATACAAATCACGTTTGTAGCCTTTAAAAGGTCCGTTGGAGTTAAAGAAGTCCGGATCGGCGCCACCTTCCATGTGTGGGCCGTTGTCGGAGGTGAAAATGATGAGTGTATTGTCGTAAACTCCCAGTTCTTTGAGCTTGGCAATAATCTCGCCTACCTGCATATCGAGGTAATCAACCATGGCAGCGAAAGCCGCATGGGCCTCAGGTTGCGAGCCATATCCTCCTACTTTGTAATTATCTCCGTCATCCACGCCCTTGAAATTTTTTTCGGGATCAAATTTTCCCCTGAATTTTGCGATGTATTCTTCCGTGGCAAACAGTTCTGCATGAGGAATAATAGAGGGATAATACATAAAGAAAGGCTTGTCTTTGTTGTCGTCCAGGAACTTTAGCGCTTGTTTGTGAATGACTTCAGGCGCATATTCCTTGGTTTGTTTACCGGCATTTCCTTCGAGTATTACTTTCTCCTGATTGTGCCAAAGGTGATAGGGATAATAGTTGTGCCCCATTCTTTGGCAATTGTATCCGAAAAATTCATCAAAACCCTGCATGTTCGGATCTCCTTCGGAGCCGGGATAACCGAGTCCCCATTTACCGAATGCGCCAGTTACGTATCCGTCATTTTTTAAGGCTTCAGCCATGGTAATTGCGTCGGCTTGCATGGGGTATTGCCCCTCCGGTTTCCATTCTTTGTTGCCCCGGATGAATGTGTGCCCGGTGGTTTGTCCTGTCATTAACGAAGAACGAGAAGGTGCGCAAACCGTACAGCCTGCGTAATGTTGGGTAAACTGCATTCCCGATTCTGCAAGCTGATCAATATTGGGAGTCTGAAAATGTGTTTGACCATAGCAGCTCAAATCTCCCCAACCCAGATCATCGGCCAAAATGTAAACAATATTAGGTTTTGTTACCTCTGAACTTTCTGGTCTGGTTTGGGTTGTGCACGAATTCAGGAAAACTGAAATCAGAAAAATGAACAGGATTGACTTTTGCATTTTTTTGAAAATTATAGTTGAATTTATATCGATTTTAATTCAACAGTTCCCGTTTCCAGGTTCTCACCTGTTACCTCAAGGGTGATGGCTCCGGCTTCTTCCAGCGACTGAACGGTTACCACCAATTTTCCGTTGAAAGCTTTCATCGTTGGCAGGTGAAACATCTCTAAGGATGTGGCATCGCCGTTACATGCCACTTTGTATTTTCCGGCTCCGCTTACCTTAAAATGAAGTGGGTTTCCGGCATTCGGGCAAAGGTTTCCATCTTTATCAACTATCGAAACGGTAACATAGCTGAGATCCATTCCATCTGCAGCAATCTCCTTTCTGTCGGCTTCCAATACGAGGTGATGAGGCGCTCCGGCAGTGTGTATTTCCTTTTCCAATGCCGGTTTCCCGGAATCATCAAGTGCTACTACTTTTATTGTTCCCGGTTCGTATTTTACATCCCTCCACATCAGCCGATTCCGCTTAAGAAGGGAGTCTTTGTTTTTATGTTGTACGCCCATGCTTTTGCCGTTTACAAATAACTCGGCACTGTTGTAACTGGTGTATGCGAAAACAGGAATTGTTTCGCCTTCGCGGCCTTCCCAGTTCCAGTGCGGCAGGACATGAAGGGTGGGTTCTTTGGTGTTCCATCGGCTGCGATAAAGGTAGTATCGGTCTTTGGGAAGCCCGGCCAGATCACAGATTCCGAAGTATGAACTTCTCGATGGCCAGTATTCATCATAGGGAGTGGGTTCGCCCAGATAGTCGAAACCTGTCCAGACAAACTCTCCGATTACCCAATCAAAGTCGTCCTGCCAATAGAAATCCTCATCTGGAATATTTGACCACCAGCAGGCTTCGAGGTCGTACGACGAACATTGACCGTCGGGATAGGTTTTTTGCTTTAATTCTTCCACCGGGAATTTGTATACTCCACGTGAACTAACCGTGGATGCGGTTTCGGAACCCAGAATAAATCCTTGCGGGAAACGTTCGTAAGCTTCGTTGTAAAGCGGCAGGCGATAGTTTAACCCGGGAATATCCCAAATGGCGCCAAAACCGTTTTTCAAGGTGTTGGCCACCTGGTCCATCCCCACGGTAACCGGTCGGGTAGGGTCTTCGCGATGAAAAATATCCTGAAGCCATTTTCCCCGTTTTATTCCTTCGTTTCCCCATTGGTCGGGGACTTCGTTGCCGGCACTCCACATAACAATACAAGGGTGATTACGCGTTGCGCGAACCAGGTTTACCACATCTTTTTCGGCATATTCATCAAAAAAGCGATGGTAGCCGTTTTTTACTTTTGGGCGTTTCCATTCATCAAAACTTTCAGCGAGGAACAAAAATCCCATTTCGTCGCAAAGCTCGAGCTGTTCGAGTGACGGCATGTTGTGTGACGAACGCATGGCATTGCAGCCCATGTCCTTTAAAATCGTGAGCTGGCGTTTTAGTGCAGCTTTGTTAACCGCGGCACCCAACGGTCCCAGGTCGTGATGAAGGCAGACTCCTTTAAACTTGGTGGCTTTGCCGTTTAATATTAGTCCTTTGCCGCGTTCGTATTTTACATCGCGTATTCCAAAGCGAATCGTTTGTTCGTCTTTTAGTTGGCTTCCCGAGTAAAGCTTCATGGAAGCGTAATACAGGTGAGGAGTTTCGGTGTCCCATATTTTGGGTTGGGTGACGGCCAGGTTTTGCGCGGTCTTGTTGCCAAATAGCTGTTCGGAACTGGCTGAAGCAACCATTTTCCCGTCTTCGTCCCTGATTTCGGTAACCACTTTAATATCCTTGCCGTCAATTTCAGAGGTGATATTCACTTGTGCATGGTCTTCCGACACAAAAGGAGTGGTGATAAAAGTGCCCCATTGCTTAAAGCTGGTGTCGTTTTTTACAATGAGCTGAACTTTGCGGTACAAGCCTGCTCCGGGATACCATCGGGAAGATTCTCCCTGATTTTCGAGTCGCACCGCCAAAAGATTTTCTGTGCCTGGATGGAGGAACTGCGTAATATCGAAATAGAAATAGGCGTAGCCGTACTTCCACTCGCCCACTTTGTTTCCGTTAACAAACACTTGCGGTTCGGCCATGGCTCCGTCGAAAACCAGCAATACTTTATTCCCTTTTTGTAATTCGGGGACTTCGAAACTATTGCGATACCAGCCTACGCCGATATATGGCAGAGCACCTGTTCTTCCGGTTTTTTCGGTGGCTGTTTTTTCCTGATTTTGCTCAATTTGAACGGTTTGTTTGTCGATTTCCTTATCGAAGGGACCTTTGATTGCCCAATCGTGCGGAATTCTCACTGTTTCCCAGTCGTCGGTATTCAACCCTGCGGCCTGGCCGTTTTCAATATCCTGGTTGATGAATTTCCAACCTTCATCAAGCGTGTAAACTTTACGGGTGGCTTGATCAGTGGCACATGCAGAAAGCAGGCAGATGATAGCAAAAAAGTATATTATTGGTTTCATTGGATGATTCGTTTTAGTTTTGGTTTTATTTCAATTTTGAACGTTTCGTTTTCAAAAACAAATAGTGGAACGGATATTCACCGATTAAAATTTCGGTACGAAATTGATTAATGGCAAATATGGGAACTTTCCGTGAAACTATCTTCCGATTGCACTATTTCATTAAGAGGAAACGTCTTATCCCGATCAACGCGGGAAAGGCTGAGACGCAAGTTCTCAGGCGCGTTTAAGCGGCAGGCTAAAAGAAAAAAGACTGCCCTCTCCCGGTGTGCTGCTCACCCGAATTTCTCCTCCGTTTTTTTCAACAAACTCTTTGCAAAGAATCAAACCAAGGCCGGTTCCTTTTTCATTGGCGGTTCCGTCTTTCTGAATCGAATATTCTACTTTGAATAACTTTTGCAGGGTGTTTTCATCCATTCCCATTCCATGATCGCGGATGCTGCATTCCAGCATTTTCCCATTTGCCGAGACCGATACGTCGATTGTATCTCCTTCGTAAGAGAATTTGATGGCATTGTTCAGTAGGTTGCGAAATATAAAATTCACCATGTTAAAATCGGCCACTACCATTTCGCGGTTTGATGGCCAGTTTATCGTCAGGTTTTTTGACTTGGCGGCTTCTTTAAAAAGAATTTCGTTGGTCGACAGTACTTTGTTGATATAAAACGGCTGTGGATCAAACTGGAGGTTCCCGGTTTGCGTACGCGACCATTCGAGGAGATTCTCGAGTAGATTGTAGCCGGAAGTAGCGGTTTGAAACATCCCTTCTATCAATGTTTCAAAGTCTTTGGAATTTTTGATGTCGCTGTTGGTGCGCAGCAGGTCGGAAATTCCGATCAGCACGTTGAACGGATTTTTCAGATCGTGCGCAATGATGGAGAAAAACTTATCTTTGGTAGCGTTAAGCTCTTTTAGTTTCTTTTCATCTTCTTCCAGCTGTTTCAGGTTTCTTTCCAGTAAAATCTTCTGTTTGTTAATGGTTTTGTAGTTTTCGTTTAATACCGCTGCATGTTTTTTTCTCAGCCAGAGGTAGTAGGCCAGGATAATAACCACAATTACGAGCAATACTGCAGCAAGTGCTGCAAAATAAAATTGAATACGGCTTTTGAATCTATCGTGTCTGTTTTTCTCTTCGGCTAATTTTGCATGCAGCTGATTTTGTTGCTGCTGTTCTTTTACGAGTTCCTGATGTTCGAATTCACCCAGTACCTGTGCAATTTTATTGGGTTGCAGCAACTGGTTCGTTTTTTCTTCGAGGTGTTGCATCTGGTAGGCTTCTTTGTACCGCCCAAGTTCGGCCAGCGCTTTTGTTTTCTCGCTAAAAATGTCGGTGTCAAGGTCGTGCCGGTCCAGCTTTTCACAATATTTCAGTGCCGTGTCAAAATAAGTCAGGGCTTCAGCATAGTTTTTTTGTTTTAAGGCCAGGCTTCCATGGAGGTAGACTACTTCAGCCTTAAGGCGCTCAAAGTTTTGCTTTTTGACCATCTTTTCTGCTTGCTCGATATTTGTTTCAGCTTCGTCCAGGTTGTCGGTTTCGAGGTAATAATAGGCAGATAAAATGATCGCATATGTTTCCATATGCGGGTCTTTCATTTCGGGTAACAACTTCAAGGTTCTTTCCAGGTTGTTCAGCGCCTCGTCCAGGTTTTTAAGTTTTATATTGACATAACACAAGCCGGTTGACAGCACTGCAATGTTGTCTTCCTGGTTTAGCCGTTCGGCAACATTCAGCGCCTTCATGTAGTAGCGGTAAGCGCTTCGGTAATCTTTTATGTATTCATAATACCAGCCAATGTTGGTGTAAGCTTCTGTTAACCCGGCGCTTTCGTAGTTTTGGTTTTCAGAAAGATTTTTAGCGATGATGGTATATTCGAGTCCTTTTACGAAGTCGGAACCATAGGAATACAAAAGACCAAGATTCAAATAGCTGGCAACCAGAAAAGTAGTGTCTTTTATCTCTTCAAAAATAACAATGGCTTTTTCAAGATTTGTGATGGCCTGTTTCCAGTTTCCGGTTAGGTCGTAACTGTAGCTGATTCGAAATAATGCAACTCCTTCTCCCTTGGTATATCCGGTTTGTTGGGCCAGATTTAATGCTTTTTCTGCGTAAAACAACGAGCTGTCATGACTTGAAAATGCAAAATAACCCGCCAATGAATTGTAATTATCGATCAGTTTGCTGGTATCGGTTTCGGTACGGCATACAGTTTTTAGTGAGTCGATCTTTTCGGTAAAGGCAAATGATGAAAAACTAAATAGCACAGCCAAACAGAAAAAAAGGAACTGTGTCGCGTGTATATATTTAATTTTCATTTAGTCATGTATTTCGGCCAAATATAACAAAATCGTAAAAATACAGGAAGCGATGACTTACGATTATAACCAATATAAATAGAGTTCAAATAACATTGTTATTTTTGCGTTTTTACAGAAAGAATTTAATTCGGGCAATAATTTGGTAGCTTACCGATTGATGTGGAATATGGCCTATATTCTTTTGTGGTATTTATAAAGAACTAAACTTTTTTTACCTTGTAGTCTGTAAAAGAAAGCAAACTGTAAATTTATATGGGAAAACAGCTTCGCTATCTGCTTTTTATAACGCTCATTGTTTTTACTTCTTGTGGGCTTTTTCGCGACAGGAAAGCTGAGAAGGAGAGAGAAATAAAATTAAAACACGACTTGCCCCAAATCCTTGATGACGGTGTGCTTAATGTAATTACATCCTATAGTGGCACCAGTTATTTTTTGTACAAGGGCCAGCCAATGGGGTACGAATATGAACTCCTAAAGCGCTTTGCAAAACATCTTGGCGTTGAGGTCAATATTAGTGTGTCGAATAATATCGACACCATGTTTTACCAACTGGGTGAAGGGAATGTGGATTTGATTGCTCACGGTCTGACCGTTACTAACGAAAGGAAGAAAAAAGTCACCTTCTCCGATTATCTTTATCTCACACACCAGGTGTTGGTGCAGCGAAAACCCGAAAATTACCGGAAAATGAAGTGGAGCGAGGTGCAGGCCTCGCTGGTTCACGATGCCATTGAGTTAATTGGAGACACGGTGTCGGTTAGCGCTAATACTTCTTATTTTGCCCGGTTGGCCAATTTGAGTGAGGAGATTGGAGGGGAAATCCATATTGATACTTTACCCGGCGATTTATCTACCGACAAGATTATTGAAATGGTGGCCAATGGTGAAATAAAGTACACCGTTGCCGACAATAATATTGCGAGTATTAACGCGTCCTATTACCCCGAACTGGATATTCGTGTACCCATAAGTTTTTCGCAACGCATGGCCTGGGCGCTGCGACCCCAAAGTAAAGAGTTGGAAAAAGCGTTAAACGAGTGGATCAAAACCATGAAAGACGGAGTGGCTTATTATGCCATTTATAACAAGTATTTTAAAAACGAACGCGATTTCAGAAGTCGTGAAAACAGTGATTTTTACAGTTTGAACAACAACCGCGTAAGTGTTTACGACGAATTGATTCAGGCCAGCGCTGACACCTTGGGGTGGGATTGGCGTTTAATGGCTTCGATGGTTTTTCAGGAATCGAAGTTTAATCCGAACCTCGAGTCGTGGGCCGGTGCGAAAGGATTGATGCAACTGATGCCTGCCACTGCCGAACGGTTTGGGGTGAAAGACCGGGCCAATCCGGAACAGAGCATTGAAGCTGCTACCAAAATTCTAAAAATATTGT
Source organism: Maribellus sp. YY47 (assembly GCF_023111095.1). Classification (GTDB taxonomy): domain Bacteria; phylum Bacteroidota; class Bacteroidia; order Bacteroidales; family Prolixibacteraceae; genus Draconibacterium. Next base: position 62,545 of record NZ_JALGYW010000006.1, read on the forward strand.
GGGATCGTTTTGAAGAAATTCCCGACTCCATTCAACGCATAAAATTTACCATGGCGGCGTATAATTGTGGCTACGGTCATGTGGAAGATGCGCGTAATCTGGCCATTTTGGAAAAGCTCGATCCAAAAGTTTGGGATAAAAATGTGGAGGAGACAATGCTGAAACTGAGTTATCCTGAAAATTACAACAAGCGGGTGGTTAAATACGGGTATGTTCGTGGTGTGGAACCCTATACATACGTAAAAGAAGTTTTTGACCGGTTTGAGAATTATGTATTATTTCTTGAATAAACCGATTTATTCTATTGGTCAGGAACAATAATTTGAATAAAAAAAGCGGAGAGGTAATCTCCGCTTTTCTGTTGTATAGCTATTTGTTATTCTTTTGTTGGGTGTTGTTCGGGAAGATTTCCGGTCCATTTCCGAAGGGTATAATTGATCCGGATGGTGATCATATACATCACCGGTGAGATGATCAGGGTAAGTATGGTTGCAAAAGTTAATCCAAATACAACCGTCCACGACATGGGGCCCCAGAAGGCTACGCTTTCCCCACCTACCGAAATCTGAGGATCGAAATGTGTGTACAACGAAAAGAAGTCGAAGTTAAGTCCGATAGCCAAAGGCAGCAATCCAAGAACAGTGGTAATTGCCGTCAGTAATACCGGTCGTAAACGGGTACGTCCGGCTTCAACCAGCGCTTCACGTTGTACATCTTTTGGTAAAAATGCATCTTCAGGTAAGCCCAATTCTTCGCGTTTTCGTTGTCGGGTCAGATCGATATAGTCGATCAGTACAATACCGTTGTTGACCACGATGCCGGCCAGCGAGATGATACCAATCCCGGTCATGATCACCACAAACTCCATCTGGAAGATTCCCAGTCCAAGAAATACCCCGATGGTACTGAAAATAACGGTGGCAATAATAATTGCCGGGCGGATAAACGAGTTAAACTGTGTTACCATGATGATCATGATCAAAGCAATGGCAATCAATAAGGCAAACACCAGGAATTGCATACTTTCGGCTTGTTCCTGTTGTTCACCGGTAAACGCATAGGTATAACCTTCCGGCATCTGATAGTCTTCCAGTATCTGTGCAATACGGGCATTGATTTCGTTGGCATTGTATCCTTCGACCACTCCGGATGATATGGTGATTTCGCGTTTAAAATCGATGCGGCTGATTTTATCATAGGTAGTGGCATACTTAAAACTTGCTACCGATGAAATGGGGACGCTGTGTTCGTTTACTTTAATTCGTTGGTTCATTAAGGTTGAAACGTCATTGCGATATGCCTCGGCTAAACGCACAAATATGTCGTATTCATCTTCTCCGTCTTTGAATTTACTGGCTTCGTAACCATACAGAGCATTTCTGAAGGCCAGGGCAATTTCCTGTGTCGAAAGTTCATACAAACGGGCTTGCTCACGGTCCACTTCAATCAGCATTTCCGGCTGGTTTACATTGATGTTGAGTTTCAATTCATCAATTCCCGGAATATTATCGGCTTCAATCAGGCGAATAAAATCATCCGTTATTTTTATGAGCTGATTAAATTCATCTCCCGAAACATCTATGTTGATGGGTGCTCCGGTTGGTGGGCCGTCATCGTTTTTCTCGACATAGATTTTGGCGCCAACAAAACCATCAAGTTTTTTGCTGATTTCCTGCATGATTTTGCTGGTGTTGATTCCTTCTCGCTTTTTGTACTCTACAAACGAAACTGAAGTAAGTGATTTGTTTGGGCTCGAGTCGTTTTCGAACATCCCGCCTTTACCTACTCCCACGTTGGTGGTTACCGATTTTAGAATGCCCTTAAACGGTTCAATGGTTTCTTTAATGATGCCTTCCACCTGTCGTGACACTTCATCGGTTTTTTCAATCGAAGTTCCGAGCGGCAGTTCCATGGTGACAAAAATGGTGCTGGGATCGGTTTCTGGGAAAAAAACCATCTTTGGGTTTCCTCCAAAATAAAATCCCATGGAAAAGAACAAAAGCAGCACTGTTCCTCCCAGATAAATGTAGGGCCAGCGACCTGTAAGCGCATGACGCAGCTGACGGGTATAAACATTTTCGAGCCAAACCAGGAATTTAGTCTGAAACCAGCGTGCCAGTGGTCGCAATGCAACAAGGTTAAGCGCCATTAAGAAGGCGACTGTAATTGCCAGGTTGCCTAGCAAATAGATTTTCAGCACATAAAACACTACAGCGATTACCGCAAAAATTCCGGCGTTTCTTAGTATTTTTTTGTGATTGACTTTTTGCATGATATCCTCAATCTTCATAAAATTGGCGATGAAGGGAGGATTAAGAATCAAGGCAACAAACAAGGACGAGGCAAGTACCACGATCAAGGTACGAGGTAAAATGGCCATAAACTCACCTACCATTCCTTCCCAGGCAAGCAGCGGAAAAAACGCAGCCAGCGTTGTTAATGTCGATGAAATGATCGGGAATGCAATTTCGCTCACCCCTCTTTTGGTTGCACTCATTAGCGAATATCCCAGGCTGTAAAGCCTGTAGACGTTCTCAACTACAACTATGGCATTATCCACCAGCATCCCCAGGGCCAGTATTAGTCCATACAACACCATCGAGTTTAGCGTAACGCCCGACTGCTGCAATATCACAAACGACAGGAACATCGAGAGCGGAATAGCCAAACCTGCAAAAAGTGCGTTTCTGAATCCTAAGAAAAGGAAGAGGACAAAGGTCACCAGGATCATCCCCAGAATAATGCTGTTTTCGAGATTGGAGATGGTGTCTTCAATGTAAGTGGTCATGTCGTCGGTGACAATTACATCAAGGTTTTTGGGAATGCGGCCGCTTTCTTTCAGTGTTTCAATCCCCTTGAAAATGTTTTCAGATGCCGACAAAATGTTTTCGCCTGATTTTTTCGTGATGGAAAGCGTTACAACCGGTTTGTTGTCGAGACGGGCGATCGTGCTTTGTTCCTTGTAGCCATCGGTTACCGTTGCAATGTCGCGGATATAAACGGGTTTGCCATTGTTTACTTTAATGATGGTGTTCCGGATCTGGTTCATGTCGGTGTAGTTCGCCTCGGTGCGAATGGTACGCCTGATTTCGTCAGCGGTAAACTGCCCGGCCCCCATGGTAACGTTCTCCAGTTGAATGGCCAGCGAAACATCTTCAAAAGTAAGTTCGGTGGCGTCGAGTTTGTAGGGATCGATTTCAATCTGGATTTCTCTTTCTTCAACGCCGCGTATGTTGGCTTCTGAAACTTCGCGGTAGCTTTCAAATTCATCCTGAAGTAACTCGGCGTATTTTTTTAGCTCCCGCATACTGAATTCCCCCGAAATGTTGACGTTCATAATCGGGAATTCCGAGAGGTCAAAATCGGTTACATACGGATCACTTGGCAAATCGTCGGGTAACTCCGATTTTGCTTTGTCAACGCGGTCTTTAGTGTCCTGAAGTGCCTGCTTGATGGTAACATTGGTGTTGAATTCCACCATGATGGTACTTACATCCTGAAACGAAGCCGATGAGACCTTCTTTACGCCTTTCAGCCCTTTCAGCTCCTTTTCGATGGGGCGGGTACAAAGGTTTTCAATATCAACCGGGGAGTTTCCCGGGTACAGGGTCTGTATAAAAATATACGGAACCACAATCTCGGGCATCGCTTCGCGCGGCATCTGCTGGTACGAAAAAATACCAAAGAACACCAGCAAAAAAGTGAAAATGTAGATGGTGGTTTTATTCTTTAACGCAAGATAAGTTGGTTTGAACTTCCGCGTTATTTCGTCTTTTAATGCGTGTTTTTCTTTCTCCATTTGAATAGAATTTTTGGAGTAATTAGTTGATGGAGACCAGCGATCCGTTTACAATCTGGTTGTAACCCTCCGAAACGACCTGCATGCCGGTGTTTAATCCGCTGACCACTTCTGTAAGGTTGTTGTCTGTCACTCCCGGTTCAACATAGACTTTTTTGGCTATTGTTTTTCCATCTTTTTGATCGACAATGTAGGTGTAGTGGCCGGTAAAATCTTCTTTAATAAAGAGTGTCGGAACAACTATGGCATTTTTGTTCAGGTAGTCGCGGAACTTCAGTACTGCCACCAGGTTGGGTTTAATCAGTTTTCCCGGGTTTTCGATGTTGATACGTACCCGGAAAGTCCGGCTGGCCTGATCGACGGTGTTTCCGACCTGGTAGATGGTTGCCATAGTGTTGGTGTTTAAGGCCGGGAAATAGATTTTTACCGAATCTCCCCGGTGTACCTTAGTGATGTAGGATTCCGAAATGTCGCCGTAAATTTTTATGTGGCTCACATCAACCACTTTGGCAAACGGAGTCTGCGGGCTACCAATGTTTCCTTTCTTTTGGTAAATCACGTCGACAATACCATCAGAAGGAACTTTTACTTCGGCCAGTTCGATCTGGGTTTTCAGACTTTTGATGCGGGTTTCAAGGCTTTCTTTGTTGTTTTTGGCCTGTAAATATTGCATTTCGGAGCCAATATTCTGATCCCAAAGGTTTTTCTGCCGCTCATAGTTGGTTACAGCCAGGTCGAGTTGAACCTGAAGTTCATCAATCGAACGCTCCAGTATGTCGGTGTTAAGCCGGGCCATAATCTGGCCTTTGGTAACCTGTTGACCTTCTTTTACAAGTACTTCTTTAATTACGCCTGAAGTTTCGGGACTAACATCGACATCGTGCTCGGCTTCCACCTGTCCGGTCACTTCAAAGAAATGTTCAAATCGTTTTTGGGTCAGTGTTTCTGCCTTAATTTTTATGGTTTCTTCTTCCTGGTTGGCTGAAAGCTCTTTTTCCAGTTGGGTAATTTGCTGTTCAAGCGTATGAACCTGTTGTTTCAGCTCCTGTAGTTTTTCTCGTTTCGTGTTGTCGTCTTCCACCGACGTGCTTGCGCAAGCATAGACGAACAGTGCTGTAGTAAGAATGATCAAAATCTTCTTCATGGTATTGCTGTTTTTTATTTTTCGGTTTTATAATGCGCCGGCTGCTTTTCTGAGTTTTAAGTCGGCCTGTAACAATTGAAGGGTGGAGGTGACCAGCGCCTGGAATGCATTGATGTATTGCGTTTCCTGTTGTGAAAGCTCTGCGCTGCTGATCATTCCGTTGTTGAATTTAATGTGTGTTTTATCCAAAATGCTTTGTGCCAGATCACGGCTCTCCTGATCGTTCAGATAACGTTCGCGTGCAGTTTGCATGTCTGCTGAAGCCGTCAGGTAATCTTTTTGCAGCGTAATTTCTGCTAATTTCTGGTCGGTAGCAGCTTTGTCTCGTTCGAGCTGAGCCTGCTGGACTTTCGAACGTTTTTGACCCGAGTTGAACAAATCTATTTTTGCCTGTAATCCAACCAGTGACGACGGAAACCAGTCTTGTTTAAAAACGTTGGCGCTGTTACTGTAAGCAGTTTTCGAATAGCTGTAAAATCCACTCAAACTGGGCAGGTACGTCGATTTCTCGAGTTTCAGTAGTTTTTCAGATACCTGAAAATTGGCCATCGCCAAACGGTAGTCGATATGGCTGTTCAGGTCGAGCGGGATTGTTTTTTGCTGATTGACCAACGGAGATACGAATACATCCAGTTTGTCCGACATATCGATCGCTGTGTTGAGGTCGTAACCCATGGCGTATTTCAACACAATTTTTGCGACTGAAAGCTCACGTTCTGAACGCAGGACTTCGTTTTCAGCATTTTTCACCAGTATTTTCAGCTGATCCACATCCTGCGATTCACGAAAACCGTTTTCGTAATAAACTTTGGTTTCTTCATAAAGCCGCTTGGTATTGTCCAGGTTTTCGAGCATTACCTGTTTGTAGCGTTCGCTGATCAGTACCATGTAATAAGCTTGCGAAACGGCATCGCGGATATCGATCTCTGCTTTTTCGTGGGCTTGTTTGGACAGGCTCAGGTACAATTGCGCCGAGCCAACACCTACGATCCATGATCCATCAAAAATTTTCTGCGATACGTTGATTCCAAAATCAGAATTATAATCCTGACCGAACTTCACCGGGATATAGGTTCCGGCATCTTCACCAAAAAACTCACCCGGAATAAGCGATACAGGTAGATTTAGAAATTTGTTGTAATTCGCGCTTCCCGATACCTGTGGCAATCCTGATGAAATGGTTTCCCACACTTTTTTTTGCGCAATCGTAATGTCCTGGTTCGTGTTGTGCAGAACATACGAATGTTCCATCGCAAAACCAATCGCCTGTTCGAGCGTAAATGATTGTGGCTGATCCTGTGCTTTTGCCGAAACCGTAAGCACTAAAATAAGACTCAGCAACAAAGGAATTTTTTTTGTTTTAATTTTCATCTTGTTATAGTTGTCCGTTTTCTATCGTGTAAAATGGAACGCCTCCCTACTGCTGGGGATTTGTTTCATTCTGAACATTAATTATTAATTTTTTATAGTATTCCAATCCTGCAGGCGTGCAAATGGCATGCATGTGGTAATCGAGTATTTGGTCGTACAGGGAAGTTGAATGCACTTCGTATTCTTCAAAAATTTTGTATTCAGGATTAATGGTGTAAAGAAATCTCCCGAGGAGTAACTTTGAAATAAAATACGGATCAATGTCGTTGCGGTATAAGCCCTGTGCCATTCCCAGTTTTAGGTTCTCCATCGTACTGTCGAAAATTCTTTTTCGCTTGAATTCGTATACCCGCCGGAACAAAACCGGGTAAGTTTTTTTTAGTTCGGTTTCCATGTTGTGATGGTACATTCTCAGAATGGGCGAAATGCTTTTCCGAAGCTCAAAAGTCATATCGATGGCATTTCCTACTGCCGGATCATTGAATTTATAGTGCTGCGATTCAATCAAAAACTCGATGACTTCAGTAACCAGCGCCTGTTTATCAGTGAAGAATTGATAAAGCGTCTTTTTTGAAATGCCAAATTCTGACGCCACGTCATCCATGGTCACATTGCGTATGCCTCTTTTCAAAAAGAGAAAGGCAACGTTCTCAACGATGTATTCTTTTTTTTCTTCCATAGTTTGCAAAAATAGGAGAAAGTACGATGGAAACTACACTGGTGTTAAAAGTTTATTTTGTGCATTAAATAAATTTATGACTCTTAATATTTAAGTGGTTAACTTAAAAAGTTGCGTAAAACTATATTATATGATGAAGTTTCCGATCAAATTTTCGGTGAATGGAGAAATATAATCTACGAATGGTTTTTTTTGGTCCAGTAAACCGGGCGATTGGCGCTTTTTATCTGGTTGATTGTAATAACAAAGTGGCAATCCGAAGATCTTCCGGAAAGGTGATTTTAATATTCTCCCGGTTTCCTTCAACCGTAACAATGTTCGTTCCCATGTTTTCCAAGACCGATGCATCGTCGGTAAACAATTCGGAGTAAGGTTGTTGATAGGCCTTTTTTATCAGCGAAAGGGTAAAGGTTTGCGGTGTTTGTACCAGGAAATATTTTGAACGATCGAGCGAAGTGTTTTTGGAACCATCGATATACCGAACCGATTCCGAAACCGGAACCACGGGTAAAGCATTGCCTTTTACACGGGCAGTATCCAGGCAGTTTTGCAGGGTTTGTTTCGATACGAGCGGACGCACACCATCGTGAATAAAAACAATGCCGTCTTCGGGTATGCAGTCGAGCCCGTTTTTTACCGACTCAAAACGACTGGAGCCCCCGGCTGCCAGGTGATGATTGATATTGAAGTGATGTTTCTCACACAATTCTTTCCAGCGTTGGAACTCGCTTTCGGGAAGTACGAGTACAAACCGAATGGCAGTGTCGAAAGAATAAAATGCTTCGAAAGTATGCATCAGTACCGGCTTCCCGGCGAGTTCGAGGAATTGCTTCGGAACTTCGTTGTTCATTCTGGATCCGCTTCCTCCCGCCACTATTAATGCAAACTTGTTAGGCATTTTACTGTCAATTTTTGTATTTTCCGTGAGTAAAAATAGACTAAAATATTACCACATGAATAGTGTTTTGCAATTTTTGGAGGAGTTGGCTGCCAATAACAACCGCGAGTGGTTTCAGTCCAATAAAAAATGGTACGAAGAAAGCAGGGATAAAGTGTTGTTTCTGACCGATGTGTTGATCAATGAGATAGGCCAGTTTGATTCGGAAATAAGAGGACTGCAGCCCAAAGATTGTATGTTCAGGATTTTCCGCGATGTTCGTTTTTCTCCTGATAAACGTCCGTACAAAACAAATTTTGGAAGTTTTATCTGCAAAGGAGGCCGTAAAAGTATGAATCCGGGGTATTATTTTCATTTGGAACCAGCGGGGTGTTTTATGGCCGGTGGAATTTATATGCCTCCTGCAGAACCGCTGAAAACGATAAGAACCTGCCTGGCCGATCATGCTGAAGAGTTTCTGGAGATAACAGAAGCGCCTGATTTTAAAAGGGAATTTCCGGCAATGTACGATGATCAACTCAAGACAGCTCCCAAAGGATTTCCCAAGGATCACGAGCATATCGGTTTGCTCAAGTATAAGTCGTACATCTTTTCAAAAGATATAGCGGCTTCTGATGTAGTTGGTGAAAAATATGTGGAAAAAATGGTGGAAGGATTTGAATCCCTGTATCCGGTGAATCGCTTTCTTTATGAAGCACTTGCCTGAGCTTTTTCCTTTTTCTTATTTCAACCCTGGAGGATGTCCTGTTCAGGGTTACTTTTTCAACTGAAAAGGAATATAATTATATAGACCCTTATTTTTTATCTTCCCGATTTCAATGAAATGCCCCGGAGGTTCTTTCCGGGGTTTTATTTGGGCCAAATTCAAGCAGAAAATGCCTCTTTAATACAACTGAATATCACCTATGTTAACACTGTTTATATATTATTAACAAATTGTTTTTGCCAACCGAACATAAGTGAAAGAAATAAGTATTTTTACGCCTTGTTTTAATCATTTATTATTAATCCAATTATGAAAAGAATTCTACTTTTATTTTCGTTGATTGCTTTCGCGGCATCGACTTATGCACAGAACGTACAACTTCACTACGACATGGGCAAGGACCGGAAGTTGTTAACTTCTACTGTCGAGATGTTTCGTCCTGACAAGTACGGTTCAACTTTTTTCTTTATCGACATGGACTACAGTTCAGATCCTCGCAATGTAGAGAACGGTGTTTCTTTGGCTTACTGGGAAATTGCCCGTGCATTTAAGTGGAAAGAAACTCAAAGTATCATGCCTCGTGTTGAATACAATGGAGGTACAATGTCGGTTGGCGGAAGCACATTTATCCCAATTGAAAACTGCTACCTTGCTGGTCTGGAAAAAACCTGGGCATCTGCCGATTTTTCAAAGATTTTTACGCTGCAAGCCAACTATAAATACATTCAAGACAAAGAAGACGCTTCATTCCAGCTTACTGCTGTTTGGACCGTTAATTTCCTGGATGGAAAAATGTCGTTCCTCGGTTTTGCTGACTTCTGGAAAGAAGAAATGTTTTGGGGCACTGACTTCCGCTTCCTGAGTGAACCACAGTTGTGGTATAACTTCTGCAAAAATTTCTCGGCAGGTACTGAGATTGAAATCAGCAACAACTTTGTTGGCGATAAATTCCAGATTAATCCGACATTAGCTGTAAAATATACTTTCTAATCTAACAAATCCGGAGTTATGCTTGATAAATTTTTTAGTATTAGCGAACGCGGGTCATCGTACAAGAAAGAAATCATTGGTGGAGCCACTACGTTTCTTACGATGGCTTATATCATTTTTGTAAACCCGAATATTTTGGGCGATGCAGGAATGGATAAAAATGCGCTGATTACTGTTACCATTCTGGCCTCAGTAATCGGTACTGTTCTGGCAGGTGTTTGGGCAAGAGTACCTTATGCTATGGCACCAGGTATGGGACTTAACGCTTTTTTTACCTACTCGTTGGTGTTGGGAGCCGGTGTTGACTGGCAAACAGCTTTGGGCGTGGTATTCATCTCAGGTGTGATCTTCCTTGCACTTACCGTTACCGGAATTCGTACTAAGATCATTCATACTATTCCTCTCGCGTTGCGACTGGCAACCGGTGCAGGTATTGGTTTGTTTATTGCCTTTATCGGCTTTAAGGGGATGGGCCTTATTGTTGCAAACCCTGCAACTTTTGTGGGTTTGGGCAAATTCACTCCAACCTTGCTGATTGGTATTGCAGGTTTGGTGATTACTTCTATTCTCGAAGTTAAAAAGGTGAGAGGTGGTATCTTTTATGGTATTATTATCACCACAATAATCGCTATTGTTGTAGGGGAAGTGAAAGCGCCCGAAGCGTTTGTTTCAATGCCTCCTTCAATCAGCCCGTTGGTATTCAAGCTTAATATCATGTCGGCTTTAAGCTTTGGACTGGTAGGAGCAATTTTCTCGTTTATGTTTGTCGATCTTTTCGATTCAGTAGGTACAATTGTAGCCTGTTCGTACGAGGCGGGTTTTGTTGACAAAGATGGTAAAGTTGAACACGTTGACCGCATTCTGGAAGCTGACGCTGTTGCAACTGTAGCCGGTTCGTTATTAGGAACCAGTACTACCACTACTTATATCGAGTCAGCTGCAGGTATTGCCAACGGAGCCAAAACAGGTTTTGCTTCGGTTATTACAGCGGCTTTGTTCTTACTGGCCTTGTTTTTTGCTCCGCTTATCGGAATTGTTCCCGGATATGCTACTGCTCCTGCATTGATCATCGTTGGAGTGTACATGTTTAAAAATATCAGGCAAATCGATTTTGCTGATTTTTCTGAATCAATTCCAGCTTTCCTGACAATTGCATTAATGCCGTTGACATATAGTATTTCCATTGGTTTGTCATTTGGGTTTATCTCATATGTTGTATTAAAAACCGTAGCCGGAAAATACAAGGAAGTTTCCTGGTTAATGTGGGTAATTGCCGCATTGTCGGTAGTTAACCTTTGGATGGGCGTATAATCAGTTTGCCTTAATACTTTCAAGAGGGTATTCGATTCAAAAATGCGCTTAAGGGAAAAGTATTAGAAGAAAATTTGATACAAAATTTAAGAGGTACAGAAATGTACCTCTTTTTTATTATTTTTGGCGACAAATGAGGCATTAGCTCAGTTGGTTTAGTCCGTCAGCTGACGGATGACAGGATAGGGGTCGTTAGTTCAGTTGGTTCAGAACGCATGCTTGACAGGCATGAGGTCACTGGTTCGAATCCAGTACGACCCACCAAAACTTCAGGTACATGTATTTCATTTATGTGCTGTATTCCGAAAAGTTTGATAAAATTTATGTCGGTTATTCTTCCGATCCACAAAAGCGACTTGCAATTCATAATTCTCCCGAAAATACAGGTTGGACGAAAACATTTCAACTGTGGAAGATAATTCATTTGGAGCATTTCGAAACCAAAACTGAAGCCCCAAAAAGGGAGAAACAATTGAAAACTTCACGCGGGAGAGCTTTTGTAAGAAACCTTTTGAAAGATTAGCCTTTCGTATAATTACTCACAAAAAAGGAGTTCGATATTTTCGGACTCCTTTTTTTATCGGTTGGTTTACTGCCTGTCGAGATGGTTGGTACTGTAATACGCTTGTTCTGAAACGACTTTCCCGTCGTCGTTAAACGAATGTGAGAGCATCAGCGGCATCACTACTTTTTTCCCGGTTTCAATGTAGGTAAACGAGTATTCCCACCAGGAATAAACGACAAACTGATTGTTTTTGGCGTAGTAAATACAGTCGGGATAACCGTTTTGTTTGAAATGAATATCTTTTATTTTCTCAAACGTAGCTAAAACGCCCTCTTTTCTGGTTTCCAGATCAATCGATTCGTTCCATTGCTGTTCCATGTTTCCGAAGCGGGCATTGTCGGCATAAAAGCTGCTTAATGTTTCCATATCCTTGTTGGCATATGCATTAACCAGCTTGCGTACCGTAACTATATACGGGTGATTGATAAAGACTTTCCCGTTTTCTTTTTCCAAATTGCTGTTGTTGATGTCTTCAAATACATCATCATCGAAGTATTGAATCAGCATTGCAATTTTTCCTTCCTTGTTAAAAGCGTAAAGATTGTGGAGCCGAAGTTCAAGGTTAATCGCCGAAGCTTTATGTGTTCCTGTAACCAAAAGCCAATCCTGTACCCACATTCCCCCGTCGCCATACTCTATAGCATCGGGATACGCCGGGGTATCATCCTTTATGCTAAGGTTTTCAATGTTGTTTTTCCACCAGGTGATGTTGTTCCCAAAATTTTTGTTGGCAATTTTCCGGTACTGCCCGTTTCTCATCAGTCCAATACTATCGGCAAAAAAACTTTTGTAGGTATCAACATCACCGTTCACCAGCGCTTTCCATGCCTGCCTGGTTTTTTCAATGTCAGGATGTTCGTTGAAAACGGTTCCGTTTTTCTTTTGTGCGAACGAGGTCGTGAAAACAAAGGCTAGAATCAGTAAAACTGCAAAATTCTTCATAGTGGTAATTTTTAGTTAATAAATAGAAATGTTGCTGGTTTTATCCTGACTCTTACACGGGCACTTATATTCAAGTTACAAAAAAGTTGCATTGAATTTGTTTTTATGATATTTATTGAGGATTAGTAGTCAGCTTGTTATGTTTAGTGTATGTTGTTGAATTATGCTCCATATCGCATTCTGTGGTATTTTCAAGGGTTTTGAACGAATTTGTCCGCGAGCTTATTGATTATTAAATTATTATACGTATTGTTCTAAAAATTAAGGAATATCAGGGTAGGTTGGAAGAATCAATATTGCGAAACTGCTGGCAGGAAATTTTATTAATGCACTTTTTCTGCTAATTTTAGTACGAACTAAATCAACGAAAAACATCAACAAATGAAATTACAGGCAAGAAGAAATTTTATAAAAACGAGTCTTGTAGCAGGTGCCGGAGCACTTTTGATTCCGAATATAGTGAAGGCGAGTGTCGGGAGGATGTCTCCATCTGCGTTGAAAGGAAAGAAAGTATTGTATGTATACGGTGGTTGGGAAGGTCATGAACCCAAACAATCGGTTGACACATTTGTGCCCTGGTTACGGTCGGTAGGGGCTGAGGTTACGGTTTCCGATACCCTGGATTCCTACTTGGATGAAGGGCTCATGAGTGCTGTTGATTTGATTATTCAGATCTGGACGATGGGAACCATCAGCGGGGAGCAGGAAAAGGCTTTACTGGCTGCCGTAAAACGGGGAGTAGGTTTGGCCGGATGGCACGGTGGCACTGGTGATGCTTTCCGAAACAATACCGAATTCCAGTTTATGGTAGGCGGGCAGTGGGTGGCTCATCCCGGAGGAGTAATCGATTATTCCGTTCAGATTACCGATAAAAAGGATCCGATAACCAAAGGGTTGAATGATTTTGCGATGCATTCGGAACAGTATTATATGCACGTTGATCCGAATGTGAAAGTATTGGCTACCACCAAATTTTCGTCGGAACATGCGGCCTGGATTGGTGATAGTGTAATCCCGGTTGTCTGGAAGAAGTACTACGGAGACGGACGTGTTTTCTATTCTTCGCTGGGGCACGTGATGAAGGATTTTGAAGTTCCCGAAGCGTTGGAGATCATGCAGCGTGGTATTCTTTGGGCGGCAGAAAGTAAATATCAACCAAAGGAAAAGTGGGTGAGCCCGGTTTACGGTAAATAAAAAAAAGACCAGTTCTGTGATGAAGAGCTGGTCTTTTTCATTATAACATTGCTTTTTATCCTTTCAATGCTTCAGCGCCACCCACAATTTCCAATATCTCGCCGGTAATCGTTGCCTGACGGGCTTTATTGTATTGCAAGGTAAGATCGCCCAAAAGTGTAGTTGCATTATCGGTAGCCTGATGCATTGCCGTCATACGGGCACCGTGCTCGGCGGCGTGTGAGTCGAGCAATGCTTTGTAGAACTGAATCTTCAACGATCTTGGAATAAGTTCCGTGATAATGTTTTCTATTGAAGGTTCGTAAATAAAATTGTGCTGTGTTGAACTGCCGGTTTCTTCAGGCATTTCTACCGGAAGGAATTGTTCGGTAGCTTGTACCTGAACTGCCGCATTTCTGAATTGATTGTATACCAGTTCGATGCGGTCGTATTGCTTTGTTTCAAAAGCTTTCATGATTTCTTCCGCAACTTTGGATACGTTATCAAAAGTGAGTTCATTGTACAGGTCGTTTTCGTCGGCAACTACATTGTAACCTCTGTGTTTTAGCTGTCGTTGCCCGATTTTTCCAATACACATAAAATCGAGTGTTCCGGTCTTTAGTTGGTTGGGGTAGCTAGTATTGGCCAGTTCAATTGCTTTTTTGGCAATGTTGGCATTAAAACCACCACACAAACCGCGATTGGATGAAACCAGTACTATCAGTACCTTTTCAGGATCTCTGTCCTGAGTATAAACCGAATCTTCTACATTTTCGAGGCTGGCACTCAACGAGGTCAGAATCTCGTGCAGTTTTTCAGCATAAGGTCTGATTTGCAAAATGGCATCCTGCGCTTTTTTCAGCTTGGCCGCCGAAACCATCTTCATGGCGCTGGTTACCTGCCGCGTAGTTTTTACCGATGCTATCCTGGTACGTATTTCTTTTAATCCAGCCATATTGTTTTGATTGAATGATTGATTTGGAGAAGGACTGAATTCAGTCCCTCAAACCCTCAATAAATCAGTCCTTATTGTTTATATTTCTCTGCCGTTTCTGCTGCTACTTTCCGAATCACTTCTTCGATTTCGGCATTGATGTTACCGGCTTTTAATTCATCCAGTGTTGCCCGGTGCGACATTTCCATGGTTTCCAGGAAATCAACTTCAAAAGCTTTTACTTTTTCCACCGGAACCTGGCGAAGCAATTCTTTTGTTCCGCAGTAAATAATCGCCACCTGGTGTTCAATTTTCATCGGCGAGTACTGTCCCTGTTTCAGGATTTCCACGTTCTTGCGTCCTTTGTCGAGCACGCGTTTAGTGGCAGCATCCAGATCGGAACCAAACTTCGAAAACGCTTCGAGTTCGCGGAATTGAGCCTGGTCAAGTTTCAGCGTACCTGCAATTTTCTTCATCGCTTTGATCTGCGCATTACCTCCAACACGCGACACCGAAATACCCACGTTGATGGCCGGGCGGATACCCGAATTGAACAGGTTCGATTCCAGGAAGATCTGTCCGTCGGTAATCGAAATTACGTTGGTCGGGATATAAGCCGAAACGTCACCGGCCTGTGTCTCAATAATCGGAAGAGCGGTAAGCGAACCTCCTCCTTTTACTTTGTCTTTCAAGCAATCAGGCAGGTCGTTCATGTTTTTCGCAATATCATCTGAATCGATGATTTTTGCAGCGCGCTCCAAAAGACGTGAGTGCAGGTAAAATACGTCACCCGGATATGCTTCACGGCCCGGAGGACGACGAAGCAGTAATGAAACTTCGCGGTACGAAACGGCCTGTTTTGAAAGGTCGTCGTAAATGATCAATGCGTCGCGGCCGGTATCGCGGAAATATTCTCCGATAGCGGCACCTGCATAAGGTGCGTAAAACTGCAATGCTGCCGGATCTGCAGCGGTGGCAGCAACAATTACAGTATATTCCATGGCTCCGGCTTTTGTCAAGGTAGCCGCAATGTTGGCAACTGTTGAGCCTTTTTGCCCGATAGCGACATAGATACAGTAAACCGGCTTTCCTTTTTCAAAATTTTCGCGTTGGTTAATGATGGTGTCGATGGCCACAGCTGTTTTTCCGGTCTGGCGGTCGCCGATGATCAACTCACGCTGGCCACGTCCGATCGGGATCATAGCGTCGATGGCTTTCAGCCCTGTCTGAAGCGGTTGTTTTACCGGCTGGCGATAAATAACCCCCGGCGCTTTGCGTTCGAGCGGCATTTCAAAAAGTTCGCCCTGTATGGCTCCTTTCCCGTCAATCGGTTCGCCGATGGTATTGATAACGCGGCCCAGCAAATTTTCACCTACCTGAATGGATGCAATGCGACGTAAACGTTTTACGGTGTCGCCTTCCTTGATTAATTCGGTAGGTCCCAAAAGTACGGCTCCCACGTTGTCTTCCTCAAGGTTCAGAATGATTCCTTTAACACCACTGTCGAACTCGATCATTTCGTTAGCCTCTACGTTCGACAAGCCATAAATACGGGCAATTCCATCGCTTACTTGCAAAACGGTGCCCACTTCTTCCAACTCGGCAGCCGATTTAAATCCTTCTAATTGTTGCTTTAGAATTTCAGATACTTCAGCAGGTTTTATATTCGCCATGTTCTATTTTGTTTTTCTTTTTTTGACTAAGTTTTATAATTCAGTTTCCAAAAGGCTTTGCTTGATTTTCTTTAATTGTGAAGCCACACTGGCATCGTATTGTTTGTCATCGAGGCGCAAAACCATACCTCCCAGTATTTCCGGATTCACCTGAGTGCTCAACTCAATGGTGGCATCAAGCTCTTTCTCCAGTAATTCCTGAATTTTTTGGATGGTAGCCGGACTTACTTCTGAGGCGGTAGTAAGCAGAGCTGACCTAATATTCTGATCTTTTTTGGATAAATCAAGGAAATTCCTGCAGATGCCGGGAATAAAAACTTCGCGTTTATTCTCTACAATCAACAGTAAGAAATTCAGCGTAAGTTGATCTACTTTGCCTTCAAAGATCTGCCTGATCAACATTGCTTTTTTGGAAGTCTTTACAACCGGACTTTCCAGAAGAAGGATGAAATCAGGTACCGAGTGGCAAATCTCCAAAACCGATTGAATATCTGCTTTGAGCGGATCGAGCAGCTTTTTTTCTTTGGCCGTGGAAAAGAATGCCTTGGCGTAACGAACGTTTATTGCACTTTGATCCATAACCTTAATTCAGCTTGATATCGTCGATTAGTCCATCTACCATTTTTTCCTGCTCGCCTTTTCCTGCCAGTTCTTTCTTGATCACTTTTTCTGCGATCATCACCGAAAGTTCAGCGACCTGTTTTTTGATAGTATTGATGGCGGCCGTTTTTTCAGCATCGATTTGCTGACGGGCTTCGTCGATGGTTTTTTGTGCTTCCTGGGCGGCTTTTTCTTTCGCCTCGGCCACAATCCTATCTTTTAACTCTTTGGCCTCTTTCAGAATAGCATCTTTTTCACGACGGGCTTCGGCAATAATTTTTTCATTGTCAGCCTTTAATCCTGCCACTTCTTTTTTGGCTTCTTCCGCCGAGTTTAAGGCATTGGCAATCGACTCTTCGCGATCTTTCAGCGCATTCAGAATCGGTTTCCAGGCGAACTTTTTCAGGATAAAAAGTACAATCGCGAAAATGATAATCATCCAGATAATCGTACCCGGATTCGGCATTACTAATCCCATAGTTTCTTCTTTTTAAAAGTCTCTATTCAACTTAGTGTGTTGACTCCCGAAATTCGACTCACCCTGATCCGTCTGCCGACGAATATTCCTTCTCTTTGAAAGAGAGGGATTAAGGAAGAGTTATCACAGCGAAACCATCACTTTTTTTATGCTTTAATACAAATGAATTGTTCATTGCGGCAACTGCATCCCGGGCAATCCCCGGGATGGCTGCCAAAGTTTTTTGCTATACAAAAACGATCAGGATACAAACAATAACGGCAAAGAAGGCTACACCTTCAATCAATGCTGCCGATACAATCATGTTTGACCGGATGTCACCGCTGGCTTCGGGTTGACGGGCGATAGCTTCCATGGCACTGGCACCGATTTTACCGATACCCATACCAGCTCCAATTGCTGCCAAACCTGCACCAATTGCTGCTCCCATTTTACCAACCGTTGCTCCGGCGGCCGCTTGTAGCAATACTGTTAAAATAGCTGATAACATAGCTTTTTACTTTAAGTATTAATATTAATGATGATCTGAAGTCGCCATTCCAAAATAGAGCGCCGACAACAGCGTAAAAACATAAGCTTGTATAAACGATACCAACACATCGAGTAAGAGGATAAACACCGAGAATGCGATGGATACCGGGCTTGCTCCGAGTCCTACTGCAGGACCAAATAAACCTCCGAAAACGAAAATCAGGCTCACAAACACCATCACAATGAGGTGACCAGCCAACATGTTGGCAAAGAGTCGGACCATTAAAACGAACGGTTTTGTCAACATACCCGAAAACTCAACTACCTGCATTAACGGGAAAAGCGGGAACTTAAGCCAGACAGGTACATCGGGCCAGTAAATTTCCTTCCAGTAATGTTTGTTTCCGTTGATGGTGGTAATCGCGAACGTGAACAGGGCCAAAACCATGGTCACACTTATATTTCCTGTTACGTTTGCTCCAAATGGAATAATCGGGATAAGTCCCATAAAGTTGTTGATCAGAATAAAGAAAAACAACGACAACAGGAAGGGCATGAATTTCTCGTATTTGTGCTCCCCGATGGCGGGTTTTGCCACTTCGTCGCGAATAAACAGGATGATCGGTTCCAGGAGGTTCTGAACGCCACTCGGAGCCTTTCCTTTGTTTCTTTTGGCTGATCGTGCTGTTGCCAGCAATAACCAAAACAACAGAATAACGGAAACAAAAACACCTGCAACAGCTTTTGTTATCGATAAGTCGATGGGTTTTTCCAGCTCGTGCCCGTGTGCATCCAGCTCTACTATCTTTCCTTTGAATTCTTCACTGGTTGAAATTTTGAAACCGTTATAAGCATCGTGTCCGTGATGGAATTTTGAAGACATAAACACATGAAATGCTTTTCCGTCGTGCAGTTCCGGATGTTTACTGTAAAGAATAACCGGTAGGGGAATGCTGATATGGGTTTCGCCCCACGAAGTGATGTGCCAGTCGTACGAGTCAGATACATGGTCGATTACAAAATCTCCGGCGCTGAACTCTTCCTGATGTGATTCGGCTGCATGACTTTCCGATGCCCCGGCATGATTTTCTTCATTTGTATGTTGCGCAAATAAAGTTCCAATACTGAAAAACAGAAATGCCACGGTTATCACGTAGCTTTTGGAAAGTTTAAGCATGGTCTATTCTATTATCTTCTTTATTCAATCTGTCTGTTGACACAGAAACAACCATCATTCAAGAGATTTGTTCTGTTCTGTCGCAAAATTTTTTGTGCCATTTTTTACTTCACCCACAAATTTAACAGAAATTTTTGACCATAGATTGAAATTCAAAATTTTCAAGGCAGAATTAATAATGTTTAAAAACCTGTTCTTAAGTGAATAATGGCTATTGGTATCGTTCTGATAATGGGCTATATCAGTCGTTTTTTTTCTGGTTTATTTTTGATATTTCTTTTACTTCAAAAAATGAATAAACGAGATACAGGAACATCAGTCCGACAACAAATTGTATGGCATTTTCCCGCTCTAATGCAATGTAAATTACGGCTAAAATTGAATAGGTCATTAGTTTAAAAAAGGTGATCAACATGTTGCTGCGGGCAAATTTCCCAATGTCTTTTTTTGCCATTTTTAGCTGATAGGCATGTATGCCCCAGGTAACAATAAAAAAGAAGGCCAGCAAAATCGGAAAAATAGGGAGGTAATACTCCGGCAGAAACAAGCTAAAAACAAGCCAGCCCAGCAGGGCGATAGCAAGTGTGAGCGCCGTTAATTTTGTAATAAAGCTTTTCATTTTATTTAACCTCGGGCCATGAGCCATGAGCTCAGAGCGTTTAACCGTTCATTTCTTTTTTAACAGACTTCGGGTTCCGTATACAATGGCAACAATCACAGATAAAATCGCCAGTGTCAGTGTAAATCCTTTAAAATCATTTTTCATCCACTGGTCAATTTTATAGCCCAGAAAAGTAAAGCCTCCGATTATGGCCATCATTTCGAAGCCAAGACTGGAATAGCGGACGAAATTATCGAATGTATTCTTTGATTTATTTGACTGTTTCTGGCTCATTTGCCGGTTTTGAAATTCCCATGCTACAGGTACCTGTAAATGCAGCCCCGGGTTCAACCGAAAGTTTTCCGGCACTGATATCTCCTTCAATTTTAGCCGAAGATTTCATGTTTAACATTTCTTTCGCCGTAACTTTTCCTTTGATAAAGCCGGAAACTTCGATGTTGGTGGCCTGCACCTGGCCTTCAATTTTGCCATGTTCTCCGATTACGACTTTTCCTTTTGCTGCCAGGTTTCCCACCATTTCGCCATCTATGCGAATGTCCCCATTCGAGTTGATGTCGCCTTTTATTTTTGTTCCATCGCTCAGTATGTTAATAAGTTGCGATGTGTCTTCTCCGTTAAAACGTGTTACTTGTTTTGCCATGCCGTTTGTATATCTACTTCTTTTTGCGTATTCCCAAATTAATGGGCGCTTGAAGATACAATAAAATAAAGCTTGTACCAATGAAATGCCCCCACGAAAAATGAGCTAAACAGAAATTACAAAAACGGCCCTGAAAATGTTCAAGACGAAAGGGAAGAAAATAGTTTAGCGTTTATTGGGGATCGTAAGCCCATTTCAGATAGCAGCTGCCCCAGGTAAAGCCTGCACCAAAAGCTGCCAGTACAACGTTGTCGCCTTTTTTGAGTTGCTTTTCGTAATCGAAAAGACACAAGGGAATAGTGGCTGCAGTGGTATTTCCGTATCGCCTGATATTGATCATCACTTTGTCTTTGGAGATGTTCATCCGCTTGGCGGTGGCTTCGATTATTCGCATGTTGGCCTGATGAGGAACCAGCCAGGCAATATCGTGTGCCGTGAGGTTATTTTTTTCCATGATTTCGGCTGCAACATCTGCCATGCTTGAAACAGCAGCTTTAAACACCGCCTGGCCTTCCTGATACAGGTAATGTTCTTTGTTTTGAACGGTTTCCATTGATGCCGGTTTTAGCGATCCTCCTGCTTTAATGTGCAAATGGTAGCGTCCCAGTCCATCAACGCGGTTGATATAGTCAACAACGCCAAGGTCTTCGGTGGTGGGTTCAACCAGAACGGCTGCTGCCCCGTCGCCAAAAAGCGGACAGGTAGTGCGGTCTTCATAATTAATGATCGACGACATTTTCTCGGCTGCCACAATCACCACTTTTTTGTATCTGCCCGATTCAATAAATTGGGTAGCGGTTGACAGTGCGAAAATAAATCCCGAACAAGCCGCATTCAGGTCAAAACTCCAGGCATTGTGAATATTGGCTTTGTGGGCAATAATGTTGCCAGTGGCAGGCAGTACCATGTCGGGAGTAATGGTGGCACAAATCAGCATGTCTACTTCTTCGGGGGCGGTGCCGGTTTTTTCCAGCAGATTTTGAACGGCCCAGGCTCCCATATCGCTGGTAGCCTTTCCTTCTTCTTTAAGAATACGTCTTTCTTTTATTCCGATTCGTTGCATGATCCACTCATCAGAGGTATCAACCATCTTGCTGAGTTCTTCATTTGTTAATCTGTACTCTGGTAAATAGGCTCCAACACCCGTTATTGCTGCTCTCACTTTAGCCATCTTTCACTAAAATCTAAGTTTCTTCTGTTTTGTGTTTCTGAAAATCGGGGATGAATATAGAAGCAAAAGCATACTCCAGCAAAGAATTGGGATCGTATGTGTATTTCGTGCGGCTATTTTTATGTGTTGAGTACGAACAATTAACAGGCATGTTCGAAAAATCTGAATTCGTGAGCGATAAGCCCCCAAAAAAAATTCCATCTCCGATATTACGAAGATGGAATTTTCCCACTATAAAATCAAAATGGCTATTTAGCCATCAATGTCTTATACAGCTATTTCTTTTTCAATAACCTGTTTGCCTCTGTAGTAACCACATTCCGGACAAACGGTGTGATATTTTACAGTAGTTCCGCAGTTTGAACAAGTAGCCAGAGTAGGAGCAACAGCTTTGTAGTGCGTACGTCTCTTGTCCCTTCTCGTTTTCGATACTCTATGCTTTGGATGTGCCATTTTATAAGTTTTTAATTGTTATTTTTCAAATTTTTCAATGCTGCCCAGCGAGGATCTATCTCTTTATCATCCGGTTCTTCCTCCTCATCCTGCAGCAAATATGTTTTTAACTTCTTGAGCATTTCTGGATCACAACTGTTTTCTCCTCCGTCAGCTGACGAATTCGGATGAACATGTTTCAACGGAATACTCAATACGATGTATTCATATATTACCTGACTAAGGTTGATTACGTGTTCTTCGGGTAAAACCCAAATTACATTGTCGCCTTCATCAAACTCATTTTCTTCGCCAAATTTAACAAAGATATCGGTGTCAAGTTCAATGTCTTGCTGATAAGGCTCCAGACATCGGTCGCAGATGAGTTCTACCCAACCTGAAAATTCGAAATTCAATTTTAGAAATGAACTTCTTTTTTCGAGTTGAACTTTGATCTGAACCTCGCCGGTTTCAACCAACCCTTCGTCAAAATGTTCAAAGAACTTTCTGTCAGCTTCAAATTCGTAATCGTGAAGGCCTTCACTAAGGCCTTTAAACTCAATGCTATATTTTGTTTTCCAGCCCACGATCCCAAAAAAGTGGATGCAAAAGTATAAATTTTTTATTAACACTTAAAGAAATGCGACAAATATTTCCGATTTCTTTTTATTCAAAACATTTCTACATGAGCCATTTGCATTTGCGGGAGCTTTCGCTACTTTGCTTTGCGTTATGGGTGCTTTTTCCACTTTCCCGATGAACAGTGTATAAAGTCTGGCAAGTTTGCTGCATATTCAAAATGAATAAAATGAAGTGGCCGAATTCTTTCCTGAGCCGAGATATCTGCCCCGGGGCGCCTGCAGCTACACAGCGGAATTTGCATTTATTTGTTAAGAATAATTCTGAAAGTTGTGCCTTTCCCTACCTCCGACCATTTGATAAATATTTTGCCGTTGTGGTAAATCTCAACGATTCTTTTGGCCAACGATAAGCCAAGTCCCCAGCCACGTTTTTTAGTAGAAAATCCGGGTTGGAAAATGGTCTTGTGATTTGATTTCGGAACGCCGCAACCTGAATCGGTGATATCAATCAGAACGTTTTTTTCTTTTTCCTTGATATCGACTGTTATGCTGCCTTCGTTCACCATGGCATCGATGGCATTTTTGCAGATGTTTTCGATTACCCACGAAAATAAGGCTGCGTTTAAAGGAGCTTCTATGCAGGACGTTTCATCGTAGCTTGTTACGAATTTTACTTTGCTCGACGATCGGGTTTTAAGGTAGCTGACAGCCGAGTGGACCACTTCAACCACATTTAATGGTAATAATTCGGGTTTGGAACCAATTTTAGAAAAACGTTCGGTGATGCGCTCCAGTCGGGAGGTATCGCGTTCGAGTTCCTGTAAAAGGTTTTCATCCACATCTTTCATTTTGAGCAACTCTATCCAGGCCATCAGCGACGAGATGGGTGTGCCGAGCTGATGTGCCGTTTCTTTCGACATTCCCACCCAAACCTGGTTTTGTTCTGCCCGGTTGGTAGCCAAAAATGCAAAATAGGCCACCACAATAAACACAATAATTACGATTAACTGAATAACCGGGTAAAGGCGAAGATTTCGGAGAATGCTGGATTCGCGATAGTAAAGAAGCTGGTAGTCGTTGTCGACCAAATCAATATGAATCGGCTCAACGCGCTCTTTCATTTTGATCAGTTCTTTTTGTAAAACTTCTTCTTTTCTTGTTTCGTTGTAATGGATGTTTGCATCTGAATTGATGGAGCCATCTGCATTTACCAAAATAATCGGAATGGTTTTGTTTTTTTGAATGACCTCCAGCAGAAAGTTGATATACCCGGTATTAATATTTTTTGAACTGCTGATCTGGCGCGTTGCCTCTGCCCACAATTCTACTTTGTTTCGCTCTTCCCGGGCCATTTTTTGAGTGAGCCAGTTGGTATACAAAAGAGAAGCAACACCAATGATTATTGCTGTCATAAGCAATAGAATCTTTCCCCGCCGTCTTTTCAGATAGATGTCCAATGTAAGTGGTTTTTAATACACTGTAGCAAACGATTTAAAGATAAAAATATTATACTGAATTATTTTGGATCAAAAAATGAGAATGGCAAAGGCTGACGCAGCTTGGGTTATTTCTTCAACATTTCGAGTACGGCATTTTTAATTCCTTTGGCATCGATTCCACATTCACTGTAAAGGTCTTCAGGGGTGCCGTGTTCGATAAAATGGTCGGGAATACCCAATAATTTTACTTGCGAAGAATAGCCCTTTGTTGCCATAAATTCCAGGGTTGCCGATCCAAAACCGCCCTGAACAGCACCGTCTTCAACGGTAATAATTTTGTCGAATTTTGTGAAAACTTCGGTCAGCAGTTCCTCATCGAGCGGCTTTACAAAACGAAGGTCGTAATGCGCAGCTGAAATGTCTCTTTTTGCAAGGCTTTTTACTGCTCTCGATGCAAAAATCCCGGTTTTTCCAATGGTTAGGATGGCAATGTCGGTTCCATCGGAAATCTTCCGGCCCTTTCCGATTTCAATTTCTTCAAACGGCAATTTCCAATCGGGTTTAATGCCATAGCCTCTCGGGTAACGGATCGAAAAAGGTTGTGCGTTTTCTTTCTGCTGGGCGGTGTACATCAGGTTGCGCAGGTCTACTTCGTCCATTGGTGCGGCAACAATCATGTTCGGAACGGTGCGCATGTAGGCCATGTCAAAAACACCGTGATGCGTTGGCCCGTCTTCTCCCACCAGTCCTCCGCGGTCGAGACAGAAAATGACGTGCAATTTTTGAATGGCCACATCGTGGATCACCTGGTCGTATGCCCGTTGCATAAAAGTGGAGTAGATGTTACAGAAGGGGACCATCCCTTGTGTGGCCAGTCCGGCAGAGAAGGTTACGGCGTGTTGCTCGGCAATACCCACGTCGAAAGCACGATCGGGCATTTGTTGAAACATCAGGTTCATGGAACAGCCCGTTGGCATGGCTGGTGTAATTCCTATGATTTTATCGTTTTGTTCGGCCAGTTCAACCAGCGTTTCACCAAAAACATTCTGGAACTTAGGCGCTTTCTCAAGATCACAATCACATTTGTAGATCTCGCCGGTTTCTTTATCAAAAAGACCTGGAGCATGCCATTTTATCTGGTCCTTCTCGGCAAACGGGAAGCCTTTCCCTTTCTGTGTAATTACATGCAGCAATTTGGGCCCCGGAATTTCGCGAAGGTCTTCCAAAACTTCAGTAAGATATTCCACATCATGCCCGTCAATCGGTCCGAAATATCGGAAGTTAAATGCTTCAAAAAGATTGTTTTCCTTCAGTAGCATGTTTTTTAGGGCATGCTGGTTTTTTTGAATAAACTTTCGTGTTTTCTTTCCGATCCCGTCTAATTTTCCCAAACCTTCCCACACATCTTGCTTGAAGCGGTTGTAGGTGTTCGATTTGGAAATGTTAAGCAGGTATTTGTTTAGGCCTCCAACACTTGGGTCGATGGCCATGTTGTTGTCGTTCAGGATCACGAGCAGGTCTGAATTTTCGCCTCCGGCGTTGTTCATTGCCTCGAAAGCCATTCCTCCGGTCATGGCGCCATCGCCAATAACGGCTACTACTTTTCGCTCGGTTTCGCCTTTAAGTTTTGAGGCAACGGCCATTCCCAGTGCTGCTGAAATGGAAGTCGACGAGTGTCCTACCCCAAAAGCGTCGTATTCGCTTTCGCTGCGTTTGGGGAAGCCACTTATTCCTTTGTATTTCCGGTTGGTGTCAAAATTATCGCGCCGGCCGGTTAGTATTTTATGTCCGTATGCCTGGTGGCCTACGTCCCAAACCAACTGGTCGTAGGGCGTATTGTAAACATAGTGTAAAGCAACTGTAAGCTCAACAACGCCAAGGCTTGCACCAAAATGTCCGGGATTGGTCGATACAATATCAATAATATAATCGCGCAATTCCTTGCACACTTCATTTAGCTCGCCTTTCGAAAGCTTTTTCAAATCAGCCGGGCTGTTAATTTTTTCCAGAAGGTTCCCCTTTACACTCTCCATCACCTCAAAAATAATTGCAAAGATAACATTTAGTTACCTACTGTTTGTTCATTCATGCGATGAACAAAACGAATTAAACACTGTAAATAAAGCATTTTAAAATGGAAGAAACAATGAGTACAGGTGTGTTCAACTGGGCGTTTAAGCGGTGCCGGTTAGTGCTGAAATCAAGACCAGACCATCCAGTGTCAGCATTGGCTCTATGGTCGAGATGCGCGATGTAAGCGGAGCTATCACTGAACTTAGTCCACCTGTGGCCACAACGGTTAAGCTTTCATTAAGTTCTTTTTCAGTTCTGTCTACAATGGAGTCAACCAGTCCGGTGAAGCCATAAACCACACCCGACTGAATCGCATGGATTGTATTTTCACCCAGAACAGATGGTGGCGGTGTCAGATGAATCTGCGGGAGTTGTGCTGTTTTTCCGGCAAGTGCACTAACCGCTGTTTGTAAACCTGGTGCAATGGCTACCCCTTTAATGGTCTTATCGGCCCCAATTGTGGTAAAGGTGAGTGCAGTTCCAAAATCGATTACCATTGTGAGCGGACCGTATTTCTGGTAAGCTGCCACTGCATTTGAAACCAGGTCGGTTCCGATTTCAAAGGGATTGAGAATTTTTATCGGCAGCTTGTGGTAGATCGACGGATTGACCGTTTCGATGCGGGCCGACTCGAAAATACCATTTAGCATTTGCTCAAAAGGCCGCACCAGCGAGGGCACAACACTACTCAGAATAATTGAATGTACTTTGTTTTTATCGATCTCACCGGCGGTAAGCAACGAGCGAAAAATAACTTCATATTCATCGGCGGTTTTTAACGGATCGGTTTGTATTCTCCAGTGGTTGAGCCAGGTTTCGTTCCCGTATACTCCAAAAACTATGTTTGTATTTCCGATGTCGATAGCCAGTAACATGTTCGAATTATTTATGTTTTTCAATCTTAAAGCACTTTATTACAACAAACAAACTTACGTGTTTCTCTTTTTTTGCTGTGTTTTTTCTGTCATTTTCTGCAAGAATTTAATGAGATATTATGATAGCTTTATCTCAGTCTACGGTTTGGTTTGAGTACACCTCTTCTTTGTGTTGATCCTGAATGTCAGTTACAAACGATGTTTCTTGTTGATCTTGCGGGTTGAGGACTTGTGCCAAACATACGAAATACATAATAATTACGTTAATAAAAGTGCGTTATTGGCATGATTGTTTTGTTTGAAAAAAGTATTATTTTTAAACCTGTTGCGAAGAAATCAATAGTAAGGTTATGCAAAAAACAAAAAATCCACTGATTTTCATTATTGAAGACAGTGTCGTCTATAAGGATTTGATTGTTGGTTATTTACAGTCGAAGAAATACACGAATCTTAAGGTATATCAAAAGGGGGAGGAATGTATAAGAGACCTGCATCTTAAACCCGACCTTATTATTCTTGACTACCTTGCCGCTAGTATGACCGGATTGGATCTGATGGTGAAAGTCAAGAGAGAACATCCCGAAGTTGATTTCATCTTTTTAAGCGGGCAGAATGATCTGGAGATTGCTGTTCAGATTATGAAAATTGGAGCTGCTGATTATATTGTAAAAAATGATAAAGCGCCTCAAAAACTGGTAAAATCGATAGAAAGTCTTTCTCAAATAGCCCGACATGAGAAGCAGGCGAAAGGATTCAAGATTGGGGTAGTGGGTTTCTTTGTGTTGCTTTTCCTGTTTATTATGGTCATCATTTTTATGTCAATATTCCTGGATTTTGAATTTTAATATCCAGTCCTTTTACTTCAAAAAACTCATTTTTTAGGTTGTAGAGACAGGTGTCTTTACCTAAATCACTATGTCAGGCAGTATTGTTTGGTTTCATAGTAATTGATTTTTATTACCTTCCCGCCTTCAAAAAAAATACGATCATGGGATTTATTGCTGTAATTAAAAAGTACAACCGCAGTTTCTGGACCTCCAACACTATTGAACTTTTTGAACGATGGGCGTGGTACGGTTTTTATTTGGCCTTCCCGATTTTTCTTGTGGGATCGACCGATACCGGTGCACTTGGCTTTACCAATGGACAAAAAGGAGCCATAATGGGAACAGGCTCGGCCTTGTTGTATTTTTTGCCGGTAATTACAGGGTCAATAGCAGATAAACTGGGGTACAAACGTATTCTGCTTCTTGCTTTTGCGATCTACATCTCCGGATATTACATGATCAATATTTTTCATTCCTACGAGCTGGTTTATTTTGCTTTTATCTGGATTTGCGTAGGAGGTGCATTCTTTAAACCAATTATTTCAGCAATGATTGCCAAAACCACAAACGAAGAAACCGCTTCCATCGGATTCGGTATCTTTTACATGATGGTAAACATTGGCGGATTTATTGGCCCTTTTCTGGCTGGCGCCTTGCTGAAGTTAAGTTGGGAATATGTTTTTTATATGTCGATTGTAGCGATTGGGGTGAATGTGTTACTCACTCTCTTTATGTTTAAAGAACCTGGTCGCCACAAAGATGGCTCTTCGTTACTGAGCAATATTGGCAAAGCCTTTTATAATATCTACCTGACCTTATTGAATTGGAAGTATGTTCTTTTCCTGGTCATTATGATTCTTTTCTGGACTGCTTTTAACCAGTTGTATTATTCGTTTGGGATTTTTATCGACCAATGGATCGATACCACCCAGGTTTACAACGGACTACACAATGTTTGGCCCTGGCTGGCCGAGACTATTGGGGAGAACGGTACCATCAATGCGGTTTCGATGACCAGCATGGATTCATTCTTTATCATTGTTTTTCAATTGATGGTTTCAGCTTTTGTGATGCGCTTTCGTCCGCTGGCCGCAATGATGGGAGGGATTCTGGTTTTAGCAGGAGGTCTGGGTATCATGTTTTCCACCCAAAGTGGATGGCTGATTTTGTTGGGCGTACTGATTTTTGCCTTAGGAGAAATGGGAAGCTCTCCAAAGTTTACCGAGTATGTGGGCAAGATTGCTCCTGCCGATCAGAAGGCGCTTTATATGGGAACTTCTTTTTTACCAATTGCAGCAGCTCACAAACTTGCCGGTTGGCTTTCCGGTGATTTTTATGAAGGGATTGCGGATAAATATTTCCTGTTGCACACAGAAGTGGCAAAACGCGGGCTTCAGTTTCCTGCAGAATATACCGACACGTTTACCAAGAACGACTTTTTCAGTCAGGCTGCAGAAAAAATGAACATGAGTCAAACGGAGTTAACACATTATTTATGGCAGAATTATCATCCTTCGAATATATGGATGGTGTTCTCGGGAATTGCAGTTTCAGCTGTTTTATTTCTGTGGTTGTATAATCGATTTATAATTGGGAAGAAATAAATGCGGTAGATATGGAATCTCCAATATTCAATGCTGAATATTCAACGGGCATTTTGTTGGATATTGATTATTCTATATTCAATGTCGTTTACTTAGGAGAGAAGTGAAACAAACTGAAAATAATACACCCTTCGACTCCGCTCAGGGTGACTGTCAGACTGAGCGGAGTCGAAGGGTGTTATCGTTAACTAAGCGACATCGATTCTACATTGACTATTTCTCTGCAACAAACCGCCAGTGCTTGCTGATCCAGGGCTCTCCGGCGTAGTTTATGCCAATGCGGGGAGTTGTGATGTGCCGCGGAATTATATCGGATTCTTCAAGCCATATTCGCTCCGAAGTGGATAGGTCTTCCCCGTAAAACGATTTATCGAGTTGCAGGGTGCGTCCGACCCGCCCCGGGCCGGAAATTCCTTCCAAGCCGCGGATGAGAACAGCGGTCGGTTCATTTTCTGTTCCGGTGACAAAATTCAGCATCCAGTACATGCCATAGATCAGGTAAACATACACAAGCCCTCCGTTGTGAAACATCACTTCGGTGCGGGCCGTTCTGCCTTTGCTGGCGTGGCAGGCCAGATCTTCCGTTCCGCGATAAGCTTCTACTTCGGTAATCATAAATTTTCCGATAGAGCCGTCGTCAAATTTCCGGACCAGTGTTTTCCCTAATAACTGCGGAGCCACCTCGGTTACTTCTTGCCGGAAAAAGGAGGGAGGAGTTCTTTGGCCAATCGACATAATTACGAAATAATTATTCTTTTCTTAGTAGATAGTAAGCACAAGTGGAAAAATAGTTTCTGAGATATGGAATAGCACTAATTGCTTTTAGTTGGATGCGTGGATTTAGTTTGAATTTGATCTCATAATTAGGATTGATGAGAAACAACGTCCTGTTTAAGATTTTAAATCCATTATTTTGGCTGAAAGTTTCAAAACGTTCGATGGAAATTCCCGTCTCTTTAATTTCCAGGAACTCTTTAATTTTTTCTTTATTCGGTTCAAATAATTTCAGTATAAACCTGTATAACGGAACAGGCAATAAATGGAAATATGGAGATTTTGACAAAATTTTACTTGTACACATTTGCTGGTGCCCGCCAAAGGGATTTTGCCAGGGAGGAAACCCAAAATAGACAATACTTTCAGCGTGGAAAAAGCACTTGAAATAAGCCATAAAAAAGTTCTGGTCGGGAATGTGCTCAATCACATCACGAAGGATGATAACATCAAAGACTCCCAAATCATCCCGGTTGTAGATGTTGTCGGCAATAAGCGTAAGATTTTCCCGGTTTGTATGGTCGGAGAAAAACTCAATACCCTTTTCAATCTTCCCTTTGGATAAATCGATTCCTGTAATCTTACAGCCCAATTCCATAAAAGGCAACAGGTTTCCACCTTCTCCACATCCGATCTCAAGTACAGTTGTTTCCTGTGTGATCTTACGATGTTTTTGAATGTAGGGAATCACATACTTTTTTGTGGTATAGGCCTGTTCGTTAAAGTATTGCCACTTGTCACGATGTCTGTCATGCATGTTCTTCTTCGTGTTTAGTGCCTGGAATAAGCTTGTTCTTTTTTATAGATATTCCGAGATAAGCCAGTGCGAGTATGATAAAAATAATCGAGCTGATATAGGATATCTTGTTCCCAACAAAATACGATCGGGGTTCAAATTTAAATTCGATGGTGTGTTTTCCTGCCGGAACCGACATGGCTCTCAGTACGTAGTTTGCCCTGAAATAAGGCGCTTTCTGGCCGTCAATATATGCATCCCAGCCTTTGTCGTAATATATTTCAGAGAATACGGTTAGCTGTTCTGAATCTGAATGAAAGGCATACTTCAGGTAATTGGGATCGCTGACTTCCAGTTCAATACTGCCATTTTTCTGATAAGTTTTGCCCGAAACGTACTGTTCAAAACGCTTATCGATAATTGCTTCGTTTGCAGGATTGAACCCGGTTAACGCATCAATCTCGGCATCGGCATTTTCCACAATGTCATAGTTTCCGACAAACCAGGCGTTTCCAAGCGGTGCCGGATCGCGAACAGGAGCTCCGTTCGGATTGATGATCAGGTATTTGGTGTCCAGCATTTTTAATACGGGGGCATCGTTGAAAAGGGTGCCTATCTGATCCGGATTCAGTCCTTTATTAAAAGCGCCGGCGATTTTTTGGATCTCCGGACTAATCTGAAAGTCGATCAACTCCTGGTAGCGTTTCAGTTTGGCTGCATGATAGCCACCAATTGATTTATGAAAGTACGAAGTAGAGGCATCGGTAAAAGGATTGACGGTTAAGTTTAATACCCGGTACGACAGTGTTTTGTCCTGAAGAATGGCTTCGTCGGCTTTCGACATGGTATATGGATTTGCCATTTTACGAGGACTTACAAAACTGTCGTTGTTCAGATAACGTTTGTTGGTAGGCCACATGTCGGCCAATATTAGAACAATCCACAATATGAGTGCATATTCGGCCTTTAGTTTCTTTTTCCAGAACGCCCAGAGTACCCCGGCAGCTAATGCCACAAAAATAAAAGTGCGGAAAGCGTCGGTTTGTGCCACCATTTTACGATCGGCATGTAAAGCATCGATCAGCTGTTCGGGCCAACCGGCCTGTGCCAGGCGGGCATCAGAAGCTGCTGCAAAATTCCCCGCAATTCCCGGCATAAGGGCTAAAATAAGTGCCAGACCGCCCGCAATGGAAAAAGAGTACAGCAAGGCCTTGTTAAATTGTTTATCGCTGATTTCCCGTTTGTATACACTGTGTACAGCAAGTATACCCATAAATGCCATGGCCAATTGCTGTATAACGATAATGTTTTTTACATCCCTGAATTTATTGTATAGCGGGAAGTAATCGATCATCAGGTTCGAAAGCGAGGGGAAATATTTCCCTAATGAAAGGGCGAAAGAGACAACCACGGCGGCGACAATCCACCATTTGTCTTTTCCTCTCACGATAAACAAACCAAACACAAACAAAAAACACAATATGGCTCCAAAATAAAACGGTCCGCCCGCAATGGGTTGACTTCCCCAATACAGCGGCAGGCTATTGGCAATCTGTAAGGCATTTTGCTTGTTTTGACCGCGAGCCAGTAATTCGTAAACATTCGATTTTTCACCCAGCGGTTCCATCATGCTTCCTCCCTTTAGCCGGGGAATGAAAGCCGTCAGCGCTTCACCCACGTCGTAGCTGTAATCAAGAATGTAATCCCGGTCCAGTCCATCCGATTTTTTATGGAGATCGCTGGTCAGTTCCGATTTTCCGCGGATGGTATCTTTGCTGTATTCGTAGATGGGCCATAGTGTTGAAATATTCATTCCCAGGGCAAGCACTGCTCCTGCAGCCAGCACCCCTGAACTTTTCAGAAAGGGAACGATTGTTTTTTCGCGAACCGCATAAATGAAATAAACAATGGCAATAATGACGATGAGTATCCCTGCGTAGTAGGTCATTTGAAGGTGGTTGGCAGCAATCATCCAGGAAAGTGCCAATGCCGAAATTAATGCGCCCGCCATGTGTTTTTTCCGATAAGCCATTATTACTCCGGCTACCAGTAAGGAAATAAATGTGATGGTAAGACTTTTGGTGTTATGTCCGGCTTCGAATACCACAAAAAAGAAAGACGTAAAGCCATACGCCAGCGAACCGGCTAAACTGAGCCACGGATTAACACCCAACAAAATACATGCGAGATAAAATAAACTCAAAAGAAGCAGGTGATAGCTCAGTGGCCTGGGAATTTTCAGGATAAAATCGCTGATTGATTCGGAAATGTTTCCTTTAAAAAGGGTGGATATTAAATACGCCGGCATCCCGCTAAACATGGAATTGCTCCACAATGGTTCTTCGCCTGTTTCATTTCTGAAATCGCTGATGGATTTTGACATGCCCTGGAAATGTACAATGTCTGATTGTTGCACCACTTTTCCTTCGAAAACGGGTAAAAAGTAGATGGAAGAGGTGGCCAGTAACAATAAAACAGGAAGAATGTAACGAACAATTTTTTTCTTCATTGGGACGGGTATTTGATTGTAAGGCAAATATAGCCATTGAAACGGGCATGACAATACTTTTTACATATGACGAGTATTAAAATGATATGGGTTTGCTGTTGGCTGTCTGAAGCAAAAAATCAGTTGGCTTCGTAGTCTCGATCTCCTTGCCATGACGAAGGTTGCGGTTGTAAAAGGCAGCGGACAAAAACAAACATTTTCTGAAGATGTAAATCATCGTCCGCTGCCTGGTTTGCTAAAGGAAAGTGAGTCATTGCGATCCCGAGCACTCGGGAGAAGCAATCTGGCTTGCCCCTCGTTTGCAATGAGGGGCAAATAACGGGTCGTTTGTAACGACAATCACGCCAACATCAATCTGCAGCTGTCTTATGGTCGATACAATCGACTGAACAACATTGCTGTGCTGGGGCGTGCTTATCCTGATCCGCTCACTGCCATTGGTTTTGATCTCGATCAGCTCGACCTTGCAGCCACCCGTTCTGACGAACTGGCCGACTTGCTGGCTGAAGCCAACGGCGACAAAGCCGATCCCAACCACTCGAAACTGATCCGCGACAAAGCTTATATGTTGATGAAAGGGCTGGTTGATGAAATTCGCGAAGCCGGTAAATAAGTGTTCCGTAACGACACCCGACGGTTTAAAGGCTATGTAAGCGACTACTGGAGAAAGCAAAACCGGAAGAAAAGTGAAAATAGTAGTGAAGTGACTGAATAGCGGTGTTCTGTTACAGTTTGGGGCGCCCTGTTGGTTGCAGGCCCTCCCTGTTGCAAATATCCGTTTCCAGTTTAATTTTCGGCGCTTCCTGTTAAACCGGGAGCCAAAAAAAGAAACTAAGCTTCAAAAAAATTACAACAGGCTGTGGAAAAAGATAACAGGGCGCCGAAAAAAGCGACAGGAAATCGAAAAAATGCTAAAAGGAAGTAAAAAAGCAACTGGAACCCGTAAAAGTGCAAATGGGAGGCAAAAAAGGCTACAGGGACGGGAGGACGAGGGTTTTGCACGTTCGGATAAAAAGGCCTTAGTTGGCTTCGTCGCCTTTGAATCGATTGAAAAATTCCTGGTTGATCTTTTCCAAAACTTCGAGGCTTCGAAAATCCCGGAGGTGTAGTCGTTCCCGATTAATTTGCTCTTCTGGCCTAATTGCAGTCAAAAAATGAAAATGATTTTTCATCAGGCCCATCTGGCGCAAGTCCGAAAACCAGAGGCAGAGGAGAAACCGGTTTTCTTAGTCTGTTATTATTGTTTTTTAGTTATCAATTGTTTAATAAAATCGATGTCTGATCTTTTGAAGAATAGAAGCATAACTAAAGGAAGCACAACCACCTTCACTGCGAGTAATATTAGATAGTTAATTTCAGCAACATTTAATACGTGAAACAAAATTCCAACAATTGTTAACACAATCAAATACTTTAATATGAGATTGAAGCCAAGAAATCCTTCTTTTATTGTTTCCGTCGATTTTTTTACAGATAGATAAGTTAGTACAAATAACAGGATGTATGAGACCAGGGTAGTTACAGCTGCTGCAATGATTCCATAAACTGGAATGAATAAAATATTGAGTACAATGTTTAAAACTCCTGCAGCTATAGTAAGAATCGGAATAAGCTTTGTTTTTTCTATGTAATACAGATAACTGACATAGATGGTAAAGAGAAATGTAAAGCTGATTCCTAAAACGATAGAGGGAACTAGATTAATTGCTGAATAAAATTTCTCATCAGCCAGAATCCAGATCGCTTCCTTTGAAAAAATAATCATTAAAGCTGAGATAAAAAGAATGAGTTTAACATATGAGATCATCTTCATCTTTACAAAGTCGTATTCTTTGTTTTTTAGATTTTTATAAAAAATTGGCAGCCATGCCGCATTTGTTGAGGCAAACACAGCATTTAAGATTGAGCCAAGAGAATAACCAAACGAATAGATTCCTGTCGCCGAAGAATCTATAATCTTATTGATGGCAATTCTGTCAAACTGAACAAGGATAAAAGTTGCCAGGAAATGAGGTAACAATGGAAGACTAAATTTTAATGCTCTTTTTACATGGTTGATCTTCAGTGTGAATTTTGATATTTTTATCAACGAATAGCTGGAATAAATTGCCAAAACACCAGTTATTAATACTTGAGGAATAATTCTCCATAAGTATAATTCTTTATTCGCTTTCAGTATGAGCGGTATCGCAATTAATGGTATAAAAAGAGCGGATATGACCTGAATAAGCATAAACTTCTTGCTTTGCTGTGATGCCATTAGATACATATTGTAGATTGCATTTGCTCCGCCAAATAAAATGTTTAATAAAGCATAGAGAAACAGTCCTTTTTGAAGTTCAAAAATATTGACTACATCTTTTTGAATCATCCATAATATGCCAATGAAAAGGATATTGAAGAGGAGTAAGAAATTTAGTACACTTCCAGTAAACTCTTTAAATATGTGTTTTTCCCGCAAATAGATATGCCTTACTGATTGTTCGAGACTAATAGTGGCAACAATAATGAATATATTAACGAATGTTTGGTAAATGGCGATAATTCCATAATCGGATGTCGATAAAATTCGTGTAAATATGGGCATCAAAAGTATGTTTATCCCTTTTGAAAACAGGTTGCCAACAAAATAAAATTTTGAATGTTTTATGAAATTTATGGAGTTGAAACGTTTTAAAATTGTAGTTAACCTCATGTTGAAAATATAAAATGTCAATTCCGGTTTTTCGACTGCAATATTATAGATGATTTTTGTGTTGATGCATAAATTCCTTCTTTAAAATGTAAAAGATAAATAATGAAAATCATTTTATTACTTAATAGAAGAATTTGGGTTAAGTTTAAATTCATCGGTATGAATAGTCACACTATAAAATATTACCTTGCGGCACAATCAAGAATTTAGTTAATAGTAATTTAGTATAATTATGGCGGAAAGAGCGCATCCAAAAGAATTTACCAGATTTAAGAAAATTAAAATATTTGGATTAATTCCGTTTTTAAAAGCTAACCCTTATTGGAAAGCACTTCATTGGCGTTATGAATTAGCAAATAAGTATTGTAAATCAAAGAATGTTTTAGATATACCTTGCGGGATGGGGTGGGGAACATCGCTGCTTAAAAATGCAAATCATGTAACTGGAATAGATATCTCTGAAGAAGCGATCTCAGAAGCCAAATTATTATATGGTAATTTTGCAAAATTCGAAGTGGGTAGTATGAATGCTATTGGCTATCCTGAGGAAAGTTTTGACACGATTGTTTGTCTAGAAGGCTTTGAGCATGTCAGTGAAGAAATTGGTGATAGATTTTTAATAGAAGCAAGCAGAGTTTTAAAGAGCAAGGGAACCTTAGTCTTATCTTCACCATATCCCATTGTAGGGACCCATAGTGGTAATCCTTATCATATCAAAGAATATCGCCCAGAGGAAGTAAGGGAAAAATTGAATAATTGTGGATTTATAGTTCTTAAAGAAAATCAAAGAAAAGTAGATCAGCTTATAATGTCGATTTTCGTTGCTCAAAAAAATTAAGTGATGGATGGTAAAGTTTTGGATTATTTGCATACCCTGAAAATAGAGGATGAAGGGTACCTTTTTTCCAAATACTCCAATGCAACGTTGCTTTCAACAAGCTTTGGCGTAATGGTTGATTATTTGTTGACAGGCCAAGCAGGTACTGACGCAAGCGAATTAAAGGATTATTATAGTAACAGACTGGATAATGGAAAAGGTCAAGTTATACTAACGGGCTTTGATAGTTCACAGTTAACCGGGGGCCACAAAGCTGACTATGTTGAGATGCAACTAAGCTATTTTAGTTTAATCGCAGCAGATACTCTGGGAGTTAGGCTAAGTGGTATTGACTATGTAACGAATTTTCTTAATGACGAAACAAAGCTGGAGGACTGGTTTTATTCGCTGGATTTATCCCAGTTTTGGTACGAAAGTAATAAGATCATGTTTATTCTCTATTTTTTGTTTTACCAGGAGAAATATGGGGAAGGTGATTTGTCTGCCAGAGCGGGTTCTCTAATTCCCGAATTTATAAACCTACTGAATAAGAATCAGGATAAGAACACTGGTTTTTGGGGAACAAATCTCAATAATAATGACTTGTACGATGGTTGTTTTGGGGCAGCACATATCTATTTTTTCTATGATTATTTAGGGGCGGAAATTCAATATGTAAATAAGATAATAGATAATACCTTGTTGTTGCACAACGAAAAGGGATTGTTAAAAAGTAAATATGGTGGGGCCTGCGAAGATTATGATGCTATTGATATTTATTTGCGTTGTTTAAAACAGACTGACTATCGGAAACAGGAAATATTTGACATATTGGGAAAAATGCGTAGTACCATTGGTAAAAGTCAAAACCCGGATGGGGGTTTTTCGTATCGGATAACTGACTCATTCTTGAGAAAGACGGTTTTTTCCCACATCTTAAAAAGGGAATATTCTTATAGTGGATGGGATAGGATGAAGACCTTATCATTTCAACCTGATTTATGGGCGACCTGGTTTCGCGCACTCAGTTTAAAAGTGATTGATCTTATATTGGAGAATAGAAAAGACTTTTATTCATATAATTTGCCTGCGTGGGGCTATATTAATAAGTAAATATGGCAACTCAACCATTGGTATCAGTTATAATGTCGGTCTTTAATGGGGAAGTCTATTTAAGACAAGCCATTGATTCGATTCTCAGTCAAACCTACACGAATTTTGAGTTAATAGTTATTGATGACTGCTCTACAGACAAGTCATGGGATATCCTTTCATCGTACAATGGCAGCCGGGTAAAGTTATACAGAAACGAGAAGAACCAGGGACTTGCTTATTCTCTTAATCGGGCAATTGAATATTCAATAGGCGAATACATTGCCAGAATGGATTCTGACGATATTGCTGTTCCTGAAAGACTTTTGACACAGGTTAATTTTATGCAAAAGAATCCTGAATTGGATTTTTCAGGAAGTCAGGCATATTATCTTTTGGGGAATAATAAAAGCAATAAAATATTTAAGATCCCTTTAAAGGAAGATGATATAAAGGCAAAGTTGCCCTGGAATCCTCCGTTTATTCATCCAACCGTTATATTTCGATCTTCTTTTGTAAAGAACTTACTTCCGTTATATGATACCAGTTTTAGAAATGCACAGGATTATGAACTTTGGGAAAGATTAATTTTTGATAATCGGGCGAATTCAGCAAATCATCCAGCAAAGTTGATATATTACAGAATTCATTCGGAGAGTGCTTCTCGTGAATATAAGCAAAGACAAACTCAATTTGCAGATAAGGTAAGGGGTAGATTTCTTCGGCGTCTGGGAATCAATAATCTTTCAAGCATTAAAGTATACAACGAATATATCAATGATATTCCGATGTCAGCTTTTTCCTTAGTTAGGCTTGGAGTAACATTAAGGAAAGTAAAAGAGGCCAATAATCGAATGAATCTGATTCCCTATTGGAAGCTAAGACAACTTCCAGTTTATGAACTTGGTGTAAAAGGAATAGTCCTCTACAGAAAACTTAGGATAGATTCTTTATTTCCGGTAAGTAAAAGAATCGCTTTTTATATCAGAGCATTGTTGAAATTGGGCATTAAACTCCAATTTTTTTTATTTGTCGTTTGAAGAATAAGTAAAATAGCAGCATTTGTTTTGCTAATCCAATGAGGTTTAAATTCAAAATAAAATATATACCCCATTTTCTAACAAATGGTATGTCAAGTGATATAAAGTCGTGTTTTACTTGAGGCCATAAATTTAACGCCACGGCAGTAAGTTCTTTAAACGAATCTTTTCCCTCATTTGCCAAAAGGAGATCGGACACAGCAGCTTCAATTCTTTCTGCAATAATTCTCCGAATTACATTTTTAGATTCAGGGGAAGTGGCTTTTGTCAGCTCATTTGACAAGAATTGAAGCAGATAATTCCTGTCTTCAATATGTTTTAGTGTCTTCTTTTGACGAGTAATGGAAAGTGGATTAATATATTGAAAGTAAAAAGGGAAATTAATCTTACATATTTTTTTTGCTTTCAACGAGGCCGGAAGTGACATGTAAATATCTTCAAAAAAACGATCTTCCTTATTTCTTAAGTCGTTTTTTTGAATAAAATTCTTTTTCCAGAACTTATTACAAACAGAAGGAATAAATCGTTGTAAGTTCAAATAAGTAGAACCAATTGAAATGTCTAGGTTTTTAGTAAGATCGTCGAAGTTGGTGTCAAAGTCAATAAGTTTTCTAGACGTCACGGGATTCAATAGTCCTTCAATAATATCCGTGTTGTATTCTTCTGCAATCTGAAAGAAATATTCACAGGTTTTGGAATGAATCCAGTCATCACTATCCAGAAATAAAATGTATTCCCCTTTACAATATTTTATAGCCTTGTTCCTGGAAGCACCCAGCCCCATATTGGTTTCATTTGTGATAGCTGTAATTCTGCAATCTTTCCTGATAAATTTGTTAATTATTGATTGAGAATCGTCGGGCGATTGATCATTTACAACTATTATTTCAATTTCTTTTAAAGTCTGTCCAATAACTGAATCTAAACATTTTTCCAAATACTGTTCGGTATTGTATACAGGAATAACTATGGATACTTTTATTTTATTCATTAGGGTGATAATTCCAAATTATCTTAAGGTTCTAGAAATTATATCTGTTAATAGAAGATTTCTTCTCTCAATCGAATAAGTTGTTTGAATAAATGTGGCAATAGATTCAATTTTGCTGTCATGATTCGTAATCGTTCTGTCAATTGTATTTGCGATCGAAGAAATATTTCTTTTGGTTTTAAATCCATATACATTGACGACTTCCGGTAATCCTCCAACATTTGTCACAATTGGACTGCATCCGAAATACATCGCTTCTGCCAGGGCCACGCCAAAAGATTCGGAGCGCGACAACTGACAGTATATTTTTGCTCTTTGGTAGTAAGCGATGAGTTCTTCATGGGGAACCTTACCTTTAATGGTTATATTGGCAGGTAGATCTTTTAATAAATGAGCCAGTTTTTCCCAGTTTAAGCCGACAATAAGAAACTTATATTCCGGAAGCAGCCGGGCGACTTCAATAAAGGTATCAATTCCCTTTATGTAAAATGTCTGTTCTTTTTCAATAATGCCAACAGTTACAGTTAAGTCTTCTTTTTCAATACCGTCTTTTGCAATATCTTTATTAAGTGTAACACAATTGTAAATTAACTCCGTATTTGCTTTTTTAGCAATCCAGTTTACTTTTCGTTCAACATATTTTGAAACCGTGAGGTTCACAGTACAATTATTCATGGAATACAAGGCAAAAAATCCTCTGAGTTTAGATGTAAAAACGCCGTATTTAAGATGTTTGATTCTGGCAACATCATATCCCCCAATGACAAGAAATGATTTTTTCCTGAAAACTTTGGCAAATAAAACCGGAAGAAAAGAGTGGTAATCGCCGAACCAGATATAAACTGCATCGAATTTTCTGATATTAACCGTTAGGTAAAACATCTGTTTGATAAACTCCAAAGCGTTTTTATAGAGTCCCTTCACTGGCTTGTATTGGTACTTCTCAACCTCGAACTTGGCAGATAAGATATCGAAATCTGTTTTTACGAATGTGGAAAAGTTATTATAAACCAGCAGGATATTCTTTTTTCTTTCTTTGTTCATGTTTCCAGTTAATTTATCCAGCTTCTGATGTTGTACAAAGTAAACAAAAGAAGTATAAGCAAACTTAAAATGCGTAATTGAATTTTATTAAACTTCATTGAAACATGCTCGTGTTCAGTCCTCTCGTATTTTTTAAGTCCTCCGTTGCTTAATAATCCAATTTTACAGTTCTCTTCATTGAGTTAATAATATTACTTTTGACTGTATAACAGAAATTACAACATGCAAACCATTCATATGTGCGACCTTTACGGTCAGTACCTTACCATGAAAGAAGAGATTGATGGGGCTATTCAGGGCGTCATCCAGTCTACTCATTTTATTAAAAGCGGTAAGGTACTTGATTTTGAGCAAAAACTGAGCGAATACCTTGATGCACATGTGATAAGCTGCGGTAACGGTACCGATGCCCTCCAGATTGCCTTTATGGCGTTGGGGCTCGAGCCGGGAGATGAAGTAATAACCACTCCTTTTACTTTTGTGGCAACAGTGGAAACGGCCGTGTTGATGGGACTCAAACCTGTTTTTGTGGATGTGGATCGGGATACCTTTACGATCGATGTTTCGCAAATTGAAGAGCTAATCACGCCGAAAACAAAAGTAATTTTACCTGTAGATCTTTTTGGGCAGTGTGCGAACCTGGAAGAAATCAGAGCACTGGCTGAAAAATATAATTTGTACGTTGTGGAAGATGCCTGCCAGGCTTTGGGAACGGATTACATTTTTAAAAATGGTACAACGCAAAAGGCGGGGACGATCGGGAACATCGGATGCAATTCGTTTTTCCCGTCGAAAAACCTGGGCGCTTTTGGCGACGGGGGTGCTATCTTTACCAAAGATGATGAGCTGGCTGCGGTGATTCGTTCGATTGCCAACCACGGAATGAAAGCCAAATACCAGTACGAACGCATTGGGGTAAATTCGCGTCTCGACAGTATGCAAGCCGCCATTTTGGAGGTAAAACTGAAATACTTTGACCAACACATTGCGGCCCGGCAAAAAGCAGCAGCCTATTACGATCAGCATTTGGCCGGTATCGATGGACTGGAAATTCCGGAACGGGTGGATTACAGCACACATACTTTTCATCAGTATACACTGAAGGTGGAGAGAAGAGACGAACTCCAGGAGTTTCTGAAAACAAAGGGGATTCCGAGCATGGTGTATTACCCGGAAGTGTTGCATTTACAGGAAGCCTACCAGTTTCTGGGGTATAAGAAAGGTGATTTCCCGGTAAGCGAAAAGCTGGTAAAATCGGTTTTGTCGCTGCCCATGCACACTGAGCTGGATGAGGAGCAGTTGGAATATATTGTAGAAAGTATTAAAGAATTCTTTAATCTCTCGCAAAGGCGCTAAGACGCAAATGGAAAGAAAATTTTCCTGCAAAGTTGCAGAGGCGCGAGATTACATACTTTAATACAAAAACTAATGAGAGAAAACTTAGCGTCCTCGCGTCTTGGCGAGAAAAAAATTAAAGCCGATGAATGAAAATGAAATAGCGAAAATAGTAGTCAATACTTGCTATGATATTCATATGTCATTAGGTCCCGGTTTATTGGAATCGGTGTATGAAGAAATTTTATTCTATGAGTTGACTGTGAGAGGGCTTTCGGTTGAGCGACAAAAGGCGATACCGGTGATTTGGGGTGAACGAAAGATGGAAATTGGATTTCGGGCGGATTTGGTTGTAGAAGGGAAAGTGATTATAGAGTTGAAATCGGTTGAGGCAATCGCTCCTGTGCATCCGAAGCAATTATTAACCTATCTGAGAATAACCGGTTTAAAATTAGGATTGCTGATTAATTTCAATGAGACGTTAATAAAAGATGGAATACACGTATTGTAAACAGATTATAGCAATTACTTAGCGTCCTGGCGTCTTTGCGTGGTAATTTTTCTCGCAAAGTCGCAAAGTCGCAAAGAGGAGAATAATATGGGAAAAGATTATTACGCACACGAAACAGCCGTTGTTGATGCAGGAGCAAAGATTGGTTCCGGGACAAAGATCTGGCACTTCTCGCATGTAATGGGAACGGCGGAGATTGGAGAAAACTGTGTTCTGGGGCAAAATGTGTTTGTTGGGAACAAGGTGAAACTCGGAAACAATATCAAAGTACAGAACAATGTTTCGCTGTATGAAGGCGTAATATGCGAAGACGATATTTTTCTGGGACCGTCGATGGTATTTACCAATGTAATCAATCCGCGCAGCGCTGTGGAACGGAAAAACGAATTTAAAACCACATGGGTTAAGAAAGGTGTTTCCATCGGGGCGAATGCCACCATAGTTTGTGGTGTCACCCTGGGAGAATATTGTTTTGTGGGAGCAGGGGCTGTGGTAACCAAAGATGTAAAGCCCTTTGCATTGATGGTGGGGATTCCGGCCCGTCGGAAAGGTTGGGTGAGCCGAAGCGGAGCCATTCTTGGAGACGACCTGGTTTGCCCGGAAACCGGTGAAAAGTATAAGTTAGCAGGCGATTATTTAGAGCTTATCAACAATGAATTATAAAGATACATTTCTGCAAAAGTCCGAAAACAAGGAGCTGGTAGTTGGCGTAATTGGTTTGGGCTATGTGGGTTTACCACTGGCAGTAGGTTTTGCTGAAGCGGGGCTTCATGTCCTTGGCTTTGATAAAAACGAGGGCAAGGTCAGTAAAATCAACAATGGGGAGAACTACATCAAAGACGTGCGTGACGCTGCTTTGCGCGAGGTGGTCAACAATGTGACTTTTCATGCCACTACTGATTTCTCGCAAATGAGGGAGTGCGATGCTTTGTTGATTTGCGTACCCACTCCGCTCGATCGGTTTAAAAAGCCGGATATGAGTTACATTCAGTCGGCATGCGAAGAAATTGGCCGTAACATGAAACCGGGAACTTTTATTAGCCTGGAAAGTACTACTTACCCCACTACCACCGAAGATTTTATGCTTCCGATTATTGAGCAGGTATCGGGTTTAAAGCACGGAGAAGATTTTTGGCTGGCTTATTCGCCTGAAAGAGTAGACCCCGGGAACAAACAATATGTTACCAAAAATACACCCAAGGTATTGGGAGCTCTGACTGAAGAGGGCCTTGAGATAGGAAAAGCCGTGTATCAGTTTGCCATCGATAACATTTATCCCGTTAGTTCTCCTCGTGTAGCAGAGATGGTGAAGATTCTCGAGAATACCTACCGGCTGATCAACATTAGCCTCATCAATGAACTAGCCTTGCTTTGCGGGAAAATGGACATTAATATTTGGGAAGTGATTGATGCAGCGAAAAGCAAACCTTTTGGTTTCCAGGCTTTTTATCCCGGGCCTGGAATTGGAGGGCATTGCATTCCTTTAGACCCGTTTTACCTGGAACATATTGCCAAGAAATTTGACTTTGATCTCAGTATGATTCATACCGCCGGGCACATTAACCTTTTGATGGCCCACCGGATGACCTTAAAAATCACTTCGGCGCTTAACCGGCAGAAGAAATCGATTAACGGGAGTAAGATCTTTTTCTTAGGGGTTGCTTACAAACCTGATATTGATGACGAACGGGAATCTCCTGCTTTAAGTATTATTGATGAAGTCATTAAAAAAGGAGGGGATGTAAGTTATCACGATCCGTTTATATCGTCAATCACCACTGAAGGTGAAAATACGCTAAACTCTGTGGAATTAAATGCAGAGACATTGTCAGATGCCGACTGCGTAGTAATCACGACCAACCATTCGGCATTCGATGCT
Organism: Maribellus sp. YY47; assembly: GCF_023111095.1. Lineage (GTDB taxonomy): Bacteria > Bacteroidota > Bacteroidia > Bacteroidales > Prolixibacteraceae > Draconibacterium. The sequence continues at coordinate 107,143 of NZ_JALGYW010000006.1, forward strand.
GACTTTATTATTGAACATTCCAGGTTGATAGTAGATTTACGGAATGTGGTAAAAGAAGCATCACAAAAAGTATATAAACTGTAATAATTGACTCTCGCCAAGCAAAGAATTTTAGAACAGATTAATAAACTTAGCGCCTTTGCGAGAAAAAGTAATAAAATGAAACGATTTGCATTAATAGGGGCGGCAGGATACATTGCCGACCGGCACATGAAAGCCATCAAGGAAACCGGGAATCAACTGATTTGTGCCACTGACCGTTTTGATGTGATGGGACGTATCGACAGCTATTTCCCGGAAGCAGAGTTCTTTCTTGAACACGAAAATTTCGACAAGTATATGGATGACCTGTCGATGCAGGGTAGTCCGATTGATTTTGTAAGTATTTGCACACCCAATTACATGCATCCTTCGCATATACGGTTTGCTCTTCGCAACGGAGCAGATGCCATTTGTGAAAAGCCATTGGTCATTTATCCGGAGGATATGCACATCATTAAAGACATTGAAGCGGAAACAGGCAGGCGTGTTTATACGGTTCTTCAGCTACGTTATCATCAAACCATTCTTGATCTGAAAAAGAAGATTGACGAGGGAGATACTGACAAAGTGTATGATATTGATCTAAGTTATATTACCACGCGTGGAAAATGGTATTTCAAAAGCTGGAAAGGCGATGTTCAGAGGTCAGGAGGAGTGGCAACCAATATTGGTATCCATTTTTTTGATATGCTTACCTGGATTTTTGGGGATGTTCAGGAAAATGTTGTACATGCATACGAAGCCAATAAAGCGGCCGGTTTTCTTCGCCTCGAAAAAGCACGGGTGCGTTGGTTTTTGAGCCTGGATGCCAATGATCTGCCCGAATATGCCACCAGTCGTGGTATGCGAACATTCCGCTCGATAACAGTAAATGGCGATGAGGTGGAGTTTAGTGGCGGATTTACTGACCTGCACACCGTAACCTACCAAAATATATTGAACGGGAATGGCTTTGGCATTGACGATGCACGCGAAAGTATTGTTTTAACCGATTATGTCAGGAATACTAAACCCATAGGATTAAAAGGTGATTATCATCCGTTTCTTAAGTAGGAAGACGTTACAATAGTTTTATCAGCTCTTTGGTAAGTGTGATTCGGGAGTATTTTAAAGAAGCTGAGCTTGGCAGCGGTTCATCAATTATATCTTTTGATCGCTGAGAAAGTATTTGAATGCTATTTCTAATTTTCGAGCTATCATAATAATCGCATGTTACTCCACTATTGGTTTCCTGAATGATTTTTGCGGCATCTCCTTGTTCCGGCCCAATTAAAAGAATTGGACGATTCACGGCCAGATATTCGTACAGTTTACCTGTTAATATCCCCAGGTTATTTACGATGTTCGGAATTACAAGTAGCAAGATGTCACTGGTGTACATAAATTCGATGGCTCTTTTATGATTTACATAACCGATCGTTTCAACTTGTGAAGCCAATCCCGCCAGGATAAAAGATTCATTGATTTTATCTGACATCTTTCCAACAAATCTGATTCTAAGCTTGTTTTTTATGGAACTATCGAGCATGTTGATCCCATCGATAAAACCATTAATGGTATAGTCTTCCGACATTGTTCCGATGTAAGAGATAGTGATTATGTCATTCTTCTCAGGGAATATCTTAATGTCAAAATCATCAGGATCGTAACCGTTTGGCAAAACGTGAACTTTGTTTGAAATAGTGCTGTCTTTTTCAATAAACAGTTTCTTTAATGCATCGCTAACTGTCAGTAATTTATCACACTTTTTAATGACTCTTAGCTCGTATTGTTTTTGGATTGCAGTGGCCAGCCAGGTCGGGTATAATTGCTTGTAATAATAGATGTCAGTCCATGGATCGCGAAGGTCAGCAATCCAATTTATCTTTAATCTTTTTTTTAATTTAAGTCCAATCAGTTGAGTTGAATGCGGTGGGCTTGTTGTTATGACACTATCAATGTTATGATTTTTTATTATTCGCGTTGCCTCTTGGTATGCAAATTTGTTCCAGCCTTTTCGCGGATCGGGAAGAAAGAAGTTCCCTCTAATAAAACGAATGATCTTTTCTTTAAAATCCAGGGTTTTTGTGTTCGCAAATCCACCGTAAGGAATTTCCTTATTGGATGATACTTTTTTGTAAACAGAGTATAATTCAAAAGATTTAGTCAAATACACTTTAACATTGCCCGGTACGTCTTTGCAAAGCGTTTCGTCTTTTTGAGGATAAGAAGCATATTTCGGATCAACAGTCAGAACGATGGGAGCCAATCCCATCTGTGACATATATTTGACAAATTTAACCCAACGCTGAACACCGGCTCCTCCACTTGGGGGCCAGTAATAAGTTATGATAAGAACCTTTTTCATATTCTTTTACAAATTTTGGGCAAGGCTCAGCAAATTCTTGACAAACACATCCCACGAATATTTCTGCTTTTCTATTTCCGCGTTTTTGCTGAAATCAGCCTCCTTGCCGTTTTTGTAAAACCGCAGGATAGCTTCCGCCAGTTCATGTTTATCGGGATTTACCACGTAACCCACTTTCTCATTCGGGATTAGTTCAGATAGACCACCCACGTTGGTGGTAATCATCGGTTTGTTAAAATGGTAGGCTACCTGTGTAATCCCACTTTGAGTAGCGGTTTTATACGGTTGCACCACTACATCTGCTGCGCAGAAATACTTATGAACGTCGGTATTTGGAATAAAATCGGTACGTAATTCGATAACGTTTTCGAGACGATTGTTCTTGATAATCTCGTAGTATTTATCCGGTTTGGAGTAGAATTCGCCGGCAATCAACAGTTTTACCGGCAATTCACGCAGGCGTTTATCGGAGAAAGCTTCCAGTAAAAGGTCAAGGCCTTTGTAATCCCGAATAAATCCGAAGAACAAAATATAGTTAGTGTTATCAGCCAGTTTTAGCTGCTTCTTTGCTTCTGTTTTCGGAATAGATTCTCCAAAATTATCGTACAACGGGTGTGGAGTATAGAGCTTTGGTTTTTGTGAATCGAATGAGTTTAAATCATTCAATACACTTTTCGACATGGTGACAAAAGCATTGACACTTCGAACAAAGTACCGGGAAAAAAGCTGATCTCCCGGTTTGTGCTCGTGTGGTATAATATTGTCAGCGATCGCAATAACCTGAGTTTTTTTATTTTTTCGCGCGATCCGGGCGATTGTTCCCAGGCAAGGGGCCATAAAAGGTATCCAGTAACGAAGGACAATGATGTCTGGAGCCAGTTTCTTCAAATACCGTCCGACTTTTATCCAGTTAAACGGGTTAATGGAATTTACCAGTACCTCAATGTCCAGATCTCCAGGCGGTGGTTCTTCCGAATACTGAGTTTTGCCAGGAAAAAGAATCGATGGATATTGTAAGCTAAAGGTGTAAATCTTTACTTCATCGCCGTTGTCGATAAAAGCTAAGGCCATGCGCTCGTTAAAGGTTGCAATACCTCCGCCTCGCAGTGGGTAGGCAGATCCCACGATAGCTATTTTTCTTTTTCCCGGCATTTGTTTATTCTCCTGAACTACCTTGTTGTGACTCCCGGTACCGCTTCTTCTTTCCTCTTTATTTCTTCTCGGTTGCTCTACAGTTATTTTCTACTTGTCCTTTTATTTTTGTTGTCTCGAGAGTGAGAATCTGTTTTATATTTTCCCAAACAAATTCTTCATACTTACCTGTGCGCCAATAATCTTTCCAAGGTCGGCAATGGCAACACGTTCCTGTTCCATGGTGTCGCGGTAACGGATCGTGACGGAGTTATCTTCAGCTGTTTGATGATCGACAGTAACACAGAACGGTGTTCCGATGGCATCCTGACGGCGGTAACGTTTCCCGATCGAGTCTTTTTCGTCGTACTGGCAGTTGAAATCGAACTTCAGATTGTCAATAATTTCGCGGGCTTTTTCAGGCAGACCGTCTTTTTTTACCAGCGGCATAACGGCCAGTTTTACCGGAGCCAGTACCGCAGGAATTTTCAGTACAACGCGTGAATCTTTTTCCAGTTGTTCTTCGCAGTACGAAGCCGAAATTACCTGCAGGAACATACGGTCCACACCAATCGAGGTTTCAACAACATAAGGAACGTACGACTCATTCAGTTCAGGATCGAAGTAACGAATCTTCTTGCCCGAGAATTTTTCGTGTTGCGAAAGGTCGAAATCGGTACGCGAGTGAATTCCTTCCACTTCTTTAAAGCCAAACGGGAATTTATATTCTACGTCTACCGCAGCATTGGCGTAGTGTGCCAGTTTTTCGTGTTCATGGAAACGATAATTTTCATCGCCAAATCCAAGGGCACGGTGCCACTTCATACGTGTTTCTTTCCATTTTTCGAACCAGTCGAGTTCGCTGCCCGGACGAACAAAGAACTGCATCTCCATTTGTTCGAATTCGCGCATGCGGAAAATAAACTGACGGGCTACAATCTCGTTGCGGAAAGCTTTTCCGATCTGTGCAATCCCAAACGGAATTTTCATACGACCGGTTTTCTGAACATTCAGGTAGTTCACAAAAATTCCCTGTGCAGTTTCCGGACGAAGGTAAACTTTCAGCGCACCGTCGGCAGTCGATCCCATTTCGGTGGCGAACATCAGGTTAAACTGACGAACATCGGTCCAGTTGCGGGTTCCTGAAATCGGGCAGGCAATCTCTTCATCAACAATAATTTGGCGCAGTTCGTCCAAATTGCCATCATTCAAAGCCTGTGCAAAGCGGTTGTGCAGTGCATCCCATTTTGCCTGGTTGTCCAACACGCGCTGGTTGGTTTCGCGGAATTGCTTTTCGTCGAAAGCATCGCCAAAACGTTTTTTGGCTTTATCAACTTCCTTGTTGATCTTTTCTTCGATTTTGGCCAGTTGCTCTTCAATCAAAACGTCGGCACGGTAGCGTTTTTTCGAGTCTTTGTTGTCGATCAGCGGATCGTTAAAAGCATCCACGTGTCCCGATGCTTTCCAGATGGTAGGGTGCATAAAAATAGCTGAGTCGATTCCCACTACATTTTCGTGCAAAAGCACCATGCTGTCCCACCAGTATTTTTTGATGTTATTTTTTAACTCAACGCCGTATTGTCCGTAATCGTACACTGCTCCCAGCCCGTCATAAATTTCGCTCGATTGAAATACATATCCGTATTCTTTGCAGTGCGCAACCAGTTTCTTGAAAATATCTTCCTGTGCCATTTCTTGTTAAAATTCTGAATTGAAGCACAAATGTAAGCGATTTTTTTTATTTGAACAGGGATAAGAAGAGAGTTCGGGATTCTGACTTTAAATACTGCAGTGGCGGGTTCAAAACAAAAGCTTTTTTACCACAGCGTCCACAAAGAAGCCACAGAGTAACGCAGAGTTTTCATCTCAATTTAGTTTTGATGAGAATTGAAGAATCACTCATTCCCACATTCTAAAATTCTAATCTTCTAACGTTCCAACCTTCTAATCTTCTAGTCTTCCCGTTTTCCTACTCGTCTACTTCCTCAAAGTCAATGTATTCTTCGTTGCGGTTGTTGTTTTTCTTGTTTGGATTGGGTTGTCCTTCAATGGTTACTTCTCCTTCGGGGCGGCGCGGACGTTGCTGACTACGCTGTTGATCCTGCATTTTCTGCTGCATGTTTTTTACCCCTTTGTCGATCAGCAAGGGAAGGATGTAGCGCGATACAAAACGGATCGCATAGTAAATCAGCACGATAATGAATAGCGTACGCAGGAAGTTTACCAGGAACAGCGTTATAAAAAGGATCATTTCTCTTCTAGTTTTGAAAGGTGGAAAATAAAAAATTCACACCAAACGACAAATTTAAGCTTTTTGCGGAGGTAGGTTTTAAAAGTCCGGTAATATTATTGGTGCTCAGAAAATATTGCGCACGGCGGCCGGTATAACTGGCTCCAAAACCGGGTAAAATATTTTTCGTGTTGAACAGGTTGACTGCTCCCGCGAGGTTCCAGTGTTCTCCCAGCTCGGTGTGGTAAAAACCTGTGAGGTAATGATAAGAATTGCCGGAATAACCCGTGTATTGGCCCGATACGCCAATCTCCGATTTTTTATTCATTTGCGTTTTTATTCCCACAATCATTTTTAAGGGAAGTTGTTGTACTGCCCTTTTTTTAACCGGTTGGGCTGAAATAATGTACGGGATTCGATCCGAAAAATTATTTAAGGCCCGGTGTGGTGGCTTGTAATTAGTAGGATCGTCGGGATTATTCGATTGGTAAAGTTGATTCTGCCGGTAAACAAGCGAACCCACAAACTCAGCTTCATAGGCGCGATGTTTAAAGCCAACATAACCCAGATCGAGCACCGATACAGCCAGTTCGGTTTCCTTGTTGACGCGATAGGTAAGTCCCAGGTCAATTGCCGGGCTTAAGTTGTGGAAATTGAAAAAGTAATCGCCGGGTTTGGGATTCGGACGTATAAATGTGGCTTGTTCTTCTGCGTTGAGAACAACCTCAATCGGCCCCGAAATGGTATACTTTCCTTTGGGTGTGACAAGCAACTGTTGCTGCTCGGTATTGGTTTCCACTTCAAATTGTAGTTCAGGGATGTCGTAATAAAAACGGGCAAACAAAAGTTTTGGACGAATTCCAATAGTCAGTCCGTCCCAAATTTCGGTGGAGTAGCCCAGGGCCACTTCGCGATAATAAAATGCGTTGAACGACAGGGGGCCCAATTCTTCTTTAGGCTGGCCATAATAGGGAAGCGTTCCCAGATCGATGAAATGCAGAAGATCGTGGTCGAAGTTAGTTGTAGCTACAGCTTTTTCCGAAACAGAAAAGCTGAAGTTTTGCATTCCGCTTCTTTTGCTGATATAGAAAACGGGCACAGTTACTGCTGGAAATGCATCGCCGGGTTCTCCCAATTGGTTATAAAACCGTTCGAAGCTGTAGGAAAAATCGCTATCGAAAATATAGTCGGGTGCAAAATTGGCTTTCCAGTCGAGGGTAAAGCCGGAAAGAATTGGCAAGCCGATCACCATTCGTTCATCCTGGTTTTGAAAGGCGGGATTGGCATTCGCCGATTGGCTGACACTCCGGATAAACTGGAGCACATTACCTTCCTGAGACCACAACGACTGCGATCCGGCGAAAAGAACGATTAAAGTGATACTAATGCTTTTTAATGCTTTGTTCATACCCGTTAAAACGCAAGCGCAAAATAAGTTATTATCTTGAAAACGACAGAAACAGCCACAAAAAAAGGCGGGTTGTCCCGCCTTTCGTTATCATAGTTTTCTGAAATTATCGCTGCCTGACGTCGCCGCCGCTGGATTCATCAATGTCTTTTGTTTTTGGATTTCCGGAATAAACGATGTCGCCACCGCTGCTTGCTTTAGCCTGAATTTCCTCGGTAACGGAGAGGCTGATGTCTGAACCACTGCTGGCTTTTGCCTTGCAAAAAGCTGCTTCCAGGTCGCTGGCGTTGATGTCGCTTCCACTGCTGGCCTCGGCATTCAGGTATTTTACACTTCCGCTAAGTTTAGCATCCGAACCACTGCTGGTATCAATCGAAAAATTCTTGATATGTAATTGAAGTTTTACATCGGCTCCGCTGCTGACATTTACCTCGAGTTCATCGCCTTCGAGTGTCGTTTCAGTTTCCACGTCCGATCCCGAAGATGCATCGAGCGCAACCAACTCTTTTACGGTTACATAAGCTTTTCGTGATTGATTGCCATTCCAGTTAAACCAGCTGTTTTTCTGCTTCATGTAAATGAGCAGAGTACCGTCTTTTACCTCGGTTTTTATATCATCAATAATATCATCGTCAGCAACAATTTTTACCGACTCATCATTTCCCATCGAGAGGTAAAGATCAATTCCGGTGGATACTTTAATAGCATTAAATCCTTTAACGTTTCTTTCTTGTGATTCGTTGCCCGCTAAAACGGTTCCCACTCCGGTAAAAGCGATCATGACCAGGAGCAACATTGTTCTGAGTGTTTTCATCTGATTAAAATTGTTTGTTTGCTTTTTGTATTTGTAATGACGCCAGGTTCTCCGAAAAGTTACAACCTGCTCAGTTTTTTATCACATTTCCGCCTGAAGATTTGCTGATATCGGTTTCTGACGGTTCTCCGGCATAAAATATATTTCCTCCGCTGCTCGCTTTTGCTGTTAAGCTTTTGGAGGTAGCTGCCCACACATTAGCCCCACTGCTGACTTTCAGTTCTCCTTGTTTGCAATTTAAATCGCCGGCTTTTATGTTCGAACCCGAACTGGCGGTTGCGTTTAGTGAATTTGCTTTCCCTTCCAGAAAAATATTCGATCCTGCCGATGCCGATGCGTTGACAGCGTCCGCGTTCAGCCTAAGTTTAAGGTTGGCGCCTGCCGAAGCTGAGAGTTCAATGTCGCCTACTTCCAGGACGTTTTCAGAATAAATGTTACTTCCGGCTGTTGATTTTAACGATTCGATTTCGGGCAGTGTAATGTATACTGCTTTTGATTTGGCGTTTCGGATGTTGGCGGTGCTTCTGACGATCAGCATGTCGCCTTCCAATTCCGTTTCAATGTATTCAAGCAGATTTTCATCGGCTTTCACCACTACTTTAAAATCGTCGCCAATGGAGATGAATGCATTCATTCCGCGGGTTACTTTTACTTCATCGAAATCATTTAATTGACGTGTTTCTTCTACTACATTGCCATTTCCTTTTATTGAAAGAGAGAACATGCAGGAATTCATTACGATGGAGAGAATGAAGAGGCTCAGAATTAAGGTTTTTTGTTTCATGATATTTCTGTTTGGCTTATTTTCAATAAAGTTAGCGGAAACGAATTCGGGGTGAAGAATTAAATCGTTGAACAAAGGATTTTTATCGGTAAATGCAAAAAATGAATGTTTTATGGTGGAGGTGGACAAAGCAAAAAAGGTTGACTCATCCGGTCAACCTCTCTTGTATGTATCATCACTGATTAAACTATCCGGCATTCGGACGTGGCGCTTTTTCGCCCCTGAAACCGTTGTTGCGGTGGTCCGTCATCCAACCTTTCATGGCATCAAATTTTAGCAGTTGCTCTTCGGTAAGCAGCGAACGAATTTGCTGGTGTTGTTTCGCCATGATTTTCTGAATTTCAGCTTTTACTTCCGACATTTTATCAATGTTCTGGTAAATGGCATCCAGATCGGCTTTTTCGGCAGTAGTCAAGGTTTGCTGACGGGCTTCAAGTTCTCCCAATTCGTTGCGAAGTGGTTTAACTTTTTTGGCCGTTTCCAAACGAATGGTTTTCATTTGTTCCTGTTGTTCTTCTGTAAAGAAATGATTCATGCGATCGGCAAATCGCTCATTACGGGGCATAAAAGCTTCACGCGGTTCCCGATCGCCTTTTTTAGTTTCAGGGTTCTGGGCAAGTGCCATAGAAGTTACTGCGAAAACAGTAATCAGTGTTAAAGTTAAGAATCTGATTTTCATAGCCTTTATTTTTATGTTATTGAACTCGCTTTTTGGACAGGGAATCATTTTTTCGGTTTAATCTCAGTGTCGATTTTTTTTCATGAATTTGTTGGATGGAAATAGCTAAGTGTCAGATAGACAAGTTGCTTTGATCGAATGTCGTGTCAGAAAATAACCGGCTTTTAATATAAATTAACGTAACGGAATTGAGAATTGGTTAACTTATATGAGGTAAGAATTGTTACTTTTGACGTTCAACATTGAGTTACAGCTCAAATAATTGCAGAAAGGAAAGAAAAGATGAAGAAGAAAATTTGGATAGGAGTGATGCTGGTCGTGGTGATGGGAGCCATGGTTTTGGGTTTCACCCGCGACGAGAAAAATTTTGAAATAGCCAAGAATCTGGATATCTATCATACCCTTTTCAGGGAACTGAACATGTTTTATGTGGATGATATTGATCCGAATAAACTGGTAAAAACCAGTATCGATGATATGCTGATGTCACTCGATCCCTATACCAACTACATTTCGGAAGACCAGATCGAAGATTTTCGTTTTATGACTACCGGCGAATATGCCGGAATTGGTGCGTTGATCGGTCAGCAGAACGGGAAAATCGTTATTTCAGAACCTTATGAAGGGTTCCCTGCACAAAAATCGGGTTTGAAAGCTGGCGACATTATTCTCGAAGTTTCGGGAAAAGACACCAAGGAAATGACAACCGAAGATGTAAGTAACCTGTTGAAAGGTCCGGCCAACCAACCTGTGACGATAAAACTGCAACGCCCCGGCGACAAAAAGCCGTTTACAGTTGATGTGGTGCGTGAGAAAATTTCGATTGATCCTGTGCCGTATTACGGAATGCTCGATGATCACACCGGATATATTCGGCTCACTCAGTTTACTGCCGATTGCGGTCAGGATGTTCAGGAAGCTTTCCTTGAGCTGAAAAAAAACAATCCGGATGCGCTGGTGCTCGATTTACGCGGGAATCCGGGCGGCTTGCTGATGGAAGCAGTAAACATCGTTAACTTATTTGTTCCGAAAGGAGAAGAGATTGTAAGCACCCGCGGAAAAGTAAAACAATGGGATAAAACCTACACCGCTACTTCCGCACCGATTGATACTACCATTAAAATTGCGGTACTTGTAAACCGGGGTTCCGCTTCGGCATCAGAAATTGTAGCCGGTGCCATCCAGGATCTGGATCGTGGAATTGTTGTGGGGACACGTACCTTTGGAAAAGGTTTGGTGCAAACCACCCGCGACTTAAGTTACAATACAAAACTGAAAGTGACCACTGCAAAATATTACATTCCCAGCGGACGCTGTATTCAGGCGCTGGATTACTCGCACCGGAACGAAGATGGCAGCGTCGGTCATGTGCCGGATTCACTGATTACGGAATTCAGTACGAAACACGGGCGCAAAGTTTATGATGGTGGCGGTGTTGTTCCCGATCTGAAAATTGATAGCGACCAGTTGAGTATACTTGCCATCGAGCTGGTTACGCGTTTCGCGGTTTTTGATTTTGCGACCAAATATTCGAACGAAAACGCAACCATTCCGCAACCCGAAGATTTTGTGGTCACCGATGATATCTACAACCAGTTTATGGACTATGTAAAAAGCAGCAACTTTAAATACGATTCCGAATCGCAGGAAGAATTTAAATCGTTGCTCGACGTTGCCAAAAAGGAAAAATATTATGGTTTGGCCGAAGCTGAATTTGAGGCCTTGAAAGCAAAACTGGAACCCAATCTCGATAAAGACCTGAAGGAATTCCGTAAAGAAATAAGCGAATTGTTGGAAGACGAGATCGTTTCTCGTTATTACTATCAGAAAGGTGCCATTCGTGCAGCGATTAACGACGACGAAGGCATTAAAAAAGCAGTGGATGCCCTGCATTCAGAGACTGCCTATGCTGGGTACTTTACCCCGGGAACAGTAATTAATATGAATTAGTTTTAAAAGCTGGATAAAGAGAGGAGGTCAGATGGCCTCCTCTCTTTATGTGAAAGTCTATCGAAAATCAATAGCAAAATAAGTTTCAATATTGTCTGACTCACCCTGATCCGCGAGTACTCGGGATCTTCCCTCTCTATGCCTAGAGAGGGAGCGAGGGAGAGTAAAAGTCATTAATTTCATATCTGTTTGTGATTCCTGAGAATCATGATTGTTTTATGGTTTGAATTCAACATATTTCGAAGCTTTCTGTTAGGTTTTTAGAACCCAAACCAATCGCGAAATCGAATCACACCTAAATTTTGTAATTTAAAGGCCCGGCCATGCGATTTGATATTTAGCAGAAAGCTGAAGATTTTAAGGTCCAAATCATTTAATTGAAAGCAGATGAAACACTTCAAAAGATTTATTTTACCGATTTTATTACTTGCCGTATCTATTTTCCTGAAATACTTTATTGAGAAATATGATTTCACCTATGAAGCATCGTATCCCATATTCGATATCATCGGCTCAATCCTGATGATCACGAGTATTGCATGGATATTAATCTCATCATTAAGGACGGTTAAACGTATTTTCCTTGAAAATTTTGATACTTCGCAGGAGAACAACCTGCGGTCGCGTAAGCTCCATACGCAGTTTAATATTTTGGAAAGCGTTTTTATCGCAATAATAGTGGTGATCGCCATTGGAGCCATTCTGATGTTGTTTGACGATGTTCGTAAACTCGGACTTAGTTTGTTTGCCTCGGCAGGAGTAGCCGGGATAATTGTTGGTTTTGCTGCGCAGAAGTTTATCGGTGCTGTAATTGCCGGATTACAGATTGCCATTACTCAACCTATCCGGCTCGACGATGTGGTGATTATTGAAGGAGAATGGGGGAGAATTGAAGAGATTACATTAACCTATGTGGTGGTGCATATTTGGGATAAACGGCGGTTGATTGTTCCCACTACTTATTTCTTTGAAAAACCCTTTCAAAACTGGACCCGTACAACAGCTGAAATCTTAGGAACAGTATTTATTTATACCGATTACAAAGTTTCGTTTGAAGCGTTGCGTGAAGAATTGACGCGTTTGTTGGAATCGACTCCGCTGTGGGATAAAAAGGTTAATGTCCTTCAGGTAACCGATGCCAAACCCAACGGAGTGGAAGTGCGGGCGCTGATGAGTGCCAGGGATTCATCAACAGCCTGGGATCTGCGGGTTTTTGTGCGTGAAAAACTGATCGAATTTCTTCAGAAAAATTATCCCGAAAGTCTGCCCAAAACACGTATTTTGATAGAAGGTGACGGTAGCGCCTTGAAATTTGAAAAGGAAAAAATATCAAATAAATAAAATGAAGATCTATTTTGCAGGCTCTATTCGCGGAGGGCGCGAAGATGCAGCTTTGTACGAACAATTAATTTCTTATCTGAAAAACTTTGGTGAAGTGCTTACCGAACATGTGGGCGACCAAACGCTTTCTGCTTTGGGCGATGACGGGCCAACTGATCGTTTCATCCACGACCGCGACCTGGAGTGGTTACAGGCTGCCGATGTATTGGTAGCCGAAGTGACAACCGTTTCAATGGGAGTGGGTTACGAAATTGGTCGAGCAGTTGCAGCCGGTAAAAAAGTATTGTGTTTGTTTCGCCCCGGTAGCGGAAAGAATCCTTCAGCCATGATCGCCGGTTGTTCAAGCCTTACATGGGTTGAATATACTTCTCTTTCAGAAGCGAAAGAAGCTGTTGATCTGTTTTGGAAGGCGATTTCCTGATGGTACTTGCCCGACTTAGATGGCTGAAAACTTAGCGATCCAGCCGTCGCTTCGGGGATTGAGATTATCGTAAAATCCGGGACCGATAACCACAAAACCTCCGTCTTTTGTATTGAGAACTTTGCAAACTCTCGAAAATCTCATGTTGAGTAAAAGTTCGTTCAATACTTCGCCGTTTCCATCCACTTCCATTATCCATGGACCAACTTTTCCGGCAAACGAACTTTCTTTGGTGCCGGCCACGATAAAATGACCATCGGGACGAATGGCAATGGCGTATCCTCCTTCAGAGCCTTCAGCATCAAAGTTTTTGGCCCATTTTACTTTACCGTTACAATCCACTTTTTTCAAAATAAGGTCAAAATCAAAGATCGGGTATTCATCATTCATGTCGTTCAGACAGTTACCACCCCAACCCACCAGCATAAAGCAACTGTCGGGAGAACAACAAACACACTCTGCCCATTCTTTGCTTTTGGGTGAATCCATGCGGTTAGTCCAAAGGGCGTTTCCTTCGCTGTCGGTCCGGATGACGATCATATCGCAATCATTTTTGGCCTTACCTGCCACTTGCCCTCCCAGCACAAAACCTCCGTCGGGAAGATGTTTTATGGTTGAAAAGCAACCTTTCGTTGTTTCATTAAAGGTTTTCTCCCAGGCTACATTTCCTTTTTCATCCAATTTGGCCATCCAAAGCTTCGGATGTTCTGCGTCTGTTCCTTTTGCTCCCGCAACTACCCATTCGTTTTCGTTTAAAACTGCAATATCTGCACCCTTAAAATACATTCCGTTTAAAGAGCTTTGGCTGATTTCCTTTCCGCTGAGATCGGTTTTCCGAATCAGGATTTCTGACTGATCAGCAGGATTTTTTTGAGAAAGTATAACCAGGCTACCTTCCGGAGTGATTGCAATTTTAGCCGGAAGCTCATTGTCTGCAGATTCGAATGTTTTGTTCCAGGTTAAGTCGCCTGAATCGGTAAAACATAATAGACAAACATTAGTAGGATTGGTGTTAACAGCGCCCAGCACTGCGAAGCCACCTCCCGGAATTTCCAGCACATCAGAATAATAATCCTGGTTTTTATTGGCAGATACTTTTTCCCATTGTTCGTCCCAGGTTTGCGCAGGGCTGTATATGGCCGCGAAGGCGAACGTTAGTATCAAAAAAAATAATGGTTTCATCTGGTTAATTATTGTTTTTTTATGGGTATACGTTTTTCAGAAAAACAAGTTATGTTCAGTTTGTGAAAAAATTATGCTTCTGCAATCAGATCATTTGTTCAGTTAGATTGCGGGATGAATCTATAATCGCAGGAGACACAGAGCTTTCTTGTGCAGAATTGAATCTGCCAGAAGAACTTTTTGTATATTCGGACATTGCTTCAGTTTGATCGGATATATCGACAATTTTGGAAGTAAATTTTGAAAAATATTAATCTAAACCAATGAGTTTAAAGGAACCAAATCAATTAAGCAGGAGAAACTTTCTGGGGCTTTCTGCTTTGGGACTTACAGGTCTCACCATTCTCCCAAGTTGGGTTGTCGACGGAGTGAAAATAGCACCAAGCGATCGTGTTGTTATGGGCTTTATTGGCCTGGGGCAGCAAGGAATGAACGATTTCCTGAGTTTTTCGAAGGTACCCGGCGTGCAGGTTGTTGCCGGTTGCGATGTCGATTCAATGAAAACCGAGCGTTTTAAACGACGCGTGGAAGAATGGCAGAAATCACTGGGCCTTGCTCCACGTTGTGACAAGTACGAACAATACGAAGAACTGCTTGAACGTAAGGATATTGATGCTGTTGAAGTTTGTTCTCCCGACCACTGGCATGCACTGATGACCATTCATGCCTGCCAGGCTGGAAAAGATGTATATGTGCAAAAGCCACTCTCGTTTACGATAACCGAGGCACAAAAAATGCTTCGCGTGGCCAACGATAATAAAAGAATTGTTCAGGTGGGAAGCCAGCAGCGTTCGAGCGGCGAATTTCAGAAAGCCATTGAGTTGGTTCAGTCTGGCGCCATCGGGCACATTGATAAAATTTATGCACGGGTAGGTGATCCGCCAAAACCACTGGATCTTCCTGAAGATATCGTTCCCGGAAACCTGAATTTTAATTTATGGATGGGGCCGTTGAACGATCCGAAAATTCATCATCACCCCGATCTTTGTCCTCCTATTTCGCTTGATCCGCCGGAAAGAGAAAAATTGTGGGGAGCCTGGCGCTGGTACCTCGAAACCGGTAACGGTTTCACTGCCGACTGGGGTGCGCATATGTTCGACATTGCCCAGGCAGCCATTGGTATGGATGGTTCGGGCCCGGCAGAAATTATTCCCAAGGGATACAACGGACAGGAATACCTGACGTTCAAATACCTGAACGGAATTGTAATGACTGAACAACCTTATCTCGATGATGTCCCGAAAGCTCAGGGAATCAAGTTTATCGGCGATAAAGGTTGGATCGAAGTTGCACGTGGTT
Organism: Maribellus sp. YY47; assembly: GCF_023111095.1. Lineage (GTDB taxonomy): Bacteria > Bacteroidota > Bacteroidia > Bacteroidales > Prolixibacteraceae > Draconibacterium. Next base: position 122,771 of record NZ_JALGYW010000006.1, read on the forward strand.
ACCTTGCTTGTTCCGATGCTTCGCTTGTTCCGGAAGCACTCGCTGGTGCTCGTCCGGGCGATTTGAATGCTGCAGAAAAGGCCCGAAAATTCAAAGAAATGCAGAAAGCGCAGTCAAAAGGGAAGGGCAGTTTCGAGATCAGTTCGCCACATATGCAGAATTTTGTGGATTCTGTTCGGTCGCGCGAAAAAACGATTGCACCGATTGAAGTGGGCGCCAGTACTGCTATTGTGTGTTGCTTAGGGAACATGGCCACCGAATTGCAACGTCCGGTGAAATGGAATCCGGCTACCCAAAGTTTTGGTGCCGACAAGGAAGCCTGGAACCACCGTTTATATCATTACGATTACAGAAGACCTTATAAATTGTAATACACCAACTTTAATACCTAATGAAGAAAAGAGAATTTTTAAAAAGCTTGGGTTTGCTTACCGCTGGCGGAGTAGTTAGCAGTGCAGTTAATCCTGCATCCGCTGCTTCGTTGATGAGCAGTCCGGCAGCCAAAAAACAAATTGGCTTGCAGTTATATTCGCTAGGAAAAGAATTAACCGACGATGTACCTGAAGGACTTAAAAAAGTAGCCAAAATTGGCTATACAAATGCTGAAGCAGCTGGTTATCGCGATCGGAAAATGTATGGATTAGACGTTACCGAGATTAAGAAAATGGCCGACGATGCCGGTCTAAAGATGAGCGGCTCGCATGTGAACCCTCCGGTTCGTAAGTATTCGAAAGATAACAAAGCTGAAATTGCTGATTTTTGGAAAGCAGCCGTTGAAGATCATGCGAAACTTGGCGTAACAACTCTTGTTCAGCCAGGAATGCCACAGGTAGAAACAGAATCGGATGTTGCATTGGTGGCTGAAATATTCAATAACGCCGGCGAAGCTGCCAAAGCAGCCGGAATTAAATGGGGATATCACAACCACAGTCACGAGTTTGAACGCGTATCGAAAGATGGCGACAATTCAAAAAAAGGTGGCGTTTTTTACGATATGGTCCTCAACGGAACGGATCCGTCACTGGTTTTCTTTGAAATGGATGTTTACTGGACGGTAATGGGGCAGTGCGATCCGCTGGAATATTTTGCCAAATATCCTGGCAGGTTTCCTGTTCTTCACATCAAAGACCGTAAAGTATTGGGACAGTCAGGAATGATGAATTTCGAAAACATCTTTACAAAGGCTTACGAAAACGGGCTGGATGAATTTTTTGTTGAATTGGAAGGTATCCGCAATGGAATGACCCAGTTCGAGGGAGTAAAAGAATGTTTCGACTACCTTAACAAGGCCAAATTTGTGAAATAAGAAATTTGAATCAAATGATAAAAGAACGGGTGCAGTTTTGCATCCGTTTTTTGTGCCGGGTATTTTCCATTAACATTTATTTATATTGCTTTTTAGGTCCTTTTGTTTTGAAGTAATTTGAATTATAAACTATATGCTTTATGAAGAATATATTGAATTTTAAAATATTTCTTTTAAAGAATAATTTAATACTTGTCATAATTAGTATATTATTAACGACAAGTTGTTCCATTAAAAAGAATTGCAGTCATTCTTCGAGAATAAACAATGAAGAAACTATTTTATTGCACCAACCTGGTGCGAGTATTGTTTATCCAATATCCGGGAGCATTTTTAATTCCATCGATCCTCGGGACATTGCAAATACTCATGGTTTTACATTATCGGTACGGTCTGACGGAGAACGTATAATTACGCAAAAAACTTTTGAATTAATTTCTAGTGGGGGGGCGATTGCTTTGGAAAGCGGAGTCGTGTCATCCAACACCAGATACTTGAAATCGTGGAATTATTACATAAATGATAAACTTATGCCATATTATTCACGTACTCTTGCAACTACATTAATGCCTCAAGCAATTGATGAAGTAAAATTCGTCAAAAATGATTCTTTAAAAATGGTGTACGTTTCTGATGCAAAATTATCAGATAAAATTGACCAAGGTGTCTCTGCTATAAAAATTTATACTCGAAATTTCATTCCCAATGAAATTTCTAATAACTCAATTATTTATACAATTAACAATACTGTGATTACACAGAAAATATTTGAAGCTCTTAATCCGGTTTTCATTAAGACATTACAACGCAGTACGAATAAAAAAGATTTAGCCTCCTATGAAAAAAAAGGACTAAAAGAGGTTGTTAAGATAGAACTTTTCACACTAAAAGAGGCATTATCTATCTTTACAGCAGATGGAGGAAATACAGCTTTACTGGTTGATAATATCGAATTACCACTTGATACAAAGGAAATGTTAAAAAAAGATTTTTTTAAAGAAATCAAGTATATTTCCGCTGGGGATGAAGGAGCCAGCATTTATGAACAAAAACATCCAGGCAAAAAGCATTTTATACTTATCTCATTATAAGTAAATATGCAGTAGATTTCCTTTTAACCGTGAACCCAAATTAATATGAATTAAAAAACAAGCCGATGTTAAGGATCTTTCTGGGAAGCTTTGCAAATAATTAGTTCTCAGGAAAAAGGGTGCATTGATTTGATCAGATGCACCCTTTGTTTTTTGATTCATTTAATGCTTGTGTTCTTCTTTCGCATCTTTGGCTTTTTCAGCCTTTCTGTCGTAGTGACAACATCCGGGAAGTTTTTCGTAAACTTCGTTAGCGGCCTTGTAATGCGGCGTATCGTGACCAACCTTTGCAACAGCCTTTTCAATTTTGTCGGTATTTGCTTTTGTGTCGTCAAAAGTTACTTCCAGCATTTTGGTCTCTTTGTTCCAATCGGCTTTTGTAACTCCTTCAACGGCGCTGGCTGCTTTCTCGATGCGTTTCTCACACATTCCGCAGTTTCCGTACACTTTGAATTTTTCCGTTTTATTTCCTGCAAAAACGGTAACAGCACCCATCATAAACAGGGCAACTAAACTTAAAACTTTTGTTTTCATTTTTTAAAATTTTAATGGTTAATAAATCAATTTTTTAAAATGTATCTCAATAATTATGTTTTTCGTAATCGAAGCGCATTTGAAATCACCGATACAGAGCTAAAACTCATGGCTGCCGCAGCAATTAATGGGCTGAGTAAAACACCAAAAAACGGGAATAAAATACCGGCTGCAACAGGTACTCCCAATGCATTGTAAACAAATGCAAAAAACAGGTTTTCTTTAATGTTTCGCATAACTTTATGACTAAGTTCACGAGCCCTCATTATGCCATTTAAGTCTCCTTTTATCAATGTAATTTCGGCACTTTGCATGGCAATGTCGGTGCCGGTGCCCATGGCAATTCCAATGTTGGCCTGCATAAGTGCCGGCGCATCGTTTATGCCGTCACCTGCCATGGCAACAATGTGTCCTTTTTCCTGAAGTTCTTTTACTTTCTTGTATTTGTCTTCAGGTAAGCAATCAGCCTCAAAACCGTCGAGGTGTAACTCCTCTGCCACGGTTTTTGCAGTGTACCTGTTGTCTCCGGTAAGCATGTAAACTTTAATGCCCATTTTTTGCAAAGAATGAATCGCTTTAGCTGAAGAACTTTTGATGGAGTCGGCCACGCTTATCAAACCTTCGACCCTGTTTTCAACTAAAAGATACATCACCGTTTGCCCGGTTGATTGCCAGTTTTTTGCAACTTCGGTTACGGTTTCATCAGTAGTTACGCCAAAATCTTCCAATAAGCGATGGTTACCCAATCCCACTTTCTTTTTTTGGTAAATTGCCTGGACTCCCTTCCCGGTAAGCGATTCGAATTTTTCCAGTTTTTCAGGATGAATATTCTTTGCTTTGGCCCCATCCACGATAGCGTCAGCGATGGGATGTTCGCTGTTTGCATCAATAGATGCAGCAAGCCGAAGCACTTCTTTGTCAGTCATTTTTCCAAGCGACCGGTAATTTCTTAATGAAGGTTTTCCTTCAGTGATGGTGCCGGTTTTATCGATAATAAGTACATCCACCTTGTTCATTTCCTCAATAGCACGTGCATCTTTTACAAGTACTCCGGATTGCGCCATTCGGCCGGAACCCACCATAATTGACATAGGCGTGGCTAGTCCCAATGCACAAGGGCAGGCAACAATCAGCACCGCAATGGCATTTACAAAAGCATAAACATAAGCTGGTTCAGGCCCCCAGATGGCCCAAACAACAAACGTGATAAGAGCCACGCTAACAACAATCTGAACAAAATATCTGGCGACTATATCGGCCAGTTTTTGAATGGGAGCTCTTGAACGACCCGCTTCGTTGACCATTTCCACAATTTGCGAAAGTAAGGTATCAGCACCCACTTTTTCCGCTTTCATTTCAAACGCGGTTTTCCCGTTAATGGTTCCGCCGGTTACTTTGCTGCCCTCCGATTTGTCGGCCGGAATGGGTTCTCCGGTAATCATGCTTTCGTCGATTACGGCGTTTCCTTCGGTTATGGTTCCGTCGACCGGTACTTTCTCACCGGGTTTTACCTTCAGAATATCGTCAACCTGTACTTCTTCAAGGGGGATCTCTACCTCTTCGCCGTTGCGGATTACCCGTGCTACGGGTGGCACCAAACCAAGCAATGCTTTAATGGCCGAATTGGTTTTGCTGTGTGCGCGTAATTCCATTACCTGCCCAAGCAATACAAGGGTTAAGATGACGGCTGCTGCTTCAAAATATACATGGACATTTCCATGGATATCTTTAAATTGTGCCGGGAAAACCCCCGGAATTAGAATCGCCAGTACGCTGAAAATGTAAGCGGCTCCCACACCGATGGAAATCAGTGTCCACATATTTGGATTGCGTAGCTGAATAGAGCTCCAGCCTCGTTTGAAAAAATCCCAACCGGCGTATAAAACGACAGGTGTGGCCAAGATAAATTCTATCCAGTTCCAGACTTTTGTGGATGCGAGCTCGTATAATCGTAAAAAAGGAAACATTTCTGACATGGCGATAATAAAAACGGGAACACTAAAGGCGACAGCCAGCCAGAATTTACGAGCCATTTTTTTGTAGGCTTTTTCTTCGTCGCTTAATTTTTCACCTTTTTCCGGAACCAGATCCATCCCGCATTTGGGGCAATTTCCCGGATGATCCTGCTTTATCTCAGGATGCATGGGGCAGGTATAAATTGTTTTGTTCTGGTTAACTGGTTTTTGAGTTTCAACTTTTTTCAAATCCATGCCACAAACCGGGCAGTTTCCGGGTTCATCGTACATTTTGTCACCTTCACATCGCATTGGGCAGTAATACTTGCCTTTCCCGTTCGATGATGTTACTTTTTCATGTTTATGTTCTTCGTGGTGATGAGGATGATTGTACAAATTACCGGCCCGGTGCTTATCCTGTTTTTTCTTTCCTTCTTTTTTCTGAGGAACGAGGTGCATGTTACACACCGGGCAATCACCCGGCTGGTCGTATCTTTTATCGCCTTCGCAGTGCATCGGGCAGGTATATTTCTTTACTTTTTCCATATTCATGTTTTTCTTTCTCTATGGATTAATGTGAAAGAACGCTTTTCTTTTCTTCGAACTCATCTTTGTTGATCTCGCCCCTTGCATAGCGCTCTTTTAAAATGTCGAGAGCCGATTTTCTTTCTGTTGGAACTGAGTTGCCTGAATTGATACTTTTGATGACCGCCCAGATAATAATTACCAGAATTACCAGACCAGCCAACCAGCCAAAACCCATTCCCCAACTCATTCCATTCATTCCTGTTCCAATCATTCCGTACATGATGTGTCTCCTTTCTAAATTTTTACTACTGTAAAGTTACAATGCCGGCCTCCCAAATGTGTTACATCTTTTTTAAAATGATTTACACTATTTTAAGTCATACGTCGTCGATTGAATTGCGTTTTTTTTCTCCAAGTTTTTTGAAATATGAAGGTGTAAAACCGGTCACTTTTTTAAACTGGCCCGACAAATGTGCCACGCTGCTGTAGCCCATTTCCCAGGCAATTTCACTCAAGGTTTTCTCGTCGTATACCAGCAGTTCTTTCACCCGTTCAATTTTCAGATGAATAAGGTACTTTTCAATTGTGGTGCCTTCTACCGACGAGAACAATGAACTCAGGTAAGGGTAATCGAGATTCAATTTTCCAACCAGGTAATCCGAGAAATTCAACTTTTTTTCTTCGTTGTGTTGATACACATATTCGATTGAAATGGTCTTTATTTTTTCGATTAACCGGCTTTTGGCATCATTGATGATCTCAAAACCAACTGTTTTTAGCCGGGTATTGATCTTTTCCATTTTTCCCGGAACCAGTTCACTTTTTAGCGTCACAGTTCCGAGTTGCATGTTTTCTGTCTGGATACCGGCTTCTTTAAAAATCTGCGAAACCACCATGATACAGCGGTTGCAAACCATATTCTTAATGTTGATTTTCATGGATCATTCTTTTTCATTTTAACGACAGCGATGCATGTACGTTTTTATCGTGTCAAAAACAGAAGGCCAAAGTTTCTTCCCTTCAACCAACATCCTGCTTTGGCCTTCGGAATTTCTTTCATTTAGCTTTCTTCCTCCAGACAGTTGGCGATGTCTTGAATTCCGCAACCAGCGCGGGAACCGTCTTGGTTTAAATTTCCCTCATCAAAGGAACAGGCATGCCCGGTAAAAGAAGCGCCTTTATCAAAGAGCATTTTTATTCCCAGAGCCAGCATTACGATAGCAACCAGGATTACCGTTACAATAAGTGTTTTAATAATCATGATCTTTTTTATTTAATGGTATCCTTGTTTTCCCCGCAATTCAGCATCATGTCTCCGAAATAGGGATTTCGGATTTCCTCGGTTTCGCTAATCCAGTAGGCGCCTTTATCCTCCAGTGCCATTGGGCAGTACTGGTAATAGGCAGTGTCGTTGCTCAAGCCAAACATCTTCAGGCTTTGGTAAAACGCATTGCTGAAATATGAAAATGCAGACCGTTGTTTTTCAATGTCGCTTTCTGTACTGATATTTTCTACAGAGTTGTTCAGTGTTTTTAGCTGGTTCATCCAGGCCATGTGCGCATCGCCTTTCAGTAATTCCATATCAACCGATTTTAGGGATTCTTCTACCTTTTTTGCTTCTGAACTTACTTTCCCCGGATCGGATTCAACAAAAGCGTTTTTCATTTTCAGGTACGCATTCAGAACTTCTGTAAGCTGGCTTTTAAATTTTGGATCCGTTTCAACTGCTTTGACTTCACGACTCTGGCTTTCACTCATATCCATTCCACCATGATTATGCCCGGTTGAACCGGCGCCACCCTCGGGATTCATCATACTGGGTTTCCCGGCGAGTTGTGCTGCTGCATCGATACTGAAAGTTCCGTGAACAGCAATCTCTTCTCCTTTCTGCAAACCGTTCTCAACAACATAGCTTTCACCCAATGCAGGTCCAAGTTCTACCTCGCGCATCTTGAAATACACGCCCTGGTCGTTTGTCGATTTTACATACACCAGCGAACGTTTGCCGGTCCACATCACCGCTGTTTTGGGTATCACCACAGCGTCGGTTTGAGGCAGTTTGGCCTCCACTTTCCCCGACACAAACATTTCCGGTTTCAGCTTTAATCCGGGGTTGGATTTTACAATTCGAGCCTTGGCAACACGGGTTTTCGGATTGATGACAGGATCGAGGTAATCGATGGTTCCGTCAAACGTTTCGCCCGGAAGCGATTCAACCGTAAACGATACTTTATCACCTTTTTTAACCCAGGACATTTCCGATTCATACACATCAAAAAGGATCCACACTTTTGACAGATCGGCAATTTCGTAGATGGCTTGTCCTTTCCGAATATAGTCGCCTGTATTTACCATCTTTTTAGTTACATAACCCGAAACATCGGCTCTTACATCGAATGTTTCCTGTGCTTTCCCCGAAGCCAGAATTTGCTCAATCTGTTCATTACTTAATTTCCAGTTTCTGAGTTTTTCCTTGGCGGCTTCGAAAAGCTGAGCCTGTGTAGCTTTTATTTTTTGTGCTTCCAGCAACTCTTCCTGCGCAGTAACCAAATCGGGTGAATACACAGAAGCGATCACCTGTCCTTTTTTCACGTAATCGCCGGTAAAATTCACCATCAACTCTTCAATCCTGCCCGGAATGTGCGACGACTGCGAAAAAACCAGGCGTTCATCTTCCTGAACTTTGCCATCGAGCCTGATAATTTTTACAGGTTCTGCTGATCCGACAACAGCTGTTTGAATGTTGGCCAGTTGCATGGCTGTGGCCGACATGCTGATCGCTGAAGGATCGGTTTCTCCGTGTTGTTCGTCTTCCAGAGGAATTAAATCCATACCGCACAACGGGCAGTCGCCGGGTTCGTTTTGCCTGATCTGCGGGTGCATGGAGCAAGTCCAGATAGTTTCTCCGGCTGCCTCCTCGTGGGCGTGTTCATGCTGGTGTTCGTCGGTGGTTTTGGCTTCTGAGCCTCCAAATATTAACCAGCCCAGTAGCAAGCCGGTTGCCAGCGTGGCCAGAATGATGACGATTGTTTTTTTATTTGTGTTCATCGTTAATATGTTTTTGCGGTGATGTAATTTAATTTTGCCAAAGCTGTCTGGTATTGAGTTTCTGCCATGGCTTTCATTTTCTCGTATTTCAGTAGTTGCTGTTGCATGCGCAGCACTTCCTCAAAGTCTTTGCCTGAGTTGGAATAGGCGCTGAACAAGAGATTCAGCGTTTGCCCGGTTTCCAGCATTTGCTGATTGTACAGATTGATCAACTCTTTTTGTTGTTCAATCTGAAACCAGGTCATTTCGTAATCTGAAGTGAGCGAGTTGATGGTTTCCTTTTTCTGATACGAGTAACTTTCCTGCATCAGTTGTGCTTCTTTTGCAGCAGCATTGTACTTTTTGCGGAAGATTGGAATACTAACCGAAATCATCGGCATGAGAATGTTTTTACCATTATCCGCCATTTCCATATCGGTTCGTTTTCCTACGATGGCATAATCAAGCCCGACTCCCAGTTTGGGAAGTCCTTCGCGTTCTGCCGCGGTTTCAGAAGCTTCGCTGGCTTTCACTTTTAAATCCAGAGCATTAAGCATCGGATTGTTGGCCAGCAACGAATCTTTTCTGAAATTTTCGGGAATGGCTTCCATTGCCAGCGAGTCTGTTACGATCACCGTTTCACTTTCGTCCCTGTTCAGCAAATTATTGAAAGCTGTAAGCAGCGGTTTTTCTTTCTTTTCGAGAATGACGAGGTTGGTTTGGGCATCTTTCAACATGATATCTGCCCGCAACACATCTGTCATTGGCGAAACGCCGTTTTTAAACTTGGTGTTGGCAATGGTTTTATACGATTGAAGAATGTCGATATTTTCCTGCTCAATCTTTTTCATCCGGTTCAACTCATACAAGGGATAATACGAAGCAGCAACATCGAAGTACAAGCGGTTCCGGGCATCCACAAACGACTGGTATTTTGCCTGTGCCATTAGTGAAGCGGCATCCGCTTTGGCTTCCAGCGTACCAAACCATGGGAACATCTGGGTAAGTGAGAATTTGGCGCGTTGTGGTCCTACGCGTGTTTCCACCGGCGATACAAAGTAGCCAAACGAAAAGGTGGGATCGGGCAAAGAGCTTACCTGCGGAACCTTTTGCAGGGCCGCTTCAAAGTCCTTGTATTTGGCTTGCAGCCCGGGGTTATTGGCAGCAGCCATTTCAAGGTAGCTGTTCAGTGTCTGTGCCTGGACAGCGCCAATCGCTGATGCGAACAGGATTATTAGTGTGATTATCTTCTTCATGACTGACTCTTTTTAAGTTTTCGTTCTTCACGATAGCTGTACAGCACCGGCACAATGAAATAAGTAATAGCGGCAAAAATCATCCCTCCAAAGGCCGGGATAGCCATCGGAATCATAATGTCGGCACCGCGGCCTGTTGAAGTTAAAATTGGCAGTAAGGCAATAATTGTCGTGGCAGAAGTCATTACCGCGGGTTTAATCCTTCGTTGCCCGGCCTCCACTACCGCTGCCCTGATTCCTTTCCTGGTGTCGGGGCGGTTTCTGGTAAAGCTTTGGTCGAGGTAAGTCCCCATCAGCACGCCGTCGTCGGTGGCAATACCAAACAATGCGATAAATCCCACCCATACGGCCACACTCAGGTTGATGGTGTGCATCTGGAACAATTCGCGCATATTGGTTCCCAGGATGGAGAAATTAACGAACCATTCCTGTCCATAGAGCCAAAGCATCATAAAACCACCACTGAAGGCCATGGCAATTCCGGTGAATATCATCAGCGAAGTAGTGACTGATTTGAACTGGAAATAGAGAATCAGGAAAACGATGGCCAGCACCAGCGGTACGATAATCGACAGCCGTTTTTCGGCGCGTACCTGGTTTTCGTAGCTTCCTGAAAACTTGTAGCTCACACCGGCCGGAACAGTCAGTTCCCCGGAATCGATTTTTGACTGGATCACATTCTGGGCATCGTTGACCACGGTAACTTCCGAAAAGCCTTCGCTTTTATCAAAAAGAACATAGCCTACAAGAAAGGTCTCTTCGCTTTTGATGGCTTGCGGCCCGCGCTGGTATTCGAAATTTACCAGCTGACTCAACGGAATTTGTGCACCGGTTGGCGTTTGCATCAGAATTTTTCCGAGCGCTTCGGGGTCGTCGCGTAACTCGCGTGGGTAGCGTACCCTTACCGGGAAACGTTCGCGTCCTTCCACGGTTGATGTGATTTTCATGCCACCCACAGCGGTTTCTATCGTTTGCTGCACATCTTCCACATTCAATCCGTAGCGCGAGATTTTATCCCGGTCAATATTGAACAGAAGATAAGGTTTACCCACAATCCGGTCGGCAAAAACGGCTTGTGCTTTTACCGAGGGAACGGTTTTGAGTATCTCTTCCAGCTTTATCCCAAAGTCTTCGATGGTTTGCAAATCGGGCCCGTACACTTTAATTCCCATGGGGGCGCGCATCCCGGTTTGCAACATCACCAAACGTGTTTCAATGGGCTGTAGTTTCGGAGCCGAGGTAACGCCCGGAATTTTGGAAACACGTACTATCTCGTCCCAAATATCGTCGGGCGATTGAATGTTTTCACGCCAGTTGCGGAAATAATTTCCATGTTCGTCGGGAATTAGATCCTCTTGCAAAATACCCTGTTCCAGTGCTTCCTGGTTCGAAAGTTTGTCTCCGGAAGTCAGGATGAAACGCCCTTCATGGTCGGTTTTGAAGCGCACGCGGTGCCCGCGTTCATTGAGCATATACTCCGGTTTGTAATTGATCACATTTTCATACATGGAAATGGGAGCCGGGTCAAGTGCCGATTCCACGCGGCCAAGCTTGCCGACGGTGAGTTCAACTTCGGGGATATTTGAAATGAGCATGTCGAGCTGACCTAAAACTTCACGGTTATAAGCAATGCCCGAATGTGGCATTGAAGTTGGCATCAGCAGGAAACTTCCTTCACCAAGTGACGGCATAAATTCTTTACCTATTCCCGGAAATTCATGTGTTAAATTGGACCAGACACTGGTAGTCCGGATGTTCCATCCAAGTTTGTCAAAACCACGGGCGGCAAATCCAAAAAGATTACTAAAGCCCATCCAGATGGTTACTCCCAGGATAATAAGAAAGGTTGGGATGGAAAGAAATGCAACTTTGTGGTCGAGACACCAGCTCAGTATTTTCTTGTAGAAATATTCAAGCAATGAAAAGGCCCCCAGGATAATGGCCAGCAGTATGGCCACAAACACTACATTCATCACCAGGCTTTTTGTTGGGCCGAGGGGCAGCCAGTACCTTGCCAGAAGCCAGGTTACCCCGATCAGTACAATAACTATTTCAATATACTCCAGGAGCCAGTTCCCGGCTTTTTGAATGCGATACGACAGGCTCTTGTTTCCCGGCTCCTGTTTTTTGTCGCTTGCTTGTTCCCGTTTGAATTGTTTGGCTGTTCCTGCTATTCCAAACGCAAGTATCATCATTCCGCCCCAAACATGTCCCATAGTTAGTAGAATTATGCCAAGCGGGATGAGGATGATGTTCACCCATTTCCGGATAATTTTACTGTTAATGCGCGCTCCAAAGAACCAGTGTGCCAGCGTCGGCATAATAAACAGCGAAACAATCAGTGCTGCAATCAGTGCAAAGGTTTTGGTAAAGGCCAGCGGTATAAATAGTTTTCCCTCAGCGGCCTGCATGGTAAATACCGGGATAAAACTGACAATGGTAGTCGAAACGGCCGTCAGGATAGCAGAACTTACTTCAGTCGAACCGTTGTAGATGGTGGTTATAAGTTTTTGTCCGGGGGGTGCTTCTTTGGTATGTTTTATTATGTTCTCCGAAAGAATCACCCCGAGATCGACCATGGTCCCGATGGCGATAGCGATACCTGAAAGCGCTACAATGTTGGCATCAACGTTAAAATAACGCATGGCAATAAACACCATTAAAACGGCTATTGGCAGCAAGCTCGAAATAAGCAGGGATGCCCTGAGGTTGTATACCATAATAATCACCACCAGGATGACAATCAGCACTTCGAGAGAGAGTGCTTCTTCAAGCGTTCCCAGAGTTTCGTAGATCAAACCCGATCGGTCATAAAAGGGTACAATCGTGAGCTGGCTTTCCACTCCGTCAGGTAGTACTTTTGATGGTAGACCCGTTGCTATTTCAGTAATTTTTTCTTTTACATTGTTGATGACTTCAAGCGGATTTGCACCATAGCGGGCCACCACCACGCCTCCAACCACTTCGGCGCCGTCTTTATCAAGCGCACCACGCCGGGTAGCCGGGCCAAGACTAACCACTCCAACATCTTTGACGCGGATCGGAACGTTATCCTGAACTGCCACCACCGCTTTTTCAATGTCGTCCACATTTTTTACATAGCCTAGTCCGCGAACAAGGTATTCAGCCTGGTTGATCTCAATGGTTTTGGCTCCCACATCGCGGTTCGATTTTTGCACCGCCTGCATTACCTTGTGCAGCGGAATATTATAGGCTTTCATGGCATCGGGATTCACATCTATCTGGTATTCCTGTACAAAACCTCCAATCGAAGCTACTTCGGAAACACCTTCTGCCGAATTCAGCGCATACTTTACAAAAAAGTCCTGCACGGTGCGAATCTCGTGCAAATCCCAGCCTCCGGTAGGATTACCGTTTTTATCCCGGCCTTCAATGGTATACCAGTAAACCTGGCCAAGTGCGGTTGCATCGGGGCCAAGTGCCGGCTGAACTCCTTCGGGCAACAATCCGGATGGCAGCGAATTCAGCTTTTCGAGTATGCGGGAACGCGACCAGTAAAATTCCACATCTTCTTTAAAAATGACGTAAATGCTGGAAAATCCGAAAATGGAAGAACTGCGGATCGATTTTACGCCCGGAATGCCTAACAGGTAAGTAGTCATAGGATAGGATATTTGGTCTTCTATATCCTGCGGCGAACGCCCCGGCCATTGTGTAAATACAATTTGCTGGTTCTCGCCAATATCCGGAATCGCGTCGACCGGAACCGGGTCCTTGGGCAATATTTTAGTGTCCCAGCCAAACGGTGACGTAATAATCCCCCAGCTAACCAGGAGGGTTAAAACCAGCATGGTAACCAGTTTGTTTTCCAGAAAAAAAAGTATGATTTTATTGAGCATATCTTTTATCTATGAGATTAATACAATAAAGAATCAGGACCTGGTAATTACAAGATCCAATCACTTATCATAATAATTTCATAAACGATATACTTGTTGTTCTGCAAGCCTTTCCATCACGGTGAGCGGCGGTGGTGAATGATCGGCAAAGGTGTTTTCTTCTTCCTGTTCTGAAGGAAACAAAGATGCTGCCTGCCAGAGTTGCTGGCTCAGTAAATGAATTTCGGCACTTAACGGAACTGAAAAAACAGCCGGAGTGGAAAAATCATCTTTTACCTGGTAGAAATGATTTTCGTTGTTGCAGCAGCCGCCGTTATCACAACAGGAAGCTGCTTTATGGAACATCGAAACGGACACTAACTGACCTCTACAATAATGTTTCGACACCATTAACCCCACGGTAGATACCAGGAGTAATATGGCAAAAACAATATGTAAGACCTTTTTTATCATTCTTTTATAAAAACAGTTGTTCCCCGGTAAATGTTTACTTTGGTTTACGGGCGATGAAGTTACAGTTTTTTAGCCTGATAACCAGCATTTTTAAAATCCGAGATCAAAGCGTCGATATCCGCGCCTTCCGATGAAAGGGTGAGCAGCTTATCCGGATGCTCCAAATCAATCTTGTAGTCAATAATTCCTTTGTCCCTTTTAAGAAGTGGTTCCACCTTCATTACGCAATGTTTGCAACTCAAGTTGGTTTTTATCTTTATCAGTTCCATGGTTTTCAATTTTAAACAAAGGTAAGCCGGATGACCCGGTAAGTTTTTATACAATTTTTGAAAATGCTTACAGTATTTTGGGCGAAAGTGTGGTTGTGTCCAATGGGCTGAAATGAAGGACTGTATTTGTTGCTGACCCCGAAATTAATTCTCTTTAACAGTATGTTTTAGCAAATAGAATTTAGTATTTTCGACAACATAACTTGTCATCATTAAATTGGAGTTATTCCTAAAAACCATCCTTATGAAAAGATTATTCACTTGCATACTTTGTATTCTATTAACGATTGTCGGGATTAATTCCAGCGGTGCCAACGGGAAATCGTCGAAAAAGCATCCGAAAAAATCAGGTGTTGAATTGTTTAACGGGAAGAACTTAAGCGGCTGGTATACCTTTTTAAAAGACCGGGGTAAAAATAATGATCCGAAACAGGTATTTACGGTTGAAGATGGTGTGATTCGGATTTCGGGTGAAGAATGGGGATGTATTACCACCGAGAAGGAGTATGAAAACTACAAGATATTGGTGGAATTCAAATGGGGCGAAACGAATCATCCGCCGCGGCAGGAGAAAGCACGCGACAGCGGTTTGCTCGTACATTCTGTTGGAGAAGACGGCGCTTATAGCGGCATTTGGATGCGTTCCATCGAGTGTCAGATGATTGAAGGCGGAACCGGCGATTTTATTGTTGTCGGCGATGGTTCCGACAATTTCAGCATCACTTCAACGGTTGCAGCGGAAAAACAAGGCAACTCGTTTGTTTTTAAGCCCGATGGACAAGAAGAAACCATCAACGGAGGCCGCATCAATTGGTTGCAACGTGACCCGGAATGGAAAGATGAACTTAATTTCCGGGGAAAAAACGATGTGGAAAATCCACGGGGTGAGTGGAACACCATGGAATGTATTGCGGATGGTGACGAATTAACTGTTTTTTTGAATGGAAAACTGGTGAACCGGGCCACGAATGTAAAACCGTCAAAAGGGAAAATTCAGATTCAATCCGAAAGTGCCGAATTATTTATCCGTAAAGTAGAACTCACACATTTATAGTTAATAATATCTGAGTTGAAATCGGTTTCTACGGTGATCAAACTAAACATTCCCAACCTGATCCAATGGATTGCGATTCTTGTCTTTGAGGTTTTTGTATTGCCCGGGTGTCATTCCCGTTTCTTTTTTGAATTGCGATGACAGATGCGCGGCACTGCTGTAACCTGTTTTAAAGGCAATCTCACTGGATGTAAGTTCGCCGTACGACAACAACTCTTTTACACGTTCAATCTTCTGAAGAATGGCAAATTTTTCGATGGTGATCCCTTCGGAAGCCGAAAACAGGTGACTGAGAGAAGAGTAATCGGCCCCGATTTCGCGAACCAGGTATTCCGATAGGTTCAGGTTTTGTACCGGATCTTTTTCCGAATAATGGACCCACTGAACAATGGCCGCTTTTATCTGCTCAACGGTCTGGCTTTTTTTGTCCTGAAGCAGTTCAAAGCCTTTTGCTGTTAAGGCTTCCGACAGCTGCAACGTTTGAATTTCCGAAGGCGTCGGGTCGATTTCGACTTCTCCCAGTTTGATCGACAGTACCTTGAACCCTTGTTCTTTCAATACACTCCTGACTGTTTCAATACAGCGCTGACAAACCATATTTTTAATGTGCAGAATCATTCAATAAAATTGCTATCAAGCATCTAAATTAACAATTCAAATGCGAAATTGATTGAAATGTTGTGAATACGGATTTTTTGTGAATTAGAGCTTAACAAGATGCTGAAAAATAAAAGAGCCGATCTGTCATCGACGGACCGGCCCTTTTGAATATGTATGTAATCTAATTGGATCAGTATCTAGCCATCATGGCAGAAATGCCACCTCCGTTGGTGACGTTTGAAAATCCGCGGCTCATCAACACCTGTTGAGCGTAGGCCGAGCGGGCGCCTGAAGCACAGTAAACTATAATTTCACGTTCCGAATTATCGCCCAAATCGCATTTGCCCTGCATCAGGTCATCCAGCGGAATGTTAATGGCATCGGGGAAAGCACCACTTCGGAATTCTCCCGGTGTACGCACGTCGATCACCAACCTTTTCAGTTCCTGGGCGCTGATATTCTTGTTGGTTTCCGTTTCTTCCATCACTTTTTCGCCAATGCTTTTTTTCCCGATTGGCAATGGAAGCATGTTAATATTCCGGAATCCAACTGCTGCTGCATGACGTTGCAACGATGTATTTCCTCCCGAAATATTCATTACCTCTTTACAGCCTGCTCCAATGAGTGTGCGTACAGCCTGATGGCCTTTTTTCCCGGTTTCGTCGTAAACCAGAATGGCAATATGTTTTGGAATTCTGTCGAGATTGGGTTGCAGCATTTCGAGCGGCAAATGATGAGCGCCGTTCATTTTGCTTTTCTGGTGGGCAAATACATCGCGGATATCCAGAACAATGATCTGTTCTTTTGTTTCGATGTAATCATCAATATCCGATACAAGAATGCTGGGACCGTACCCCGACATTTTGTTTTCTGCCGCGTAAGCGGCCATGTTCATGGCATCGTTTGCTGTGCCGATGGGTGGCGAATAGGCAAAGTCGATATCCGCCAGGTCGCTAACGGTAAGTTGAGTGGCACAGGCTGTGGCAATCACATCCAAACGTTTGTCGGCACCTTTGTAACCTGCAGTTTGACCGCCCAGTACAACGCCGGTTTTTTTATCGAAAATCAGCATGACACTCACGGTTTCAGCTCCCGGATAATACGAAGTGTGATGTTCTTTATGCACCACAACCGCATCGGCATCGATACCGGCGGCACGGGCCTGTTTGAGTGAAAGACCAGTGCTTCCTGCAACTGCATCAAAAACACGAACCACCGAAGTTCCGATCGAACCTTTGTAGCTGTGATTTCCTCCCAGCGCGTTTTCTGCGGCAATTCTTCCTTGGCGGTTAGCCGGGCCTGCCAACGGAATGCGTACTTTTTTGCCGTTTACACGGTGTTCAATTTCCACCATATCGCCTGCGGCAAAAATATCAGGATCAGAAGTTTGCAGTTTATCGTTTACCAGCAAACCTCCGGCTTCGCCAATTGCAAGTCCGGCATCTTTTGCCAGTTGCAAAGTTGGACGAACACCCACAGAAAGCAGCACCATGTCGGCTTCCAGCGTTTTACCGTTGTCCAGTTCAACAGAATTGGCGTTTATTTTAATAACCGCAGTTTCGGTGTGTATCCCCACGCCAAAAGCATGTAATTCGCGGGTGATAAATCCTGCAGTTTCGGCTTCCATGAGTGGCATTACATGTTGCATTTTTTCAACCACATGTACTTTCAGCCCTCTTTTAACGAGCGCTTCCACCATTTCGAGACCGATAAATCCGCCACCAACAACTACCGCTGTTTTTGGGTCGTTGTTTTTCAGGTGGTTATCGATTTTGTCCATGTCTTCCAATGTCCACAAACTGAAAACATGGTCAGCAACTGCTCCGGGTACGTCGGGTTGAATCGGGCGTCCTCCCTGTGCAAGGATCAGTTTGGTATATTCAAAAGTTCTTTTCTGTCCGTTTTCGCTGTTGAGCGTAAGAACCTGTTTATTTTCTTTGTCGATGGCTTCCACCACCGTGTTGATGTGTACTTCCACCTGGTATTGTTCGTTAAAACTCTCAGGGCTTTGGAGAATCAACTTTGAGCGGCTGTCGATATCGCCGGCGATATAGTAAGGGAGACCACAGTTGGCAAAAGAAATGTCGGGCCCTGCTTCGAGCATGGTAATGTGTGCATCGGGCGATAAGCGGCGTGCTTTGGCTGCTGCTGTTGCACCTGCCGCTACACCTCCAATGATCAATATTTTTTCCATTTTCCTATTTATTGTTGGTTTAATGACTTTATCAATATGCATACATCTAGATAATTCGATGCGAAAATAATTAAGTTTTCAAATGTAGGATTCATTTCGCTATCAATGTTAATTTAATGTTGATCAAATGATGTTTAAAGCGCTTTTTAATATTCGTAAAGTGAACATTAGTTCGGCTCATTTTCAATAAAAATACTTTTTACTCTTAAAAATGAATTTCCGGCACAAGTATTTTTAAAATGGTGTGTCAAAAACTACGAGTGATTATAAAATAGTCAATAAGAGAACGAAGAAAATACTGAAATGAGTTGCAGATATTTTAATAACCAAATAGTTACAATTTACAATTACTATACATAACTTTACTAAAAACAAAATTCTAACCATGCATATCCGGGATTTGATTTTGATCCTGTTCGCTTTCTTATTTTTTCAGAGCTCCGGACAGGAAAACTTGCTAACCATTGAACAAGCCGTAGAATCGGCTTACAACCGTAACACCGAATTGCAACAAATGCGGGCGCAGTTACGGCAGAAAGAGAACCAGTGGAGGACAGAAACCGGCGTTTCTGCTCCCGAAATCAGCTACTTCAAGGAGGGAATCAGCTCGGGGCCGGGCGATGCCTTTGATGAACAACGTATTACGATCTCGCAGGAATTTGATTTTCCGCTGACGACTTCTTACCGCTTAAAAGCTTTATCGCAGGAGGTAAAAGCGATTGACTTAAAGGTAAAAGCCAGGGAAAATGAAATAAAGGCGGAGGTAAAAAGTAAGTATGTGGAAGTTTTGTATGCTTTGTATCTTCAGCGATCGAGGCAAAACCAGGTAAAGCTGGCGGAAGAACTTTACAATGCTGTTTATACGAAGTTTGAAATGGGAATGGGAAATGGAATTGATCTGGCCAATGCTGAACTCCGGCTCGAACAATCAAAAAACGATCTCGATCAAACAGAGTGGGTACTGCACCAGGCGCGCTATGGTTTGTTTTACGCCATGGGCTTGCCGGTGGATGATCAGAAATACAGTATCCAGTTTTCAGATACTTTACGTGCCGATGATATCGAAATATCCCAGATTTTAACGCTTTCGGTGCAGGAAAGTCAGCCCGCTTTTCTGGCATCGCAACACGAACTGGAAGCCTCCGGTTTTTATATAAAAGAAGCCAAAAGCAATATTTTGCCTGACATTCGCCTGAATTTATACACGCAGGATTACGGCACCGGTTATGATTTTAAAGGTTTTGAAGTGGGTTTGAAAATCCCGATCTGGTATCCGTTCGATCAGAAGGGAAAGATAAAAATAGCTTTGGACAAACAGGAAGAAATCCAGTGGAAACAACAGGAAATCAGGCTCGATACCAAAAAACAGATCGAATACGCCTGGCACAATTATTCGGTCAGCCAGTCGATCATAAAAAGATATAATACTACGATGAAAGAGAAAGCTGAACATTTGCGCAGCCTTTCTCTGAAAGCCTATCAACTGGGTGAAGTTGACCTGCTGAATCTGCTGAATGCCCAGCAAACCTATCTCATGAGCGAAGAGAGGTATCTGATTGCCCTGCGCGACTATTACCTGCAACTTGTAGCGCTCGAAAAATTTCTTGACCGCGACTTAGTCTATTAATCTGAAAACAAGCGTAAAACACATAAAACATGAAGAATACTTTATCCCTGGCAGTTTTAGTAGGATTGACCGCAATGTTGTTTTCCTGCGGATCGGGGAAACCAACGGATCAATCAGAAAAAAAGGAACAAACTGAGCTTCCGCCCTCGTTGAAAACTGAAAAGGAAGGAAGCGTGAAGATGGTTCAGTTAAATGAAAAGGAACAGAACGAGTTAAAAATCCAAACGCAGAAAGTGACCAACAATTTTATCGATTACACGGTTACTGCGCCCGGTGTTGTATTTCCTGCACCCAATCACGGAAGTATTATCAGCACTCCAATTAACGGACAAATCAGCAAAGTGAACAAATTTGAAGGAGCGTGGGTGAAAAAAGGAGAGGTGCTGTTTGAAATACAAAGCCTTGAATTTGGCACCTTGGTTTCGGAATATTTACAGGCTTATGCTGAAGAACGTTTTCAGACCAACCGCCTGAAAAGAGTGAAACAACTGGTGGAAGAAACGATATCATCAACCAGTGAGCTGGAACGCGCGACCGCAGAGTACGATCGTGCGTCGGCCAGTTCGCGTGCCGCTTATTCACGCTTAAGGGCTGTGGGTGTGGCCGATCCGGAAATCAAATCCTTCACTGACGGTGAAAATATCGATCCGGTACTAAAAATTCATTCGCCCATTGACGGAATTATCGAAAAGAATTTTGTGGAACTGGGACAGTCGGTAAATGCGCTGGAGAACCTGTCACGGGTGCTGGATACAAGGGATGTGTTGATTCGCGCTTATCTTTCGCCGGATGATGCGCGGCTAATCAATACCGGCGATTCGGTGATGGTTTCAAAGCGTGAAAAAGAAGAGAATATTTTATCTGCGACGGTAACCTCAGTCAATCCCGGGCTCGATGAAGATACCCGTTCGGTGATTGCAAACATTCTGGTGCCGGCTCGCGACGGGTGGCCAAAACCCGGTGAAAACGTGCGGCTTTCGATTGCCACTTCAACCAAAAAGGAAATAATTGCACTTCCGGTGCAGGCGCTTACCTACGACGGAAACAACCCGGTGGTTTTTGTGAAAAAAGGAAATGGAATCTACGAAAAGCGTTTTATCGGTGTTTCCGAAATTCGTGATCAGTATGTTTTTGTGGATAATGGACTCAGCAATGGTGAAGAAGTGGCTGTGTCGAATGTATTCAGTCTGAAAGCGCTTTCCCGTTTCGATATTATCGCTGAAGAATAATCAAGAAAGGAAAAAATCATGTTAAAAGAAATCATAACTTTTAGTGTCCGGCAGAAGTTTGTAGCCCTTTCGTTGGTTATTCTGATGGCTGTTGCCGGCTATTTTTCGCTGATTCAGTTACCCATCAACTCTCTTCCGGATGTTACTCCGGTGCAGGTGCTTGTCATCACCAAAGCCGGAAGATATTCGCCTTACGATGTGGAGAAACTGGTGAGTTACCCGATTGAAACGGCGGTGAATGGCTTACCCGATGTGGCAGAAGTTCGTTCCATTTCTCAGTTTGGACTATCGGCTGTAACCGTGGAGTTCGAAGAAAAAACGGATATTTATTTTGCCCGCCAAATGGTAAGCCAGCGTTTGCAATCGATTACCGACGAGCTACCTCCCGATGTTTCCAGCCCGCAGCTGGGGCCAATTACCACGGCTTTGGGGGAAATTTACCAGTATGTGGTCAGCGGTGAAAATTACTCGCTGACCGAATTACGTGAAATTCAGGACTGGCTGATCGCTCCCCAGTTGAAAGTGGTAAAGGGTGTTACCGAAATCAACTCTTTTGGAGGTTTTGTAAAACAATACAATGTGGTTGTTCAACCCGGGCGTTTGCGCATGTTTGGCATTGGTATTTCGGAGGTGATCACTGCCATTTCGACCAACAACAGTGTTTCGGGCGGGAATTACCTCGAACACAACGGCGAGCAGTTTATCATTCGTGGAGTGGGGCAGATCAACAAAGTAGCTGACCTTGAAAATATTGTGGTTACCAACATCGACAATAAACCCGTTTTTATCAAGGATGTGGCTTCAGTTGAAATTGGTACGCAGATCAGACAGGGCGGTGTTACGCAGGACGGAAAGAGAGAAGTGGTAACCGGGATTGTGATGATGTTGCGGGGTGGCAACGGAAGAAACGTAATTGCCGATATCGAAGATAAAATCGACAACATCAACCAAAACCTGCCGGAAGGCGTGAGTATCAAAAAGTTTTACGACCAGTCGGATCTGATCAGCCGGACAACAGCCACCATTTCAACCAACCTGGTAGAAGGAGGTTTTTTGGTAATTGTGGTGTTGTTGCTTTTGCTGGGCGAAATTTCAGGTGCCCTGATTGTGGCGATGGTAATCCCGTTTTCCATGTTGTTTGCCTTTATCGGGATGCGCGAGTTTGGTCTGGCAGCCAACCTGATGAGTTTGGGTGCGATCGACTTTGGGATGGTGGTTGACGGTTCGGTGGTAATGGTCGAAAACATTGTTCACGGTCTTCAAAAAGATAAGAGCAAAAACAAAGATGAAATTATACGAACATCGGCACAGCAAGTGGTGCGGCCGATCTTTTTTGGTGTGTTGATCATTTTGATGGTGTATGTTCCAATCATGACTTTTAGCGGAATGGAGGGCATCATGTTCCGCCCGATGGCGATCACTGTGGCAGCTGCAGTGTTGGGATCATTACTGCTTGCGCTCATTTTTGTGCCGGCCATCGCTGCCATCGTTTTCCGAAAAGGCGTGAAAGTACGGAAGAATCATCTGATTAACTTTTTACGACCGAGGTACATCAGTTCGCTCACAAAATACATGGATCGCAAATGGTTTGTGGTTTCAATGGCTGGGATACTTTTTACAGCATCAGTATTTTTGATGACACGGCTTGGAAGTGAATTTATTCCGGAGCTGGATGAAGGTTCCATTTTGATAGAACAGGTGAGGATGCCTTCGGTAACGCTCGATGAATCGATTGAAAATGCCAACTGGCTGGGTGGAAAACTGGTTCAGAATATACCCGAAATACAAACCGTGGTGCCCAAAACCGGGCGTTCGGATTTGGCCAACGACTGGATGGGCGTTCACCAGACGGATGTGTGGGTGATTCTTAAACCAACCGAAGAATGGCGAAAAGGCCTCACAAAAGAAGATATTATTGCAGAAATTGAACCTTATCTGCAAACCGAGCCCGGACTGGTTTACAACTTCACACAGCCCATTGCCATGCGTGTGGATGAGCTGACAAGTGGAGTAAAATCGGACCTTGCAGTGAAAATCTACGGCGAAGATCTGGACGTTCTGGCGAAGATCGGAGAAAATATATCTGCACTTCTTCCGCAATTGAACGGGACGGATAATTTTTATGTAGAGCAAACTGTTGGACAGCCCTATATTACGATTGAAATCGACCGCGAAGCAGTTGCCTCGTTTGGATTAAATGTGGACAATGTTCAGCAGGTGATCGAGGCTGGAATCGGCGGACAGGAAGTGGGGCAGGTTTACGAAGGACAGCGCCGCTTTGGAATTGTGGTTCGTTATCCGGAAGATGTGCGCGACCAGTTGCATAAAATTCAGGAGGTGCCGGTGCATTTGTCCAATGGCGGATATGTTCCGTTAAAAAGGGTAGCAAAAATAGTGTTGCAGGAAGGCCCGCGCGAAATTCAACGTGAAAACGGCTGGAGGCGTCTGATTGTCGGAATCAACATCAAAGAAATCGACCTGGGGAGCTACGTTGCCAGTCTTGAAAATGAGATCAGGGAAAAAGCAGAAATCCCTGCGGGTTATTTTATTGATTATGGCGGTACTTTTGAGAATCAGCGCCGGGCAATGCGGCATTTGCTGCTGGTGGTCCCGCTCTCCATTTTCATCATTATTGGCTTGTTGTACCTCAACTTTGGCAAAATGAAATACGCCATTCTTATTTTGCTGAACCTGCCATTCGCCTTATCCGGAGGAATCTTCCTGTTGTGGGTGAGGGGAATGTATCTGTCAGTTTCGGCAAGTATTGGTTTTGTAGCCTTGTTTGGGGTGGCGGTGCTCAATGGTATTGTGTTGATCGATCATATTAACGAATTGCGAAAGGAGCGAACGGGAAATCTGAAGCAACTGATTGTGGATGGCTCTGCCGACCGCTTGCGACCGGTTCTGATGACCGCACTGGTAGCCAGTCTTGGTTTTATACCGATGGCGTTTAACACCGGCCCCGGATCGGAAGTGCAGCGCCCACTGGCAACGGTTGTGATTGGCGGCTTGGTAACTTCAACCTTGTTAACACTGATGGTTTTGCCCATTATTTACCATTGGTTGGAAAAACGTTCAAATAAACCTGAAATACAAACAGAAGAACCCGAAAGCTGAGCTTGGTTTTAGTAAAAAGAAAAGGATGCTCTCTGAATGGAAAGCATCCTTTTTTATGTAGGTTAAGATCGATGAAAAGTTATTCTGATCTTGTTTTGCTGGGCGTCATTTTAGTCTCGCGCCGCATTTCAAAAATATCGGTACTGATGGAGTAATCGCCTATAAGATGTTTGCAGAAATAGTCAGCCTTTAGCCAGAAAAAGTATTCGGTGTAGTCGCCAAATCCGTGTCGCTGGCCGGGCATCAGAAAAATGTCGAAACGTTTTTTTGCTTTCATCAAGGCATTGGCCATTCTGATGGTGTTTCCGGGATGAACATTGTTGTCCATGTCTCCGGTCACTAAAAGCAATTTCCCTTTCAGGTTTTTGGCCAGTTCCGAGTTCTTTTCAATATCATAAATAAATTTCGATTCACCATCGTCGTTTATTTCTTCGGTTACACCGTGATGTTTTTCACTCCACCAGCGGTTGTAGATGTTATTCTCATGGTTTCCGGCGGAAGAAACGGCAACTTTATAAAAATCGGGATATTGTAAAAGTGCGGCTGTTGACATAAAACCTCCACCCGAGTGGCCCGAGATTCCCACCTTTTCAATATCGATGTATTTGTGTTGGTCGGCCAGTTGTTCCAGTACATATTTTTTGTCGGCCAGACCATAGTCGCGCAAATCGTTGTAACCGTAGTTGTGGTACCATTTTGATCGGCTCGGATGTCCGCCTCGGTTCCCAAGAGTTACGATAACAAAACCCAACTGTGCAAAACGATCGGTTCTGTCCATTCTTGCCGAGAACGATGTATTTACCGCTTCGGTTTGCGGGCCCGGGTAAACGTATTCCAGAACCGGGTAAAGTTTGGTCGAATCAAAATCGAAAGGTTTGTACATTACGCCGTAAATATCCGTAATTCCATCGGCAGCTTTGGCTTTGAAAATCTCAGGAAATTTGTACCCTGCAGCAAAAAGATTGCTCAGATCAGCGGTTTCAAGCTGCATGACCAGTTTTCCCTGGTTGTCTCTGATTTCTGAAACGGGAGTTGTATTTACTCTCGAAAAGTTATTGATGAAGTAACGGTAAGAATCGCTCATTTCGGCACTGTGGTTGAAATCACCGGGATTGAGCAGCGTTAATCCAGAACCGTCGAAGTTTACTTTATACAAATGCTCGTAGTAAGGATTCTCGTCTTTTTCGTGCGCATTGGCTGTAAAATAAAGCACCCTGTTTTTTTCATCCACTTTCAGAATTTGGTTGCAATGCCAAGGACCCGAAGTAATCTGATTCTTCAGGTTTCCTTCACCATCGTACAAATAAAAATGGGCCCAACCATCGCGTTCCGACCAGTGAATAAATTCATTCCCGTTATTAATCAGGTAAGGATCCTGAATTTCAACGTAGGTGTTTAGCCGTTCCTCAACAAGAGTTTTGATCTCACCGCTTTGTGCATCGGCAACACAAACATCGATTTTGTGTAAATCGCGGCTGGTGCGGGTGAAATATATTTTATCCGAGGACTCTGAAAGCCATCTGCCTGGGACGTATTCTTTTAAGCGTTCTTTATTGCTTAAGTTCGCGCGGCAAATGTTTATGGTTTGGTCGGCAAAAGCTGAAACATCAATTTGTTTGCCTTCTTTTTTAAGCATGTCGAAAACCCATAATTCGGCTTGCGGGGCTTCTTTTTCGCCCGGCATCTGGTATTTATAGGTTTCCAAATCGGGGCGGGGCTGGTTCAAAACGTTGATCACCCAGAGAGCTTTTACTTTACGGCTGTCGTTACGTTCCAGTGCAAATTTTTTCGAATCGGGAGACCATAAAACATACGCTCCCCTGCGTTTCTCACTTTCTTTTTTGATGGTTTCCTCATCGTCGTTTTCTTTCGGAGTATAACCACCTCCGAATGCATAATTGTTTTCACCGTCGGTGGTGAGTTGGTGCTCAACAATAGTAGAGTCTTTTTTGTCTTCCTCTTCTTTCAGCGCTTTCAAGAAATTTTCCTTGTCCATCCAGTAAAGGTTGTAGTCGCGCGCAAAAACAACAAACGAACTGTCGGGCGAAATGGATGCCCACGATGGATGATCTTTTTTCTCTTTCCAATCTTCCTGTTCGTACAATTCGCCACTTGTAATATTGTATTCAAAATGAAAAACCTTCTTTTTAGGCTTTTCCTTTTTGGGCTTTTCTGCGGCTTCTGTTTTTGTTGAATCTTGTGTTACCAACGTATCTGCTGCTATTTCTTCTGTTTCCTCGAACTGAGTGCTTGTAACGTCAAATTGGAAAACAGTGTCATTTTTTTTGAATTTTGGTTTTATGGGTGGCAGATGTTGTGCATCGTAAGGATCCTTGGTTATTCGGGTTAACATGGCAGCCATTTTAACGTTGTCCAAAAGGGCTGTTTTGGTTTTTTTGTCGAAATCAACCAAATAGAAAAATTCGCCTTTCGATGTTTTATAGGAATACCAGAATTTATCTCCGGTTTCCAGCCAATTGGGATTTACAGAAGTGCTAAAAACCATTCGGTTTATTTTTTCGGGGGAGAAGCGTTCAGCCAAACGATAATTGGCTGTGGTAATTGGTTCGTTTTGAGCAACCGCCTTACCGGTTACCAGCAAGATTGCGATTAAGAAAACAAGTAGATTTTTTCCGTGCATTATTCTGATTTTAAATTGAGTATTCCAATTGTTTGTTTTAATGGTCCGTCAGCTGACGGATGTAACTCGTCCCGAGCACTCGAAACTCGTTTTATCTGAAGCGAGGCAAAATAAAAAATTAAATCAAAGCGAAAGCTTTCAAAGATCAGTAATTGTGGTTTGGAATCAGGGACGTAGAGATCTTTACCCACAAGTTGCCGGGTGTTATTGAAGGTCTCTGGATGTATGAAGGAAAGTAAAAATACATATAAAACGAAAGTTTTGTGAAGTAATGTCTATGGCTGGGATTAGAAAAGGAAAGAAATTCTGCAAAAATGTCTTCGAGATTACATGTTAATTGACTAAACCCTGTAGAATAATTGTTTTCAGGTAGTCATTGATTTGGGTGTTGAGTTAATCCAAAAACTCTTTTTTTATCAGGTTCTGCCCTTGTCAGCAACTTGGATTTAGTTAATGCGATTATTGTGAGGGGATTTGGACGATTTGAAGGTTTTCTTTTCAGGCTGTTTCTGAAACTGAAATAGCAAGAACGGATAAATAAAAAACAACTTCTCAGAAGTAAATGGGGGAATGGTAGGAGTGAAATTTCGATTTTATTTCAAATCCATGAAATGGGTGGGGTTCATTTTTAGTGATTATGCTTGATTTGATCGTTGGGGGTGAATTTCTTTAGAAGTGTAGGCTAAGAAGTAGCAAAAGTAGTTGAATCGGAGCAAATGTCGCTGCTTGATGTTTTCTTTTGTTTGCTTTGATATTTATTTTGTTTGTTTTTTGATATTTATTTTCTGTTTTGTTTGTTTTTGTTTGTTTTTTATTTAATCTTAGCGAATAATTAATAATCTAAACTTAACAATAATGAAAGCGAACTTTAATCTCCCTGTAATATTAATGATCGACTTTTGAGCTCTCAAATTTAGTAGAGCCAAAATTCGCAACAATAATGAAAAAAATCTTCTCTATCTCTTTATCCATATTTGATAAGAAAGAAATCTGATCTGAATAAGAAAAGGTTATTTAAACTTTTAATCCAGAAGCAAGGATTGCTAAGCTGGTTATTCGGCTTTATGGTAGTATAAAGTAGTCAAAGCTCAACAAGCGAAATTTTAGTAATCAATAAAATATTAATTTTTACAATTCATAGTTATGAAGGTGTTAATTTTTTATCGAAAGAAAATGTTGTCGTACATTGTTTCGACTTCTATTCTCCTCCTTTTATTGCTATCGTGTAATGATGATTCGGAAAGTCCTTCCGGAGAGCCGCACGACCCATCGAAACCTATTGTAGTGACCACTTTCTCTCCAACTGAAGGTGGCGCTAAGGATAAGATTTTATTAGATGGCGCGAACTTTGGCACTGATGCCAGCAAGATTGAGGTGTATTTCAACTTAAAGAAAGCTGCTGTGATTTCGTCCAGCGGAAATCGAATTTATGCCATTGTGCCTCGTCTTCCGGGTGATAAGCCCGTAGTCAAAGTCGTAATAGGTGAAAATTCTGCCACTTACGATTCTACATTTTTGTATACGCCTCAGGCTCAGGTTACCACTGTTACCGGAAATGGCAATGCAGATTTTCTGGAGGGAACACTTGATCAGGCTCATGTATATGGAAAATATCTTGATCTGGATGCTGAGGGCAATCTGTTTATGTCACAGCGTGATGGCGGTTCTTTTGGGATAGCGCGGATCAGTGAAAAGGAAAATATCGTTACTCCTTTGATTATGGTTACAAACACTGCTGACCGTGTTTTGTATGCCAATGGTCTCACTGTAGATCGTAAAACCGGTATTCTGACTGCGTCTCACGAATCAGTACCGGAGGTGTTTTTCTCTTTTGACCCGAGGGAAGCCTGGAACCCACGTCAGCGAAATGCCAAGTTTTCAGAGTCGGACTATGCTTCTATTGTTTGGAATGACCGCTATGCAAACTTTATTACGTTCTGTCCTTATGACAATATGCTCTACACCCGGTTTCGGGATGGCAAGATTGCCAGGATCGATCCGGATACCTATGACGCGGAGATTGTACATCAAGGCCCTTACGGATCGCAATACGGGCAGGGAATAAACCCGTTAAAACCGTGGGAGCTCTATATTACCTTGCATTCCAATGCCAGTCCGGTTGAATTCAGACAGGGGATTATGATGCTTGATCTTCGTGATATGGATAGTGGATTTAAACGTCTGAATGCTCCGGGCGGAAGTGGATTTCGCGACGGTCCTGTGGAAGACGCTTTGTTTAACTATCCAAAAGACATCAAGTTTGATAATGATGGAAACATGTTTATTGCTGATTATGGAAACCATTGCATTCGCATGCTCTCGGCTGATGGTATTGTCTCTACGGTGGCCGGCCAGCCCGGAACATCCGGTTACAAAGATGGTGGTCCGGTAGAATCACTGTTTAAAAATCCCTGGGGTGTCGCAGTCAATGAGCTGGGAGAGATTTACATTGCTGATTGGGGAAATGCAAGGATTCGCAAATTAGTAATCGAATAATTAACCTATGTATAAAATGAAGATCATTCGCATTATGTGCCTGTTGCTGTTATGTTTGACGCATATGGCTACTTTCGCACAGCAAAAAGAAGAACTAAAGATCGCTGGAAAGGTGGTCGACGAACAAGGTGAGCCGCTTCCCGGTGTAACCGTATATGTAAAAGACAGGCCCACTGCAGGGACTTACACCAATGCTGACGGGGAGTTTACGATAAACGTATTGTATGGTGACCGTTTGGTATTCACTTTCGTAGGTTACGAGCCAATTGAACATGTTTCAGTGAAGTCTGTCGATAATCTGCAGATACAATTTGCCCAAAAGGGGGTAGCACTGGACGAGTTCGTTGTGGTTGGCCTCGGAGCAAAGGAACGAAAAATCAGTTCAGTAGGTGCGATTTCTACAATAGACGTCAAAGAATTACAGGTACCTGCCAGATCTGTTGCCAACTTGCTTGGTGGTCGTGCCGCGGGGATTATCTCTTTGCAAACGAGCGGAGAGCCGGGAAAGAATATTTCAGAATTTTGGGTACGTGGTATCGGTACATTTGGAGCCAATAGTAGTGCTCTGGTTCTCATCGATGGTTTAGAAGGTGACCTGAATACGATCGACCCGGCAGATATTGAGAGTTTTTCAATCCTGAAAGACGCATCGGCTACTGCTGTTTATGGGGTTAGAGGGGCAAACGGCGTAGTGTTGGTTAATACCAAAAAAGGTCTCGTGGATAAGACCCAAATTACGGTCAGAGCCAATTCTACCTTATCTCTTATCAATCGCTTGCCCAACTATCTGGATGCCTACGAATATGCACAATTGGCCAATGAAGCCAATATTATTCGTGGTCAAGCACCTTTATATAACGAAACCGAGATGGGGATTATCCGGGATGGTTTGGATCCGGATATGTATCCCAATGTAAACTGGCAGGATGAGATACTGAATAAAAGCTTTTGGTCTCACAGTATTTATGTTAGTGGCCGAGGTGGTAGTGAAGTTGCCAAATATTTTCTGAGTTTGGGGGCAAACAGCGAAACAGCTGCTTACAAAGTGGAAAAAAACAGTCCGTATGCTTCAAACGTAGGGTATAATACTTATAATTATAGAGTCAACCTAGATCTTAACCTGACTGAGACCACAGGCGTCTACGTGGGGTCAGATGGTTTCTTTTCGCAGTTGAATCAGCCGGGGGTTGCAAATACAGAGTATATTTGGAATGCGCAGGCTCGCCTTACCCCGTTGACTATCCCTACTGTATATTCAAATGGTTTGTATCCCGGAATTGGTGCAGGTTCGCAATCTTCACCTTATGTAATGATTAACCAGACTGGACAGGCTTCTGATCAGGTATTTAAAGGGAAAGCTACCCTCGCTTTAAATCAGGATCTCGCTTTTATAACTAAAGGTTTAAAATTCAGGATACAGGGAGCTTACGATATTCATAGTTTCTTCAAAGAACGCAGAAGGATCCAACCGGCGCTATACGAAGCTACCGGGAGGAGTTATGACGGTACTCTCATTATGATTGAGCGTGTACAGGAACAACAAGCATCGTACAGCAGATCGACTTCGCAGTATCGCAAGTATCACCTTGAGGCAACTTTAAATTATGACAAGGTATTTAAAGAGGACCACCGTACTTCTGCCTTGGTATATTATTACCTTAGTGACGCCAAAGATACAGAAGATGCGACCAGTAACCTGGAAGCCATCCCACTTCGCTATCAGGGCGTTTCCAGTCGGTTTACCTATGGATACAAGGATACTTATCTGTTGGACGTTAACTTTGGTTACACCGGATCTGAAAACTTCCAACCTGGAAGACAATATGGATTTTTCCCTTCTCTGGCTCTGGGTTGGGTGCCAACAAATTATGAGTTTGTTAAAAAGGCGGCTCCATGGCTGGATTTCTTTAAAATCAGAGCCTCCTACGGTACAGTAGGTAACGACCGAATTACCAGTATCCGTTTCCCGTATTTAACTAAAGTGAACGAAGGTACAGGAACCATCTGGGGCGTACCAGGTATCGAAACGATCGGTGAAACCCGTATCGGAGCAGATAACCTCGCATGGGAGAGAGCAATCAAGTCTAACTTAGGGTTTGAGGGTAAACTTTTCGATAATAAAGTAGATTTTGTTTTTGAAATGTTTAAAGACCAGCGAAATGGGATTTTCCAACAGAGGGTGCAGGTTCCTGAATATGTGGGAGTGATTTCTAATCCATATGCTAACGTTGGGCGAATGAAGAGTACAGGTGCTGACGGTAATATTAGCTATACAACTGAGATTACACCCAAATTTGGTATTACGTTACGGGGTAATTTCACGTATTCCAAAAACACTGTGCAGAATTGGGAACAGGCTTATTTGGAATATCCCTATCTGGAGTATAATGGATTTCCTTACGGTTCCATACGAGGATATCAGGCTATCGGGCTCTTTAAAGATGAAGACGATGTGAAATACAGTCCTCAACAGACTTTTGGAACGGTTATGCCCGGAGATATCAAGTATAAGGATGTAAATGGTGACGGGGTTATAAATACTATGGATAAAGTGCCATTGACCCACAGTAACTATCCGTTAACAATGTTTGGTTTTGGTGGTGAGTTCCGCTACAAAAACCTAACACTTGGTGTGTTATTTAAGGGAACCGGAAAAACTTCCTTCTTCTACGTGGGGCAAAATACAACTGTGAACGGTGTGTCAGAAACAAACGGAATGGGTTATATGCCCTTCTTCCAGGGGAATGAGGGAAATGTGCTCACTTTGGCTGCCGATCCTAAAAACCGATGGATTCCGATGGATTACGCCCTCGAGCATGGTATAGATCCGGCTTTAGCTGAAAACCCGAATGCCCGTTTCCCGCGTTTGCAATATGGAAATAATGCCAACAACAGTCAGTTGTCTACCTTTTGGCAGGGAGATTCACGTTATTTGCGATTGCAGGAAGTAACATTGAATTACCGGGTTGATTCCAGTTTCCTGAAGCGTTTAGGCGTGTCTTCAATGGATGTACAGCTTGTAGGTACCAACCTTTACATATGGGATAAGGTGAAGATCTTTGATCCGGAACAAGCCGTTTGGAATGGACGAAAGTATCCGATTCCTCAGACCTATGCGGTGCAAGTCTATTTTAACTTATAGTAATACACTAATATTTAATGAGATGAAATCATTTGTAATTATAAAAAGAATAACTATAGCGTCTGTTGTAGGCTTGATCTGTGCGATGACGACATCATGTAAGGATTATCTGAATATCGATGATTACTTTGACGATGAATTCAACATTGATTCAGCATTTGTAAACGCGCGGTATATGGAAGCATACATGTGGGGTGCGGCAGACATGTTCCCGGACGAAGCTCAAACCGTCAGGTATGGATATACGCCGGGGCCTATGGCCGCTGATGAAGCATTCAACGGATTAACGGGTGGCGGTTCAAGCAACGTTTATTACGGGATGGATTTTGCTACCGGAAGGATCACTCCTGACTTTTTTGGAGATTCCTCTCCCAATCTTAATCAATGGGGCAAGTATTATAAAATCATTCGTAAAACGAACAATATTCTACAAAATCTCGACGTACCCAAAGATTTAACTACAGCTGACAGGCTTCGAATCGAAGGCTATACTCGTTTTATTCGTGCCTATGCATATTACAGTCTCCTAGTGGATTATGGTCCTCCGATTATTCTGGGCGATGAAGTTGTTAATACCAACGAATCGCTTGAATATTATGATCGTCCGAGAGCAACGTATGACGAAGCGATGGAATATGTTTGTGAAGAATTTGAAAAAGCAGCCGAATTAATGCCCAAAGAAGTAGGTATTCTGGATTTTGGACGTCCTACAAAAGGTGCTGCCTATGGTTTGATTGCCCGGTTAAGATTGATCCATGCCAGTCCATTGTTTAACGGAGGTTCGGTGGCCAGTTCATATTTCGGTAACTGGAAACGTTCTACAGACAATGTGTTCTATGTTTCTCAGGAATATGACGAAAGCAGATGGGCACTTGCTGCAGCAGCAGCGAAAAGGGTTATGGATCTTGGTTTGTATCAGCTGTATACCGTGAAAGCAGACGTGAATACACCTGCACTTCCCGAAGGTGTAGTTTCTGATCCGAACTTCTATGGTAGCTATCCGAATGGTGCCGCTGGCATCGATGCCTTCCGTTCTTATTCTGATATCTTTACCGGTGAAGCGGTAGCTGCTATCAATAAAGAATTGATATGGGGTAGAAACACTTCATACATAAATGATTATATCAATCAAGGTGCCTTTCCTCCCTCTCTTGGTGGATGGGGGCGTTTTTGTGTGACCCAAAAAGTAGTTGATGCCTACCTGATGGAAGATGGTCGTACCAAAGATGAAGCGCGTGGAGATACCTATTTTGAAGCAGTTGGCGACCTCCCGGCAGGTGGTACGTTTGACGACCTGTTTACCGAACAACCTAAATCTTTCTCTGGTTATCCTATGAATGCAGGCGTGTTTAAAATGTATGCCAATCGCGAAATGCGGTTTTATGCATCGGTCGGTTTCAATGAAGCCATTTGGCAGGCTTTGTCGAGTACTACTGTTAATATGCACACTGCCAAATACTATTATCAGGATGAAGATGGTCGGGGTGGTGTGACCGCAACCTCACCTAACTATCCGATAACCGGTTATGTGATCAAGAAATATGATCACCCTTATGATGCGATTAGTGGTACAGGAGCCCGCCGTATTCCGAAAGCATATCCGATCATCCGGTATGCAGAGATTTTGTTGTCGTATGCTGAGGCAGTTAATAATTTGACTAGTAGTCATACTGTTCAGCTTGGCGATCAGCAATATACAATCAGCAGAGATATCGAAGAAATTAAAAACTCCTTTAACCTTGTACGTTACCGTGCCGGACTACCTGGCTTGTCGGCCAATCAATTGAATAATCCGACTGATGTACAGCAAGCGATTGAGCGGGAACGCATGGTTGAGTTTTTATATGAGAACAGACGTTTTTATGATGTGCGTCGCTGGGGTATCTATGAAGAGTCAGAACGGGAACCTATTCGGGGCATGAATCCGGATGGTGCTGACCGGGAAAGTTACTACAGACGTACCATTCCGGCTACTTCGTCCTATCTTACTCGTGCGGTTGACAAGAAGTTGGTTTGGGTGCCGCTTCCTCGCACTGAGTTGCGCCGGTTGCCTTCGCTGGATCAGAATCCGGGTTACAATTAAGATTATGCAGAACAAGTAGGAAAAACGACACAAATGAAACAAAGATTAATATTAATAATAGCCTTGCTGGGAGCGCTGGTGGCATGTAATGACGACGCGATCTTTGAAAAGGAAATGTATAAAAATGTAGTTGCTTTGATTAGTAGCGATTACTATAATACTTTTGAGGAAGTGGTGAAATTGACCAATGAAGAGGTGATTATTGGCTATGTAGCAGCCTCTGTTGGGGGGACCGATGCTCCTGCTCAGGACATGGTAATCGGTCTGGAAGAAGATTCTACGCAGTTGGGTTTGTATAACTACTCGCTTTATGATGCCGATTCAACATTGTATGCCAAACCATTGCCGAAAGATAAATATGAGATTGTTGAATACAAAATCACGATTAAAGCAGGTGAGCGTTCGGGCAAAACAATGGTGCGATTGCGCCCGGATGGATTGTCGCCTGATTCAACCTATTTTCTTAGTTTGAGGGCTACCGATATTTCAGGAGTGGAACTAAATCCAGAGAAGAGTACCATTCTGTATCAGGTTTTATTGGAGAACGATTATGCGTCTCAGGCAGAAAACTCCCTGTACACCATGACCGGAATGGTTAATGGAATGGTAACAGCAGCTAATAAAGAGCTCTTCCCTCTTTCGTACAATAGTGTGCGGATGGTTGCCGGGAATGAGACTTTTGTATCTGCTGTTGACAAAATAAAAGAGTCTTCGATTATTCTGGAGGTAGCAGAAGACAATAGTGTTACGATCAAACCTTATGGTTCAATTCAGGTAAATCAGTTGGATGGTGATGATAAATATCCAAATGTATTTATGGTTGAAGATTATTTTGGCCAGAAAACCAATGTATTTTTATTGTCATATGAGTATACTATTGGCAATACTACCAAGGTGATGCAAGAACGCGTTGAAATGCAAATCAGGAATTAGTGATTTAGTTTGTAGTTACACAGAGTTTAGTTATTTCTGAGTAATATTTACACATCGCATCTTATGCTGATTATCCATCTGCATAGGTGCGATGTTTGTTTATGGAAAACTGCAGGTAAATTGGTGTGTGGGAATGTCGAAGGTGATGAGTGCCTAAAAATGTTGGATACCTTTTTGTCGCAGAAACAACTTAGGGGAATAATGGTTACTGTGGTGCTACCGGTGATGGCCAGTCTGCAAAATATACTCGGGAAAGAGAAAAAGGTGTAAAGTGAAAATTGCAGAAATTAGCTCACCAGGTCGTCGAGTCTTACCTGTTTGTCGATAAGGTCTTGCAGCGTGGTTGCTTTAAGGTATTCAATAATTTGGTTATTGAGTTGTCCCCAGAATCCTTTTGAAGCGCATCGGTCGTCGCGTTTGCAGGAATGTTGGTGCGACAGGCAGTCGACTACGCAAACACCGGGTTCAAAAGCATTGTGAATGTCGTTGATCGTAATTTCAGAAGGCCTGCGTGTAAGAATGTAACCGCTTTTTCGTCCGGAAGCCTTGGTGACAAGTCCGGCAACTTTTAAAGCAGTTATTATGTGGTCAAGGTATTTATAAGGAAGATTTTGGTTCTCAGCAATTTCTTTTTGATAAATACCATTTTCACATTCGTTCATAGCTATTTCAAGAATAGCACGAACACCATACCTGGTTTTTGTACTGAATTTCAAAGTGGTTAGTTGAAAATTTTCCTAAAGATAGCTAAAAGAAAAAGTAATGAAAACCTCGTTGTCTACTTTTACTGCGCCAAGTATTTTTTGTGGCGGATCAATATCAAAAGTGGATAACAATACTTCAAGACTACCTTTTAAAACCGTTCCTGAAGTTTCGCAATAAATTACATCGCACGGAATTAGGTAATCGTGCGTTTTCCCTGCAATGGTAATCTTCGTGTCCAGCAGTGTACTGCCCGATTCTTCGTCAAAATCTTCCGAATTGTAGGCTTCAATGTTTATCTTAATATCGGGATACTGATCTGCATTCAGCATCTTGTAAAAATCGTTGAGCATTAACTTGTTCGGTCCCGAAAAATCGCGTATCGGGATGCGAATGGATTGCGAGAGTTTATTTTCCCCGTTGTCGTGGTTTCTTTTGGTGAAGTTGGGATTCTTATTGACGAATTCAAATTTATTGATGTTCGACGAGCCTTGAATAAGCACATAGCTTTTGCATTCCTCCGGATTCGTTTTATTCTTGTCGTGTGCTGATAATTGAAGAACCGCGAAACAGAGCAGCAACAAAAAATAATATTTTGGACTAAAAATATGCAAGTGTCGAATTTGCTTTTTAAAG
This sequence comes from Maribellus sp. YY47, assembly GCF_023111095.1. GTDB lineage: Bacteria > Bacteroidota > Bacteroidia > Bacteroidales > Prolixibacteraceae > Draconibacterium. The sequence goes on from NZ_JALGYW010000006.1 coordinate 159,504, forward strand.
AAGATTGTCCGGCGAAAGCCGGACAATCAGTTTACTTCGTTCAATTCATTAGAATGAAATAGCAGCTTCAAGAACTACTCCATTGAATTTTCCTCCATCAATCGCTCCATGAGCCGGTCCATCGTATTTTTGATTAACGTAGTCGAGTTTAACCAATACATTGTTGGTCATAAACCAGCCACCACCAAAATTGGTGCGGTTTACTTTCGACCCGTCGTTGTTGTCAACGTGGTTGTAACGGGTTCCCAGGTAGAAACTTCCCAGGCGGTACAGCGCTTGTACAGCAGTTTGTGTAAAATGCTGGTCAGCGTCGTTGCGTACACCTTTCATGTTTTCATAGATTCCGAATACTTCAAGTCCGTGGAATTGAACAAAAACGTTAGCCATGTAGCTGTTCATTTCTGATTGACCACTGTTTGGATCCCAGCGGCCTGAGCGGAAGTTGTCGCCTTCGGCAGCAGCTGTTTGCATTACGTTGTAGTAACGGGCACCTGCACGGTCGCCGGCCCACAGGTACGATCCGCTGTGTCCTTCGCCTACATGGTAGCCTGACAATGTTGCTCTTACTCTAAGATCTTCGTTAATGTTTTTGTCGTAACCCACTTTCCAGTTAAATACCAGGTCGTCTCCAAGGTCTCCGCCACGGCCATAGTTCATACGTCCGTTGTTGGCGCCTACCAAGGCAAGGAATCCTTTGTCGCGGAACATCACTTCCAGTCCGGGATTGGCTGTATAGGCATCCATCACCCAGTTTCCAACAAAAGGGTTGTTAAGTACACTGGCATTGTTGCTGCGGAAATAGTGAGCATCGCCATAATCCGGCATCATAACCCCTGCTTTGATCGTAAGGTATTTCATGATGTTGTTGGCGGCCGGCAAAAACGGCATGTTGTCGATAATCAGATAACCTCCTTCTACCCACGCCTCGTTGTGGTGACGTGAAGAAAGGTAAGTGTTCATGTACAATTGAATACCGGGAGCTAAATCTGTTGTAATGCTTAAATTGGCAGTAGGCAGATTGAAGTTATTTTTTAAATCAATAAGCTCAACATCTGCTTCATGATCTAACATTTGCAACTGAAGGGCAAAGTCAGCTCCAACCTTAACTTTCACATCTTTAAAAGTGCTTGGATCAAGCTTGGCTTGCTCGAATTGCTGCCCAAAAGAGATCATGCTAACAAATGCAGCGGTGATTAAAACAATAAATCTTTTCATTTTAAAATAGAATTAGATGTTCTTACTTGTTTATTGTGCTGATCAATCAGCTATTTTTATTTTTTAGTGAGTACGATGCTGTATGCAATTTCAATGTCGTCGCCGGTTTTCAGGGCGCCCATCATTGCTGTTGGAGGATCGATTTTGAAATCGCTCATTTTTAACGGCACTTTACCCTCGATTTTGATGGTCGAACCATTTTCGGAAACAAGCTTGAAGGGCAGTGAAACTGCTTTTGTTTGGCCGGCTATGGTTAACTGGCCTTTTACGGCAGACTCAGTTCCGTTCGCTACATTTACTGCATCGGCAACTTTAAAAGTGATTTGCGGATGGTCGTCTCCTTCGAGGGCCTTGTAGATTTTTCCGGTCATGATTCTGTTGTCGCTTTCAATGTTTTTCACCTCACAGATCACATTTACACCCGAAACTGCTGCGTTGCTGTTGTCGTCCAAGGCAATCGACACGTCGCACTTAAATTCGTCAACTTCTACGGTCCAGTCGTGTACCGAAGAGGTACCTAAAATGGTGATTTTGCTGGCGTCTTTCGCCAATTGATAAGTTGTCTGTCCTGAAACAGTGGCCTGAATGGATAATAGCAGTAAGCTAACAATCAGGCTTTTAAAAGTAATTTTTTTCATTGTTTTCATTATTCCTATTAATCCTATTGAAATGGTAGGACAAAGAAGGAGTGATTTTGGAATTGAAAACCTGAGAAAAATCATGAATCTGTGTAGTTTAAATAAACATAATCAGTCTTATTACAGTTTTGGAGGAAGAAAAATATTGTTTTCGATAATCTGTTTTTTCCTGGAAAACAAATTATTGCGGAGGAACATTTTGAAATTAAATTCGTTTACTCTATCCAGATAACACTGGGAAAATGAAGAGGAAAAATTTCGTTATTTATATTCATTGTGTTACCATTTTCTTAACAATGAGCGTTTCGGGGCAGGATAATAGCTACAACAGAGAACGTTACAAAATGATAAAAACGCAGTTGCAGTCTCGGGGGATTACCGATAATAAAGTTTTAAATGCTTTTAGGATTGTTCCCCGCCACGAATTTGTTCTGCCTGAGTATCTCCGCTATGCCTATACCGATCAGCCTTTGCCGATTGATGAGGGGCAAACCATTTCGCAACCGTTTATTGTAGCCTACATGACCGATGCTCTTCAGTTAAAAAAATCGGACCGGGTGTTGGAGGTCGGCACCGGTTCGGGATACCAGGCAGCTATTCTGGCCCAACTTTGCGATTCGGTATTTACGGTGGAAATTTTTGAATCGCTTGAAACGAAAGCCAGCAAAATTTTTAAGGAGTTGAAATACCATAATATTGTTTGTAAAGTTGGCGACGGGTACCTGGGGTGGAAAGAAAAAGCGCCCTTTGATGCCATTATCGTTACCTGTGCCCCAAGCCATATTCCAAAACCGCTTCAGGACCAACTGGCCGATGGTGGCAGAATGATTATTCCGGTGGGGGAAGGGCAGGTTCAGCACCTTATTTTAATGCAGAAACAAAATGGAAAAAAAGGTCAGAAAAGCGTGTTGCCGGTTCGCTTTGTTCCCATGCTCGATGATGAAGGCCTAAAATACTAAAGAAGAAAAATATGTCTTTTGTTTTTCATCCTGCCGGCTTCTTCTGACAACAAAGTGGTCGGTTGTGGTTTTCTCCAGCTCGAAATTAAGATTTTGTAAAAAGACTCTAAATTGCGGGATCCACAAGTATCTGCTTTTTATTAATCGGAGATTTGTACTACTTTCGTCAGGTTATTTAGAACAGAAAGCATGTGGATTAAGCTATCCCGGGTCATCCTTAGAAATAGGATTTTGCTACTCTCAATACTGGCGGTTATCACCGTCTTTTTTGGATATCATGCACGTAAAGTGGAAATGTCGTACGAGTATGCATCGTTGCTTCCGAAAAAGGACCCGGCCTATGAAGATTATCAGAAATTTGTAAAGGTTTTTGGAGAAGAAGGAAATCTGATCATTGTGGGAATCCAGGATTCCAGTTTTTTTCGTCTCGATCATTTTAACCGTTGGAGGAGGTTATCGAACGAACTTTCGAAAGTCGAAGGTGTCGAAAATCTGCTCTCGGTTACCAATACCTATAACCTGGTTGCCAACCGCGAAGAAAAAAAGTTTGAAGTGGTTCAGACTTTTCCTGACACCATTGCATCGCAGGCAGAGCTCAACCGGTATGTCGAAAAATTTCATGAACTGCCCTTTTACCGAAAGCTGGTTTATAACGATGACACCAACGCTTACATTCTTGCCATTACGGTAAATAAAGATAAAATGGCAACCAAGGAGCGCGAAGATCTGGTTCGGAGTATTCAGGCGGTGTGCCATGCTTTTGAACAGGACGAAAATGTAAAGCTCCATTACTCGGGGCTGCCCTATATTCGGGTAGTCAACTCGGTAAAGATCAGAGGCGAGTTGTACATGTTTAGTGCACTGGCTTTGGCCATCTGTATTGTTGTGCTGTTTTTGTTTTTCCGATCGTTTAAAGCGGTTTTTGTACCGGTACTTATAGTAATTACCGGCGTAATTTGGGCCATGGGAATGTTGTCGCTCTTTGGCTATAAGATCACGCTGCTCTCGGGGATGATTCCTCCGCTTTTGATAGTAATCGGTATCCCGAACAGTATTTACATGCTGAACAAGTTTCACCACGAGTTTGTGAGTCATGGAAATAAGGTAAAGGCCCTGCAACGGGTGATCATAAAAATTGGGAATGCAACTTTTCTGACCAACCTAACCACCGCTTCGGGCTTTGCCACTTTTGTGATTGTAAAGAGCGATCTTTTGCGTCAGTTTGGAATTATTGCATCGTTGAATATATTGGCGCTGTTCATTCTTTCGCTGTTGTTGATTCCGATTATTTTCAGTTTTATCGGTCCGCCTTCTCCGCGTCACTTAGGTCACCTCGACAACAAAAAGGTCAACTGGATCATCGAAGGTTTGATTCGTCTTACGCAACGTTACCGCAGGCTGGTTTATCTTTTTACGCTGGGTATTGTGGCGGTTGGTATTTTGGGAATTTCGCTGATAAAAAGCTCGGGCTACATGGTCGAAGACATTCCCAAAGACGACCCTGTTTACATCGACCTGAAATTTTTCGAAGAGAACTTTAACGGCTTGATGCCTCTTGAAATTATGGTCGATACCAAACGTCCGCAGGGCGTAATGCAGCTTAGTACTTTCGAAAAAATCGATGAACTTGAACATCGTTTAGCCGAATATCCCGAATTATCGGCATCTACCTCGTTGCTGAACCTGCTGAAATTCTCGAAGCAGGCTTTTTATAACGGAAACGAAAGGTATTACAGCATCCCGAATAACCGGGAAAAGAACTTTATTTTGCAGTATGCGCAAACGGGCGAAGATAACGCCAATATGCTGCATTCGTTCATGGACAGCACCCGTCAGTCTACGCGTATCAGTATTCGTGTAAAAGATGTGGGCACCAAACGAATGGAACAGCTTTATGCCGATTTTATGCAGGAAATCGATTCGATTTTCCCGTCCGATAAATACGATGTAACTGTAACCGGATCAAGCATTACCTCGTTCCGGGGAACACAATATTTACTAAAAAACCTGGTTTCAAGTCTGGGGCTGGCCATCTTACTGATTTCAACCTTTATGGCCATCATGTTCTCGTCGTGGAGGATGGTAATCATGTCGCTGACACCAAACGTTATTCCACTGATATTTACCGCAGCAGTGATGGGTTTCATCGGTATTCCCATAAAAGCTTCCACCATACTGGTGTTTAGTATTGCCTTTGGTATATCGGTCGACAATACGATCCACTTTCTGGCAAAATACAGGCAGGAGTTGAATCTTACCAACTGGGATATCAGCAAGTCGGTAGAACTGGCGCTGAAAGAAACCGGGGTAAGCATGCTTTACACGTCGGTGGTATTGTTTTTTGGATTTGGAATTTTTAGTATTTCAAATTTTGGAGGAACACAGGCCATGGGAATTCTGGTGTCGTTAACGCTTTTGGTAGCCGTTACTTCCAACCTTATTCTGTTGCCTTCGTTACTTACCGGACTGGAACGAATTACCACCACTGAAGCTTTCAAGGAACCTTTGCTGCATATTTACGACGAGGAGGAAGACATTGAACTAGATGAGCTCGAAATCGTTTCTGATGAAGAACTTAAAATAGGTAGCTGATGTATTCTGTAGAAGAATTGCAAAAGATAGTGAGCGAAGCAGTGGCTTTACGCTCGAAACAATTGCTTGATAAGAAACCGGTTGAACTCTACCGGCCCATTCATTATTCGCTGGAGATGGGAGGAAAGCGACTGCGCCCGGTGTTGGTCTTACTTGCCTATAATCTTTTCGATGAGGAGATTGAAAAAGCGGTACCCGCAGCGCTTGCCATCGAGGTATTTCACAATTTTACACTGCTTCACGACGATATTATGGATAAGGCCGATGTTCGGAGAAACCGGCCAACCGTTCATGTAAAATTCAGCGAAAACCACGCTATCCTTTCCGGAGATGCCATGGCTTTTGAAGCGTATAAATACCTGCTCGAAAGTTCTGCACGACGCCTCCCCGAAGCCATGAAACTGTTTACCGATACCGCTATTGAAGTTTGCGAAGGACAGCAATACGACATGGATTTTGAGAACCGGCCGGACGTAAAAGAGGAGGAGTACCTCAACATGATCCGTCTGAAAACAGCCGTTTTGCTGGCATGCAGTTTAAAATCGGGGGCAATCCTTGCTGATAGTCCAAAGGCTGCGGCAGATCAGCTCTATGAATTTGGGATCAATCTTGGTCTCGCTTTTCAATTACAGGACGATTTACTGGATACTTTTGGCGATCAGGAAACCTTTGGGAAAAAGATCGGCGGCGATATTCTGGCCAACAAAAAAACACTGCTACTCATTAACGCATTGGAGCATGCCAATCCGGAACAGCGCGCATTGTTGATGGAATGGATCGGGAAAGAAGATTTTATTCCGGAACAAAAAATACAGGCTGTGACCCAGATTTATCGTGAGATCGGGGTAAAAGAAATGGCAGAAAGGAAAGTAGACGATTATTTTAACCGGGCAATACGGATCCTCGGCGAATTGGAGCTGGAAGATGTTGTAAAACAGCCTTTGAGGGGCTTGGCCGAGAAAATGCTGACACGTAAAAACTGATACGGGTTTAGTGTTGGAAACGATTTTTCTTAAAAAGAAAAAGGCGTTGGATAAAACTAAAACAATGCTAAATTTGTTAGCGTTTAAGTTTTTTTGATAAATCTTAAGATCCGATATAAAAATCAAATCCAATATGGCTCAGAATACGGGAAAAATAGTACAGGTCATTGGTCCTGTTGTGGATGTTAGTTTCGAAAAAGAAGGCGGTGAATTACCAGCCATTTATGACGCACTTGAAATTCTTCGCGAAGGAAAAGAAAGTCTGATTGTAGAGTGTCAACAACACATTGGTGAGAATACCATTCGTTGTATTTCGATGGATTCAACCGACGGCTTAAAAAGAGGTACCGATGTGAAAGCGTTGGGAAGTCCGATTACAATGCCAAAAGGCGAAATTGCCCTGGGGCGTTTGCTCAATGTTGTTGGCGACGCAGTAGATGGTTTGGAACAGTTGCCTAAAGAAGGTTTGAAGATCCATAACGAGCCACCAAAATACGAAGACCTTACTACCGAAACGGAAGTATTGTACACAGGTATTAAAGTAATCGACCTGATTGAACCTTATGCGAAAGGTGGAAAAATCGGTTTGTTTGGTGGTGCCGGTGTAGGTAAAACCGTATTGATTCAGGAATTGATCAACAACATTGCCTTGGCGCACTCCGGATTGTCGGTGTTTGCGGGAGTGGGTGAACGTACCCGTGAGGGGAACGACCTTCTGCGTGAAATGATTGAAGCAAACATTGTTGATTATGGCGAGGAGTTTAAAGAATCGATGGAAAAAGGAAGCTGGGATCTTTCAAAAGTAGATCCGGAGCGTCTGAAAAAATCGAAACTTGCCATGGTATTCGGACAGATGAACGAACCTCCCGGTGCACGTGCACGTGTGGCACTTTCCGGATTGACCATTGCCGAAAGTTTGCGCGATGGCGACGGTTCTGCCGGAGGCGGACGTGATATCCTGTTTTTCGTTGACAATATTTTCCGTTTTACTCAGGCCGGTTCAGAGGTTTCAGCGTTGTTGGGCCGTATGCCTTCTGCGGTGGGTTATCAGCCAACGCTGGCCACCGAGATGGGTATCATGCAGGAACGAATTACTTCGACCAAAAACGGATCGATCACTTCGGTTCAGGCGGTTTATGTGCCTGCCGACGACTTGACCGACCCGGCGCCTGCAACTACTTTTGCCCACCTTGATGCGACAACGGTATTGAGCCGTAAAATTGCTGAGCTGGGTATTTATCCAGCTGTGGATCCACTCGATTCCAGTTCGCGTATTTTAACACCCGATATCGTTGGCGAAGAACATTATAATTGCGCACAGGATGTAATTATGTTGTTGCAACGTTACACCGAACTTCAGGATATTATTGCGATTTTGGGTATGGACGAACTCTCGGAAGAAGATAAACTGGTTGTTCACCGTGCTCGTCGTGTACAGCGTTTCCTTTCGCAACCGTTCTTTGTTGCATCGGCATTTACCGGACTGGAAGGAAAACTGGTATCGATCGAAGACACCATCAAAGGTTTCAGAATGATCATGAACGGAGAAGTTGATAAGTATCCCGAAGCTGCATTCAACCTGGTCGGAACCATTGAAGAAGCGATCGCAAAAGGTGAAAAAATGCTGGCTGAAAATTAATTCAGAAAAGAAAAACCATGTACCTTGAAATTATTACACCCGATAAAAAAGTTTTTGAAGGAGAAGTAAAACTGATCCAGCTTCCCGGAAGTAAAGGGACGTTTGAGATCCTGAAAAACCATGCTCCGATTATTTCCACACTGGGAAAAGGAACGATCCGGATTCAGGAGGAAAACAATACTGAACATAGTTTTGAAGTGAGCGGAGGTGTAATCGAAAACAAAGCCAACAAGATCATCGTATTGGTGGAATCGGTTTGAAATAAATAGCTGAATGATATACCCCGCAGAGTTTTCTGCGGGGATTTTTATTTTTAGGCCATTAGAATCCGATAGATTGAGATATCTTTGAATGCATTGGACGAAAGGAAAGCAAAGCTGTTTTTATGAAGATAAAATTCCTGGTTATACGTTTTAGTTCCCTTGGCGATATCGTTTTGACTTCGCCGGTTGTGCGGGGACTTAAACAACAGGTGGATGATTCGGAAATCCATTTTGTAACCAAGGAAAAAAATGCCGGACTGGTAACTTCCAACCCATACATCGACAAAGTACATTTATTGGGTGAAAACATCAACGACCTGATTTCTGATTTGGAGCGTGAAAACTTTGATTACATCATCGACCTTCATCAGAATTTCCGCAGCAATAGGATAAAACGAACCTTAAAAGTACCTTCATTCACGGTAGATAAGCTTAATTTTCAGAAATGGCTGATGGTTAAGTTCAAAATCAACCGGCTGCCTCATCAACATATTGTGGAACGCTACCTGGCCACAACTTCGGTTTTCGATGTGAAAGACGATGGCGAAGGCCTGGATTTTTTTATTCCTGCAGAAGAGGCTTTCAACCCGAAGGAACTTCCGGAGATGTTCAGAAGCGGATATGTAGCTTTTGTAATTGCCGGAACTTTTGCCACCAAGAAACTTCCGGTAGCCAAGATTGTGGAAATTTGCCGGAACACTTCCTATCCCGTAATTCTTTTGGGTGGAAAGCCCGAAATGGAAGCTGGAGAGCAGGTGCTGGCACAGTCGAAGGGGAATGTGTTAAACTATGCCGGAAAGATCACCTTAAACCAGTCGGCTTCGCTGGTGCGCGAAGCCAACCTTGTTTTATCGAACGATACGGGTTTGATGCACATCGCTGCGGCTTTTAAAAAGAAAATCCTTTCGTTTTGGGGAAATACCATCTCTGAATTCGGGATGGTGCCTTATCGCACAAACAATGCATCGCTGCAATTGGAAGTAAAGGATTTAAAATGCCGCCCCTGCTCAAAATTGGGGTATCAGAGATGTCCTAAAAAGCATTTCAAATGCATGAATGATATCGATACAAGTCTGGCGGTTCGGTGGATACAAGAAAATTTTAACTAGAAAACCTGCTCCGCATTCTCTGCTAGATCTGGTTTACGCAGAAAGTTCATCGATCAGGACAACGAAAAATGCCGGATTCAGGAAAAGAAACAAATCTCAAGATATTTTATTTGTAAGTTTGGTAGCTACTAAATACTAAACTTAAAACAATGAAGACCGGAATCTACCTTTTTACAATCTTTCTACTTGTGCCATTCTTTTCATGTACCGTCTATACGGCACCTGAAAAAGAACTGGATCCTTCGCGGGTTCTTTGGTACGATAACCCGGCAGAAAGCTGGACCGAAGCGCTTCCGATCGGAAACGGGCGTTTGGGTGCCATGATCTACGGAAAAACCGGGAATGAAATCATCCAGTTTAACGAAGAGACGTTGTGGACGGGCCAGCCACACGATTACGCGCACAAAGATGCTTACAAAGTGCTCGACAAATTACGACAGTTGCTTTGGGAAGGGAAGCAGAACGAAGCGCATCAACTCGGTAACGAAGCTTTTATGTCGGAGCCGCTGGGGCAACTTTCCTACCAGCCTTTTGGTGAGATTTTACTTGCTTTTCCGGAACACGAAAATGCTGCCAAATTTAAAAGGAAACTGGATTTGGAAGATGCTGTTTCAACAGTAACCTACGATCTGGACGAAGTCAACTACAAACGTGAGATTTTTGCCTCAAGTCCGGAACAGGCGATTGTGGTAAGATTGTCAGCTTCCAAAAGAGGGAAACTCCATTTCACTGCAGGCCTTGGTTGTCCGCACGATGATTTTACGGTTTCGGTGAAAGGCGATCAGGTAATTTTGCAGGGAAAGGTAAATAATTATCCGGCGCAAAACGTAAGACCCGGCAGTCCTTACCCCGAAAGCAAGCTGACTTTTGAAGCCCGCCTGAAAATCGTTAACGAAGGGGGCGGCCTGGTTGAAGAAGACGGAAAAATAAGGGTGACCAACGCCAATGCGGTAACACTTTACCTGGTGGGAGCGACGAGTTTTGTCAATTATAACGATATCAGCGGCGATCCGACTGAACGTTGTGAAAACTACCTGGCGGGTCTGGAGGGGAAATCATACGAGCAGATCAGGCAAAATCATATTGCCGATTATCAAGAATATTTTAAGCGAGTCAACATTGATCTTGGAAAGTCCGAAATATCTTCACGTCCTACCAAAGAACGTTTGGCAACTTTTAAGCAAGATGAAGATCCCAGCCTGGTGGCCTTGTTGTATCAGTACGGCCGTTATTTACTGATTTCTTCTTCGCGTCCCGGGACACAACCTGCCAACTTGCAGGGCATCTGGAACGACAAGTTGGAAGCACCATGGGATAGCAAATACACCATCAACATAAATACCGAGATGAACTACTGGCCGGCTGAAATCACTAATCTTTCGGAGTTGGCGGATCCGTTGATCAAGATGGTGCAGGATTTGGCAGTTACCGGGCAAAATGTTGCAAAAGAGCATTACAACGAAAAGGGCTGGGTAACGCATCACAACACCGATATCTGGCGGGGAGCAGCGCCCATCAACAATGCCAATCACGGAATCTGGCCGACGGGCGGTGCCTGGTTGAGTCAGCATTTATGGTGGCATTATCAGTTTAATGGCGACAAAGAATACCTAAAGGGAACGGTTTACCCGGTTTTGAAAGAGGCGTCACGTTTTTTTGCGGCTTACCTGGTTCCCGATCCCAAACATCCCGAGTGGCTGATCAGTGGTCCGAGTAACAGTCCTGAAAATGGCGGACTGGTGATGGGACCAACCATGGATCACCAGATTATTCGCAACCTTTTTGCCAATACAATCGAAGCCGCCGAGATTTTGGGTGTGGACGATGATTGGGTTGCGGAACTAAAATCAAAAAGAGAAAAAATTGCACCCAATCAGATTGGGCAATACGGCCAGTTGCAGGAGTGGCTCGAAGATAAAGATGATCCCAATAACCAGCACCGGCATGTTTCACATTTGTGGGGCCTGCATCCCGGGAATGAAATTCATCCTTTAACAACACCCGAACTGGCTGAGGCTTGCAAAACAACGCTGGCCCAACGGGGTGATGGAGGAACCGGATGGTCTCGCGCCTGGAAGATCAACTTTTGGGCGCGTTTGCTCGATGGCGATCATTCATTTTTATTACTGAAAAACCTGATGGTGCCATCCGTGAATCCCGAAAACGGCAAAGACGAGGGTGGTTTGTATGCCAATCTTTTTGATGCTCACCCGCCGTTTCAGATCGACGGAAACTTTGGCGCTACTTCCGGAATTACCGAGATGCTGCTGCAATCGCATTTGAGGGATTCAAAAGGGATTTATTTTCAGGATATTCTTCCGGCTTTGCCTTCGGCGATTTCCAGCGGAAAAATTAGCGGGATAAAAGGCCGCGGCGGCTTTGAATTGTCCATCGAGTGGGAAAACAATGAGTTAGTAAAGGTGGAAATAAAATCGCTTATCGGAAATCCGTTGAATGTGCGCTATAAAGGTGTGACCGTTACAACGCCGACAGAAAAAGGAGAAATATATACTTTTGCAAAGGACGTATTTAAAGGTTAATCAAAAGAATTCCCCTGATTTCACCGGAGATGTTCCGGAGATCCGGACAGAGGGGTAAAAGTAAAAACAGAAAACGAAGTAAAATGAGGATTGGAGGAAAACATTATCATACGATCTGGGTAAAGGAAAACGATGCCACAATCGTTCAGGTGATTGATCAGCGGAAGTTGCCCTTTGAGTTTGAGGTAATGGATTTGACGACAGTGGAAGAAACTTTTTTTGCCATTCGAGAGATGGTAGTGCGGGGTGCGCCGCTTATTGGGGTAACCGCTGCTTACGGAATGTACCTGGCGCTGCTCGAATTTAACGGGGGTAATCTCGAACGGCACCTTTTGGAAAAGGCTGCGTACCTGAAATCTTCTCGCCCCACTGCGGTTAACCTCGCTTTTGCGGTAGATGAAATGCTGGATTTTATCCTGCAGTACAAAACAGATGCTGATTTGGTTCAGATGACACTGGAGAAAGCTCATCAGTTCAAGCAAGCTGAAATTGATTTTGGGGATAAAATTGGCGAAGCAGGTCTGAAACTTATAGAAAAGATATATGCCGAAAAGCAAGGAACGGTCAATATTTTGACGCACTGCAATGCCGGATGGCTGGCCTGTATCGATTGGGGAACTGCCACCGCGCCGATCTACAAAGCACACCTAAAAGGAATTCCGGTGCATGTTTGGGTGGATGAAACCCGGCCACGAAACCAGGGCGCACGGCTCACTGCTTTTGAGCTGGGGGAAGAAGGTGTTCCGCATACAGTGATTCCCGACAACACCGGGGGGCATTTGATGCAGCATGGTATGGTAGACATGGTAATTGTTGGGAGCGACCGGACAACCGTTGCAGGGGATGTGGCCAATAAAATAGGCACTTACCTAAAAGCACTGGCGGCAAATGACAATGGCGTTCCTTTTTACGCAGCACTTCCGTCATCAACTTTCGACTGGGAGATGGAAGATGGGATACGTGAAATTCCAATTGAACAACGGGCGGGTGAAGAAGTAGCCGAAATTGACGGTTGGAACGGACAAGCGGTGCAAAGTGTGCGTTTAATCCCCGAAAAAAGCCAGGTTGCCAATTATGGTTTTGATGTGACCCCGGCCCGGCTGGTAAGCGGATTAATCACCGAGCGCGGCGTGTGTGAAGCCAACAAACAAAGTATTTTAAATCTTTTTCCTGAATACAAAAAATGACAAAAATTGCAATAATCGGAGGCTCTGGTTTGGAAGATCCGGCCATCCTTCAGAATCCAATAGAAGTAGAAATGGAAACCCCCTATGGGAAACCGTCGTCGGCGTTTAAATGTGGAAAAATCGGTGGTACTGAAGTGGCGATTTTGTCGCGTCACGGGCGCGATCATTCGATTCCGCCAACGCAGGTGAACAACCGCGCCAATATATGGGCGATCAAAGAGTTGGGGTGCACACATATAATCGTTACCACGGCTTGCGGTAGTTTGCGAGAAGAAATTGGCAGAGGCGACATTGTAATTCTTGATCAGTTTATCGATTTTACCCGGCACCGCGGAATTACTTTTCACGAGAGCTTTGAGAACGGGGATTTAAACCATACGCCCATGGCCGATCCTTTTGATGGTTCGTTGCGTAACAGTCTGATCGAAAAAGCCGCGGAGCTAAAATTGCCTTTTCATCCGCAGGGAACGGTAATAACCATTGAAGGGCCACGGTTTTCGACACGGGCCGAATCAAAGATGTTTCGTAGCTGGGGAGCCGATGTGATCAATATGTCGGTAGCGCCCGAATGTATCCTGGCCAACGAAATTGGAATTCCGTATGCCGCAGTTGCACTCAGTACCGACTACGATTGCTGGAAAACCGATGAGGCGCCGGTTACCTGGGAAGAGGTTTTAAAGGTATTTAACCGGAATGTTGAGAATGTTATTGGCTTACTGGTAAAAACAATTTCTTCTTTTTCCTGAAGTAAAAGATCACTTTAAAAACAGGTTATAATGATGTGTTTTGGCATGGCATTTGTAAAATATCAAACAAATGCTTCAAAGCCATGAAAGCATATCGTTCTTAACCGTTCAGTTAGTACTATTATAAGTTAAACCAAGCTGCTTGGTTTGGCTGTCAAGTTTCCGGCGGCATCCTTTTTCAGATGCCGCTTTTTTTGTGTTCAAAAGCAAAGAAACACGCCCAAAGGAATTGATTTATGAGTAGGAACACAATTATTCATTCTCACATTGATTTGACTTATACCTTCATTTCGCAAGCTGAATCCAACAGCACGCAGATAACGCAGATTTACGCAGAAAATACTTTCACCCATTTGGGTGAAATAAAATTTGCGGTAATCGGCGCAATCAGCGTGAAATAAAAAGTACTTGCGGAATGAAGGTAGTAATCAAAAGCAAAATGCAGGGCTTTTCTGACCATGCTCAGAGAATGTGGGGTTCTAAGTTGAACTAAAAAGCGCTAACAGAAATCCCCGTCAGCGCTTTTTGTGCTTAGCCCTCGTATTTAAACGAAACTTTCATTTTTACCCGGTAGAACTCAATCACACCGTCTTTCAGGTGCATGTCCATTTCACACACTTCGGCAACTCTCAGGTCGCGCAGTGATTTCGATGCAAGGCTGATAGCATTCTGTGCAGCTTTTTCCCACGATTCGGGACTGCTTCCTACCAGTTCAATGACTTTGTAAACGCTGTCTGGCATAGCTTCTCGTTTTATTGGTTAATAATGAAGTAATTGAAAGTGCGTTCTTTTACGAGGATTTTACGGAATTGTTAGGAGAAACTAAGCGGGATTGGGAATGAAGGTTTAAAATCGAGCCGGGTTTGTCCCGAATTTCCCGACGGAATTATTGCATCCCGTGAAATGATTTCAGACTCTTCATCCCTGGCTTTTTCACGGGTACATCGTTTGCCATGAACCCTGAATGTATCTCTTTTTAGCTGAAACGGCAGCTTTCTCCCATCCCTGAAAAGATTCACTTTTCAGGTGTGAAAAATCACGTGCCACATCAAAACGAGGGCAAGTATAGTTTTCCTTCAAATACTTTTTTTGAATGAAAGTGAAGGTTCTTTTCCTATTTTTCCAACACCCAAACTCCTGAATTCGGATTGGTTGCTGTGTATTCGTCCCGGGCTTTCAAAGCTTCTCTTTCCGTATTGTAGCGGCCAATCCCAACAATATAATAGGTTCCGTATTTGCCCAAATGGAAGGGTTGATATCCGTCGTCTTTTAGTTGTTGCAAATAGGTTTCCGCATTTTCCTCTTCCTTGAAACTTCCACCGACCAGGAAAAATCCGGTAGTATCAGTAAGCGCTGTTTTTTCAGCTTTAGTTTCGGGAACGGTAAGACTGTCGTTTGCCGTCGAAATGGTGCTGTCGGCCTGGATCGAATCAGTGATAATGGCAGGAGCCTCTTCCTGAACAGTGGTTTCAACCGGCGGAGTGCTTGTAGCCGGCACGGCAGGTTGCTTTTCTTTCATAAAAAGAAAAACAGCTACCCCGATCAAGGGAATTAGTATCAGCAAAAGCCACCACGAGCCTCCTTTGCGTTTTTCTTTTGCTGGCTCCGAAGTTACAACAGGAGCAGGCTCGGGAATCTTTTCCTCTTGCGTCTCCACTGTTTCTTCCTGCTCTGCTTCAATCACCGGCGCTATTTCTTCCTGAATCTCTTCGTTTTCCGATTCTGTTTCCTCGGTTTCTGCAGGTTCTTCTTCCTGAATTTCTTCTGTTTCAGGCTCTGATGTAACTGCTGGAATTATCTCTGGCTCCACTTCCGGTTCGTTTGTTTGTTCCGGTTCCGAAGCAACTTCTCCTATTTCCTCAACCGGTTCCGTTTCTTCTGTTTCGTGGAGCGAAGTGCTTTCCAGGCCATAAGATTCAAGCGAATGTTGCTGATCTTCCTCCGAAATAAAAACCAGTTCGCCTTTTTCGTTGGTTGAAAAAGTTCCGATTCCTTCGAGTTTTACTTTTTCCCCCTTATCCAGTTGATACAACCAGTTATCGCGTTCTTTTTCGATTTTTTGCAAGGCTTCGAAATGCGAATCGCGCGTATTTTCGGCCAGGTGTCCTACCAAAAGCCCGTCGTTGTTGCGGATTTGGGCATTGAAGATCAGGCGGGTAGAGGGGGGTTTTATTTCGTCACTGTCTTCGCTGATTTCAGCGGGTTGGTACTCCTGAATAAACGCGCCAAAACCCGGGACGATCACCATCTCGTTGTCCAGCAAAAGTTGTTGTATAAACTTGTGTAACTTCACGGTTGATAATTTTTCAGGCGTAAAATTAATAAAATCATTGGTACCGTCTTTTTATCTTTTTCAGGTTAAATTTTATCCTGTGCATTTATTCCCTTCTTTTATTTTGATCGTGTAAAAGCATGTTTTTGTACTTTTGAAGTTCAAAACCAAAAAGCATTATGGCAGATAAAATTTTAGTGACCGGCGGAACCGGTTATATTGGTTCGCACACGGTGGTTGAACTGCAGGCATCGGGCTACGAGGTGGTAGTGGTGGATAACCTTTCCAATTCAAGCATCGATGTACTGGATAACATTGAAAAAATCTCGGGTATCCGGCCTGATTTCGAACAGTTCGACCTGGCGGATGGAGCAAAAACCGACGACTTTTTTAACCGCAACAAAAATATTGCAGCCATTATTCATTTTGCGGCATCGAAAGCCGTGGGCGAATCGGTGGAAAAACCTTTGCTGTATTACCGCAACAACCTGGTTTCGCTGATGAACCTGCTCGATTGCCAGATAAAATACGATGTGCCAAACATTGTTTTCTCTTCATCGTGTACGGTTTACGGTCAGCCCGATGTGCTTCCGGTGACTGAAAAAACGCCGCGAAAAGATGCCGAATCTCCTTACGGAAATACCAAACGTGTTAACGAAGATATTCTGAACGATACCATTCATGCCAATCCGCAGTTGAAAGGTATTGCGCTTCGGTATTTTAACCCGATAGGTGCACATCCGAGCGCGTTGATTGGTGAACTGCCCCTGGGTGTTCCGCAAAACCTGGTGCCTTTTATTACGCAAACGGCTGCCGGGTTACGCGACGAATTGAAAGTTTTTGGCGACGACTATGATACCGTTGACGGATCGGCTGTTCGCGATTACATTAATGTGGTTGACCTGGCCAAAGCGCACGTGGTGGCAATTAACCGCTTGCTGCAAGGGAAAAACAAAGCCAATTACGAGATTTTTAACCTGGGAACAGGCACCGGACTTTCGGTGTTGGAAGTAGTTACCGGTTTTGAAAAAGCAACCGGCGTAAAACTCAACTATAAAATCGTAGGCCGCCGTGCAGGCGACATCGAAAAAATATGGGCCGATACCACTTATGCCAACGAAGAGCTGGGGTGGAAAGCCGAAAAAGGAACCGAAGAAACATTGCTTTCGGCCTGGAACTGGGAGAAACGCGTTCGCGGAATTAAATAATTCTTCGGAGCCCGAATAAAGGGAAGAGGAAGGTGCGTGCTGTTTCAGCATTCTCCTTCCTCTTTGTGTTTTTATACCTTTAGTTGGATTGACGCGAAATGACGTTGGTTTGGTAAATAGACGAGCAGAAAAGTGTTTGTGTGATTCAGTAAGTTATCCGAAATAAAACGATTGTCAGCTGTTTTCCGGTCAATTCTCCTATTTTTGTTTTAAAATCAGACACAGATGAAAAAAACAATATTGGTTACAGGTGGTGCAGGATTTATCCTGTGAAATAATGGCAAATTTAAAGGATACATATTATTGGGTTTACGTACTTCAAAGTAAAAAAGACGGTAAAAAGTATACCGGGTATACTCAAAATTTGCCATTAAGATTTGAGGCTCATCAAAAAGGTAAAGTTCCGTCCACCAAGCATAGGCGACCTTTTGAGTTGATTTATTTTGAAGGATGTTTAAACAAAGAGGATGCTCTGAAACGTGAAAAATACTTGAAATCATATTATGGAAAAATGTATTTGGGCAACCGCCTCAAATCTTATTTCACTGGACAAGTGGTCGAATAGAAATACTCTAATAAAATGAAAAGCATGAAAAAAACAATATTGGTTACAGGTGGTGCAGGATTTATTGGCTCGCACGTGGTTCGTTTACTGGTAAACAAGTACCCCGAATATAAGATTGTCAACCTCGATAAACTAACGTATGCCGGGAATTTGGCTAACCTGAAAGACATAGAAAACCAGCCCAATTACGAATTTGTAAAGGGCGATATTGTGGATGCTGATTTTATACAGAAGTTGTTTGAAGAAAAGCAGTTCGATGGTGTGATTCACCTGGCTGCCGAATCACATGTAGATCGCTCGATTTCAAACCCCACCGAGTTTGTGTATACCAATGTAATCGGTACGGTTAACCTGCTGAATGCGGCGAAATTTATCTGGAAGGATAATTTGGAAGCAAAGCTTTTCTATCATATTTCTACCGACGAAGTTTACGGATCGCTGGGCGACGAAGGTATGTTTACCGAAGAAACGCGTTACGATCCGCACAGTCCGTACTCGGCTTCAAAAGCCAGTTCCGATCATTTTGTGCGGGCTTACTGCGATACCTTTGGGCTACCGACCGTGATTTCAAACTGCTCGAACAACTATGGTTCGTACCAGTTTCCCGAAAAACTGATTCCGCTTTTTATTCACAACATTAAAAACAACAAACCGCTGCCGGTTTATGGTAAAGGCGAAAACATTCGCGACTGGCTGTGGGTGGTGGACCATGCACGGGCTATTGATGTGATTTTCCACCAGGGAGTAATTGGCGAAACCTATAATATTGGTGGTTTTAACGAATGGACCAACATCGACCTGATCCGCGTGATGTGCCGGAAGATGGATGAAAAACTGGGGCGTCCGGCGGGTGAATCAGAAAAGCTGATTACGTTTGTGAAAGACCGTGCCGGGCACGATCTGCGCTATGCGATCGATGCCACAAAAATTAAAAACGAACTGGGCTGGGAACCTTCGCTTCAGTTTGAAGAAGGCATTGAACTGACCATTGAATGGTACCTCGAAAACACCGAATGGCTGGAGAATGTGACCTCGGGCGACTATCAGAAATACTACGAAGAACAATACGCGAAACGATAGCCGCGCTGTTGTTTTTTTCGAATAAGAAGGAACTAGGATGAGGAGTTCATTCTGCCAAATTTCACGCAAAGCACGCGAAGTTGTTTTTAAGAACGCAAAATCAAATATTGACAATCAATAATCTGCGAGCTTTGCGCTTCCTTTGCGTCTTTGCGGGAACTCGATTTTGTCAAATCTTGAGATACGATCTTTTATGGTTGATTCGATAAAATTCAGGGTATAACTTTCAGGAACAGAAATTTATACTATCTTTGCGCCACATTTTTCAAAAACAAATAAAGTAGAGTTATGCCAGTAAAAATGAGACTCGCGCGACACGGTCGCAAACGCTACGCATACTACCACATTGTAGTAGCCGATAGCAGGGCGCCACGAGATGGCAGGTATATTGAGCGGATTGGCACGTATAATCCGAATTCTAATCCTGCTACTATTGATCTCGATTTTGACAAAGCCTATGATTGGCTGGTTAAAGGCGCACAACCTACCGACACCGTTAAGGCTATTTTGTCTTACAAAGGTGTGTTGTACAAAAAACACCTGATGGGTGGAGTGAAAAAAGGAGCTTTTGATCAAGCAGAAGCTGAAAAACGTTTGGACAAATGGATGGCAGAAAAAGATGCCAAAATCCAGGCTAAAGTTGATCGTTTAGAAGGCGAAGTTGTTTCAGCCGCTAGAAAACAATTGGAGGCTGAAGTTAAGATCAAAGAAGACAGAGCTGCTGCTATTGCTGCTAAAAATGCAGAACTGGCCGCTGAAGCTCAAGCTGCTGCTGCCCAGGCAGAAGCAGAAGAAGCTCCTGAAACTGAAGCACCTGAAGCTTCAGCAGAAGAACAAGGTGCGGAATCTTAAGAAAGACTCACATCTTATGATAGAAAGCCATCCGTCAACTGACAGATGGCTTTTTTTCTGAAAGTCAATTTTTAAAAATGTCCAATTCTCAATGTAAAATATCCAACAAAATCCGGAAAATTGGATATTGGGAATTCTACATTGGATATTCTGGATAAGAGTAACCATTTTCACTTTCATTTCTGTTGGTGATTCCCCTGAATCATGATTGTTTTGTTGGATTAAACGGAAATACTCCTTTTAACTTTGTGTGTCTTTGTGAATTCTCTGTGGTTCTTTGTGTAGTCTTCTTCTGATGTATAATGAGCAAAGTACTTCAAAGAAAGGAAAGAGTACCTCAAAGTTTTTCTTCACACGATCGCTCTGTTTATATTCAACACAATTTGTCTATTTTTGAAGTATGGAAACAATACCAAAAACCGATTGCGAAAAAATAGGATTCTTCCGCAAAACACATGGTGTACACGGCGAAGTAGTGCTCGAATTCGAAGAGCATTTTGAATATTCGGTGGAAGAGGCTGAACGTTTTTTTGTGGAACTGGACGGTTTGCTGGTACCGTTTTTTATTGCTGAAGATGGCTTGCGCTTTAAGTCGTCGAAATCGGCGATCGTAAAATTCGACGGGGTAGATACCGAAAAATACGCCAAACGCCTGATTGGGGCTTCGGTGTACCTTTACCTGGATGAAATTGTGGATGAGCCGCTGGAAAACGAATCACTTCTAAAAGGCTTTGTTCTTTTTGATGAAGAAAAAGGGGAAATAGGAGAAATCGAACACGTTGACGATTATTCTGGAAATATAGTCCTGACCGTTCAGTATGGCAATGAAGAATTGTTGATTCCCTTTCATCCCGAGTTTGTGGTGGAAATCGACGAAGAACAAAAACGCCTTACCCTGAAACTTCCGGAAGGATTAATTGAGGGTTAAGCCCGGCTCGTAAGTTTCAATCTTCGTTCTCCACTCATTTGGAATAAGCTCCGATTTCTTGTGTTGCATATGGTAGCATACCAAAACGGTTGTGCATAACGCGGTAGGTTCGGTACCCCCCGCTTTAAAGAGTTGCTGTGTCATTTCCAGGCTCTTTTCGCCCAGCGACGAAATATGCGTGCGTACTTCAATTTCATCTTTGAGGTAAATGGGTTCGATATAATCCACTTTTACCGATGCAATTACCAGCCCCGTTTCTTCCCAGCTGATTAAGTTGCCCAATACGTGCTCAAAATAATTCAGCCGGGCCAGGTCAAAAAATTCCTGGTATTTTCCGTTATATACGTGCCCCATCAGGTCCACATCATTAAAACGAAGCTGAATAGCAGTGGTATGTATATCGCTCATATTTGTACGTATTTAACACAACAGATCGGAAATGTTGCCCGATTAAAATCCCTTTATTTGAAAAGAAGGATTAAAATTGAACTTTTTTTTCGATGTAATGCAACTTTGTGCCTGTTTGTCCGTCATTAGTGAAGTAATATTTAAAAATCAGAAATAATCACAAAATGAGATGGGTCTCGTTGAATAGATGCCGGGACCAGTTTCATTTTTTAGTTGAATAAATAACTTTATTGATATGAAAGCCAGAATTTTATTTTTTAGTCTGCTTGTTGCCGGACTATTTATTGCAAGTTCAGTAAAAGCTGAAGAGGAAACCCGCGATGTATCATCGTTTTCAGAAATTTCACTTCGTATTTCAGGGAAACTTTACCTGAAACAGGGAGAAAAACAGAGTGTAAGAGTAATTGCCAAAGAATCGGTTTTGAAAGACCTTATTACCGAAGTAAAAGGAAATGAGCTGGTGATTCGTTTCCCGAATTCCAATTTGTTTCAACGTAATTTCAATCCCGGGAAAATAGAAATCTATGTTACTGTTCCTGATGTTAGTGCATTGTCAGTTTCAGGTTCAGGCGATATTATTGCTGAAAAACTGGAAGCCCGGATTTTGAATCTGTCGCTGAGTGGAAGTGGAGGAATTCAAATCGGTTCGCTGGAATCGAGCAAACTGAAAGGCAGCATTTCCGGTTCGGGAAATATTGAAGTAGGTAGCCGTAACAAAGCTGATGAACTGAGCGTGACCATCTCTGGTTCAGGAAACTTCAACTCTGCAGGTTTTGAAGCCGAAGATATAAGTGTTACCATTGCCGGTTCCGGTAATTGCAATGTATTTTCGAACGGAACGATTAAAGCACGCATAGCCGGTTCGGGAAGTGTGTTTTACAAGGGAAATCCGAGTATCGATGCCTCCACTGCGGGTTCAGGAAAAGTAAAAGAAATGTAGCGTAAGCGTACATCATAATTTTCAAAAGCCATTGTAAGTTTTACGATGGCTTTTTTGTACAATAATTGACCATAATGTCTTAAATTGCTAATCAATTGTTCTAACTGTTAACTTAATTTCAACAACATGGGATTTTTAAAAGAATTTAAGAGTTTTGCAATGAAAGGCAATGTGCTCGATTTGGCCGTTGCTGTAATTATCGGTGGTGCTTTTGGTAAGATCATCACCTCGTTTGTAAACGATGTTTTGATGCCGCCTATTGGATTGCTTCTGGGGAATACCGATTTCAGCGACCTTCGACTTGTTTTGAAAACAGGTAAAGAAGCTGTGATGAATGGCGATCAGTTAGTAAGTCCGGCCGTTGCCGAAGTAACCATTAATTACGGTGTGTTTGTAAACACTGTGCTTGATTTTCTGATTGTTGCCTTCTCCATTTTCCTGGTGGTAAAGGCGTTTAACAAAATGAAAAAGAAAGAAGCAGCTGCTCCGCCTCCTGCTCCACCGGCACCATCGAAAGAGGAAGTATTGCTCACCGAGATCCGGGATATTTTAAAGGAAAAGAAATAAGCTTGTTTCAGCAATTTAAAGAAACTGCTTCTCCGTCATTCAATGGGAGGAGCAGTTTTTTTATTTCCGGATAATCTCGATTTGTCCGCCCGGCCCGAGTTTGATAATGCTCGAAGGTTTCGACGGAGTGCGGTCGTCTTGCCGGTATTCCACAATATAATCCACTGCATTTTTTATTTCTTCTGAAATCTCATCGAAGAAGGCAGGCGATTTTTCGCCGCTTATGTTGGCTGACGTAGAAACCAGCGGCCGGCGAAAACGTTGTAGCAACTGGCTTGTAAATGCTTCTTTGGTAAACCGTATCCCTATGCTGCCATCTGCTGCAATCAGGTTCGAAGCCAGGTTCTTTGCCTGCGGGTAAATCACCGTAAGCGGAGTGGTACTTATTTCCACCAGGTCCCAGGCTACTTCCGGAACTTCGCTCACGTAGCGGTCGAGCAAGGCCGGATTTTCCATTAATACCAGCATGCTTTTCGAGTCTTCACGCTTTTTTAGTTCGTAAATGCGCTTCACCGCTTCCGGGTTGGTAGCATCGCAACCAATTCCCCAAATGGTATCGGTGGGGTAAAGAATGATTCCCCCGCTTTTTAATACCTCCAGTGCTTTTTTTATATCTTCCTGCATCTTTCCCTTTTTTCAGAAAAACCTGTTTACTATTCTCACGCAAAGAACGCAAAAACTGTCATAAAGTTTGCCTGAGAATGATCTGGTGAGTGCGATTTATTATTTAGTTGAAATGTATTTTGTGAAAATCTGAATCAATTTTTATTCGCTATTTCAGTATATAAAGCCAGTAATTTCTTTGCATGCTCTTTGGCCTGAAATTCATTTGCTCTCTTTTTCCCTTTTTCAATCAGATTTAGCCTGAAATCGGTATTATTCAATATTTCGTAAATCGAATTTCCCAGTTCTTTTATGTCACCTGGAGAACACAGTACAGCTGCATCTCCAGCTGTTTCGGGTAAACAGGAAACATTCGAGGTGATCACCGGGCATCCGCTGGCCATGGCTTCGATCACGGGCAGGCCGAAACCTTCATATACCGAAATGTAAACCGATAACGTGGCAAGCTGATAAAAACCCGCCAGATCTTTTTCAGGAATATTTTTCAGGATGATTACGTTTTTCCGAAGGTTTTTCGCAGCCACGTATTTGTGAATGTCGTTGCAGTACGAGGTTGGATTGCCAATCATTACCAGCGGAATCTCCAGATTCTTTGCCTGTAGCGCCTTTAAAATGGAAAGCTGGTTTTTGCGTTCTTCGATGGTACCCACTGCCAGAATAAACTGATCGGGGAGGTGGTATTTTTCTTTTATTTTCCCGGTGTCAACTTTTTCAAAAAACAGCGGAGAAATCGCCTGGTGAATTACTTCTATTTTTTCGGGTGGTGTGCCGGTGTAATTCACAATATCTGCTTTGGTTTGCTCACTTATGGCAATAATCTTTGTTGCCGCTTTGCAGGCATATTTTACCTTGTAGCGATAGAGTAGCCGGTCAAAAAACTTATAGAACTCGGGGTAACGTATGAATACCAGATCGTGAATGGTAACCAGCGAAGGGATTGCGGTTTTGTGAATTCCGCGGGGTAACTCGTTGCTCAGTCCGTGGTATAAATCCACCTGACGTTCTTTCAGCTCGCCACTTATTTTAAAGTTTCTCCAATAAGCTTTCTTCAGTCCCGATAATTTTCGGGGCGGAGCCACAATTTCATAAGCTTCCTGCTGTTCGAGCATGGCAATTTTTTCCTCGGGGGTGAAAAGCGTGTAGTGGTTTTCCGGGAAATATTTAATAAGACCGTTTAGGGTGTTCCGGCTGTAATTTCCCAATCCTGAGGTGTTTAAAAAGGCTCTTTTTGCGTCGTATCCTATTTTCATAACGTTTGATTGGCTCTGTCTAAAATAGCAAAAAAAAGGCCGGGTTAACTCCCGGCCTTCATGATTTATGCGAATAAAAATGCTATGTATTCAATAATCAGCTGAAATACTGGATCTTTGCTTTTGCCGATTATTTAAAATCTTTTACCCCGCTAAAATCCAGTGTGGCAAAATAATCTTCCAGCGTTTCTGCGCGGCGGATTTCAATCACGTCTCCGTTTTCGCGCAGCAGAAGCTCAGCCGAACGAAGTTTTCCGTTGTAGTTAAAGCCCATCGAATGTCCGTGAGCACCGGTATCGTGAATCACCACAATATCATCGGGATCAATCTCCGGTAACATCCGGTCGATGGCAAATTTGTCGTTGTTTTCGCACAGCGAGCCGGTAACGTCGTACTTGGTGGTGGCAGGTTCGTTTTCTTTCCCCATCACTGTAATATGGTGATAAGCTCCGTAAAGTGCCGGGCGCATCAGGTTGGCCATACAGGCATCAAGTCCTGCAAACGATTTGTATGTTTTTTTAATGTGGCGAACTTTTGTAACCAGGTATCCGTAAGGTCCGGTAATAGCGCGGCCGAGCTCAAAGAATATCTTCAGCGGAGCCAGACCTTTGGCAACGATCATTTCGTCGTACAGCTTTTTAATTCCATCGCTCACAAAATTCAGATCAACGGGTTGTTCTCCCGGTTTGTAGGGAATACCTACACCGCCGCCGAGGTTGGCAAATTCGATGCGAACACCGGTTTTCTCGTACACCTCATCGATCAGGTTAAAAAGAATTTCAGCGGTTTCAACAAAATATTTCGGATCGAGCTCGTTGGAAGCCACCATGGTATGAATACCAAACCGTTCCACACCTTTTTCTTTCAAAATGCGGTAACCTTCGATGATCTGTTCGCGGGTAAAGCCATACTTGGCTTCTTCCGGATGACCGATGATCAGGTTGCCCTGTTTCAGGCTTCCCGGGTTGTAACGCATACAAATGGTTTTGGGCAGCCCCACGTGTTTTTCGAGGTAGTCGATGTGCGAAATATCATCGAGGTTGATAATAGCTCCCAGGTCTTCAGCCAGTTGAAATTCGTAGGCTGGCGTGTCGTTCGAAGTCAGTATGATTTCGTCGCCACTCATGCCAACTTGTTTGGCCAGCTCCAATTCGGCAACTGAACTACAATCGATTCCAAAACCTTCTTCCCGCAAAATTTTCATGAGGTAAGGATTCGGTGCCGATTTAATCGCGTAATATTCCTTAAAACCTTCGTTCCACGAAAATGCCTTGTTAAAATATCGTGCGTTTTCCCTCATCGCCTTTTCATCGTAAATATGAAACGGAGTGGGGTGGTTGGCAATAATTGTTTCCAGTTGTTCTTTGCTGAATGGTAGCTTTTTCGCTGTCATAATGTATTTTCAGTTTTGAGCTTACAAAATTAAACTTTCTGACTGATTTTTATAGAATTGATCTAAATAATGCAATTTCGAATTAACCGGAAATTTACATATTCCGGAAGCTACGAGTTGAGAGCCACGAGCTTTGTGCTTTTTGATCGCCTAAATACCCCGGGAGGGACTTACGTAGACTAACTTTTTTCTTCAGACTTCAAGCTTATATCTTAAATCCCAAATGACCGGTGACCAATGGCTAACTTTCTTCCACCAAACTCATGGCTGCGCGAATTCCGTCGGCAGCGCTGGAAACAATACCTCCCGCGTAACCGCTTCCTTCTCCAACCACATACAGATTTTCGAAACCTTCGCAAAGTCCGTTTTTTTCGCGAATCACCTGGATGGGTGAAGACGTTTTGCTTTCGAAACCCAGCAGGTTTCCCTGTTCAAAACCACGCATCTTTCGGATAAAATCCTGCAATCCGGCCTGCATCGATTGAACCACGGGCGCGGGAAGCAGGTTCCAAAGTGGCGCCTGTACCAGCCCAAGCGGATAGCTACTTTCCAGTTGGGTGGGTTTGCTTTTCTGATTCAGAAATGCTGCAATACTGCAAGCAGGAGCTGAGTAACCTCCAGCAAAATTGTAAAAAAGCTCTTCCAGTTTCTGCAGCTGGTCGAGGGCTTCAACGGGAGAAACCGTTTTCCCGGCGATTTCATCGGGATGGATGCCTGCCACGCAGGCTGCATTTGCAAACATTCCGTTGCGTTTGTAATAGCTCATCCCGTTTACAATGTTGGTATTTTCGTAGGCTGCTGCCGGAACCACGGTTCCTCCCGGGCACATGCAAAACGAAAATACCTGGTGCGTTCCGTCGGCCGGAGAAGTGAGCCGGTACTCGGCGGCTTTTACTCCCGGAAGCACGGGTTTTCCCCATTGTGCAATGTTGATGATTTCCTGTTTGTGTTCCATGCGGCTGCCAATCGCAAAATTCTTGGTGCGGAAAGGAACTCCACGGCGAATCAGCATTTTATAGGTTTCGTATGCCGAGTGTCCCGGGGCAATAAAAACGGCATCGGCCTCCAGGTTCCCGGCAGAAGTGACGACCTCGCTTACTGTACCGTTGATGATTTTCAGGTCTTCCAGCTGTGTTTCGAAAAGCATGCGGCCTCCCAGTTCTTCAAAGTCATGTCGCAGGTTTTGAACGATTTTTCGCAGGTTGTCGGTACCCAGGTGCGGATGTGTCATGTAGATGATCTCGGCAGGTGCTCCGGCTTTTACATAGCTTGAAAGAATAAAATGTTTCTCCTTGGAAATGTGCTTTGAACGCGAAGTCAGCTTTCCGTCCGAGAAAGTACCGGCGCCGCCTTCGCCAAAAGCATAGTTGTTTTGGGTGTTGAAAATTCCGCTTCGTTCGAAATGCGAAATCGCTTCACCGCGCTTTTTAACGTCGGAGCCGCGTTCGATCAGTGTAACAGCAAAACCGGCTTTCTGCAAAACAAAGGCATTAAAAAAACCTGCCGGGCCACTGCCAACCACAACAATCTTTTTGTTTCGTTTTTTGAACGGAATCAGCAATTCTTCCTGGTCTGGAGAGTCGTCACCTTTTATGTGAGGTGAATTAACCAACACTCTTACCAGCCAGAAAATATTTTTTTTATTCCGGGCATCCAGACTTTTACTTTCTGTTTGAAAAGTAAAATCCCGAATGTTCAGTTGACGAGCTATTTGCTCTTTTAGTTGTTCTTCTGAGTAATTAGTGGGTAGTTTTAAACTGATCGCCTTTGTTCCCATACCATATAATTTCGACTCAAAAGTAGGTATTCGACAGGTTATTTGGAACAATCCGGGAACTTCCTGTAAAATTTAATGTAACTGATTCAGGTTTCGTGCGTCTGTTCTTATGTGATGAGAATCAATCGAAATACCGAAAGCGGAAAACGATAATTCATTCACCGGAGATAACGCTTCGTTCGTCGAATAATTAATGCTGATTTCAGGTGATTTCATCACTTTTAATGCAGAAAACAAAAAACAAAAGCAATTCAAGCCATGATTAGTCTTAAAAATGTTCACAAATCTTATGTTACCGGCAGCAATTCGCTTCATGTGCTGAAAGGTATCGATCTGGAAATTCAGAAAGGCGAGTTTGTTTCGATTATGGGCTCTTCGGGTTCGGGAAAATCGACCCTTTTGAATATTCTGGGAATTCTGGATAACTACGACGATGGTGCCTACTATCTGAATGGTTCGCTGGTGAAAGATATGTCGGAAAAAAAAGCTGCTCAGTTGCGGAACGAACTGGTTGGTTTTGTGTTCCAGTCATTCAATCTCATTTCCTTTAAAAATGCCATGGAAAATGTGGCGCTTCCGCTTTACTATCAGGGAGTGAACCGCAAAAAACGCAACAAAATTGCCTTGGAGTATCTCGATAAAGTAGGGCTTCTGGATTGGGCAGAACATTTGCCCAACGAAATGTCGGGTGGACAGAAACAACGTGTGGCTATAGCCCGCTCGCTGATTTCGCAGCCCAAAATCATTTTTGCAGATGAACCAACCGGAGCCCTCGACACCACTACTTCGTACGAAGTGATGGAGATACTGAAGGAGATCAACGCAGGAGGAATCACTGTGATTCTGGTGACGCATGAGCACGATATAGCTGCGATGACGCAAAAAATCGTTCGGTTGAAAGACGGCCGTATCGATCAGATCATCAAAAACGGCGATCTGAAACACTTTCAGCATCAATATGCCAAGGAGCTGGAAACCGCATAAAGAGTATCCAGTCGCAGTCTCAGTTTTCAGTTCGTTTCGCTGAACTTTGAATGCTAAACTTTAAACTAAAAAACAATGTTCGATATCGATAAATGGCAGGAGATCTTTGCCACCATCAAAAAGAATAAAATGAGAACCTTTCTCACCGGGTTCAGTGTTGCATGGGGGATTTTCATGCTAATGATCCTTCTCGGGTCGGGAAATGGTTTGAGCAACGGAGTTTCTGAAAATTTTATGCGCGATGCCGTAAACGCCATGTGGTTGTGGAGTGGTCGCACCAGTATCCCATACCAAGGATTAAAAGAAGGCCGCGACATTCGTTTTACCAATGCCGATTACGATGTGCTAAAGGATCTGGAAGGAATTGAATATACATCGGGGCGCTATTACATTGGTGGAAATAAATTTTCGTACGGAAATGAATACGGCGAATACACGGCCATTACCTGTCATCCCGATTTAAGAGAAGTAGAGAATATTGAAATTGTTGAAGGCCGGTTTATTAACCAGGTCGATATTAATGAAACACGAAAATCGGTGGTGCTGGGCAAAGATATCTACGATGCTTTGTTCAAAAATAAAAATGCCATTGGTGAGTATGTGCGTGTCAACAACATTCCGTTTAAAGTAGTGGGAATTTGCAAGGAAGGCGGTGGCACGCGTCACCGCAATGCTTACATTCCGGTAAGCACCGGGCAAAAAGTATTTAACGGCTCCAACCGCCTGCATAATTTTGCATTGACGATTAATGCTACAACCCTGGAAGAAAGCCAGGCCATTGAGCAACGGGTTCGTGAAACGTTAGCCCGTAAACACAAATTCGAAGCTTCGGACGAATCGGCAATGGGGTCGTATAACAAGTTGGAAGATGTTATTCAAACCATGAAAATATTCCAGGCCATCAAGATTTTTATCTGGATTATTGGTACAGGAACCTTGATCGCCGGCGTGGTGGGCGTTAGCAATATTATGCTGATTGTGGTGAAAGAGCGCACCAAGGAAATTGGAATTCGCAAAGCGATTGGTGCAAGCCCGTCGTCAGTAATTGGTTTGGTTTTACTGGAATCGATTCTGATCACAACGGTTGCCGGGTACATTGGTCTGGTAATGGGAACCGGCCTGATGGAGCTGATCAACCTGGTGGTTGAAAAACAGTACGAGATTTCTGCTGCCACTAACGGTGGTAATGGTGAAACCATATTCCGGAATCCGACGGTTGACCTTGGAGTTGCGATGACTGCGACGCTTTTGTTGGTGGTTGCCGGAGCTATTGCAGGCTATATTCCTGCAAAACGTGCTGCGCGTATTAAACCCATTGAAGCGCTGCGGGATGAATAAAAGAGACTCTCTGAACTTTGAACTTTAAACACTGAACTAAAATGTTTGATTTAGATCTTTGGAAAGAAATACTGAGCGCCCTGAAAAAGAACCGGATGCGAAGTTTTATGACAGCTTTCGGGGTGTTTTGGGGAATATTTATGCTGATCATCATGTCGGGAGCCGGAAAAGCTTTGGAGAATGGAGTAATGGACGGGATCCGGGCATTTGCTTCCAACTCTGCCTTTTTCTGGACCGAGCGTACGAGCAAGCCTTACAAAGGATTTCAGCGCGGAAGGCAATGGAATTACACCAACACCGACATTGAATACATAAAAGCAAATGTAAAAGACATTGAATACCTCTCACCGCGTTT
The DNA here is from genome assembly GCF_023111095.1 of Maribellus sp. YY47. GTDB lineage: Bacteria > Bacteroidota > Bacteroidia > Bacteroidales > Prolixibacteraceae > Draconibacterium. The sequence continues at coordinate 189,916 of NZ_JALGYW010000006.1, forward strand.
GTTTGGCCCAAGAGGCTATGAAGGCGACAATACCATCAGAGGCAAGAAAACAGGTTCGTTCAATATTTACGGCGACTATCCTGAATTCTTTAAGATTGATCCGTGGACACCGCTAAAAGGGCGCTTGATCAACCAAATCGATATTATACAAAGCCGCAAAGTGGTAAACATTGGCGAACGTGTTGTGGAAGTAATGTTTGATAAGGACGAAGACCCGATCGGGCAGTATCTGAAAATCAACGGGGTTTATTTCCAGGTAGTAGGAGTGATAAAGGGTGAAACACGCGTAAACATTGGCGGTGGAAGAAAAAACGAAACCATTATTATGCCTTTTACTACGATGCAAAAGACCTACAATTTTGGCGACGATGTTCACTTCTTTTCAGTTACATCGGCTCCCGGAGTTCCGGTTAGCAGGGTTGAAGCACGCCTGAAGGAACTTCTGAAAAGCAAGCATAAAATTGCACCTGATGATATGCAGGCAGTGGGTTCGTTTAACATTGAAGTGGAGTGGAAAAAATACATGGGCCTTTTTACCGGGATTCAGATTTTAACCTGGATCGTCGGAATCGGTACCCTGATGGCCGGAGTAATCGGTGTCAGCAATATTATGCTGGTGATTATTAAGGAACGTACGCAGGAAATTGGAATTCAACGAGCCATTGGAGCTACACCGGGCAAAGTGATAATGCACATCGTGGCCGAGAGTGTTTTTCTGACGGTGATGGCAGGTTACATCGGGCTGGCGCTGGGTGTTGGTTTGCTCGAATTGCTGAATATGGCGCTGGAAGCCGCCAGTTCGGATGCCGATTCGATTTTCTTCCGTTCACCCGAAGTGAGTTTCCAAATGGCAGTAGGGGCACTTTCGGTACTGGTGATTTCCGGAATACTGGCGGGATTGATACCCGCCAAAAGAGCCGTTAGTATCAAACCGATCGATGCGTTAAGAGACGAGTAAAATAAACATGGAATTAATTAACTGAAAACAAAAAACAATAGCAACATGAAAAAGATTGTAAGATACCTGGGAATTGCGATTTTGATCGCAGCGTTTGGAGGAACCCTTTTCTTCCTGTATAACAAGTCAAAAAAGAAACAGGATTTCTTTGAAAACAAAAATCCGTTTTACAGCGATGTAGTAATGAAAACCGTGGCAACCGGTTCGGTTGTACCACGTTACGAAATTGAGATAGTGCCACAGGTTTCGGGGATTATCGACGAGCTTTATGTGGAAGCCGGAGATAAAATTGCCAAAGGACAGGTAGTGGCCCGTATCAAAATTATTCCGGATATGGTTACGTTAAATGCCGCTGAAACCCGGTTAAACAGGGCAAAGATTAGTTACGAAGATGCCCAGATTGATTACGACCGCCAGCAGAAGCTTTTTGACAAAAACGTAATTTCTTACGAAGAGTTTAAAGCATCTAAAGTAACGTTCGATTCAGCCAGGGAAGAATTGTCGGCAGCAGAAAATAATCTCGAATTAATTCAAAATGGTGTAACAAAAAAGGCAGCAACGGCTACCAATACGCTGGTGCGTTCAACTATTGATGGCATGGTACTCGATGTTCCAATAAAAGTTGGGAACTCAGTTATTCAGGCCAACACCTTTAATGCCGGTACCACCATTGCTTCGGTTGCCGATATGAAAGACATAATTTTTGAAGGGAAAGTGGACGAAACCGAAGTGGGGAAAATTAAGGAAGGAATGCCGATTGAGCTGGAAATTGGCGCCATCGATAAAGAAAAATTTGATGCCGTACTGGAATATATTTCACCCAAGGGTGTTGAAGAAAACGGAGCCATTCAGTTTGAAATAAAGGCAAATGTGCAGCTGAAAGAGGGGCAGTTTATCCGTGCCGGTTATAGCGCCAATGCCAACATCGTTCTGGAGAAAAAAGATCATGTGATGGTGATTCCGGAAGGCTTGCTGCAGTTTGATAACGACTCGTCGTTTGTGGAAATTAATACCGGAACTGACGAAGAACCGGCGTATGAAAAACGCATGGTAAAAACCGGTTTGTCTGACGGGATTAATATTGAGATTACAGAAGGTCTGAAAATGGAAGATAAAGTGAAGGGTGAGAAGATCGATCCAAAGGCGATGAAACAAAACAACAGTAAGGGCTAGGCTTAGTTAGTTCCAAAGGTTTATGTAAATTAGTCGAAACAAAAAACAATAAAAAATGAAGAATCTTTTAACCTTACTGATCGGAGTGATGGGGCTTTTGTTGGTGACAACTGTAAATGCTCAGGAAGCGTGGGACCTGCAAAAGTGCTTCGATTACGCTATTGAGAACAACCTCCAGATCAAAAGGCAGGTATTAAATACGCAGTATTACCAAAATCAAGTCAGTCAGGCAAAGTCAGATAAGTTGCCCAATCTGAATGCTCAGGTCGGAAATGATTTCAGCTTTGGCCGGTCGCTGACCTACGATAACACTTACGATAACATTAATTCAACGGGTCTTTCAGGTGGCGTAAGTACGAATTTGCCTCTTTTCAGTGGAATGACGCTTACTAACACCGTGAAACAGCGCGAGCTGGATCTTCTGGCAACGATTCAGGATTTGCAAAAAACAAAAGATGACATTATGCTATCTATTGCAGCCGAATATCTTCAGATTCTTTTTGCTGAAGAAGTACTGCTGGTGGATTCCGCAAACATTGAAGTAACCAAACAGCAACTTGACAGGTCAAGGCAATTGGTAAATGCTGGTAGTCTGGCCAAAGGAGCGATGCTCGAAATTGAAGCACAGCTGGCTCGCGAGGAGTTACAATTGGTAAACGATCAGAACAGTCTTCAGTTGGCATATCTGAATCTCTATCAGTTTCTGGATCTGCCGATGGCTGAGAGTTTTAAAATTGAAAAACCAACCCTTCCCGATATAAAGGCCAACCTTACGATGATGAATGCCTTAGATGTATTTAGCAATGCCATCAATGTGAGGCCCGAGATTAAAGCCGCTCAATTGCGTGTTGAAAGTGCAATGAAACAGTTGGAGATTGCGAAAGGATCAGGAATGCCATCATTAAGTTTTGGGGGAAATCTTTACGACAATTACAACAATAAATACTTTGATCTGAACGGAGAACGCATCGGTTTTGGGGAACAATTTAAAAACAACTACCGGGCCAGTGTTGGACTTACGCTGACGATACCGATTTTCAACCGCTTCCAGGTGAAGAACGGCATTGCCAATTCCCAAATACAGATTTCTGATTACCAATATCAGTTGCAGATGGCGCGTAATGTTTTGAGAAAAGATATCGAATTGGTTTATACCAATGCTTTGGCAGCGCTTAACCGTTACCTTTCTACGCAAAAGGCTGTAACTTCCATGAAAGAAGCTTTTCGTTATACCGAGGAAAAGTTTAATGTGGGAATGATCAATTCCGTGGAGTACAATCAGAGTAAAAATAACCTGGCAACCGCGCAGTCGGATCTGATACAGGCCAAATACGAGTACATTTTCCGTGCTAAAATATTAGATTTCTACAACGGTGTACCCATCACCTTGTAGTGAATCATGCTTGAACATTGTTTTTTGTGCCCTGGCGGTTTCCGTCAGGGCTTTTTGTTGCCTGATTGTTGGGTTGAAAACGAGGATTGGCCGGGAATTGATACAGATCATCCGAATAATTATTTGCAAGCTTTATTGTGTTGGGTATATTGTAAGTGAAAGAAAACGGCGGTTTAAGCATGGATTGCTCTGTGGTCGGGTATTGCGTTAAAATTAATTCTTAGCCGTTTTGTTCCTGCCAGCTGTTTTAATGATTATTTTGGGACGACTTAAAACAACTAAATCGTAATGCTATGTTCAAAATTAAATTATTAGCCTTTCTTTTTATATTCAGTACTTTTTATGTTTTTGCTCAGGATGACAACGGCGTTATGTCGATGAGTGAGTTTAGATTTCCGAAGCAACGCCACATCATCCAAATTCCCGGATTCGACGGATACCAAACACTCAAAGGCGATTTCCACATGCACACCGTTTTTTCTGACGGACAGGTTTGGCCTACGATCAGGGTGCAGGAAGCCTGGCAGGAAGGGCTGGATGTAATGGCCATCTCGGATCATATCGAATATACGCCACATTCGAAAGACGTTGTGGTGGATTACAACCGTACGTATGAAATTGGCAAGGGTATGGCCGCCGAAAACAATATTATACTAATTAAGGGCAACGAAATTACACGCAACACTCCTCCCGGCCACTTTAATGCCATTTTTATCGGAGATTCTAAGGATTACATTGCAGACAGGGATAATGCGAAAGACAAAGACGCTGTGATGAAAGCTGCCGATCAGGATGCTTTTATTTTCTGGAACCACCCCGGTTGGAAAGTGAGTTCGATTGATGGTTCTTACGAATGGATTGATCTGGTGGATGAGTTGTTCAAAGAAAAAGTTTTGGGGGGAATTGAAGTTTTTAATGGCTTCGGATTTCATAAAAAAGCACTCGACTGGTGTGTTGATAATGACTTGACAGTGATGGGATCGACAGATAATCATAACGTTATAGCTTACAATTATGATTTCGAAGGAGGAGCGCACCGGACCATGACACTGCTTTTTGCAAAAGATCGGACTGCAGAGTCGGTGCGTGAAGCGCTGGAAGAAGGCCGCACCGTAGCCTGGTCGACAAAATACATTGCAGGAAAGGAAGAATGGGTGAGCAAACTGTTTTATGCCAGCGTGGAAATTGGCCCGAGCTTTCATTCAAAAGAAGGGAAAGAAAAAAGCACTAAGTTCTACGAGATAAAAAATAACAGCGATTTGTATTTTGAAATGGAGCTTAAAACAGGTAAGGGGACCAAAAATATTACGCTATATCCGCAATCGTCTCAGGTTTTGACCGCACCTGAAGGACAGGATAAGCTGACCTACGAAGTGGTGACTGCCTTTGTGCGCAGCGACAAAAATCTTGTGGTAGATATTCCGTTAAAGTAAAGGAAGAATTATTCTTCTGCGTGTTTTGGGACTTTTCCTGAAAATATCAGAAACAGCCTGTAAGTTATGTATTTACAGGCTGTATTAATGGTGCACGCATTGGGTCGATCTTTTCTTATTCGGTTATTTGAGGGTTTGGTGGCAAAAGTCCCGAATGTCCGTTCGGGTAGTTGCTTTGCTCTACATTTGTATAATAGCGGTATTGCCATATTTTCTGAACCATCGCGTTAGTGCCCCGGGAGTAAACATTGAAAATTTTGGTTAATCTTGTAATACGCAATGTTTTATTAAACTGACTAACAAGGATTATATGCAAAAAAACATTCTTCTTTTACTCGTAATTTTTGTATCACCCGTGCTTGCCATGTGTCAGCGAGGCGAAAAAAAGGCTTCTGAAACCCATGCAATAGTAATCGATCCCGGCAAAACCATGCAAACTGTTGAAGGCTGGGGAAGTTCACTTTGTTGGTGGGCCGGCCAGGTTGGCGATTGGGAAGAGTCGAAAGTTGATAGTATCATCGATATCATCACCTCGCCCGATCACCTGAACATGAACATTTTTCGGTATAACATCGGAGGTGGCGATGATCCTTCTCATGCCGACGGGCACATGGTAAAAGGAAAAGGGAAACGTGCTGAAATGGAGGGTTTCAAAGCAACTGAACAGTCTGATTATAACTGGGAGGCAGACAAAGCACAACGAACCATTATGCTGAAGATTCGGGAGAAAAGGCCCGATGCTGTTTTTGAAGCTTTTAGCAACTCACCTCCTTATTGGATGACTTACAGCGGATGTTCGGCCGGGAATGACGATGCGAACAAGGACAACCTGAAACCCGAATATTACGAAGCGTTTTGTAACTACCTGCTCGACGTTTGTAAGCACTATAAAGAAGTTTACGGTATCGAATTTAAAACACTGGAGCCGTTTAACGAGGCTACATCGAACTATTGGTACAATCAGGGTAGCCAGGAAGGTTGTCATTTTGAGCCGGAAACCCAGATGAAGATCATCCGCATGCTTTATCCAAAATTGCAGGCAACAGGAATGAAAACGGTCATTTCTGCATCCGATGAAACCAACATCGCTTCATTTATTCGGGTGTTGAAGGCGTATTCTGAAGCTGGGGATATTTTGGATAAAGTTGGTCAGTTAAATACGCACACGTATTCGGGTAGCAACCCCGAAAGAATAAAAGCGAATCAACTGGTACGTGAGATCGGGAAAGAATTCTGGCAATCGGAAACTGGACCCGGAGGGTGGCCGGAACGGGCAGGGGGATTTAAGAATAACCTCTTGCTTGCCCGTAAAATGTTTGACGATCTGAACCTGATGCAGCCGCAAGCCTGGCTCGACTGGCAGTTAATGGAAGAGAACAACGATGTTTGGTGTTTAATGCGTTGTGATTTTAAAACTCAGGAATACGAAATAGTGAAGAACCTGTACGTTAGAATGCAGATTACCAGATTTATCAAACAGGGATACACTTTGCTGAGTACTGATTGTGAATCGGCACTGGTTGCTATCAGCCCTGATAAGAGCGAAATTGTTGTGGCTGTGAATAACCCGACAGAGAATGAAAACCGGTTTTCAGTCGAGCTTGGTAAACTAAGCGGGCAGTTAAAAGCAGCAGAAGCATACAGAACGGGTACGGGCGAGAATTGCCAGAAACTTCCCTCTCTTCCGTTCGACGGGAAAACAGTCAATTATCTGGCGCCCGCAATTTCTTTAACCACTTTTGTCTTTACCTTGAATTAAACAGTAGCAGTATTTCTGAGCGGATAAAAATGAGGAAGACATTAAATCTATTGTTGTCATTCAATTAACTATACTAAAAAGATATATTTGTTTGTGTGTTTAACCTGAATCAATAAACTAAGCTCTATGAAACCGACATTGGTAGGATTACTTTTATTTTTCGTATTTCCCTCAGTCGCAAACCAACTTTTTCATGCAAAAAAAGATTCCGTTATCAGTACTTTTAATAAGGACTATGTGTATCATGTGAAAAAGGCCCGTTCTGAAATCAGGATCGATGGTGTTATTGATGAGGCAGACTGGCTGGCTGCGCAGAAGGCCGACAAATTTTTTAAGGTTTTGCCGGTTGATACCGGTTTGGCATCGCAACCCTCAACCATGATGATGACATACGACGACAAGGCTTTATATGTGGCGCAGATTTTTTATGATACCATTCCCGGGAAAAGGGTGATGGAATCGTTCCGGCGCGATTTTGTTTTTGGAAACAACGATAATCTCCTGATATTTTTCGATACGTTTTTGGATCAGACCAACGGATTTTCGTTTGGCGTTTCAGCTTCCGGAGCCAAATGGGACGGCACGATGAGTAACGGCAGTGCGGTGTCGCTCGACTGGGATTGCAAGTGGGAATCGAAAACCAAGCATTACGACGACCGATGGGTGACGGAAATGCGAATTCCTTTCAAGTCGGTTCGCTATCCGGCCGGAAGTAAAAGGTGGTATACCAATTTTAGCCGCCTCGATTTGAAATCGAACGAAAAATCGGCATGGGCACCCGTTCCGCGGCAATTTCCTACGGCTTCGCTAGCATATACCGGAGTGATGGAATTTGAAGAACCGCTTCCAAAATCGAAAACACAATTTTCATTTATTCCGTACTTATACGGAGGTGTTGCAAAAGACTATGAGGCAGGTACCGGCACCGACTACCGGAGCGATTTTGGCTTTGATGCCAAAATTGGATTGTCTTCGTCGATGAATCTTGACCTGACTTACAATCCCGATTTTGCACAGGTAGAAGTCGATCGTCAGATTGCCAACATCGATCGGTTTGAGTTATTTTTTCCTGAAAAAAGACAGTTCTTTCTCGAAAACGGAGATCTTTTCTCGAATTATGGAAACCAAACAGCCACTCCTTTTTTCTCCCGCCGGATTGGATTGGATGCTCCGGTATTGGCCGGTGCACGCTTAACCGGAAAAATCGGCAACGACTTTCGTTTGGGATTGATGACGATGACCACCGAGAAAACCACCGATTTCCTGTCGCGCAATTTTACTGTGGTTTCTCTGCAAAAGAAAGTTTTTGCCCGGTCCAATATTGGTTTTATTGCCGTAAACAAGCAGTATTTCGATGTCCCTTCCGATACCAGCATGTATAACCGCGTGTTAGGTGTTGATTACAACCTGGCAAGCGCCAATAATTTCTGGGCCGGTAAGTTCTACTACCACCGGTCTTTTCAGCCCGAAAGTCCGGATAAACAATATTCTCAGGGGGCATCAGTTACCTACAAAACCAAGCATCTGGTGCTCGCCTTGAACGAAACATCCGTAGGCGAAAATTACCGGGCCGAGGCCGGTTATGTGACACGAAGCGGTTATAATTTCCTGGGAACGCAAACCCAGTATAACTTTGTGCCGAACAGATGGATCGTAAGTCACGGTCCGGATATTCAGATTGAGAATTATTTCGACAAAGACTACGATAAAATTGAGCACGAGTACGACTTCTCTTACAATTTTGTATTTCAGGACCGTTCAGAGCTCGAATTTTCCTATCAGAACTATTTTGTGGAATTACAAACCGATTTTAATCCCACCAGCGATGCGGTGAATTTCCTTCCCAAAGGATCAGCCTATCATTTTGGAGCGGTAACGGCTGAGTTTACTTCCACCCGCAAAACACTTTTTAACTGGAAGGCTGAAGCCACAAAGGGATCGTTTTACAGTGGCGATATTCAGTTTGTGCAAGGAGAAATTGGTTACCGCTTTCAACCGTATGTGAACCTGACCATGAATTTCAACTACACTGACATGGACTTGGGAGATACTTTCGACCGCGAACAGTTTTTTCTGATCGGTCCGAAGATGGATATTACATTTTCAGATAAAGTCTTCTGGTCGACATTTGTTCAGTATAACGAACAGATTGATAACCTGAATATTAATTCGCGGTTTCAGTGGCGGTATCAGCCGGTTTCAGATATTTACCTCGTTTATACCGACAATTATTTTACCGGAAACTGGAACTCTCGCAATCGCGCCATCGTACTCAAAATGACTTATTGGTTCAATTAAAAAAGTGTGTTTTAACAGCGATTAAGAAATTTCTTACCTTATTGTTAAACCGGATTTCGGGACTTTCAAAAATTTCCGGGTGTGCGAAAATAGATTATCTTTGCGATCCTTAAACGGTTTGACAATGAATTGTTTAAGTTTATAAATTTTGTAACTATAAAACTCAATTAAAATGAAAGTAACAGTAGTTGGAGCAGGTGCAGTGGGAGCAAGTTGTGCCGAATATATTGCCATTAAAAATTTTGCAGATGAGATTGTATTGATCGACATCAAAGAAGGTTTTGCCGAAGGTAAAGCAATGGATTTGATGCAAACGGCATCGTTAAATGGTTTCGACTCTGCCATTGTTGGTTCTACTAACGATTATTCAAAAACTGCCGGAAGCGATGTGGCAGTAATTACAAGTGGTATTCCGCGTAAACCGGGTATGACTCGCGAAGAGTTGATCGGTATTAACGCCGGAATTGTAAAAGACGTGGCTACAAAATTAATTGCCGAGTCACCCAATGTAGTCATTATTGTAGTGAGCAACCCGATGGATACAATGGCGTACCTGGCACACAAAGCTACAGGTCTGCCTAAAAACCGTATCATTGGTATGGGTGGAGCATTAGACAGCGCCCGTTTCAAATACAGACTGGCTGAAGCAATCGGTTGTCCTCAGTCGGATGTAAGTGCAATGGTAATCGGTGGTCACAGCGATACAGGTATGGTTCCGTTGATCGAAAAAGCAGTAGTAAACAGTGTTCCTGTTTCTGAATTCCTGTCGGAAGAAAAAATGGCTGAAGTAGTGGAAGCTACGAAAGTTGGTGGTGCAACACTTACTAAATTACTGGGAACAAGTGCATGGTATGCACCCGGAGCAGCTGTATCTGAATTGGTAAAAGCAATCGCACTCGATTCTAAAAAAGTATTCCCTTGCTCAGCGCTTCTTGAAGGTGAATATGGATTAAGCGACATCTCAATTGGTGTGCCTTGTGTAATTGGCAAAAACGGTATCGAAAAAGTATTGGAAATCGAACTTTCTGATGCAGAGAAAGCTAAACTGGTTGACAGCGCCGAAGGTGTTGCAGCAGTTAATGCTCTTCTGTAACAGCGATAAAAAATTATTAGTATAAAAAGGCGGTTGATCCATTCGGGTCAGCCGTTTTTTATTATGTTCGTTTATTTTTATACCATGCGAACTAAAATTCCAATAAAAATAATTGAACTCGAACACAGCAACTTTCATTTGCTGGTAAGCAGTAATTTTTACGATGAAACCGAAGGGATGTGGGTTATTGATACCGGCGCTTCCAAATCGGTGTTTGATCAGAATCTTGAAAAATACGTGGCCCGGGTTGAGGAGCGTACCGAAGATCTGCATTCGGCCGGAATAGGCGCCGAGCCTATGAAAAGTAGCTTGTGCACACTTAAAGACATCAGCTTTGGCAAGCTAAAAGTGACTGCAATGGGCGCGGCTTTGCTCGATTTAAATCATATTAATGAGTTGTATGCCAATGCAACTGATGTGCAGATTTGTGGTTTGCTTGGAGGCGATTTTCTGATGAAGTACCGTGCTGTTGTCGATTACAAAAGGGAGCTGCTGATATTAAGGTCGTAAGGCTTCAAATTCCATCCTGGTTTCGGGCGCTACTTCGCTGATATAGGTTTCGAGTAAAGTTTCCCGGAAATGATTTTCGCTCCAGTTTCCGTTTAGTCGCTCTTCTGTTTCTTTCCAGACAAATACCAAGGCTTCTGTTGTTTTATTTTCAACATTAATGGAAGCGGAGATGCATGCGTATTCGTCTCCTTCATAAAATTTCAGAATTTCCAGTGAACGATCGTCTACATTCAGCAAAATTTTCCCCTTAACCGTTGATCCATTGTTGAATACAATTGCCGGATAGTCTGCTCCCGAAATTGCAAAACGCCTGAAATCGGGCAAAATCCCGTCTTTCATCGGAAAGGTTGTTCCGGTGAGCGCTTCAACCACCTCGGGAAAAAGAAGAGATCCGTAAACAAATACATGTTGCATAAAATATCGGTATGAAAACAACTGCCTCAAATTTAATAGCTTCAGATTTGGAAACCACAGGGATTTCGGTATATTTGCTCCGCTAATTTTTAACGTGTTGAAGATAAGACTGAACATATCGAGGAAGTTACTGATCAGGCTGGCATTTTTTGCCGCATTGATCGGAGCTGCCGTTTTGATGGATGCTTATCTGGAAAAGAATCCGGCGCAACTGGACGATATTCAGGCCAGCTCTGACAGTCATAGTACCAATCAGGGAGAAGTTTACGTTTTGGCACAGGCCAATCCGATTTCGGCAAAAACATTTGTTCAGAAAACACCAACACGGAAGCAGCATTCTGAAGCACACGATAAATTTCTGCGGCAATTTTATTCGGTCCGGAATTACCAGGTGCTTAAAGCTGAGGTGGTTCAGCAAACATCACCCTTAATTGCTGCGTATCATTACCTCATTTATCAGAGCCATTCGCTTTCCCCCGACGAAGATCCCTTGGCTTAATTTTCAGACCTTACATGCGGGAAAGCCCGTAGATGGAGTCGATCTGTCGTGTTGTAAACGACATGTTATCCTTATTAATTCAAGAAATAAACAATAAATCAAACATTTAAAATTTAATTGAAATGCAAAACAAAGGTGCAATTTTAACTTTTGCAATTCTGTTGGCAGCTGTTAGTTTCTACCAGTTATCTTTTACCTGGAAGTCACAGCAAATCAAAAAAGCCGCTGTAGAATATGCACAAGGCGATCCTGATAAGGAATTTCATTATCTGGATTCAATGGCCGGAGAAGTAGTGTATAACTTTTTCGGGCTGAAAAAATTTACTTACAAAGATGTTCGTGAGCTGGAGTTAAACCTGGGTCTTGACCTTAAGGGAGGTATGAACGTAACCCTTGAAGTAGAGGTGAAAGACATCATTCGTGCGATGGCAAACTATAGTACGGATGAAACTTTCGTTAAGGCTTTGGCCAAGGCCGATGAAAAGAAAACGAATTCACAGGAAGATTATGTGTCGCTTTTCGGAAAGGCTTTTGAAGAGATTGATCCGAATGCAAAACTGGCATCTATCTTCAATACGCTTGAATTGCGTGACCGTGTGAATTTCAGTTCAACCAATGCCGAAGTGCTTGACGTTATCCGCAAGGAAACCGATGCCGCGATTGATAATGCATTCAACATTATCCGTACCCGTATCGACCGTTTTGGGGTAGCTCAACCCAACATTCAGCAGTTGCAAACCCGTGGCCGTATCCTGGTTGAACTTCCGGGAGTGAAAGACCAAAACCGTGTTCGTACGCTGCTGCAGGGAACCGCCAACCTGGAATTCTGGGAAACCTACGAAAACCAGGAAGTTTATCAGTATCTTCTGCTGGCTAACGAAAAAATTCGCGAGTTGGATGCCGTAAAGGTTGAACAAACCACTAACGAAGACGTAGCTGAAACTCCTGCTGCGGAAAAAGATACTACTGCCGCAAATGCATTGCTGGCAGAGATGCAGGACGAAAGTGCCGCAGATACTTCGGCTGCCGGAATCGATAACATGGCGAATTTTCAGAAACAATATCCGTTGTTTGCCGTGCTGAATCCAAGCACCGATCAAACCGGACAGTTATTCAAAGGTCCCGCTGTGGGTATTGCACAGGCGAAAGATACTATGGCTGTAAATGCCTATCTGAATAATCCACAAATCAGAAGCCTTTTCCCACGAGACCTGAGATTTGCATGGACTGCAAAATCGATGGATCAGGCAGGTACGCTGTATCGTCTGATTGCACTAAAAGTGACAACACGCGACGGACGTCCTCCGCTGGATGGCGAAGTAATTACCGATGCCCGTCAGGACTTCGATCAAATGGGATCGAACCCGGAAGTTTCGATGCAGATGAACAGCGAAGGAGCTAAAATCTGGCAGCGTATGACCAAGGAAAACGTGGGTAAATCTATCGCTATTGTTCTTGACGGGTATGTACGCTCGTTCCCGACAGTTAACGGAGAAATCCCCGGCGGTCGTTCAAGCATCACCGGTTTGGAAAGTATTGAAGAAGCAAAAGACTTGGCTAACGTGTTGAAATCGGGTAAAATGCCGGCTCCTGCACGTATTATCCAGGAAGATATCGTTGGTCCTTCACTGGGACAGGAAGCGATCAACAGTGGTTTGATCTCGTTTGTGATTGCTTTTGTTTTGGTACTGGTTTACATGTTGTTCTTCTATAGTAAAAATGCAGGTTTGGCAGCAAACATTGCACTGGTTGCCAACATGCTTTTCATTTTTGGTGTTCTGGCTTCACTGGGAGCCGTTCTTACATTACCCGGTATCGCCGGTATCGTACTTACTATCGGTATGTCGGTGGATGCCAACGTACTGATTTACGAACGTGTGCAGGAAGAACTTCGTGCCGGTAAGGGCATTAAACTGGCAATTACCGACGGTTATAAAAACGCTTATTCTGCCATTATCGACGGTCAGGTAACAACCTTGTTAACTGGTATCGTACTTTACCTGTTTGGTTCAGGTCCGATCAAAGGTTTTGCTACCACGCTGATCATTGGTATCCTTACTTCGTTGTTCTCAGCTATCTTCATCACCCGTTTGATTTTCGAATGGCAATTGAAAAAAGGCGGACGCATTTTGTTTACATCTTCGATTACCGACAACTGGTTGCGCAATACACATATTAAGTTCCTGGAAAAAAGAAAGATTGCCTACGTTATTTCGGGGGCATTGATTGTACTTTCGATTGGTTCGTTGGTGGTTCGCGGATTAAGTTATGGGATTGACTTTAAAGGAGGTAGAACCTATGTAGTTCGTTTCGATCAGGATGTGAAAGTTTCTGATGTACAGAACGCTTTGGCCGTTGTGTTTGATGGTGCGCCTGAAGTTAAAACTTATGGCGAGTCAAACCAGGTAAGAATTACCACAGACTATAAAATTGAAGATAATAGCGAAAACATCGACAATGAGGTAGAGGCTTTGTTGATGAAAGGACTGAAAGATGGAGGATTACTTGACCAGGGAGTAACGCTGGAGCAATTTACCGATAATTACCAGCAGAGTTCACAAAAAGTGGGACCAACCATTTCTGATGATATCCGTAAAGAGTCGGCCATTGCCATTGGTTTCTCCCTGCTTATCATCTTCCTGTATATTCTGGCTCGTTTCCGGAACTGGCAGTACGGTCTTGGTGCTGTTGCTGCTTTGGCACACGACTCACTGATTGTATTGGGTATTTTCTCTTTGCTCGCCGGTGCACTTCCATTTTCACTGGAAATTGACCAGGCTTTCATTGCAGCTATTTTGACGGTGTTGGGATACTCGATCAACGATACTGTGGTTGTTTTCGACCGTATCCGTGAAGTGATGGGGTTACATCCGAAACGTCGTTCGGAAGAAAACATGGACGAAGCGATGAACAGTACACTGCGTCGTACATTCAGTACTTCGTTGTCAACTTTCGTTGTTTTGCTGGCGATCTTCCTCTTTGGCGGCGCCACCATTCAGGGCTTTACTTTTGCCTTATTGATTGGTGTGGTTGTTGGTACCTATTCATCAATTTTTATTGCAACACCTATTGCTTACGATACACGTAACCGGGTGAATAAAGTAATTGAAAAGAGAAATAAATAGTTTGATCCACTAAGACTAAATATAATTGCCGGAAGTTGGAAACGGGCAGGTGTTTTTCTGTCATCTTCAACTTCCGGCTTTTTTCTTTTTGTATATTTGTGAACTAAATTTAGAAGAATGAGTTGTCTTTTATTCATAAGCGGCGGAGAGTTGGTTCTGGTAATGTTGTTAGCTTTGCTGTTTTTCGGTTCGAAAGCTATTCCTGACATTGCTAAAACACTTGGAAAAGGTATGCGTGAGTTCAAAAAAGCCACCAACGAAATTAAACGCGAGCTGGAAGCCAACACCTCTGATATAAAAAAGGACATCAACGATGTCACTTCAACGGTAACGAAAGAAACCTCTGAGATAAAAAAAGGAATTACTGATAATTTCCAGGATTAATCACATTCAAAATACACCTCCTTGGCAATAGCCTTTTATATCTTTTTGTTGCTGCTGAGCTTTGTTTTGCTGGCGCGAATTGTGGATTTGTTTTTTATCGCATCGCTCGATAAAATATCCAGAGATCTTCGTATGTCAAGCGATGCAGCCGGTGCAACTTTGATGGCAGTGGGGTCGAGTGCTCCCGAGCTTTTTGTGGCCCTGTTTGCTGTACTAAAACCTGGCGAACACCAGGTAATTGGTATTGGCAGCATAGTAGGAAGTGCCATTTTTAATCTTCTGGTAATTGTAGGTGCAGCTGCTTTGGTAAAAAGCACGAAACTGAACTGGAAACCGATGTTTCGCGATATACTTTTCTATACGCTTACGGTTATATTATTGGTTGTTTTTATTTGGGACGGCCATTTTTCGCTGCTCGAAGCCATTGCTTTTTTGGGATTGTATGTGATTTATGTGATAGCTGTTATCTACTGGCACCGCATTATGCCGTATAACGATGTGGAATTCGAAGAAGGAGTTGAAGATGCACACGGGGAGCACAACAAGATCACTCGTCCGTTGGACCAGTTTTTGAAATTTATTTTCCCCAGGGTAGAACGGTATTATCTCGTTTTCTTTTTCTCGATTTTATTGATTGCAGCACTTAGTTATGTGCTGGTAGAAGTAGCGGTGAAAACAGCCCATTTGATGAATATTCCCGAAGCGATAATCGCGTTGACGGTGTTAGCGGTTGGTACGTCTATCCCCGATTTATTTTCGTCGATTATTGTCGCGAAACAGGGCAGAGGAGATATGGCCGTCAGCAATGCCGTAGGTTCAAATATTTTTGATATACTGGTAGGTCTTGGTCTCCCGTTCCTGATCGTCATGTTGCTTTCGGGCGGGACCATTGATGCAGGCGGCGATCTTGTAAACTCTGTATTGATTTTATTCGGCTCAGTGATTTTGCTGATCGGACTTTTGCTTGTTCGGCGTTGGAAAGTTGGAAAATTCACCGGGTTTGTTTTGGTTGCGGCATATTTAGCTTATGTCATCTACGAGATTATGAAACTGTAAATTTGCTGTTTTGATAAGAGCTCAGAATATACATAAATCGTTTGGAAACCTGAAAGTATTGAAGGGCATTGACCTGGAAATACCTCAGAAGAAAATCTATTCGATAGTGGGAGCCAGCGGGGCAGGCAAAACTACCTTGTTACAGATATTGGGCACATTGAGCAGGCCCGACGAGGGTGAAGTTTATTTCGGTGAGAAGAAAATTTCTGCTCTGTCCGAAAAACAACTAGCTGCCTTTCGGAACAAGGAAATCGGTTTTGTTTTTCAGTTTCATCATTTATTGCCCGAGTTTACCGCACTCGAAAATGTTTGTATCCCGGCTTTTATTGCCAAAACGGCCAAAACAAAGGCAGAAGCTAAAGCCAAAGAATTGCTTGATTTTTTGGGGCTTACCGAAAGAATGGAGCACAAGCCTTCCGAGCTGTCAGGTGGCGAGAAGCAGCGGGTGGCTATGGCACGGGCGCTGATTAACGATCCTTCCGTAATTATGGCCGATGAACCTTCGGGTAATCTCGATTCGAGCAACCGTGACGAGTTGCACGATTTGTTGTTTAAATTACGCGACGAACTCGGCCAGACCTTCATCATTGTAACCCACGACGATCATTTTGCAGAACGTTCCGATCGCATCATTCATATCAAAGACGGAGTGATTGAATAAAACCATGGATTTTGATACGTTAAAAGCCTTTTTGGACGAAAAGGTGGAGAAATTCTATCGCCCCGAATTTATCGAATCCGATCCGATCCAGGTTCCACACAGGTTTTCAAAAAAAGAAGATATTGAAATTGCCGGGTTTCTGGCTGCTACCATTGCCTGGGGTAACCGGGCGGCTATCATAAAAAATGCCTTGCATTTAATGCAACTGCTGGATGAAGAACCACACAGTTTTGTCCTGAATGCGTCTTCGGGTGAGCTAAAGCGGCTGAAAAAATTTGTACACCGCACCTTCAACGGCGACGATTGTATTTATTTCATTCAGTCTCTGCGAAATATATACGCCAATCATGGTGGGCTTCAAAAAGTATTTGAAGATGGCTTTTTAGGTGATCAAACGGTTTGGGCTTCACTGGCACATTTTCACAGGGTGTTTTTTGAACTGAAAGGTGAACGCACGCAAAAGCATGTATCGAATGTAACAAAAGGAGCATCGGCCAAGCGCTTGAACATGTTTTTGCGATGGATGGTGCGGGAAGATAAAGCCAAAGTTGACTTCGCGCTGTGGAAAGGAATTCCGGCTTCGGCACTTATGTTGCCTTTGGATGTTCACACCGGGAATGTAGGACGAAAATTAGGCTTGCTCGAACGTAAATCAAGCGACTGGAAAGCGGTGGAGGAGATCACTGCAAATCTGCGTCGTTTCGACCCTGATGATCCCATAAAATACGACTTTGCCTTATTTGGGCTGGGTGTATTTGAAAAGTTTTGATTTCATAACCCGTTACACAAAGAACCTCGAAGAATGCACAAAGAATCTCTGAGGATCTTTGAGTTAACTCTGTGAAACTTTGTGTAAATTAATAGCTCAATCCAAAGCACATTAAAAATGACAGAGAATGAAATTTCTAACCTCGTAATCGGAAAGGCCATCGAAATTCACAAAGCACTTGGACCCGGCTTGCTGGAATCTGCCTATAAAGAATGCCTGTTTTACGAATTGACTGCGGCGGGTTTAAAAGTGGAAAAAGAGAAGCCTGTGCCAATTATTTACAAGGAAATCAAACTTGACCATGGTTACAGAATTGACCTACTGGTAGAAAACAAAGTGGTAGTGGAATTAAAAACCGTAGAAACTTTTACAGATGTACATTTTGCCCAAGTTTTGACCTATTTGAAAATTGGAAACTTCCACTTAGGTTTGCTGCTTAATTTTAATGTGCTTCGATTAAAAGATGGTATCAAACGTTTTATAAGGTAATGGGCAGAAACAACTATTTTCAATTTAAACAGTTTAAGATTCTTCAGGAAAAATCTGCTATGAAAGTGGGTGTCGACGGAGTCTTGTTAGGCGCCTGGGTTCAAGTAAATTCAGCAACGCAAATACTTGATGTGGGAACCGGAACCGGTTTGATTGCCCTGATGCTGGCTCAACGTTCTGACGCGCAAATTACTGCCATAGATATTGAAGAAAAAGCCGTTAGTGAGGCAACGATGAATGTAAATGCTTCAGTATGGAAAGATCGCATTGAAGTATGCCATGCTTCTTTGCAGGAATTTGCCAGATCTGATCGGCAGAAGTTTGATCTGATCGTATCCAATCCTCCCTTTTTTAGCCGCGCAACCCGTGCTGCCTTTGCCGAACGAACCATTGCCCGCCACAACGATTTCCTACCGTTTCCAGAGTTGATAAGCTGTTCTGCCCAACTACTGACGGAAAATGGAAGGATCGCATTGATTTTGCCGTTTGAAGCCATGGACGAAATCCGGAAAGTGGCCACTAATAATGAGCTGTGGTTACAGCGCAAAACCGATATTTTCCCCAAAACAGGTAAAAAAGCAAACCGTGTATTACTGGAGTGGGGAATGAAAGAAACTGTCCTCAACGAAGACAGTTTGACGATATATGATGCTGATGGTTCTTTTACAAAAGAATATGTAACGCTGACACGAGACTTTTATCTGAAATTTTAGGCCAGAAAAAGAAAGGGATTAAAGATTCGGTCCATGCGGTTCGAGAATTTCCGAATAGCCTGTTTGTCCATTTTCGATGCACTGTGATCGATTTTGGCAACTTTCCGAACAATAAACTTTTCCAGGAAATTCATCTTTTCAAAATTAAATTCGCCACCCAAACAAGCAGTAGCTTTGGCATGGTTGAGCAAATCTTCGGGATACGCATTCGAAAGATGAGTTTGAGCTTCCTCTCCCTCGTCCATGCAGCAAATAAAAAGGCCCAGTTCTTTTTCTTTCAGATCAGCGGCATGTTGTTTACAAAACGATTTGATGCGTTTTTGAATTTGTCCTGCGTGAATAGAACCTCCTACAATGATCCGGTCAAAAGATGAAAGATCGGGCGCTTTCTCCTTTTTCAGGTTGCAAAGCACGACATCCTGCCCCAGCAATTGTTGTAATTCACGGGCTATTGTTTCAGTGCATCCATGTGTGGTGCAATAGGTGATTAAAGTTTTCATACTGTATCTTGTTTATTTTCAATGGTCCGACAACTGAAGGATGGAATTTACCTGTTTAACGTCACGAATTACAGCTATATGCTCATTTCGCTGGTAATTGTTTTGGCTTTTCCCCGATAAAGAATGTTAATGTGCTTTCAATAATTTCTATTTAAAATTAGGCACTTATGGTAAACAATGGTGTTAAGAATCGGTTAATTGTCTGTAATTATCGGTCAAAATAAAATACTAAAAAGTATTTAAATAAAAAAGTTCTATTTTTGCACAAAATATTAAGGATAACACCATGACAATTGATATGAAACCAGAAATACAGATTGATGCGAATTATTACAAGATTGCTGAAATTCGTAGGTTAACCGAACACGCATTTATACTTTCAATGCCCCGAAGCCGTTTTAAATTTGTGCCCGGGCAGCATGTGTCGCTGTCTATTCCGGGCGATTATCAAAGCCGGGAATATTCCATTTACAGCTCGGAAGAAGGAACCCATCTGGAAGTGCTGGTAAAGGAAGTAGAGGGAGGTTATTTTTCACCCAAATTGTCGCATTTGAAGGAAGGCGATATGGTTGAAGTACATGGGCCGTTTGGTAAATTCGGATTGGACGAAAAGAACCTGAAAACGAACAAGCATGTTTTTATTGCCAGCGGAACCGGCATTGCGCCATTTCACAGTATGGTTCAAAGTAATCCAGGATTGGACTACCATTTGATTCACGGCGTTCGGTATGCTGACGAAGCTTACGAAAAAGAGGCTTACGAAGCAGATCGGTTTACGCTTTGCACGTCGCGTGACGACAGAGGAAATTTTAAAGGACGTTTGACCGAGTACCTTAAGAAAACGGATTTCGACAAAAACACTTCGTTTTATCTTTGCGGAAACAGCGATATGATTTTCGACTCGATGGAGATCCTAAGCGAGAAAGGATTTGGAAGAGAAAACATTAACGTAGAAGTTTACTTCTAAACCGATGATATCTTTTACTGCTTGAAGCAGTTGTTGAGAAAGTTGAGAATGCCATCTCTCTGATTGATCAGAAGGGGTGGCATTCTTGCTTTTGATTATTTTGAGTCGATTTTTTCGCCAAAAGCGAGGTCTCCGGCATCGCCCAATCCCGGAACAATATACGAGTGTGGTGTCATCTCCGGGTCTACAGCGCCCAGCCACAAGGTAACATTGTCGGCTTTTATTTTTTCTTTTACATAGTTAACACCTTCTTCGCTGGCAATAATCGCAACCAGATGAATATGTGATGGTGTTCCTTTGCTGAACAATGCTTCGTACCCAATTTCCATTGATTTTCCCGAAGCCAGCATGGGGTCAGAAAGAATAACTACTTTGTTGTTGAGCGACGGCGATGCCATGTATTCAAACTCAATTTCAAATTTTCCTCCTTCGGTATATTTTCTGAAAGCCGAAATAAAGCAGTTTTCCGCCCGGTCGAAAACCCGGAGAAGCCCGTTGTGCATTGCGAGTCCGGCGCGCAGGATGGTCGCCAAAACAGGCTGGTTCTTTAATTTCGGAACTTTTGCCACACCCAACGGCGTTTGTACGTCTTGTACTTCGAATGCCATTTCCTTACTGATTTCGTAAGCAAATAGTTCCCCAATGCGGTTCAGGTTATCACGAAAACGAAGCGGGTCGGTTTGAATGTTAATGTCACGGATTTCGGCCAGGTATTGGTCCAGTATAGAGTGGTTGTTGCCTAAAGTTTTTATGTTCATATTCTACTATCGCAGTTTATAAAAGTGAGTTTTCTTTTTAAATTTGGTTTCGCGTTTTTCAAGAGAAAAATCCGCGATCTTCTTTGTTGTCAGATGCTGGCTAAAACTGGTTTGAGGGAATAAAAGTGGCTTTAAATCAGGGGAAGCTAAGATTTTTTGATATAAATGACTAATTGACAACATGTACAGTTTATGATAAAACGTATCTATAAAAACCTGTTTTCGGAAAAACTGCGCGTAAAAGTAAGGATTTATTTCAATATACTGATTTCTCCTTTCTATTCAGGTGACCGGTTTTACTGTAATTGTTGTCAAAAATCGTTTAGAATTTTTTTCTCAAAAGGAAATATAGAACGAGAAAATGCCCAATGCCCTTTTTGTGGCTCCCTGGAACGGACGCGGGTTTTGACACTGTACCTGAGAAATGAAACCGGAATTTTTACCATGAAGAGGCCTAAAATTTTGCACATTGCCCCGGAATATTCTCTGTTTCGTATTCTTAAAAAACTTGACGCTGAATATGTGGACGGCGATATCGATCCGGCTTATGCACGGAACGTGGTTGACATTACAGCTATTCATTACCCGGATAACTATTTTGACCTGATTATTTGTTCGCATGTTTTGGGGCACGTTCCTGATGAGGCAAAGGCTGTAAAAGAGCTGTACCGGGTACTTTCTCCGGGTGGCGAGGCAATTATTATGTCTGTTTTAGCCCTCGATTCTCGTGTTACTTTGGAGGATAGCAAGATCGTTTCGCCCAAAGACCGTTTGGCCCGTTACGGAGAACGCGATTTATGCCGTTTGCACGGTCTGGATTTTCAGGAGCGGTTGGAAGCAGGCGGTTTTAACGTGGAAACAATCGATTACCGTACGCATTTCACAGCCGCTGAAAATGCAAAATTCCGCATGGGCGATGGTAAACGAGAGTTGATATTCAGTTGTATAAAATAGCAGGCGTTTAGTGATTCACTTTTGCTTTTCCCACCCATTTTCTCAGAAAGAAGTATAGAAACTCTGCTTTTAGGTTGTTGGCAAAATCGCCTGGCATTTCAACCGGGTACCGTTGAAAGTGCGCACTAACACTGTCGAACTTGAGGCCGGCCGTACCAAAAGTAAGGTCGCAAATCTGCTTTTTTACCAATTTGTTTAGCAGCTTTCCCGAAACTCCGTGGTCGGTAAAAGGGAAGGCGAAGGCTTTTATTTTTGGTTCGAAGTGGCGGTTGATCCACTCCATATTTTTCTCAATTTCATCGAATTGTGCATTTTTTTTCATCAGCCAGAACTCGGGATGGGAACACGAATGGCCGCCAATCGTAAATCCTTGTTTGTGGAGCTGCTTTAGCTGACTTTTGGTCATGTAGGGTTGTTGTTCCTTTAAAAAGGCAGCAAAATCGATTTCGAGCAACTCGGCTGCCTGGTCAATTAGCTCCTTTTGGTGATAAGGCGTTTTTAACAGGTTGTTGCGGAATATGCCATGTTTGGCTAAAAAACTTTCGGTTTCAGAATCGGGGTCTGTCAGTAAGCCGTTTAACAGCAGGCTGGCTTTGTAACGGTGAAAAAGCGCCTTGTTGCCCACAAAATCAGAATTGATAAAGAAGGTGGCCGGAATTCCTTTCCGCGATAAAATGGGGGCAATTATTTCGGCACATTCGCTGAGCCCGTCATCAAATGTCAGATGAAATTTTTTCCCGGAACCGTGGGGGTTTTCATGAAACTCCTCCAGCGAAACGGGCGTAAAATATTTTAATAAGTAATCGAGTTCGCTTTCGAATGTGTTGGCATCTCTGTACGGATAGTTCAGAACATGGGCCAAATGACTGTTGCTTACTGTGTGGTAAAAGGGCAGAAAAGCGGGAGTGTTTAGCCCGAATAGAGTTTTTCCCGGAACAATCCGCGCCATTTGTTTGCATATAAAACGAGGAATATTTGGCATGTGAACTCAGGATTTGATCCACCGAAGTGGCAAAGGTAAACCATTGTATTTAACCCGGAAATAGGTTTCGGGGTAACTTCCGAAGCCGCTGAAAAAGTGAGCAATGCCCGGCACTGTGGAGCCCTCAAAATCAAGCATCGTTTTTTTTCCTGCATTTTCACGGATAAAGCCGTCGATCAGAAGCCGCATTGCACCCGATTTCTTGCCCGTTTTGTTGGATACAGAGTCGTGGAAGGTAACGCGGTTGCCGTATTGGCAAAAATAACCGGCCGCACATAATTCGTTGGCAGCAGTGTATATTCCGTAAATTCTCCCAATCCCTTTGTACAGCCCAAATGCGATCAGTCGTTTGGCGGTATTCCAATCTTCTTCCGTGATTTCCCGCCAGGGGTTTTCGGCTTTGAGTTGTAAATAATCATCCAGTTGTATCCCTGCCACAAAGCTCAGGTTTTTTTTATGTGCTTTTTTCAGGTTTTTTCTGGTGTCGGGTGAATACCCCGAAAACAACCCGGCATAATTCATATTTAAAGAGAGAATATAGTTGGTACGGGGCGAAACTTTTAAGTGGACACTGGTATTTTCTACAGGCGTTTTGGTGTTCACCTGTGTATCGCAGTATTTAAACAACTGTGAAATTTTCTGAAAGAAATGCCTAGTAATTTCTTCCGAAGGAGCCGGAAATATTCCCAGTTGCTGGCAGTAATCGGGTTGATAAACATAGGAGATCCCCCATTTTTTTCGCACGGGCAGTGGCATAATAAAATCATAATCGCCCATTACCAGCGCATCCCAGTTGTCGGTAGCGCGGTCGAGGTACCAGGAGGCGGCATAAATGTGCTGGTTGGGGGAATTGTTCAGGCAGTTATCCCACTTATTGTAATCAATGTCCGTATTTTTTATGTACCTAATGTTGGGTTGTTCTTTCATTTGCCCAGCTAAATCCCAGTTTGTTCATTTTCTCAAACACCTCTCTGAATCCCTTCCAGATTCCTTTGTCGTTGACTGTTTCGTTGTGCCAGATACTCACAAATGTACCACCTACATTCTTAACTTCTGTCATGATTTTTTCAATTTCTTCAAAAGCTTTCTCTGGCGACAGTTTAAGGTAGTGGGTAAAAGTTCCGTCCATCACCTGGAAAGGAACCACGAGCAGGTTGGTCGTTGTTTCGCGCTCCAGGTCGTAAAAGTAAAACGGGGTGCAAATTCCAGCCCTGAAACCATGCAGGCAGGAGAATCCCATTGTATAGTCTTCAACGATTCCGCTTTTGATCAACCTTCGGTACGATTTCGGGAATTCAAGACGCAGGAAATGCTGCCGGCTTTTCAGGATATTGCTTTTAAGAATTTTTTCCAGACGAATTCGTTCGGTCCGGGTTTTCTTTCGGTTGCCTTTTTTACTGGACGCAAACGAGGGATGCAGGGCCACATCGTATTTTTCTTTGGTTGCCCTGATCAGTTTTTGATACTGTTTGTTCCGGTGTGAAATATTTTTGTCGTAACGGCCCCAGTCTCCCAGTAAGAAAAAGAACTTCACTTTTTCTTCGTTGCCGTTGAATATGGTATCCAGGTATTCGTAGGTATCATATGGGTCCTTGATTTTTCCGGTAAGTACGTTTAATCTTTCTTTAAATTCCTCCCGGTCTTTAATAAAGGCTCTTGCCAGGGCAGCGCTTGTTCTCCAGCATCCTTTGTTTTTAAAGGCCCATGCATTGTCAATATCAATGGTGGAGATAAAGTTAAACGTACTTTTGGAAAAGCTAAGTGTCGGGTATTTTTCTTTTAGTTTATGGCTGAGCAGGTGAGCCCAAATGTTGACAACCGGTTTTTGGGACAGGTTATATTTTACCAGAATGCTGTTTTGTGGCGTATAACGATCCAGTTTATCGCGCGTTTTATCTGTGTACTCTTCGTGGCGGGTAACCAGGTAGAAGGAGGCGGCCAAAGGGTCGAAAGGCAAATCAGAGTCCTGCGAGCTTTCACAAAAATATTTGTTCCCCTCGTGCCAAACCGGCTGAATGGTTGGTTTGATCATTGCCTTTTGAAACATCAGCCGATGCGGTTTAATGTAGAACTCATCGCCAAATTTCTGAAACGAATAGTTGAACTTAGGCCCGCCGTGTTCCTGGAACTCTTTTGAATTTTTGGTAAAGGCGACCTCGGTTTGCAAAATAGTCGTGAAAATGAGCTTGAAAATGTACTCGATTCGGGGGGTAATTTTTTCGGAGTAGATCAGTATCATTTTGGTTCAGTTTAAAAGTTTAGCATTCCTTCGTCGGCAAAACTGAGGTAATTGTTGTGCCCGATGATAATGTGGTCGAGCACGGCAATGTCCATCGTTTCTGCGGCGGTTTTGATTTTTTTGGTAATTTTTTTGTCGGCATCCGAAGCCTGCATGGTTCCCGACGGATGATTATGGCACAATATAATGGAACTGGCTAGTTTCTCGATAGCAGGTTTCAGAATAATCCTTACGTCGATTACGGTTCCCGAAATACCTCCCTGGCTGATCATAAAAGCATCGATTATTGTATTTCCACGGTTTAGCAGCATCACCCAGAATTCTTCATGGTTCAGGCCTTCGAGTAAAGGAAAGAAATAATCGGCCGCGTCTTTGCTACCCGTAATTTTATTGTTGATGAAGACACCGGCCTCTTTCCGGCGTTTTCCCAGTTCCAGAGCTGCTGCAATGGTTACGGCCTTTGCTTCACCTATGCCGTTAAAGGTTTTTAAAAATTCGATATTTCTTTTGCCCAGTTCATTGAGGTTGTTGTTGGCAGCGGCCAGAATCCGGCGCGATAGTTCAACGGCGGTTTCTTCCAGGTTCCCCGAGCCGATGAGTATGGCAATCAGCTCGGCATCGCTAAGCGAACGGGCGCCTTTCGAGAGCAGTTTCTCGCGTGGCCGGTCTTCGGCTGCCCAGTCTTTAATATTAAGTTTTTTGTAGTCGCTCATGCCTCGGAACTTCTCTTTTAAAAATAAACAGAATAAATGATTTGTAAAAGATGAATTTCATTGTTCCGGAACATATGAAAGTTTGGGGTAAAAAAAAACCTCCCCGCAATGCGGAGAGGTCTTCTATCTTGTGAAATTTGCTTCTTACAGTTGATTCACTTTTAAAGCCAGACTTGATTTCAAGTTCGATGCTTTGTTTTTGTGAATGATGTTGCGTTTTGCAAGTTTATCAATCATAGCAACAACGCTAGGGTACAGTTTTGTAGCTTCTTCCTTGTCAGTAGCATTACGCAGCGCTTTAATTGCGTTACGAGTAGTTTTAGCGTAGTACTTGTTGTGTACTCTCTTTTTTTCGTCCTGACGGATTCTTTTTAATGCTGACTTATGATGTGCCATTTTTTTGTTTCCTCTGTTAAAAAATTAGTAGCCCGTAGGGGATTCGAACCCCTGCTACAAGAATGAAAATCTTGCGTCCTAACCCCTAGACGAACGGGCCATCCTGTTTTGTTCCCTTTATTTTGGGATTGCAAAAATACTTCATTTTTGTTATCCACCAAATTTTCAGGATTTTTTTTCAGCTAAAATCGGATCTCTTTTCGTTTAAAAAGCCGTTTTTATTTTAGCGCTGCAAAGAAAAGCAAGTTTTTTGGATTTGCAAATAAAAAAATGCAAAAAGTTTATTTTTATCGCAGTTCGAAGTTCTGTCCGAGGTAAACCCTCCTTACATCTTCGTCGGCTGCAAGTTCTTCTGCGGTTCCGGCTTTCAGGATGTTACCTTCAAACAACAGGTACGAACGATCGGTTATGGTGAGCGTTTCGTGTACGTTGTGGTCGGTAATCAATACCCCGATATTTTTTTCTTTCAGCTTCATTACAATCTCCTGGATGTCTTCCACAGCAATCGGGTCGACACCTGCAAAAGGTTCGTCGAGCAAAATAAATTTCGGATCGATAGCCAATGCGCGTGCAATCTCCGTTCGGCGTCTTTCTCCTCCCGATAATTGAATTCCCTTGCTTTTTCGAATGTGTTGCAGGCTGAATTCATCCAAAAGTGTCTCCAGTTTCTCTTTCTGGTATTCTTTGGTGTAATCGGTCATTTCGAGTACTGCCCTAATGTTGTCTTCGATGCTGAGCTTCCGGAATACCGACGCTTCCTGTGCCAGGTAGCCAATGCCACGTTGTGCCCTTTTGTAAACAGGGAGTTTGGTGATTTCCTCGTTGTCCAGATAAATTTTTCCGGAAAAGGGCTGTATCAGGCCCACGATCATATAAAACGAAGTTGTTTTGCCCGCTCCGTTTGGTCCCAGCAATCCAACAATCTCGCCTTGTTTTACCTCGAAACTAACACCTTTTACAACGGTTCGTTTCCGGTATTTCTTGACAATATTTTCTGCGCGTAAAATCATTTGTGTTCAAATAACGGATTTTTTCCGGATGAATTATGCAGGATCCATCTCCATTTCACGTTTTTTAACCACCCGGCGCGAGATGAAAATA
Source organism: Maribellus sp. YY47 (assembly GCF_023111095.1). GTDB lineage: Bacteria > Bacteroidota > Bacteroidia > Bacteroidales > Prolixibacteraceae > Draconibacterium. The sequence goes on from NZ_JALGYW010000006.1 coordinate 217,253, forward strand.
CCGACTTCATAAAGAATGATCAACGGAATACAAACCATGATCTGGCTGAAAACGTCAGGTGGCGTAATAATCGCCGACAAGAGCAGCATCACAACATAAGCATGCTTGCGATACGTTTTCATGAATTTTGGCGTCAGGATTCCAACCTTGCTCAAAAAGAAGGAGAAGATGGGTAAAAGAAAAACCACTCCACCTGCCAGCGAAATTGAGGTTACGGTTGATATGTAGGACCGGGTATTGATTTGATTGGTTACCGATTCTGAAACACTGTATGTTCCTAAAAACTGAATGGAAAGAGGTACGATCAGGAAATAGCCAAAAAGTACACCCAGCATAAACAGAACCGAGGTATAAAATACAGCGCCTCCGGCATATTTTTTTTCTTTTTCGTAAAGCGCGGGTTTTATAAACCGCCAGAATTCATAAAAAATAACCGGCGAAGACATTACGATACCGGCGATGATCGAGATCATGATGTGCATCATAAACTGATCCGACATTTTTATGGAAATCAGATGTAGCGGCTGCTGGTTGATATTGAGCGCATCGGTTCCCACCAATTCTCCGAGTTTGGCCAGCATTCGGTTGGTCCAGAAACCCGGGGTCATCGGTTTCATGATTATTGTATCGAAAATAAAACTCTTGAGCGCAAAGGCTACTATTGCAAAAAGAAACACCGCAATAAACGACCGGATGATGTGCCATCTTAATTCTTCGAGGTGTTCCAGAAACGACATTTCTGTTTCTACTTTTTGAGCTTTGCCCTTTTTGGTGCTTTGTTCTTCTCTTGTATTTTCTCCGCTCATTGACTTTCAGTCTTTAAAAACTTCACAAATGTACACGAATTTTTGGCAATTGAAATTTCGCGTTTCTGAAATCTGCAACGCCCTGAATTCTGAGGTTTCGAATATACATATTCTATAATAAGAAGGCGGTAATCGATTAATTTTGCGGTACTGAATTTAAATTGAAGTCATATTTCTATCTGTTTTAAATAGAAAACTTTTCATATTTGTAGTGAGAGAACGAAATGAGGGAAGGTATCGGGCTCCGGACAGATTTTGTGAAAACAAACGACTAGCTTTAAAAATCATTAAAAAGCATTGCTGTTTTATTTACTTTTAATAAATTAGAAATCGCTATATCAACAAGAGTATATTGCGGAAGAGTTAGTTATGGATAAGGATATTGATTTACTGGAGCGATTGCAGTATTTTTTTGGGTTCGATCGTTTCAAAGGACAACAGGAAAATGCTATCAAAAATGTGTTAGATGGGAATAACACGTTTGTGTTGATGCCGACGGGGGGAGGAAAATCGCTGATATACCAGTTACCCGCTTTGATTATGGACGGGACTGCCATTGTTATTTCACCACTTATAGCTTTAATGAAGAATCAGGTCGACTCGATTCGGGGAATGAATGCCGAAGATAATGTGGCTCATTTCCTGAATTCATCGTTGTCGAAAGCGGCTATTACGCAGGTGAAAGAAGATGTAATCGCGGGAAAAACCAAGTTGTTGTATGTTGCGCCTGAGTCGTTGACAAAGGAGGAAAATATTGAGTTTCTGAAACAAATCAATATATCGTTTTATGCGATAGATGAAGCGCACTGTATCTCGGAATGGGGGCATGATTTCAGGCCTGAATACCGTCGGATTAAACCTATCGTTGAAGAAATCGGAAAATCGCCGATTGTTGCTTTAACTGCAACCGCAACCGCCAAGGTTCAACACGATATTCAGAAAAACCTCGGGATTCTGGATGCACAGGTTTTCAGGGCTTCGTTTAACCGCGAAAATCTATACTACGAAGTACGTCCGAAGGTGAAGACGGTTAACCAGATCATAAAATTCATCAAGCAAAACGAGGGGAAATCGGGTATTATTTATTGTCTGAGCCGGAAAAAGGTGGAAGAGCTGGCCGAAAATCTGCAGGTGAATGGAATTAAGGCGCTGGCCTACCATGCAGGGATGGATGCCAACACGCGCTCTACCAACCAGGATAAATTTCTGATGGAAGAAGTGGATGTGATTGTGGCCACGATTGCATTTGGAATGGGGATCGATAAACCCGACGTGCGGTTTGTTATTCACTACGATATTCCCAAAAGCCTGGAGGGGTATTACCAGGAAACCGGGCGTGCCGGCAGGGATGGCGGAGAAGGGAAATGCATTACCTTTTATGCCTACAAAGACATCCAGAAACTGGAGAAGTTTATGCATGGCAAACCGGTGGCCGAGCAGGAAATCGGAAAACAGCTTTTGCTCGATACGGTATCTTATGCCGAGTCTGCAATTTGCCGGAGAGTAATCCTTCTGCATTATTTTGGTGAAAAATATGAGCCCGAAAATTGTGGTAACTGTGATAACTGTTTGAATCCGAAAGAACAGATTGAAGCTCAGGAAGAAATCGTTACTGCGTTAAAGGCCATTTTGGAAGTCAACGAAAAATACAAAGGCGATCACATTGCCAATATTCTGATCGGGAACAAAACTGCCGCCATAAAGTCGTTCAAGCATTACACGCTGGAATCGTTTGGCAGCGGAGCCGATCACGACGAACGTTTCTGGAATGCAGTATTCCGCCAGTCGATGGTTGCCGGTCTGATTAATAAGGATATTGAAAACTACGGATTGTTAAAAGTTACGCCTGCCGGTCACGACTACCTGGCAAATCCGACCAGTTTTATGCTGGTAAGAAATCATGATTACGAGGAAGAGGCAGAAAACGAAGGGGGAGCTCCTTCCGGAGGTTCCAGCGGCGACCCACAGTTGTTTTCGATGTTGAAGGACTTGCGAAAACGCATTGCGAAGCGGCACAGCCTTCCACCGTTTGTGATATTTCAGGATCCGTCGTTGGCTGATATGTCTATTCAATATCCGGTAACCATTGAAGAGTTACAGAATATACAAGGCGTGGGTTCAGGTAAAGCCCGCCGCTATGGTCGCGATTTTGTGGAGCTGATTAAGCAATATGTCGAGGATAACGATATTGAACGACCCGAAGATATGGTGGTGCGTACCGTAGCCAACAAGTCTAAAATGAAAGTCTTCATTATTCAAAGTATCGACCGCAAATTATCCTTCGACGACATCGCCGAATCGCAGGGAATCGAAGTTTCGGATGTAATCAGCGAAGTGGAGGCGATTGTTAATTCGGGAACGAAGCTAAATATCGACTACTACATTAACGATGTGCTGGACGAAGATCACCAGGACGAAATTTTTGACTATTTCAGGGAAGCCAAAACAGATTCGGTTCAGGATGCTTTGGATGAGCTGGGAGAGGATGAATATTCCGAAGATGATATCCGGCTGATGCGTGTCAAGTTTTTCTCCGACATGGGGAATTAATATACCGGGAAACATATTCAACTTTTTATTTGCAAAAATGTTACTTTTGCAGCGCTAATTCATTTTGTGTCAATTAATATAATACTATATGACTGTTGCAGTTAACGAAAAAATGGCCTACAAAGTCGCAGATATAACACTGGCTGATTTTGGGCGAAAAGAAATAGAGATTGCGGAGAAGGAAATGCCGGGCTTGATGTCGATCCGGAGAAAGTTTGGTCCGGCGAAGCCATTAAAAGGAGCCCGTATTATGGGGAGTCTTCATATGACCATTCAAACAGCAGTGTTGATTGAAACACTGGTTGAACTGGGGGCAGATGTGCGTTGGGCAAGCTGCAATATTTTTTCGACACAGGATCATGCGGCAGCGGCTATCGCCGAGGCCGGGATTCCGGTATTTGCCTGGAAGGGTGAAACGCTGAAAGATTACTGGTGGTGTACCGAGCAGGCCCTGGATTTTGGAAATGGCCTTGGCCCAAATGTAATAGTAGACGACGGAGGCGATGCAACCATGATGATCCATCGTGGATATGAAGCAGAAAGAAACGCTGCTATTTTGGACGAACCGGTGGGAGGTGAAGATGAATTGCAGCTTAACCTCATACTGAAGCAAATTCTGGAAGAAGACCCAACACGCTGGCAGCGGGTGGCCAAAGAGGTAAAAGGAGTTTCGGAAGAAACCACTACCGGGGTTCACCGTTTGTATCAGATGCAGGCAGAAGGGAAATTGTTGTTTCCGGCGATCAATGTGAATGACTCGGTTACCAAATCGAAATTTGATAATCTGTATGGTTGTCGTGAATCTTTGGCCGACGGTATAAAACGCGCCACCGATGTAATGATTGCTGGTAAAGTGGTGGTAGTTGCAGGTTACGGTGATGTGGGTAAGGGTTGCGCACACTCGATGCGTAGTTATGGCGCGCGCGTAATTGTTACCGAAATCGATCCCATTTGTGCGCTTCAGGCGGCCATGGAAGGTTTCGAGGTAAAAACCATGGAAGATGCCTTAAGTGAAGGAAACATTTATGTTACCACTACGGGTAATAAAGATGTGATCACCGGCGAGCACATGGCTAAAATGAAAGATCAGGCCATTGTGTGCAATATCGGGCACTTCGACAATGAAATCCAGGTCGCTCGTCTTGAAAAATGGCAGGGTATCCGGAAAACAAACATTAAACCGCAGGTTGATAAGTATACATACGAAGACGGACATTGTATTTATTTACTGGCCGAAGGACGTTTGGTCAATTTGGGTTGTGCCACCGGTCATCCTTCGTTTGTAATGAGTAACTCATTTACCAACCAGTCGCTCGCACAAATCGAACTCTGGCAGAAGGATTACGAAGTGGGAGTATATACCCTTCCGAAAAAACTCGACGAAGAAGTAGCTCGTTTGCATCTCGAACAGATTGGCGTAAGGTTAACCACGCTTACCGATGCCCAGGCTGCGTATCTGGGTGTACCGAAGGAAGGGCCTTATAAATCGGAGCATTACCGCTATTAATCGAAAGAAAGATAAAATAGCAACGGGTCTCAGTTTTGGGGCCCGTTTTTAGTTGTATACCCTCAGCATGTCGCCAAGAAGCGATACATTATACTGCTTGAGCGGCGCTGAAGCCGGGCCCTTTACAACGTTGCCGCCAACAAATACAAATTCTGACTGGCAGCAGGAACAGGTCCCCACCAAGCCTTTGTTTTCTACCCGGCAGTTGGTATTGATTTCGTTGGTACAGGCAGCATCGAAAGCATAATACGATCCTTCGAGTTCACAGTAGACAACAACTCCGCCAAAGCCCGCCTGAGGAAAATAGGCAGAGTTCCCCGGGACTCTCAGTTCGTTGTAGATGTTTAGATTGACCTGGAAGGAAACAGGAACTTCCGGAATCTGCGAATCAATCTCTTTACACGACAGGGAGGATAACAATACCAGCATGAAAAAAAATAAATACTTTCCACTTCTTAAAATCAACTGCTTCATTTTTATTATTTTTACTGGAAGTATCAAAAGTAGTATTTTATTGTTTAGGCTGTGATGCATGGATGATTTGATCGTCATATTATTAACGATTCTGGTTGCGGTGGTTGGGGTGCTCAATCAACGAAAAAAGAAAAAAGAAGGACTGCGACCGGGAGCAGAAAGTGCGGGTCAGCCTGCCGATTTCTGGGAAATGCTCATGCAGCAGGAGGAACAAAGGCCCGTGTATCAACCGTTCGACGAGGAGGAAGAGCCTGCAGAAGAAGTGGTGGTTGCGGTTCCGAAACCCGAGCCTGTTTATTCGTTTAAGGCAGAAGCCGAAGGCAGTTCGGAAGTGGTTGAGAAGATGAAAATTCTTCAGCGTCCGCAGAAAAAGAAGGTGTTGATTGATGGGGAGAGATTTTCCATTCGAAAGGCGGTTATCTATAATGAAATCATGAATCGGAAATATACTTAAGCGGCTATAAATCATTCATTATGAATAATTTTTCGCTGGGATCATTTCCGAATTGAATAAATTTTTTACATTTGCAGTAAAGGAAGGGTCCCGGATAACCGGGATTCTTTCTATTTTTTTGTACACTATCATAATATTAAATTGAAAATTGAGGAGGATAAGAAATGTCCGAAGTAACATATTTAACGCAAGACGGACTGAATAAGCTAAAGAAGGAGCTTGAGCGTCTGGTAACGGTAGAAAGACCGAAGATTTCAAAGCAAATTGGAGAGGCCATCGAAAAGGGCGATATCTCTGAAAATGCAGAGTACGATGCAGCAAAAGATGCACAGGGAATGTTGGAAGCCAAAATTGCCCAGTTGCAGTCGAAAGTGGCCAGCGCACGTATTCTTGACGAGTCAAAAATTGATACATCAAAGGTTCAGATTTTGAATAAGGTAACGATTCGCAACCAAAAAAATAATGCAACCATGCAATATACACTGGTGCCTGAGAGCGAAGCGAACCTGAAAGAAGGAAAGATCTCTGTTCAGACACCTATTGCAAAAGGATTGATTGGGAAAAAAGTAGGTGATGTGGTGGAAATTAAAGTTCCGTCAGGTGTCATTCCTTTCGAAATTGTAGAAATCTCAATTTAGTAATACAATGGCAAGCATTTTTACCCGTATTGTAAACGGCGAAATCCCGGCTTATAAAGTTGCTGAAGACGAAAACTTCTTGGCTTTTCTGGATGTTTTTCCAACAGCAAAGGGACATACTTTGGTGATCCCCAAAAAAGAGGTAGACTACCTTTTTGATTTGGACGACGAATTGTACGCCGGATTGCAAATGTTTGCCAAAAAAGTAGCGATTGGATTACAAAAAGCCATCCCCTGCGTAAAGGTAGGTGTTATGGTTTTAGGCCTCGAAGTGCCGCATGCACATATTCATCTCGTCCCGATGCAGAGCGAAAAGGATCTGCTTCAGTTTACGGAGAAGACGAAATTTCCGCCGGAAGAGATGGAGGCCATCGCAAAATTGATTGCCGAAATGACTAGTCCTAAATAAGCGTTACAGATTATTGGACTAAGTTAATAGATTCACAGACCGTTTCAAAGCTAGCTTTGAAACGGTCTGTTCTTTTATAGCTTTTAATTTTAATGGTATCTTGTTTGT
>NZ_JALGYW010000053.1 GCF_023111095.1 Maribellus sp. YY47
AAAATAATCATCAATTATTTTTCCCAACATGCCAAAGAACTTTAACTTTAAGCTACTAGCTTTGAGCTATTAGCTTCGAGTACGTAGATAATCAAGGAGTCGAACCTTTTTTCTTGCAGCCGTCCTGCTTTATCTCTTGTTCCATCATTTCTGTATTTTGAACGCACCTGCCTGTTTTTAGTGTGGCAACACTTTGTTTTCGAGCTTTTTACTCTCAATTCCTGTCTGATAATCTTCTTCTCTTTAAGTCTATCAGTCCAGATTTTGTGGAGAATAAGGGAGTCGAACCCTTGACCTCTAGAATGCAAATCTAGCGCTCTAGCCAACTGAGCTAATCCCCCGTTTTCAGTTCGCAGTGTTCAGTCTCAGTGTTCAGTTCTTCACTGTTTACTGTGACTGCATACTGTGACTGGGCTTGTAGTCCCGCCCAGACTTGAACTGGGGACCCCTACATTATCAGTGTAGTACTCTAACCAGCTGAGCTACGGGACTATTCAACAAAGCCGCAAGCTTTGAGCTTTTAGCTGTTAGCCGGCAAGCCCCGCTTGTAACTCTAGTATATTTTTAAAAAAGCAAGGTCCAAAATTGTCAATCTCGTCACAGAGTA
>NZ_JALGYW010000054.1 GCF_023111095.1 Maribellus sp. YY47
AAGTAGTAGCTCCTGTTTTCACAGGATCAGACAACTGCGAAGGTGAATTCGAACCGAACGTTACTTCTAACGGTCCTGCAAATATTGGTTGCAGCTATACTCAAACATGGACTGCTAACTATACCGATGCTTGCGGTAACCCTGCGGCTCCGGTTAGCATTACCTACACCTGGACTGAAGATACTGAAGCTCCGGTGATCAGCACCCTGGCTGAAAATGAAGACCTGGGTTGTAATCCGGAAGTAGTAGCTCCTGTTTTCACAGGATCAGACAACTGCGAAGGTGAATTCGAACCGAACGTTACTTCTAACGGTCCTGCAAATATTGGTTGCAGCTATACTCAAACATGGACTGCTAACTATACCGATGCTTGCGGTAATCCTGCGGCTCCGGTTAGCATTACCTACACCTGGACTGAAGATACTGAAGCTCCGGTGATCAGCACCCTTGCTGAAAGCGCAGAACTGGGTTGTAATCCGGAAGTAGTAGCTCCTGTTTTCACAGGATCAGACAACTGCGAAGGTGAATTCGAACCGAACGTTACAACTGAAGGTTCTACCAACATCGGTTGCAGCTAT
>NZ_JALGYW010000007.1 GCF_023111095.1 Maribellus sp. YY47
ATCCTTAGCATATCTCTACTCGACAAAACTCCTATAAAAGAAGTACTTACGAAATACGATTACAAAAATGTCAAAGAACTAAAAAATAAACAATTAATAATCAGCGGGTTTTAAGTGCCCGCTTATGATACTATCTATGAATTAAATACAATTTTTCAGAAGAAAATATGTTCTTTTTACTGGATTTTTTTTCTTTCAATTGAGAAAAGAAATCAAGTAGACTCGTGCTTTTCAGGAAGATACCGCCAAAACCTCCGCGGCATGTGCTGTAACTGCAAACGAAGGTTTTTACGTTCCTCAATATTGATATGCTTGAAATAAGAGCGCCACAATTTCAGGTAAAAATCTTCATCTTCATCCAGCAAAGCCTGTTTCACCTGACCGTTAATCGCATTAAATTGTTTCTTCGTTATCTCCACTTCTTCCACCTTGTTTTTATCGTAAAAAACGCCGTAGTTGCGCTGCAGATCGTAAATCAACCATTCTTGGTCGGCAAAACGGTTCTGATAATGCTTGACAACCAAAGGCAGGACATCGAATTTGGGCTCAATTCCACAAAAAAACATACCATCTTTTGTACGCTGAAAACGCACAAACTGCAAGATTCGCATGGCCTCTTTCTTAACTTTCTGCGCCGACTGCACAATGTAGATAACATCAGAGTCGCCAAAATCGGTTTCCAGGTTCATGTATCCGCTGAACAAACGTCTCAAAAAACGGTAAATTCTCATTTCAATTCCTTCTTCTTCTGACAAATAAGCATAAAACAACAGCTGTTTATTGCCGGCCGATAACTTATCCTGAATACCCTTCCAAACCCGTTCTGCCTTTTGGGGGTCTGTTTGAATATCAACACTCTCGACAAAAAGATACCGCGGTTTGGCGTACCTCGAACAAATATCAATCGGAAAATCCTTGCGCCGGTAACATTCAAAAACGGCTGTCAGCAATCCTTCAAAGGTATGATCGTATGTGTAAATTTTCATAATTCGATACTGGTTTTAATGGGCGATTGTAAATCACCCAACCCAACTTTGAACTCTAAACTCAATGTAGCGTTGGCAGTACTGGTTTAAAATCGGCAAACAGCTTCAGTTGAGTATCAAGCGATTTTTTATATTTTGAATGAGTGTCAATCACCAGTTGCCGCTTTAAACGAACCGGGTCCCAATCGGAAAACTTTGCAGGCAGCTCGTTACAGGTAATAAAATATTTGGCGCGTTTCAACACCACTCCCAGCTCTTTAAGATTTAAGGTGGTAAGCCGGCGATGACGACGTGCCATGATGATCTTCTGCGCCGACAGCACGCCAATTCCCGGCACCCGCAAAATCATTTCATAATCGGCTTTATTGATATCCACCGGAAACAGGTGCATGTTTCGTAAGGCATATCCCAGTTTCGGGTCCACATCCAGATCGAGAAAAGGTTGATCGTCGCTGAGAATTTCCTCTGCTTTAAAATGATAAAAGCGCATCAGCCAGTCGCTTTGATACAAGCGGTTTTCGCGCACCAAGGGAGGTCGGCTAATCGCCGGAAGTCGCTTGTCGTAATCATTTACCGGAAGATAACCCGAAAAATACACACGCTTCAAATTCTGATTTTTATACAATCCCGATGAAAGCAGGATGATTTCCCGGTCGGTTTCAGGTGTGGCTCCCACTATCAGCTGCGTACTTTGGCCCGCCGGGGCAAACTGCTTTGCACTTCGGTACTTTCTGTGTTCTTCCTTGCTGATCAGAATCGAATTCCGAATCTGAGTCATCGGCGAAATAATGTCGGGGTAATTCTTTTCGGGCGCCAGTTTTTTCAGGTTGGGCTCGGTGGGTATTTCCATGTTTACACTTAAGCGATCGGCCCAGATACCTGCTTCCTGAATCAACTCGGAACTCGCTCCCGGAATGGCTTTCAGGTGAATATATCCATTATAGTTTTCCTCAGTACGCAGTTTTTTCGCAGTCGAAACCATCCGTTCCATCGTGAAATCAGGATTTTTTATCACGCCGGAACTTAAGAACAGTCCTTCAATATAATTGCGGCGATAAAAACCAATCGTCAGGTCAACAATTTCCTGTGGGGTGAAAGTCGCCCGCGGACGGTCGTTGGTACGGCGGTTAATACAATAGGCGCAATCGTAAATACAGTGGTTGGTCATCAAAATTTTAAACAGACTGATGCAACGTCCGTCATCGGTAAAACTGTGGCAAATGCCTGCATAAACTCCGTTTCCGATTCCATTTCCGGTATTTTTTCGCGTGCTCCCGCTCGATGCACACGAAACATCGTACTTGGCAGCGTCGGATAATATCGCCAGTTTCTTCTGAATTTTCTCGTTCATTGTTCGTTAATTACAGCTTGCATTTTTCAAATCGTGCCTACTAAAGTTCATCCTTCATGAAGGCAAAAATCCCCGGTCAACACCGGGGATTTGGAACCTAATTATCGGGTATGAACCCACTGGAATTGATGGAAATTGTTTTCATAGCTTTGATAATATTATTATCATTATTGCCGATAATAATTTAATCATTTACATCGTATCCACAAGAAAAATTTTTACTTTTGAAAAAATAAATGAATAGGATGAATCATTTCAGCAACAATATCAGGCTTTTACGAAACCGGAAAAATCGTACACAAAATGACCTGGCTTTAGCGTTAAATTTAAAGCGTACAACGATCAATGCACTCGAGAATTCGATCAGCCAGCCAACGGTTCCGCAGCTACAGGCCTTTTCAAAATATTATGGCATTGCCATCGATACCTTGATCAACATTGATTTGAGCCGGCTTTCAGAAATGCAGTTTACCGATCTTCAAAATGGTTTTGATGTTTTTATTCGGGGAACCAATCTCCGCGTCATTGCCACCACGGTTGATTCATCGAACAACGACAACATTGAGTTTGTAAACGAAAAAGCGCAGGCCGGTTATGTAACCAGTTTTTCCGATCCTGAATACATTGGGAAACTGCCCGTTTTTCAGTTGCCGTTTTTGTCGAAGGAGAAAAAATACCGGGCATTTACCATAACCGGCGATTCGATGTTGCCTATTCCCAGCGGATCGGTGGTGATCGGTGAGTTTGTTCAGGATTTCCTGGACGTAAAAACGGGACAAGCCTGCATTGTGGTTACCCGCGACGAGGGTATTGTTTTTAAGCTCGTGAAGAATGAGATTGCCGAAAAAAGATCGTTGGAGATGATTTCGCTGAATGCACAGTTTGAAACTTATGATTTAGCGGTTAGCGAGGTAAAAGAAATCTGGAAATTTGTTTGCTACCTGAATACAGAAATTCCGGAACCCGAAAGCGATTTGCAACAGCTGTTGAAAAGTGTAAATGAAATGAAAATGGAATTGCAGCGTTTAAAATCAGGAATGCTGTAATCAAATCAATACCAACTATTTCGTTATTTCTTCTGGCGTTCGATCAGTTCGAATACCACTCCTTCGCGCAAGGCAAAATCGGTTTGTACAATTTTTTGAATACCTATTTCACGAACCAGGGTTTCAATCAAAATCACGGCCGGAACAATAAGATCCACCCGCACATAATCCATTCCTTTAAACTGCATCCGTTCGGCGCGGGTCGAAGCAATCAATTGGTGGTAAACCGTATAAAAATCATCGAGTGTTACTTCCTGCGTAATACGTTGTTTGGTTCCAGGCTCTACCTCATCAATCATATCCACCACAGTATCAAAAGCACCGGAGCACCCTACCAGCATTTTAACGCCGTGCTGCTTGCAATTAAAAATGGCCTGCACATGTTGCGCTGCAAAATAATCCTGAAGCAATTTGATTTCATTCTCCTTGATCGGATCGGAAAGACCGAAACGGTTAATAATACGTGCCATTCCGGTTGGCTGACTTTCTTTCCAGATAATATCCGTATCTAAAGCCACGATTAACTCATTACTTCCACCGCCGATGTCGAGAATAACTGAAGGATCATCAAGATTTGTGAAAGCCAGCAACACTCCTTTAAAAATCAAGTCAGCTTCTTTTGCTCCCGTAACAATTTTCACCAGCCAGCCACTCTCCTCTCCCAGTTTTTCGAGAAATTCAGCTTTATTTGCCGCAGTACGAACTGCAGAAGTAGCGATTACATACACACGATCCACGCCTCCAAGTTCCCGGATAATATTTTTGTGTTTACGAAACGAGTCAACCGTCCTCGCTGTTGCTGCTTCACTGATTTCATTCTCGCGAATCTTGTCGTCGCCCAGTTTTACCAGCTGTTTACTTTGGTGCAAAATCCTGAAATTTCCTTCCAGAATTTCGGCTACCAGTAAATTACAGGTATTGGTTCCTAAATCAACAACAGCGATGCGCATAAATGCTATTAATGAAAGTTTCTTAATTTTGATTTCAATGAAATCCACACAAATATCTGATTTAATCAAAGAAAAAGCAAAATCGCTTGGACTTTCTGACTGTGCCATTGTTCCGGCTTCTTTTCTCGCGGAAGAAAAGGAACATTTTGAATCCTGGCTTTCAAATGAAATGCACGGCGAAATGGGGTATATGGCCCGAAATGTGGAAAAACGGCTCAATCCAAAACTTCTGGTTGAGGATGCTCTTAGCATCATCGTCGTACTGCAGAATTACTTCCCGAAAGAAATGCAACACGACAAAGATGCTCCTGTACTTTCGAAATATGCATACGGTACCGACTATCATTTTGTGTTAAAAGAAAAGCTGCGTCAGCTTCTGGAGTTTATTAATACTGAAATCGCCCCCTGTTCGGGACGACCGTTTGTAGATTCGGCGCCGGTACTCGAACGTGCCTGGGCCCGAAAAGCCGGGTTGGGGTGGATTGGCAAAAACAGCAACCTGATTTCACTTCATCACGGGAGCTTCTTTTTTATCGGGGAACTGATCGTCGACATTGAACTCCCGTACGACAATCCCAAACCGGTGACCGACCATTGCGGGCGCTGCACCAAATGCATCGATGCCTGCCCAACAAAAGCCATTGTGGCCAACCGGGTGGTGGATGCCCGCCGCTGCATTTCGTACCAAACCATCGAAGTTAAAGGCGAACTGGATGAAGCTCTGAAAGGCCAATTTGAAAACCGTGTTTTTGGCTGCGACATTTGCCAGGATGTTTGTCCCTGGAACCTGAAATCGGAACCCCACAACGAAACTTCATTTGCTCCTCATCCTAAATTACTTCAGTTAAATAAAGAAGAATGGGAAAACATGGAGCGGCCGCTTTTTAATGAGCTTTTTAAGAACTCTACAGTAAAAAGGGCCGGTTTTGGTGGATTGAAACGCAACCTGAAATTCCTAGGAGATGCCTAAAAAGTTCGCATATAAAACCGTCCTGATAAAAGGCCCGATGAACGGGGTTTATGCAGAGTTTCCCTTTGACAGCCGTAAGGAATTCGGGACCAAAAAACATATCTGGTGTACAGTAATTGTGGAGGGTAAAACCTTCGCCATGAATTTGCTTCCCAACGGGAAAAACGGGCACTGGCTTCATTTGAAAAAGAATATCCGGGAAATGATCGGGAAACAGGAGGGTGACACGGTTCAAATTGAGCTGGAACAAAACACAAAGCCGCGTACTGTTGCCGTTCCGGATTACCTGCAATGGCTGCTTGACGACGATCCGCTAATGGCCAAATACTTTGAAAGGCTGACGATTTCGGCTAAAAAATTCTGGATTGCCAACATCGAAGACACAAAAAACGAAGACACAAAGGTGGACAGGATCAATGTTTTTTTTGAATATCTGCATCGGCATTATTCAGGGAAGGTGTAGTAATGTTTGAATAATTCATTAATTTCGGAAACCAACTAAATCAGATCGTTATGAAATCAATCTATTGGCTTGCCTTTTTAATCATTCTGTTTTCATCCTGTTCAACCCAGTCTTCAAAAAAAGAAAATGAAAAACTGCCCAATTTTGTGGTGGTGTTTATCGACGACATGGGCTATGGTGATGTGGGATGTTACGGAGCCACGGGTTACACAACGCCCAACCTGGATAAAATGGCAGCCGGCGGTATGCGGTTTACCAATTTCTATGCCGCACAACCGGTGTGCAGTGCTTCGCGTGCAGGACTGCTCACGGGCTGTTATCCCAACCGGATCGGATTTTCCGGAGCACTTTCTCCGCACAGCAAGGTGGGCATCAATCCCGACGAAACGACCATCGCCGAACTTCTGAAATCAAAAGGATATGCAACGGGTATTTTTGGCAAGTGGCACCTGGGCCATCTTCAGAAATTTCTTCCGCTGCAAAATGGCTTTGACGAATATGTGGGTATTCCCTATTCCAACGACATGTGGCCACTCGATGATGTAGGCAATCCGCTGCCAGAAGGGCACCGCAGAAGAACGTTTCCCGAACTTCCCATTATGGTTGGAAACGAAGTCGGCGAAAGGGTTACCAGTCTGCAAGATCAGGATAAACTCACAACGCTTTACACCGAAAAAGCAGTGAATTTTATCAACCGCCACGCCGGCGAACCATTTTTTCTATACCTGCCTCATTCTATGGGACATGTTCCACTGGGGGTTTCCGATAAATTCAGGGGGAAAAGCCAGCAGGGAAAATACGGAGATGTGATGATGGAAATTGACTGGAGCGTAGGCGAAATTGAAAAAGCGCTGGAAAACAACGGAATTGCCGATAACACTGTTTTTATTTTCACAACCGACAACGGCCCCTGGCTGAACTACGGCAACCATGCGGGATCGGCAGGAGGTTTACGTGAAGGGAAAACCACCAGCTGGGATGGCGGACAACGTGTGCCATTCATCGTTAAATGGCCTGGCAAAATACCTCCAGGAACCATTTGTAACAAGCTTGCCTGTGCCATTGATATTCTTCCAAGTTTCGCGCAAATTTCAGGAGCAGATTTACCTAAGAACAAGATTGACGGAACCAGTATTGTTGAGCTATGGAAGGGCAATACTGACGCCGAACCTCGCGAAACCATTCTTTTTTACTATGGTAAAAATAACCTGAACGCTGTACGAAAAGGCAACTGGAAACTGGTTCTACCTCATACCTGGGCTTCTTATAACACCCGGCCGGGGAAAGACGGGCGCGGCGGCCCGCGTGCGAACATGAAGGTTGAAGAACCCGAGCTTTACAACATGATGCGCGATCCGGGGGAGCAGTACAATGTTATCGAATGGAATCCCGAAAAAGCGGCTGAATTGATGGAGATTGTTGAAGCTGCACGGGCCGAACTGGGAGACCTGAATGTAGGATTGGAAACCGGAAGCGGCTCACGCGAAATAGGCAGATCCGAATAACCCGCGATATCGACAGTTCGTTACCTTATATCCAACAACAATGAAAAAACAAATATTTTTTATTTTACTGACTTTGACGTGGAACACTATCGTTTTCGCGCAGGAAACAACAGTGAAAGGCAAACGCATTTTGATATACACAAAAACAGGAGAAGGCTATGTACACGCCAATATTGCGGCGAGTGTAAACGCCATCCAGGAGATTTGCGACAAAGAACAAATTCGGTACGATGTTTCGGACAACCCGGAAACCATGACCAAAGAAAACCTTGAAAAATATGATGCTTTGTTTTTTGCCAATGCATCCAACAAAGTGTTCGAAACGCAGACTCAAAGAGATGCATTTCAGGCGTACTGCCGGAGCGGAAAAGGATTTGGAGGTATTCATGCAGCCAATACCGTTGAACGCGACTGGCCGTGGTTTGTACAGTTGATTGGCGGAAAATTTGTGCGTCACCCAAAGTATCAGGCCTTCGATGTTCTTGTGGTCGACCCCAATCATCCGTCGACCCAACCATTACCCAAACGATGGACCGTGGAAGATGAATGTTATTTGTCAGATCAGCTCAACCCTGATATACACATTTTAATGGTGGCTGACCTGAATACACTCGAAGACGATAAGTTAAATGAATATCCCGGCAACACTTTCTACCAGTCTTTTCCGCTGGTTTGGTGTCACCAGTTCGAAGGAGGCAGACAATGGTTCTCTGCCTTGGGCCACGATCCTGAATTTTATAAAGATCCTGTTTTCAGAGCACATATTCGCGGGGGTATCTTATGGCTGCTTGGTGTTGAATAAACAAAACCACAAAATAATCCCGCGAAATGCTACATCGATAAACGGCAATCGTTTATTTGGTTATCACTCCTATTTCGGCAGCTGAAAAGCGCTTACCACCTCCCAAACTTTTCAGACAACTCAAACGGATCATACGCGCCGGATATTTTTTGTCGAAACGTTCTTCCTGCAACACAGGGTTGTTTTTGATATTATCAAAAGTTCCGGTTGCCGCTGTTTCCCATTTCTTACCGTCGCGGCTAACTTCCAATTTATATTCCTGGCAAATTCCGCTTTCATCTTTTGCATCCGGCAGATAGCTAAACCCGTGCAATTTTAATTCTTCGCCCAGATCTATTTCAATAAACGGAACACTTCCACTTTCTGCACTTTCCCAAACAGTTGATGGATCTGCGTCAATGGCGTTTAACGCTTTATTTCCTTCCAGCTCTGACGAGACCTTAGCTATTTCCCATTTTGCAGAGCAGATATCAAAATCAACTGAAACTACTTCACTTTGTCCTGAGCCATCCAAAGCATAAGCAATGGCTTTTATTTTTCCACCTTTCGGAAGATGAATAGACTTTTGATAAACCGGTGAATCTTGCGTGGGTTCGGCTCCATCGGTCGTAAAATGAATTTGTGTGTTTTCAACAGAACATTGAATGCCAACCTCACCTTCCCTGTTTCGAACAATCTGAGGATTTTCGAACAACTCAATGGTTTTGTAAATTCCGATTTCAGAAAGCGTAGGTGCAACGCGCGATTCCAGTATCCGAACTCTCACTTTATCCGTTTTTACCATCGGAATCCGACGGATGCTTTTATAACCGATAATGGTGCTGTTGTCAACCTCCTGCCAGCTTCCGTTTTTCCAAACATCAATAGCAAAAGCTTCCACCCGCTGTCCCTGCGTTCGAATGGCTTCCTGTAAAAGAATCGCATTAAACTCTTTCTCTTCCCCCAAATCGATTGTGAAAGAGGCATTGGTTGTTCCGTCTTCCGGTTTCCAGAAAGTGTTTTCATTACCGTCGTTTGCCAATTCTGCACCGTGGTCTGCCATGGCTGCCGAAGCACTCATTTTCGCTCCATCTGCCAGATTATCCTGAAACGATTCTTTGATGATCCTTCCCACTTCGCGTAAACGCGCCGCATCTTTATCGGGTATCAGTCCTCTGCGGTCAGGCGTTAAATTAAGCAACAACACCGTATTTCCGCCAACGGAGCGGTACCACAAGTCGAGCAAGTGTTCAACGGTTTTCACATACTGTTTGTCATCGCGGTAAAACCAGCCATGCCGAACAGAAGTATTGGTTTCCGCCGGATACCAGTACAAGTATTTGGCGTCTTTCAGCATTTCCCTGCTTCCCAGATCATCTTTTGTTTTATCGGGCCAGTCGTAATCTGCAGGCGCAACCGGTAATGGCAATACACTCCACTCGGCATTTCGGGTATGGCCTGCTTCGTTTCCACACCAGCGCACATCCGGTCCTTTGATTGCAATCACAGCTCCCGGCTGCAACTGACGGATCATATCGTACCAGGCTTTTCGATTATAGCTTTGCCCTGTCCCCGGTTTAGGATTGGCCCCATCAAACCAGACTTCTTCAATCTGCCCGTACTGCGTGAGAATCTCATACAACTGATTCATAAAAAGGGCATCGTAATCGTCGAGTTCGTACTCAAAAATCTTTTTTGCTGTTTTTTGCAAGTCGGGATCGGAGGGAATCTGAACCTTGTGTGGTTTTGAACCATTTCCGTAAGTCCCTCCGGGGCGTTCAATCTCGTGAAGATCGGCAGGCGACAAATACAGGCCCACTTTAATATCCTGCTTACGTGCTGCAGCTACAAGTTCACCCAATACATCGCCCTTACCGTTTTTCCAGTTCGAGCTTTTTACCGAATGGTCGCTTGTTCGGGTGGGCCACAAACAAAAGCCGTCGTGATGTTTTACCGTTAGCATGGCCATTTTCATTCCGGCATCTTTCACCACCGAAATCCATTGATTGGCGTCCAGTTCGGTCGGATAAAAATCTTTTGGATCTTCCTTGCCGGTTCCCCACTCCAAAGCATGAAAGGTATTTTGTCCGAAATGCAGAAAAGCAATGTATTCCAATTGCTGCCACTCGTATTGGCGATCATCGGGAACGACCAAAGTCGATTTCCTGACGATTTCATCAAGATCGTCATTCGGTTCTACCTTAATGGTATTTCCGGGTGTTTGCGCGAAAACGTTCAAGTTCAGCAAACACAACGTCAGAAAAATGTATCGTTTTAGATTCATAGCTTATGTTGATTTAGATATCCACTCTGTATTCCATCTTTTCACCGGCTTTTAAGGATAATTGCGAATAATCGTCGTTGTACAACACCCGAATGTCGCCTCCCTTTTCCGAATAAATGCTTGCACTTACCAACCGGCCCTCTTTCCAATTGAAATCGACAGTAAACCCACCGCGGGCTTTAAAACCCTTAACACTACCGTCTTTCCATTCTGCGGGAAGCGCAGGGAGCAAGTGCAACACGCCGGCCTGACTTTGCAAGAGCATCTCGGCAATTCCGGCAGTGGTTCCAAAGTTGGCATCCATCTGAAATGGAGGATGCTGCCCGAACAGGTTGGGCGAAGTGCTTTTGCGCAGAACAGTATTCAAACTCTTTTGGGCATTGTCACCGTCGAAAACACGGGCATACTGACTGATCAGCCAGGCCGCACTCCATCCGGTGTGACCACCACCGTTGGCAATACGGTAGTCGAGCGATTTTTTTGCAGCCTCTACCAAATCGGGAGTATCCCATGGATTGATATGTTCTCCGGGATGAACGGCAAACAAATGTGAAATATGACGGTGTCCGGGTTCAACTTCCGGAAATTCGTGTGCCCATTCCATCAAACGGCCATCGGAACCGATCTTCGGACCTGCCAGTTCATTTTTGGCTTCCGAAACTTCGCGCACAAAATCGTCTTCAATACCCAACTCGTTTGAAGCATAAATAAAGTCGGTGAACAGTTGCCAGATCACTTCCTGGTCGTGTGTTGGCCCCATGCTTATCTGGCTCCGGCTTCCATCGGGTGCAATAAAGGTATTTTCGGGCGACACAGCCGGTCCCGAAACCAGCTTCCCTGTTTCAGGGTCGGTTACCAGCCAATCGATGTAAAATTCAGTCGCGCCTTTCAACACCGGGTACATCTTTTTCAGAAAATCCTTATCACCGGTAAACCGGTAATGTTCTGCAATGTGCGTACTGATCCAGGCACTCCCCCCGGTATGCATTCCCCAGCTGGCAGCTTCTCCCGGAGCGGTGTAGCCCCAAACGTTGGTAATCGGGTGAATTACCCAACCGCGGTTTCCGTACTGAACATCAGCTGTTTTTGTGCCGGGCTTTACCAACGACTCCAAAAGGTCAAAAAGCGGCAAATGCATTTCAGAAAGATTGGTCGATTCGGCGGGCCAGTAATTCATTTGCACATTTACATCGGTGTGATAATCGCCGTTCCAGGGTGTTTGAATTTTATTCGTCCACAAGCCCTGCAAATTGGCAGGCAAACATCCCGGACGCGATGATGAGATCAGCAGGTAGCGCCCGTACTGAAACATCAGCTCTACAAGGTGCGGATCGGAATTGCTTTCGCGAAATAACTGAATCCGTTTGTCGGTGGGAACAGGAGCTACCTCGGCAGGAGTGAGATCAAGCTCCACTCTGTTGAAATAACTTTGATACTCATCCACGTGTTCCTTTAACAATTCCTTGTATGATTTTTTTGAAGCGTTCTCAATACTTTGTGCTGTTAAACCAACATAATCACGTCCTTTGTACTCGGGATAAGTCAATTTATAATCGGTAGATGCAGCGAGTAACAAAATCACCTCATCTGAATTTCTTACCACCAATTCAGAACCTTTGCAGGCCACTTCCCCGTTTTTTGCAATGGCTTTCAGGCGAGTCATATAATGAAGGTTCTCGCCTCCTTTTCCATCCGATAATGCACCGGACATGATCAACTGATCGTCTTCGGCATAGGTTTTAAAACATTCGGGGCGGTCCATAGTACAACTAAAAGAAATCTGCCCCGATTGATCGGCTGTGAATTTTGCCACCATCACCTGCCCGGGATAACTGGTAAAAATCTCGCGTTGAAAATTCACGCCATCCTGGGAATACTTCACACGCACCACTGCATCGTTTAAATCGAGTTCGCGGTGGTAGTTTTCAAATCCGGAGGTTTTGCCAAAATCGATGCGCAAATCGCCAAGCGTTTGAAACGAACCAAACGGAACGGTTGAGCCATTTCCGTGACCGCTGCCCGCACCTTTACATATCTGCGTTTTGTTGGTCAGCTCGGTTGCTTCTTTGTATTTTCCTTCAAACAACAACCTTCTGATTTCCTGCTGAGCTTCGCGTGCTTCGGGATTATCGTTGTCGTCGACACTTCCCGACCACATACTTTCTTCATTCAACTGAATCCGTTCGTTATTGACATCGCCAAACACCATAGCCCCCATCGAGCCATTCCCCAACGGAAGCGCTTTCAGCCATTCAACATCGTCTTTCCATCCATTCTTGTCGTCCACAGCCGTTGCATTGGCAGGAGCATCGTACCACAGTTTGAGTTCAGGTTTCTCCTTCGTCGCTGTTGTACAAGAGATCCATAAAATAAAAGGAAGAAATAAAGAAAATCTCAGAAAGTGTCTCATCTTGTTAAGTTTTCAAATGATTCGTTTATTCGTGCAATTCGTTTACATTTCAATGCATAAAAATAATGCTTCCTGTAAAACATACTTCAGAATTTTCGGTCAATCCGTCTGTAATGTTTCGTGAACAAGAATATCGCATCAATAATTACGAACAAAAGCCGCTACCGTGCGGGATTTTTTTACTTTTGGTTACCTATTTCAACATTTAACGAATCAAGAATTATGAAGAATTATTGTATGGTATTTACCCTGCTGGTTTTGTTAGCTTCCTGTGGAGGAAATACCAAGACACAAAAAGCAGAAGAAACGCAAAAAAATATGTTTACCGGAGCCCGTGGGGAAGTAAAAATCATGACACTTGACCCGGGGCATTTTCATGCCGCGCTGGTTCAGAAAAATATGTTTGATCAGGTTGATCCAACGGTGTATGTTTATGCGCCTGAAGGTCCCGATGTTCAGAGTCATCTGGCATTGATCGAACGCTTCAATACCCGTGAAGAAAATCCGACCAGCTGGAAGGAAGAAGTTTACACCGGCCCGGATTACCTGGAGAAAATGCTGGCCGACAAACCGGGTAACGTTATGGTGACCGCCGGTAATAATGCGAAAAAAACGGAATACATTTTAAAATCGGTGAAAGCAGGGATAAATGTTCTGGCAGATAAACCCATGGTAATTTCACCCGAAGAGTTTCCGATACTGGAAGAAGCCTTTAAAGTGGCCGAAGAAAATGGCGTGTTACTGTATGATATTATGACCGAGCGCCATGAGATTACAACAATGCTCCAACGTGAATTGTCGATGTTGCCTGAAGTGTTTGGAACACTGCAAACCGGATCGGAAGAAAACCCGGCGATTACCAAGGAAAGTGTTCACCACTTCTTTAAATATGTTTCGGGAAATCCGCTGGTACGTCCGGCCTGGTTTTTCGACACTCAACAACAGGGTGAAGGAATTGTGGATGTGACCACTCACCTTGTGGATATGATTCAGTGGGAAGCGTTCCCCGAAGTGATTTTAAACAAAGCTGATGTGCAGGTTTTGTCGGGCAAACGCTGGGCCACTGACCTGACTCCGGAGATGTTTACTAAAGTTACCGGCCTCGCAAGCTATCCCGATTATTTGCAAAAAGATCTGGACGGCGATGTACTTAAAGTATTTGCCAATGGTGAAATTAACTATACGCTAAAAGGTATTCATGCTAAAGTTTCGGTAATCTGGAATTTTCAGGCTCCCGAAGGAACCGGTGATACCCACTACTCGATTATGCGGGGCACCAACTGCAACCTGATCATTCAGCAGGGTGAAAAAGAAGGCTATAAACCACAATTGTATGTTGAATCGACCGGCGGTGACGTTAAAGCTTTTGCAGGTTTCCTGTACAATGCAGTTGAAGGTCTGACCGCCAAATATCCGGGAATTGCCCTGGAAAAAATAAACGATACCCAATGGAAACTAAATATTCCGGATGAATTCAAAGTGGGTCACGAAGCGCACTTTGGACAGGTGACAGAAAAGTACCTGAAATATTTGGTTGACGGAAAACTTCCGGAATGGGAAGTGCCGAATATGATTGTAAAATATTACACCATTACCGAAGGCTTAAAGTCGGCATTAGAGAAGTAACGTAAACGAATAAAATTAAAAAGGCTGATTCATTCCGAATCAGCCTTTTTAATTTATTTATTCACCGGTTTATCTACCACAATCCGGTTCTTTTGATTGGCCACTCTGTCTGCCAGCAGAAAAGCATACTGAGCCACCCGCTTCATTTTTGTATAATCGATTTTATCCACCTCATCGGTAACTTTATGGTAATCGTCGTGCAATCCGGTGGAAAGCCCAAGAACCGGGATATTGTTCTTGTAGAAATGCAAATAATCGCTGCGGTCGATAAAAGCTTTTGACAAGCGATCGTTTAACACCAGGTTTTGTTCTTTGCTGATTTCGTTGCTCAGTTCCCAGAATTCGGTACTTTGCTTTCCGGTAATCACATACAAGCCGTTGGGCCCCGCCAGTTGTTTTTCCTCGGCAGCATCGGCCGGAGGTTCTGTTTCAGCTGAGCGCCCCACCATATCAAGGTTAATATCCACCAGTGTTTTTTCGAGTGGAAACACCGGATGCCCGGCATAATACCCGGAACCAAACAAACCTTTTTCTTCGGCAGTAACCCAGGCAAAAACAATGCTTCGTTTAGGTTTCTTTTTCATGCTCTGGAAAGCCTGTGCAATCTCGAGTAAAGCTACAGTTCCGGTACCATTGTCATCGGCGCCATTGTACACTTCACCACCGGCATCTACTCCAATATGATCGTAATGCGCAGTAAAAATCACACATTCATTTTTTAACACAGGATCGCTGCCTTCGATCACCGCCACCACGTTTTTCCCCTGTACTGCGGTCTTTTCTTTTGGCAACTGAATTTTTGCCTTAATACCTTCAATCTCAAAAGACTTTGGAGTTCCGCTTTTGTTGATTTCGTTTTGCAGCTGCGCCAGCGTTTTACCGGAGGGTTTAAGCAACTCACCGGCCAGCCTGGCTGTTCCAAAAATCAGGTTCATCGGCAGCACCTGCCTTCTTTGGACCCCTTTTAAGGTGATCGTTCCGCCTGTGGCATATTTTTTTACTTCCTCAAATTCTTTGGGATCGGGATTCAAGGGGTCGGGAACAAGAATCAGGGCTTTGGCGCCACCCAACAGCATCTTGTTCATTTTCTGCATTTCTGTATTAAAATCAAGGTTTTTGGAGGCAGTGTCGGCACACAGTTCTATATTCCGGCTCATTACCAGAACAATTTTGCCTTTCACATCTATTCCTTCCGTGTCGTTGTATTTGGTTTTATCGTTGTACCAACCGTAACCGGCAAACACCACCTCGCTCTCTATCGTATCTCCGTTTGGAGGTCCCATCAGTGCAAAAAAATCATCGGTAAAGGTTTCCAGTACTTCTCCTTCACTGGTTTTAATCTGAAAAAATGTGTTGGCCAGGTCGGGTTTCGTCATTTCCATATCAATGTTTTGGAAATAATCGTCAACCCCCGGTTTCAGCCCCATTAGCCGGCACTGAGCCCTCAAATAATCAGCGGCTAAATCCACTCCCGAAACTACAGTATTAAAATCGCGGCCCAGCATGTCATCGCTGGCAATAAACTCGAGGTGAGCGCGAAGATCGTTCTCCGTAATGGTTTCCATCTCTTTCTTTTGCGCGAAAAGAACAGTTGATACTGAGAGGCAAAGAAAAGTCAGCAAAAATTTAGCATTCATTGTTTTGTTTGTTTTATGGCTCATGAGTAAGCATTTGGGGCTAAAAATTACTCTTCTGTGGTTTTTCTGTGTATCTCGTTACGATTGGCAATATCAAGTCCCATCAAAAAGCAAAGCTCTGCCACACGTTTTATTTTTTCGAAATTGATCTTGTCCACTTCATCCCCCACCCGATGATAATCGGCATGATAACCGGTGGCATAATTCAAAATGGGAACTCCGCTTTTATGAAAGTTATAATGGTCGCTGGCCCTGATAAAATATTCAGGCAGGCTGGAGTCGGCAACCAGTCCCAATTCGGCACATTTTTGCTGATTGAGTTCAGCCAGCTTCGGCCATACATTGTTTGAAAGCGTATACAATCCATCAAAATCCTTTACTTTTTTAGGCGATTTGTTCCAGATCGAATCCCGGGGTTCGAACACACGCCCCACCATATCGAGGTTGAAACAAGTCACTGTTTTTTCCAGCGGAAATACCGGATGTTGTGTGTAATAAGTGGAACCAAACATCCCCAGTTCTTCGCAGGTAACCCACAAAAACACCACGCTGCGTTTGGGTTTAGGATCGAGACTGGCAAAAGCCTCAGCCACTTCCATAATGGCCACGGCTCCCGAGCCGTTGTCGTCGGCGCCATTATATACCTCTCCGCTTTGGTCTACACCGATATGGTCGTAATGCGCCATAAAAACCACACACTCGTTTTTTAACTCCGGATCGGTTCCTTCTACATAACCGACGATATTCCGGGCATGGAGTTCCCCTTTTATAACTGACGATGCGAAAGAAATCGTTTTATCTTCAACCTTCAGCCATTCGTGTTGCTGACTTGCAGCAACTGCCGCAAGGTATTTTTTGAATTTTCCTTTTCCACCCAAAACCTTGTCGGCTAATTTAGGTAAGGCCACCAGAACCGGGATTCCTGCCTGTTCCTGCTCATCGGTCAAGCGATATTGTTCGCGGTTGAGCCAGGCTTTTAGTTCGTTAAATGCCTGATGGTGATGATCAAGAGGACTAGTAACAACAATAATGGCGGCTGGATTTTTCTTTTCGATTGCACGTATTTTGCTTCGTTCGTCCCGGTTGTTCCACGAGAACTTCTTCGTTGTATTAAAATCTTTTGCCTGCCCCTGAGCAAGTATCACCACTTTCCCTCTCCAATCTGTTTCATTGGAAATTTCACCAAAACCGGCCATAACTATAGAAGCATCGTACAGCGCTTCTTTTGCCATTCTTCCATCGAGCCGGATGAGATCGTTGGTACGAAAAACCGTTCGTCCTTTGTTCCCGGTAATTTCAATAAAACTCTCCGGATCAGGAACCGAAGTAACCAGGGGCACTTTCTGACTGTATCCCGGCACACCGGGTTTAAGGCCGAGTTTCCGGGCCTGTTCAACAATATAGTCAGCTGCCATCTCCAATCCGTCGGCCGGTGTTCCCAACCTGCGTCCCTGAAGTTCATCAGACGCCAGGTAAGTCAAATGTTCGTGCAAATCCGCCGTATCGATTTTGCCGATTGCCGCATGTTGTCCAAAAGCGTTAACAAAAAACAACAGTAAAAATAAACCCGGGAAAGCAGTTTTTTGTATTAACATAGATTTGTCCGTATTTTTGAAGAAATTTACATTTCCGTTCTTTAAAAGTAACAATTAACACGAAATCGGGATTAAATCCGTTTTAAATTGAGTGTAAAGTCGTAAACAAAGAAACCACATCTAACATTCAGAATATGAAAGCTACTAAATCGATTTTTTCACTGTTGCTACTTGCAGCGCTAATTTTATTGATTCCCTCATGTGCTGTAAATCCTGTAACCGGCAAACGGCAAATCATGTTTGTTTCGGAGGAACAGGAAATTGCCATGGGTGCGCAGTATCATCCGTCGGTGGTTGCCACTTTTGGAATTTATGACAACCCTGCCTTGCAAAAATTTATCGAAGAAAAAGGGACAGAGATGGCCAAAATCTCGCACCGTCCCAACTTAAAATATCATTTTACCATTCTCGATTCTCCGGTGGTGAATGCCTTTGCCGTTCCAGGCGGCTACCTCTACGTTACCCGCGGAATTTTGGCGCAGTTTAACAGCGAGGCAGAACTGATCGGGGTGTTAGGGCACGAAATGGGGCACGTTACAGCACGGCATTCGGCGCAACAACAAACCAACCAAACCATTGGGCAGGCCGTTTTGCTGGGTGGAATGCTGGCCTCTAAAGAAATTTATGAAATGGCTGATGCGGCGATGGCCGGAATGCAGCTGCTTTTCATGAGTTTCAGCCGCGAAAATGAACGCGAATCCGACCGATTGGGTGTGGAATATGCCACAAAAATTGGTTACGATGCCCACAAAATGGCCGATTTCTTCCAGGTACTTGAGAAAATGAACATGGCCAGCGAGCAAGCCGGTGTGCCTACGTTTATGTCGACGCACCCCAATCCGGAAGACCGTTTTAATACCGTCCACAAAATCAGCGACGAGTGGCAGGCTAAATATCCCGGAAAAGATTTTATAGTTGACAACAACGACTATCTCAGCATGATTGACGGAATCGTGTATGGTGATGACCCGCGGCAGGGCTTTGTGGAAAACAACACTTTTTATCACCCGGAATTGAAATTCAAATTTGCATTTCCATCGGGCTGGACATTGGTAAACTCGCCCACACAGGTGCAGATCGCCGCTCCCGATCAAAAAGCCGGAATTATCTTTGCACTTTCCGACGAAACCACAGCGGCAGCAGCTTCGCAAAAGGCGATCACCGACCTGAAACTGTCAGGAGTTGAGAGTAAGAATGTGCAGGTTAACGGAGCCAATGCAGTAGAAGTCATCTCGCAACAAAGTTCCGAAACACAATCAGGAACTCAGCAGGTGATCAAACTTTGCTCGTATTTTATTGAAAAGGGCGGCAAAGTATTCGCTTTCCATGGTATTGCTGCCGATGCCGACTTCAGTAAATACCGGCCTTCTTTCGAATCGACCATGAAAGGTTTTTCAACTTTAACTGATGCATCGAAGTTAAATGTAAAACCTGACCGGATCAGGATAAAAACGGTTCAAAAAACAAGTACCCTTTCCGATGCTTTTGCTTACTTCGGTGTTCCCAAAGACCAGTACAAACAACTGGCGCTTCTGAACAACATGGATTTAAACCAACAGCTGACCAGAGGCAAACTGATTAAAGTTATTCTGAAATAAGCAATCACGGTTTCAGCCCCATCGCCTGAATGTATTCATCGTTAACTGTACAATTTTTGAATCGGCAGTTTTCGATGAATTCAAGCATGGCTTTTTTCACCACCTCCTGGTCGGGACGGGCAGCACGAATTTCGGCAAAACTACTTCGCGGAGCTTCGGTAAACTCAACGATTACCTCCCAGTTTTCGGGGGTTGGAATGGTTGCCATTCCGCGTTCACTTCCCATCTTTTTATAGGGCCAGTAGGTGTATCCAATGTTATTGCGGATCATCAGCCGGGTCCAGGCCGAAATCCACTCGTTGGTGTTCTCGCCTGTTTCACCCATAAACATAGGCAGGTTTACCGAGTCCCTGAAATCAACAAAATCCTGAATATTGGCCTGCAGCGTATCGCACCAGTAGCGGTGGCAGGAGTACATGATGTTGTCATCAAACTTCGAATCGGTAAAAACGCTGAAGTTGCTGTTCCACTGCGCACCTCCGAGCATAATAATATGGTTGTTATCTACCTCGCGAATAGCTTCAACGGCCTTCATATAAACCGGTTCAAGTTGCTTGTTCAGCATTTCCCGTTCTTCTCCGGTAAAATGTGTTGCAATGGGTTCATTTAACAGGTCGTAACCTAAAATCACGGGCTCATTTTTATAATGATCGGCAATTCTTTTCCAGATATCGACAAATAGTTTCTGACTGGATTCGCTTATCATCAGCCACGGATAGCCGTAGCTGTCGTCAATGTTGTCGCCCGTTTGTCCGCCGGGAGCATCGTGCATATCAAGTATCAGGTAAATCTCCGACACGCGGCACCATTCCACCAAACTGTCCAAACGTTGAAATCCATCCTGATCACGGGTTAGGCCCATGTAATCTTCATCGGTAAAAAGTTTGTAGTGAAAAGGTATTCGAATGGTATTGGCACCCGTACTTTTAATGTATTGAATATCCTCCCGCGTTACGTAATTGTCTTTGAACTGCTTCCAGAATTCATCGACAAAATCGGGCCCTACCATTTCGCGAAATGCCTGATCAATCAACCTGGCCGAGTTGGTTTTCCGGAATTGAAACATATAACCTTCGGGATTCAGCCAATTCCCCAAATTCGTGCCCTGAATAAAAAACTTGCTCCCGTCAGGAGCGAGCAGATCAGGTCCGCTAATGGTAATGAATTCAGGCTCGGGATTGCTTACCGGTGTTGTTTTACAGGAATAAAAGGCAGCCACCAGTACTGCCAGTAAAATGATCAGTCCAGCATGTCTCTTCATATCGGTTTATATTAGATAATTCCTGAAAATACAAACAATCCCCGGAAACGAGATAAAGACGCTGCTCTTTCCGTCAGAAGAAGGTTTATTTTCAGAATGTTAGCTTTTCCAAGGTTTCTCCGTCGGTACTTTTTCGAAGAATTGAAAAGCTGTTAAGATCGGCATTTACCTCCAGCGAGGTGTTGTGCGCATTAATAATGATCGGAAAATCATACAGTCCCGGCTCCGGTTTTAAATATTCGTAGCTATGCAAATGCCCGCACAACATGGCTGTTACGCCCTGGCCGTTTAATACCGGCAAAAACTTATTCCGGATATCGTTGGGGCCGTGCCAGGTCGATCCTGCCGGAGGAATGTGAATCAGCACCACTTTGTATTTCGCGGTTTTAAAATCTTCGGTTTTGATCAATTCTTTCAGCCACTGCTGCTGTTCGCTGCGGTAGGCGTCAAATTGTGCCAGCCCCGAATATTCGATATCCGAATCCGGTTTGTCTTCGCCTCCGTCGAGCACAATAAAATATACCGGCCCCTGGCGAAACGAATAATAGAGTTTCCCGGTATTCGTCGGAAAATACTCCGGAAAATTAACACTGAACTTACCGCGTGTTTCATGATTTCCGCGGCAATAGTACATGGGCACTTCGCCGGCAAACATCGTTACGGCGTCGTCCATAAAACCGCTGAAAAACTGTGTCTCGTCGTTCATCGACGAAACCATATCGCCGTTAAAAATGACAAGATCGGTCTTTCCGTACTCAACCTTTCCCGATAGGTTCTTCAGGTCATCCACCCGGCTGTGGATATCATTTAACATCAGAAATGAAATTGTTTTTTTGTCTTTATCGAGCGTTGAAAAACGCAAAGGTTTTTTCGAATATACATTCGACGATGCAATGTTTCCGTACAAAACACGGTGCCCTTCGTAACTCCGTACCGCCTTCGAAAAAATACGGTAACGGTATTCCGTTCCTTTTTTCAAACCTGCAATTTTTATTTTATGCAGCGTTCCCACCACCCGGTTTCCGTTTGAAGTCTGGTAATACTTCGGGCGTTCGCTGGCATAAAAACTGTCGTCGCCAGCCGGTGCTACTTCCACCCACGAAACGGCGTTGCTATCAGTGGTCCAAACAATGGTTGCTTCATTTTCCCCAAGTGCCTGAATATACGGCCCATGTGTAATATTTACCTCTTGCGCGTATCCTGCAAGCGAAAAAATAGAAAGGAAAAAAGAGAGAAGCGGAAATGTTATTGCTCTGTTCATGATTTTTTAGGTTATCGCTTCAAACTGAATTCCCATCGTTCCATACGATTTGAATTCAATCAAGCTTAGTTGGTAAAAACAGCTGTGAAATTAGCAAAAAGTGTCAAAAGAAAAAGCAGACAAACTTGCGCTTACCTGCTTTTTCTGCTATTTCGTTATAAAACTATTCGTTCAGCAACGAAGCGCTTTCGCCGTCCAAAAACAGAATGGCTTTAGGATGCTGGCGCAAAGCCGTTGAGGGATAGTTCTGATCGACCGTTTGCGTTAACGTTTTTTGAACAGCCCATGCCTTGGTAAGCCCCGGAACCATACAAAATACAGAAGCAGGACGCATTAAAGTGGGCACCGTAAGTGTAAGTGCATGCGTTGGAACTTCCTCAATCGCAGTAAAACATCCGTCGTTTACCTGCTGCTGACGGCACGAGAGATCCAGGTCAACCACTTTTACGGTTTCCGGATCGTTGAAATTAGCCACATGCGGATCGTTAAACGCAATGTGTGTGTTTTCGCCAATTCCCATACAAACAATATCAGGCTGAAAACCATTCAGCAGTTCGGTATAGCGCACACATTCCTGCTGCGGATCATCAGCGAGTCCGTTCAAGTAATGTACTTCATGGAACGGCACTTTATCAAATATCCGTTCTTTCAGGAAATTTCCAAAGCCCTGCGGGGCGTCTGCCGGGAGCCCAATGTACTCATCCATGTGAAAGGCAATCACACGTTGCCAGTCGATGCCCGGCTGAGCGATTAAAGCCTCCAAAAATTCGTTTTGTGAAGGCGCTGCGGCAAAAATCATACTGATGCGCTCGCGTTCGTCCAGCAAAGTACATATGGTTTCAGCCACCATAAAGGCTGCACTTTCGCCCATTTCGCGGCGAGTGGAATATATTTTTACAGAAAGGCTATCTTTCTGAAGTTCGGTTTTTATCTTCATTCTTTCAATTTTGTACAATGATTTTACAAGCAAATTGGTTCCCCAAAAATTACTGCTCCTTTCATTGACTTTTTTATTCTGGTCTGTTATAAATTTTGATAGATCATATCGCCTTTTACCAAAGTAGCCAACACCCGAATATCAGCATCAAAAATGGTGATGTCGGCATCTTTCCCAATGGTCAGGCTTCCTTTTTGTTTTTCTACACCTGAAATTCGTGCGGGTGTAGAGGTGATCATCTGCACGGCATGCAACAGCGGCACCCCCGCCAGCTCGATCATGTTTCGCACCAGGCGGTCGGCCGTAGCCACACTTCCGGCAAATGCAGTACGATCGGGCAATTTGGCAACGCCATCTTCCACCAAAACGGGCATCCCGTCTTTTGTACTTCCAAGTATGCTTTCGCTTACTTCCTGACCGGCAGCGCGCATCGAATCGGTTATTAGTGCAATCCGGTTCGGCCCCATTTGTTTGTAGATCAACTGCAACAAACTGGGCGGAAGATGCACGCCATCGGCAATAATTTCAACCGTTAACTGATCGTATAAATAGCCACTTTCGATGATCCCGGCATAACGGAAAGCATTGCGACGGGTTACACCCGACATGGCTGAATAAAAATGCGTCAGGTGCGTATAGCCATTCTCCAGCGCCTCGGCCACCACTTCGGAAGTAGCGTCGGAATGAGCGATTGCCGCCAAAATTCCTCTTTTGCTCAATTCCCGGCCAAATTCCATGGCGCCGTCCAGCTCGGGAGCGGCACTCCAGCGAATAATATCCGACGATTGATTCAGCAAAGCCAGGTATTCATCGCGTTGCGGACTCCGGATGTAACGCGGGTCTTGTGCTCCTTTCTGACTCATGGCAAAATACGGTCCTTCGAGATGCAGCCCCAAAAACTGCGCGCCTCCGAAGTTCTCGCTTTTCACCTGCTTGTACGATTCCAGCAGTTGCAACAGGTCTTCTTTTTCGGCCGTAAGCGTTGTAGGTACCAGCGCCGTTGTTCCAAAACGGGCATGCGTACGGGCAGCTTCGCGAAAAGCTTCAACCGTACCGTCCATAAAGTCGTAGCCACCGGCGCCATGCGTGTGCAGGTCGATAAATCCGGGGGAAACATAATTCCCCCCGGCATCCACTACCTCTGAGTCCGGAAAAGATATATCTCCCGAACCTACTCCTATAATTGTCCCATTTTCAATCAACAAGGTTCCGTTCTCAATAACCCGGAACGGAGTTATCAACTTCCCGTTTATTATTTTTATCCGTTTCATTGTGTTCCTTATTTAATTATCCTAAATAACCAGCTAGGCTGCCACACCTGGTCTCCACCGTTTGATCCGGTAACCATAAGCAGCAAAGAAAACCAGGTACATGTAACATGGAATTAAAATCAGGTAGGCCGAACGCACGCTAAAATGATCGGCCATTATTCCGTACAATACCGGAGTGAGAGCATTACCACACAAGCCCATAATCATGATGGAAGAACCGAGTTTGGTAAAACGTCCAAGCCCTTTGATGGCCAGGGGCCAAATGTTTGCATAGATCAGCGAATTGGGTAGCCCCAACGCTGCCAAAAACCAAATGGAGATATCGGTTTGGTGCCCAAATACGTTAACCGATCCGCTAAAGATCAGCACCGCTGCAGATAACACCAGTCCAAGTAAAGTACAAACCAATAGCGCATTTCGCTGATTAATAAAACGCGGAATGGTGATCACTCCCACGAAATAACCACACATGGTTGCGCCCAACACATACGAAGGAAACACTTTGGCTTCAAGCAAATCCAGTCCCATGGTACGCGCGTAGCCAATAATGGTATCGATGGCAATGATTTGCGACCCCACATGAAAAAATATGGCCAGCGCTCCTAAAACCAGGTAGGGAAACTGGAAAATACTGGTTTTGCCATGTTCACCTTCCGCCAGTTCTTCTTTGTTCGATTGTTCGGTATTCAACTCGGGTAGCGGCGAAAAGCGAACCAATATGCCCACTGCAACCAGCATCACTCCCAATACCGAATAAGGAAAAATCACTCTGCGGATCAGCTCATCGAGCAGGTGGTTTTTCTCGGCCACAGCCAGCGTTCCGCTTTCGAGTGTCCGGAACAGTTCACTGTCGGTTACCTTCAGTACAACAGCAGCAAAAACCAGCGGCGCCAGAATACCGGCTATCTTGTTACAGATTCCCATAATACTGATGCGCTGTGCAGCTCTTTCAATCGGGCCCACAATGGTCACATACGGATTGGCCGCTGTTTGCAGTAAAGCCAGTCCGGTTCCGATCAGAAACAAACCGGAGAGAAACACCGGGTATGCCCGGGTTAAGGCTGCCGGAACAAACAAAAATGCGCCGATAGCCATCGAGAAGAATCCAATCATCATACCTTTTTTAAAGCCCACCTTATCCAGCAAAAGCGAAGAAGGTACCGACATAAAAAAGTAAGCCACATAAAATGCAAAGGCCACCAGGTACGATTGGAAGTGCGTTAATTCGCAGGCAATCTTAAAATATGGAATCAGGATGGCGTTGACCCAGGAGACAAAGCCAAAAATAAAAAACATGAGTCCAAGGATTGCGATCGATATAATTGATGTTTTGTTTTTCACAAACTTGATATATTATTCTTATTGACTCGCAATAAGAGAGTTTAGATAATCTTTTTATTTACTTCGTCCCACTCCACGCATCGTTTTTCAACATAAGCGCGGTGAGCCATAATACAGGTAATACCTTCTTCAAAAGCCATGTCGATATTGGCGCTGGTTGTTCCGCCGTTTCGAATACAACCCAGCCACTCTCTCAGGTGAAGGTGCGTTACATCAACATTTCTCCCGTTAAGAGTGGTTGTTGTAAGTCCGCGCGAAGCATAATATTTCTCAGAAGCCGAACTCACTGCATCAATTTGCTGTGAAGCCGGATTGTAAGTTAAAAGTGGCGAGCCGGTATCGATCGCCCCCGATTTTATTTGCTCTTTGTAACGTGTCGATCCCGAATCGGCATGAATGATGACATTGCTTCCGAGTTCCATCGAGGCATCGTGCCCCATAAAAACCCGTCCGCGGCTGCGACTCGATGCCAGGTTTCCGCTGTACATCAGCGTAAGGTCATGTTTCGGATATTCAAAAACACAATTCAGCGAATCGGGCATTTCGCGGCCGTCTTTCCAGAAGTACACCCCGCCTGACGAAACCACTGATTTTGGAATACCCACACGTAGCAGCTGATTTACCGCATCAAATTCGTGGGTAAACAATTGCCCGATCATGCCAGTATCGTAATCAAACCATTGAGTCCAGTTGTAAAAACGTTCCACACTAAAGGGCACCTCGGGCGCTTCGCCAAGCCACTGTTTCCAGTCGATGCTTGATTCGCTGCCGGGTTTCAGGTTTCCTTTGGCATCGAGATGCCTCACCCAGGCGCCGTTTGCCGAATTCCGGTTCGATGTGGTTTCGATCAGGGTAATTTTGCCAAGAATATTCTTTTTGACAATTTCTTTGGCTTGCTGAAAGACCACACTTTGCGGAATTTGATGACCGAGCTGAAAAACAACCGCGCTGTTTTTTACGGTGGCGTACAACTCGTTGAGCTCGTCTTCGTGAAGCGCCACACTTTTCTCGCAATAAATGTGTTTTCCGGCTTTTGCCGCATCAATCGAAATGCGGGCATGATGGTGATCGGGCGTCGCCACAATCACGGCATCAATGTCTTTGTCGGCCAGCATTTCGTGGTAGGTGCGATAGCGTTTTACCGGTAATTTGGGAGCGCTGTTGCCTCCCGGGCGCGTATAGTTTTCGGCAGTAGCCAGTCCGTCTTCGGCATGGTTATCGAAAACATCGCAAATGCCTGTGATGGCTACATTCAAATACTCCTGTTGCAACCAGTCGTTAAGCAAATTTCTTTGCTGCCACGATTTCATATCCTCGGGATGAATAAAACCGAGCGCACGCGATAATTGCCGGGCACGCGTGCCAAAGCCGATAAATCCGACCCGGATTAAGTCGCCCTGCGGTTTCGTTTGTCCGTAATCTGATTTTGGAAGCTCCAGCGAATCCAGGCCCAACTCTTTTATAATGGAATTCTTTTTAGAAAGATCGTACTCCCGCTTATTGAGTAAGCCGATTCCAAACAAGCCCAAAACAGGCAATCCGGCCATCGCTTTCAAAACAGTTCTCCGTTTCATATCCCGGTTAATTCCAAGATTTTCGCGTAACGAAGGTCCCTGATCCGTTTTTTTATCACTCATCTTATTTCTCCTCCTTCTTTTTTTTCCATCCCGCCATCAGTGCATCCATTCCCAAAATTCTGGAAGTTGGGAAAAAGGCGAGTACAGCCAGTGCAAAAGCCTCGATCAGCGTTTTATTGACAATCAGGTTGTTCCCATCGGCCGGCAACGAGTATTCGATACCCACCAATGGCGGACAATTGAAGTAATACACCACCAATAGCACAAATCCGGACAGTGCAGCAACTCTGAAAAACATCCCCAGAATAAGCCCCAGCCCGATGGCAATCAGCCCCCAGGTATTCAGGAAATCAACCGCACTCAGGATCGACGGATCGCTGATCACCCATTTCGCAAATCCGGATAAAATCCACTGCGATTCTTTTAAAAATCCGATGGATGACCATTGTGGATTCAACAGTTTTGCAATCCCTTCGTACAACAGGTGCCATCCGATCAGAAATCGCAAGGCCATCAGAAAAAGCAGTTGCCAACGGGTATAAGTATTTTTCATGTTAAGCATCGAAAAAGTAAATCAAGGGTACTACAATTTCATTTCCCAGCCTTTTTCATACTCACGTGTCCACAGTTTGCTGGCTTCCTTGTCTTTTATGATATGTCCGTTAGTCGGATCAATGTCCAAAGAACGGCCTACACGCTGAGCAATATTTCCCAACTGCACCAGGAGAGTACTTTTGTGTCCTGAATCAATATCCGATCTAAGTTTTTCTCCTTTTAAAATGCCGTTAAAAAAGTTTTGAATGTGCAAAGCATCCAACTGCTGAGCAGGGCTGGCGGCATTACGCGGATCAATTTTAGCTTTGTCTTCTACTTTTTTAAGTTCTTTCCCGGCATTGTCGAAAAGGGTGTATCCGTTTCCTCCGGTAATCAGTAAAGAACCTTTATCGCCGTAAAACATGGCACCAACCGACGAACCTTCAATAGGGCTGCCGTTGCAGCTGCGCCCCTCCCAGGTCATGGTAAAGCCTTCTTCAAAATCCATACTGATTACTTGTGTATCGGGCGTTTCCCAGTCGTCCTGATAATGGTATCTTCCTCCGTTTGAGCTTACACGAACGGGGTAATTCACTTCCATTCCCCAGCGCAGCAAGTCGACCATGTGTGTTCCGTTATTTAATGCTTCTCCGGTACCCCAGCGCCAGAACCAGTGCCAGTTATAATGTACAAAATTATCTTTAAACGCTGTACGCGGAGCCGGTCCTTGCCACAGCTCCCAGTTCAACCAGTCAGGAACAGCTACATTTTGTCCAACTCCAATTGATGCACGGGTATTGGTATACCAGCTTTTCCCAAAATAGGGTTTCCCGATGGATCCAGCTTTAATTTCCTCGATTCCTTTAATCACGTTAGGCCACGAACGACGCTGATTTCCCATCTGCAAAACCCTGCCGTAACGAGCAGCAGCTTCCACCAGCATTTCTCCCTCTGCAGGACTGTGACTACAGGGTTTCTCCAGGTAAACCTCTTTGCCGGCTTTCATGGCGAGCAAAGCTGCCGGTGCATGCCAGTGGTCGGGTGTTGCAATAACCATCGCATCAAGGTCTTTATCCTCTAATGCTTTCCTGAAATCGCCATAGATTTTAGGACGACTCGCTGATACTGCTGAAACCTCTCCAACACAGCGTTCTGCAGCTCTGCTGTCGACATCCGAAACCGAGATTAAATTACAATTTTCCTGCATTGCAAAGTTTTTTGCCAATGCCAATCCCCTGGAGTTAACTCCAATTGAGCCCACATTAATCCTATCGTTGGCTCCTAAAATGTTCCGGTAGCTTTTTGCAGCCATTCCTGGCAAAATTCCGCCAAATGATAAAGCTGCAGTTCCAAGTGCTGCTGTTTTTATAAAGGTTCTTCTATTGTTTTCCATAATTTTTCGTTTGATTGTTATAATTTGATTTTCTTTTTGCTCTCTTTCTCTGCCTTTTTCATCACATCGGCAATTGAAACCGGGACTCCCCCTTTTTTCTTACTTAGATCGGCAGCTTCCATGAAGGCCAATATTTCCAGCGTTTCTTCTTTTATTACCGGCACTTCTCCTGTTTCAAAAAAATGTACAATTTTATCCAGCAAAGGAGTATATCCGTTGTAAGAACCTAATGAAAGAATGCCTTTCTCTCCGTAAACAACACCACCGTATCCATCTTTTCCGCTACGAATTCCGCGAAACGAGCCAATTCTTCCGCCAGCCCAGGTTCCCACTGTCACATCAGTATCCGGCGTGTTAATACGCACTACCGTTTCACAACCGGTTCCCATTGCGGTAAACAAAGTTTCTACCCCGTGAATTCCGTACCAAAAGAAATCGGGATGTGTAGCTTCCAGTTTACAGGGGCTGTATGTTTCGGCGCCTAGCACTTTACCGATACTTCCGCTGGCAACTTCATCCATCTTAACAATGTAACGAAGCGACGAAGCCGAAAAAACAGGAAGATTATAGTGTTCTGCTGCGCTAAAAATTGCCATTGCATCGCTTAACGATGCGGCCATCGGTTTATCAATAAACATGCGTTTCCCGGCAGCCAGTACCGGCAACGCCTGCTCCAGGTGACGGCGACCATCGTTTGTTTCCAACAGCACCACGTCCACTTTGGTAAGTAATTCTTCAACAGAACCTACGATCTCCACATCAAGTTGCTTCATTTGCTGAGTATAGCCTTCAATCCGGTCGACTGCCGACTTAATATCCAAACTTCCCTGCGGATAAGCCGCCACCACTTTATAATTCAGAAAAGTATCTCCGGCCGATGGGTCATTCATCGCCTTTGTAAAAGCAATACTGTGTGAGGTATCCAGGCCAATAATTCCTACCCGTTTCCCTTTCAACACCGGCTGCGCGATGCTAAAACTGCTCAAAAAGGCCATTACTATCAGCAATACGCCTACTTTCATCGAAATCAATCTTTTAGTCATAATATCTTTTTTATGGTTTTATATTTATTGTCCTTCCAGTTTGTTCTTGCGCTTCAAAAAATAGCTAAAAAACGCATATATCTGCTTATTCGATTCTTTATTCGGAGCATGTTCCGGCCGGTTGGTCATGCCCACTCTCCCGTTATATCCGAGTAATGCATTCACTTTCACGGCATGATTTAATGCCACCCAGCGTTCGGGCGGGTCTTCCGAACCTCCCGATACCAGGAAGGGTCGCGGAGCCATCAAAGCGTGCAGTTCCGTCAGATTATATCCCTCCGTTCTAAGTTTCGGATAAAGTCCCCTGGCCGGATTATCTTCCGTAATCATTCCCCTTTTTCTCCACGGTTTGGGATGATAACCCAGATACCAGGGCTCCCAGTAATTTACAGACTCACGCGATTCTTCGAAAACAATCCCGGGATCGGACCAAACGGCACAGGCAAACTTCTCGTACAAACACGATGCAAACATGGCCCACTTTCCGCCAAACGAATGTCCCACAATTCCAATCCGGGTAGAATCAACGCCTTCAACCCGGGCTAACACATTCCAGGCATTGGCTGCGGCATAGCCCAACATCGACAACGGCTGAACCTGTGCATTCTCAATTGAAGGATAATACAGCGAAAAGTTATTGGCTTTTGATGCCTCGCGCGTTCCCAACGACAAGGTAACAAAACCGCGCTGCGTAAGTTGATTGGCAAAATCGCGGTAAGGCTTCGCTCCTTCGGCTCCGATAGCCGTCTCGGGCTCATAATAAACCGTAATTACCGCAGGCTTTAGCCCTTCGCCATCCGGCACCAGCAGATAGGCATCTGTTTTCTCGTTGGGTGTCCAGTAAAAACGAATGTGATGTTGCGTGAAATTTTCGCGCCGAGTTGTCTCCAAATACTCTGGTTCCTGATTTTTAATGATCGCCGGCCACTCTCCCATCATCCCATGCCAGCGAGTAAGTATTTCGTTTCTGCGGTTGCTCCAGTCAGTAGTTGTTTTTACCGGAGTACCATCATAAAATTCAAGAGGAGAACGCAATTCACCATACGCCTCTGCATATTTTTCAGGAGGGCAAAAAACCGAATCCGGAAGCCGAGGTGCAGTATCTTGTTCTGTGATCTTAATCTCACCGGCGCGAAAGAATGATCCTGCCAGATTCTGACCGGCTTTTCCGGCAATACCGGCACCGCGAAAAAGAAGGAAAGCAAACGCTACTCCGATCGGTATAAGCACAATTATCATGAATCTTTTCATAGCACAGAAAATTACAGCGCTCTGGCACTCTTCTAATAATCAACAAAAATAAAAAACAAAACGAACTACGCAAACGTTTGTCTTCCAAATATGTTTCTATTAAAGTTTTTTATAGAGCCCCTTAAAAAATTGAGAATTACTAACAGACAAACGTTTGTTTCCAGCTATCAAAAAAAATGTCCCAAAAATCAAGTTCCGGTTTCAATCTGCGGTAAGCTTCTGTTTTAAGGTCGACTCCCTCACCACCAAATCGTTTCGAATAATAATGGTTTCCGATGCAATATCCTCCTGAGGTTGTTCAATCTGACGAATCACCATTCGGGCAGCTGCCTGCCCCATTTCAAACGCATGGTCGTCGATAGTTGTGAGTGCCGGCTCTACAATCAACGACACGGGTGTATTACTAAAACCAACCACTGCCATATCATCTGGGACTTTGCATCCAGTTCTTTTGACTTCCTGAATAACACTGATGGCACTGGTATCGTTTGAACAAAAAACTCCGTCGGGACGAGATGGCATCTCCAGGAACCTTCGGGCGGCTAAGGCTCCTTCCTTGCCACTCAAGTCTTCGGTATAGTAAATCAATTCATCTTCCTGCGCAAGGTTGTTCCTTCGCAAAGCCTCCTGATAACCCCGCAGGCGATCTCTGAAAATAGCGATTTGCTGGTTTCCGGCCACATGCGCAATTCGCTTGCATCCGATCGAAATCAGGTGCTCGGTTGCTTTCATCGCTGCTCCAAAATCATCAATAACCACTTTGTGGGTTTCAAGCTCGTAACATACCCTGTCGAAAAATACCAACGGAACATTATTGTTTTTAAACGCAAGCAAATGATCGTAGTTATTGGTTTCCATCGCCAAACAGGCAATTACTCCATCGGCCTGGCTACTCATTAACATGCGTGCATTCTCTTTTTCTCTTTCGTAGGAATTGTTGGATTGGAAAATAACAACATAATACCCGGCTTTACTCGCCACTTCTTCAATACCACTAATGGCCGACGACTGAAAATGCCGGTCAATCCGGGGAATAATTACACCGATCAGGTTGGTTTTGTTTCTTCGGAGATTGGCAGCAAGTGAATTCGGGTAATATCCCAATTTTTCTGCGAGTTTATGCACCTCCTGGGTCATCTTCTTTCCGATACTGGGATGATTTTGCAGAGCCCTTGAAATGGTAGACGGAGAAACCTTAAGCCTTTCTGCCATCTCCTTAATTGTTACTTTTGACCTCTTCATAGCCTGACGTAAAATTTTTTAGCTATCCGCAAATTAAAGCAAAAGCTCACACTTATTGACTACATCTGCTCAACATAAAGTTACTATAAAACGTCAAACATCAAAAACAACGACATATGCACTTCATAATAAACCGATGATTTTCTATGCATTACCTCACACTGCATCCGGCAATGACAGCTGCCAAAGACCATAAAAAAAGCTCCACAATTTCTTGTGAAGCTTTTTTTCGAGCGAGAAACGGGACTCGAACCCGCGACCCCGACCTTGGCAAGGTCGTGCTCTACCAACTGAGCTATTCTCGCATTTGGTACCCGGAGGGGGACTTGAACCCCCACGATCATAATGATCATTGGATTTTAAGTCCAACGTGTCTACCATTCCACCATCCGGGCATCCTTATGATCTTGAACGAACGGGCAGGTGACGTCCCAATCCTCTTTTCGGATTAGGGATAGACATTTCCTTCCCTTCTGTTATGAGCGAGAAACGGGACTCGAACCCGCGACCCCGACCTTGGCAAGGTCGTGCTCTACCAACTGAGCTATTCTCGCATGTATTAAAGAACGTTTTTAAAAAGCGTTGCAAATATATTGCTATTTTTTAATCTCGCAAAATATAAATGCACAGCTTTATTTGATTCCGGTTAATTTCTTTATTTCATTCAGTTTATTCAAGGCTTCGAGTGGCGTCAGATTATTTACATCCAACCCTGCTATCTCGTCTCTAACCTGCTTTAATACAGGATCGTCGAGCTGAAAAAAGCTCAACTGAAGTCCTTCTCTTTTTTCACCGATCTCTTCCAAAGGTTTCGCCAAATTTTCTTTTTCTTTTCCGCCTTCCAGCT
Organism: Maribellus sp. YY47; assembly: GCF_023111095.1. Taxonomy (GTDB): domain Bacteria; phylum Bacteroidota; class Bacteroidia; order Bacteroidales; family Prolixibacteraceae; genus Draconibacterium. Next base: position 33,161 of record NZ_JALGYW010000007.1, read on the forward strand.
TCGTTAATATCTGTTCGGCCCGTTTTATTACCGATTTTGGCATCCCTGCCATGGCGGCCACATGAATACCAAAACTGTGATTACTGCCTCCGCGAACCAGTTTCCGGAGAAAAATCACCTTATTCGCTACCTCTTTAATCGAAACATTGTAGTTCTTCACCCGCGGAAAAGCGCCCTCCATTTCGTTTAACTCGTGATAGTGCGTGGCAAAAAGTGTTTTCGCTTTTGCATACGAATGTTCGTGCAGATGCTCGACAATCGACCACGCGATGGAAATACCATCATAGGTAGAAGTTCCGCGCCCCAATTCGTCAAACAAAATCAGGCTACGGTTCGATACGTTGTTCAGAATACTGGCGGCCTCATTCATTTCCACCATAAAGGTTGATTCGCCCAGCGAAATATTGTCTGACGCGCCCACCCGCGTAAATATTTTGTCGACAAAACCGATTTTTGCCACTTCTGCCGGTACAAAACTTCCCATTTGTGCCAGTAAAACAATCAGGGCTGTTTGCCGCAGCAAAGCCGATTTACCCGCCATGTTGGGCCCGGTAATAATAATAATCTGCTGATCGTCCTGATCGAGCTTTACATCGTTCGCAATGTATGACTCCCCTATCGGCAACTGATGTTCAATAACCGGATGCCGGCCATTTCGAATATCGATATCGGTAGCTTCGTTCACCTCGGGACGGAAATATTTATATTGAACCGCACACGTGGCATACGACAACAAGCAATCGATTCGGGCCAGGATATTCGAGTTTAGCTGAATAGCCGAAATGTATTCCGACAAAGCCATCACCAAATCGTTAAACAACCGGGTCTCGAGTACCTGTATTTTTTCTTCCGCTCCCAGAATCTTTGATTCGTATTCCTTTAGTTCTTCGGTGATGTAACGTTCGGCATTCACCAGCGTTTGTTTACGGATCCACTCTGGCGGAACTTTATCCTTGTGCGTATTCCGTACTTCGATATAATAACCAAACACATTATTAAAGGCAACCTTCAGCGAAGTAATGCCGGTTCTTTCACCTTCGCGCTGCTGAATTTTCAGCAAGTAATCTTTCCCTGAATAAGCCAATAAACGCAAATCATCCAATTCTTCCGAGACACCATCAGCAATTACTTTTCCTTTATTGATCGCCGTTGGCGGATCGCCAGCAATTTCTTTCTGAATCCGTTCCCGAATCAGGTTACAGGTATTCAACTGTTCGGCAAAGCGGTTTAATGCCGGATTATCAACCACTGCACAGGCCTCTTTTATGGGACCAATAGCATTCAGCGCATTCATTACCTGAACCACTTCCCTCGGGTTAATCCGTCCGACAGCTACTTTTGAAATCAGCCGCTCCAAATCACCAATCTGCCGCAAATGTTCCTCCAGGTTTTCTTTTACATCCGGATTTTTCATAAACGTCTCTACCACTTCCAGACGCTCGGTGATTGGGCCAACGTCTTTTAATGGCAATGCCATCCAACGCCTGAGCAAACGGGCGCCCATGGGGGAAATGGTTTTATCGATCACCTCAATCAATGATTTTCCTCCATCGTGAAGCGGAGAGAAAAGCTCCAGGTTTCGAATGGTAAAACGGTCGAGCCAAACGTAGTGTTCCTCCTCAATCCTACTCAAACCCGAGATATGACTTAAATGCTGATGCTGGGTGAGGTCGAGATAATGCAACACCGCCCCTGCAGCAATTACCGCGAGCTGCAAAGTCTGCACACCAAATCCCTTTAGCGAGCTGGTTTCAAAATGACGGGTTAAGCGATCGTTGGCAGCATCCCTGGTATACACCCAATCTTCCATGTTGAAGGTGTAGTATTTCGATCCAAACAGCGTCTGAAAATCGTTTCCCCGTCCGCGTTGAAAAAGCACCTCTTTGGGCTGGAATGAAGTCAGCAGTTTATCGACGTATTCATGCGTCCCTTCGGCTGCCAAAAATTCACCGGTTGAAATATCGAGAAAAGCTACCCCTGCGCGTTTTTTATCAAAATGAACCGATGCCAGAAAGTTGTTTTCCCTGTTTTCGAGAATATTGTCGTTTATGGAAACACCGGGTGTCACCAGTTCGGTGATCCCCCTTTTTACAATCTTTTTGGTAAGCTTGGGATCTTCGAGCTGCTCGCAAATGGCCACCCGCTGCCCTGCCCGCACCAACTTCGGCAAGTAGGTGTCGAGTGCATGATATGGAAATCCGGCCAGTTCCACATAACTGGCAGCTCCGTTGGCCCTGCGTGTAAGTGTTATCCCCAGTATTTCGGAAGCCTTTATAGCGTCTTCGCCAAATGTCTCGTAGAAATCGCCTACCCGAAACAACAAAATTGCTTCCGGATGTTTCTCTTTGATGTCGTAATACTGTTTCATCAAAGGTGTTTCCACGTATTTTTTCTGTCCTGTCAAATCAATTTGTTTTAAGCGAAACAAAGATAAAAGTTTAGCTACGGAAAGGAAATCCAGGGCCAGATTGTTCAAAGATTTTTTTCAACAATACGGCAGAATAAAGGAACAAAAAAAGCAGAACACTTTTGCATTCTGCCCACCAAACTCATGCCGGTCAATCAATGCCAGGCACCGAGTACTGCCCCCATAATGATGTAGATTACAAGGGTGTACCCCAGGTTAATGAGGTAAAGTTTAAACGGTTGCCGTTCGTACAAGACATCATTCAGGCGACTGGTGCCGATCCAGAACAGAGCAATCATAAAGCCGGCAAAAATACCAAAGTGCATGTCGGCTGCGCTGCCAATAAACATTGCAATGGCAAAAGCTGCCAAAACAGTGGCAATGTAGTTGATGATCATCACCAACGGCATAGCCATTCCTTTACCGTCGCGTAACATTTCTTCGGTGAAACCATTTAGCTTCATCCACAGTTTCCCAAACAACAATCCGTACCAAAGCCAGCCCACAATAAAAGCGCTAAAGGCAGCCACTAAAACCGCCCAAACATTAATCGTAGAAAGGATTTCAAACATATTCATACTTATAGGTATTAATTTAGACGGTATTTAAATTACGATATTCAATTCTTTTTTCAATCTTTGTACCCAAATATTTTCAGTGAGCGTATCATGCAACTGATTTTGAAAGTGCAGGATAACAGGCTGAAAGAAAAAGTGGAGAGGATATATGAGTTGTAACGGATGTTCATTAAACAACGATTCGACCAATACAGTAAAAGGATACGACTGGCTGAGCGATCTGCCGGACACCTCAGATAAATCAGATATTGTTGAAGTCAAATTTAAAACTACCCGGAAGGAGTATTTTAAAAACATAGACCGCCTGCCTGTAAAAAGGGGCGATAAAGTGGTGGTAGCCACTTCTCCCGGACACGATGTGGGCGAAGTAACTTTAACCGGTTATCTGGCGGAGAAACAATTTAAACTTCGGATTAAAAACCCTTCAAGATATACCTTGAATCCGGTTTACAGGAAGGCTACCGAATCGGATATCGAGAAGTTAAAAGAAGCCCGCGGCCGCGAGAAGGAAACCATGATCAAGGCACGGCAGGCAGCAGCAGAGCTGGGCCTGGACATGAAAATTGGTGATGTGGAATACAGAGGCGACAACAAAAAAGCCATATTTTATTACATCGCCGAAGGACGGGTTGACTTTCGCGAGCTTATCAAAATTTTCGCACGCGATTTCCGCATTAAAATCGAGATGAAGCAGATTGGCGCACGCCAGGAAGCCGGACTGGTTGGTGGAATCGGATCGTGTGGCCGCGAACTGTGTTGCTCGAGCTGGCGTACCGATTTTTCAAGTATCTCATCCGAAGCAGCATTGAGACAGGGTTTATCGCCGTCGGCACAAAAAATGGCCGGCGCCTGCGGAAAACTGAAATGCTGCCTGCTATACGAACTGGATGCTTATGTGGAAGCCGGGAATGAGTTTCCAAGAGAACTGCTCGACCTGGAACTGGCCAAAGGCGTGGCCAAACCGTTCAAAACCGATTACCTGAAAAAAGAGATTTGGTATGCACTTGCAGGAAGTATGGGAACCACTTTCAACCTTTCTCTGAAACAGGTCAAAGACATCATTCAACAAAACAAACGGGGCATACAGCCCGAGGTTGACCTGCTCGGTAAGAAAGTAAAAGAATCGAGCCAGATGGAAGTAACGCTGGACGGAGAACTCGATCGTTTCGACAAGAAAAAGACGCGCAATAAAAGTAAGGAACGCCGCGGAAACAACCGTGGTCCCCGAAACAACCAGCAGGAGATGAGAAACAAAAACGTGCAGGAAAATGGCACGTCGAATGAGTCGAACCCCAACAAGAACAACAGCCGGAACAGAAACCGGAAACCACGGTTTAAGGCAAAAAACAAAGCCGAATAAATCTATTTTTTTCGGATCAACGTCATACCATCGCGTAGTGGAAGAATCACCTTCTCTACGCGATTGTCGTTTTTAAGCAGTGTATTGAAATCCAGGATTCCCAGGGTTTGATAATCATCGGTACGCGGCGTATCAAGCACTTTCCCGCTCCACAGCGTGTTATCGGCAATAATATAAGCGCCGCTCTCCAGACGGTCGATCAGCAAATTATAATAATCTGTGTATTCGCGTTTGTCGGCATCAATAAAAACCAGGTCGAACTTTTCTTTCAGGGTAGGAATAATTTCCAGCGCCGAACCAATGCGTTGTGTCACTTTATCCTGAATTCCCGCTTTCTTGAAATATTTCGCGGCCATGCTTTCCAGCTCATCATCGATTTCGATGGTAACGATCTTTCCCCCCTCCTGCAATCCTTTCGCAAGACAAATGGCCGAATAACCAGTGAAAGTTCCCAACTCCAAAATGTATTTTGGACGGATCATCCGGGAGATCATCGACAGAACCTGTCCCTGCAGGTGCCCGGACAACATGCGTGCTCCCAGCACTTTTAAATGCGTTTCACGATCGAGTTCTTTCAGTACTTCGTCTTCCTGATCTATGTGATCTCTGATGTACTGATCTATGTCTTTTTGCCGGTTCATTTTCGAAAACGTTCAGATTACTTATAAATCAAGGTACTCATCTGGTTTTTATCGAGCACCAGGTTGGCCACTTCCAACAACTGTTCCGCAGTGATTTCTTCGATGGTTTTAAACACCACGCGCAACGGATCTACCTTATCGTACAACAGGTAACTTTTCGCAATCGACAGCATCATGTCGTCGTGGCTTTCGGTAGCAATTGCAATCTGTCCGATCAGTTGTTTCTTGGCATTGCTGAGCTGCACTGCACCCAGTTTTTTAGAACGCAACAGATCAAACTCTTTTTGGACCAGCGCCTGCGCTTTATCAAGATTTTCCTTGTCAGTACCAAAATACACGCTGAAAAGCCCGGTATCGGAGTAAGCCGTGTAACCCGATTCCACATTGTAAGCCATTCCCCGGCGTTCGCGTAAAGCAAGGTTCAACCGTGAATTCATAGCCTGACCTCCCAAAATATTATTGAGTAAAACCATTACCGTTCGCAGCGGATGATTGGCATCGAACGAGGTATTACCAATGATACAATGCGACTGAAAAGTATCCTTTTGTACCACCAGCTGTTGCGGTTTATAATTATCAAACTGAACGCGTGTATTGTTTCGCAGTTTGGCAGGCGCCATTCCAAAATACTTTTCGAGCATTTTAACAAGCACGCCAAAATCGACATTCCCCACCGAGCTGATCACCATTTGATCGGTGTGGTAGTTGTTTTCGATAAACCGGAAAATCGAGTCGCGAGTAAATGCCCTGACATTTTTCTTGGTTCCCAAAATATTCCGTGCAATAGGATGACCGTCAAAAACCAACTCTTCAAATTCATCAAAAATAAGCTCCGATGGCGAATCCTTATACGAATTGATCTCCTCAACCACTACTTCTTTCTCGCGCTTTAATTCTTTCTCGGGATAAACGCTGTGAAACAAAATATCGCTGAGCAACTCTGCCGAACGCTCGTAATAATCGGTTAAAAAGGTCGCATACAGAACGGTTTCTTCCTTGGTAGTATAGGCATTTAGCTCTCCTCCCACTCCCTCAATCCGCGACAGAATATGAAAAGCTTTTCTTTTTTGGGTTCCCTTAAACACCGAATGCTCGATAAAATGAGCCAAACCGTGTTCCTCCTCCTGTTCATCGCGCGATCCCGCATTAATCAATACCCCCAGGTGCCCTACCGGCGAGTCGGTAAACTGGTGAATAATGCGAATTCCGTTACCCAATGTATGTGTCAGAAAATCAGTCTCTACCATTATGTATTATAATCAGCCTGCAAAAGTAAGAAAAGTATTCAATTGCGAACTCACGATTTCGGGGAAACCCATGAATGATGACAAGCGCCGCCAGTCGTAAAAACCAGCCATGAAAAACAATGATTGATTTTTTTTCAAATTCTGCATTTTTTCTTTGGAGTTTCAAAAAAATGTCTACTTTTGCAACACCAAAATAAAAACGGTGCCATAGCTCAGTTGGTAGAGCAACGGACTGAAAATCCGTGTGTCCTTGGTTCGACTCCGAGTGGCACCACAAAAAAGGGGAAAACGAGAGTTTTTCCCTTTTCTGTTTTCCAGACTAGGATACATTTCATCGCTCAAGATTAAAGCCTTCAGAAATCAATTCAGGGGAGTTCGCGATATTCGTTTCTTCCTGTTTAGACTAGCCAAAATATATGCTTGAAATTTGTTTCCCCACAGAAAGTTTAATTGATCACATGGAATGGGTTATTAAGGAAATCCAGAGATAAAAAAAAGGAACCCACTTTTGTGAATTCCTTTCGTTATTGGTTGACCTGCCAGGGCTCGAACCTGGACTCTTCTGAACCAAAATCAGACGTGTTGCCAGTTACACCACAGGTCAGTCCTTTAATGCCCTTTTGTTAAGGACGGTGCAAAAGTATAAAAAAAATTTATTCTGCAAGGGTCGCATAGATATTTTTTGAAAATTCATTCTTTTCGACTGTGAATGTGGCTGTTACCGTATGCAAATGCGGTTCAATATCCCCGGATGGCAGTAAAATGCCTGTAGTGAATAGTTTGCATCGTATCAACCATGGATACCGGATATATTTTAAAGACGTTAATTGGTTTAAAACTTTATCTTTGCCATTAATCAAAAAAGTCGATCATGCAACGCACCCAACTTATCAATAATATTCTTGGCTGGATTGTATTTATCATTGCTGCCATCACCTATTTGTTAACGATGGAACCTACCGTTAGCTGGTGGGATTGTGGCGAATTTATTACCAGTGCTTTTAAACTGGAAGTTGGACACCCTCCCGGGGCGCCGACTTTTATGATTTTGGGTCGCATTTTCACCTTGTTCGCACCCGATGCCAGCAAGGCGGCTGTAATGGTAAACGCGATGTCGGCGCTGGCCAGCGCAGGTACCATTATGATTCTTTACTGGACCATTGTACACCTTGCCCGAAAACTTTTTACAGATGAACAACTTTCTTCCGGTGAACAAATTGCGGTTTGGGGAAGCGGTTTGCTTGGCGCGCTGGCGTTTACATTTACCGATTCTTTTTGGTTCTCAGCGGTTGAAGGAGAAGTGTATGCCTTGTCGTCATTTTTCACGGCGCTGGTTTTTTGGGCGATTTTGAAATGGGAAAACGTAGCCGAAGAAAAAAACTCGAACCGCTGGCTGATTTTAATTGCCTACCTCGTAGGACTGTCGATAGGCGTTCATCTGTTGAATTTGCTCGCCATTCCTGCAATTGGATTGGTATATTATTTCAAAAAATATGAATTTTCGTGGAAAGGAGTGATCACAGCTTTAATCGCCTCAATGGGTATTCTGCTGGGTATTCAGTATGGAATTATTCCCGGTTTGCCTAGGATCGCTTTTGTAATCGACCGTATTTTTGTGAATGGTTTTGGATTACCGTTTAATTCCGGAATCATTTTCATGTTTGTTTTACTCGCAGTAGCCGCCTTTTGGGGACTTCGATATACCCGGAACCGGAATATGGTGATTTGGAATACCGCCATCACCATGGTAATGGTAATTATCATTGGCTATTCTTCGTTTGGCCTGATTGTTATTCGGGCATCTGCCAATCCTCCAATGAATCAGAATGCACCGGATAATGCCTTTTCGTTGGTGCGTTACCTGAACCGCGAACAGTACGGCGATCGTCCGTTGTTTTACGGGCCGTATTACAATGCATCGCCCATTGCCAACGGCGAACCCAAAGTTCAATACAATAAAGTTGACGGGAAATATAAAATGACGGGATCAATGCCCGGTTCATTAATTTACGACGAGAAGATGGAAACCATTTTCCCAAGAATGTACAGTAGCGCCGATAACCACATCCAGGCATATAAAGACTGGGGAAAAGTAAAAGGTACTCCTGTTCGGGTAAATGAGCGCGGTGAGGTTAAAACTTTGATGAAACCCACATTTGCGGAGAATCTGCGTTTCTTTTTCTCCTATCAGTTGGGGCACATGTACATGCGCTATTTTATGTGGAACTTTGTTGGAAGACAAAACGATATTCAGGGACATGGAGGATTTGAAAACGGTAACTGGGTAAGCGGTATTGAGTTTTTCGACAAGGTAAAAGTCGGTCCGCGCGATGAAATGCCCGATTTTATGAAAAACGACGCCAGCCGGAATGTCTATTATTTTCTGCCCCTTCTATTTGGTCTGATCGGATTGTTTTTCCAGTACAATCAGGGGAAAAAAGGAAAGGAAACATTTGCGGTTACCATGATGCTTTTTGTTTTAACCGGAATTGCAATTGTAGTTTACCTGAATCAGTATCCGTATCAGCCCCGCGAACGCGATTATGCTTATGCCGGTTCGTTTTATGCGTTTGCAATCTGGATCGGTTTGGCGGTGCCGGCATTTTACAGCGTTATCAGCAAGGTGCTGAAAGGAGCGCCGGGAGCCGTTTTGGTCACTGTTTTGTCGCTGGGTTTGGTGCCGGGCGTACTGGCCTCGCAAAACTGGAATGACCACGATCGGTCGGGTAAATACATGACCCGTGATTATGCGAAAAACTACCTGGAGTCGTGTGCGCCAAACGCCATTTTGTTTACCTATGGCGATAACGATACTTTCCCGCTTTGGTATGTGCAGGAAGTGGAAGGCGTTCGTCCCGATATCAAAATCATCAACATCAGCTACCTGGGGATGGATTGGTATATTTATCAGCAACAATTTACCACCAACGATGCTCCCCCCATTCCGTTCACGTTCAGCCGCGATAAATATTATATGGGAAGAATGGATGCGATTTTGATTCACGAACGCTTTAAAGAATCGGTGGAACTGAGCGATGCCATGGAATTTCTCGGAAGCGACGATGTGCGCACCAAGGTTAAAGTCACGTCTGGCGAAACGATTGATTACCTTCCTTCAAAAGAATTTCATATTACGGTGGATAAACAAAAAGTGCTCGATAGCGGAACCGTAAAAGCCAAAGATGCTGATTTAATTGCGGATCGTGTCGAAATTAAAATCAATAAAAGTATGATCGGCAAAAGCGAAATGGCGCTGCTGAACATGATTGCTGCCAATAACTGGGAACGCCCTGTTTATATCGATCACAGTTTGCTTTATACCGGAAATGTGCATTTCCTGGATTGGTTGCAGTTCGAAGGTCTGGCCTATCGTTTTGTCCCGATTCAAACCAAGCGTCAGGGAATTATGAGTGGTCGCATTGATACCGATATTCTGTACGAAAATGTAATGAACAAGTATGTTTGGGGGAATGTAAACAGTCCGGATATTCATATGGATGAATACAACCGGAAACAGATCAACATTATGCAAACCCGCTATATGTTTGCCCGATTGGCTGAAGCGTTGGTTCAGGAAGGCAAAAAAGACAAAGCGATTGAAGTGGTTGATCGGATGTTTGAGCTTTTCCCCAACGAGATTATTCCCTACACCTATGATTCTTTCCCGGCAGTGGAACAATACTACCGTGCCGGAGCAGCAGATAAAGCCAACGAAGTGGTTCGTACAATGGCCAAAAACAGTCTGGGTATTTTGAACTATTACGCTTCGTTGCCCGATAACATGGCTGCATCGATTGAATCGGAGCAGAACAGGGAAATTGCCAACCTGAAAAACCTCATAGTGATTACGCGTAATTACAAGCAGGAAGAACTGAATAAGGAAATCGACGAACAGTTGCAGACGCTGATTGATAAGCTTTCGAGCTAAAACAGCTTAGAGTTTCCGAATTTGCTGCTGAAGTTTTCGCGTAAGTTTTTTACCCCGGCTGATGATGCCGGGTGTAGGGTGAAATTCCATTTCCTGTAAAATTATTTCACACAATTCAGGTTTTAACGCCGGTTCGGTTTCCGATATATTGAAAAGAATTTGCATGGCGTGAACCCGGTTGGCCACAGGCTCTTTGTCCGAAGTGAAAGTATTCATACAGTAATCGAGTAAAAAACCAAAAGTGTCGGGATGTATCTGATTCTGACTGATCAGTTTTAGCAGATGGCGTTTTTTCCCGTGATGCTGTTCCCTTTTCAATTGTTCGATCATCTCCGGAACATAAGGTGCAATTTGCCGGGGATGAAGGTCATGCAATTTGTCGGCCAGATATAAGGCACGCCAGCTGTTGGCTTGGTCGCTGTAAATGGCCACTTTCATTAAAACAGGGATGTATTCAGGATTTTGCTCCAGCTCTCGAAGAGCAAAATGGAAATTCTGCCAGCTTTCTACAACATTCAGTATGTCGGATTCTGTCATGCCCGATGGTTTTGAACAAAGATAGCCAGAAAGCCGGATTGCCGTGAAACTTTTCTATTTTTAGAAAATGATCCGGGTAGCATGTGCAATCATCATTCAGAAGGGAAAAATCCTGCTGGCGCAAAACAGGGCCGATTCTGATCACGCCTTTCAATGGGAGTTTCCGGGAGGCAAGATTCGCGATCACGAAACAGAAGAAGAATGTATTGTTCGGGAGATTAAAGAAGAACTCGAGCTGGAAATTTTGGTCGTAATGAAGCTGGAGCCAATCGAACACGATTATGGCCACAAACAAATAAGGCTGATTCCTTTTGTGTGTTCAGTGACAGGCGGAGAAATGGTTTTAAACGATCACCAAAGTATTAAATGGTGTAAACCCGATGAAATATTGAAGCTGGATCTTGCAGGAGCCGACAGAGCCTTGCTGGAGAAAACATTGAACCGGGAAAGATTAAAAGAATACGCGGGGAAATAAATGTATAATTCCGGAATAAACACCTGCCCAGCCAACAATCGACAGAATCATATAAAAAACAATGTTTTTGCGGCGCGAATAGTATTTATTGGCCAAAAAAGCACCAACCGGGATAGTCAGAAATAGCGGTGTGGCAATTATAATTCCCCACAATCCGTAGGTGGTTTTCATTTTCACCAGCAAGCGTTTTTTGCGCGTAAAGCGTTTTTTCGGCTTTGTGCTTTTATTCGGGCAAAAAAACTGAAGGCGTTGTTTGAATCCTGACGGAACACGTTGACAAATCTGAGGACGTAAAAAACGCCAACCTTTCAAAACCGGTTTCGTGAGGTAGTAAAAGAAAAGAAAACCTCCGATTCCACCACCCAGCAAAGCCAGAATGGCATATTTATACTCCATGCCGATGATCATTGCGTAAGGCAAGGTCAACATGTATTTTACCGAAGCAAGTATTACAATATGAAGGACTTTTAACGCCATGAATTTTCTGTATCCAAACTTTTTCTACAACGTTTATGGCTTTTGATTTGTTGCATGAAAACTGCAATCAATTCATCAGTTTTAACGTTTTTTCTAAAAACAGAAGCAATTTAGCATCCAAACCATGAAGCGCATAAGTATTATGATTAACAGCGACTTATAATTGATGTTTTCTTAATTTACGACATTAACCGGGCTCCCGTTAACAAATGCGCGTAGATTATTTACCGCTATTTCCATCAATCGCTGGCGGGCTTCAAAGGTGGCCCAGGCAATATGCGGGGTAATGTAGCAGTTTTTGGCTTTGGGAAGCGGATTATCGGGCGTGGCCGGTTCTATCGACAGAACATCCAGTCCGGCACCGGCAATTATTCCTTTGTTCAGAGCATCGGCCAGGTCCTGTTCATTTATCAAGGGTCCCCTTCCCGTATTCACCAAAAAGGCCGTTCTCTTCATTTTCTGAAGTGTTTCACTGTTAATAAAACCCTTATTCTCTTCTGTTAACGGGCAGTTAATGCTAATGAAATCACTTTCAGAAAGCAATGTATCCATATCAACCTGTTGTGCTTCAATGGTGGTTGATTTTACACTTCGGTTGTTAAAAAGCACTTTCAAGCCAAACGCCAGGGCGATGCGGGCAACGGCCTGCCCGATCTGACCAAAACCAATAATTCCCAGCGTTTTCCCGGCCAGTTCAATTTGCGGACTAACCGAATAACTAAAGTCGATGCTTTGAGCCCATTTCCCGTTCGACACGGTTCCAGCATGTCCGGCAACGTTCTGCGTAAAATGAAGAATATGGGCAAACACCATCTGCGCCACCGAATCGGTGCTGTAGGCGGGTATGTTTGTAACGGTAATGCCTGCGGTCCGGGCAGCTATTGTGTCAACAACGTTATAGCCGGTAGCCAGCACTCCAATGAATTTCAGGCCAGGGAGCTGACGGATAATGTTTGCATCGATAATCACTTTATTGGTGAAAATTGCTGTAGCTTCTTTCGCTCGTTCCACCACCAGCTCTTTGGGAGTACGGTCATAAATATCGCACTCTCCTGTTTCTTTTAAGGCATCCCAGCTAAGATCTCCCGGGTTTAATGTGTATCCGTCCAGTACAACTATTTTCATTTTACGTTTTTTTGATTCGTCTGCGTTCTTGCCAAAAGTAAATAAAACAAGTCATTTCATTGCTTGCTGTTGATTGTTGTATTAAAAGTTTATCTTTAAGCTTTCTTTCCGGAAACGGAAAACCAAGGGACGTTTTTTCAAATAGATAATTTTTTAATGTATTAGTAGGGAGATGGAAGAATCCATAAAGGATAAAGCCAATAGGAGTCGTAGGATTCTTGTGGCCGAGGACGATAAAATCAATCAACGTTTATTCTTCTACTTATTAAAGGACGTGGCAGATGAGTTAATCTTCGCCGACGACGGAGCGGAAGCATTTCGGAAATATACAGAAGGTGGGGACTTTGGACTGGTATTGATGGATATTAAAATGCCGGTAATGGACGGTTACGAAGCTACCCGGAAAATTCTGGATCATGATCCGGCGGCGAAAGTAGTTGCATTGTCGGCTTATGCTTTTGAACACGAGCAAAACAAGGCAATTGCGGAAGGATTTATTGATTATATCACGAAACCGGTTCAGCGCGAGCGACTGTTGGACGCAGTAGAAAAGTACCTTCAGTAATCATAGTTTCTAAATCTTATTCCTGTCTGTTACATAATAGTGGATGGATCCAACGGCGAATAAAACAGAGCATTGATTCGTTTTACGAATCAGAATAAGGCCTCAACCTTATTTTTGGTTCTGCGAGATTGTGGTTGGTTGATATTTTATGAATAGCTTTAGGGACAGTTATATTTAACTTAAACCTTTACCTAATGACTAAAATACTAACCGGTCTCTCTTGCTGTGTCTTTATTTTGTTGATGGTTTTGCAGGGGCTCGCACAAACTGAAGTGGCTCCCGTAGTTCCATCGGCAACTGAGTTGAACGCGCCTTTCAGCGACAATGATATTGCAACGTTTAAGAATCCTCCGAAAGTTTATCATCCGGAAACGTGGTTTCATTTTATCGGAGGGAACGTAGCTAAAGAAGGAATTACTGCAGATTTGGAGGCTATTGCGAATGCGGGCCTCTCCGGTATTCATTTGTTTCACGGACAATTTGGTGGTCCCTGGCCTGGCGTGAGCCCCCAGATTGCCTGCCTGAGTGAATCGTGGGATGATGCTGTGCGCTACACTGCCGAAGAATGCCGGAGATTAGGCTTGCGTTTTACCATGCAGAATTGTCCGGGCTGGGCCATGTCAGGTGGTCCGTGGATCGAACCTTCCAATGCTATGCGAAACCTCGTTTGGAGCAGGACAGATGTTACCGGTGGTCAAACCTTGGAAGTTTTGCCTGTACCACAGCCAAGTGCTGAAGACTGGAGAGATTACAAAGACATTGCCGTGCTGGCATTTCCCACGCCAAAAGGTTATGAGGAAGAACAGCTAAAACCTGAAGCGGTTAAAAGCGACACCTTGTTGCCCTGGAAAGAGTTTTTGTTGAGTGAACACAACGGTTCATTCAATTTAAAACCATCTACTGAAGCAAATCCACATTGGCTGGAAGTTACTTTCTCCAAACCGGTGGAAATGCGAACCATCGAATTTTCCGATGTGCAGAAATTCAATCATGCCTGGTGTTTTACTCCCGACGTTCAGGTAAAAGTGACTGCTATTTTACCCGACGGAACGGCTCGGGAAATTCTGAACATCCCGATGCCGATGGCATCCTGGCAGTCTGATCATCCGATTTCACTGGCCTGCGATGAAACAGGAGGAGCTCAAACCTATCGTATCGAAATTGTTAATCAGCACGATATGAACCTGCGGTCGCTGCGCTTGCTTTCGGCGGCCCGCAAAAACAATTGGGAGTCGGAAGCTGCATGGACCCTGCGCAGCATCGTGCGAAACAGCGAAAATCCACGTCAGTCGGAGGACGCATTTGTTAAATCAGGAGATGTGCGGGACATCTCATCCTTCATGGATAAAGATGGAAAATTGAATTGGCAGGCTCCCGAAGGGAAATGGACGATATTGCGTATCGGGCATGTAAATGCGGGGCGAAAAAACGGACCTGCACCTGCCGAAGGAACCGGATGGGAGTGCGACAAACTTTCGGAATCGGGGCCAAAAGCACAGTTTGCAGGCTACATCGGGCGACTCAATGATGGCCCGCTGAACGGTGGATTGCTAAACGGAATGCTGATGGATAGCTGGGAATGTTACACACAAACCTGGACAAACGAAATGGAAAGCGCGTTTAGTCAGTCAACCGGATATGCGTTGAGAAAATGGCTGCCGGCGGTTTTTGGCTATGTGGTAGACAGCCCGGAAACCACCAGTCGGTTTTTGCGCGACTGGCGCGGAGTGATCGGTGATTTGTTTGCGAACAAATTTTACGGAGGAATGGCTGGCCTGGCTCAAAAGAACGGGCTGAACATTATTTATGAAACCGCAGCTGGCGATGTTTTCCCCGCCGATATCATGGAATATTTTAAATACGCCGATGTGCCGATGTGCGAATTCTGGCATCCCTACTCCGATTCGTATGTAGGGGCAATCAATTTCAAACCGATAAAACCAACAGCTTCGGCAGCCCGGATGTACGGAAAACCCCGCGTTTCGGCGGAGGCTTTTACCTCATTCAATCTTACCTGGGACGAACACCTGAGTATGTTGAAAGAAGTCGCCAACCTTAATTTTATTGAAGGCGTAACACATTTGGTGTTTCATACCTACACACATAATCCACGAACCGATTGGTTACCGCCGGGTACTTCTTTTGGGTCGGGAATTGGTACACCATTTTTACGGGGGCAAACCTGGTGGAAACACATGCCTGAGTTTACGACTTACCTGGCCCGGTTGAATTATCTGTTAGAACGGGGAAAACCTGTTTCGGATGTACTTTGGTATTTAGGCGATGAAATCAACCACAAGCCTGATCAGGAAGCACCTTTCCCAAAAGGCTTTAAATACGACTATTGCAATCCCGACGTCCTTTTGAATCGTCTTTCGGTGCGCAACGGGAAGATTGTTACTCCCGAAGGTTTGGAGTACAAGGTATTGTGGTTGCCCGATAATGAGCGGATGTTGCCGGAAACACTTGTGAAATTACAGGAGCTGGTGCGTGCCGGAGCAACGGTAATCGGAAACGCTCCCCGTGGACTTGCAACCTTAAAAGATGGACAGGCTGCGCAGCAACGCTTCAATAAGGCTGTTTCTGATATGTGGGGAGATGGAAGTGAAAAAATCCGAAGCATTGGAAAAGGAAAGGTACTGGCAGGTTTTAGCATCGATGAAGCATTGGCTCAGCTTGATATGGCTCCCGATGTTGCTGGAAACGATGCTTTGTGGATGCATCGTCAGATTGACGGTGCCGACTGGTATTATGTTTCTGCACCATTTGGAAGAGGGTTTCAGGGCAAGTTGAGCTTTAATAACAAAGAGGTTCCTGAAATATGGAATCCGGTGAGCGGAGAAATAGAACCGGCAATGGTAGTTGGGCAAGAAAACGGCAGGACGACTGTTTTGTTTGATTTGCCCAAATCGGGATCGTGCTTTGTGGTTTTCAGAACAAAGGGAAAAGTTGCGGTAAAACCGGTGACTGCTGAAAATACAACTGAAACCCTTGCAATTTCAGGCCCGTGGACACTTTCTTTTCCTGCCGGATGGGGAGCCCCGGAATCGCTTGAGACATTAGAATTAAAGGCATGGAAAGAACTGGAGACAAGTCCAGAAGCAAAAGCGTTCTCGGGAACGGTAACTTATACAACCAACTTTGAAGCAGGGAAAATAAAGAAGAATGAAGTTTTCACCCTAAATTTAGGGAATGTGGAAATGATTGCCGAAGTAACACTCAACGGAAAGCCGCTGGACACATTGTGGACACCGCCGTATTCGCTTGATATTACCGATGCACTTAACTCAGGAAAAAACACGCTGGAAGTAAAAGTTACGGGAACCTGGTTCAACCGCCTGGTTTACGATGCAAATCAACCGGAGGAAAAGCGAAAAACCTGGACGATTAGTGGTCCGAACAAAGACGAAGCATTGCGTGAAAGTGGCTTGCTGGGGCCTGTCGTTTTAACCAAAAGATTTTGAGCGTTAAAGGTTTTAGTGTCTTCCGGAAAAATGAAGAAAGTTCAGGAAAAACTGTTCGAATAACGGATTCTACAGGATACTGAAACAAAAGCTATTCTTTTATTTTAACCGACAATGTTTTACTTGGCATGTTGCCTAAATCAAATAATTGCTTAACCGATGAGACTTTTTTCTGTGTTGTTTCTTTATTGGTGGACATTTTTGTTAGCGCCGTCTGATTATGATTTTCCTG
Organism: Maribellus sp. YY47; assembly: GCF_023111095.1. Classification (GTDB taxonomy): domain Bacteria; phylum Bacteroidota; class Bacteroidia; order Bacteroidales; family Prolixibacteraceae; genus Draconibacterium. The sequence continues at coordinate 50,197 of NZ_JALGYW010000007.1, forward strand.
TGAATTCCGGCATTGAATCCGTTACAGAAAATCAACGGAAGACCTATTCGAATCCGTTGAAAACAATCGACGGTGCCGAAATTTTTGTTGCCGATCCGTTTGTTTACGAATACAAAGGAACTTATTATCTGACAGGGACCACCAACTTGCCAGAAGGTGAGGGTTTTGCATATTATATTTCAACCGATCTTATTACGTGGGAATACAAAGGAGCATTATACACCCGCCCGGCTGATCATATCGGCACGACTGCATTCTGGGCGCCGGAAATAGAATATTACAAAGGAAAGTTTTACCTGACATACAGTTGCTATGTTCCGGCAAAAAAGCATTTGCAAACTTGCCTGGCAGTTAGTGAAAAGCCCGGAGGGCCTTTTGTAGATATTCATACACCCTGGTTTGACCTGGGATATTCAGCAATTGATGCTGATATTTTCGTAGATGATGATGGTACTCCATATGTTTATTTTAGCAAAAATGGTATGCAGGATACATTAGCAACCGGAGAACTTTATGTTGCTAAGTTGAAAAAGGATCTTTCCGGCCTCGACGGCGATCCTGTATTTATTTCCAGGGCATCTCAGCCTTGGGAAAAAGTTAACTGGAACAAAAACCGTTGCAACGAAGGCACTTTTGTTTTTAAACGAAAGGGAACATATTATATGACTTACTCTGCCAATGACACTGGATACGAATATTACGGAGTGGGTGTTTCTTATGCAAAAAATCCCTTGGGGCCTTGGAAAAAGGACGATAATAACCCGTTGATGACCACCGATCTTGCAAGGAATATTTCTTCTCCGGGGCACAATTCAATAGTGGAAGCTCCCGACGGCAACCTCTACATTGTTTATCATCGCCATGCTGATGCCAATTGTCGAAAACCAAACTGGGACCGTGTGGTTTGTATCGATCGATTGTATTTCGACAAAGACGGGCAATTAAAAATGGAAGGCCCGACCAGTACCCCGCAAAAAGTTGCATGGTAATAACATCAGGAATTGGCAAGCTAATTCGTGATTTCGACCGCTGTCAGCAAACAGATTCTACAGGATACCCAAGTGGATTTATCCAACTAAATTTGATGCAAAAGCATAAAATTAGCAACCTAAAGTAAATGAATCGGAAATGAATAAACGGACTAATCCAATTATAAACAGAGTTGGCATTTTGATGCTGGTATTTCTGTTTTCTGTTTCCCTAACATCCTGCAATTCTCCAAAGCCTGCCGAGCCGGGGCTAATAAAAAAGGCTCTCCCGGTATGGGCCAAAGGCCGGGAGACTGAAATGAACCTGAATCTTGGGTTTCACGGAATTTTTAGCGCTGAAAAAGGACAAGATATAAAACTGAAAATTACAGGTTCAACGCTTTACCGTGTTTTCCTGAACGGAAAATACCTGGGCTATGGCCCCGCACGAACAGCTCAGGGCTTTTTTCGTGTGGATGAATACCAACTGAGCGAACGCCTGAAGCCGGGAACGAACGTCGTGGCAGTTGAAGTGGCCGGGTACAATGTAAATTCATATTACACCATCGATCAGCCTTCGTTTCTGCAAGCCGAGGTGGTGGTTGGTGACGATGTTTTGCTAGCAACCGGGGAAGAATCCGGATTTAGCGCTTTCGAGCTAAAAGAACGTTTGCAAAAAACCGAACGTTACAGTTTTCAAAGGCCCTTTACCGAATATTATCGTTTAAACGAAAATGCGCGTGCCTGGAGAAGTGCAGAAACAAAACCAACAGAGACATTGGAGTTGGCCGTACAACCCGAAGGAGAGCTGCTTCCGCGTAATGTATTGCTTCCTGATTTTGCTGTAGTTCGCCCGCAAAAAATCCATTCTACGGGAACGCTCAGGAAAATAATTCCGGCAAATTACAGAAAAGACCGTGCGCTTACCGGCATCAGTCCCATTTTCAAAGGCTACCCGGAAAACGAACTGGAAACTGTTCCTTCGCTTTGGCTACAGGAAATTGAGACTGCTGCGCAGGAAATCGCAGAAGAAAAGTATCATACCTCTTTTGTCGTTACCGCGAATTCGTTCATAACCTGCGACCTGGGAACTAACCTTTCCGGATTTATCGGAGCTAAAGTGAGCTGTTTGGAACCATCAAAGCTGGTTTTTATTTTTGATGAAACACTTACCGAAGCCGATGTGCAACCCAAAAAACGCATGGCGGATGTCAACAATTATGTAGTATACGAACTGCAACCGGGAAATTATGATTTGGAGTCGTTCGAAAGTTATACCTTAAAATTTTTGAAGATAATGGTGTTGGAAGGCGAATGTACCTTGGAAGATGTTCACCTTCGTGAATATGCATATCCTGAACACCCGCTGGCCGATTTTAACTGTGACAACGATAAGTTAAATGCCATTTACAAAGCTGCTGAGCAAACATTCCGTCAAAACTCGGTGGATATTTTCATGGACTGTCCTTCGCGCGAGCGGGCCGGCTGGCTGTGCGACAGTTATTTTACCGCCATTATGGAAAAGGATTTCACAGGAAAGTCGGCAATTGCACATAATTATTACGAGAATTTTGCACTGCCCGATAGCTTTGCCTTTCTGCCCGATGGAATGCTGCCCATGTGTTTTCCGGCCGATCATAACGATAAGGTGTTTATTCCCAACTGGGCGATGTGGTTTATTGTGCAGATTGAAGATTATGCCAGCCGCGGCGGCGATCCGGAACTAATTGCAAAACTGGAGCCCCGTGTTGCCAAATTGCTTGATTATTTTGTTCAGTTCGAAAATGAAGACGGACTGCTGGAAGACCTGGAAAGCTGGATTTTTGTGGAATGGTCGAGAGCCAACGATTTTGTACAGGATGTAAATTACCCCAGCAATATGCTTTACAGTGCTGCGCTTGAAAAAGCCGCGAAATTGTATCAAAATAAACTCTGGGAAGAAAAAGCGGAAAAAGTAAAACAAACCATTTTGAAACAGTCGTTTAACGGAAGTTTCTTTGTGGACAATGCCGTTAGGGAAGCAGATGGCAAACTTCAGGTGACCAATAATACCACGGAGGCATGCCAGTATTATGCTTTCTTCTTTAATGTGGCCACACCGGAAACGCATCCTGAATTGTGGAAAAAACTGACCTCTGCTTTTGGCCCCAAACGCGACGATAAAGTGACTTACCCCGATGTTTTCCGTGCCAACGCTTTTATCGGCAACTATCTTCGGATGGACATCCTGTCGCGTTACGGTTTGCAAAAACAAATGCTGGGCGAAATTCAGGATTACTTCTACTACATGGCAGAACAAACGGGGACGCTGTGGGAAAATGTAGGTGCGTATGCAAGCTGCGACCATGGATTTGCTTCATTTTTGGGGCATGTTTTATACCGCGACGTATTGGGAATAAGTTCCGTGGATTACCTGAAAAAAGAAGTAAGCATTCGCTTCTCCGATCTCGATTTGAACAGATGTAGTGGAGTATTACCGGTGGAAGACGATGCCATTGAGTTAAAGTGGGAACGTTCCGGGAATCAGCTAAATTATTCGTTGAAAGTGCCTGCAGGTTTCAAAGTCAACATTGAAAACCTGAGTTCGCTGGAGTTAAATAAAGTAAGCTAAACTCAAAAAGATGAATCAAATCCGATGTATTGTTCTGTTGATTTCAGCTGCACTGTTGCTGCCTTTGTTCGGGGGTTCGCAAAATAAGATCCAGAAAATTCCGGATAAACTGGTGGTTCTGACTTTCGATGATGCATCGATCAGTCAGTACAGTTTTGTGGCGCCGCTGTTAAAAAAGCACGGTTTTGGAGCTACTTTTTTCGTATGTGAGTTCCCTCCGAATTTTAGCGATAACACAAAGTATATGAGCTGGAAACAGATGAAATTGCTCGACGATATGGGGTTTGAAATTGCCAATCATACCCGAACACATCCGGCAGTTGCAAATATTTCGAAAGAAGAGTTGCTGAAGGAGCTTGTTTACATCGAAAACAAATGTGATTCAATGGAGATTCAGAAACCGGTTTCGTTTGCCTACCCGGGCTACAGTTTGAGCGAAGCGGTGGTGGAAGTTTTGGCCGAAAAAGAATATCGTTTTGCAAGAGCCGGAGGGAATCGCGCCTACGATCCTGCAGCAGATCATCCTTTACTGATCCCAAGCTGGTCGATGGTGAACGACAACAATCCTCAAATTATGCAGGCTTTGGATCAGGCAAAAGACGGCAAAATTGTAGTACTCACCATTCACGGTGTTCCGGATATTGAACATCCGTGGGTGACCACTTCTCCCGAACTATTTGAAGAATACGTGAAGTTTCTCGCTGATAATCATTTCACAGTAATTGCGATGCGCGATTTGAAAAAATATGTTCGTTTAAAGGATACGAAGTTTCTGGAAGCCGATTTTGAAAAACCTTTGCGAAACTGATAATGCCCGTTTGATAAGGATCAAAAATTGTGTCATTTTTATATAAAATATTGAACTCGAATTAAATAACCTAAATCCGATGAAAACCGTTTTATCCGTCTTTGTGGCTGTCATGTTATTTTCGTGCAGCCCGCAATCTGTCGATTTTGCACCCGAAAATCTGAAAAGTGAATACCTCGAAAACCCGATAGGAATCGACACAAAAAATCCGCGATTCACATGGCAACTGCAGACCAATCAACCAGGAATTTCGCAACAGGCTTACCAGGTGGTTGTGGGGACTGATTCTTCAGCTGTAGTTGATGGTACGGGAGATGCATGGAACTCGACAGATATTCAGTCGGAAACCATTCCCGTAAAATACGCAGGCGAAGAACTGCTGCCTTTTACAAAGTATTTCTGGAAAGTAAAAGTTCAGCTTCAGAATGGTAGCTGGACCGCTTATTCAAAAGTTGCCAGTTTCGAAACCGGGATAATGGATCAGTCGAACTGGAAAGGAGACTGGATTTCAGATTCGTATGATTTTAATATTAAACCGGCTCCGTATTTCAGGAAAGAATTCAAGGTGGAAAAGAAGATCAAATCGGCGCGGGCATACATTGCTGTTGCAGGTTTGTATGAACTGTACCTGAATGGTGAAAAAGTGGGCAATCATCGTTTGGACCCGATGTACACCCGTTTCGATCGCCGCACACTTTATGTAACTTACGATGTTACCAGAAGTATTTCTGAAGGGAAAAACGCGGTGGGAGTCATTCTCGGAAATGGCTGGTACAATCATCAATCAACTGCTGTTTGGTATTTCGACAAAGCCCCTTGGCGCGCACGCCCCAAGTTTTGCATGGATTTGAAAATTCAATATGAAGACGGAACGGAAGAAACGCTTTCTACCGATCAGGACTGGAAGACTTCGCTATCGCCGGTTATTTTTAACAGCATTTACACCGCAGAACATTACGATGCGCGTTTGGAACAGGCGGGTTGGAACAAAGCAGGTTTTGACGATTCAAAGTGGAGAGGTTCGATGAAAACCAACGCTCCTTCCAAAAATATTACAGCGCAGGTTTTACATCCGGTCAGAAATGTTACTGAAATTCCCGCAAAGACCGTTACAAAGTTCAGCGATCATAACTATGTGGTTGATTTTGGACGCAATATGGCCGGCGTAACAAAGCTGAAAATCAAGGAGGCTGCCGGCACAACTGTTCGTTTGAAACATGGAGAACGTCTGTACGACGACGGACATGTGGATATGTCGAACATTGATGTGCATTACCGCCCAACCGATGATTCCGATCCTTTTCAAACCGATATTGTGATTCTGAGTGGCAACGATGATGTTTTTATGCCAAAATTCAATTACAAAGGATTTCAGTTTGTGGAAGTTACTTCAGATAAACCGATAGAATTTGCGGAAAAGAATCTGACGGCTTATTTTATGCACAGCGATGTTCCTCCGGTGGGCGAAATTAATTCCTCGAACGAAACGCTGAATAAAACATGGAAGGCGGCCAATTCATCTTACCTATCGAATTTGTTTGGCTACCCGACCGACTGTCCGCAACGTGAGAAAAACGGCTGGACCGGCGATGCACAGATCAACATTGAAACCGGTTTGTATAACTTCGATGCAATCACCGTTTACGAAAAATGGATGGCCGATCACCGCGATGAACAGCAACCCAATGGAGTGCTTCCGGCAATTGTTCCGACCGATGGCTGGGGATATACCTGGGCAAACGGCCCCGACTGGACCAGTACTATTGCCATTATTCCGTGGAATATTTACCTGTTTTACGGCGACACAAAAATTCTGGAAGACTGCTATGAAAACATCAAACGCTATGTCGATCATATCAACGACTTGTACCCGACCGGAATTACCGATTGGGGATTGGGCGACTGGGTTCCGGTGAAATCAAAAGCCCCGAAAGCGTTTACGTCCACTGCTTATTATTTTGTGGATGCCACCATTCTTGCAAAAACAGCCCGGATTTTAGGTAAACAGGCCGAGGCTGAAACTTATTTTGCGCTGGCCGATAAAATAAAAAACGCATTGAACAACAAATACCTCGATCGCGAAACCGGAATCTACGGCAACGGGCTTCAAACTGAATTGAGTTTTCCGTTGCAGTGGGGTTTGGCCCCGGATGACATGATTGAAAAAGTGGCTGCTAACCTGGCCAAAAGAGTGGAAGCGGATGGCAAACACATCGATGTGGGGCTGTTAGGAACAAAAGCTATTTTGAATGCAATGAGCGAAAACGGTTATGCTGATCTGGCTTACGAAGTGGCAGCCCAGGAAACTTTTCCGTCGTGGGGATGGTGGATCGTAAACGGAGCCACCACGTTTTACGAAAACTGGCCGCTGGATGCAAAAAGCGATATTTCGATGAACCACATCATGTTTGGTGAAATCAATGCCTGGTACTATAAGGCTTTGGGCGGAATTTTCCCCGACGAAGAAAAACCCGGCTTCAAAAACGTGATACTAAAACCCAACTTTGTGACGGGGCTCGATCATTTTGAGGCGAAACACGAAAGTCCGTATGGAGAAGTCGTATCGGCCTGGAAAAAATCGGGAGATGAAGTGGAATACAAAGTGCAAATTCCTGCGAATAGTTCGGCCACACTTTTTATCAACGCTGCAGAACTTTCCGAAAGCGACAAAGATATTTCGGAAAACAAAAACATTGTGATAGAGCAAAACGATAGCAGTCAATTGAAAATTCAACTTGCTTCCGGAACTTATTCTTTCAAAATAAAACAGTAAAGAATCGGAAAAAAGCAGGTCTGTTCAAAAGCCTGTCAAATAAAATAACTTATAAGATGAACAAAGCAGGAGTTTTTATCGGATCGTTACTGAGCATCGTAATGCTTGTTTCGTGTTCGGCACCCCAGCCAAAAGAGACGGTTCAGGCATCGGAGAATGACAAACCAAAGATCGTTAACATCATCAATTTTATTCGTTTGCTGGAGCCCCGGAGCGAAGAAATCACCGAAGATGTGCTTTATCAAACCGTGGTAAAACAGGTGGAGATGATGCAAAAATACCGGCTTGGAGGGACATTTTTGCTGCAATACGATGCTTTGCTTGATTCCCGTTATCAGACTCTTTTAAAAAGTCTTCCCGATAGCTCATTCGAAATAGGTGGATGGTTTGAAATTCCGCAGCCGCTGGTTGAAAATGCAGGAATGAAATGGCGCGGACGTTATCCGTGGGATTGGCATGCCGATGTTGGTTTTGCCACCGGTTACACACCCGAGGAGCGCGAAAATCTGGTGGATGTTTACATGGAAGATTTCAAAAAGATTCTTGGCTACTACCCCAAATCGATGGGTTGCTGGTTTATCGATGCACACTCGCTGAAATACATGTACGATAAATATGGAATTGTTGCCTCGTGCAATTGCAAAGACCAGGTGGGAACCGATGGTTACACGATGTGGGGTGGTTACTGGAGTCAGGCTTATTATGCAAGTGCAAAGAATGCCTATATGCCGGCACAAAACGCCGAAAACCAGATTCCGGTACCTATTTTCCGCATGCTGGGAAGCGATCCGATCCATCAGTACGACAATGGTTTGGGGACGAGTCATCAGGGAGTTGTGTCGTTGGAGCCGGTTTATACCGGAGGTGGCGGCGATTCAACCTGGGTAAACTGGTATTTTAAACATTTTGTTGAAGGAGAATGCCTTGAATTTGCCTACGTGCAGACCGGACAGGAAAACTCTTTTACCTGGGGCAGCATGAAAAAAGGTTTTGAAATTCAGATTCCGTTAATTGCTCAATTGAGGGACGAGCATAAAATAAAGGTGGAAACACTTGCCGAGTCGGGAGAATGGTTTAGTAGGAAATACAAAACCACCCCGGCAACGTCTGTAACTGTTTTGGAAGATGTACCCGGCAGCAACCAGAAAACGGTGTGGTTCAACAGCCGGTTTTACCGCGCCAACCTGAACTGGGACAAAGGAACACTTCGTTTCCGAGATGTACATCTTTTTGACGAAAACCTGGCTTCGAAATATCTTACTGAAAGGGGAACTTCAACGCAGTGTATTTATTATACGCTTCCGTTTGTAGACGGATATTTCTGGAGTTCACGTAAAACAACAGCCGGTTTGTGGTTTAAAGCTGAAAAAGACGGGAAAGAGATTCTTTTAAAAGGCGCGGAGCTTTCAACAGCTCATTCAGAAAACGAAACGTTAAACGTGGTTTGGAAACTGGACGACGGATCAGGCACTTTTACGATCAGTCTGGACGAAAACAATACGAAAGTGACTTTTGATGGCGACAGCGACCTTAAGTGGTATTTGACCCTGGATGTGGCTGAAAATGCAGAGCTTCCTTTTACTTCGGTGGAAGCACAAAACGCGAAGATGAACTTTGAAAATATCGATTACAAAGTAGAAGCCGGAAGAGGGAACTTTGTTGTTCACGCAGCAAGCAAGGTTTTCCGCATTCTTCCCGATAAAAATGAGGTGGTATTAAATTTTTCGGACCGGGCAGTGGATTAAGCAATGGCCTCGTAATGAGAATAAAGAAAGCAAATGGGATGGCAGTTGGTTTTCCCATTTTTTTTATTCAGTCGGAAGTGTTTGTTAAAAAGAAAGAGGGTGGCCAAAAAAAGATAAAATCACCCTCTCGCAAAGACGCGCAAGAAACGCAAAGGTCGCAGATTGCTATTTTTCATGTTCTGTGTGCGCGTTCTTTTGAGAATACCCTGGCGTGAAATTTTTTGGCCACCCTCCTGTGAATTATAGTATTCGAATGAATCGACTTTGCGGTCGATCATTTTTGTCTATTTCCCGGTAAGGCTTTTAATTAAATCAACTTCCTCCTGTTTGTAGGGTGTTCCGTCGGGATGAAAAACTTCATGAAACCAAAGTTCCGGTTCCGATCCGTCAGGAATAGGTTCGTCCCAGGCATATTTGGTGTTCGATTTGCCGGCTACCAGTCCCCAGTTTATGGCAGCGATATTTTCGTTCTTTAGAATCGGCATGATGTTCGTAAACAGACTGTTGTTACGGCGTGCCATGTACTCGGTGCAAACGAGCGGACGACCGTAGGTTTTCAAGGTGTCGATGGCAGCCTGATGTTGCTCCGGCCCTTCGTAATTGTGGTAGGTGATAATATCGGAGTTTTCGAGTTGAAACTTATTTAAGTCGGTTAACGACGCTTTCCACACGCCTGCCGACAGTGGCTGAGAAGGGCGGATTTCCCATCCCCATTCGAAAACTTTCTTCAGAAGTGGCATCGATTTGTTGTCGTATCCCGAATTGCCCGGCTCGTTGTAAAGATCCCACAGTGCGATGCGTTTGTCGTCTTTGAAGGTTGATAAAACATCTTTTACATATGTTTCGAGCGTGGTCATCAGCGTTGAATCCCGGTGTAACAGGTCACCCGGATCGCGCACCCATCCCGAATTGTGAACACCAGGTTTCGGTTCGGGTTGTTTGCCGGCCTCGTACTCCGGATTCCAACAGTCGTCGAAAAAAACAAAAATGGTTTTTATCCCATGGCTGTTGGCTATGTCAAGGTATTTGTCCATGCGGCTTTTAAAGCCTTCCTGGTCCACTTCCCAGGCAACATGGTGCAGGTAAACACGCATGCAGTTCAGACCAATGTCTTCGGCCCAGCCTAATTCGCGGTCAATGGTTTCCGGGTCAAAGGTTTCGGCTTGCCAGTTTTCCAACTGGTTAATGGCCGTACTCGGATTAAAGTTGCAACCCCGTAACCAACCGTTTTCAGTCTGCCAGTTTTGAGCTTGTTCTGCCGTCCATTTTTTTGAAATCGTTTCCTTTTGGGGTGTCGCATTCTGGCAGCTTGTGAAAGCAAATAAAGCCGCCATTACAATCAAGTAAATCGGGTTGTTTTTCATTTTGTTAAGGTTATTTGTGAAATATGATATCCGTATCGGTAAAGGTTTAGCTTGTTTGCCGTAAAGATAAAAACGAAATCCGAAATTGCATTCTCTTTTTATTTCGATAAAGGGTACAGGCGTTATTGCTGAAAGCGAACAATCAGAAATACGCTGTTATTTAAGAATCACAATTCCATTGGCGACGGTGCGTGCGCCTTCGTGGTCAAAAAGCTTGTTATCCGAAGGATAATTCACAACTCCCTCTTCTTGCAGCCATAGTGTGGTAGAACCTCCCCCATCCAGATTCATGGCATTTTTGCAGTTCAACGCTTCCATTAAAATACCAAGTTCTTTCATAGATAGCCCAACAGCTTTGTCTTTGTGTCTTCCGTCAGCCGTCACCAGTAACAACTGATAATCAGGTGTGATTCCAACTGCCGAGCGAGGATGCTTAGTGGTATTAAAGGCAACAGAATCCGGTTCAACTAATTTCCCATCTTTTATCAGCATGGGCCCCGAAACCATGATGTCTTCGAAAGCAGGGTGCCAATTCCCCCATTCCTCTTTGGGAAATTCCACAACACGAACAGAATCTCCGACTACAAAAGCCGCTTCCCGAATCATTGCCCCGGCTTCGGGATTGGGCGGCGTTATTATTGTATCATCCACTTTTAGAAACACCACCGATCCCCCTTTTTTCATGTCGAAAAATGTTCCGTTTATGGCAGCCAAGGCATCTTTATCTTCAGCCATCTCACTCAAAAGAACGCGTGCAGAATCGGAATAAACCATTGACACATCGTAGCGGTGTTTTCTCAGGTCTATCTTAACAACATTAATACTCTGCGGCTCCCCGAACAGTTCACCGCTTTTTAACTGATACCACGTAATTTGTTTGTTTACCTTCTCCTTCGACCAATCTTTTGGCGAGAAAGATTTCTCACTTAATCCGGTTTGCAGCTCCTGCGAAAAAGCAGTTCCGCAAACAACAACCAACACCAGCCAAAGCAGTATTTTATTTTTCATGATCTGTTCTCTTTCTATTTCGTAATGCAAGCAGTTTTTCGGATATCTGAATTCCCATATCCCTTTATTCGGCTTAGAAGTTATACCCCCAAACGCAAAAAACAACTTATGTTATGTTAAAATTTTCACCTTTGCTGTACAGAACAATTCCACGTTAAGGAATAGGTTAAATACCGAAACAATTTTCCGATGAATATTTTTGATAAAAGAACAATTTATTTTCAGAGTTTTCTTATTTTTGCAGCCACATTGACCTGTGGTGTAACTGGCAACACGTCTGACTCTGGATCAGAAGAGTCCAGGTTCGAGCCCTGGCAGGTCAACTAAAAAATAAAAAAGCCTGTTAATTTTTCAATTAACAGGCTTTTTTATTTTTTGCTTGTAAATGATAATTGAGAGGTGTCGCCGTATACTTAAATAGCTATGCACCGCCCACCAATCTCCTACATAAATAAATTCTCGTTTGGGCCGAATCAAAATTGCGTTACGAAATATATAATCAATCTAAATTCTGAAGCAATAAGATGTAAACTAAAAAATAAGTGCTAAAAACACACTCAATAACCCACTATATATCAGTAACTAAAAAGCCATTACAGACATTCTACCCAAAGATTTAAAGTTGAATCAAATCATTATAAGAGTCATATTTTTATAAAGAATGACTATCTTCATCGCCAACTAAACCTGACAAAATGGAGAATCAAACGTAAAAATTAGATTCCTATTCACTTCCCCTTGTCAGTACTAAAGTTTTATAAATTAGTAGTACAGCTACTGTTGTTGGAGTTTTATTATCAATATTGCCAACAAAATTTATAAAAAAGATTTTTTAAAGAATTTGCTGATATTAAAGATCAAAGTAAAAAGATACTTACAGTAATCTAAAAATTTGGATTCGGGTAAGAACGCAATTAAAAACGTTTCTGGATTTTAAACCATTAGTTTTAAATGAATATTTAGAATGAACAATTCAGATCGACTTATTTTAAACGAATTACAAAAGCACAACAAAAAAGTTTTTGAGGCTATTTTTTACGAATATCATCAGGCATTGTTGAGATTTGCTGAACGTATTGTGTTTAATAAGGATGTGTGCGAAGACATTGTTCAGTCGGTATTTATCTCTTTATGGGAAAACGCAGGTTCCGTAGAAATTCAGAAATCTTTAAAATCGTGGCTATACCAGGCAGTCCGCTACAAGGGGCTAACCTATCTCAGGAACATGAATATCTATGATAAGCATAAGCTAATTTATCTGGAATACGAGATTTCAGAGCTTATCGAGTCCGAGGCGCAAGATCCTTCGGAACTAACAAAAAAAATTAATATTGCTATTGAGACACTCCCATCCGAAATGCAAAAAATATTTCGCATGAAATATCTTGACGGGTTAAAAGTCAGGGAAATTGCTGAACAGTTCAATATCTCGGAGAACACAGTAAAAACACAGTTAATGCGCGCCAAAACCAGCCTTCGCGAGGTACTTTCCAAAGTTTCATTTATATACTTCTACTTCTAACAGATTTTTTTCTCCGTGTTTGTCACCCATTTTGTCTTCTCGCGAGACATAGGATTAAACATCTCTGCAAAAGGTGTTTGATACAATTTGCGACAAACCAAATTAATGAACGGAAAAAAGAATATTGATTTTAGTCTTATCTGGAAGAAGATACACAAGAAAAACTTCGAAGACAAAGACTTGAACGAATGGCTGAACGACTCTAATAAAAAGAAAGAACTCTTTACTAGTGCCAAACAGTTTTACGAAGAAGGTTCATCTTTTGACAGGAATCCGGTCGATTCGAATGCCTCGTATCGCCAGCTTATAAATAAAATAAGAAGGCGAAAATTCATAAAGGTGGGAACATCAGCCGCTGCGGTTCTGGCCCTTGCTGTTTCGATTTTTATAACCGTTAATAATCAGCGCTCAGAGAATACTAATCCAAACAATATTATCACCCCCGGCACAGACAAAGCCATTCTCGTCTTAAATAATGGTACTGAAATAGATCTCTCTCAAAAGAAGGAAATTCATCTGAAAGAGAAGGATACAAAAATTGCCAGCAATGGGAAGAAATTAGAATATCACCGGGAAAAAAAGGAAGAAGTTCATAAGGCTGAAATAATTTATAACACCTTAAAAGTACCACGTGGGGGTCAATTTTTTCTTGTACTGTCCGACAGTACAAGGGTATGGCTAAATTCTGAATCGGAACTTCATTATCCTGTTACTTTTCCAGATAAAAGAAGAGAAGTTACCTTGGTTGGCGAAGCCTATTTTGAAGTGACCAAAAACAAAAACAAGCCCTTTATCGTGCATTCCGATAATCAGCAAATAGAAGTTCTGGGAACTTCATTTAATGTATCGGCCTATCAAAATAATGAATCAATTAAAACCACTCTGGTTGAAGGACGAGTAAAAGTAAACAGCTCGTCCCAGGAATTATTTCTCGACCCTTCTTTCCAGGCAGTTGTTGACCGCGCAAACGGAAATCTAAGTAAACAACTCGTAAAACCTGAATTATATATCAGCTGGAAAGATGGAAACTATTATTTCGAGAATGAAAGTTTCGAAACTATTCTGAAAACGATTTCGAGATGGTACGATTTTGAATACGAATTCCGGAACCCGGCAGCAAAAGAGATTCAGTTTACCGGAAGTATCAACAGAGAGCAAAAAATTGAAACTATATTTCAAATCATTGAAGAAACTCAACGAATTAAAATGACTGCTTATGAAAAGAAACTTGTGATTAACTAAAAAAAGCGGCAGATGCTGACACCATCCACCGCTAAAAACTTTAGAATAAACCAAAGATTAATTCCAAATCAAATTTATGAAAAAAAAAGAAGTAAAAGCTTTCCTTTTACGGGGAAGCGGTTTGTTACGTATGAAGATTACAGTATTATTTGTATTTCTTTTTGTAATGCAAGGCTTCTCCAGCGTGTATTCGCAAACCGAAATACTTAGGCTAACTAAAACTAAAGGTAATATCAGCGAGATATTAGAATCGATTGATAAACAAAGTGAGTTTCGCTTTTTCTATCCTTCCGACCTTTTTGACGAAACGGGAGAGATCGATGTAACCGAAACTCAGATCACGATGGATGTATTTCTGGAGAAATACATTGCTCCTCTTGGATTTGAATACAAAGTTACTGACCACACAATTGTTATCCGACACCGGGAGACTCCAATACCGGAGGAAACCAAAGAACCCGATCAACAAACTATATGGGTGAAGGGTGTTGTAACCGATGCTACCGGAGCACCACTGCCGGGTGTAACCGTAATTGTAGTTGGCAGTACGCGAGGTGTAATTACAGATATTGACGGTAAATTTTCGATAGACGTCGATCCAACCGGAAAATTGAATTTTTCGTTTATTGGTATGTCCGACCAGCAGGTTGAGATAAATAACAGGACCGTCATTAACGTGATACTTCAGCAGAAATCGGAAGAATTGGAAGACGTTACAGTAGTGGCCTTTGGTAAACAAAAGAAAGAAAGCGTACTTGCGTCTATCAGTACCATAAAAACAGAAGAACTAAAAGTACCTTCGAGCAACTTAACAACTGCACTTGCAGGTAGAATCTCCGGTCTGATCTCGTATCAGCGAAGCGGAGAACCGGGAGAAGATGATGCCAGCTTTTTTGTACGCGGGGTTACCTCATTCTCTTACGCCGCCGGACCGCTTATTCTGATCGATGGAGTAGAAATGTCATCATCTGATTTGGCTCGTTTGCAACCCGACGATATCGCAAGTTTTTCAATTATGAAAGACGCTGCGGCTACTGCGCTGTATGGTGCAAGAGGTGCCAACGGCGTTATTTTGGTTACAACAAAAGAAGGTACCGAAGGAAAAGCAAAAATATCGTTCCGGTACGAGACTTCATTTTCGACACCGACCCAGGAAGTAGAACTGGCTGACCCGATTACTTACATGAAACTCAACAACGAAGCTGTTTTAGCAAGAAATCCTCTATCTGCAGTTCCATACTCCTACGAAAAAATTGACAATACAATTGCCGGAACCAATCCATATGTTTACCCAGCCAACGACTGGTATAACATGCTATTTAAAGACTACACCATTAACCACAGAGCTAATTTTAACGTAAGTGGCGGAGGTAAAATAGCACGTTACTACATAGCTGGAACTTACAATCGCGACAATGGTGTTTTAAAAGTAGATCAAAACAATAACTTCAATAATAACATCGATTTAAAAAGATATTTATTACGATCAAATATCAACATCAATATCACAAAAACTACCGAAGCAGTTGTTCGCTTACACGGTACATTTGATGATTATACCGGCCCGATTGACGGAGGAACCGACTTATACAAAAAAGTTATGAGATCGGATCCGGTTCTTTTCCCGGCGTATTTTGCACCTGATCAGCAATACAGCTACGTTACGCATACTCTTTTTGGTAACTACGACCAGGGACAATACATAAATCCATATGCCGATATGGTAAAAGGCTACAAAGACTATTCAAAATCGTTGATGCTTGCCCAATTCGAGTTGAGACAAGATCTGGGCTTTATAACAGATGGATTGAAAATACGCGGACTGTTTAATACCAACAGGTATTCCTATTTCGATGTTAGCAGGTTCTATCATCCTTTCTGGTATTCAGTGGCCAATTACGATAAGCATACCGATACTTACATATTGGGCCGTCTAAATCCAGATTCGGGAACCGAATGGCTTAGCTACTCTGAAGGTGATAAAAATATTACATCAACCACCTATGCCGAAGCGGCACTTAACTACGACCGCACCTTTAAAAAACATAGTGTAAGCGGTTTACTCGTTTCGACCATGAGAAATACAATCAAACCAAATGCTTCTACTTTGGCTCTTTCTCTGCCATCCAGAAACCTCGGTTTATCTGGGAGGTTTACCTATTCGTACGACAGCCGATATTTTGCGGAATTTAACTTTGGGTACAACGGATCTGAACGATTTGCCAAAAACGAACGATTTGGCTTTTTCCCTTCTGTTGGAACGGCCTGGATCGTGTCGAACGAAAAATTCTGGGGAGACAATATCAGCCGGATCGTTAATAATTTCAAATTAAAAGCTACTTATGGTCTTGTTGGAAACGATGCCATCGGCGATGCTGAAGATCGGTTCTTCTACCTTTCAGAAGTAAATTTAAGTAACTCCGGAAGAGGATTTTTATGGGGTGAAGATTTTGGATATTGGGTTAATGGTGTTGGCACAACACGTTATGCCAATGATCAAATTACCTGGGAGGTATCAAGGAAAATGAATACCGGCGTTGAACTTGGGTTATTTAACAAGCTCGACATTCAGGCTGATTATTATACCGAGCACAGAACAAACATCTTAATGGACCGTGCTAACATTCCAACTACAATGGGTTTACAGGCAACTCCCCAAACCAATGTTGGTGAGGCAAAGGGAAAAGGTTTTGATATTTCGGTTGATTATAACCAGTCGTTTAATAATGATTTCTGGATTACCGGCCGTGCCAACTTTACCTATGCCACAGCAAAATTTGAAGTTTACGAAGAAGTGGACAATACAAGTACACCTTGGCTATCGCACATCGGACAGCCTATTTCGCAAACCTGGGGTTACGTTGCCGAGCGTTTATTCGTGGATGAGTACGACGTCAATAATTCTCCAACTCAAACGTTTAGTGAATACATGGGCGGCGACATCAAATACCGTGATATAAACGGCGATGGTCAGATAAGCTCACTGGACAGGGTTCCTATTGGTTATCCCACACAACCGGAAATTATTTATGGGTTTGGTATTTCTACAGGATACAAAAATTTCGATTTTTCCTGTTTCTTCCAGGGATTAGGACGAGAATCATTCTGGATTGATGCTTACAAGACTGCTCCGTTTATCGACACGGATGAAAGTTCAGGTACCATTTCAAAGAATGCTTTATTACAAGTGTATGCTGACGACCACTTCTCGGAAGATAATCCAGATGTTTATGCATTATGGCCAAGATTATCAGACAAGTATCTTGCAAACAATTCTCAAACCAGTACATGGTTTATGAGAGACGGTTCTTTTTTAAGGTTAAAATCGGTTGAATTTGGTTATACAATACCCAAAACGGTAATCGAGCAGATTGGAATCACAAATCTTCGGCTTTACCTTTCAGGAACCAACCTACTGACTTTCAGCAAGTTCAAATTATGGGATCCTGAGATGGCGGGAAATGGATTGGGCTACCCGATCCAGAAAATATTTAATCTTGGAGTTCAGGTCTCATTCTAAAAAAAAGTTACTATGAAAAAGTTAAAAATTATTATAACGATAAGCGTACTTGTTTTCAGCTTTGCATGTTCTGATTATTTAGATGTGGTACCTGATAATGTTGCTACAATTGACCACGCATTTCTGGACAGAACCAGCGCCGAGCGATATTTAGCCACTTGTTACACTTATTTCCCTGAATTATCCGATCCAGCAGGAGATCCGGCAATACTTGGAAGCGACGAGTGGTGGGCAATTGAAGATGACTACTATAATAGCCGTAACCAAAGCTATGCCGGATTAAAAATTAAAAAGGGTGAGCAAAATTCAAACAGCCCCTTATTCAATTTTTGGGATGGTTACAACGGGGGAAAAGCCTGTTACAGGGCAATCCGCGATTGCAACGTCTTCCTTGAAAATATAAGAAAAGTAGGGGGTGATTTAAGTGAAGAAGAAGCCGCCAGGTGGACTGCTGAGGTAAAAGTATTGAAAGCCTATTATCATTTTTATATGATGAGAATGTACGGGCCAATACCAATCGTCAAAGAGAACCTTCCTATTTCTTCCAATATTGATGAAGTCAGAGTTTACAGAGATCCCTTTGATGAAGGTATAGACTATATTGTTAGTTTACTCGACGAAGCTGTTCCGGATTTACCCTTGGAAATCCTGAATGTAAGTGCTGAAGATGGTAGAATTACGAAACCGATAGCACTCGCCTTAAAAGCTGAAATCTTAGTAACAGCTGCAAGCCCGTTGTTTAACGGAAATTCTGATCTGGACAGATTGGTTGACAACCGTGGGGTACAATTGGTAAATACCACATACGATGTGTCGAAATGGAGCCGGGCGGCAACAGCATGTAAAAATGCGATCGACACTTGCTTGCTGGCCGGGCACCAGTTGTACGAATTCACCAAGCAAACCAACCTCTCTGATTCTACAAAACTGTTGATGACACTTCGCCATGTTGTAACCGACAGGTGGAACAAAGAAATTATCTGGACCGAAGCAAAATTGTCGATGTACAATTATCAGCGTGCCACCACCCCACTCTTCTTTATTGAGCAGTTTCAGTGGATGCCAACCGACCCGTACATGTGCCCCACCCTGCGAATGGCAGAACTCTTTTATACTAAAAATGGCGTTCCGATTGAAGAAGATACGGGCTTTGACTACCCAAACCGCTTTAATACAACGGCTGCACCCGATGAAGCAAAATACTACATTCAGCCCGGGTACGAAACCGCCAAATTGAACATCAACAGAGAAGCAAGGTTCTATGCCAACCTGGCATTCGACGGAGCAATATGGTTTGGGAATGGCCGTTACAAAGACGTTGGAGATGGCGCAGCCAATGAACAACCTTGGGTTTTTCAGACAAAAAAAGGACAAGCTCAGGGAAAAACATCAAATATACGATACTCCCTATCGGGATATTGGGCAAAAAGAACCAGCCATTTCGAAAGCGTGAGCACATCTTCATCGTCGAACGTAATTGTACGTTCTACCTTCCCGGTTATTCGTTTGGCTGATTTGTATTTGTTGTATGCCGAGGCATTAAACGAATCGATGGAAATACCGAACCAGGATGTATATGAATATATCGACAAAGTTCGGGAACGTGCCGGATTAAATGGAGTTATGGAAAGCTGGCAAAACGCTTCAAGATACCCGTCAAAACCATCTACAAAAGAAGGAATGCGTGAAATTATTCAACAGGAAAGAATGATTGAATTGGCCTTCGAAGGGAAACGTTTCTGGGATATCCGCCGATGGAAAACTGCTCATGAGTGGTTAAATCAGCCGATTAGAGGATTGAACCCGGCAGGAGAAACGGCTCAGGAACTCAATTCTGTAAGAGTGCTTTACACTCCTGAATTTTCGACAAAAGATTACCTTTTCCCAATTAGGCAATATAACCTCAGGGTTAATACAAACCTGATTCAGAATCCATATTGGTAAACTAAGTAAATTCAATTCGAACGAAATGAAACAAGCATGTTAAATTTTTCATATAAGAGATGATTAAATTTTATGCGAATTCATGAGTTTCCGATGAAAACTTTAAATATAAAACGAATGAAAAAATACATCATAAGCATTGCATTTCTGATCTTCTTTGCGTACTCGTGTACCGAAGAACCGATTGGGCAATATCCCGTTGACGAAACCTCCCCGCAGATGATTTCGAATCCGGTTGTTACAAACTTTAAAGGTGGAGCAACAATTAAATACGAGCTCCCCGGAGATAAGGATTTACTCTGTATTAAGGCAGTTTATACACTTCCTACCGGAGAGAAAAAAGAAAAACTAGCCTCTGCCTATATTGATGAGCTCACAATTGAGGGATTTGCCAAAGCCACAAAAACAAGCGTAAGTTTGATCGCTGTTGACAAAAGTAGAAATGAATCGGCACCTGTTGTTGTTGAAATAGAACCACTCGACTCACCAATTTTCGACATCTACTCCAGCCTTTCTGTTATTGCCAGCTTTGGAGGCTTAAAACTTACCTGGGAGAATCCCGAAAAGAATGATATCGTTGTTGGAGTTGTCGCTAAAAATGAGGAAGATGTTTTTGTCTCTGTTGAAAATTTTTATACTTCTGTTAGCAGCGGCCTTGGTACTGTTCGTGGTTTAGAAGCCAAAGAAACAGAATTCGGTATTTTTATCAGGGATATTTATAACAATTATACTGATACGCTTTTTACTGTGATAACTCCCTGGGAAGAATCGGAATTGGATAAGGGTCTTTGGAAAGGTATGCCGTTGTGCTCCTCATACACTTTGTCACAATATGGAGGAGCAATTAGTGTTTTGTGGAATGGAGTGACTCTGGCCGATGGATATGGGTGTTACTATATCAACAGAACTTCGTCAGACCCTATATTTTTTACATTAGATTTAGGAGTTTCAGCCAAATTTTCGAGATTCAAGTTCTGGGGTAGAAACGAATGGTACTTTAACCTTCACCATCCAAAAGAATTTGAAGTGTGGGGGACCAACGATCCCAATGTTGCCAATGGTGGTGCATGCTCCTGGGATGGATGGGAATTGTTACTTAGCGGCACTTCTACAAAACCATCAGGAGATGACGCAACATCCTTTGCAAATCTAACAAGTGAAGATCTGGCACTGGCCTATACAGGAGAAGAATTTGAATTCTCGCTCGACGTTCCCGCGGTGCGTTACATTCGGTTCAAAACCATTCGAACCTGGACAGACTCCAACAGTTCATTTGTATCAGAATTAACATTTTGGGGGCAGGTAAATGAATAAAACCAATTGATTTTAAAGTTTAAGCAAATGAGAAAAATAAAATATTTAGGACTGTTCATCGCTTCCATGTATATGATATTGCTGTCGTGTTCCGACATGAATGATAAACATGATATCTATATGCAAAACGGTGAGATTCTGTACATCGGGCGTGTTGACTCGGCAGTGGTACTTTCCGGCAACGAGCGCTTTATCCTTCGTTACTGGATTACCGATCCAAGAGCAAAAGAATTAAAAATCTACTGGGATGAAAAAAGTGATTCTATTGTAGTTCCAATACCAGAGCATTTGGCGGCTGATTCAATCGAAGTCTTGGTAGGCGACAACTCGCTTGCTGTCCCCGAAGGTGCTTATACCTTCCAATTAGTGACAACTGATGGCGAGGGTTTAACCTCCGTAGATTTTGATATGATCGGCAACGTTTACGGGTCGCAATTCGAAGCAACCCTGGCACAACGTTTTGTAAAAGAAACAACCTTCGACCCTGACAATAACCAGCTGGCCATAACCTGGGGCGATCCGTCCTCAACCAGAGATATCGGAGTAGAATTGACTTATTACGAAGGCGAAGAAAAGAAGGTGATTAAAATCTATAACGAAGATGGCGCTCAAACCGTATTAGATAATTATAATCTAGACAAAGGAGCTTCGTACCGTACCATGTTTTTACCCGAGGAAACAGCAATCGATACCTTCTTCACAAGTTCAGCTTCTCTTGAAATCATTCAAAATGTTGCCTTAAATAAGCCAACAACCACCAGTTCTTATCTGAGAGCCGGATTTGAAGGAAGCTATGCCGTCGATGGTATTATTACTTCCGCTTCAAGATGGATTACTCTTGCCGATGCAGGACTTGAACATTGGATAGAAATAGATTTGGGGAAAGAATATTCGCTAGCTTCTTTCACTGTTTATAAGAATTTGTACAATCAGTATCTCATCCCAAATTTCAACTTCCAGATAAACGTCAACGGAGATTGGGTAAATGTTGTTGAGGTGAATAATTTCCTGGGCGAAACATATTCAGCAACCTTTGAGGAGGAAATCAAAACCGATAAGGTTCGGGTTTTTGTTCCCAATTACGAAAATAACATGGTGAGAATAATGGAAATTGAAGTTTACGCAAAACTTTAATTAGCCAGGAAACCAAAAGAGGCTGTCTTAAAAGTAAATTCCTTTAGTTGTCGAAATTTACTTTGGGCAGCCTTTTACTTATGTTTTTAGTAAATCAGAATCATTCAAATGAGCTATTTAAAGCGCTTGAAAAAGGAGTACTTTCAAAATATACTTGCATAATGGTAAAAGAGAAAAGTGGTCATAGTCGCGTGAAATTATGAAGTTTGAAATTGTGAAGTTTTATTACAGAACTCACCCTGATTGAGAATACGTCACAATCATTCCTCTATAAGCATCGAAATGGAGAAGAAGGAGAGTCAGAAACATTACTAAACGAACATATATTCATTTACAGCAGATGAACTTTTTACAACTTTAATAAAGAGATTATTTACAAGATTTTCTTTTATCGAAAAACAGAAGAATCCAATAGTACAAAACCGGGGAAACAATATTTTTTAGAAGAAAATCAAAAACTAATAAACTTAAAAATGATAAATCGACTTTCATTTATTGCAGTCTGGGCACTGCTGATGTCTTGTCAGCCCAAAAATGAATTAAAAGAAAAGCCTGTTCAGGTAAGCGGAATTTATCCCTCGCTTGCTTATTACAACAACGAAGGAGAATGTGGAACAGGCGCCGTTGTTCCCTGGGCCGATCGTTTGTGGGTGATCACTTACGGGCCTCACCTTCCACTCGGTTCTTCAGATAAATTATATGAAATAACTCCGGATTTGGCACAAATTGTTCGTCCTGAAAGCATTGGAGGAACTCCGGCCAACCGAATGATTCATAAAGAAAGTAATCAGCTTTTTATTGGTCCTTACGCTATTGATGCTGAAAGGAATGTGCGAGTAATTCCCTATTCCGTAATGCAGGGCCGTCATACCGGGAATGCACGTCATTTATTTAAACCGGCTGAGATGATCTACTATGGAACCATGGAAGAAGGTTTTTACGAAGTGGATGTGAATGCTCTTAACGTACATGAATTATACAAAGACGGAAATAATTCGAATGGTAGAAAAGTTGAACACGACGACACCGGAGTAAATCCCGAAAATGCCACGTTGCCGGGAGCACATGGCAAAGGTTTGTACTCGGGACAGGGAGTGATGGTGTATTCAAATAATGGAGAAGCAACCCAGGAAGCCCAGCATAAATTCGACGTCAAAGCCGGATCGTTATCGGAATGGGATGGAAAAAACTGGAAAGTTGTCCGCAGAAACCAGTTTGTTGAGATAACCGGCCCGGGTGGAATTTATGGAAATTCTAATCCGGAAACCGATCCGATTTGGGCAACCGGTTGGGATCACAGATCACTTCTTTTGGGTGTAAGAAATCCGGAAACAGGTTGGGATTTCTATCGTTTACCCAAGGCAAGTCACAGTTACGATGGTGCACATGGATGGAATACCGAATGGCCTCGAATCCGGGATATTGGTACCAATGAAAATCCGGACTACCTGATGACCATGCACGGTATGTTTTGGCACTTTCCGGAAGGATTCACTGCCAAAAGTTCGGCAGGTATTCGTCCGCGTTCCGCCTATTTAAAAGTTATTGGCGATTTTAGCCGCTGGAACAACCAACTGGTTTTTGGTTGCGACGATTCAGCTCAAAAGGAATTCCTCAATAAAAGAAAACAAAAAGGAAATATTGAAGGGCCGGGACAATCCAATTCAAATTTATGGTTCACTTCCATCGAAAAACCAGACCAACTTGGACCGAACACTGCATCGGGATCTGTTTGGCTGAACGATGATGTGAATGCAGGAGAATACTCGGAACCGTTCCTGTTTTCGGGCTGGGCTAAACGATGTGCCTGGATCAAAAACAGTGGGAAAAGCACTGTTGATTTCAGTTTTGAAGTAGACAAAAACGGAACAGGTGAATTCAGCAAAATGAAAGCTGTAAGTGTTGCTCCCGGAAGCTCTGAGTTTGTTGAATTTGGCACTGAAGAAACAGGCGAATGGGTGCGGATTGTTACCGATAAAGCGACAAATGCTACCGTAAGTTTTAACTACACCGACGTAGACGAAAGGGCTACTTCACCGGCTGAAATGTTCGGGGGACTGGCCGCAGTTGATCAGAACGAAGCTCTGGGAGGACTTTTGTACGGACTGGGAAATAACCGACGTGCATTGGGAGTTTCGGCGATGAAATTTGAGGATGAAACTGCCACTGAAACCGGGTACTACGAATTGGATGAAAATCTGACCCTGGTTGCCAAAGACGATGCAGAAACCAACAGTTTTATCAAAGAAAAATTTGCTATTCCTGAAAATGTTGTTCAATTCGATAATTCTTCGGTTTTGGTAGTTGACGACCAGGGACGCCGTTGGAGATTGCCATTGGGGAGCAGTGAATACGAGTCGCTGACAAACGCGGCACAACTGCGTATTTGCAGGGAAGTTGCCACCGAACGTGACTTATTTAATTGCGCCGGTACTTTTTATGAACTGCCGGCCGAAAATGCCGATGGTTTTGCAAAAATCCGACCGGTTTCTTCGCACAATTTCAGAATTCACGATTATGTATCGTACCGAGGCATGTTGGTTTTAACCGGCCTTGAAAGCAATGTGCAGGCAGGAGAACACATCGTTCGTTCCGACGACGGCAAGGCCGCTCTGTGGGTGGGTACCATTGACGATCTGTGGGAAGTGGGCAAACCTGTTGGGCATGGTGGACCGTGGAAAGATGCAACAGTAAAGGCCAATGAGCCTTCTGATCCATATTTAATCGGATTTTATGACAACCGCAGCCTGAAAATCTCGCACGACAAAAAACAAGCAGTCACTTTTAGAGTTGAAGTTGAACCGATCGGACATAGCCCGTGGATGCTTTACAAAGAAGTAAGTGTTCAGCCCGGCGAAACTTTCAATTATGAATTTCCGGCAGATTTTCAGTCGCGGTGGATAAGATTTGTTGCAGATAAGGACTGTAAAGCAACTACCTGGCTGGAATATAAATAAATTTCGAAACTGATTATGAGAACTTTTGCCACACTGTTAGTCATTATGCTTTTCTCCGGAACTGTGCGATCGCAGTCAGCCGAAACAATTCTAATAGAAGCAGAAAGCTTTTCCAATACAGGTGGCTGGGTTGTAGATCAGCAGTTTACCCATCTAGTGGGAAGCAGTTATTTACTGGCTCACGGGATGGGCACACCGGTTGCAAATGCCAGCACAAAACTAAAGCTACCCGCATCTGGGGCCTACCGAATTTGGGTTCGAACCAAGGACTGGGTTCCCGAAAATGAACAAACTCCGGGACTATTTAAATTGAAAGTCAATAATGTTCAGTTGGAGCAAACATTTGGCATTAATCAAGACTGGAACTGGGTGGATGGAGGGACCCAAAATCTTTCGGGAGATAGTATATTCGTTGAACTGGTCGATCTGACCGGTTTCGACGGACGTTGCGATGCAATTATCCTCACAACTGATCTTGATTTTATTCCCCCAAACCAGAAGGAGGAACTAGATTCCTGGTGTCGTCAGATACATAACCTTCCCGACAGTCCGCCTCTGGCAGGTACCTACGATGTTGTTATTGTTGGGGGTGGAATGGCAGGATCTTCTGCTGCCTTAGCTGCAGCCCTGGAAGGTTGCTCTGTGGTTTTAATTCAGGACCGGCCCGTATTGGGAGGTAATGCAAGCGGGGAAGTACGCGTTCATACAATAGGAATGTCCGGTTACCGCATTGTTGATGAAATAAACACCGGGCATTATGTTAATGGCTCACCTCTGGCTGCTCAAAGTACCGAAAACAGACACCGGATAATAGAAAGCGAACCGAAAATAACTTTAATGCTATCAACCCGCGCCTTTAGAGTAAACACCACCGGGCGGATTGTTAATTCTATTGATGTAAAACATATTGCCAGCGGAGAGGAGAGCCGGATTAAAGGAAATCAGTTTATCGATTGTACCGGTGACGGCTGGATCGGATACTGGGCCGGAAACCGATTTATGATGGGTCGTGAGGCGGCCGATGAATTTGATGAGTCTCTTGCTCCGCAAACCGCCGATAATAAAATGATGGGGAGTACCTTGTTATTTTTGAGCAAGAATGATTCTGTGGTGCAACCATTCCCCGAAGTTCCATGGGCAATGGACGTTGCCAAAGATTATTCTGCAGCTCAAAACGAATGGTTTTGGGAATATGGAATTGGCCTGAATCCTTTTGCCGACGCCGAACACATACGTGACCACCTTTTAAGGGCAATTTATGGCGCCTTTTACAACGAAAAACAAAAGCCGGGAAATGAGAACCTTAAGCTTGACTGGGTTGCTCACATTATGGGAAAACGAGAGTCGAGAAGGCTGGTGGGCGAACACATTTTAACGGAAAAGGATGTGAGAAATTCAGTCGATTTTGAAGATGCAGTGGTTGTGGAAGAACGCGAGATTGATCTTCATTTACCAAATTCTGAAACCTACGATTTTCTTACAAAAGCATACTTTACCCAAATCAACAGATATCATGTGCCATTTCGGAGTTTCATTGCGGCCGATTTCGAGAACTTAATGATGGCCGGAAGATGCCTTAGTGCCTCGCATGTTGGTTTAGGAAGTCCCAGGGTGATGAATACTGTCGGACAAATGGGGGTGGCAACAGGCTGCGCTGCAGCACTATGTAAAAAGTACAATACAACACCTCGTGATGTTCACGAAAATTATTTGGATGAACTAAAACAAATGGTCGGTATCGATCAGTCGATTCCTGATGGAGGAATGATTTATGACAATGCCGATTTTGGCGTTGATGTTTATGGCGATTGGGTAAACAGCACATATAACAATACATATTACGGGAGCAACTACATGCATGACAACGATGAGGGAAAAGGAGAAAAGTCGGTAGTGTTTCACCTTAATATTCAAGAATCTGGAAATTATACTGTATATACCCGTTATACAAGTGGAGAGAACCGTGCATCAAACACTCCTTACGATATTTTACATGCCGACAGCTTAACGCGGGTTTTAGTAAATCAGCAGAATTACGACGGAGTTTGGTTAAACCTGGGAAGCTACTATTTTGATGCATCAAAAGAAAGTAAGGTTACCATTTCGCCCGAAAATACCGATGGCCACGTTATTGTTGATGCAATCTCGTTGGTGAAAGAAATCGTAACCGGAACATCTGATATATATGAAAAGCAAACAGGAATCCGTTCAGTTTGTGCAAACAATACCGAAGTACGATTTTATATTGATGCTCTGGACGGGAAAGGGAACCTGGAAATTTTTAATCTTCAGGGGGAAAAAATGGCCTTCATCGAAACCCATTTTTTAAAGGGTAATCAACTTGTAACCTGGCATTATAATGCTCAATCAATGTCAGACAAAGTTCTACTTGCACGGTTTACACAAGGTGAATTAAGTGCCTCTATGAAATTTTTTATAAAGTGATGGTTTAACTTAGATATTTTGTTACTTAGGCTTATTAACAGACCAATTGAAACTATTAATAATGAGAATTTTATCCCAAAATAAAAAAGATGCTTTTACTATATTGCTCGGTACCTTGTTTTTCATGCTTTGCATTACAGATGCAAAAGCCCAAACACAGGCTTTCCTGAAAAACGATACACTATCGCTTTCAAATTCAATGATAAAAAGACAGTTTTTGTGGAATAACGGAGAATTACTGTCGCTCGATTTGGTTGATGTAAGAAGTGGGAAAAAGCTACTGGTGCAGTCGAATCTACCGGTATTTCGCACTACAAAGAATTTTTCAGTTAAAGAATCATCATTTAAAACAGAAAAGGTTGCCGAAGACAATTTGAACTACGCTCATCTCACAGCCGAAGTTTTGCTTGATTACGGTAGTTTTAAATTGAAACGGATATTCCGGATCTATGAAAATGTACCGGCCATTTCCTGCGAAAATTATCTGTGGGTAGATCAGGATTCGGAACTGGGAAAAGCCGCGGCATTCCTACAAACTCCAATCCAACTTGAGAATATTAATTCGGTTATTAAGTATCCGCATTTAAAAGCTGTTGAGTTTTTCGACAGAACCGATCATAACAATAACCTGGTAAAAGAGGAGGAGGCACTGGCGTTCAGAAGTGACCTGGGGCTGAAAGGAAATCTATTGCAAGTTTCTTCTCCCCAGGCTGAAGAACCCGGATTTTTTATTCTGAAGGAAGCGCCTTGTTCGTTTGTGCAATTAAGTTATCTGGGCTATGATTTTAAATCAACCCGAAATGCGATAAGTGTCGCCGGTGCAGGTATTTCAACCCAATCGTTAATTAAAGGTGAGTGGGTAAAGCTGTACGGAACTGTAGTTGGCGTTTATGATAGTCCAGAACTTGGTTTTATGCATGCTTTACATACCTATCAAAGGTCTGTTCGGAAAACGGTTGCTGAACGAGATGATATGATTATGATGAATACCTGGGGCGACAGAAATAAAGATGCAAGCATTAGTGAGTCCTTTTTGAAAGCAGAGCTGGGCGCTTGCGAAAAATTGGGTATTTCACATTTTCAGGTTGACGATGGTTGGCAACAGGGATTATCACAGAACTCGGCGCAAGCCAGCGGAAATAAGTGGGATTCGTGGTCGAAAGAAGACTGGAAACCTCATGCCGAACGACTGCCAAACGGTTTTAATCCAATAGTCGAATATGCCCGCAAAAAAAATATTGAACTGGGGCTCTGGTTTCATCCCAGTAATCACAACAGTTACGAAAACTGGAAAACAGATGCCGAAATTATTCTGAATTTATACAACACTTATAACATACGATATTTTAAAATTGACGGGATAATGTTGCCCGATAAGCTTGCTGATCATCGTTTGCGCATGCTTTTTGATAAAGTTGCAACTGAATCTGAAGGGGACGTTGTCATCAACCTCGATGCCACTGCAGGAAACCGAACCGGGTACCATTACATGAATTCGTACGGAAATATTTTCCTCGAAAACCGCTATACCGATTGGGGAAACTTCTACCCTCACTGGACTTTGCGCAATTTGTGGCAACTGTCGGCCTATGTGCCTTCACGGAATTTTCAGATTGAATTTCTGAATAAATGGCGTAACAAAGCTGTTTATGGCGAGAATGACCCACTTGCACCCAATGCTATTCCATTCGAGTACCAGTTTGCAATTACAATGATGGCTCAGCCACTAGCCTGGTTTGAAGGGACCGGCTTGCCTGACGAAGCCATGAAAATCGGATCTGTAATAAAAAAATACAGAAGCATTCAGGCTGATATTCATTCAGGAGATATTATTCCCATTGGAGAGGAGCCAGGCGGCTTTGGCTGGACAGGTTTTCAGTCTGTAAAAGACGATAGGAACGGATACTTATTGGTTTTTCGGGAAAAGAACAAAGAAGCTTCCTGCTTAATGGAAACATACTTACCTGTCGGTAAAAATGTTGTTTTAACTCCTGTTTTGGGAACCGGCGATAAGATAAAAGCAACTCCAAATTCAAGGAGAGAGATACAGTTTGAACTACCTAACGAGTTTTCATACTGTTTATACCAATATGTGATTGAAGATTAATGAGTAATCCCTGAATTTGTTTGGTGTATATGCAACGAAATAATTATTCAATAGCTAATTCTCGGATTCTGATCTCTATTTTATTGATCGGGCTATTGGGTTTTTGCTCATGCAATGCAAACAAACAGGCAGGACCTGAAAAAGCTGAATCCAAACGAATAACGATTCTCGGGTTGGGCGATTCCATTACCGAGGGAGGCAAAACTTTCCACTCGTATCTTTTCCCTTTGTGGAAACGTCTTTTTACCGCAGGTTATAAATTTGATTTTATTGGGCCGCGAAGCAGCAACTCTCGTATTGGAAAAATTAAACACTGTGGTTTTAGCGGGGAAAATGCAGAGTTTCTAAAAAAACAAATCGACAGTATTTATCGTGAATATCCGGCCGATATTGTGTTGCTTCATTCGGGGCACAACCATTTTAATACCGAAAATCCGGTGAATGGGATTATTCATGCCCAAAAATCAATAATCGAGAAAATTCTGACCATCAATCCCGATGCAAAAATTCTGGTAGCAAAAGTAGTTGAAAGCGGAAAGCTGCCTAAGTATTCTTATATCCCGGAGTTAAACCAGCAAATTGAAAAAATGCTTGCTGACCTGAAGAATCCCAACGTGACTTTAGTGGATCAGTCGAAAAAATTCAATTGGGGAAAGCACAGTATCGCCGATAAAGTTCATCCTAATCCCGAGGGAGCCGAAATTATGGCAGATGCCTGGTTCGAACGGCTAAAACAAGTATTACCTGAACCGGAAAATTCTTTTCACCCTGAAATTGTACCATATAAAACTACAGAACAGGGAAATCTGGATCTGCATATTTTTAAGCCTGAAAAATCGAACAATCAGGGAAAATATCCGGTCATCGTATACTTTTTTGGAGGTGGCTGGAGTTTAGGTACACCTCTGCAATTTTATCGCGAATGTGATTATTACGCATCAAAAGGATTTGTAGCTATTGCTGCCGACTATCGCATTAAGTACCTGAATCATACAACGCCTTTTGAAAGTGTGGAAGATGCAAAAGACGCAGTAAGATGGATTCGTGCCAATGCCGAAGAATTAAACATCGATCCTGACAAAATAGTGGCTGCAGGTTCTTCTGCGGGAGGACATTTGGCTGCGGCGATCGGAACCTTAAATGAAACGCATAAGGGTGCGTTAAGCAATTATAAACCCAATTTGATGCTACTTTATTACCCGGTAATAGATAACAGTGAAGAAGGATATGGACCCGAGATCATAAAGAGCCGGTACCTGGAGATTTCGCCCCTACATAACATTGATACTGCGACACCGCCTGCCTTGTTTGTTTTGGGAACCCAAGATCCGCTGATTCCTGTGAAAACAGCAAGAGAATTTAGGGCAAAAATGGAAGAGAATGGTGTTGAATGCGAATTACATCTGATTGAAGGGGCAGGACACCCAATTTTTTATTATGCAAAAGACCTCACAGATGAATTTTATACCATTCGAAAGTTAACAGATCAATTTCTTTTGAAACATGGATATCTAAATAATGAAAACTAAAAAGAAGATACTGAAATGACGAAACTATTTATGAATAATCACCAATACAATAACACGATGAAATACACTTTTTTAATTGCGTTTATATTCTTTTCGTTTGTGCTCTCTGCTCAAAAAACGTCAGTTTTTATCGAAGCTGAAAGCTTTTCAAACACCGGCGGATGGGTGATCGACCAGCAATTTATAAATGAGATGGGCTCGCCTTATCTGATGGCACACGGCATGGGCATTCCGGGAAAAGATGCCGAAACCATCGTTAAGTTCCCCAAGACAGGCAAATATTACCTGTTTGTTCGTACAAAAAACTGGGCAGCACAATGGTCGGATGCAGAAGCTCCCGGAAGGTTCCAGGTTTTGATCAACGGAAAACCTGTAAACAAAACATTTGGTACCGAAAAAAGTGACTGGGACTGGATCGAAGGCGGAGAAGTAGAAATAACTCAAAAAGAAACAAGTATTGCACTTCACGACTTAAGCGGTTTTAACGGGCGCTGTGATGCACTCATATTTTCTGCCGACTCTGAATTCAAACCGGTTAACGAATTAAATGATTTATCGGCATATCGCCACGAAATGCTTGGAATCCCGGATAAACCCAAAAATGCAGGGACATACGATTTTGTGGTTGTTGGAGGAGGAATGGGTGGCGTGTGTGCCGCCATTTCAGCTGCACGACTCGGTGTAAAAGTGGCACTCATTCAGAACCGACCGGTACTCGGAGGAAACAACAGTTCGGAGGTACGC
Source organism: Maribellus sp. YY47 (assembly GCF_023111095.1). Lineage (GTDB taxonomy): Bacteria > Bacteroidota > Bacteroidia > Bacteroidales > Prolixibacteraceae > Draconibacterium. Next base: position 81,932 of record NZ_JALGYW010000007.1, read on the forward strand.
GTTCATTTGGGTGCAAGAATTAAACAAGAACCCTGGCCCAACCTCGGAAACCTGGTGAATGAAATTGGCCCGGAACAGGGAGGAAATGCACAACCTAAAGATTATTACGAAGACGATAAAAAACTAAAAGCTGTGCTGGCAGAAAAAAACATCACTTTGTTCCTGAATTGTAATGCTGACGGAGTGAAAATGGAAGGAAATAAGATTGCTGCAGTTACTGCTCAAAGTATTATTACCGGTGAACGCTTTATTTTCAAAGCTCCACTTTTTGCTGATTGTACCGGAGACGGAACCATTGGTTTTTTGGCCGGAGCGGAATTTATGCAGGGCCGCGAAAACCGCGATGTTTTTGGTGAACAAACTGCCCCCGAAGTTTCCGACAATCTTACTATGGGGGCCTCCGTTCAGTGGTTTTCAAATAAAAAGGAAAAACCGGCTCCTTTCCCCGATATTAAATGGGGCATTGAAATAAACGAAGAAAAATCGCACGCCCTTACCCGGGGAGACTGGGATTGGGAAACCGGAATGGGTATCGATCAGACAAAAGATTTTGAGCGTGTTCGCGACTATGGAATGCTGGTGGTTTTTTCAAATTGGGCATACATCAAAAATCATTCAACGGTAAAAGACAAATTTGCCGACGAACAACTGCAATGGGTCGCTTTTATTGCCGGAAAACGCGAAACCCGCCGTTTGGTTGGTGACTATGTTTTGAATGAAAATGATTTGCGAAACCGAACGGTTTATCCCGATGGCACTGCACCAACCACCTGGACAATGGACTTACATTATCCGCATCCTGAAAATGCAGAGTTGTTTCCTGATGCACCTTTTCGTTCCATTGCAAAACATATAAAAATTTATCCCTACCCGATTCCTTTCCGCTGCCTGTATTCCAAAAATGTTTCAAACCTGCTGATGGCAGGGCGCCATATCAGTGTTTCGCATGTTGCACTTGGCACAACACGATTGATGCGTACCATCGGAATGGAAGGAGAAGTAATCGGGATGGCCGCTTCGATTTGCAAAAAAGAGAAAACCACTCCCCGGGGTGTTTACCAACATTATTTTGCCCAAATGGAGAAACTCATGGACAAAGGCATCGGAGATGCCAGCCTTCCCAACAAACAAACCTACAACATGGGTGGAACGTTGATGGAGGAGTAACATCAGAATCCTAATTTGAATGAATTTAAACAAAAGAAATAGCAGCGTGGTGATCGTGTGGATTGCGGTTATCGCGCTGCTATTTTCATCCTTCAAAAGTAAATTCAGCCACAACCAACAACCGGCTTTTCACTTTTTAACCGAAGATTCGATCGATATTGAAGTAATTGCGCTTTTCGGGCAGGATTCGGTATTAAGCGGATACAAAGCCTATGTTTTTTCCCCGGTTTGTGAAGATACAACCTGTTACCCGGTTGAACTTGAATTTTACTGGGACGTACTGGGCAGGTATCAAAAGTATGAAGTATTTCCGGGCAGGGGGTTGACAAAACTCGATCACAAACCGTTTACCGAGGCCGACTACAATACGCTTTCAAGGCTACTACTGAACAATGAACCCGCTTTTCTGGCAATGAAACGTAAAGACCTGGTGGTGAAAGTAAAAAAAGATACGGTTGACGGATACACAGGAGCCACTATTGCTGCCATTAAAAATGAAGTAATTCCGGGAGCAGTGTACAGTTGTTATACTTTGTGGCACATTGCACACGGCGTTGTTGCCGACAGTATCAAAAATAACACACAAAGGCATTTTAACCCTATTCTTCTGAAAAGTTTGTTTGATTCAGGCGAAATGGAAGCCGCCTACTACTTAACCGGCAGACTTACCGAAGAAGAATTCGTTACTTACCTGCCTGAAATACTAAAGCTTTTGCGCGAGAGGAAAGGATATCTTGCGCAACACATACTGGAGCAACTTCCACCCAAAGTAGTTGGTTCGGAAAGTTTTCAGGATTCGATGGTCACGATTATGCCGAGTCTTGATTATTACGCACAAAAAAGCCTGCTACGGCGGTTGGATGGAGCTCTGACTTCAAACAAACTGGGGAAAGTTCTGGCTGAAAATATTGACTCAAGGGGTTCTTTGCACAATGAACTGATCATCAGAATATTTTGTAACAACGGCAGTCAACTCACCCCTGAATTGTATCAAACCTTTCTGCAGCAATTACTAACAAAAGAAGTAAGGCTCAACAAAACACAATCGGAGAGCATTAAGAACCTGGCGAATAGCAACAAACAACTCAAACCGCTTATCAAAGCCTTGAAGCAAAAAACGCTGCTCAACCACTAAATACAAACTAAATTGCGCCTAAGTTCTGGATTATTTTCCTTCACGTTTGAATTGAATCAGACGCTGGTTTACTTCCATTTTTTACTTTATCGGCATACACATGCAGGTAAAAATACACCAGTGTAAATACTGCATAAATTGTCGCCTGAATATAAAGAGCAATCATGTCGTTTCGAATACCAGACATCTCCACTCCCATGGTTCTCAAACGCAGATACGCGGGAATAGCAGTTGTTCCGGGAAATATTTTAGACAACACCACCAGCCATTCGGGCATGGCCGAAACGGGCCACGAAATTCCACTTAAAAACAAAGCAATGGGTGACAGAAATACCATAAAAACGATCGATGATTCCCGGTGTTTGAATAGGGTTGAAAGTGCAATCCCCAGAAAAATAGTCGCCAGTAAAAACGGGAACAGCAACATCATGATATGCAGGATACTTCCTTTATCGGGGTAGTTAAACCAGTGGTGTACCAAAATTACTGCCAGCACCACGTTGAACAACGAAACCAGCATGTAAGCCCCGGTTTTGCCAAGTAAATAAGGAAGAACCTCCCGTCCGCGCCGGTCTTCCGGTAGCAAAAACGGTGTTTTTTTCGATGCTGAAAATGATCCACCTAAAATACCGATTCCAATCAGCAAGGTTTGCTGAATGATAATCAGAATTATACCCGGCATTACAAAACTCCCATAAGAAGCATTGGGATTGTAGAGAATATGCGTGTGTGTACTGATCGGGCTGCTGGCCACCACGGCCTGATCAAACGACTTGCCTTCGATCATATAGCGCTGCACCGCAACACCGGCATTAAAATAAGAATTCACCAGGTTGGAAGCCAGAATTTCAGCTTTGTATTTCAGGAAATAGCTTCCATCGGCATAAACCGAAACATGCGCCTGCTTCCCGTTTAATATTTCAGTTCCAAAACCTTTCGGAATCAGCAACACGCCTTTTATCTCATCTTTCATGAATAGTTTCTCGGCCTCATCCAGGCTGGAAGGATTGCAACTAACATCCAGTTCGTTGGTGGCATCAAGCATTCGCGTGTACTGGCGGCTCATGCTGCTTTGGTCGAGGTCAACTACGCCAAACGACAATTCAGTCAGCACTTCGCCCGAGTATCCAATAGAATATATGAGCGGATACATGATCATCGCGCCAACCAAAATCAGTAAAGCACCTTTGTCGGCAAAAACCTCGCGCAATTCCTGTATAAAATGAAGCGCAATCAGCTCCAGGCTTCTCGGACTATTTTCTTTTTCCGTTTTCATCTTATGCTTTTCCCCAGTATTTTTCTTCGCTCAGGCGACGTTTATATAACTTAAATCCGGTAAAGGCCAGCAACTGAAAAATCAAGATATAACAGATGTAAACCAAAGCCTCTCCTACCGGGGCACCGCGCAGCGACTGCGAAATAAAAAGCTTTTCCCACCAGGTAAACGGAAAAGCAGCAGCAAAAACCCGTGCAACCATTGGCATCCCTTCAAAAGGAAAGGTAAGTCCTGAAAAGGTTATAGCCATCATCGAATAAGCGCTGGCAATGGACAGCGACAAACGCAGGTTGAAAGTCAACGCAACCAGCCAAACGCCCAGCAACTGGTAAGTGATCATAGTAACCAGTTGTCCGAACAGGATCAGGAAAAAACTACCGTTCATTGGCATTCCGCCAAATTCGTACAGCAGTACATTTATCAGCATGGCAAATCCTGTAAAAATTACAGTGTACGGAAACATTTTCCCGGCAATGGCCAACCTGACACTCGAATTGCTGGTTTCCAGCAAATCGCGGCCGGTGCCTCTTTTCAGTTCGTTTCCGAAGGTGTAAATCGACGACAAAAATGCAAACAGGTACAATATAATGTTCATCATGGCCGAATTCAGAAAGTAATTGTAGTTTCCATACGGATTAAACAAAATATGTTGTCGCAGTTCAACCGGCATAATCCGGGCCATCGCCTGTGTTTCATTCTTTCCGTCCAGCATTTGTTTTTTTAGCTGAATCCCGGCTGAAATTGTTCCAACGGTTTTCAGCACCGAACGTTGAATAATACCTCCTTTCAGCACATTGGTGCCGTTGATGTAGGCCGGCACAACAGCTTCCACTCCGTTGTAAACTCTTTTCTCCAGGCCGGAAGGGAGCAATACGATTGCATCAACCTGTGCACTTTCGAGCATTTCGCGTGCCTGAAAAATATCGGCAGGCGATGCCACCACTGCCATATCGGGAGAAGCCTCCAGTGCATTCCGTAATTTGATAGATAGATTGGAATTGTCCTGATCGACCACTGCAATGGGTAAATCACGCGCCACCCCTTGTCTGAAAATAAAAAACAGCAGGAAAATACCGATCATCGGCCCCAGGAACAAAAGGAAACGATACGCAGGATTGTGCTTGATCCTTTCGGCCTCACGCTCCATCACCATAAATATCGGATGTCTTTTCAGCTTGGTCATTTTCAAATGATTTTACAAACGAACCACGGCGGTCATTCCCGGACGCAGCCCCGGAATTTTGGTTACCGGACGGGCTTCAATTTCAAAAGATTTCAAGTCGAACTCACCCGAAGTTTTAGTGGCGTTGTAACGCGCAAAATCGGCCGTCGGGCTGATGTAAGTTACTTTAAACTGAAACTCCTGATTTTCCAGTCCGGGGATCATTGCTGTAAATGTTTCGCCCATTTTAAAATGACTCAGGTAATCTTCGCGGATATACAAAGTGGCCCAGATATCGTCGATATCCATCACATTCACCACCGGAAATCCGGTTGAAACCAATTCGCCTTCTTCCACATTCACTCCTGAAACTTCGCCTTTCGCAATCGAGTGGATTGTAGTTTCATCGAGGTACGACTGAACTTGTTCGATAGCGGCGTCAGCGCGTTTAACAAGCGCTTCGGCAGCTGCTTTGTCTTCTTCGCGTGCACCTTTTTCGGCTTTCTGCCAGATGGCTTTTGCCGCATTGGCTGTTTCGCGGGCCGCTTTCATTTTTGTTTCAACTTCGTCGCGCTGTTGCTCAGGAACAACACCTTCGTTGTACAGATTCAAAATACGCTGAAAGGTTTTTTCTCCGAACTGGGCTGCAGCTTCGGCTTTTATGTATGTGCTGTAAGCCGCTTCGATGTCTTCTTTCTGAGCGCCGTTTTTTGCTTTCCGGCTTTGGGCATCGGCGGCCATGCGGGCAGCATTGGCTTCGGCCAGTTTTGCATCAATTTCCGGACTGCTAATGGAAAAAACAAAATCGCCTTTCTCCACTTTCTGTCCCTTTTTTACCGCAATTTCCTGAATTCTGCCCGGTACTTTCGAAGCAACGTTGTATTCTTTTGCTTCAATTTCGCCCTGTAAAATAATTGGCTCGGGTTTTAGTACCACAATCAGCGTGTAAACAATAAATGCTACAATCGCGACCAATACAAACAGAGAGGCTAGTGCTTTTTTACTCATCGCTTTTATTTTTTTATTTTTCTATTTCTATAATGATTCCAATACTGAATTCTCTCCGCGACAATACGACGTAAAATCTTCGGGAGTTCCTGTAGCCTGAAGAAAGCGGGCCAGCGCCACATCGTAATCGTAAAGTACTTTTAAACGCAATGCTTTTACCTGGGCTACTTTTGTGTAAGCTTCCACAACCGAGGTAGAAGTAGCAAATCCTTCGTTAAACGCTTTCTCTGTGCTGGCGGCATATTCGCTTGCCAATTCCAGCGTGGTTTCCAGTTCTGTTTTCTGTTCCATTTGCATGTGAAGTTCCTGGTACAACTTTGTTAAGTAGGCTTCGAGGTCGCTGTGTGCTTTCTGTTCTGCGAATTCAACCTGATTATGCAGCGTTTCGCTGGCGTGTATTTTATTATTCCGGCTCATGCCTTCAAACAAGGTCCATTTCATTCCTACGCCAACCAGCCAGTCGGGCATGTAAGGCGAAAGATTTTTGTCGATTAGATTGTAATTTCCCATTGCGGCAACCGAAGGCAAATAATTGCGTTTTTCCACTTTATGCTGAATATTCACCAATTCTTTTTTACCCTGAATTTGCTTTAACATCGGGTTTTCCTGTTTGGCTTTCGAAATCCATCCGGACAAACCCTCCAGTTCTTTGTTGATGAAAAGATGGCTGGAAGGTGTTAAGTTTTCCAGCGAATCATTTGCCAGTGTAGCTGCCAAACCCGATCGGATAATGTCCAGATTTCTGACTGCCTGTTTGTATTCACGGTCGGCTTCATTCCGTGCAACCTGTGCATGAAGAAGTTCCACTTTGGCGATGATACCATTGTCGAACATCTTTTGAGCATCCTGGTAGTGCTTGTCCATACTTTCCAGCATCTGCTCACGAACTTTCACCACCTGCAAACCCAGCTCCAGTCCGTAGTAGCGTTGCACCAACTCGGTAAGCAAGGCCCCCTGCTCCACCCGAACTTCCTCTTTGCTGATTCCAAGATTTACCCCGGCAGCTTCGTTGGCTCCCTGAATTTTACTGCCGACATAAATGGGCCAGACAAAGCCTGCCGAAACGCTTGCAAAATTTTTCTCCTGGATCATTCGGTCCCAGTCACCTGCCTGAACTTCCTGACCGGCTTCGAGTAGTTTATCGCGAACAGCAGCAGTACTCATATTATCGGGTAAAACGGGCAACACCTGGTTGGTGGCCGGATCGGGATTAGGCACACCCGAAAACACACCATAAGTTCCCAAGGTATTGTATAACGGAACAATGGCGTCGCGTACCGGAGTCAGATCCAGATGCAAAGGATCGGACATGGTTACCGCTTCGGCATTCAGTGAAACAGTTGGCAAATGAAGGCCGCGTTTCGCCTTTTGCTCAAACTCCTTCTGCTTCACCTGTTCTTTCATCCGCAGTAATCCCGGGTTGTTCTGCTCCATCATCTGATAAGCTTCTTCAAAACTCATCATTTGCGGCGTACTGGTTTGTCCGGCAACACTTCCGGCAACGCCCACAACCATAATCCACACAAATAACATATAAATACTCGTCCTCATGGCATCTATTTTAATAACTTCTTAATCAGGTATAAAAGATGTATCGTCTCTTTTTCCTGAATACTTGTTTCGTTTCTTTTAAAATGCAAATTGATGTATTGAAAAATGGTGGCGAGCATAATCAGGTACAAATCATTGTCCGAAATATTTTCGTCCAAATCTCCCGAAGCCTGCCCCATTTCACGTAATCGGTTAATAATCCGGTAGGTATTCTCTTTGATCTCCTTGTCCAGCAAAAAACTATAATCATTGGTCAGCACATACAGAAATTTGATCTTCACCGGCTCGTTATTGGCAATTTCGATAAAGTGACGAACAATCTTTTCGACCGTTTCCCAAAACGAATATCCATGCTGAATAAGATCTTCAAAATGAACCAGCACTTCGGCATACACTTCTTGCAAAATGGAATTCACCATTTCATATTTCCCTTTGTAGTGCATGTAGAAATAGCCCGAAGCCACTTGTGCATCTTTGCTGATCAACGCAGCCGAAGCTCCTCCAAAACCTTTTTCCACCACCAGCTTCATGGTGGATTGTTTTAAGCGCTGGATTTTGTTTTGATCTGTAATTCGTGCCATTCTACTATCATTAATAAATGAACGTTCATTCATTTAATTGAATACAAAAGTAAAAACAATCATTTAATCCCGGTGAATTTTCATTTCGATTTAAAAAATCTTTTACATTGAGATTTCTTTGTCTTGGGGCTGAACGCCGGTGTTTGGGAAAAACGTCACGCAAATTGATACAAATAAACTGCCGATTGAAAAACAGGTTATTTAGCTTTGCAACAAATCAAAAGAACTTATGAAATATATTGTCCCACTGCTCATTATCATCCTGTTTTTGGGCTGTTCGGTCCAAAGCAAAACACCAGTAAAGAGATATCCTGGGCAATCCGTGTTGCCGATGCCACAATGCACCGCTCCGACAGCCTGATCTATTATTTACGCGACAAGCCATAATATGAATACGATTATGCCATCCTTGGCGATGCGATTTACAAACTCAGAAATACCGATCCGAAATACGAACAATATTTGAAGGATTACATCGACTATTTTTTGCACGACGACGGAACAATTGACGGACATAAAACTTCGGATTTCAACATCGACCGGGTGAGGCAGGGAAACAGCATGATTTCGTTGTACGAAGATTACGGTGATGAAAAATACAAACTCGGAGTGGAAACGCTGGTTCATCAAATGGAAGGACAACCACGCACCAACTCCGGCGGATTCTGGCACAAAAAAAATGTATCCTTATCAAATGTGGCTCGACGGACTATATATGGCTCAACCGTTTTTAGTGCGTTACGCCACGGTTTTTGATCAATCCCAATGGTATGACGAAGCAACATTTCAGCTCGAAGAAGTTTATAGACACACCCTTGATTCGGTTACTGGTCTTATCTATCATGCCTGGGACGAAAGCAAACAGGAACGCTGGTGCAATCCCGAAACCGGCCAATCGAAACACTTTTTGGAGCCGCGGTACCGGCTGGTACATGATGGCGTTGGTGGATGTACTTGAGTTCCTTCCTGAAAATCATCGCGAACGCCAAAAACTGGTTGAAATATTGAATCACCTAAGTGCAGCACTGCTTAAGGTGCAAGATCCGAAAACAGGATTATGGTACCAGGTGCCCGACATGGGAGGCCGCGAAGGAAATTACCTCGAAGCATCGGGATCGGCGATGATTATTTACGCTTTTGCAAAAGGTGCAAAAACGGGCTGGCTCGATCAGAGTTACCTTGAAACCGCCGACACCTGTTTCGACAGCCTTATTAAAAACCTGGTTACCGAGGGCGAAGACGGGTACCCCAACCTCAACAATACCATCGGAGGTTGCGGATTAGGTGGAAATCCTTATCGTGAAGCCGATTACCATTACTACATTACGGAAAAAAAAGTGGTGAACGATCCCAAAGGCGTGGCCCCTCTAATTATGGCTGCCATCGAACTAAACAAATAATTTCAAACGCTTTAAAATGAAACGAATAACCATAGTACTATTTGCTGCCCTCCTTATTATTCTGGCGCAGGCACAAAATAAAACCGATGTAAGTTTATTTATGCACTCCGATAGTTTACAACAGGCTGAAATCAGCGCAGAATCGGGCGACCTGTACAAAACCATCGGGCATCACGGTCCTGCAGTCGAAAATGAGTGGATGGCATTACGCATTTATTTTAGCGAAAAAGCAGCGATCGATGTGTATTCAAAAGCCAGACCTCAGCTTGAATTGCAGGCAAAAAAATGGTATCCAACCGCAGAAGAGCAAAAAGAAGGCTGGGGAGCCGACTACTACAAAGTGGGAGAAACAGTTGGTTTGGGCGGAGTTCGTCTTTGGGACGGCGAAAAAGTGATAAAACTGAATCCTGTGTCGAACCGTACAGCACGTGTTGTAAAAGAACCAACCTGTTCGTACATGGAAATGTTGTCGGAAGATGTGTCCTACATGGGACGAAAAATTGATGTACTGGTACGTGTTACTGTCTATTCAGGTGAAAGAAATGCCAAGGTGGAAGCTTTTGCCTTAACCGATGACCCGGTGCAATTTGTAACCGGTGTGAATTACCACAAAGGCGAAGAGATTTATAAAAAAGAAGGACTTATCGCCGCATGGGGAGTTCATCCCGAAGATGTGGCTGCTGAAATTGTAGAGCTTGGAGCGGCTATAATGTATGATCCGGCAGACTTTGTAAAGACGCTTGATGATGGCACTCAGTTTTTATTAATCAGCAAACCGGGCAAGCAATTAAAAACATGGGTATCATCAGCTTGCGCCCGTGAACCGGAAGTAAATACCCTGAAAAAATTTATCAGCTTTCTGGAAAAGGAATAACAGTGGAAATGTAATTCGCTTTTCTAAAGAATCATTTCTTTATTGTCCGTTAGAAAAAAACCGTGACTTTGCTGAAAGACAAAACAAGCTACCGATCAATGCCATCTAACGCAGAAACCAGAAAAACCAACGGGGCATTCCAGTTGATCGCCGTTTCGTTGGTCGAATAACTGCATTCCTCGTCCACATACGAACTGGCCGGGAAGCGACTTCGCTGCACTTTATCCGGATCGCAGTCGGTAAACACGTTTGTATTCGGACCACCCACCAGGTAACCCGGCATGGGAGCCTCCACCCCATCGGCAGAGGAAATCCGCTGGTGCGGGTGCATTGGCGACTTGGAACCAAAACCAGTTACAAAGGAATAGCCGGTTGCATTTCGACCGAGGATGTAATCCAGGTCATTCCGGGCTGAAGCAAGGTATTTTTCATCCCCGGTTAAGCGAAAAGCAATCAATTTCAGCATACCCTCATTGGCCACATCGGAGTTACTTCCCCAGGCAAAATGATCGATGCTGACAATGTATGGCGACTCTTCCTCTTTGGTCAGTAAAAGATCGGCGTACGAAAGAAAATCCTGCTCTATATTGGAAAAATCACGGCGTTTTTCGGAAGTCAGTAAGGAAATCACCCCCAATGTATTTACCCGTCTCCATGTGGGTGTGCCCGGTTGTTGAATGGCATTCTGAACTTTCTGAAGGCATTGGTCATTTTCTGTCAACAGATACATTTCGACAGCTGCCCAAAACCATTCATCCTCTAAATTATTATCGCCATAAGCACCGGTCGAAATATCTCCGGGCTGTTCGTAAACCATATCCGGGTGACGAAGCGCCCATTGCCACGCTTTTTCTGCACTTGCAGCGGTTTCATTTGCCAGTTCATTTAAACTGTATGTACTTAGAACGCGGGATGCATAAGCCATGGTTGCAGCAAAATCGAGCGTTGCAGCAGTAGTTTTCTGAACAACATACCGCTGATCGCTGGTTTCCGAAGGCATTACAAAACCCACAAAATTTTTGGTTGTTAACTTGTGATACACCCCTCCGTCGTTGGGATCCTGCATGGTCAGCATCCATTTCAGGTTTACCAATGTTTCATCGAGAATATCAGGCAATTCATTATTCGATTCGGGAATATTCAGGTTCTGAGCCTGATGGTATTCTTTGTTTAATCGACTGCTCAGCAGCAAAGTATAAGTAGAAATTCCGCTGTTTACAACGTATTTTCCAAAGTCGCCGGCATCGTACCATCCGCCCGATGATGCAATTATGGTTCCTTTGGGCCGGTATGCGTCAACAGCAGAAACATGCACCACCACCGAAGTATCGGGATGCCCGGCTTTGCGGTGCCATTTACCGGCATAGCGTTCCTCCAGATCCACTCCGCAACGGGCATAATAATATGATTTTAATACAGCATCGGCCAGTTCTCCGTACAAACGGTCAGCAATTTTGAATGGATAGGAAACCGAATCTCCAACACATAAAACGTAGGTTCCCGGAGTAGTAAAATCAGAGAAATCGGCTAATTGGACTGAATCTCCCGATAATTCCCAGTACTCAGGCGGACCGGTTTCACCTTCAAAAACCACCTTCCCTTCACTGGTTTTAATCTGAAAATTATCGGATTTGATACGCAACAACGCGTATTTGGAAGATGAGGAGACATAACCGATCTGGTTAATCAGAATATCGTCCGAAGGAGTTTGAACGTCTTCTTCTCGGCTGCAAGCCATAAGTAAAAACAGGCAACTCGTCAGAAATACCTTTATCGTCATCTGTACCTTCATTTTTCTGGTATAATAATTAGAATCTTTTGTACACGTTCTTGAAAACGCTAAACCTTGTTGAACTTAGCTTATTTTGAGTCAATCGCCAAGCCTTAGGTCAAATTTATCAATCCACCCAAAAAGAACTGTCCTGTTATATTCCCTTTTTATCACACGCTTTACTCTCCACTATCTCACTAGCGATTTCACAGACACCCGGCATTTTAGTCAATCGAATCCCATACATTTCGGTTAAAACTACCAGGTTTGTTTACGATCTTCATTCAATCGGGATACAAGAATAAATGAGCCATTCTCCCTCCTTTTTCTTTCCCGCTATCGTTTTCATGGAATGCACGTCAAAATTAAACACAAAAAAACCGGTTCCTTTCAGAACCGGCTCCCATTATTTTTTACAATCTACTTTACACCAAAATCTTGGTAGTAAGATTAGTGATGCTTGCTCCAATTCCTTCAAAAGGTTTTCCGTTCCCCTGGTTATCGTCTTCCACGAAGAAGTATTTCATGCCTGCTTTTTCGCGTGCAGCATAAATACGTTTGAAATCGATAAGTCCGGAACCAACTGATGTGATATCATCTTTATCGACGGTGTAAAATGGTGTTGTTACCTCAGCTGCCATATCTTTAAAGTGCAGCAACTGGAAACGGCCGGGATATTTATCGAACATTTCAACAGGATCCTGTCCGGCTTTTGTTGCCCAGTAGCAATCCAGTTCCATGGTGATCAGATCGGCGTCCATTTCTTTCAGGAAAATATCGTAATAAGGAACCATTCCATCGGTTGGTAAAAATTCGAAGTTATGGTTATGATAACCAAACTGAATCCCAACATTCTTCATGATCTCACCGACTTTATTCCATTCGGCAATCATGCGCTTGTAGGTTTCCACGTTCCTGTCTTTTTCTTCAATCCAGGGCTGAACACAGTATTCTACGCCAATTTCAGCATGTGCATCTGCCATTTTTTGCGCACTTGCCGTGGTAATTCCTTCCGCTTCAACACTGGTGTGGCTACTTACGATCTTCATTCCAAGATCTTCCACAATTTTCTGGAATTCTTTGGGAGCCATGCCATAGAATTTACCATCGGAATAAGATGCCATCTCTACGTATTTATAGCCCAGATCTGACATTTTTTTCAGCGCCCCCGGAGCATCAGCAGCCATGGCATCGCGAATGGTGTATAATTGCAATCCTACGCCAAAGCTTTTTTTATCGGGAGCAACCGCAGTAGTACAGGCAGTTGGCCCAAGAATTACAGCTCCAACAGCTCCGGCCGCAGAAATCTTAAGAAAGTCTCTTCTATTTTTCATTTTATATGTCGTTAATTGGTTTTTGTCTTTCACCATTTTTACAGAAAGCGCACTAAAAATAATAGATTCCCCGCATTAATAAAAAAACTTGTTCATTTTTTACCCTCCAACTTTTTGAAATCCATCTTATTCTGAAAGAAAAACTAGAAGGGAAAACCCACGCTTAAGAAAAAGCGAGTTTTTGAATCGAGGTTATTTCCTCCAACCAACAACTGAATGGGCCCGATTAAAGAACTGTACTTTACACCGAAGTTATACCCCCAAATATAATCGGTAACCGGTTCCCTGAAATTATCGACCAGTCCGTCAAAAGTGTTATTTACATTTCCAACATTCAGTGTGGTTGACAAATACAGGCCTTTTACAATTCGGGCATTCAGCTCTGCTTTTGCAAAAGCCATATTGTACGTGAATAACTCAGCCGTATTAAAACCCGCTATATTCCGGTATATTTCGCGGGCATTAAAACGTTCACCACCCAGCAGTAACATCCCGCCAACTCCGGGATCCGTGGTATTGAAACCCGCGTTCAATCCAAAATCGAATGTTAGAAAACCGTCGATGGTTTTGTACCAGTTGTAGTCGGCCAGCATGGTAGCGTACGCCCCGTTGTTTTCCGACAAAACATAATCTACAGTTTCGTTATGTAATTCTCCCACCCGGTTAACCTTTGTGCTTAACACATGGGAAAACGACAAATTCAACCTGACTCCTTTCCCGGGAAAATAGAGATCGTCGGTAGTATTTAAGCGGTAAAAGAATTTATAACCCCATTCTTTTGATGCATGTCGGGCAAATCCGGCAGCATCGTAAATACTTTTTAAATCTTCCATCGGCGAAATCCGGTTGTAGCGGAATATTCCATTTAGTCCTAAAATATGATTAAGGCCGGGGGCATAATGAATGCCGTAACCTCCCTCCAGTGAAAAGTATTTATAATTGCCCAGCTCATCGCCGTTAACAAACATCGGATGCTTGTAATCGCTCAGGTTAAAAAAGTAGTGGTTCGAGAACTTTTGCTGGTTCCCCAGCAGTTTGTTCATCTCGAGACGAAGTGCTGGATTTTCTGCAATGTGTGTGGTAAAAAGCAAACGGGAAGACGGCATTACGACATTTAACAGCGTAAAATTGGTGACCAACCCAACGCCCATATCGTTGTCGTAATTTGGTGTAAACTTGAACATCACACGGGGATTCTCTTTCACCTGAAACACCAGAATGTAATCATCGTCTCCCGGACCCTTTTTTAGTGAAAAAGAAATTTTATTGAAATACGGGGAACCATGCATGTACTCGATAGCCTCGCGCACATCGTTGAACGACACCGAATCTCCCGGCGCAATTCCCGACTTTGACACCACATAATCTTTACCGATAAATTGCAGGCCCTCCACTTCAATTCCGGCGACTTTTATCCTACGTGGCTGCTTGATTTTCGAAACAGGCTTGAACTGAAGATCAAGACTGTCGGCCAATTCCTTTAATTGATCGAGTTTTTCCCGCGCTGTAATTTCACCCAATTGCTGAATAGCCGGGCCATTCAAAAAGTCGCTCGATCCGTAATCGTACAATTCGGGAATAATCAATATATCCACTTTCTCGTTTTGTTCGCGGGCATCGACAATACCCGCCAGCGCAATCGAACGGGAAAGAATTTCGGGTACGGTGTTGAGTTTGGCCTTGGTAACTTCCTCCGGAAAACCCACATACACGCCAATAATGATATCAGCGCCCATGTCTAGCGCTTCCTGTACCGGAAAATTTCGGGCAACACCACCGTCGACCAAAAGCATTGAATCCAAATCGACCGGAGTAAAAACCGTGGGAATAGCCATACTCGCGCGAATGGCTTCCACGAGATTGCCCGATGCATGTTCAACCACATTGCCTGAGATGATATCGACCGACATGCAATGAAAAGGTATCGGAAGACTGTCAAAACTCTGCTCGCTGGTAAGCGGCCACAACAGTTCAGAAAAATAAGCCTCCAGGTGCTGGCCTTCGATCATTCCCGCGGGTAACCGGATTTTATTATCACTGATCGGGATAACAAAGATGTATTTATTGGTTTCCTTTTTTTCTTCCATGCTTACTTTCTGAAGGACTTCCTTGTCGGTCAGCAAATTCTTCCAATCAGCATTTTCATTAATGGCAGAAAGCTCATCCACGGTATAACCACAGGCATACAAGGCCCCGATAATACTCCCCATGCTTGTTCCGGTAATAATGTCGGGGCGAATCCCGGCTTCTTCCAATACTTTGATAACACCAATGTGCGCCAATCCTTTAGCTCCGCCCCCACTCAAAACCAATCCGATTTTCGGTTTCTTCGGGATCGACTGATCAGTTTGCTGCGCATACGCCGAAAACGAAATCAATATTCCTATTGTCAAGACAGATATTCGGAGAAAAAAAGTGAATCTATGTTTCATTGCTTTATGGAATTAGCTCACCGGCTGTGGAAAACTTATCGTATACAGCCGATCGTTTTTTTCAATTTTCTGAATTTGAAGCAACTAATTTATAGTAAAATAAGGATTTCGACGAGCTTATTCCGAAGATTTTAAAACAACGATCAAACACTGAAGGTTGTTGGGAACCATCTATTCTGAACATCTGCACAAACCGCTGAATCCAACAGAAACCGGCAACTAATTTTCAGCATGGCGGGTTTCTAGGGTTTCCAGGGCCACTTCACACAATCTTTGATATCGGGAAATAATACAAAGTCGGCTTTCCCTTTCATGGCGCAGGTTTTCACATCAAATCCCTTCAGTAATTCCAGGGCAGCATTCATCGTCTTTCCACTTACCGACACATCGTCTACCAAAAGAATTCGCTTTCCTTCAAGTTGCCATTCAGGCTGATTCAACACACGGGGAGTTTCGTACCTCGGATTATTCTGCTCATCACGGTAATTCATGGTGAGCACCTGCAATTCCGCCTCCAGATAAAAAGCGACCATGGTTGCAGCAGGGACTCCTCCCGTTCCAATTCCAATTACAACATCCACGGGTGGAAAATCAATTGTTTTCAACCGTTCCGTAATTTCTTTAAATGAAAGTGGTACCATATTCTTGCTGCTTCTAATTTATATGTTTGTTCTTCTGAGGTGAATTTCCGAATTGTTTTGATAAACAGGCATCTCGATAAAAAAAGTTGTTCCTTTTTGAATTTCGGTTTCAAACCAGATCTTCCCGGAGAAATTCTCTACTATATTTTTCACAATGGCCAATCCCAGGCCCATTCCGCTCGTTTTGGTCGTAAAACTTGGGGTAAAAAGTTTATGCCGAAGTTCGACCGGAATTCCCGAGCCGTTATCTGTAACTGCAATCACCGCAATGTCGTCTTGCTGAGTAAGATCCAGGCTTATTTTACCTTTCCGATCGTCGGGAATCGACTGGATCGCATTGCGGATGAGGTTAATAATTGCCCGCGACAACTGCTCTTTATCCGCATTCACCTCTAAATTTTCGCATCCGTTGGCATGAAAAACAATTTCGGCCTGGTTATAGGTTTCGTAAAGATCGATCGTTTTTTGTAGTTGTTCTGCCAATTTAAATACCTGGTTGCTTGCTGTGGGTATTTTGGCAAAGTTCGAGAACTCGGTGGCAATATTGGAGAGATTATCGATTTGTTCGATCAGAATATTTGTAACCCGTTCGAGATGTTTGTTGTAATCTTCGTCTTTCCCTTTTGATCGCTGTAAATACTGAATATTCAGTTTCATCGGGGTAAGCGGATTCTTGATTTCATGCGCGATTTGCTTGGCCATCTCGCGCCATGCCGACTCACGCTCCGACTGTGCCAGCAACTCGGCACTCATGGCCAGTTCTTCTACTTTTTTGTTGTATTCTTTTACCAGCCTTCCAATCTCATCCTGACGGCTGTACTGAATCGGCTCGTTACGTTTCCCCAACTGCATTTTCTGAAGATTTTCCTGAATCAGCACCAAGGGGCGTGTAATTTGGTTGGCAATGAACACTGCCGCGATAATACTGGCCAAAAACAGCAATACATACAAATTGATAAAGGCAACAATGTAAGTGGAAATTTCCTGGCTGTAAGAATCTTGTTTTATAAAATAAGGCAGGTTTATGAATCCCAGGTAATCATTCCAGTCATTTAAAAGAGGCCTGTATGCCGACAAATAAGAAAGCGAGCCAATGTTCTCGGGCTGGAAATAGTTAATCTTGAAATTATAGAATACTTCGTAATAAGCCCGCGAATTTATCCGGGGAGACACCAATTCCTTATCAAAGATTTCGCTACGCGAAGAAGCGATCAGCCGCCCGTTTGTTCCATAAATATTAATGTCGGTCCGAAAGATATTCGACAATTTTATCAGCTCGCCCTGAAGCATCACGGCTATTTCGGGAGTAATGGTACGCTGATTGGTCAAGCGCATATCAATCTCTTCGGAGATCGATTTCATTTTCTCATCAAGATCCTCGCTGTGCTTCGATTTAAATTGTTTTACGTTATAAAAAATAGTGACCAGCGCCACCACCAGCAACGAAACAAATACAATGGAAATAATGGCCGCCTGTATTTTAAATTTCAGGTTGAACGAAAAACGGCGTTCGCGCAGCGTACTGTTCCCAATCACCAAAATAATCAGCAAGAGCAGGAAATAGAACACAAACAAATACGGAAATGCAATCAGGTAGTCGATAAAAGTCAGCAATTCGCGGGTTACAACCACATAATTATTTTCGCGGGAATGATAAACAAGATGCTCGTATTTATCCTGACGAATAAAAGAAAACTCTTCGTCAGAAGTCAGGTAAACGTGCCCGTAGTAGTTGTAGTTGTAGTCGCCAAATTTGTCGGTCAACTCGCCTCCGTAATATTTTGCATACGAGAACTTCCGGTAAACATCTGAGAGTACAATTGATTTATCAATCAGCAACTCCGGGAATCCGATGCCCTCAAACAACAAATCCGAATCCAGGTCGATAAAAATGTCCACCAATCCGCCTTTTCGCTTCAAATCGTAAGTAAAACGTCCGGTATACGATACCCGTCCGTTCATATTATTCATAAAGTAAAAATGGGTACCGGGTATTTGTATGCCCTGGCTGGCAATTAAATTATCCATAAAACTTGAGCACGGGGCAGGTTCATCGTCCGGTTGAATAATCAGTTGCTGAATGCTATCGCAGACATAAATATTGAGGAGGTACTTTCGGAAATAGGTGTTGAAATATGATTTTTCGATGTATTCAGCCACATCCTCGCGTTGCAGCAGGAGACTCTGAATCGCGGGGTCGCTTTCCAAACGGGATTGTATCTCAGCCAGAAAAACCTCTGCCGCAGGGTCGCGTTCGTTCACCAGTTTTATGGCCAGCCATTTTTGTTGCCCCTTCTCTTTTTCACTGATGGTCTGATTAATCACCATAAGCGAATACACCGAAACCAGCGATACAAATACGATCAGATAACTCAGGGTAAACGTTTCGAGGTATCGTTCACTCAGCAAACAAGCCAGCATGGTACCTGCAACAAACAAAACAAGCACATAATAGTAAATCTGCCCGATGGCTATCCACTGAACACCCGCCAGAAACAAAGCAATCAGAAGCGCATACAGAAAGACTTGCTTTAACCTCAATACTCCTTTAGCCTCATCTGCGATACGAATGATCAAATAAATAATTCCGAGCAGCAACAGCCCCATCGAAAATATTCCCAATACACTCTGAAACGATATCCCGGTTATTTTATTCAGGGCAAACGATATGGTGGAGTTATTAATGAGTTCGCCAATCAGGTAGTGCACCATTAAAAAAAGTGTTCCGGCGAACAATAATAACAACCCGATGATCCATTTTTCGGGTAGCGGAGTATTTTTTTTAAGTTCTTTCAGGCGCAGGTCGATCGCAAAATTGTAAACCCAGAAAAGGAAAAATACAGACAGCAAAAAATAGTCGCCCAAAGACGGCAGCCAGTAGTTGATGGCAAAAAAATCGGGTCCAAAAAACTTGAGGTGATAAAATACCTTGGGAACCCGAAACAACAGGTGTATCCAGTAAACAATGAAAAGTGCACCGCCCAGACCGGTCAGTTTCAATGCAAAAGGAGCTTTGGCGGCAATAAATTCGCGCCTGAAATAAAAAAGCAATACGATTAATCCCAACAAATAAATAAATCCGGGAAGATACAACTGTTTGGTCGTACAAAGATACTTCCCGTAGGGCCACAACGAGAACAGAAAATTACCCTCGGCATCGTACAAAACATAAGCATCGTCGTATCTTTTCGCTTCGATGATATAATCGTTTGGGATCTTATAATCAGAATAGAAATTATT
This sequence comes from Maribellus sp. YY47, assembly GCF_023111095.1. Classification (GTDB taxonomy): domain Bacteria; phylum Bacteroidota; class Bacteroidia; order Bacteroidales; family Prolixibacteraceae; genus Draconibacterium. The sequence goes on from NZ_JALGYW010000007.1 coordinate 101,504, forward strand.
TTGCAGGTATTTATTCTCGAAAGTGTAGTGGTTTTTTATCAACTGCAGACCGTAAATCCGGAAATCGTTCACGATCATCGTATCAAGCAGATAATATCCGTTGGGCAACCTGGCAAACCCTGCCTTTTTGTTCATTAACGAATCGGGCGTGTCGTAAAAAGCAATGGAACGATCGGACCAAAAAACCAGATCTGAGTCCTGGTAAACCAAAAAACCAAATCCGGTTTCCAGTATATTGGTTTCCTTTTGCTGAAAAAACTCATCCACAACCACTTCGAAATCCTCTGTTGCCAGTTTTCCGCCCAATTCGTGAACGCGCGATTTCAGTTCTTTTTCGTTGTCAATCAGTTTGTCTTGAAAATCCTGAATAAGCGCAGTTTCGGGATGCCGCTTCAGCAAACCGTTTTCAAGAACCGCAGCAGTAATTAAAATAAGGATTGCGACAAAGAGATAGGTATATTTATTCAGTTTCCGCATTTTTTAATCGTGGTGATATGGTTCGCCTTTTAAAATGGTAAATGCCCTGTAAATCTGCTCCACACACAAAAGTCGCACCATTTGATGCGAAAAGGTAAGTTTTGATAAAGAAATTTTTGATGTTGCTTTTTCGTACACCTCTTCCGAGAAGCCATAAGGTCCTCCAATCACAAATACGAGCTCCTTTACACTGCTTATCATCTTCTGTTCCAGAAACTGAGCAAAACCTTTTGAAGAAAATGCTTTCCCGCCCTCATCAAATAAATGTAATTCTTTACCGGGCGCCAGACGAGACAAAATAAGCTCTCCTTCCTTTTGTTTTTGAAGATCAACCGTCATGTTTTTGGCTTTCTTCACGTCCGGTATTACTTCCATTTCAAAAGAAATATAGTGCTTCAGCCGTTTTGTATAAATATCAATTCCTTCGCGTAAATAAGCGGTATCTGTTTTACCAATAACCAACAGGGTAATCTTCATTTTATCATTTTTTCAGGGAATGTAAGTGCCAGTTTTGCATTGAATTAAACGATTATTATGCATTAACTCCTTTATTTCACCTCCCAGTTGACATATAATTTTATAAATTTACAGTAAAAATAAGGGTATAATCCTGTTTTGCATAGTTTTTGTATAAATGCAACGCGAATGCAATATAAAAATTAGAACAAAATGCAGTTATCAAAAAAAATATCAATTGTTGCCATTTTATTTTTAAGCCTGATGGCATTTCATGCTTCAGCCCAGGTTCCAAAAGATATCATAAAAAGTTTTGACACCGGCGACTCTAAACTTTTATCCGGCTTTTTTAATCAGGATGTTGAACTGGTGGTGTTGGATAACGACAATGTTTACAGCAAAGCGCAGGCAGAACAAATCGTCGCCAGTTTTTTCAAAAGCTTTCCTCCCATCGAAAAAAGTGCTTTTACCGTTATTCACAATAGCGAAAAAGAAGATCCAAAGTTTGTGATTGGAAAATTACAAACCACGAAGGGAAACTTTAGGGTTAATTTTCTTTTGAAAAAAACAGGCGCTAAAGAATATATTCACCAATTAAGAATTGAGAAACAATAATCCCAGCAATATATGGGAACAAACCAAACTTTTGGTCGCTTAAAAAAGTTAGGAGAGAAAATTGTTGAACGCGCAAAAAAGATCTCATTTCCTTTATTTGACGGTGTTCCCCTTTACGATGTCGCCGTGTTTTTTTGGAGAAGCATCGTTGATGGCTCTATAACCACCCGTGCGTCAGCCATTGCATTTTCTTTTTTTGTAGCGCTTTTCCCATTTATAATTTTCTTGTTCACCCTCATCCCGTATATTAAGATTCCCAATTTTCAGGACGAACTGTTTCTGTTTATCAAACAGATGGTTCCATCGAGCACCTTTTCAACCATTGAAGATACGTTGATCGAAATCATCACGATACCGAGGAGTGACCGACTTTCAATCAACTTTTTTGCTGCTTTGTTTTTCGCAACCAACGGTCTGGCGGGCATGATGAGTGCGTTTGATGCCACCATCCACAGCATACAGGGAAGGTCGTGGTGGAGCCAGCGAATTACGGCCATTTACATGCTGATTGTTCTATCCGTTCTACTTACCATCGCAATAGCATTGCTAACCGGAGGACAGCAATTAATTAATTACCTCGACCGCATCAACATTATCCGCGATGACTTCCTGGTGTTTTTTCTCACCATAAGTAAATGGGTTATTACGGTGGCACTGTTCTTTTTTGCCTACTCTTTTTTATACTATATGGCGCCGGCCAAAAAAATAAAATGGCGGTTTATATCGGCAGGAGGAACCTTAACCACTGTCTTAAGTATTGTCGGATTAATCGGATTCACCTATTACATCAACAATTTCAGCCAGTACAACGCGCTGTACGGATCGATTGGCACCCTGCTGATTATTCTTCTTCTGATGTACCTGATGTCGCTGATTCTGCTAATCGGGTTTGAGCTGAATGCCAGCATTTACGAGGCACACACACAACAGAGCGATGATAATAAAAGTAAAAAAAGCATTTTTGGAAGATCCGGAAATTGAAAGCAGAAAAGCATTAAAGGGCTACTTCTTCCCTTGTTTAAATAGCAATTCCTTTTCTTCTTTTGTTAGACTTTCGTAACCCGACTTGCCAATTTTATCCAGAATACGATTGATTTCCTCTTGCTTTTGATGTTGCTGGTGAGCGTACTCATGATCGTCACGGGGTGGTTGTTTGTAAGTGACTTTCATCCGGCTTTTAGGTTTGAATGTACCGTCAAAAAACGCTGCCATACGATCGATGAAATCGACTAACCCCGAGCCCCAGTCTTTACCGCGACGTAACTGATAAATATAAAACCATCCCCAGAAAGCGCCTCCCAAATGAGCAATATTTCCTCCCGGATTAGTCGTTGAAATATCAATTACTGACAATAACACATAAAAAGCTGCTACGTATTTCAATGAGAATTTTCCGATAAAAAACAGGTAAATCTCGCGGTTGGGGTCGTAAACCGAAACGGCGACCAGCACTGCAAAAATGGAAGCAGAGGCTCCCAACAGCAATCCATAAACGGAATCGAAGGCCGGGAACAAATTATAAGCTAAAATATAAAACGCTGCCCCCATCAAGCCTCCAAGCAAATACACACTCAGTAATTTACTTCCTTCAAAATGATAGAGAAACAACTTCCCAAACCAGTACAGTCCCAGAATATTAAAGATCAGGTGAAGAAAACCTGCGTGCAAAAACATGTAGCTTACAACCGTCCACGGGCGATGCAACAGCTCATTGGTTGCAGAAGGTACGGCCAACCAGTTGACCAGCGAAAACGGCTGACCTGCCAGGTAGAAAACAACACCGATCAATTTCAGCACCAGAAAAACCCCGATATTAATATAGATCAGCCGGGTGAGTACTGAACCTTCTTTAAATGTTCGTTTTATATCGCTCCAGATATCCACTTTATCCTTTCAATTAATAGAAATGCCTTGAATTCTTGTTCCAGTGCCGGATCATGAAATACCCGAACAACATCCCTCCTAGGTGCGCAAAATGAGCCACACTCCCCTGGATTCCGGAAATCCCAAAAATCAATTCCAATATACCGTAGCCGGCCACAAAATATTTTGCTTTGATTGGAATAGGCGGAAACAACAACATCAATTCAGTATTAGGAAACAACATACCAAACCCAAGCAGAATACCAAAAACAGCACCAGAGGCACCAATAGTTGGAGTATTCAAAAACATCGTCAGTTTTTCAGATAAAGTATTTGGGATATACTTACCCTGCATGGCCAACTCTTTAAAGTAGTCCAATTGTTCGGGCGCAATTTTTCCGATCAACGATTTGTATTCCAAAAACAACACAAAGGTATGCAGGGCTGCTGCTCCCAGTCCGGTTACGAGATAAAAGGTTAGAAAACGCTTGGGCCCCCAAACACTTTCCAACACCCGGCCAAACATATACAAGGCAAACATATTAAAGAAAATATGCCCGATGCTACCATGCATAAACATATGGGTGAATATCTGAAACAGCTGAAAATGGTCAGAAGCCGGAAAATATAAACCTAAAATTCGTGTCAGGTCAGTTCCGCTTTGTTGAAGCACCACTGTTGCCAAAAAGAAGACGACGTTTGCCAGAATCAGGTTTTTTACCACTGGAGGCATATTGAGCGCTGGTCTGTAATTCATATTCCAAAAGTTAGAAGCCGGAAGTCAGAAGTCGGAAAAGAACCGTCTCAAGAACTACCGATTTTTTTATTATAAAAAACTAAACATTCATTTCAGGCTGGAAGTTTACAATAGCCGTTCCATTTTTAAATTCCTTGAAAATAAAGACAATCTGTCATCTTAAAAAACTTTTTTCGATGTCGTCAATCGGAATGATGGTCAGTACTTTCTTTCCGTCGGGGGTAAAATTTGGAGTGGAACAGGCAAACAGGTTATCGATCAAATGATCCACTTCTTCCTGTTTCAGATCAACTCCATAGTTTAAGGCCGAAGCTTTTGCCAGCGAAAGGGCAATCTGCTCCTTTGCCTTGGTACGCGCATCAACTGGCGAGTTTTTGTATTCTTCCAGCAATTTCTCCACGATCAGTTCCGGTGAAGTGACATCCAATACACCGGGTGTTCCGTTAATCACAAAAGTGTCTTTCCCAAATTCCCGGATATCAAAACCCAGCGAAAGCAAGTCGTCGAGTATCGATCTCAGTACTGCCGCATCAGCGGGGTTCAAATCAATGGTTTGCGGAAAAAGTTGCTGCTGGCTCGCCACCGAGTCCGATCTCAGCACCTCCAGAAATTGTTCGAATAAAATCCGTTCGTGGGCACGCCGCTGATCAATCACCATTAATCCCGATTTTACAGGAGTAAGAATATAACGCTGCTTCAGCTGAAGTACTTTCTTCCCTGAAAAATGCTCTGCCCGGGCTTCCGAAAAATCGACAGACTGCCTTACCGAAACCGGCTCTTGTTCGGATTTTATTTTTAACTGAACCCCCTGGTACAAATCCTCCCAGTTCCCGAGGTTCTTTTTCTCGCGAAAAGAAGTAGTTGAAGAAGGGGTGTAACTTCCTTCTGAGTGTTGTTTATCAGTATCAAACGGGTTGTAATCGGGATTGATTTTTATATCCGGAAAGCGAATTCCCTCGGCACTGCGTTTGGGTACCGGAATATCGATGCTCCCGCTTTGGTCAAAATCGATCGAAGGAACAACATTGTGTTTTCCGAGCGACTCGCGCACAGCGGCATGAATAATTGGCCAGATATCGCGCTCGTTTTCAAATTTGATCTCCGTTTTTGTAGGATGTACGTTGATATCAATGCTTCCCGGATCCAGTTCCAGAAACAAAAAATACGAAGGAAATGAATCGGGTGGCAACAACTGTTCGTACGCCTGCATTAAGGCTTTATGGAAATACGGGTGTCGCATAAATCTTCCGTTAACAAAGAAGAACTGTTCTCCCATTGTTTTTCGTGCGAATTTGGGCTGCCCGATAAATCCAAAGATCTTTACGATGCTGGTATCTTCGTCAACATTCACCAAACTTTGTGCAAGGCTTTTCCCAAAAACATCCACAATGCGTTTGCGGTAATTGGCTGCCGGAAGTTCGTACACCGGCGTTCCGTTGTGAATCAGCGAAAAGCGAATTTCGGGATTGGGCAGCGCTACCCGCTGAACTTCCCATATGATGTGTTTTAACTCGGTTGAATTGGCTTTCAGAAATTTCCGGCGGGCAGGAACATTGTAAAACAGGTTCTTGATCAGAAAATTTGTTCCGTTGTTTACCCCGGCAGGTTCCTGTGTTTTTACTTCGGACCCGATAATATGGATAAACGTCCCCAATTCATCTTCCACTCTTTTGGTGCGTAGCTCCACATCGGCAATGGCTGCGATCGAAGCCAGGGCTTCCCCCCTGAATCCCATGGTACGGATACAAAAGAGATCGTTGGCACTTTTGATTTTCGAGGTAGCATGCCGCTCAAAAGCCATGCGGGCATCGGTGGGCGACATTCCACAACCGTTATCACTGATCTGAATCAGCGTTTTACCTGCATCTTTTATGTTGATGGTAATTTCGGTGGCTCCGGCGTCGAGGGCATTTTCTACCAATTCTTTCACCACTGATGCCGGACGTTGAATAACCTCACCAGCAGCTATCTGGTTGGCAACCGCATCAGGTAATAACTGGATGATATCGCTCAAAGTAAGATTTTTATTCGATTAAAAATGAGTACTATGACAATTTGATTAGCCTAAAAGATCTGAATAAAAGAACAGGTATAACACCAACGCCAGGACCAGAAAGATCCAAATCAACCGTCGGTTCTGGGACCTGCGCGCACTTTCTGTAGAACGTGAAAGGCCACCCTGAGTGCGGAATTGCCCCTTTATATTCGGACGGTAAGGTCTCCCGTCATTCGTTTTTTCATCCACTATCCCCAATTCGTCTTTTATTCTGCGTTCGCGTTCCTCCCGGGCGTCCTTGTCAGGATTCCAGAAACGGGGAGTGATGCCAAACTTCTTTGTTCCGGGCGTATGAAAAAAATTGCCAATCATTATCGTAGTATTTGTTACAAAGATAACCTTTATTCTGCAAAAATTATTCCACGGGCTTTCTTCCTTACCGGTTAGAAAGACAGAAGCTTTAAATTAAAGTGATTTCTCAAGGATCCGGGTCAGTTGTTCGTCGCTTAATTCCACCGGATTCCCTTTCATGCTACTGGCAACTTTTGCTTTTTGCACCAGTCCGGGGAAATCATCTGGGGTAAGTCCGAAAGCTGCCAGCGAAGGGATGTTTAATGCTTCAACAAGATTTTGGGCCCAAATCACGGCATCTTCTGCTTTGGCCAGTTCACTGCCGGTAAGTATTTCGGCCAGTTCATCGTATTTCGAAATGCTTTGTCCTTTCTCTTTTAAGGCTTCGATATTGGTTTCAATCACTGCGTCCATCAAACTGGCACAAACCGTTCCGTGGGGAATGGGATACAAACCGCCCATGGGCCCGGCAAAACCATGAACAGCACCCAGCTTTACATTGGCCAGCGCCATCCCTCCGAGCAAACTGGCCATCGACATGTCGGCTCTGGCAGCCTCATCGTTTCCATTTTCGAAAGCCACCTGCAAGGATCGTGCAATCCGTTGCATTCCTTCCCGGCAAATCATATCGTTAAAAGGATTGGCCTGGTTCGAAACAAAAGTTTCCATCAGGTGCGTAAATGCGTCGATCCCGGTGCTTGCCGTTAGTGCCGGCGACATGGAGTACGTCAGCGTTGGATCGACCAACGCAACCGCGGGATACATCGAATTACTTCGCAGACTCACCTTTACGTTATTTTCAGGAGATTTGATGACCGAATTTTTGGTGACTTCGGCGCCGGTTCCCGATGTGGTCGGAATCGCAATACAGGGCAATGATTTCTGGCTAAGTGTTTTCCCGTTCCCAATTACTTCCAGGTAATCCAGCAAATCTCCGGGATTGGTGGCCATGACCGCAATCGCTTTCCCTGCATCAACCACACTTCCGCCGCCCAAGGCCAGCACCACATCGCATTTCCTGTTGCGTGCCAGCTCAATCCCGGCACTTATCATGTGCGTAGTCGGTTCCGATTCTACTGAAAAAAAATCAACTTCGGTTCCGGGTGCCAGTTTTCCAACCAAAGCAGAGGCCCGTTCCCGGTTTTTTCCGGTTACGATCAACACACTTTTCCCATATTCCGAAATCAGATCCGGCACCTTGTTTACGACATGGTTCCCGAATATAACCTGCGATGCCGTTGCAAATGAATAAGTGAATGACATATCAAAACTTTACTCCCGGAGACCCAACTATTGAGATCGTATAGATTAACCCCAGCTTTCGTCTTCCGGAAAAACATTATAAAATACTGTCGAAGTACGTGGTTCGGCCATCATGTCTGAAACCTTTTCGCGCCAACGCTGATAGTGTTCCGTGTTTTTATGCTTGGCCGGGTCTTCGTAATGACGGTAAACTTCCACGAGCACAAAACGAGTGAGGTCATCTTGTTGTTGCACAATATCGAATAGGGCAACTCCCGGCTCCTGAAGACTGTTCTTCGCATTTTCGACGGTTGCCTCTATAAAATCCTCAACGTAATCTCTTTTCACATGAACAAAAACATGGACGATGTACATAACTTCGATTTTTTATTTTCAGACAATTAGATACCCGACACACAAACGTCAGGCTCTACAAAATTGATAAATATTTTCTGAAACACTCCACCCTTTTCAAACATAATTTTAAAGGAAGAATGCAGGCTTAAAACGACCGGTTACAACCACTTTTTTCGTTTGAAATAATAGAGCAAACCACCTGCCAGCAATAAAATAATACCCCATAAGATTGGATAGGAATATTTGTAATCGAGCTCGGGCATGTACCTGAAATTCATCCCATAAATGCCGGCAACAAAAGTCAGGGGGATAAAAATGGATGCAAAGATGGTAAGTGTTTTCATTACTTCGTTCATCTTGTTGCTCATGTTGGAATTGTAAATATTGAGCTGATCCGAAACCAAGCTGTTGTAAAGCTCGATGGCATCGGTGCACTGCACCGCCAGTTCGTACAGGTCGGCCAGAAATTTTTGATTCTTCTCCTGAATATAGGAATCTTCGGTACGATTAAGAAGCACCAGAAAATCGCGGACCGGCCGAATTGATTTACGCAGGTAATTCAACTCCGTTTTAAACTGATAGATCTCTTCTACAATTTTTGTATCCATCTGCCTGAACAAGCGGTCTTCGAGATCTTCCACCTTTGTTCCGATGTTTTCAATCAGAATCGTATAATTATCAACGATTGTATCCATCAGCGCATACGCGAGGTAATCATTCCCGTGGCTGCGAATCCGGCCTTTGTTTTTACGAATCCGTTCGCGCACGGGGGTAAACACATCTCCCCTCCGCTCCTGCAAGGTAATAATACAGTCTTTCCGAAGAATAATGGTGATTTGCTCGGCATGAATCCTGTTCGAATTCTCAACCTGGTGCATCATTTTCATGATAAAAGCATCGTAGGTCTCTCCGTTATCGTATTTGGGCTGCTGGTCGGTGTTCAGAATATCTTCGAGCAAAAGCGCCGGAAGTTCAAACTCAGAACCCAGGGTTTGAATCATGTCCAGGTCGTGTATCCCATATATATTGATCCAGTTAACAGCTTCCGGATTTATTTTGTCCAAAGCTTCGCGGGTGCTGCTCACTTCTTCTTCCACCAGGGTTTCAGTATCAATCTGCATGTACTGAATGACGGTTTTTTCCATCTTTTGTTTTCCGATCAGCACCAGCGATCCCGGTACCATTCCTTTTGCCTTTGAGCGGTCTTTTAAAAATCGTGCCATTGCAAGAATGTTTTCTTAAAGATACTATTTAAACAAGTTAGTCCAAATTGACTGTTAATGCCTATTAACAAAAAACTCCATCCGAAACGCATTGTTCAAATGGAGCTTTGTATCTTTTTTTGAAGATTCTATTTCTATTTCTGGCGGAAAAAGATCTGAATCGGCACGCCGGTAAAATTAAAGTTATCGCGCAACTGGTTTTCGATATAACGTTTGTACGGCTCGCGAATGTATTGCGGCAGGTTGGCAAACAAGGCAAACGTTGGCGTTGGCGATGGCAACTGCGTACAATACTTAATTTTGACAAACTTACCTTTTACAGCGGGTGGCCCGTAATTTTCAATGGCTTCGAGCAACACTTCGTTCAATTCCGAAGTTTTAATACGCTGCTTGCGGTTTTCGTACACTTCCATGGCAGTTTCGAGCGCCTTGTGCACACGCTGCTTGGTAAGTGCTGAAATGAAAATAATCGGCACATCGGTAAACGGCGCAAAACGTTCCTGAATTTGTTCTGCAAATTTTTTGGTTGAATGTGTATCCTTTTCAATCAAATCCCACTTGTTTACCAGCACCACAACTCCTTTTTTATTGCGAACGATCAGGTTGAAAATATTCACATCCTGCGCCTCCACTCCACGGGTGGCATCAAGAATCAGTAAACACACATCCGAGCTTTCGATGGTACGAACCGAGCGCAGCACCGAATAAAACTCAAGATCTTCGTTCACTTTTCCCTTCTTCCGCAAACCGGCGGTGTCGACGATCATAAAATCGTGCCCAAATTTATTGTAGCGCGTATGAATGGAATCACGGGTGGTACCTGCCACATCGGTTACAATGTTGCGGTTTTCCCCGATCAAGGCATTGATAAATGACGATTTACCTACATTCGGCCTTCCCACTACCGACAAGTGAGGCAATTCGTGCTCCTCTTCCACGTCCGATGTTTTGGGAAGTTTATCCACCAGCACGTCAAGCATATCGCCGGTACCGCTACCTGTCATTGAAGAAATGCAGAAAATCTCTCCCAAGCCCAGGCCGTAGAATTCCTGTGCATCCATGATACGCTGATTGTTATCTACTTTGTTAACTACCAGCACCACTTCTTTTTTACTTCTGCGAAGGATATTTGCGACGGCATCATCAAGATCGGTTATCCCGGATTCAACATCAACTACAAACACTATCACATCCGCCTCATCGATTGCCAGGTGCACCTGCTTGTTGATCTCCGCTTCAAATACATCATCCGAATTTACCACGTAGCCTCCGGTATCGATCACCGAAAATTCCACGCCGTTCCACTGGCTTTTCCCGTAATTGCGGTCGCGGGTTACACCGGCCGTTTCATCCACGATGGCTTTACGCTGTTCAATCAAACGGTTAAAAAGTGTCGATTTCCCAACGTTAGGTCTTCCTACTATTGCTACTATTTTGCTGCTCATTTCTTTCTTCTTTGTTTAAGGACCAAAGTCCGGTGTTTCCTGTCATTGCTTAACAAGAAATTCTCATTACTCACTACTAAATACTCTCTGCTGGAATTAATACGCGTCGTAACCAAATTTCTTCAGCTGACGGTCTGTTTCCCGCCAGTCTCTGGCCACTTTCACATACAATTCGAGGAATATTTTTTTATCGAAAAACTCTTCTGCATCTGCACGCGCTTCAGAGCCCACTCTTTTAATCATTTTCCCCTGGTGCCCGATAATGATTCCTTTCTGGCTGTCGCGCGAAACATAAATCACTGCTCTTATATTGATCAGTTTTTCCGTTTCCTTGAACTCTTCCACTTCCACTTCCACCGAATAAGGAATTTCCTTTTGGTAGTTCAACAAAATCTTTTCGCGGATAATTTCCTGTACAAAAAAGCGTTCGTTCCGGTCGGTCAGTTCATCTTTTGGGAAGAATGGCGGACTTTCGGGCAACAACTCCAGGATGCGGTCGAAGATCGGTGCAATGTTAAATTTTTCGAGGGCCGAAATCGGAAAAACATCCGCGCCCGGAAAAACATCTCTCCAGTAATCGTAAAGTTTTAGCACTTCTTCCTGGTTCGACAAATCGATCTTGTTGATCAATACAATCACCGGCATATTCGACTTGCGTACCTTTTCAATGTACTCCGGATTCTTGTCACTCTTTTCCTTTACATCGGTTACAAACAAAATCACATCCGCGTCGATCAGCGCCGAATCAACAAATTTCATCATCGATTCCTGTAGTTTGTAACTGGGTTTCAGAATACCGGGTGTATCCGAGTAAACGATCTGGAATTCATCGCCACTAACAATGCCTTTGATGCGGTGGCGGGTGGTTTGCATTTTTTGGGTGATAATGGAGAGTTTTTCTCCAACGAGTGCGTTCATGATCGTGGATTTCCCTACGTTGGGATTTCCAACAATGTTCACAAAGCCTGCTTTATGTGTCATTATTTCAATTTTAGGTGATCCTTCCTTTTCAGGAATTCTAAATAAATTACTAAAAATCAGCGCAAAGATAAACGAATTTCGGGAGATTGAAACAATCACCACAAAATTGCAGCTTTTTCGTATTACTATGTTATCGCACCTCTGTTTCGATCAATTCAAAGGGCGATGATTCAAGACCTTTTTTCACCGCAAATCTTCGATCAGTTCAGCATTGAGTGCACCCGAGGCAATCTCACGCACTTCACCGGTCATGCGGATTTCCCAATCCTCATCGATTTCAATGCGAAGATTTCCCCCCGGCATTTTGATGGTCAGGTTTCTTTCGGTCAGTCCGCGTTTAATAACGGTTGCAGCCACCGCACACGACGAACTTCCGGAAGCCAGTGTCCAGCCAGCGCCCCGTTCCCAGATCATGGCTTCCACTTCAGTCGGCGAAATCACCTTTGCAAACTGCACATTAATACGGTTCGGGAACATCGGATGGTTTTCAATGTCAGAGCCATAGCTTTTTACTTCTGCTTCATCCAACTCATCAACCAATATTACACAATGCGGGTTTCCCACCGAAACACAGTTTATTTTAAACGACTTGTCGTGCAAATGCAAAGGTTTGTCGATACATTCAGCAGCCTCAATGTTCACCGGAACTTTCGCTGATTCAAAAATGGCTTTGCCCATATCCACCTTAATCGTATGTGCTTTGCCGTTGCGCTCTGCCACAATCTCGGCAGTAACCAGTCCGCCGGGTGTTTCAATGCTAAATCGTTTTTCAGCGGTATGCCCGTGATCATACAGAAACTTCGAAAAAATCCGCAGGCCGTTCCCGCTTTTTTCCGCTTCCGATCCATCGGGGTTTAAAATGCGCAAGCCAAAATCAGCTACTTCTGACGGCACTTTCAACAAAATTCCGTCGGAGCCAATTCCAAAGTGCACATCACAAATCCGAACAATGGCTTTTTTAGTCAATTCAAAAGTGATCGTATCCTGGTCAAGTACAATGTAGTCGTTACCTAATCCGTGTGATTTGATATAGAAATTTTGCATAATCGTAAGAATTTAATTGCTTTCAAAGTTATAATTCCTGACAAATTCGGCATACTCTTCATCCCAACTTTTCTTCCGATGGTGCTCTTCCTGATTTAAAATATATGCTTCAACTTTTTTAACCTGAGACTCGCTGACCGACACCGCAAAATATTCACTCGCCCATTCGAATTTACCTTTTATCAGTCCATTTTTATTTATCCAGAACGAAGACTCTCCTTTTATTAACTGAATCACTTTTGCCAGACTTTGATCCGGATTCAACGACAACAAACAATGGATGTGCTCTTTTCCTCCATTTATAACTCTAATATATATTCCTTTCGATTTTGCGTTTTCCAGGATATGATTCAGGATTTCTCGCTTATTCGATGCATTAATCACAGGAGCTCTTCCTTTTGTACTCCAAACACAGTGTAGCCAGTTTCTTACGTACGACATCGTTTTTATGCTTTGGGTTAAGAGCTAAAGCCCGGATTATTATGGTTCCATAGCCCAGGCTTAAGCCTGGGGTTACTGAAAAGTTACAACCAATGGGTTTTAAGCCACAATCTTTTTGTTGTTATTCAAAATTATATTTTGCAAAAGCACCATTGTAAGATTTAAAACAAACAAAGCATCCGACTGACTGGCAGAGCCGTTTGTTGGATGAACACCGGCCTTGTCTTTTCTTACCCGCTCCAGAAAACTATTGATATCTGTGTAAATGGAGTTGGTCAGTTCATAATCCGACAACAAATTATTTCTCTTAGCCTCCTTTAAAAGAATGCTGATATTCTTTTTCTGATTGACTTCTCCATCCACCAAAATCTGCAAAGCAGCCTGAACCGCATTGATCGACTTTGTTATCACATCCTCGTAATCTTTTCCCCGAAAACTTTCAAATGCTTTATTTAACTCACTGTTTACACCATCGTAAGTCGGATCATCCAGCAGCCTAAACGTGGGATCATAAATTTCTTCTACAATTTTCTCCGATTGTCGAGGGACAAATTGATTGTTGCGGATCATAATGTTTATGCTATACTGATCAAATAAATCATCCAAATAATTTAATACTTCAATTTTAGATGGCCACGAAGCATTATATTTTTGCAGATAAATGCTTAAAAAATCATACAAGAAAAACTCATTTTCAAGGCAGAAGAATCTATACAATACTTCCTCTATCCTTTCAACATCTGAGTTGAATTGGATCATTTCAGGGATATACCCAAATGACATTCGCTTATAATGTATCTGAAACTCTTTCAATATGCCAATCAAATACGCATCATATTTCATAAAAAAAGGAAATAACAATCGATTGAAAATATCCCATCTATCCTCAACTGAAATATCTTCCCAACTCCTTAATTCCAATTTTGGATAGAACTTTTCTTTTAAATCAGGTCGTGTTTGAGAATAACTTTTGAATTCCATCGTGCGTTTTGTTTTTCATAAAATTAGGAATTTCTGTCAATTTATGAAGTCACTCATCTTAAGGGCTAAAGCCCAACATTACCGCATCCCATAACCCCAGGCTTAAGCCTGGGGTTACTGAATCAAAAGCAACTACGGGTTTTAACCCACAACTTACCCATACTTTCATTAAAAAAATCTAAATAAGAATTAGCCCGGTTCACGAAGAAAGGTGTCGCCACTTATATTTCTTATCTTAGCGGCTTCAATTGAAATTCAATAAAAACAGATAGATATGGCATTAATTAATGAAAATTACCTGAAGCTTCAGGCGGGTTATCTCTTCCCCGAAATCGGGCGGCGTGTGAATGATTTTATTGCAGCCAACCCCGATAAAAAAGTGATCAAAATGGGTATTGGCGATGTAACGCAACCTTTGGTGCCGAGTGTTGTAAAAGCATTCCACGAAGGCGTGGAAGAAATGGCCAAAGGCGAAACGTTTAAAGGTTACGGCCCGGAACAAGGTTATGCTTTTTTGCGTGAAGCCATTGCCAAACATTCATACCAGGACAAAGGTGTTAATATTTCTGCCGGCGAAATTTTTATTTCCGACGGCTCGAAATGTGATACCGGCAACATCCAGGAAATTTTTGGAAACGATAATAAAATAGCCATCTGCGACCCGGTTTACCCGGTGTATGCCGACACTACAGTAATGTCGGGCAAAACCGGCACCTGCCAGACCAACGGCTACTACGAAAACATTGTTTACATGCCGTGCACCAAAGACAATGGTTTTATTCCGGAACTTCCTACCGAAACTCCGGACCTGATCTTCCTGTGCTATCCGAATAACCCAACCGGAACAGTGGCATCGAAAGAAGAGCTGAAAAAGTGGGTGGATTATGCTATCGAAAAAAATGCGATCATCCTTTACGATGCAGCCTACGAAGCCTTTATTCAGGACGACAGCATTCCACGTTCGATTTACGAGATTGAAGGCGCCAGGAAAGTGGCCATCGAATTCCGCAGTTTCTCGAAAACAGCTGGATTCACAGGAACGCGTTGTGCCTTCACGGTAATCCCGGATGATTTGGTAGCTTTCGACAAAAGTGGTAAAGCTCACCCGGTGAAACCCTTGTGGAACCGTCGCCAGTCGACCAAATTCAACGGTGTTTCATACCCGGTACAAAAAGCGGCTGCCGCCATTTTCACCGAAGAAGGGAAAAAAGAAGTAAGCGAAGTAATTGCCTACTACATGGAAAATGCGCGCATTATGAAAGAAAGCCTGGCGAATGCCGGTTACGAAGTATTTGGCGGCGAAAATGCGCCTTACATTTGGGTAAAAACCAAAAACGGCATGAAATCGTGGGAATTTTTTGACAAGGTTTTAACGGAAGCCAACGTGGTGGGAACTCCCGGTTCAGGCTTTGGTCCTTCGGGCGAAGGCTACTTCCGTTTTTCAGCTTTTGCCGACCGCGAAAATGTGCTGGAAGCGATGGACAGAATCAAAAATATGAATTAAGAAATTCAGCAATACAATACTCAGAAGCCGGTTATTTAGCCGGCTTTTGTTTTTCCGTCAATTTCGGAATACTTTTTATTTCACGCCGATTACCGCAAATTCCATTTCATCCCAATGGGTGAATTCATTTTCTGCGTAAATCTGCGTTATCTGTGTGCCGTTAAATTCCGCTTACGGAACTTCAGTATAAAATCAGATCAATGCGGAAATGAATAATAATTGTGTTTTTACCCGTAAATCAGGTCCACTGAGCTTCTATAAAAGCCACATCCTTTGGGCGTGTTTGTTTACTCGCCAAAATCACGGATAAAGCCGAAAACCATAACCCGATTCGCTGAAGTTGGCTGCATTCAACATATCAGACCGAAACCGGGCATCGTTAGACTTCGGCATTTGGACAAGAACCATTCTGCCATCAGACAGCCCCTATCTTATGCCAGAGAAAAGCTCGCTGATTGGGTAAAGTCCTTATCTGTTGTAAGAAAACCCTCCTCTTTTATAAGATAACTTCTATCGGGCGGGGTAGCATCATTCTCTGATGCAAGATAATCTTCATCTTATACCAGAGAAAGGCTATCGGGCGGGGTAGAGAGATTATCTTCCAGAAGATAACCCTCCTCTTCTATAAGATAACCCCTATCGGGCGGGGTAGCATCATTCTCTGATGCAAGATAATCTTCATCTTATACCAGAGAAAGGCTATCGGGCGGGGTAGAGAGATTATCTTCCAGAAGATAACCCTCATCAGTTAAAAGATCCACCTTATCGGGCAGATGGGAGCCATTCTCTGATACAAGATAGCTTTCCTCTTTTTATCCCGACACCTGGAATTTTGTTTGAGAATGCTAATCGGGTAGGAGGAAACTAAACCACTATGCACCGGAAGTACATAGGTTTAAAATTGAATGAAATTCAAAAGAAGAATTAAGACATGAGATGTAAGTAATGAGTGACGAGACAAGAGTAGTAAGAATTAAAAAATTCAGATACTTGGATCTGGTCATCAGACCGATAATTTGCCGCCGACTTCCTTCAGATTCCACCTCGCGGAGGACACCCTTGTTTCAAGCTAACACTTCCCCCTATCAAGGCGTATCCGGGACCTACACCCTGGAGTTATGCCCCATACCGGGCGGCTAACAATAAAAAATCCGGTAAGCACTGCTCCCGGATCTTCCAATATCTTATATCACTACTTTGAACTTTCCTCGCTTATTTCAACCCGCCGCATTTTGCTTCCCGGGTAAACTTTCAAGGCTTCCTGTAAAATTTTAAGCGCTTTTGCCAGGTCTTCCTTTTTCAGTACGTAGGCAATCCTCACCTCATCCTGTCCTTTGTCGGGAACTGTATAAAATCCGGAAGCCGGAGCCAAAAAGATCGTTTCTCCTTCGTAACTAAATTCAGACAGCAACCATTCGCAGAAGCGGTCTGAATTATCAACGGGCAAACGGGCCACGGTATAAAAGGCGCCCATCGGAATCGGAGAATAAACACCGTCAATCCGGTTAAGACCATCGATCAGAAACTTACGGCGGTTTACATATTCGTTGTAATTGTTGAGCATGTAATCCGGATCAGCATCCAAAGAAGCTTCGGCAGCGATCTGCCCGATCAGTGGCGGACTCAAACGGGCCTGACAAAACTTCATCACATTCTTTTTAACCGCTTCGTTTTTGGTGATCAGCGCACCAATTCTTAGTCCGCATTCGCTGTACCGTTTCGAAACCGAATCGATCAGCACCACGTTTTGCTCAATACCTTCGAGGTGAAATGCTGAAATATACGGAGCCCCGGTGTAACAAAACTCGCGATAAACCTCATCCGAAAAAAGATACAAATCGTACTTCTTAACAAGGTCACGAATTTCATTCATTTCCTGTTGCGTATACAGATACCCGGTTGGATTGTTCGGGTTGCAAATCATGATCCCCTTGGTTTTTGGGGTAATCAGTTTTTCGAATTCTTCCACCGGTGGCAGCGAAAAACCTTCTTCGATCGTGGCTGCAATGGAACGGATTTTTGCTCCGGCCACAATAGCGAAAGCCTCGTAGTTGGCGTAAGCTGGTTCCGGAACAATGATTTCATCTCCCGGATCGAGACAACTCATAAAAGCAAATGTTACGGCCTCACTTCCCCCTGCAGTAATGATGATGTCCTCGGTATTTACATCAATGTCAAACTTATGGTAGTATTTCGCCAGTTTTTGCCGGAACGAAAAAATTCCTTCACTGGGTGTATATTCAAGTATTTTTCGGTCGATGTTCTGAATTGCCGCCAGCGCTTCTTTCGGAGTAGGCAAATCGGGTTGTCCGATATTTAGATGATATACTTTTACCCCCCTTTCCCTGGCTTTCTGAGCCAATGGAGCTAATTTCCTGATGGGTGAATCAGGCATTATCCTTCCCCTGTCTGATACTGTCGGCATGTTAATTTTTTTTACAAGTCAGCAAATATAATTTTATCAATCTGAAAATAACCGCGATTAAAAAATTTCATTTTAGAATATTATTGATAATTTAACTTCCAAATTAACAACATATTATGACCCTGGATGTTTAATCATCCATAAACGATTAATTCATTAAGTTTTATCATGTTTTCGTTACCCTGCTCTTTCTACTTTTGAATAGCAAATTATACTATTAATACTAAATCTTTCAGATATGATTATTGGTGTTCCAAAAGAAATTAAAAATAACGAGAACCGCATTGCCCTTACTCCTGCAGGTGCGGCTGAATTAACAAAACGTGGCCACCAGGTTTATGTTCAGGCCGGTGGCGGTTCAGGCAGTGGTTTTCCCGATGAAGACTATGTAGCGGCAGGTGCGCAAATTCTTCCGACAATTGAAGATGTTTACGGCATCGCCGAAATGATCATAAAAGTAAAAGAGCCGATCGAATCAGAATACAAGCTTATTAAAAAAGATCAGATCTTATATACTTATTTTCATTTTGCCTCTAACGAACAGTTAACTGACGCGATGTTAAAAAGTGGTGCGGTTTGCCTGGCTTACGAAACCGTTGAATTACCTAACCGTACGCTTCCCTTGCTGATTCCCATGAGTGAAGTTGCCGGCCGCATGTCAATACAGGAAGGCGCCAAATACCTCGAAAAAACATTTGGCGGTTACGGCGTATTGCTGGGCGGCGTTCCCGGTGTTCCTCCGGCTAATGTACTGATCATCGGCGGTGGAATTGTAGGTACTGAAGCTGCAAAAATGGCTGCCGGTCTGGGCGCTGACGTTACCATTATGGATGTTTCGCTGCCACGCCTGCGTTACCTCGACGACATTATGCCACCGAATGTAAAAACCATGATGAGCAACGAATACAACATTCGTGCAGCCGTTAAACAAAATGACCTGATCATTGGCGCGGTGCTTATTCCCGGAGCCAAAGCTCCTCATCTGGTAACCCGCGACATGCTGTCGACCATGAAACCGGGAACGGTTTTGGTTGATGTGGCAGTTGACCAGGGCGGATGTTTCGAAACCACCATGGCCACTACACATGCTGAACCAACTTTTGTGGTCGATCATGTACTTCACTATTGTGTGGCCAACATGCCGGGTGCGGTTCCGCGTACTTCAACCATCGCCTTAACCAATGCAACTCTGCCCTATGCCATCCAGATTGCACAAAAAGGATGGAAACAGGCTTGTATCGACAGCGAACCTTTGCGAAAAGGGCTGAATGTAGTTGACGGCAAAGTGGTTTACGAAGGGGTTGCCGAAGCTTTCAACCTTCCGTACCACGATGTAAATACAGTGTTATAACAAAACCTATCGCTATATTTCCAAGCCTTTCCGGTCATTCGGGAAGGCTTTTTTATTGAAAGCCGATCAACGAAAGACAGGTATTTTTCGTCCGGAAGTACTGTCAATCTATGATCAACTACCTGTTCCGGACGATTTCCCTTCGGTCATTTCATCCCGGCGTTACACACCGGGTTAATCACATTTAGCGCTTTCAGCGCCATAAAAAGGGAAGAGTTCAAACATCACAGTCCGGTTTTACTCGTCTTAACTTTCTAATTCTGCTCAATATCCCGAAGGGATAAAGTAGGATTAACCTCGGGTGAAACCCGGGGTGATATGTAAGTAAAATCAAAGGCGCAATCAATAAGCGAATCAAGGCACAATCGTTCTATGCGCCTTGTAATCCAGCAATCTTTATAAAATGCTGTCAACAATCCGCACTTTCATTCCTGTTGGAGATTCCCGGGAATCATGATTGTTTTATTGAACCCCTGCACTTCCCCTAAATGTTGTATATTTAAACCCCAAAGCGCAGGCCATGGGGAAAACCAAACAAAAACTTTACGAGATTATTTTTGAAGCAGATACACCTGCAGGAAAGCTTTTTGATGTAGCCTTACTTTTTGTGATCCTGCTTAGTGTGGCATTGGTCATGCTCGAAAGCGTTCCATTTATCCGACAGGATTACTACTCGCTTCTGCACATTATAGAGTGGGTCATTACCGGTATTTTCACCCTTGAATACCTGCTTCGGATCCTCATTATCCGAAAACCTTTCCGTTATATTTTCAGTTTCTACGGCATTATCGATTTTCTGTCGGTCATCCCAACCTACATCGGGTTATTCCTGGTGGGCTCGCACAGTCTGGTGGTTATCCGGATATTACGCATGCTCAGGGTTTTCCGAATCCTGAAACTAAGCCGTTACACGCAGGCAGGGCGATCGCTGGCGCAGGCCATTTGGGCCAGCCGCGAAAAAATAAGCGTTTTTATATTTTTTGTGGTGGTGCTGGTTATTGTAGTGGGTACCATTATGTATTTGATTGAAGGCGAAGCGCACGGATTCACCAGTATTCCAAGGGGAATTTACTGGGCCATTGTAACACTTACCACAGTCGGCTATGGCGACATCAGTCCGCAAACACCGTTCGGACAATTTATGGCGAGCATTGTTATGATTATGGGCTATGCAATTATTGCAGTACCTACCGGCATTATTACTGCCGAAATTATCAATCCATCGAACCGCGACAACACACAGGTTTGTCCGCAATGCCTTTGGCCGCACCACGATGACGATGCTGTTTTCTGCAAAAAATGCGGTGTAAAAATCAATCCCACAGAAAAAAACTAAACGGTTCAATTAACAACACCCAAACATTTGTGGATATTTAAATGCATCATTTGGGGAACACCATTTTTTGAATTTCTATTTTTACCAAAAATTACAGTGACATCCTCTCCATAAATAAGGATTTCACGAAAATGAATGATTATGAGGCAGTATTTGGATTTATTGGAAACCATTTTGAAAGAGGGAACAAAAAAGGAAGACCGGACAGGCACCGGCACAATCAGCCGGTTTGGACATCAAATGCGTTTTGATCTGAGTGAAGGATTCCCGATGGTAACTACCAAAAAGCTGCACCTGAAGTCGATCATTTATGAATTGCTGTGGTTTCTTGCCGGCGACACCAATATAAAATACTTGCAGGACAACGGCGTTCGGATTTGGAACGAATGGGCCGACGATGATGGAACCCTGGGCCATATTTACGGCTACCAGTGGCGCAGCTGGCCGACTCCCGATGGAAAACACATCGATCAGATCAGCCAGGTGGTCGACTCGATCAAAAATAATCCCGACTCGCGCAGACACCTGGTTAGTGCGTGGAATGTGGGTGAACTAGATAAAATGAACCTGCCCCCCTGCCACATCCTTTTCCAGTTTTATGTGGCCGACGGAAAACTTTCGTGCCAGCTTTACCAGCGTAGCGCTGATGTATTTCTGGGCGTTCCGTTTAATATCGCTTCGTATGCGCTGCTCACACTGATGATGGCGCAAATAACCGGACTAAAACCGGGAGATTTCGTGCATACTCTTGGCGATGCACACATTTATTCGAACCACATCGAGCAGGTAAAGCTTCAGCTATCGCGCGAACCGTATCCCCTGCCAAGCATGAAAATCAACCCGGATGTCAAAAGCATTTTCGATTTTAAATACGAAGATTTTGAACTGGTAAATTACCAATCGCATCCACACATTAAAGGAGTAGTAGCCGTTTAATTTTTCCAAAATGATTCAAAAAAACATTTCCATTATAGTTGCTGTTGCCGAGAATTTTGCGATTGGCAAAAACAACGACCTGCTTTTTCATTTGCCCAACGATTTAAAACGTTTCAAGGCAATCACTTCCAGGCACAGCCTGATTATGGGACGTAACACCCTGCTTTCGTTACCCAAATGGCCGCTACCCAACCGCCGTCATATTGTAATCACCGATAAAAAAGACGATGTATTTCCGGGTTGCGAGGTAGTGTTTTCGATCGACGAAGCCATTGAAAAAGTAAAGGGAGAGGAAGAAGCTTTTGTGATTGGAGGCGGCATGGTTTACCGCCAATTTTATCCGCTGGCCGGAAAATTGTACCTTACACTGGTACACCAGTCTTTTGATGCCGATGTTTATTTCCCGGAAATCGACTACGCCGAATGGCACGAAAACGAACGGGAAGACTTTTTTGATGAGAAAAATAATTTCAATTATTCTTACCTGAATCTGGAACGAAAAAAGATGGAATGAATGTTCTTCTGGTAATAGGGCTACTACTGATTGCAGGCTATTCTCTCGGGTACCTGGCGTCAAAAATCGGATTGCCCAAAATTATCGGATACATCGCCACCGGAATCGTCTTCAGCCCTTATTCTTTTGGCATTCTCGACAAAAGCATACTCCCTCAAACCGAACCGCTCATTGATGTAAGCCTGGCGTTTATTGCATTTGAAGTGGGAGGTACACTGAAATGGGATAAAATCAAAAATTACGGAAAGGTATTGATCGCATTCTTTTGCTCGAAAGCCTTTTACCGTTTTTCCTGGTGCTGATTTTCATCAGCCTGAGCGGCTATCTGTTCCCGGGCATTTTCTCGATGCAAAGTCACTGGATACTTATTCTGGCACTGCTGATAGCGCCGCTGGCCAGTCCGACAGATCCCTCTGCAACCATTGCCGTTATTCACCAGTACAAAGCAAAAGGCCAGGTTTCGGACACCATAATGGAAGTTGCCGCTCTCGACGATGCGATGGCGGTATTGCTGTTTAGTATTTCGGTGGCAGTTGCTGCTATTGTGGCCGGAAACAACGACACCAGCATCAGTTCATCGGTTTTACACGCTTTTTATAAAATAGCAGGCGCAGTTTTGGCGGGAGGAATTACCGGGTGGCTGACGGGCTTTTTATCCAAAATGCTAAAAATAGAGAACGAAGGACAGTGGATTGTTTTGCTCGCAGCCGTCATCATTTTTACTTTTGGAATAGCCTCATTTTTGAATCTGGATGAGATACTTGCTGCCATGGCTTTGGGGGCCTTTATTACCAACTTCAACAAACAAAGCAAATTACTTTTCAAAATTGTGGAACGTTATACCGAAGCATTGATTATGTTGCTTTTCTTTATTCTCTCCGGCCTCCATCTCGACCTGTTTGCCATCCCCGATGCTACCTTGCTCATTCTGATTTTTGTGCTCCTGAGAATTACCGGGAAGTATTTCGGTGCGCGACTGGGCGCTTCGTGGGCACACGCTCCTCAAAAAGTAAGAAGATACACCAGTGGCGGACTGATTCCGCAAGGAGGAATTGTTATCGGATTGGCCTTGCTGATCTCAAAAAATCCTGCTTTTTCAAACATTGCCCATCCTCTTCTGGCGGTGATCATGGGAAGCGCCATTTTCCACGAGTTACTTGGCCCCCTGGCTGCTATCCGTGCATTAAAAAAGGCAGGTGAAATTCCAGGCAAAACTTAATTTTCGGCAAAAAAATTATACTTTCCCCTTCAAAAATCATACGATGAAAAGAACTGCTGCTGCATCACTTCTATTAATGTTTTGTTTCACTGCTTTTGCACAAAAGCAATCGCTGTTAAAGCTCAAATATGAAGAGAACTATACTCCAACCTATTCCGAAGTAATTGAAATGTTCCGTTTGCTCGACAGAACCTATGAAAATGCAGTTCTGCTTGAAAAAGGAAAAACCGACAACGGCAAGCCCCTGCATCTTTTTGTGATCAACAACGAGCCTGTTTTTGATCCTGCAATCCTTCGGGAACAGGGCAAAACAGTTTTACTGATCAACAACGGAATTCATCCGGGAGAACCCGAAGGAATTGACGCCAGTTTAGAATTTGCCGACGACATACTTCGTAACAAGGATGACCTGGCTGAGCTCCTCGAAAATACAGTGATCATTATGATTCCGGTCTATAATATCGGCGGCCATTTAAACCGCAGTGCCTATAACCGTTCGGGACAAACCACCCCCTACGAAACAGGATTCAGAGGAAATGCCAAGAACCTCGACCTGAATCGTGATTTTACAAAAAGCGATTCACAAAATGCACTTAGTTTTTACGAAATTTTTAACGAATGGAACCCAGATGTTTTTCTCGACACACATACCACCAATGGTTCCGATCATCAGTATTCCATCACGCTCATTCCACCATCTCCGGCCCGATATCCTAAAGTAATGCAGGAATTTATTCAGAACGATTTTGTTCCGGCGCTTTATAATGATATGAAAAAGGGAACTTACGAAATGATTCCCTATGTCAATTACATTTACCACGATCCAAGACAGGGAATGGCTCTTTTCCAGGGAAGCCCGCGCTACTCGAACGAATTTGCCACCATGTTTCACAGCCTCGGATTGGTGACAGAAAATCATATCTATAAAAATTACTCCGACCGTGTAAAATCGTGTTATCAGTTTATTCAGGTATTGGCCGAATACACTTCGCACAACAGTAAGAAAATCAAACAAAAGAGAGCGACGGCCATTCGTGAATCAATGATAATCAACGAATTTCCGGTAAGTTACCAACTCGATACGACACAATTTACCATGATCGAATTTAAAGGATATGAAGCAACCGATAATCAGCTTAGTCCGGTAAGCGGCGTTGAACGTTTTGGTTACGACACCAGCCGTCTCTACACCGACTCGATTAAATACTACGAATTCTGGATTCCATCGGAAAAGGTAAAAGTTCCGGAGTATTATTTGTTGCCACAGGGATACGACGAAATTATCCAGAAACTGAATTTGCTGGGAGTACGTTATTCCACCCTTCAGCATGATTCGGTAATGAAAGTATCGGTTGATTACATCGACGATTATTCCAATTCCTCCCAACCGAGCAACGGTCATTACTACCACAATAAAGTAAGCACGCACTCCGAAATACAGGAAATTCAGTATTTCAAAGGTGATTTGCTGATTCCGGTGCGACAGGAAAAGATCCGTTATATTCTGGAAATGTTCGAGCCCAAAGCGGAAGATTCATTTTTCAGGTGGAACTTTTTTGACAACATACTCGATCAACGCGAATATTTCTCGTCGTATGGGTTTGAAGAGAATGCGCTAAAATACCTGAACGAACATCCCGATTTCAAAAAGAAGATGGAAGAAAAACGCGCTGCAGATCCGGAGTTTGCAAAGGACCATCGCGCACAAATGGCTTTTATTTACAACAATACCGAATGGCTTGAAAAAACCTGGAAACGCTATCCGGTCGGAAAAATATACGAGTGATTTTTGAGTGTATTTCAAATAAAAACGGAAGCCAATTGACTTCCGTTTTTTATCGTTTTATTTCTCTGCATCCATAATTTCAGTCTGCATACGAACCGAATCTTCGTGAATCAGCTGAAAGAGTATTTTTACAAACGTTTCGTCGAGGCTTAACTTTTTACCCAGATTAACACGACTTTCCATCAACTGAGTCCAGCGGTTGATCTGAAGTGCAGTAACGTTATTGTCTCTTTTATATTGGCCAATTTCCTTTACAATCTCCACCCTTGAGGACAGCATCTCCAATAACTCAGAGTCGATGGCATCAATTCGGTTTCGAAGCATATCCAGTCGGTTTTCAAACTCCGGATTATTGGCACTCTCGTAACGTATTACAAGCCTGTCGAGTAATTTCGCCAAATCGGCAGGAGTTACCTGCTGAGCGGCATCACTCATAGCACACGAAGGATCGATGTGCGATTCAAGCATCAAACCTTCCATACCCATATCGAAGGCTTTTTGCGCTATCTCGAACAAGTATTCCCTTTTCCCAGCAATATGGCTCGGATCGCAAATTATGGGAAGATTAGGCATGGTACGACGCAATTCAATTACATTTTTCCAGTTCGGGTAATTGCGGTACTTGGTTTCACGAAACGGTGTAAACCCGCGGTGAATCGCAACAATATTACGAATCCCCGCCTGGTGAACCCGCTCGATCGCTCCCATCCACAACTGCACATCCGGATTCACCGGATTCTTAATCATTACAACTGCGTCGCTGCCTTTTAAAACATCGGCAATTTCCTGTACCACAAACGGACTCGCAGTCGACCGTGCTCCGATCCAGATTACATCCAGTCCGGCTTTTAACGCTTCTTCGGTGTGTTGCGCATTCGCCACTTCGGTACCAACGGGTAATCCGGTTTCCTCCCTTACCTTTTGCAGCCAGCTTAGGCCAATTGAGCCCACTCCTTCGAAAGAACCGGGCCGTGTTCTCGGTTTCCAAACGCCCCCACGGTATACAAACACACGTTTATCCTGGGCTAAAAGTCGGGCAGTATCGAGGGCTTGTTTTTCCGACTCGAGGCTACATGGCCCCGCGATCAGCAATGGATTGTCAAGATTTGGCAACCAGGCTTTAATCGGATTAATGTCTAATTTCAATGTCATGATTATTTCGTATAAAGTTTTGTTATTTTTTCTTCGTTTTTCACCAGATGAGGAGTTTCGCCTGCCAAAATGCTTCTGATCCGGTTGGCACTTTCAATCAGATCCCACATCTTTTCATCATCTTCCTCCTTCATGCAATCTCTGAATTCTTTTAAATGCTTAATGTATACGTTCAGGGCTTCAACAACGTAACGGCGGTTTTGTTGAAAAATGGGGTGCCACATCGAACCGGCGCTTTTGGCCAATCGCACCGTAGAACGAAATCCGCCGCTCGCCAGATCAAAAATGATGCTTCTGTCTTCTTTAGCCTGCACGGCATTTGCCAAAGCGAAAGCCGCAGCGTGTGGCAGATGAGATACAAAAGCGGTGCTGTGATCCTGCTCATCCGATGTCATATAGGCAATATCCATCCCCAGGTTCTGAAACAATTTTTCGACAAGTGCAATGTGTTGCGGGCCTGAATCTTCCTGATCGCAAATAATGGCGATCTTACCCCGAAACAAATCTTCCATTGCGGCAGTTGGTCCCGAGTTTTCAGTGCCCGACATGGGATGTGCCGGCACATAATTTTTTCTTCGTTTATGGCTGGCAACCGAATCAACCAATATTTTTTTGGCCGAGCCCATATCTGACACGGTGGTTCCACTTTCAATCCGGTCAAGAATAAGCGGCAATACAGCCAGTGTTTTATCCACCGGAATGGCGATCAAAACCATATCAGTGTGGCTAACGCCTTCTTCCAATGTTGCAACACGATCAACCAGGCCAAGTTCGAGCGCCTGGGCAGCATGTATTTCATTGGCATCAACACCGATCAGCTCGGTGGCAAAACCCGATTTGCGAAGGTCTTTTGCCATAGACCCTCCAATTAATCCCAGCCCAACGATTGTAATTCTCATATGACGTATTTTTATAAAAAAAGGCCCCGAATTTCTTCGAGACCTTTCTGTAACATATCTTTCGTTTTTAACAATACACTACTTCCTGATCCCGATTTTAGAACCAAAATAAAAATAGAAGTAATAAAAGCTATTGTTAAAATTCGTTTGCATCATCTAACTTTTGTGTCAACAAATATAGGTATATATTTTAAAAATGAAATCACACTATCCTATTTGCTTAAAATTATTAAGCTAAATGATGGAAATTTAGTTTTTAATTAACTTTTTGGTAAGTACGGGTTTTCCATTCTCACTTACCCGGAGCAGGAACATTCCGCTTGCCTGATCCTTCAAATCAACCTGCTCAGAGTATTCTCCCCAAACACTCTCGACAAAATTCGAATAAACATTTCTGCCAAAAGAATCAAATACATCAATCTGCAGACTTTTCAATACTTGTTCCGGTTGGATATCAATATGAAATGCAGTGGAGAACGGGTTGGGATACACATTCACATTTCCCGGCGACAACACGACAACAGGCGCCGAAACCGTTTGCTGAATCCTCAAATTATCAATTACCCACCCCCAGCCGTTGGCATACGGATCGGAATACAAGCGGAAACGAATCAAAATCGTATCCCCGGCTTCAAAATTTCCGTTTTGCAATAATGAAATTTTGCGGTTCACATACCACTCTTCTGTTCCCACTGCTTTCGAATCCTGATCAACAATCGAGGCATTATAATTTGTCAGCCAGGTAGCATTTGCGCCGGAATCGTAGCCATCGACCAGTTCCTGCCAGGTTTCGCCCTTATCCTTGCTCCCTTCAACAATTACATAATCCCAAAAAGCATCGCTCCCGTAGCCCCCCGTGCCGGGCTCCACCAACACTACTTCGTCAAACCACATTGCTCCTTCCTCTTTCAATATTACCGGATATTTCAGCATCGTGGTAAAATTATAGTCCTTGTTATCTTCTTCGGGACTGGGATACGGATGAGGGCTATGCAAAGCGGCATCTTTGAAATTCTTTGCGTCATGAATATCAAAATCTGCCAGTAAAAAATCAGGGCTTTCGGTATTAAAATTATTGGCATAACTCTCCACCGGTTCGAATATCCTCTCAATTTTAAATGTATAGGTATCCGAGGCCGGAGCAACTGTTTGATTTTTGGCAACAGCAGCATCGATCGCTACAATCGAATACTTAATTTCATCACCATCCTGAAGTCCCTCTTCATTTAAATCAAATGTTCCTGAGTAATCAATACCATTTTGCAAAGTCAATCCAAACGACGGCTGTTCGATGCCGTTGAGCGAATAATTAACGTATACGGTATCAACCCCAAGATTATCGTCTACTTGTGCGTTTAGCACAAGCGGATCACCTTGCACAAGAAAGTAAGGAATTGGAGTATGCTCAATAACCGGAGGCTCCTGATCGACCCCAAAATGCACATTATGAACTGCAACGGGAGCATTCCAGGGGCTTGTGCTTTTTCGCCCCTTTATATCTGAAACTTCCACATAATACTGGAAATCTGTGGTTCCGTTACCGGGGATATAGCTTACGAGGTATTCATCTGTATTTTCGGTTGCCACAAGCAACAAGGTGTCCTGCGTGGTGAAATTATCGGTTGAATAGATCACAAACGTATTGGAGGAAAGTTCATAATAGCTTTCCACGGTAGCGAAAAACTCGAGGGGTACCAATTGTTCTTTGTCTCTTACCGGAGTATGATGTAAAAACAGGTTCGTCCAGCCAATGTCCTCCATAATACCCTTTGTAAGTGGTCCCGGATCGTGATTGGCTTCACCCGGAGCAATAGCATGCGTCATCAATGCATTGGCCGTTCCGGTGCCGTAGGTCACATCATTTAAATGATAAATACTTGAACCGTCATCGAAGGTATTCGGCGCATACAGTCTTGGCCGCGAGGCATTGGTTTTAGCCACCGGGCTATCTGCAAACAATGAATTCGAAATCAAGGCACTATTCAATTCCACAGAGGCATTTTGAAAAAAGGATGTGTCCAGCAGGTTACGCCCGCTGAATTGCTCCACCAACAAATCAAAAGAGGTAAAATCGCCCCTTGAATAATACTCATAGATGCCCAGGCCGTTGCTCACATAGAAGAATCCGGTAAATCCGAGGCCGTGACCGATCTCGTGTAAAACCACTGTCACAAAGTCGTATTTATCGATGGGGGTATTTCCGTCGATGCCGTAATACCAGTCAATTTTGTTGCTAAAGCTTGCTTCAATATCCGAACGACCTGTACCGTTTAGCTCTTCGCTGGCTATTTTTTCAGCAACAGCCACCGGATAATAGCAGTCGGGGACCGGAGCATTCGTAAAATTGGCATAATAGGTTTCAGGACCACAACTGGCCAAAGTATTGACACCAAGGCTCCCCGACCACGTTACGTAAATGTGAATCGGAACACTTGATTCAAGTATGCTTTCCCAAATACTTACTGCATATTCAAAGGCGACTTTTACAGAATCAGGAAATCCGCTGTACGAAACAACGATATCGCTTTTGGCTTCTCCCGACTTAAGCAAAAAATCTTTGGGAGGCGGAACAAATGACTTTTCAGCCTTTCCGGAGGCGTAACAAACGGGATTCGGGAATTTCCCCTCTCTGAGGATAGCTTTCTGCTGTCCGAAAACCAGGTTTGCCAGGCCACATAAAAGCCCAATAATTAGTATGATTCTGCTCATCAACTTTTGATATTTGAAAAATAACTGATAAAGCTCTTAATTGTTCGAAATTAAAATCAAATGAAGTTTATATAAAGCGACCAAGATACAAAAAGAATGCCGGGACAATCGTCCCGGCATTTCCTAATTTAAGGCTGTAATACCAATCATCTAATATTCTAACCTTTGCGCTTTTTTCTTTGACACTAATCTCAGTAGAACTACAATTGAAGTTATAAAACCAACGACTGCTGCTAAAAATGCAATTAATAATAAACTTTTCATGATTCTAATTTTTTATGATTTTTTGATTGATTGTTAATGCTTGATTATCTGTAACACTGGCGAGATAAACTCCCGCAGCAACGTTTGGCAGCTCAATTTTGATGCGTTGATCATAGTTGGCCAAACGTGTTTCGCGGTAAATGGTTTTACCGCTGAGGTCTCTTACAATCACGTCGACATCAGCTCCCTGAGTATCGAGACCATCAATGTATATGCTGTTCTGGAACGGATTAGGATACACGTTCACTTCGTTTTCTGCAAGAATTTCATCGGCATCGGTGGTTATACTTTGAATGGAAAGATTGTCGATTGCCCAACCCCATCCGGTAACCGCTGCGTCAGATGCAAGTCTGAAACGGAAAAGCACTGTATCTCCGGCTTCAAACGGTGTATTATCAGTTAGATTAATATGTTGACGCAAAAACATGTTTTCAGTTCCGCTGGCTTCAGAAACGGTACTTTTCAGTGAACTGCTAAAATGAGATTTCCAAAGTTCATCGGCACCCGAATCGTAACCATCGATCAACGGCAACCAGCTCTTACCATTATTTTTACTGCCTTCAATAATTACAAAATCCCAGAATTTATCTTCTGTATATATCGTTCCTTCTTCACCCGGCTCAACCAATACCACCTCATCAAAACTCATTTCTCCATTTTCTTCAATAATGACCGGGTATTTCAACTGGGCGATCAGGTTATACTTTTGATTTTCGAGTGTTGACTCAGGATAAGGGCTTACCGTATGTAAATTGCCTGATGAAAAGCCTGAAGGTCTGTTGACTTCAAAATCAGAAAATTCGAAATCGTTGTTAGCATTATCAAAGTTGCTTACATAAGCGGTCACCGGCTTTTGGGCTTCAGAAACACCAACTGAGAAATAACCTGTAGCCGGCAAGTATCTTTTGTTTTCGCGAGCTGTAGCATCAAGTGCCAACACGCGGTATTGAATGTCGTCGTTTTCTGTTAATCCGACAGGTAAAACCAATTCGCCGGTATAGGTATCCTGTCCTTCCAAGCCAAGTGCAAAAGGCTCCTGGCTTTCACCGTTTATCGAGTATTCCACCTGAACCGATTTAATTCCCACATTATCGGTTGCGGTCGCACTCAGGTTAAGTACAGGATTTACATTTGACATTATTCTTGCAGGATTATGTGCCAAAGTAGGTGGATAATAGTCGGCTCCAATAGTGAATATATATTTCCGTTCGGGCGCTCTGTCAGGGCTGGTAAAAACCATATCGCCTGTTGTTGTAGCTGAGTAATAATAATACATCTTACCTGTTCGGTTATTGATTGGAGCCTCTCCTTCAAATTTTCGGGTAGACTTGTTGTATTTCAGAGGAAGTACATTCGAGGTCGCAAAATTATCGGTAGAAAAGAAAAACTTAACCGACGAACTGTCAATTTTCAATTCGCTGCTTACCTCAACCGAAACCGGAAGTTTTTCGCAAGTTTCTTCAAAATCCTTAATTACTAAACCGTCAATAGTAACAGCTTTCCAGCCCAACTCTGCCAAAACACTCATTGTTTTATCACCGGGATAGTGAATCGCTTCGCCTTTAAAAATGTATGGGCTCATCAGCGCATTTGCATCTCCTTTTTCATAGCCGCTTTCCACATAGTGGTAAACACTGGTGGCTCCGCTCCAGCTACTGGGAGCATACACCAGCTGACGATCGGTCCCGTCATTTCCTTTCAGAGTCAACTGACCGGAAACCAATGCATTCTTGAGAGCAGCAGAAGGAATATCGAAATGCGAAGGATCACACAACGACAAACCGTTGTTATACACATACAGGTCGTAAATACTTGGAAGATGAGCATTGTTGCTCAAGGTTCCCAACCCGTTACTTACATCGAAAAAACCGGCAAATCCGAGACCATGTACAATCTCGTGCAAAGCTACGGTTACAAAATCGTACTGAGAACCCGGGCCATCGCCATCCGTTCCCAAATACCAATCCATGTTACTGTTGAATGTACAAACGATGTCAGCTTCGGTTCCATTTAATTCAGAACCGGAAAGTTTCTCGGCCAAAGCGACCGGATAGTACACGTCGGACAAGCGGGCACCATTGAAGTTTTTGTAAAACGACGACGGTGAGCTTTCAGCCAGTAAGCCGGTACCCATCGATGACCATTTAGCCTGAACCTTGATCGGAATATCCGAAGAGATCAGGTTCTCGTAAATGGAAAGCACATATAAAAATGCAGGTTTTGCATTTTCCGGAAAGTTCACGAACTCTACCTGAAAATCTGATTTAGACACTGATCCCGATTTGAGGTTCAACTCAACGGGAGGTGTGAATGATTTTCTAATTTCTTCTGAAGCGATGTTTACCGGAGCGGTTACCGTGGTAATCCTTTCAGGTTTCTGCTTCTGTGCCCAGACATTGCAAGCGCCAGCAATTGCCAGGACGGTGATTAAAAAGCGTCTCATTACAACTTAAATTAGGTTAATACTCAAGCCTAATTAAGTTTCGATAAAGCATGCTTACAGTTAGCCCTCAAACTGAGCGATACGAGCATACACGAACTGACCTGAATTACCGGGTTTGTATTGTAATTCAGTGGGTTTGTAAATTCGAATTTGCATCACGCACAATTCTACTTCCAACTAAAGCGAAGAACAAAAAGTTTCAAACGTTGAAACATTTTGAGTGGAACAACCTGGATTAACAGCTAAGCTTCATCTTGACTCAATCAGGGTCTGTATCGCACTCACAAATTTCAATCGTCCTCGGTTGAAACGATAATTCTTGCCAAGTTAAAAAACACAATTCGGGCAATGAAACTGCTTATCCGGTTCACGCGCAAAGATTAAAAAAAAGGAACCGGTGGGTTTGTAAAACAGCAACACGCCAAAACATGTCTGTTAACTCTTGAAAGCGAAAATAAAAGCTCTTGATTTAAAATTGATGATTGTCTGAAAATCAAAAGCGTCAGCCAAAGAACGGTTTTACATTTATGGGTTTGTGGAGGTAAATGTAGGGATTATTTTGATTAATGCAAATTTTTTTTCATAAGTTTAGCAAAACAACGAAAATAGCATAAACAGATTTTATGAACTTTTTATCAACAGCCTTACTCTCTATCACTGTGCTTTTTAGTGTTCCGGACAAGAAAAACAACAAAGAACCCTACAGAGAAGACTATCGCCCACAATACCATTTTACGCCGGAAAAAAACTGGATGAACGATCCGAATGGCCTGGTTTATTACGACGGCGAATACCACCTTTTTTACCAACACAATCCCAAGGGCAACGAATGGGGATACATGCATTGGGGACACGCTATCAGTACCGATTTGATGCATTGGGAAAACTATCCGATAGCTTTATATCCCGACGACAATTCAGAAGACAAAGTAAACTGCACAGCCTATTCAGGATCAGCCATTGTGGATGAAAAGAATCTCCTTGGAAAACAAAAAGGTGACACAAAAACACTCGTTGCATTTTACACCAGCCAAAACTGCGGACAGCGCATGGCCTACAGTACCGACAAAGGCCGCAACTGGAAAAAATATGAAAACAACCCGATAATTCCGTTGGACGAAAAAGACGATGCCCGCGATCCGAAAGTAATCTGGCACGAACCTACCCAAAAATGGGTGATGGTGCTTTACCGAAAATCGAATGACAGCGATAATTCAAAAGGCGTTTCCTTTTACACTTCTGACAACCTAACCGACTGGGAATGGAAAAGCCACATTCATGGATTTTTTGAGTGCCCCGACCTGGTAAAATTCAAAGTTGAAAACCGACCGGAAGAAACCGTCTGGGCTCTTTTCGACGGAGACGGAACTTACCTTTTTGGAAATTTCGACGGAGCAGAATTTACGCCTATTTCAGGTAAAATGAAAAGCGACTGGGGTAAAAACTTTTACGCCACACAAACCTGGAGTAACATACCAGCTTCCGACGGCCGAACGATACAAATAGCCTGGATGAGAGGAGGAGAATATCCGGAAATGCCGTTTAACGGGCAAATGACTTTTCCCAGCGAATTGAGCGTTCGTCACTTCCCTTCGGGCTACAAGTTAATCCGGAAACCAATTGCTGAAATCACATCCATTCAAAAGAACATTCTGGATATAGAAGACAAAAATGTAATCCCCGGAATAAATGACAACAAAGTGAAAAAAGCATCGGGTGACTGCCTGCGCATCGTAGGCGAATTTGACCTTAAAACATCAGATAATTTCGGATTCCTGGTTCGGAACAGCACTAAAAAGCCCGGAACGGAAATTCTATATAATGTAAAACGAGGTACACTTTCGGTAATGGGAGTTACAGTTCCGCTGCTTCCGATCGGCACCAAGATTAAGCTTGATATTTTACTCGACCGTACTTCGATCGAAGTTTATGCCAACGATGGACAGACCGTAGTTTCAAATTGCTTTACTGCCGATCCAAAATCAAACGGCCTGGTATTGTTTTCGAACGGAGGAGAGTTGGGCATTGACAAACTGGATGTGTACGAGATCAAGTCAGTTTGGGAGAAGAAGGACTAACTGAAACCAAATCAAGAACTATAATAAATAAGGAGAAATAAAATTCCGATGAAAACGATTCTCATAGCCTTGACCTTTATCTTCAGTGTGGCATTACTAAATGCCCAGGAAGTCAAAATATACAATCCCGAAGCCAACGCAAAAGAAGACATACAGGAAGCGGTGAAAGAAGCAGCAGAATCGGGGAAGCATGTTTTTCTTCAGATTGGGGGAAACTGGTGTCCCTGGTGTGTTAAATTCCACCGATTTATTGAAGAAGACGCAGAAATCAATGCCTTTGTGCAGCAAAACTTTGTGGTGGTAAAAGTTAACTATGATCCCAAGAATAAAAACAAAGAAGTGCTTGCGGAACTGGGATACCCGCAACGTTTCGGTTTCCCGGTTTTTGTTATTTTGAATGGAGAGGGAAAGCGCATCCACACTCAAAATTCAGCCTTCCTGGAAAAAGATAAGGATTACGACCGTGACAAAGTTTTACGCTTTTATCAAAACTGGTCGCCTGCTGCGCTTGACCCAGCAAATTACAAATAAGAAAATCTATATTTCAAAATAAAGAAGAAGCTCCGGGAATAATACCGGGAGCTTCTTCTTTATACGCCTTTACCTGTTCATCAAAAAACTAAAGTCATCTCCGGCCTTCAGTTCAAGCGGCTCCTGCCCTTTTTTGAAAATCCGGCACGACTGTTCACCGATCAACTCCAACTTATCGTTCTCGAGTTTAAACATGGTCCCTTCGCGTAACCCGGCAACATAGCATCTCGGATTCACCTCAATAAACTCCTGAATGCGTTGCTCGCGTGTTTCTCCGCCATGCCCTTCGGGATTGGCATCCAAATAATGGGGATTGATTTGAAAAGGAACCAAACCGGTACATTCAAATCCTAACGGATCAATAATTGGCATATCATTCGTCGTCCTCAGTGTTGGGCAAGCCACATTCGATCCGGCGCTCCAGCCAATGTAGGGAGTATCATTAAACGCCTTCTCCCGAATAGGATTCAATAATTTCCTATCTCTAAGCATACGCACCAGCTGCCAGGTATTTCCACCTCCAACAACAATTGCCTGTGCTTGCTGAATGGCTTTCACCGGGTTTTCAAAAGTATGAATGCCAACAATGTGATGCCCGAGCTCGGCAAACCGCGCTTCTACCTTCTCGCAGTATTCATCGAACGAAAAAGTAACCGCAGCATATGGAATAAAAACTGCCGTAACAGGCTTATCGCCTAAAAATTTTTTGATTTCGTTTTTGGGATAATCCAGGTACGCTTCACCCGGCATTGTTGAATTGCTAATCAGTAGTAGTTTCATTGTTTTCTATCTCAAAGTTGATTGATTCAATACAAATAAAGAAAAATTCGATATATAACTGACGGTCAGTCATACGCAAATTTGTCGTTCTCTATTAACGCACAATAACCGTAAAAAACGGAATTCGGGCAATGATAATTGTTTGGTTTCATCAAGAACTTACAAAGTGGATTTTCACTTCTTATAAATTCTTAAAAAATATGAATCGCGGGGGCTATTTCTTATTTCTTTCTAAATTTGTAAGCTTAAATAAATCAGGGTGGAAGAAAAAAAGAAATTTTATTCGAAACTAAAAAACCAGTACCGGTTAATTATATACAACGATACGACATTCCAATCGGTTTGGAGCATGAAACT
Source organism: Maribellus sp. YY47 (assembly GCF_023111095.1). Lineage (GTDB taxonomy): Bacteria > Bacteroidota > Bacteroidia > Bacteroidales > Prolixibacteraceae > Draconibacterium. The sequence continues at coordinate 138,017 of NZ_JALGYW010000007.1, forward strand.
TTCTCGTTTGAAAGTTTTTACTGCCACCAGCGTGTTGTCGTCAATAATTGTTGTTTTGGTCATTCTGTTGATTGCGACAACCGGATTGCGTGAGTACATTCCGGGCTATCCGAAAGCAGAATACCGGCAGATGCTGATTCACAGTGCGCTAAAAGTGGACTCGCTGGAAATGGAGTTGGCCAAACGCGACCGTTTTTTCAAAGGGATTCAAACCATTATGTCGGGCGATATACCCGAAGATGATCACATTGTGGAAGCAGAACGCCCTTCATCTGAAGTTGATTTTCAACAATACAACCACGACTCCATATTTCAGGATGAACTGCTGGCCGAACAGCTCAGCCTTTCGTTGCAGCCGGAAACAGGAAACAAAACCGATTTAAGTCGCATGCACTTTTTTGTTCCGGTAAAAGGAGTGATAACCGAGCGTTTTAACTCTTCAGCCGATCATTTTGGGATCGATCTAGTGAGCGAAGCCAACGCGCGAATTTCTGCTGTATTGAGCGGTACTGTTATTTTTTCGGGATGGACACTCAAAACAGGTTATTCCGTTTACATTCAACACGACGGAGACCTGGTTTCGGTCTACAAACACAATTCGGAACTGCTAAAGAAAGAGGGTGACCACGTAAGTGCGGGCGAAGCCATTGCAATTATCGGAAACACCGGGGAACTTTCTACCGGGCCTCACCTGCATTTCGAACTCTGGCACGACGGAAACGCGCTGAATCCGGAACAATACATTGATTTCTAGAAGCATTCACAATGACACATCCATATCACAGAATCACAATTTGCAGCAAGCGCATTGAAAAGAGAGACAATGGGCTGAATAACATAATGGAGTTACCGGCAAGCATGCATGCTGAAAACGTATTTTTGAACAGATGAAAAAAAGAGTTGCCATTCTTGGTTCTACCGGCTCCATTGGAACCCAATCGCTGGAAGTAATCGCACAAAATCCCGATCTTTTTGAAGTTGAAATTTTAACGGCCAACAACAACGTTGATCTCCTGATTCAACAGGCCAAAACATTTCAGCCCAATGTGGTGGTAATTGCCAACAAAGAGAAATACAAACAGGTATCGGAAGCACTGAAATCGGAAGACATAAAAGTTTATGCTGGGAATGAAGCACTTGCCCAGGTGGTCGAAATGGAAACCATCGACCTGGTGCTAACCGCGATGGTTGGCTATTCCGGACTACTCCCAACTTTAAACGCAGTAAAAGCAGGAAAACACATTGCGCTGGCGAACAAGGAAACTCTGGTGGTTGCCGGTGAAATTATCACCAAAGCTGCCTTGGAAAAAGGAGTCGATCTTCTTCCCGTTGATTCGGAACATTCGGCTATTTTTCAATGTTTGGTGGGCGAGTTCATGAACCCTGTTGAGAAAATCTACCTTACGTGCTCAGGAGGTCCATTCCGCGGCAGATCACTAAAAGAGCTTGAAAACGTAACCGTAGACGATGCGTTGGCGCACCCCAACTGGGACATGGGGGCAAAAATCACCATCGATTCTGCCACCCTTATGAACAAGGGATTTGAAGTAATTGAGGCCCGTTGGTTGTTTGGCCTCCCTTCATCCAAAATTGATGTGATCGTTCACCCGCAATCCATAATTCATTCGCTTGTTCAGTTCGAGGACGGCTCCATGAAAGCGCAGATGGGACTACCCGACATGAAACTGCCGATACAATATGCGTTGGGATTTCCGAACCGGATAAAAAACAATTTCCCGCGCTTTAGCTTCCTTGATTACCCGAACCTCAGCTTTGAACAGCCTAATACAAAAATTTTTCGTAACCTTGCACTTGCTTTCGAAGCGTTGGATAAAGGAGGGAATATGCCCTGCATCCTGAACGCTGCCAACGAAGTAGTGGTAGAAGCGTTTCTGAAACGAAAAATCGGTTTTCTGCAAATACCGGAAATCATTGAAGCGGCTATGAATAAAGTGGCTTTTATTGAAAAGCCGGAGTTGGAGGATTTAATTGAAACCAACAACGAAACAAGAACAGTAACCGAGTTGTTAACAGGAAACGGAAATTAAAAAACTTGAATGGAATCGATATTAATTAAAACAGTACAGCTTCTCTTAAGCCTATCAATTTTGGTGGTTCTGCACGAGGCAGGACACTTTATGTTTGCACGTTTATTCAAAACACGCGTCGAAAAATTTTACCTGTTTTTTGATCCGTGGTTTTCACTTTTCAAAGTAAAAAAAGGAGAAACCGAATATGGAGTTGGCTGGTTGCCCCTGGGTGGCTATGTTAAAATCTCGGGGATGATTGACGAGTCGATGGACAAAGAAGCCATGAAACTTCCCCCGCAACCCTGGGAATTCAGATCCAAGCCGGCATGGCAACGTCTGTTGATTATGTTGGGAGGTGTTTTGATGAACTTCATTTTTGCGTTCATCATCTACATCGGAGTGCTTTATGCATGGGGAGAAGAATACCTTCCGACCAAAAATGTAAAATACGGAATCGTTGTTAACGAAGTAGGCGAACAGATCGGATTCAAAACCGGCGATAAAATCCTGTCGGTTGACAACCAATACATCGAACAGTTTCAAAAAATTGTCCCCACCATTGTTTTAGACGAAGCCAAAACCGTTCAGGTTGAACGCGACGGGCAAAAGATCGACATCGAAATTTCGAGCGAAGACCTGGCGCTGATGTTAAGAAGCAAGGGTATCCTGGACGAGCGTCTCCCGTACGACATTAAAATCGGGAAGCTGGCCAAAGATTATCCGGCAGCACAGGCAGGCTTGCTTGTCAACGACCAGTTGGGTAGTATTGACGGAAATTCGTTTGAATATTACGACCAGTTTACAAATTACCTCGACTCAAAGAAAAATTCGGAGATCGCGATTGAAATCACCCGCGACGGTCAGAAACTGACCAAAACGGTAAAAGTAAATGAAGAAGGCAAACTGGGTTTCAATCCTGCCCTTGTCAATCCCGATATTTTTGAATGGAAAACACTGAAATACGGCTTTTTAGAATCAATCCCTGCAGGAGTTGACCGCGGTGTTCAAACCACCATCAACTACCTGAAACAATTTAAACTCATCTTTAATAAAGATACCAAAGGTTACGAGTCGCTGGGAGGTTTTGCTACCATCGGGAATATCTTCGCTCCTACCTGGAATTGGGCACATTTCTGGGACATGACAGCGTTTATCTCGATCATTCTGGCGATTATGAACCTACTTCCCATTCCTGCTCTCGACGGCGGCCACGTCATGTTTCTGCTCGGCGAGATCATCACCGGAAGAAAGCCGGGTGAGAAATTTCTTGAGTATGCACAGATCACCGGAATGATCTTATTACTGGCACTTGTACTTTATGCCAATGCCAACGATATAATTAAGATGATTAACGGAACATTTTAGCAAAATATTTCTATTTTTGTCACGAACCAATTAAAAAGTATCATGAATCTATTTGTATTAGCAGGGTTTATTGGGCCACAGGAGATCATTATCATCCTGATCATTGTATTACTTCTGTTTGGTGGTCGTAAGATTCCGGAATTGATGAAAGGTCTTGGTAAAGGAATGAAGGAATTCAAGAAAGCCACCAAGGAAGAAGATGATGACGAAGCTTCGGAATCAGGAAAAATTGAAAAGTAATCAATATCCAATAAGATAATTGAATCCCGTTCGAACAGAGCGGGATTTTTTTGTTTTCTTTCCGTTCTTTAACGGTAACCGGTTCGGGGCGTTTTAACACATCAGAATGGTAAGATTTTTGTTGTAAATGTTCCGAATCTCAAAATCTGAATGTTATGAAACTCAAAATTAACTACTTTGCTCCGATTGTTTTACTGGCTGCAATTCTTTTCTCGTGTAATAACGACACTTCCAATATGCGGAAAAAAATCACCGGGAAAGCTGGCGAAATGGTTGTTGTGATCTCAAAATCGGCGTGGGAAGAAAGCGCTGGAGAAGCCATTCGCGCCACCTTGGCTCAGCCTCAGGTGGCACTTCCGCAGGAAGAACCGCTTTTTGATGTGATTAACGTGCCACACGAAGCATTCAAAGACATCTTCAAATCCACCCGGAATATCATTCAGGTGAACATATCGCAAACCGTGGAAAAAGAAGGCGTAACCTTTACCGATGATGTTTGGGCCTACCCGCAGGCTACGGTTCAAATTCAGGCTAAAAACCAGGATCGTTTTGTTGAACTGCTTAACGAAAACAAAGACAAAATTCTCTCCTATTTCCTTTCTGCAGAACGGGAAAGGATAACCATGAATTACAAAAACACCTACGAAAAATCGGTTTACAATATCCTGGATAAGGATTTCGGAGTGACCATGCTTGTGCCACCCGGTTTCAGGGTAATGGAACAGAAAAAAGATTTTATCTGGATCCAGTACGATACTCCTGATATTATTCAGGGAATAGTAATTTACACCTATCCCTTTGTTTCCGACAGTGCGTTTACGGTTGACTACCAGCTTCCATTAAGAGACAGCATATTAAAAGCCAACGTTCCGGGACCAACCGACGGCAGCTACATGGCAACTGAAACCCGAATCGATCCGATATACAATATTACCCGACACAACGGAAATTATGCAGGTGAAATGCGCGGACTATGGCGAGTGGCCAACGATTTTATGGGCGGGCCATACATTGCTTTATCGGAGCTTGACATGGCCAATCAACGGGTAATTAATGCCTTTGGATTTGTTTACAAGCCCAACAAAGAGAAACGCAACCTGCTGCGCCAGGTGGAAGCGATGATTTACTCGTTAAAACTGAACAATCAGAAAGAAAACGATAAGCTAAACAAACAGTCGGACTTTGAAATTAACGTTGAAGGATAAAATACAGCGCATACCAACAAGAAGGCCGGGGAACATATTCTCCGGCCTTACTTTTTTATATAATGCAATCGCGTTATTGCCAAATTAAAAAGCGGCTTTTACAATTTCTTTCACGTTATCTGAAATACCGTAGGTATAAATGTGCAGCGACGGCGCCTTATGCGCTACCAGGTCTTTCGACTGCAAAATTGCCCATTCGGTTCCTACTTTGCGGGCCTCGTCGTTGTTCTTGCATTTTGCCAGCTCTTTCGACAGTTCCATCGGCAAATCAATGCTAAATATTTTGGGAAGAACCGTTAGCTGGTTCACCATGTTAATCGGTTTAATGCCCGGAATAATCGGGACTGTGATTCCCATCGCACGACAACGATCCACAAAATCGTAGTACACCTGGTTGTCGAAAAACATCTGAGTAACAATGTAATCAGCCCCTGCATCCACTTTTTGTTTCAGGTATGCCATGTCCGAATCCATGTTTGGCGCTTCAAAATGCTTTTCAGGATAACCAGCTACACCAATACAAAAATCAAGTGGAGTATTGTTTTTCAAGTCGCCATCGAGGTATTTTCCTTTTCCAAGATCTTTAATTTGCCCAACCAGTTCGTTCGCGTTGGCGTGTCCGTTTTCGGTTGGAGTAAAAACACTTTGCCCTTTAATTCCGTCACCACGCAAAGCCAACACATTATTGATTCCCAGGAAATTCAAATCGATCAGCACGTGCTCCGTTTCACTTTTGGTAAAACCACCACACAAAATGTGCGGCACCACCGGAATGTTGTACCGATGCTGAATGGTTGCTGCAATGGCAACTGTTCCAGGACGCTTGCGAACCGTGTGTTTCACAATCGAACCATCCTTTAATTCCTTAAATTCCACCTCATCGCGGTGCGTGGTAATGTTGATGTATTTCGGATCAAACTCTGTCAGGCTTTCAACGGTCTGATAAAGTTTCGACGCATCGTTTCCTTTTAAAGGAGGTAACAGTTCAAATGAAAATACAGTGCTTTTTGCTGCTTTTATGGTATCTATGACCTTCATTGTCGGTTTATCTTTTGTGCTACAAATGTAATAAAATCGTACCCTTTGGTATGAATCCCCGGTTGTTTCGCGGAAAATTGCGCGTTAATTTAACCGAAGCTTTTCATCCGGCATCCTTTTTACGACAACAGATATCTTCCGGTTTCCCTCCAAATTATTTGTAATTCAAATTAGTGGGTAGAAATTTCTCGACAAAATCAATGCTTTTCCCTTTCCGTTTGGCATAGTCGGCTACCTGGTCGATACCAATTTTCTCGAGACTAAAATACCGCGACTCGGGATGAACAAAGAACTCGCCGGACACCGATGCATTCGGATACATCGCAAAATGTTCGGTCAGCGAAATTCCCACTTCTTCTGCTTTAATAAAGTGGAAGAGGTTTTCTTTTTCTGAATGTTCAGGACAAGCCGGATAGCCCAGTGCCGGACGTATTCCCTGGTATTTTACTTTCAGGATATCATCCAGTGAAAGATTTTCATCGGGCACATATCCCCAGTAATTCTTCCTGATTTCCAGGTGCAGCAATTCTGCAAAAGCCTCGCTCAAACGGTCAGCAAGCGCCTCCAACATAATTGCCTTGTAATCGTTATGGTCGGCACGGTACTGATCTTTCCATTTTTCGATGCCGATTCCCGCTGTAGTTGCAAATCCTCCGCAATAATCTATTTTTCCGGAATCAAGCGGAGCGACAAAATCGGCCAGACAGAAATTCGGCACACCGGCTTTTTTCTTCTCCTGTTGACGGATGTGGTAGAAACGGCCGATTTCCTTTGAACGTGTTTCGTCTTCAAATAAAACCACATCGTCACCATCGGCATTGGCGGGCCAAATTCCAAAAGCGGCATTGGCCTGCAACATTTTTTTGTCGATGATCTCATCGAGGAATTCATTGGCTTCCTTGTAAAGTTTCCTGGCTTCCTCGCCTTGTTTCTCATCGTTGAAAATATCGGGGTAATGACCTTTCAAGCCCCAGGTTATAAAGAAGAAAGTCCAGTCGATGTATTGCCGCAGTTCTTCGAGCGGAAAATCGATCAGATGCTTCACTCCTGTAAAATTTGGCTTGTAAATCGGGGTATTGTTCCAGTCGATTTTGAATTTATTGGAACGTGCTTCTTCCAGCGTCAGGTATTCTTTTGCTTTTCGCTGTCCCTGAAACTGCCGGACATTTTCGTAATCGTCGCGAACCGACTTTAAATAAGTTTCGTTTTTCGCGATCAGGTTCGACACCACATTTACCGCCAGCGATGCATCTTTCACGTGGATTACCGGATTTGAATATTCTGGTTCGATTTTCACCGCCGTATGAATTTTTGAGGTCGTCGCACCACCAATCAGTACAGGAATATCCATTTTGCGGCGTTCCATTTCCTTGGCAATATCGACCATAATTTCCAGCGATGGCGTAATTAAACCACTCAGTCCAATAACATCCACCTTGTGCTTCACCGCTTCATCCAGAATTTTTTCGGTGGGAACCATTACTCCAAGGTCAATAATTTCATAATTATTACACCCCAGAACAACTCCTACAATGTTTTTACCAATGTCGTGTACATCGCCTTTCACGGTGGCCATCAACACTTTTTTCTGTGCTGTTGAGTTTTTGAATTTTGCTTTATCAGCCTCAATGTACGGGAGCAAATAGGCCACCGCCTTCTTCATCACACGTGCCGATTTGATCACCTGTGGAAGAAACATCTTCCCTTCACCAAAAAGTTCGCCTACGATGTTCATTCCATCCATAAGCGGCCCTTCGATAATGTTCAGCGCCGGAGAATATTTGGTGAGCGCCTCTGCCATGTCTTCGTTTACATGCTCGGGTAAACCTTTTACCAGCGCATGACTGATGCGTTCTTCCAGCGGCAGCTCACGCCATTCGTCTTTTTTCTCTTCTTTCTTATCGCTAACCTTCATGTTTTCGGCAAATTCGAGCAAGCGCTCTGTTGCATTCGGACGACGATTCAAAACAAGGTCTTCAATCTTTTCGAGGAAATCTCTCGGAATCTCGTCGTAGATCTGCAACATTCCGGGATTTACAATTCCCATGTCGAGCCCGGCCTTTATTGCATGATACAGGAAAACCGAGTGCATGGCTTCGCGCACCACATCGTTTCCACGAAATGCAAAGGAAACGTTGCTGACCCCGGCGCTTACTTTTGCAAAGGGCAGATTTTCCTTGATCCATTTCACCGATTCAATAAAAGAAACCGCGTAATTATTGTGTTCCTCGATCCCCGTTCCAATGGTAAGTACGTTGGGATCGAAAATGATATCCTGGGGTGCAAAATGTACTTTTTCTGTAAGAATTTTATACGCACGGGTACAAATTTCCTTGCGGCGCTCGGTGTTATCTGCCTGGCCTTTTTCGTCAAAAGCCATGACAATAACTGCAGCGCCATATCTTTTTACCGTTTTTGCCTGCTGAATAAAAACTTCCTCTCCTTCTTTCAAACTGATGGAATTCACGATCGCTTTTCCCTGCAGACATTTCAACCCGGCTTCAATTACTTTCCACTTCGACGAGTCGATCATGATCGGCAGCTTGGCAATATCCGGTTCCGCCATAATCAGGTTCAGGAAGGTTGTCATTTCCTTTTCGGCATCCAGCATGGCATCGTCCATGTTTACATCGATCACCTGTGCTCCGTTTTCCACTTGCTGGCGGGCAATCGTCAAAGCCTCTTCGTATTTCCCTTCGCTGATCAATCGGGCAAATTTTCGTGAACCGGCCACATTACAACGCTCGCCGATGTTCATAAAATTGGTGTTTTCGGTAATCGTTACAGGTTCAAGCCCGCTCAGTTTCATATTTGTTCCCGGCTCAACCAATTGGTGAGGTTTAGCCCGGGCTGCCAGATCGGCAAAAGCATGAATATGATCCGGAGTGGTACCGCAACATCCGCCAATAATGTTTACAAAGTTGTTATCGAGGTAATCTTTGATGTAACCGGCCATAATCTCGGGCGACTCATCGTAGCCACCAAACTGATTCGGTAGCCCGGCATTGGGATGCGCACTGATGTGGAACGGTGCTTTTTTCGAAAGTTCTTTTACATACGGGCGCAAATCGCTGGTGCCGAGCGAGCAGTTCAGCCCGATGCTCAGCAAATCGACATGCGATACCGAATTCAGAAAGGCTTCCAGTGTTTGGCCTGAAAGTGTTCGTCCACTGGCATCGGTGATCGTTCCGGAAACCATCAGCGGAAGTTCAATCCCACGGGCCTCCAGCGCTTCTTCTACCGCAAAAATGGCAGCTTTGGCATTCAGCGTATCAAAAATGGTTTCGATCAGCAACAAATCAACACCGCCATCCAGCAAACCATCCACCTGTTCGCGGTAAGCCTTTTTTACCGTATCAAACGAAACAGCACGGTAGCCCGGGTCGTTCACATCGGGCGAAAGCGACAAGGTTTTGTTGGTCGGTCCGATTGACCCCGCTACAAAACGTGGTTTGTCGGGAGTCTTTTCGGTGTATTCGCGGGCCACTTCCAGCGCCAGTTCTGCCGAAGCTTTGTTCATTTCATACACAAACTCCTCAGCTCCGTAATCGGCCTGTGAAATACTGGTTGCGTTGAAAGTGTTGGTCTCTAAAATATCGGCTCCTGCCTCCAGGTAACGGGTGTGAATTTCTTTAATGATCTCAGGTTTTGTAATCGACAGCATGTCGTTGTTCCCCTTTTGGTCGTTGGGGAAATCCTTCAATCGCTCTCCTCGGTAATCTTCTTCGGTTAGTTTATATTCCTGAATTAAAGAACCCATTGCGCCGTCCATTACAAGAACGCGTGTTTTAAGTTCTGCCCTGATGTCTTTCCGTCTGTTCATTCGATGAATTTGCTTTGGGGTTAATTTCCCCCTTCTAATTTTAATATCGCAATCTGAGCTACAAAGGTAAATAAAGCCCCCTTGGAATTCAAAGGTTGCGTAGCATTTACCTCATTTGTAAACTGAAACTTTCCTAAAAGTCGGATAGTTGCTCTTAATAACCATCCCCCCGATGAAATGTTCTAAGTTTAATTTAAACTTTCGTTTTAACGGGAAAAATGTTGTTCCGAACAATTTTAGGACAATTACGTCTCTTTCATGTTAATTTTGCTGTTTCCTAATAAAATAATACAATCTGCTCATGAACAGAAAATAAGAATATGAGCAAGAGCATCAAATATTTAACTACAGTTATTTCCGTGACACTTGGATTACGTTTGTTTTCCATGTCGATTATCATTCCGTTTTTATCGGCCTATGCCATGAATTTAAAAGGCGGAAGTCCGGCGCTAACAGGCTATGCCCTTGGAATATTCGGACTCACACAAGCAGTGCTGCAAATTCCATTTGGCGTTTTAAGCGATCGGATCGGGTATAAAAAAGTAATGCTGGCCGGGCTTGTAATGCTGATTGCAGGTTTGTTAACCGCAGCTTATGCCACATCCATTGGCTGGCTCATTTTTGCGCGTGCACTGCAAGGAAGCGGAGCCATTGTGACGGTTGGCTACTCGTGGCTATCATCGGTTTCGGGCGATGCCGAACGCGACAAAATACTAACCAAGTTGGGAGCACTGCTGGCTACTTTCACCATGTTGTCGTACGTATTGGGGCCGCTTGTTCATATTGTGCTAAATGTTAGTCAGATGTTTGTTTTCTCTGCGATCCTGATTGTGGGGTGTTTCATCTGGGTATTAACAAGCACGAAACAGGTAAATCCTGCTCTCCGAAAAGAATACGCTCAAAAGCACAAAGTGAAATCGGTTTTTAACATCAGTCACCTCAGCAAAAGCCTGATTCTCACCTTTAACAACTTTTTAATGATGGCTTTCTTTTTTATGCTTCCTCTTTTACTGGAAGGAAATTTGGCCACCAACCAAATATGGATTGTTTTAAGTCCTTCTATTTTGATCGCCGTTGGCGTTCTGCCTTATTTTTCAAAACAAGCATCAAAAGCAAATGCAAAAAAGGTACTAACCGTCTTGTTTCTATTAATCGCTGTAGGCTTTTTTAGTATATATTTCCGAACTGTCGTTTCTGTTATCTGCGGAACAATTTTACTGATGGTGGGCTTATTATCCATTTCCTCGATTGTTCCGATGCTGATTAACCGGGAGATGGACAACCGCCAGCGCGGGAAAGGCAACGGAGTGATGGTCAGCTTACAATATTTTGGATCGTTTCTGGGCGCTGCGGTTACCGGCAAGCTTTGGGGCTGGGGGCTGGTCGTAGCCTTTGGCTTCGTGGGAGCGGTAATCTTTGCAGGAATTATTCTGACCAACTTGGAAAGTAAGCCAAGCAACCTACCTCTGGAAATCGAAACGAAATACGAAACGCAACCTCAGCCGGCATCAAAACGAAGATATAAACCCTGAAAACTTTAACGCTCAAAAAAAAGCCGGTGAATAAAAACGGGAATCACTCCCAATTCTATCACCGGCCTTTTTATTATATTTTGCGATTATTTATTCCCAATATTTAAACTGCGGGATTTTCAATAACTCCCCATCCTTCATCGCCGATTGATGCGCAACAATTCCCCCAACGGTCATGTTCAGTGCCATTGCCACGTCCACCAGAGGTTTTCGGTCCTGAAGAATGGCAGTAACAAACTCATCCATCAGTCGTCCGTGAGAGCCACCGTGTCCGCCTTCCGGCACCCCGGGAGGCAGAGCAGGCCGGGCCAGATCGGGCAGCGTTTTCTCTATGCCTTCATATTTATCGTAATAAGAACCTTTTGTTCCGCGCACCCTTCCGGTCTCCGATCCGTAGCCCTCTCCATAGGTATCGGCGCTTCGCCCCATTCTGGCCATACTGCCCCCATTGGTTCGGTACAACGAAATTTCAGTTGCAAATGGATTTCCGTACTGGTTATTTAAATTATATCGTTCCATTTTCCCGGGAATACCCATGCACGATACTTCAATAAAACTGCCGTTGGTTACGCCAACGTAATAAGCATCGGAATGTGTAGGATACCATTGTGGCGGCATTCCGCTGCGCCAGTTTTTATACGCTGCGATGCCGTTTGCAGAATAATGCCAGTATTCACCTTCGGTATAAATTATATCTCCCAAAGCCCCGGCATTGTACAGCTGTCGCATTTCATAAAGGTTCTGACGAAACATTGATGTTTCAAACATCATGTATTTTAGTCCTGTTCGTTTCACCGTTTCAAAAACTTTCTCGGCATCTTCGAGCGAACCAAACACAGCCGGCACGGCAGTGGCAACATGCTTACCGTGGTTCAGCACTTCGATACAATGGCGTGCATGATTGGGTGCATCGGTGGCGACAAAAATGGCTTCAATGTTGTCGTCTTTCACCATCTCTTCGAGCGAAGGATAGGTTTTGTTACAGCCCACTTCTTTTGCCAGGGCTTCACACCGTTCAGGAATCAGGTCGCTAACCGCCACAACGTCGACATTGGGGTGATTCTGAAACCCAAACGCCGCCGAGAATTTACACACACCGTAACCTACTAGTCCGACCCGAATTTTACGGTCCGAAACAGGTTGCCATATCTTTGTTGACGTTTCAACCCCTGTATCCTCGAAGCCCTGAATAACAGGTTGATCCGTTTTTTTCTGACTAGTGCAACCTATCTGGCTGACACCTATTAATCCGGCTCCTACTCCCAAACCACCCAGGCGTATAAAATTACGCCGGTTAATTGTCTGGTCATTTTCTTTCTTTTTTCCCATGTTGGTTGTTTCTTTTCTAAGTTATTATCGCTTATCGTTCGGTTAAAATTTTTTCCTTATGCTTTTTGTTGGTAAAACGATGATTGGTGTCCCTGATACCATCGCAGGTAACTTCGTTTCAGTATTTTTAAATAACTCCACTCGTCACCTGATACCAAACATAATCATTTCATTAAATAGAATAATCTGAAAATGAAGGATTAATCCACTACCCTGCTACAAAACATAAGTAGGCTCCAAATTAAATTCAACGATATAAATCAGCACAAACCCAAAATTTAGCAATTGCACCAGTCAACTTTTATTTCTCCTTTCAAAACCAATACCTATATTTAGACTTCCATGCAATAGGGCAGTTATAATTCCATAATGCATGTGAAAACTTTTAAATTCGACTCATTATCTTTTTTGTTGCGAATACCATCCAAAAAGTTACCATTGAGTTTTTTTAAAAGACTGACCCGAGAAACGACTCTGACCAAGTTCAGAGTACATGATTTCCGGGGTGAACTAAAACCAATTAAACCATAACCATGAAACGACGCAGCTTTATTAAAACAACCGCAGCCGGTTCGGCTTTCCTGATGACTTCAGGTGCATTTGCATTTGGAAGTACTTTACCTGACGAAAAGAAATTCTGTTACCAGTCGGCCAGAAAAATACCTGTAGCCTACAATGTTGACGTTGTGGTGATAGGTGGCTCTTTGGCAGCGGTGGCTGCTGCTGTTGAAGCAAAAAAATCGGGCTCCAATGTTTTTTTGGTAGCCATGGAACCGTATTTAGGTGAAGATGTTTGCGGAACTTCCCGTCTTTGGACGAACGATGCCAGCATTTATAACACCGAACTCGGGAAAACTATTTTCGGGAACGGACTTCCCACTCCGATGCATGTGAAACGCACACTGGATAATGCGTTGATCGAAAACAACATTGACTTCCTGTATTCGAGCTATGTAACCGATGTTTTAAGTGATAAGAACAATCAACTGGCAGGAGTAGTTATTTCAAACCGCTCTGGAAGACAGGCAATAATTGCCAAAACGATCATCGATGCCACTCCCCGAGCAATGGTGGCACGGATGGCCGGAGCGCAGTTTGGTGTTTATCCATCAGGCGAACAAACCTTTAAATTCACGGTAGTTGGAAATCAGTTAAAGGAAGCTCCGGGTCTCAAAGGAAAAATTCAGGATAAAAAGGTGCAACTGAAATACGCTTCAACCGGAGATACGCAAGGAAGTGGTTTTTCTGATGCTGATGTAAAATATGATGTCATCGAATATTCTATTCAGATCAACATGAAAGATGGAAGTTGGGCATCGTTTGCAGAAGCTGAGCAAATTGCCCGCGACCTCACATGGGATACTGATCAGGTAGAATCATCCGACTTAATTTTCCAGAATCCCCCGGATAAACTGACCGGGCAGAAAAGATGGAACAACGCCGATGTTGATCCGGAGAACATTAATCTTAAAGTTTTCAGGCCCCGGAAACTGGAGAACATTTTTGTATTAAGCGGAAGCGCCAATTTGAGTGACGAAGCAGCAGAAACGTTGCTGCAACCCGGAAAGCTTATTCGGGTTGGAGAAAGAATCGGAAAAGAAGCTGCAACTGTTGCCACAAACACCGATGAACCACAAGCTGTGAAAATTAAAGGCAGCAGAAACTCAACTATTGTACAGGGAGACGTGGGCGAAATACTGGAAGGATTGCGGCCTTCTCTCAACATTGGCGAGATTGTTGCCGAAGAAACCATACTTCCTGTTCTGGGAACTTACGACGTGGTTGTAATGGGGGCCGGAACTGCCGGTGCACCAGCCGGTGTTGGCGCTTCAAAACAGGGAGCAAAAACCCTCGTGCTCGATTACATGCACGGAATGGGCGGAATGGGAACACTCGGCATGATTGGAAGATATTACCATGGCTACCGGAAAGGATACACAAACACCGTTGACCAGGGAGTAAGGAATATGGATTTGGATAATCCCCGAAAAAAGAAATCGCTGGCGGAATGGGTGTTCGACTGGAAAACAGAATACTTCAGACGGGAGATTCGCAGTGCCGGTGGCGACATATGGTTTGGCGTGCTGGGTAGCGGGGCCTATGTTGAAAACGGGAAAGTTAAAGGAGTTGTTGTTGCAACGCCTGAAGGACGTGGAATTGTGCTTGCCCACACGGTTATTGACTCCACCGGAAGCGCTGACATTGCCATTGCCGCGGGTGCCGAATATCACTACACTGATGGACTTTCAGTTGCCGTTCAGGGTTCTGGCCTTCCGTTTAAAAATCCGAATGATTTTTATAACAATACCGACTGGACTTTCATCAACGATTCTGACATGCTCGATGTTTGGCGCGCATTTGTTATTGCAAAAGATAAATTCAAAGATCAGTACGACATCGGGAAAATACCACAAACCCGCGAACGCCGCAGAATGGTTGGCGATTTCACGGTTGGCGTGCTGGATGTATACAACGGGCGCACATACCCTGATATCATTTCGGCTCATTTCAGTTCGTTCGACACACACGGATTCACCGAAGATCCGTTCTTCTCGTTAAAACCGCCTGCTCACAGCGGGGTAGATGTTTTGGCTTTTGTTCCGTTCAGAGCACTGCTTCCAAAAGGACTGGAAGGAATCGCCGTTACCGGGCTTGGTGCCAGTGCACACCGCGATGCCATGCCGGTGATAAGGATGCAACCTTGTTTGCAAAACCAGGGATATGCGGTTGGAATGGCTGCAGCACAGGCAAAGGTGAATAATCAGAACATTCGCTACATTGATATCAAGGCACTTCAAAAAGAACTGGTGAAAATTGAAAGCTTACCGGAACATGTGCTTACCGACAAAGACAACTACCCACCGGCCTACGAAAAAATTCAGCAGGCTGCCATCACAGTAGTTGATAACCTGGAAGGTTTGGAAACTATTTTGTGGGATAAAGAAAGGGGCGTAACTGCTCTGATTGACCAGTTTCACATGACAAAGAATGATGAACACAAACTGGTTTATGCACGTATTCTGGGAATGTTGGGCGATCCAAACGGATGGGAAGAGCTGATCAAGGCGATAGATACTTACGATGATTGGGACGAGGGCTGGAACTACACCGGCATGGGACAGTTTGGGAAAAGCATCAGCTACCTCGACAGCCTAATCATTGCCGCAGGCAGAACGCAAAAAAGAGAAGCTATCCCAACGATAGTCAGGCTTGCAGAGAAACTAACACCCGAAAGTCATTTTTCTCATTTCCGGGCAGTTGCCATTGCACTGGAAACAATTGCCGATCAAAAAGGCGCCGAACCACTTTTCAAAATTCTGGAAATGCCGGGGGTAAAAGGGCATGTTATGCCGGACATAAAAACAGCTAAAAAACTCACGCCTGCTGACAAAAACGATGTTTCAACCCGAAACAATGCTTTGCGGGAAATTATTTTGGGGCGGGCGCTATACAAATGTGGAGACTACAACGGTGTGGGAAATCAAATTCTGAATGAATACTCAAAAGATTTGCGCGGACACTTTTACCGCCACGCAAGCGGAGTTTTGCAACTTTCTCCTGCCCCCAAAAATGTGGATGTTGAATTATGAAATAGTTTTTCAACCAGATAAAACCAACAAAAAAGCACTTTCGAAATTGAAAGTGCTTTTTTGTTTTTGTGGGCCCAACTGGGCTTGAACCAGTGACCCCCTGATTATGAGTCAGTGATTAATAATTTCCTTTATTTTCTTCAAGGCTGATTTACAGCCTGTTAGTTTCTTTTATTTTCCTGTTTTTTCTCTTTTTTACCCCTTATTTCACAATTTGTATGTATCTTGTATGTATCAAATCCTGATGCTCATGATTGGTGTAACTACCTCAATAGTACTTGATACAAGGGTTCAAAGGGCAGACGAAACCTATGCAGTAAAGTTACGAATTACTTATAAAAGGCAACAAAAGTATTATCCAATTGGTATTTGGTTAAATGAGGAAGCTTGGCAAAGAACCCAGCAAGATAATCCCAGAAAAGGATATAAAGAAAACAAGCTATATTTCAATGAGATTGAAAAAAGAGCTATTGACATTATAAAACAACTCCATCCCTTTTCTTTTTCTGGTTTCAAGCGCAAATTCAATCAAGATTCCCAGCAACAACTTGATACAGTTGAGTTATTTAATGAATACATCAAAAAAATGAAGGATGAAGAAAGGTTTGGGTCAGCGGCCTCCTATTCAGATGCTTTAACTTCTATCCAAAAGTTCTTGGCTACTCAGAAAAGAAAAAAGTTAATGGTATGGGATATTACACCTGAATGGCTACAGGGTTATGAGGATTGGATGAAAGCCCAGAAAAGAGCATCTTCAACAATTGGGATCTATTTAAGAAGTCTAAGGACTATTGTCAACATTGCCATTGAAAATGGCAGCATCAGCAGGGAGGACTATCCTTTTGGGAAAAGAAAATACCAAATACCGGCATCCCAAAATGTAAAGAAAGCATTGACGCTTTCTGATATTAAAAAGATTGTTGAATATGAGCCAAGAAGCAGGTTTCAGGAAAGAGCCAGAGATATTTGGCTACTAAGTTACCTTTGTAATGGAATTAATTTCAAAGACCTTGCACTCCTTCAAAACAAAAATCTTGCAGGGAATAAAGTAATATTTATCAGATCTAAAACAGAAAATTCTACCAAGCAAGAACTAAAACCTGTCACAATTATCCAAACTGAAGAGATTAAAAATATTATAGCGAAATGGAGAGCTGATACAAAAGATCCCGATGATTTTGTCTTTCCATTCATTAGCCATAATGATCCCCCCGAGCAGCGCCACAACAAAATCAAGAACATTACAAAGAAGATCAATAAGCACATGAAGAATATAGGTGAAGTCCTCAAGCTTGAGATGAAAATAACAACATATACAGCAAGGCATTCCTTCGCCACTGTATTAAAAAGATCTGGTGCCCCTATTGAATTTATTTCTGAAAGTTTAGGTCATAAGGACTTGAAAACTACTGAGAATTATCTTGATAGCTTTGAAGATGATGTGAAGGAAGCATATCAACGAAAATTACTTGACTTCTAATTTCTCAAATCATGCAAAAATCAGATTCAACATTAGACTTCCCAGTTAAATTTTTTGTGGATTTCTTTATCAATGGCGGTTATCCAAAATACAAAGAGAACTTCTTAAGTTGGTGTCAAAATGAGGCAGCAAAGGATTCAAATGTAAAAATGTTCCGTAGTCAACATGATCTTTGGGTCAATCAAAATATCGCCAATTCCGTGGGAGAGGATTCTTATCAGACAACTTTCATGAGTCAAGACCTCAATACTTTTATCAGATCAGAGGTGGAAAAGTCAAAGAAACTACTCCTGAATGAACAGGCTACTAAATACACAGATAGAGATAAATTATTTACATCACAAAAAGTTACTCTAAAACAGATTCTGAAAGAAAACGAATCTCTATTTAAAGAATTCACCTCTATTAGAGAAAGTATTGAAGAACTAGTAAGCTACATTGATGAATTAAGTGAACTTGAGAGTTATCAACCTGATAACTTAATAAATACTTCATTCCCACAAGAACAAAAAGAAGAGGTAGACATAGTTGAAGAGGTAACTGGCTACCTTAAAGGGCAAAATGAATACGGGCAAACAATAATGTCATCTGAAGAATACAACAGAATGTTGAAGTTCCTAAGGAAAGTTATTGAAGACAAAAAAGTCCAAACCCCAGAGATTCCTTTTGACTTTGGAGGGAGATTAACAGTTGGTGTTCTACGGTTTACATTCCATGTCCTTCATCTCAAGCTCTATGGGAAGGAGAAAAAGGACTATTTCTTGAAATCCGTACACAAGGCCATTAAGCAATTTGAACGCTGGAAGTATGAATCATTCAAAACCAAAATCTCTGTTCCCCCGACAAAATTTCCTGAATGTGATGTGCCTGAAATTATAAGAAAACAAGCAGGAAAATAGAATATAACTGGGTGTGTTTTATTTTAGTTACACCGCGATTCCCAAACTTACCTGCACTTACCTACTTCTACCGGCCCTTACCTATTGATTTGCAATTTATTACCCTGTTTATTTGTAAGTGAAAATTTTCATTAACAGATGCAGTGCACAGCATAGTCATTAATCAAAAAAAATGGAATTATGTTACAAAATGAAATAGGGTTAGAAAAGTTGAAGCAACTGCTAACTGAACAGAATTTATTACAGAAGGAAGTTTTGAATCTTGAAGAAGCCAGTGCTTATATTGGAATCAGTAAGTCAAATTTATACAAAAAGACCTCTGCTCATAAGATCCCTCACTATAAACCAGAAGGTAAGCTATTATATTTTAAAAGATCGGAATTAGATGAATGGATGCTCAGAAATCGTCAATCATCAACTGATGAAATAGCTGATAAAGCAGCCACTCTTTTTATTAACCAGAAAGGGGGATTATCATGAAATCAATTAATAAGTGGTACGATTCAATCTGGAATCCTTTTTCCGGAGTGCCAATCGATGGAAATAAGGGAAAAATGAATACTTCAGTCAAGGGTTGGTTCAATGAATTAGAACTTGATGATGAAAAGCTTACCTATCCATCACTTATGGAGCGTGCAAACAGGATTCTTATAAATCCGACTATTGATCTACTAGACTATCATATGGGGAGCAAAAAAAATCTCGATCTTCTTAATCGAATTGTAAACGTTATTAGAGATAACAGCCATTTGAAATTTATGATTGTTTCATATTGGGTAGATACGAGTATCTTGAAATTAATTGAATGGCCAAATAATCTAATAATTGTTGCACAAGTTTTTGATGAAGAAGACAAAAGGAATCTTGAATTTTTGTACTGTATTGATTTTCCAGGGCAATGTTATGTTCTTTTTGAAGACTGTGTACCTAATTTAGGTTTTGTCAGCTTAGAGACGATAGATGAGGTGATTATTAATTTGAATTCCAATACCCCCTTAAACCATTGGGACCTAAATTGGATAAGTTCAATGTTATCCCAAGCTATTGCTGATGGATGTGGTTTCTCACTTGAATTTGAACCCAAGTCTGAGAAAGGAGAATTATCATGAGTAATTCTAAGGAATCCTCAATATTTGTGAATGGCGAGGGGCAAATTAGCCCCCACCTTCCATATGGATTTTATTCAAGTATGGGTATCGGGCTTTTTCCGGATGAAAGAAAAAGAAAGAAAGCAGAACCAAGATTGCTCGAATTCGTGAAAATATGGTCTCTGAAATATGATATCAGATTTTTGTCCGGCTTAGCCACTGGACCTTTACCCCTTGGTTAGACTATTTTAAATTATACACCAAGTATAACATCGTTGAAGGACATACAGGGAATACCCGTAATACCCTTTGATTCTCAGAATCTACAAACAAATCCAACTCTAAATCCAGCCAATAGGCGTTTGGGATCTTGGTTTGGCCATACAGTTTTATCAAGTCAAAACTTAAAATCAATACAACATGTTAGTCTCAATATTTGAAAATTCTACCCCAACGAACATAGATGTTGATATCAACCAGATTGTTGATGCTATAAAATCAGGTACCCACCAACATGTTCAGTTCTCGCCATCAGGAGTTATTAAAGTTCTCAGCAATAGATACGACACACTGATATACAGTGGACTATGTTTATTGACATACAAAGCAAAATCAAAAGAAGAACTCAATTGTATCTTTAAAACTGTAACTCAAGTACCAACTACACTATGCTGTTTCCGGAATGAATCAGGCACCGGTTTAAATGTGCTGATTAAAACAGATTGTTGGGAAGGGCATCATCAGACAGGCTACACTCAAGTATTTAATACTTATCAAAACCTGATTAATCTGGGGACAGTTGATTTTTTACCAGATGAAAACATACTTTGCCAATTATCTCATGACCCTAACCTTTACTACAATCCTGAATGTAGGATTTTTGAGGTCGAATTTAAAACACCAATAGACAATATTTCAGAAACGATATTGAGAGAACTAAATAAAGAAGCATTTGAAAAACAAGTTATTTACACAGAACAAAGACACAAATTAACCGAAGAGACATTTAACGACTTCTTTGGGACACTTGCCAGCAATTGTTTTAATGCACATATTCCGTTGACATCAACATTGGAACTGATATATCGAAAATACGGGTTGTCTTTTATTGTCAAAGGAATTGTAAAAAGGGTCTACAAAGCTTTATCTCTGCAGCCAGTAAAGATAAAAGATCCAGCCCATTCTATTCATTTCAGGAACTTCCAGAACTACAAGGAGGATGTTGAAAATGATGAGATTATATTCTTTGAAGCTTTGGTATATTACTCTCGCCTATGGGGAATTCCGTTTTATTACTCAGATAAGAAGATCGCAGCAGATCTGAGAATTAATAGACATAGAAGGAAAAAAATCGTTGATAGGTATAAAAACATGGGGTTTCTAAGTACCTTTCAAAAAAAAGTCTATGATTCAGATAAGTTCGCTACAACTCACTACTTTTTAAATCTGGATCAATTGCCCAACGCTGCAAGGGAATTAATGATTGATCCCAAGGACTTCCTTAAAACTATGATGCCTCTCTTGATGCAAAAGAAAGGAACTCCTATGGGCTATTCTGTGGATCCTTGAGTCATTAAAAGACAACTACGCTACAATCTTCCCTTTTGGAGTTGCCCTTCTAGAATCAGCCTTAAAATGGATATTTCACGCTGCTGATTTCAGCATCATTGATTACCTGTTTATGTTGTAGATTTTAGCACTATAGATTGTCAAAATCATGTTGTTGAAATCTACAACTAATAGAAATACCCTTATAGCATATAAATTGGGAAAGGGGGTGTGGGGGAAAACCCTTAGGATAATTTCAAACCATTTTTTCATCCTTCAAATGAGTCGCCAATACTTGTTCAGGGCAGCATGACAAGAGAGTCAATATTACCAATGCAAATACAGCAACATGTATAAAATCGAATGATCAAAGTATATATCCACTGCTTATAAAAATATTGAAGTCAAATTTTTTTTATAAAAAAATTTTTGCCCTTACTTTGCACTTGCACAATCTACCCGTGAATCCACCACATCCTCCTTGCCTTTGGGGAAATACCCCCTACCCTGGATTATCATCAGTTTTTTTCAGCAGCAGGAATAAATGATTTTCTTTTTTATTCAGCTCCCCACATCTTTGCCACCCCCACCCAGCTTTGAACTGCATCAGAGGCAGTTGAATCAAGTATAAACGTTAAAACTTTTAGCTATGGTAACCATCGTAGATATCGTAAAGAGATCTTCCCGGGAAGGGAATGAATTTGTTGCATTGATTGTGCAGGGTGAATTGGAGATGCTAACAAGCAAGTCAGGAAACCTCTATGCAGCAGCAAGAAAAGCCAGCATTCCCTCGACATTGGAATTTGAGGCTGCCAGATTAATGATTGGCAAAGAGCTGCCGGGCAGCATAGAGAAAGTTGAATGTGCGCCTTATGAGCACTTCACACCTGAAGGTGAAATTCTTCAACTGAACCACAGATGGCAATTTGTTCCGGAAAATCAAGCAAGGCAGCAGCAGAAAGAGGTACTGTACTTGCAGGATTTGGCACATGAAGTTGGATAAACAAGAACAATGCCTTAGCACTAGCAGGGCATTGTTTTAAGTTTTTAATTTAATTCTTTCCGGATTAAATTTTAAAACTGAAATATTTCAAAGATTCAAAATTGACTTGACTCAAATTAAATTTTAAAGTGAAAAGCAGCAGTGTGAAGCACCCAAGACACATTAAATTCTATCGCATTCTGCTATGTGATAGATTTTATCTATTTGTGGGATCGCTCTATAATAGCCCTTTTCTCTTCCAACTGCTGCCCCTCCAATTCTACTTTCTTGCTTTGCTGCCCTTTGCTTGAATGGCAGCATGGAGAAAATACTCAATTACAAGGATTTTAAATCAAATACTATGAAAATCAAAATCCACTACATGATCATTTGTATTATAGCCATTTTGGCTTTTGCATGTGCACCATCTCCTGAAAATGTATCTCACTTTAATCAGGCAGATAATTTCAATATCGTCATTGGTTTCTGGCATGGACTTATAGCTCCTTTCTCACTAATTGGAAAGCTATTAGGCTTGGATATTGGTCTGTATGATGCAGGGAAATCAATGTTCAGTTACTGGGTGGGATACGGAGCTGCAATCTATCAATACCTTAGGTATGGGTTTTTCTTTGGGAATCAGCTTTGGCAGCAGCATGAGGTAAAATAATTCTTAACACTGCTGCCCTGCAAAATATGGCCCTCGCACATCAATAAGCAAACAGGTTTTCTGCTGTATTTTTAAAAGTTTTTTGAGAAGGTATTTCCTGTGATGTGTGAAAAAAATACCACTGAAAAAAGGAGATAAAAGGTTGCCTTGATGGTGACCTTTTAATTTAAATATTTTATCACGCTGGAAGCCTTCTTCTTGTTGCAATACATTTCATGAACAGCTCAATATCAGAAGATATTCCCAAATAGAGAAAGCTATCTAATTAACAAAATATTTATTTCGCTGAAATAGAGCACTTAGCATTCTTGGCTTACTCCTTGTAATATTTAAATAACTTCAAAAAGGACGATAAAAAAATAAGGATATTAAGATAACGGGGAAAGCGACTTCTGTATTTATGATTGGTTTTGTGTTTAGGGGTTTGTAAATTATCAATCATCTTCAAAAAGCGTCCATTGAGCTTTCCCCTTTCTTTTTTTTATCTACCATTAAAGATTTGTAAATTATAGTTGAAATTGTTTTTTCAACATTCCCATGTATGGGGAAACAGTAAAATAGGGTAGTTTAAACTGCCCTGTTTCTATTTAATGTTCAAAATAACATTTTCGATAAGAAGAAAGGGCAGTTCAACAACTGCCCTTTACTAATGTTAACCCCCAAACACACAATGGGCAGAATGCCCATCAGCTTTAAAACTACAAAGAAATTCTCTTTCTCCCAACATAATTGCCATTCATAAAATCTATCACTTTTAATCTTTTGATATGGAAATAAGAAAAGCTCAAAGAAAGCAAGCCAAGATTAAGCTTGCTTTACAAGGGCCATCTGGCTCTGGAAAAACTTATTCAGCACTCCTACTTGCTGCTGGATTAACTGACTACAGCAAAATCGCTGTTATTGACACTGAAAATCACTCTGCTGACCTCTATGCTCATTTGGGTGATTACTCTGTACTTCAACTTCAAAAGCCATTCTCTCCTGAAAGGTATATTGAAGCTATTGAAACCTGTGAGAATGCAGGAATGGAAGTGATCATCATTGACTCCATCACACATGAGTGGGATGGCTCAGGTGGTGTTCTTGATGTACATGGCAACATGCCTGGGAACTCTTTCACCAACTGGGCTAAAATGACGCCAAGGCATAATGCTTTTGTGCAAAAGATCTTGGAATCACCTTGTCACATCATATCAACAATCAGGACCAAGACAGATTATACCCTTTCTGAAAAGAATGGGAAAATGATTCCTGAGAAGGTTGGACTAAAGGGAATTACTAGAGACGGGATGGACTATGAATTTACCGTTGTTTTTGATCTTGATATTAAACACTACGCTTCTGCGTCAAAAGACAGAACAGGTTTATTCATGGATAAACCGGCTTATGTTATTTCATCAAAGACAGGTGAAAGAATTCTTCAATGGTGTAATGCCGGGACTTCATTAGATGAAGTCATCAAGCAAGTTCAGCAGGCCAAAGACACCATAGAACTGAGGGATCTACTTAAAAGGTACCCGGAATTCAGGACTTCTATTGAACCTCTGGCTGTAAAGCGAAATGAGGTTTTAAATGCTACGATTATTAACCAAACAAGAATATCCGGAAATGGAACTAATAAAGGTAAATGACAAGTCACAACTCAAACTTGTGCCTTCACCAACTGCTGTAAAAGATAATCAAAGGACAAACTCTGATGTACATTTTATGGCAGCAAACACAGAAATAATTGGCATTGATGATATGCGTAAAAAACATACCATCCCTGTATTTGCCAAGGACAATGAGAGTACAATTTCTCATCAGGAATTTATTGAAACTGTTGAATATGTTACTCAACAAATCTTTGGAGGTGAGCATATTCTTACACCTGCTGTAAGGGTCTCACATCCCATTAAAGGGAGAATTCCATCTGCTGTAGGTAAACCTGCCAAAGAGCTTCTGGAACATGAAAAAACGCTTTATTTTGAGAGGATGGCGTTTGCAATAGAGATTGCTTCCATCAGGGATAATGTTGCTGGGAATGAGCTTAATTTGACTGTGGGTGGTGTCAGGGCTTATAACCTTGACAACCTTCATTCAACGAAAAGAGCAGAGAGTTTCAGGCTATTTATCGGATTCAAAAATTCGGTATGCTGTAATCTTTGTGTTTCAACAGATGGATTCAAGAATGACATCAAGGTCAGAACCATTGCAGAACTGGCAAAGTCTGCTTATAATCTCTTTGGTGAATTCAACTCTTACAAGGAAATTGAAAAGTACAGCAGTTTGCCAGATACAGTCATTACAGAAAGCCAGTTTGCTCAAATTGTTGGTAGAGCAAGGTTGTACCAAAACATGCCATGGAAAAACAGGAAAGATTTACCTGCATTTCCATTAATGGATAACCAAGTGACTCAGATTGTAAAAGACTTCTATTCAGATGAAAGTTTTTGCAGGGACGAATCTGGAAATATCAATCTGTGGAAGCTGTATAATCTGTTCACAGGAGCTAATAAGTCATCTTACATTGATAGTTTTCTTGACCGGGGTGTAGGATGCCAGCATTTTGTTGGTGGTTTACATCAGGCTTTGTCTGGAAGCGAATTTAATTGGTTTTTGAATTAAATTAAGACTGCTCTATATCAAAGAGCAGTCTTTAATCTTCATCATATTAATTTTGTAACTTGCAGAATCAATATTTTCAGTAATGTACATTAAGGAAGTCAATCTCAATAAATGTCAAATTTACTATTTATTAAAACGAAAACTAATACAAAGGATGGGGATATATTATTCACTGGACCATATTCAATGATAGCTCCATATTTAATAGAAATCGCTTGGATTCTTGCCAATGAATTTGGTGAGATTATTCAAGAGAATAATTTCATCCTTGATAAATCTAATGACACCAACATATTTGTAAATAAGTCAATTTCAGAGAAAACATCATGGTCTCTCAAAACAATTTTAGTTGAACTTAACAAAGTTATTCTGAATACAGATTGTCTTATCTATCAGGATTTTATTGTTGAAAGAATTATTGAAACAGAATCATTGAGAAATGATGTGAGATTTATTTTGCCCTCAAAAAATCGGATTAATCTTCGTGATATTAGAGAGTATCTTTTAGATGAAAGTCAATTTCTTGCTACTATAAGTATTAGTGATTTATATTTCAGGTTATTTGCAGAGAATGCAAGGACAAAGAAAAATGGTGCTCACAAGGATGTATGGTTACTGTATCGCTGTTTCTTTGCGATGATAAAACGTAAGATTATTATGTACCCACGAGAAAAAAATAACTGCCTAAACATTAATAAACTAATTACTACAAGAAATAATAAACTATTTAGAAGAGTTAATAATAAGATTTCGTTAGAATATGATTATGCTGGTTTCTGGCACTCCAAATTATCTGGGAAAAAAGCAACTATATATTGTGATAAAGATAAATTTAAAGAATCTTTTTTCAGCAAGGAATTGTTAGAGATTGAACTGAAACTAAAAGGATTAATGACAGTTTCAACGATTTACAAAAAGAATGAAATCCAAAATAAAAACATACAAGAAGAAACAAATAAAATTACACGATTAATTAACTCTATTATAAACCTTTACAAACAAGCCAGACTTTATAATGAATACACTATTATGGGATATCCAAAAGAAGATTTTATTGGTTTTAAAGGCAACTTAATTGATGAATACCAAGGGGAATATACTTTGCAAAACTATTATTTTGAGCAAATTCCTTATTTTACTGGTGATGAGGTATTTTTTCAAGCTTTTGATAGTGAGTGGATTTATGATGGTTTGTGTCAATATTTACGCATTTTGAATCCAAGAACAAAGATAAGTAATTCATATTTCAAACATTTTAGAAATAGAATTAAGTCAGATGACGCGTATTCTGAGATATGTAATGAACTTGACAATATTTATTTAGCTGGAAATTTCATTTATGATAATACTCTTGAAATTCATCTTAAAAAAGTATTGAAGCTAATTAATATAGAAGATATTTGGATTGGATATGATAACGGTATACATTTTCCCAAAAATGGCTTTTTTATCGGTAAACCATTTAGGAGTTATTTGTCCGAGGAAGAGTGTCTTTATTAGGTTAATATTTTGTAATATGAGGGATTGCCTCTTAATTCTTTTTTCTATAATTAATGACTTAGCTTGCTTCTGGATAAATCGGAAGTGTTTTATTAGAATTGCCATATAATGAAAAAAATACAGTTAATTCATAAAGAACATCATGAGGAATGCATGGAAGTGCTAAAAAGCACCATAGTCAAAGATGAGGATTTGGATAAATTCACGATTGATAAGGACACTCTGTTACATGAACTTCCAGAGCCTGTAATTAATGCTTTTTTAGATTTTCTATCATCATACAGGGGAGAACTGAGGCAAATTGCTTTAAAAATGATTAAAGAAGGCACACTTATTTTAGAATGTTGGGAAGATTAATAGTCAAATTTCACTATACCAGTTTCCTCAGAAATTGACACATTAAGATTATGCCCCCCATCTCCATTAATTTGATTTCGACTGTCTCCTTCTTCGGTTGATAAATGCAGGATGTGGTCAGAGATTCTTTTTTCCCATTGCTTTCTTGTTTTTTTATGGAATTTAGGCTTGTCAATCAATGCATCTATCATCATCTCAATAGTATAAGTTCCTTCAAGAATCATCAAATCAATAAGTCCACATTCAGCATCAATATGATGTCTTAACCAAGTAACACCTTTGGAGACAGGATTTGGTTTTCTAACCAGCTTCATAGTGTTCTGAATATCTTCCTCTCTTGCTTTGGACATGAATTTTGAGTTTAAGTACAGAGAAAGTTACAAAAATCATATAAGAAATCCCTTTTCACATCACTACAAGTTGGCAATGGATTAGCTATTTATTCAACCTCAAAAACTTAATCATGAAAACAAAACAAATCATACTTCACCTTATTGGTGAGCAAATTCGCAATCAGTTGCTAATCCTTACATTTGAAAAATTAGGATTTGACTGTAATAATTACACACTGAACATCAGTGAAGTAATTTTAACACTGGTTGGATTTGATGCAAAGTCAGATTGTCTGTATGAACAATATTTTCAACTGCTGGAAGATGCAGCAAAAGAAACGTCATACATCAATTTGGATCAAATGCTGAGCAAGTGGTCAAATTTAATTTATTCGAAGCTAATTGAAATTAAGGCAAATGAATTTTTCTCTTCCGGGTAAAATCATGAATATTAATTAGCAGTTTCTACATCAACTAACTCAGCGATTGAAATTTCAAGTGCCTGACTAATCTTATAAAGAGTTGAAATCGTTGGGTTAGTTCTTCCAGCTTCCAAACGAGATAAGTTCGCTTTTTCAAAATTGCAGATGGCAGCCAGATTCTGTTGGGTAATCCCCTTGGATTCCCTTAATATGCGAATTCTATCACCAATCTTTTTTTGAAGCTGGTTAATATTCATTAATTATCATTTCTGACAACTAAGATTTTGTTTTATCTTTATAAATAGGTTATCATATATGACAACCAAAAGGATAGTAGTAATATAACGGGCTATACATGGGAGGTGTTTTAGATAAACTGGTCTTCACAGAATCTCTGTTACTTCAGCTTCTGGTCATTGGATTGCTTTATGCCCTGTTCCATATAGTTGGACTCTTTGTCCTAAAATTCATGGATCATCGAAGTAACTCAGTCTCAAGAATCATTAGGATCAAATACGCCTTTGTCGTGAGCTTTTTTATCACATTGCAAATTCAAATATTGCTTGTCGGGATTGCACAGTGCTATATTCTCTTTTTTTACTAAAGTCATCTGCTATGCCAATTAACCAAATACAACAGACGAGCTCAGAGAATAATACTATTGATGGGTTATTGCTAAAAGCCGCAAAGGTGTTTGTCAAATATGATTTATACCCTCATTCTCCAAAACAATATTTTATTGAGCAGTTTCCATTTGTAAATAGGGTTAGTTTAAATCGGGCTTGGGACAAAGCAAATAATGAAATCACATATCAAGAGCGCATAAAATTCAATCAATATGGGTATGACAAGGAAGAATGCTTTTGGACCAAAGAGGTAGAGTTTGATAAAGATGAAATAATTAAGAATCTCAATCAAGACTATGATTTGGTGTTCGACTATCTAATTAACAAGCCAAATTCATATACATTGAAAGCCCGTGACAAAAGAGCTCATTATTACTTAGCCTTAGGTTACATTACAAACATATCCGAGGAAATAAAGTCTAGTGATAAGCTAAAGAAATTTAATCTCCCCGGAGAAATTGAAAAGGCTATTTCATACGTCTTTTTCTTCTTCGGAGCTGTAGTCGCACTCAGTCCTATATTGATTCCTTTTCTAATTACAAGCTTCACTCCGAGTGATAAACTTGTCCTGAAATATTTGAAGGAGGAATTTAAAACTTTTGACGAGTCCCAGTTTGATATTGACTCTTTAACCCTGCTTGTTGCCCATGAACATCTTTACAGGTTTAATGGCGCAGTGTGTAATGATGGATCAATAAGTCACTCCCAGGGCAGGGGAACGTGCTCGTATCATGGAGGAGTTTCATATTACTTCTACAAAGGGGATTGTATGATGACATGGGATGAATGCCAGGAAGAAGCCATCAAGCTCTTGGAAAAGATAAAGAAGAAAGCAAAACGAAGATCATGGATTGATTGACTTTTTGAATATAACCTTCACCTACATGAAATTTAATTCTTACGCAATAATCAATAAAAACTATTTAAAATGAAAATAAAACATTTATGCTTTGCATTAATACTCCTAGTATGTGCCTGTTCTGACAGTAGTTCAGATGATGAGAAGATCGTTGATTTCTCAGGAGACTCCGGGATCTTTATTGATCAAAGAGATGGACATCGTTACAACTGGATTAAGATTGGAGAACAAGTCTGGATGGCGGATAACCTGGCCTATCTCCCTGATGGAGTTTCATTAACTGACTCTCCTTTTGCCGTGTTTGAATACAATGGGGACAACCCTCAGGAGGCAAGGAAAAGTGAAGGGTATAAAGAATACGGAGTATTTTACAACTACTATGCAGCAAATGAGTTCTGTCCAGAGGGTTGGCATCTACCATCCAATGCTGAATGGGAACATTTGGCAGAGTTTATCAGTGAAGATAATGGCGGCTTTGAAAAACAAGAAGAGACCAAATATGACCTTGAAGGATGGTTTGAAGTTGGTAAACAACTAAAAATAGTAACGAGTGTGTATGAAACTAATGGAACTGACAATTATGGCTTTTCTGCACTGCTGCCAGGAATAATTGAAGGCAACGGGAGTGTTTCTTCCAAAGGGCAATATGGTAGATTTTGGACAGCAACAGAGGAAAATGAAGGTAGGACTTATGCGAGGTTTGTAAAATCCAGTTCAAGCCTGCTATATACCACTCATTTATGGAAAACAAGCAAACTTAGTGTCAGATGTGTAAAAGATTAATAGATTTCGTAACACTTCTTGCATGCCAACCACTTTAATGAAAAAGTTCCAACTCATTCACCAAGAAAAAGATGAGCAGTGTTTTGAGATTCTCAAATCCTGCATTGTTGAAGACAAGAAACTCAAGGAATACCGCATTGACAAAGACACTCTGTTAGAAAACCTGCCAGAAAGTATTGTCAATAAATTCCTTGATTTCTTAGGCACTGATCGACAGTTTAGAACTTTGATGTTGCACATGATTAAATCAGGAACATTGGTTATCAGTTGTTGGGATGATGAAGAATAGCATTTATCAATAAAATTCCTAAATTTAGCCAACCAAAAACAAAAAGTACGACAACCGCTTTATAATGCCAAACCAAAATCCTGAGCAAATAGCAAGAGACCATATTGACAGGCAGTTAGTTGCTTGCGGATGGACTATTCAGGACATCAAAAAGATAAATCTTCATGCTGGTATTGGGGTAGCAATCAGGGAATATTTAACTGATGTTGGTCCTGCTGACTATGTATTATTTGTTGATGGAAAGCCTTGCGGGATTATTGAAGCAAAAAGGGAAGATGAAGGATTTCGCCTGAATGTACATGAAGACCAGACTGAGGGTTATGCAATAGCCAAACTCAAACACTTGAATAATGAACCTCTTCCTTATGTTTATCTCAGTACTGGTGAAATAACAAGGTTTACCGACTTCACAGACCTAAAACCAAGAGCAAGGGAACTGTTCTGTTTTCACAGACCTGAAACTTTAAGAGATTGGATAAAAAGGGATAAATCCCTGCGCAGAAGGTTACATGATTTACCAGCCTTACAAACTGATGGTCTAAGGGAATGCCAGATAAATGCAATTACCAAACTGGAAAATTCATTCAGGGAAAACAGACCAAGAGCGTTAATTCAAATGGCTACAGGTTCAGGAAAAACCTTTACTGCCATTACAACCATTTACCGTTTACTGAAATTTGCAAAAGCTAAAAGGATATTATTTCTGGTAGATACTAAAAACCTTGGAGAACAGGCAGAACAGGAATTTATGTCTTTTGTCCCCAATGATGATAACCGGAAATTTACAGAATTATACAGCGTTCAACGTTTAAAATCAAGTTATATAGCAACTGACAGTCAGGTTTGCATCAGTACCATTCAACGTTTGTATTCCATTTTAAAAGGAACTGAGTTGGATGAAAAACTGGAAGAGGAAAATCCAAATGAAAGGAAATACCAGCCAAAGGAGATTCCACCAGTGGAATATGACGCTAAAATGCCCATTGAGTTTTTTGATTTCATTGTAATTGATGAATGCCACCGTAGCATTTATAATTTGTGGAAGCAGGTTCTGGAATATTATGACGCTTTTGAAATTGGGTTAACAGCAACACCTGACAGCAGAACCATTGGATATTTTGACCAGAATCTTGTAAGTGAATATTCTCATGAAATGGCTGTTGCTGATGGGGTAAATGTGGGTTACGATGTTTTTATTATTGATACTAAAATCACTCAGCAGGGGGGAACTCTCTGGAAAGGGGAATACATTGAACACCGGGAAAGGTTAAGCAGGAAAAAGAGGCTGGAATTACAGGATGAGGATGAAAACTATTCTGCTCAGCAGTTGGATAAAGATGTAGTGAATCCCAATCAAATCAGAACTATTATTCGCAGTTTCAAAGAACATTTACCAAATATTTTCAAAGAGAGGTTTGATAAGGATGGAGTTTTTGAGGTTCCCAAAACTTTAATATTTGCAAAAACAGATTCACATGCTGATGACATTATCCAGATTGTAAGGGAAGAATTTGCAGAAGAAAACCGATTCTGTAAAAAGATTACTTATACCTCAGACAAAGACCGTTTGGATGCTGATGAAAATATTCTGGAAAAAGGAGAAGACCCAAAAACAACTTTGGCTCAGTTCAGAAATGGTTATCATCCAAGAATAGCTGTTACCGTTGATATGATAGCAACAGGTACAGATGTAAAACCTTTGGAGTGTTTGCTTTTTATGCGTGATGTAAAAAGCCGCAATTACTTTGAGCAGATGAAAGGTAGGGGAACAAGAACTGTTGACCTTGATACATTGAGAAAAGTTACCCCTTCTGCCAAAACCACCAAAGACCATTTTGTAATTGTTGATGCCATTGGTGTTAACCGTAGCCTGAAAACTGACAGCAGACCATTGGAGAAAAAGCCTGGCATTCCATTAAAAGATTTGCTACAGGCAATTGCAGTTGGAGTAAGGGAAGAAGATTTGTTTACATCATTAGCTAACAGGTTAACTCGTTTAGACAAACAAATTACACCAAAAGAAAAACAGAAGTTTGCTGAAAAGGCAGATGGTAAAAGTATTTCGCAGGTGGTAAAAGAGTTGCTAAATGCTTTTAATCCTGATGTGCTGGAAGGAATTGAGACCAAAGTAAAAAATGATTACATAGGCGCTGCACCTGATGATATAGAAAAAGCCATTCTATATGAAACCGAAAAGTTAAAGGATGAGGCTGCCAAAGTCTTCACAGGTGAATTGAATGAATACATTGAAAATGTTCGTAAAGCACATGAGCAAAGGATAGATACAGCCAATCCTGATGAGGTGGTTCATGTGGGTTGGGATAAGGAAAACAAGGATAAGTCAGCAGAACTGGTAATTGAATTTTCAGCGTGGATGCAGCAGCACAAGGATGAATTAACTGCATTGCAGATTTTCTATAACCAACCTTATAGAAGACGAGAACTCACTTACACCATGATTAAGGAAGTGCTGGAAAAACTGCAAAGTGACAAACCATTACTTGCACCGCTGCATGTTTGGAGAGCTTATGAAGCCTTGGAAGAATGTAATGGTTCGCCAAGAAATGAATTGACAGCCATAGTTTCACTTATCCGCAAAGTAAGTGGGTTGGATGCTGTTCTTACAGCCTACGATAAAACAGTGGATAAGAATTTTCAGGAATGGGTATTTAAAAAACAGGCTGGTGCTGTAAAGTTTAATGAAGAACAAATGTTATGGCTCAGGATGATTAAGGACTATGTAATCAGCAGTTTTCATATTGAAAAGGATGATTTTGATTACAACCCTTTTAATGCTCAGGGTGGATTGGGCAAAATGTGGCAGCTTTTTGGAGAGCAGACAGAGGAGATTATTAATGAATTAAATGAGGTATTAGCAGCATAAAATGGCTTTAGGACGTAAACCAATTGAAATAGTAAACGAAGGCAAACATCAACTTTTAGTAAAAGCTGAACATTGGAACAGGATTTATTTAAAGGAAGTTGCCAAAGTTCAAAATGGATATGCTTTTAGTTCAAAAAATTTTGTAAAAACAGGTGGCTTACCATTAATCAGAATACGTGACATTGATAGTACATCAACTGTTGATAGGTTTGACGGAGAATATTCAGATGAATTTATAGTAACAAAAGGAGATGTACTTATTGGTATGGATGGAGATTTCAAAGTTGCACGTTGGAAAGGTGATGATGCTTTGCTTAATCAACGGGTATGTAGAATTATTCCAAAATCAAAAGATTTTGACTCTAAATTTTTATTTATTTGTTTACAGCCATACCTAAATGCAATTAATGAAGAAACTTCATCGGTAACTGTTAAACACTTGTCTTCAAGAACCATTGAAGAAATTCCTTTGCCTTATCCACCTCTTCCTGAACAACAAGCCATTGTCTCCAAAATAGAAGAACTACTCAGTGATTTGGAAAACGGGAAACAGCAATTGATATTGGCACAACAACAAATAAAAATTTACAGGCAAAGTTTGTTAAAATGGGCATTTGAAGGAAAACTCACCAACAAAAATGTGAAAGAAGGGGAGTTGCCAGAGGGATGGAAGATTGCTCCCCTTGGAAATATATGTGATATGAAAGCTGGTTTTTTTGTAAAGGCTGTTGAAATCCAAAAAGAATATAATGAAGGACTGTTTCCTTGTTATGGTGGAAATGGATTAAGAGGTTATACTGAATCATACACACACAAAGGCACATTTTCTCTTATAGGTAGACAAGGAGCTTTGTGTGGCAATGTGCATCGGGTTAATGGAGTTTTCCACGCTACCGAACACGCAGTTGTCACTTCTGCAAAAGATGGAATTGACACAGATTGGTTATTTCATAAATTAACAGCAATGAAATTGAATCAATATTCTGCTGGTGCAGCTCAACCTGGTCTTTCTGTAAATAAACTTTTAAAAATCGAAGTCTTATTCCCAACACTCAAAGAACAAAAACTCATCGTTGATGAATTGGAAAGCAAACTAACTGTTTGCGATAAAATTGAAGAAACCATCAGCCAAAGTTTGCAGCAAGCAGAATCATTAAGGCAGAGTATTTTAAAAAAGGCGTTTGAAGGGAAACTGGTATAACTAATATAGACATGAAAAAGATAAAAACATTTGATACTTTTTTCTGGTGGAGTGCAGCAGCATTCATTTTAGTTGTTGCACTTATTAGTTTTTTTCCAGCATGGTTTACTGCTTCTTTTAGCAAGTACAATTTTACAACTACTGGACAGATAGGAGATACAATTGGTGGAATAATGGGACCATTTATTGCAATTGCTGCTGCTGCATTAACTTTTTTAGCATTTTGGGTTCAGTATAAAGCTAATGAACAACAGAAACAGGATATTAAGGATTTAAAAGAAAGGGGAGAAATTGAAAAATTAGAAGCTAAATTTTTTGAATTAGTTAAACTTCATAGAGATAACGTTTCTGAATTAACATACAGCCCTTTTAAAAGAGTGCATATTGAAGCCAGTGATGAAGATATTATAAAAGAAGAAAAATTTGAAGGAAGGAAGGTATTTAGAGCTATCGATAAAGAATTCAAGAGTTTGTTTGCAGAGTTAAAACATTTTTTTCAAAACACAAATGAAATAAATATATATGAGGAATATTATTTAAATCAACTAAAGAAAAACAATGAAATTAATTTAAGAAATATAGATTTTGTCACGTTTGCCCAAATTGATATTTTATACAGTATCATTTATTTTGGATTAAGTTTTGAAGGGCAAAAAACGTTAGGGGATTTCTTTAAGGGGAGGTACAAACAATCTTTTTTTGAAAGCATTATTCAATTTGCATCCCTTAAACCCAAAGAGGATTCTGGCTTTTGGAATAAATGGCATTCAATGAATTCTAAAACAACAACAAGAATAAAACATTTTAACCGCCTTATTCAAGATTGGAATAAAAATGTACAAAAAATAGAAGAGCTTAGAGATGAATGGCAGGTGGATGAAGAATTAGAGTATAAATATAAGTACTATAAAAAAGGTAATTACACAAAATACTATGGAGGTCATCAATTCAGATTAGGTCATTACTTTAGGAATCTCTATCAAACAATTACACTTATCAATGATGATAAACGGATAGATTTTGTTCAGAAATATTCAAATATCAAGATATTAAGAGGGCAATTATCAACCTTTGAGCAAACAATCATTTTTTTAAATTCTCTTTCATCTTTAGGGCGTGTTTGGGAGTTTGAGAGCAGAAACAATCCTGAAAAAGCAATTGAAAAGGATAATCAACTAATCACAAAATATAATTTCATTAAGAACATCTTGAATGATGAAATTATTGAAGGTGTGTATGTTTCTCACTTTTATCCATTGGTTGAATTTGAATCTGGAATTAACGAAGAGAAGAAAAAACAAAGAGAATTATTAGAAAAACAATATTCGTAATGAGGAAAATTGACAACCTAAAATGCACAAGATGAGAGTCTATATTTCAGAATATCTCAAAAATACTATCCGGGGTAAGTTGATTACTAATACTCTCAAAGAAATTTTAGGCAAAAAGTTGTCTGAAATTCCCCAAAATAAAAATGAATGGTGTAGGGATTATATGCCTGTCAAGGGTTATGGTGGTCATTTGGTACTGTTTAAATACAGTCCATCCTACATTGTAGGAAGAACTACACTTGAAAAAACTATTCCTGAACAAAAACAAATATGTAATAATCTTGGACTTGAATACACAGAGTCTTCTGTAATTCTGGATGGTGGTGCAATTGATATTTTTGAAGATATTGGAATTGTTTCTGACCGTGTAATTTTTGATAATTGCAGTAGCTGGATGAACCAAGAACCATCAGTTTTAAAAGATATTAAAGAGAGACTGAAACTAAATAAGTTAGTTGTTGTTCCATCTGACCCATGGGATTTTACTGGTCATGTTGATGGAATGGTCAGGTTTATCAATAATAATAAGGTGCTAATAAATGACAGTTCAACTATAGATAATGCAATAAAACTATGCACTAAGAAGGAGCAGGAGAAATACGAAATGTGGAAAAACAACCTTCATCTTTCATTGAAAAATGCTGGATTAGAAATTGAAGTATTACCATGTGCTGTTAGCTCAAATGAAGATGATTCAGATACTGATGCTACTGGCATCTATCTCAATTTTCTTTTACTTGAAGATAAAATTATCATGCCATCTTTTGAGCAATATCCTGATTATAATAAAGCAGCAAAGAAAAAATTGAAAAACCTATATAATAGAGAGGTACTGCCTGTTGAAGCAGGTTTGTTGGCACAGCATGGAGGAATAATTAATTGCGTTACATGGAATTTCTGAAATTTAAAAAATGAATACAAACTCAATAGTATCAAAAGTATGGTCATTCTGCAATCCCCTGCGTGATGTAGGAGTAGGTTATGGTGACTATCTGGAACAACTTACCTATCTGCTGTTTTTAAAAATGGCAGATGAATATAGCAAACCACCACATAATCGTAATCTGAACATTCCCTTAGATTACAATTGGGAAAGTTTGACTGACAAAAAAGGAGCAGAACTTGAAATTCATTATGCCAATCTTTTGCGTGAGCTTAGTTCTCAAAAAGGAATACTTGGTCAGATATTCACCAAAAGCCAGAATAAAATTCAAGACCCTGCCATGCTTGGAAAAGTAATTGAAATGATTGGTTCAGAAAAATGGCTGGTTTTAGGCTCTGATGTAAAAGGAGATATTTATGAAGGATTGCTGGAAAAAAATGCAGAAGATGTTAAAAGTGGAGCAGGGCAATATTTTACACCAAGAGCTTTAATTAAAGCAATGGTTGAATGTGTTCAACCTCAGCCAATGCATACCATTGCAGACCCTGCATGTGGCACAGGTGGCTTCTTTTTGGCTGCTTATGATTATCTGGTATCAAACAACAAACTGGATAAAGAACAAAACAAATTCCTCAAACTTGAAACCTTTTACGGGAATGAAATTGTTGCAGGGACAAGGCGTTTAGCTTTAATGAACATGTTCCTTCACAACATTGGTAACATTGACAGTGATAACTTTATTTCTCCTGCTGATGCCTTGATTGCAGCATCACCAACAACCTATGATTATGTGCTGGCAAATCCACCATTTGGCAAAAAGAGTTCACAGACTTTCACCAATGAAGAAGGAGAATTGGAGAAAGATGATTTAACCTATAACCGTCAGGATTTTTGGGCAACCACAAGCAATAAACAATTAAATTTTGTACAACATATCAGAACCATGCTTAAAACAACAGGCTCAGCAGCAGTTGTTGTGCCAGATAATGTGTTATTTGAAGGTGGTGCTGGTGAAACAGTCAGAAAGAAATTACTGGAAACAACAGATTTGCATACCATTCTGCGTCTGCCAACAGGTATTTTCTATGCTCAGGGCGTAAAAGCCAATGTGATTTTCTTTGATAACAAACCAGCAAGCAAAGACCCATGGACTAAAGAAATATGGGTGTATGATTACCGTACAAATATTCACCATACTTTAAAAAAGAATCCTTTAAAACTGGATGATTTAAAAGATTTTATTTCCTGTTATAATCCTTCAAACAGGTTTAAAAGGAAAGAAACTTACAATGCAGAAACAAATCCTGAAGGAAATTGGAGAAAATTCAGCTACGAAGAAATTATTGCAAGAGATAAAACCAGTCTGGATATTACATGGCTAAAAGATAAGTCATTGGCTGACCTTGATAATCTGCCAGACCCAGAAACCATTGCAGAAGATATTATTGAGAACCTTGAAGCAGGATTAGAAAGCTTTAGGGAGATTATGGTAAAGTTGAATGCCAAATAAAATCAGCCAGCAGCAGAATGAAATGTTATTGCAGCACGGATTGAGAGAGGCTTTAGAACCGGGAAAATCAATCAAATAACAATATCCATAAACACAAACTATGGACGAGAAGAAATTATTTAATGCTTATGAGGGACTAAAAGGATTTGACCCCACAGCAAAAGGGAGTGGTCCAAGACCAATAGATGTACCTATGGATGAATGTATAACACAGACTGAATGGGATGGCTACACCAAGGCAAAGGAAGCATGTGAAAAAAGAGGTGGAAATTGGCAACGTGAAAGAAATGAAAGACACGATAAAATTGCAAGGATGTATGCAACAGGATGTAGAATCGTAGATGATATGTGTTGATGCTTTTGTGGTCAATTAAATCTAAATATTATGGCTAAACTAACCGATTTCCAGTTTTTAGAGAATGTACTTATTTACAGTTCAAGAATTGCAGTCTACACTGAGAAGCTTGATGAAGGAAATTTTCTCAATGACAGAAAAACTGTTGATGCAGTGTTATACTGTGTGCTACAATTTGGTAAAAACGTATCCTCAATATCTGACGGTTTTAAGAAAAATCATACTGAAATTATGGGGATGGATTGGGCAATGTTAGCAATTTTATATTCGGATGACCATTTTGATGAGGAAGAACTTTGGGATATTGTCTATGGAGATGATGTTGGTATTCTGAAATTCTACCCTGTTATTGAATCAATGTATTTGAGAGAAAGGCAGAAACTAGGGAACAGTGAAATTGCAAGAATACCAGCAAGAGCGTTTAAAACAGAAGATACTCTACCTCTAAGAAAAGGGAAGGTGCAAAGTTTTAAGTTTGACGCTTCCATAGATAAAAAGAGAGGTTTTAATCCCATGAATCATATTACATCACATAGTTCAATTTGGACTGTAAAAAAGAGATAAAATAATATCTGTTTAAAAAGTGACAAAACTAAACTAATGAGTACAGATTTAAAGATTAAATATCAAGGACAAGCACACGAAATTGATGCTAATGTCTTTATAAATAGCCTTCTTCACACTACAACATTAATTCAGGAGATTAATAGGGAATTAAATACAGGAGCTAAGATTGAAGTCAAAATAAAAGCTCTTGAAAAGGGTAGTTTTTTAGTTCACATCCAACTGATTGAGACAGTCATAGATTCACTTAAAAACATCTTTACTGCTGAAAACATTGCTGTTGGAGGGACTATAATAGGTGGACTAGTAGGATTAGTTGAATTAAAGAAGTTTTTAAAAGGTGATAAGCCTGAAGTTATAAAAAGAGAGGGAGAAGATGTAACAATAAAAAACGGGAAAGGAGATATTACTGTTTTTAAGAATTTTACCGTAAACATGTATCAAACAAACCAAGTTGCAAGAG
The DNA here is from genome assembly GCF_023111095.1 of Maribellus sp. YY47. Lineage (GTDB taxonomy): Bacteria > Bacteroidota > Bacteroidia > Bacteroidales > Prolixibacteraceae > Draconibacterium. The sequence goes on from NZ_JALGYW010000007.1 coordinate 177,802, forward strand.
ATAGTCTTGAACAAGGTTTTGAAACATTAAACAATGATCCCTCTATTGATGGTATTGAGTTCACTGATGTTAATGAAAAACCACTTCTTACTGTAAATAGGGATGATTTTGGTGATTTGATAACAAGAAGTGAGGAAATATTGAATGGAGATAAAATAACCACCAAAAGTGCAAAGTTGAATATTGTACGATTATCATTTGATGAAAATCTCAATTGGGAATTTTATTATCATGGGAATAAGATTGGTGCAAGAATAAAAGACCCAAGTTTTTTTGAAAAAATTAATAACGGAGAAACCTTTGCCAAAGGTGACACTCTTGAAGTTGAACTACAAATCAGACAGAAATTTGATTCAACAGTAAACACATATATAAATAAGTCATATCAAGTCAATCGTATAATAAATCATTTTCCAAGGGATGAGCAACAGAAATTGGATTTTGAACGAAATTGAAAGAAAATATGTTTTTTCTTTTGGCTTTTCACTTCAAAAGGTTAATCAACAAGACACAACACCTAAAAAAGTATTTGTCCTTGGAGTCTATGCCAGTGCTGTTCATGCTAAGTGGATAGATGCAGCAGGCAAAGTAAAGGTCAATGCCTTAGCAGTAACTAGTGAGCCAGAGATATTCTGGAAAGGAGAAGGTGCTCAGCAGATTATTGATGAAATCATTTGACAAGATAGTCTTCTTTTAGTTGCTCTCTGTTACTATTTATCTCTTAATTTGTATGTATCTGGTATGTATCAAATAAAAAAAGCAGCTAAGAAATGTTCTTAACTGCTTGATTTTTAAGTGGGCCCAACTGGGCTTGAACCAGTGACCCCCTGATTATGAGTCAGGTGCTGCTAACCAACTGAGCTATGGGCCCTAAATGAAAATCGAATGTTACTTATGATTTTCGGAGTGCAAGTTTACAACTTTGCCCGAAAATACGCAAGTTTTTTTACCTTTTTAAAGATAAGAAAAGGGTGTCTTCTACAGACACCCTTCGCTATCCAAAAATCTTTTATTATGCAGGCATATCTGGCAAGCTCCAAGGCTTACGATAAGTATGCTTAATCAATTCAGCTGCAAATTCTTTCGCCGGAACCGGATCTGTCCATGTTTTGTGGAATGTTGGGTGACCGTCGTGAATTTCAAAACCATCTTTGATAACTGTTTTGATTTTTTCGTCATCAGTAAGGTTCGTGAATTCCATTTTTTCACCATCCCAATCCAGTTCTTTATTCAACGACTGCAAACGAACACCTAAAACACCCATTACAACCATTTCGTTGAATGGACCAGCTTCGCTAAAGTCAGAAGCAGTTTTTACACGGTTTTCAGGACTTTCTTTACAAGCGCGTACCCAATCCATTTCGTGGCTGGTTTCTACCCTGCGACGGAATTTAGGAGCATCAGGTTTACGACCTGAAAGCAACCATGGATTAACGCCATAGCAACCACAAATCAGTTTGTCTTTTGTTCCGTGGAAAATTACACCACCGCCGCTATCATTTGGATTTTTACCATCTGGCCATCCTTCCGGTAACATCGGCTTAATACCACCATCATACCAATACACATCAACCTGAGGAAGCGTGTTTTTCTTCAAGCCTTTCCATGGTTTCTCGGCATTTGCCTTACGGGCCGGATAAGTCAGTTTTACCGATTGAGCGGTTGGGGCACAATCTTGTAAAAGAAGGGTTGAATTACCCTGAGTATGAATTGGGTAACCCAAATCGAGACCAACAAATACCGGATGAAGAATATGACAAGCCATATCGCCAAGAGCACCTGTACCGTAGTCCCACCAGCCACGCCAGTTCCATGGGTGATACACCTGGTTAAACGGACGCATTTTTGCAGGACCTGTAAATAAATCCCAGTCTAATGTTTCCGGAACCCAGTCTCCTCTTTCAGGAGTGTTCAAACCTTGCGGCCAAATTGGACGGTCGGTGAAAGCTTCCACTTTTGTAACTTCACCAATTTCGCCATTTGCCAACCATTCAGTGGTCAGGTTTACACCTTCGCCAGAAGAACCCTGGTTACCCATCTGAGTGGCCACTTTGTATTTGGCGGCGAGTTTTGTTAATAAACGTGATTCATAAACGGTGTGAGTCAAAGGCTTTTGAACATACACATGTTTGCCCATTGCAATCGCGTGGGCAGCAATAATAGCATGCGTATGGTCGGCAGTTGCCACAACAACGCCATCAATGTTCTTGCCTAATTCATCGTACATCTTACGCCAGTCTTTGTACATTTTGGCGTTCGGATGCGCTTTGAACACCGGATCAGCGTATTTCCAGTCAACGTCGCAAAGTGCATAGATGTTCTCAGAAGCAAGATTTTTAATGTTAGCGTTACCCATTCCACCAATACCTACGGCAGCAATATTGAGCTTGTCGCTGGGGGCTTTATGCCCCAATCCGGCCACGGCGTGACGCGGAACGATAGTAAGTCCGGCAGCGGCAACCGCTGTAGTACCCAGGAAGGCTCTTCTCGAGACCATTCCACTGTTTTCTTTTTCTTTCATGATAAATGTAGTTTTAATCGGATAGGTTTTAATACTAAAACTTTTAAAAAAACTGTTAAATATAGCGATATTCACAGGACACACAACCCAACATGCTGTTAAATAGTTAAACCTCCCCATTATTTTTTTGACGCATCGCACAACAATAACGGAATCATTTCATCTCCACAAGCCTGACTATTAGATAGTTACTACAAGCATTATAGCTGAATTCTATTTTGGTTCAAGAAAATCGATTTGACTGGAGGCAGATGAAAGACTAAATTTGTTTGTCGTCGGGAAACCGGACAAGTTTTTAAAAAACCAAAAGAAAAATTACAAGTCATGACAGTAAGAAAAGTAAAATCAGTATGGAATGGCACTTTGAAAAAAGGTGCAGGTAAAATGGATATAACCGGGTACAGTGGCCCGTTCACTTTCGCATCTCGTTTTGAAAACGGAAAAGGAACAAATCCGGAAGAACTTGTGGGCGCAGCTCATTCAGGCTGTTACTCCATGTTTCTTTCAGCATTGATCAGCGGTGAAGGACTGACACCTGAAAGCATTGAAACCGAAGCATCGGTTACGTTGGGCGAACTCGACGGAGGACCGGCAATTACCAACATTACGCTCGATTGCCTTGTTAAATGCGAAGGACTCGCACAAGACAAATTCGACGAGCTGGCGTTGGCAGCAAAAGCCAAATGCCCGATCTCAAGACTTTATGCAGGCGGAACAGCAACCATTGAACTAAATGCGAAACTGGTATAGTAAAATATTTTTTTACACTAAAAAACACAACAAACAGGAGCTCTCAAGGCTCCTTTTTTATTTATCCATCCAGCGTTTAAAATCCGTTACTTTATCGCGGCTGACGATAATGCCCTCTTCAAAATCTTTTTCAAGTTTAAGTTTTAACCGGTTTGTTGAATAACTGACTACCTCTACAATACAATTAATATTCACCAGAAAATTCCGGTTGACTCTGAAAAACTGCTCCGGATCGACCAGCGACTGGAGTTGATCCAGCGATTGATCCAGATCGTAAATTTTTCCTTCCGCCGTCTTTAGAAAAGTATTCCGCTCTTCAACAAAAAAGCAGCAAATCCGCGATACCGGTACCGATTGAAAGCGCATTCCTATTTTTATAAAAAACCGTGACTTGTAGCGGTTGGAAACATTTTCGATAACACGCCGAACTTTCAACTCAAAATCGAGTTGCTCGTTGTATTTTTTTTTGAACTTCAAAAGAGCCCCGGCAAGTTCTTCCCTATTAATTGGTTTTAACAGATAATCGACACTGTTTACTTTGAACGCGCGAATGGCATATTCGTCGAAAGCGGTAGTGAAGATAACAGGTGCCTCTATTTTTACCTCATCAAAAATCTCGAATGAAATCCCGTCTTCAAGCTGAATATCCATAAAAACAAGATCAGGCGACGAATGGGAAGAAAACCAGTTAACAGCCTCTTCCACCGACTCAAGCACTTTCAATACTTTAATTTGCTGATCGACGGCCTGCAGTATATCAGCTAAACGTTCTGCGGCCAGTCGTTCGTCTTCAACAATTACTACATTCATGATAATTCGGTTTTTACAGGAACTTTCACCACAAATTCTTCCATTGTCTTTTGAATTTCAATTTCCCTTCCTAAAATAAGCCGGCATCTTTCATTCAGGTTTTTAAGCCCAATTTCTGAACTCGCTTTTAGTTGATTACGGGGCTGCAGATTATTTCGCACGGTTAGTTTGTCCAATCCTTCAAAATGAATCGTAATCAACAAGGGCTCTTTTCGTGATGCGACATTGTGCTTCAACGCGTTTTCAACCAGCATCTGAAGCGAAACAGGCATTATCAGCGCATTCTCAGGCCCGTTACGTTCAATCTTCAACTCGATTTTCTCCTGATCGCGAACCTGTTGCAACGCAAAATAGTCGCGCACAAAAGAAAGCTCCGAAGAAACCGGAACAAGGTCCTTTTCCTGGTTTTCCAGTACATAACGGTAAACGGAAGATAGCTTCTGAATAAATTTTTCAGACTGCTCGGGATCTTTGCCAACCAACGAAGATAAAGTATTCAGGCTGTTGAAAAGAAAATGCGGATTTACCTGGCTTTTCAGCGTTTCGTATTGGAAAATCAGTTTTTCCTCCCGCAACTTTTGCATGCTTTTTACAACATCGGTCCACTGTGTATAAAAGAAAAACAGAGCCCCAAACGCAAAGCCGATAAGTGTTGCAAGCAAAAACGTTTTTAATTCGGGGTACATAAGGCCTGGAACAAATTCAGAAAAACCGGCACCCGAACGAATAAAATAAAAAAGATAAAGTGTCAGAAACAAAGTGAAAGCGATCAACAATACACTTACATAAAAAAGCGCCAGCCTGAGTATGGTTTTCTGAACGAACTTTGGACTTTCGGGTTTGATGGACCGAAAGAAAAGATGCCCCAGCCAAAGGAACAACTCGAGCTGCAAAAAAGTGAGGAGCAACATATTGTCCAATCCGGCATGAAATATTCGTTGGAAAAGAACCAAACTAAAAATAGTGGAAATAAAAACTGCTCCGGCTGCCACTTTTAGGTGATAGACAATTTTTCGGGTTATCGTTTTATGGATTTCTGCCTGTAACATGTTGACGATTTGAAAATAATAAAAGTCTGTATTCGAACAGTTTGTTTTTTAATCGATGATGAGATATTATTTTACTCCTGACAAAAAGAGGAAAGTTTGGAAAAATCCAAACCTCGCTGTACAACCATTAAAGCAGCTTTTTCATCGTTATCTCGCGTGTGATATTGAGTGCTTGTTTCTGTGTCTGCTCCGGGAGGATCATTTCCATGATCACATCTTCGTACAACACGGCGTGTTCAATCTCTTTGTCTTCCAGCGACACCCAAATGGTTCCCCAATAATGGCTCCTTCCTTTCATATTCATACCTTCGGCTGTTACTTCCAGTGGGTTTCTGAAAGTACGATAGTTGATTACGGCACACGTTTCTCCGTTACGTTCCGAAATTCCGGTCCAGGTTAACCGAACGTCCTTATTTTCAAAAAAGCCTTCTCCGGCCAAATCGATTTTCCCGTTAAAATCTTTTGCCGCATAATCTTCATTTAACTTCAGGCTGCCAAAATTGCTCCACGCGAAACCTTCGATTGCGAGCATATCCCACACCAGGTTCTTGGTAAAGGCACTGTACTCTTTAAAGGTTACAAACTTATCGGCCTTAATCATGTCCTCTCCCGGGAAATAGGTGAAATCTTCCATGTACGAAATTGGTGTTCCCTGTGAGAATTCTGCGTTCTCCGCCATCGACATTGCCACCGATACATTGTTCCATTTCACCTCTCCTCCGTCCAAACCACGGGTATATTCACCCTTCACACGCATTTTATTAATAAAATGGCAGAAGATATCGCTGGTGAAATGGTCGGTAATTACTTCGTACTTCTGAATCTCATTTTTTAGCTGAAGATCCTTTGGAAGCGTTTTCATTTCTTCCAACGAAAAGCTGTTTTGGGCGCTTGCGAATGAAGAGATGGTCATCGCAACCAGCAGGTAAATTGTTTTTGTTTTCATGACTTTGAGTTTTTATTGATTTATGAATCAAAACTCGTAAGTCGGACCAACAATTGAAAAAAAGAAATGCTGAGTGGGGTATTTTTTACTACGAACCGGAGAAAAGCTTTCTGAAAATTTTGGAGGATAGAAGAAAAATAAAAAAAGCTGCCGGAACCCGACAGCTTTTGTATAGCGTAATTTCTATTTCTTTTTGTTCGCTAACTCGATATTCACTTTCTGACCTTTAAAACGCGCATTTTTAAAGGCTTTTACAATATCCCTTTCATAACGGTTGTCGAGTTCAAAAAATGAAAAACCTTTCAGTACCTCAATACTTCCGATCTCCACACTTTTACCCGGCATTTGCTGGTTGATCATATCGATAATCGAACGCTTGCTGATGCCGTTCTTTTTTCCCATGCTAAAAAAGAAGCGGGAGTATTGATAATCGCCGCGACGACCTTTGCCGCCTCTTTCCGGCCGTCCCCTCTCACCTCTCTCAGAGCGGCCACGGGCATTCCGGTCTTTCCGGTCTTCCTTCCGTTCGTCGTACCCGTGTTCATCCACGTTGATATCCTGTGCCCCTTCGTAATACGTAAGGAAACGATTGAATTCTACCGAAACAAAATGTTTGATCAACTCTTCACGATCGAGCCACGCCAGTTTTTTATAAATAACGGGCATGTATTGTTCAATCTCATCCTCATTCACTTCAACTTTTTCTACCTTATCAATCAGGTTAAAAAGCTGCTTCTCACATATTTCTCTTCCTTGCGGAACATCTTGTTTTTCAAACTTCCTGCCCAATTTGCGCTCTACATCTCTCAGCTTTCCCTTTTCACGCATGTGAATCAGAGTAATGGAAATACCCTTTTTCCCGGCTCGTCCGGTTCGTCCACTCCGGTGAATATATACTTCAGGATCGTCGGGCAAGTTGTAATTGATAACATGGGTAAGATTATTTACATCCAGCCCACGTGCTGCCACGTCGGTAGCAACCAGCATTTGCAAATGTCCGGAACGAAAACGAGCCATTACATGGTCGCGCTGTGCCTGTGAAAGATCACCGTGAAGCGCATCGGCATTGTACCCGTCCTGCATCAGTTTATCGGCCACTTCCTTGGTTTCCATACGGGTGCGGCAGAAAATAATGCTGTAAATATTCGGATTAATGTCGGCTACCCGTTTTAACGCCAGGTAACGGTCTTTGGCATGCACCAGGTAATAATGGTGTTCCACGTTTTCAGAACCGGTATTCTTCTTCCCTACAGAAATTTCGTGCGGATTGTCCATATATTTACTGGCAATCGAAACAATTTCTGCAGGCATGGTTGCCGAAAATAAAAGCGTTTGTTTTTCGGCCGGCGTATCTTTCAGAATTCCATCCAGGTCGTCTTTAAAACCCATGGAAAGCATCTCGTCAGCTTCGTCTAAAACCAGCCATTTTATTTCATTCACCCGCAACTTGCCGCGCTTGATCAAGTCGAGTGTTCTCCCTGGAGTTCCAACTACAATCTGTGCACCCTTTTCCAACGAATTGATCTGCGCTCTAATATCAGCACCCCCATATAACACCGCAATATTAAATTTGCTCATGTTCTTTGAAAAGGTGTTCAGATCGTTCGCAATCTGCATCGCCAACTCACGGGTTGGGCTCAGAATCAAAGCCTGTGGAGCTTTTAAGGTGTTATCTATCTGCTGAATAATGGGCAGGCCAAAAGCTGCTGTTTTCCCGGTTCCGGTTTGTGCCAATGCTACCATATCCTGGTCGCTCTCCAGTAAAAACGGAACTGCTTTTTCCTGTATCGGCGTGGGCTGTTCAAATCCTAGCTCCTGAATAGCGCTCAAAATTTCGGACCGTAAACCCATTGATTCAAATAAACTCATTATCTAATTTTATAAAGTGGGCGCAAAGGTATTTCTTTTATTTGTATTTCAGCTATTTATGGCACTCATTCCATCAAATTTAACGTTCTTTCCCACATGAAAACGAATTGTTCATTTTCCATACAATATTCGATTTCAATTTAACGCGGCATTCCTTCCCCTTATTTCGCTGATTCCCTTAAATTTGCAAAACCAAATTCATTCAAAAATTATGTGTATGAATGGGCACACTTCATCAAAAGCGAAACAAAACCTCACCCGGTTTTTTCTGATTATTTTTCTACTTGTATTCTCCTGTACCAGTATTTTAGCGCAGGATCAGGATACAGTTCCGGCATCTGTCTACAAACCGGAGAAAGCGTTAAAGCGAATTCACATCCGTCAGCTTACCAAAAACGGATTCAAATTCTGGCAAGACGATTTTTCAGGACATTGGGCAGGAATCGATTTTGGATTTAACCTGCTTCTTAATCCAGATTACAAGGATTACAACTCCGAATTTATGGACATTGACGAGCTGCGGTCGAATTCGGCCTACTTCAATGTTTTGCAACAAAGCATCGGTCTGCAGTGCAACCGCAATAAAATAGGCCTGGTCACCGGTCTCGGACTTCACCTTCAGGGATACAGGCTAAACGACAACATCACCATTTTTCGCGACGGGAACAGCGTTATCCAACCCGAATCGCTGGTGGCAAATGACAATCAGAAATCAAAACTCGCACTGATCTCTTTTATGGTGCCGGTATTGCTCGAATTTCAGATTCCGGTAAATCACTACGACAACCGGATCTATTTTTCGGCAGGCCCCTACGGCGAGGTTAAACTAAACAGTCATACCAAAGTAAAATACAAAACCGACCAAAAGGAAAAGTTAAAAGTGGGGGATCACTTTTCGCTGCGCGACTTTCGCTATGGTTTAATGGTACGAACCGGCTACCGAAGCATCAACTTTTTTGCTACCTGCGATCTGGTTCCTTTGTTTCGCGATGAAAGAGGGCCAGAATTAACACCTTTTACGGTTGGGATTACATTGATCAGATTTTAATACAATAAATATAAACTAGCATGAAACCATTTATTCTGGAACAAACCAACTGGAAACAAATCAAAAACACCCAATACGATATCGCCATATTGCCCTGGGGCGCTACCGAGCCGCACAACTATCACCTGCCTTATGGTACCGACTCGCTGGAAACCAGCAAAGTTTCGCAGGAGTCGGCAGCCAAAGCCTGGGCAAACGGAACAAAAGTTATGGTACTACCGGTTATTCCGCTGGGCAGCCAGAATCCCGGGCAGATCGATATGCCGTTTTGTTTGCATACGCCGCCTTCTACCCAGCTGATGATATTAAAAGACATCGTAAGAGCACTCAACCGTCAGGGAATAAAAAAACTGGTGATTATTAACGGACACGGAGGCAACGATTTCAAGCCGATGATTCGCGAACTTTTGCCCCAATTCCCCGAAATGTTTCTTTCGCTGGTCGAATGGTTCAAAATCACAACCAGCGTTAACTATTTTGAAGAAGCCGGAGATCATGCCGACGAAATGGAAACCAGTGTTGTAATGCATTATTACCCCGAACTGGTACTGCCGCTCGACGAAGCCGGGGAAGGAACAGCCAAAAAGCATAAACTAAAAGCTTTCCGCGAAAAAACCGCATGGTCACCCCGCCCCTGGGATAAAGTGACGGAAGACACCGGCATTGGAAACCCCAAAAAAGCTACGGCAGAAAAAGGAAAAAGGTTTGTGGAAGAAGTAACGAACAAAATTGCCGCCTACCTAACCGAATTGGCGCTTTGCGACGTTAACGACCTTTACGAATAGCCCACTTTGACTCTTTTAAAATAAAAAGTTTGCAGTGTGTAATATTTATGCTGCAGGTGATACTTATGGGTGAAACCTGACCAGTATAAAACCTGATTTCTTCCGGCTAACCGCCAGTTAGAGAATTAATTTTGTATTTGTACGGTTCGAATAAACACGATAAATATCACTACAGAAAATGTAGGAAAAATTATATTTGCAAACTTTATTAAATTGAAACGATTAACAATGATTAGAAAAATTAAACTCCTGCTGCTACTCAGCGTATTTGCGATTGGCACCGCAGTGGCCGATGAAGGAATGTGGCTGCCCTCGCTCATTCACAAACTGAACATTAATACAATGCAGCAAATGGGTTGCGAGCTTAGCGCCGACGACATTTACAGCATCAACCATTCGAGCCTGAAAGATGCTATTGTGGCACTCGATCACGGAAGCTGTACGGCCGAAGTAGTTTCAAAAGATGGATTATTATTAACCAACCACCATTGTGGTTTTGGCGAAATACAACAACATTCGAGCGTTGAACACGATTACCTCGAAGATGGTTTCTGGGCCATGAGCCGCGAAGAAGAACTTCCGAATCCGGGCAAAACCGTAACCTTCCTGATCAGCGTAGAAGATGTAACCGCTAAGGTTCTCGAAAATGTTAACGACGACATGACAGAGGAAGAAAGAAACAAAGCGGTACGCAAAACACTCGACCAGCTCACAAAAGAAGCAAAAGGCGATTCGCATTACGAAGTGTATGCCCGCGACTTCTTCAATTCTAACCAATACTTTGTTTTTGTTACCGAAACCTTCAGAGATGTGCGTTTGGTAGGCGCTCCTCCACAGGCACTCGGTAAATTTGGCGGCGACACCGACAACTGGATGTGGCCCCGTCATACCAACGATTTCTCGATGTTCCGTATCTATTGCGGCCCCGATGGCTTGCCTGCCGACTACTCGAAAGACAATGTACCTTACCAGCCAAAACATTCTTTGCCCATTTCGTTAAAAGGCGTAAAAGAAGGTGATTTTGCGATGGTCTTTGGCTATCCGGGAAGTACTTCCAGGTACAAAACATCTTATGGTATTGATTACACCATGAAAGTAACCAACACCGCACGTGTTGAAGTTCGCGAGAAAAAGCTCGACATTATTTCAGAATATATGGCATCGAGCCAAAAAGCAAAAATCCAGTACGCTTCAAAACATGCCCGTAGCGCCAACTACTACAAAAATGCCATTGGCATGAACGAAGCCTTGACGAAACTAAAAGTTATCGATCAGAAAAAAGCGCTGGAAGACGAGTTTACAGCCTGGGTAAATGCCGATCAGGCCAGAAAAGCCAAATACGGTGAAGCCCTCGGGTTGATCGAAAACTACTACTCGGATGTAGAAAACGACAAAGCCCGCGAGTTCATGACCGAAGCTTTGCTGCGCGGCCCCGAAATTTTCACTTTCGCCTACCGGGTAAAACCAATGGTTGAAATGCTGAAAGACCCGGAAAGCAACAAAGACAGGATTGAACGTTATGCTGAATTCCTGAAAATAATGGCTGACGATTTTTTCAAAGATTACGATGCCAGTACCGACGAAAAGGTGTCGGCCGCATTGATGAAAATTTATGCACAGGAAACTAAACCTGCGCTCCAGCCAACTTGCTACCAGGAAATTCAGAAGAAATACAAAGGCGACTACGAAAAATTTGCCGCCCAGATGTTCAACAAAACGGTTTTTGACAACAAGGAAGAATACCTCGCCTTTTTGGACAACCCAAGCCCGAAAGTACTCGAAAAAGACCTGGCTTTCCAAACAGCGGTTCAGATCTACGAGAAATACAACGAAATCAGGAATTTGGTGGATGCCCGCAGCGATATCCTGGAAAAAGGCGAACGCCTGTTTGTTGCCGGTTTAATGGAAATGCAGCCCAACAAAAAATTCTATCCCGATGCCAATTCCACCATGCGTTTAACCTACGGCAAAGTATTGGATTACGATCCGCGCGATGGTGTAACTTACAAGTACTACACCACTACCGACGGTTACCTGGAAAAAGAAATTCCGGGCGATTATGAATTCAATGTACCCGCCCGTATGAAAGAACTGCTGCTGGCAAAAGATTTCGGACAATATGCCGATGCTGACGGTAAATTGCACGCTTGTTTTATTACCAACAACGACATTACCGGAGGAAACTCGGGAAGCCCGGTTATCAACGGCAAAGGTGAACTGATCGGTGTTGCCTTCGACGGCAACTGGGAAGCCATGAGTGGCGACCTGGCCTTCGAAGAAAACCTGCAACGCTGTATCAATGTCGATATCCGCTTTGTACTGTGGGTAATCGATGTATATGCCGGTGCCGATCACCTCATCGACGAAATGCAGATCATCAGATAAGCTTCAAAAAAGATATATAAGTAAGACCTCGTCAGTTTGGCGGGGTTTTATTTTTATGAGCAAATTAATTCTTGTTTATTTCAACGATTACTCACTACTTTGCACTGAAAACTTACAACGAAAAGATGGCTCGACCGCAAATTACCATATATACCGACGGGGCAGCCCGAGGAAACCCGGGACCTGGAGGATACGGCGCTGTGCTGCTTTCGGGGCCACACCGGAAAGAACTCTCGGAAGGCTACAAATTAACCACCAACAACCGCATGGAGTTGCTGGCTGTTATTGTTGCGCTTGAATCGCTAAAAATCGAAGGCTGCGATGTTACCGTTTACACCGATTCGAAATATGTGGCCGATGCGGTTGAAAAAGGGTGGGTGTTTAATTGGGTGAAAAAACGTTTTAAAGACAAAAAAAACCCTGACCTTTGGATGCGTTTTCTGGAGATTTACAAAAAGCATCTGGTCAAATTTATTTGGGTGAAGGGACACGCCAACAACCCACTCAACGAACGTTGCGATGAACTTGCAGTTGAAGCCTCGTTCAAACCCAATCTTTTGGAGGATGTGGGATACAAACCTGAATAAGTAAATGAAATATCGATGTTGGGCACTTCTTCTTTTGGCATTGATTGCATGCCGTAGGGAAGGTGAAGCGGATAAAAAAATGGAGACCATAAAATACATAGAAAGAGCAAGTGGGGAAACAAAAACAGAGAATGTACCCAGCGAAGGAATGCTAAAATGGTTGTATTCATCTGCATCAGGAAAGGCCACCCTGCATTTGCTGTTTAAACGTAAAATTGTTTCTGCTCTTGGTGGCTGGTACATGAATACCGGCTGGTCGGCCAAACGAATTCCGGGTTTTATACAAGAGCACAGCATCGATCTCAACGAATACGAAATTTCGAATATCGAAGAATATAAAACATTTAATGAGTTCTTTTACAGAAAGCTGAAAGCAGGTGCACGGTCAATCGGAGAAGACATTGTTTCTCCGGCCGATGGAAAGATCCTGGTTTTTCCTACTCTTAAGGATGTTTCTTCCTTTTTTGTAAAAGGATCGGAATTTACGCTGAACAGCTTTCTGCGTAACGAAGAACTTGCAAAAAAATACGCCAACGGTTCCATGACCATTGTACGACTGGCTCCGCCCGACTATCACCGCTATCATTTCCCTGCATCGGGCACAGCTTCCGAATCGATGAAAATCAAAGGACATTATTACTCGGTTTCGCCTCTGGCCTTGCGCGGCAGCCTCGAAATCTTCTGCGAAAACAAACGCGAATACTGCACACTTACTACTGCTGATTACGGCGACATTCTGATCATGGATGTGGGCGCCACCATGGTGGGCAGCATTATTCAAACCTATTCCCCGGGACAGGTGAAAAAAGGCGACGAAAAAGGTTATTTTGCTTTTGGAGGCTCAACGCTCGTGCTGCTTTTCGAAGAAGGGAAAATCCATTTCAATCCCGATTTGATTGACAACACCCAAAAGAAACTGGAGACTACCGTGAAGATGGGAGAAACCATTGCGTCTCCGATAAATCCCGTCTAAAGTACTGTTTCACTCCGCACGTTTTTTTGAAAACTCCCTTACATTCTCGCCAACAATTGTGATATTTGGGTAATTAACGGAACTAAACCATGAAAAACCTAAGTCTCCTTATTCTTGCGCTTGTCTTTTTTGCCTGTAATCCCTCCCACTCTGTTGTTCTTCAAAGTCCCGATGGAAAGCTCCGGGTAACCGTCACCGCCAGCGATACAACTTTTGTTGTTTATTCTGTTGAATCCGAAGAAACTCCGCTGATTCAAAATTCAAAATTGGGCTTTACATTTGAAGATGCACCGGTTTTGGGCCGAAACATGGAAATTGTTTCCTCCTCCGAATTGCAGGTCAGCCAAAACTGGAAACCGGTTTATGGCGAACGCGCTGAAATTCCGGATGTGTATCACCAAACCGTCATTCATCTGAAAGAAACCATTGAACCGAAGCGCGAAATGGAACTCACGGTTCGCGCCTACAACGAAGGCATTGCCTTTCAATATACTTTGCTTTCACCTGCCAATACATCTCCGTTAACGATTCAGCAGGAACTCACCGAATTCTGTTTTCATAAAAATTACAATTGTTGGATGTCTGATCGGGCACAATCGGAATACAGGAAAGTTCCGATCAGCGAAATCACCGGTCCGGCCGAACGTCCGCTGGTGGTGGAAGCCGGTGAGAAGTATGTGGCACTTGGAGAGGCAAAACTTGTCGATTTCCCGCGCATGAAACTACAGGCCGGCGGGCAAGCCAACACGCTGGTCGCTATGTTGCACGATAGCCCCACCGTGAACCTGCCCTACACCACTCCCTGGCGAACCATCATGGTTGGAAATTCTCCGGGAGAATTACTGGAGCACAACTACTTTCTTCAAAATTTAAATGATCCGTGTGCGATTGAAGATGTTTCGTGGATTAAACCTGGGAAAGTGATTCGCGAGGTTACGCTCACTACCCGGGGCGGAATGGCCTGTGTGGATTTCGCAGCTGCCAACGGGCTGCAATACATTGAATTTGATGCCGGATGGTACGGTTTTGAGTACGACGACAATTCAGACGCAACAACCATCACTGTTGACCCGAAACGTTCACCCGGTCCGTTGGATCTGCAAAAAGTAATCGATTATGCCAACAGCAAAAACATCGGAATTATTCTATATGTGAACCGGCGGGCGCTGGAAAAACAGCTTGACGAAATACTTCCGCTGTACAAATCGTGGGGCGTGAAAGGCGTAAAATATGGTTTTGTGAACGTGGGTTCGCAGGAATGGACCACGTGGTTGCACGAGGCCGTAAGAAAAGCAGCCGAAAACCAGCTGATGGTCGATATTCACGACGAATACCGCCCCACCGGCTTTTCGCGCACTTACCCCAACCTGATGACACAGGAAGGCATCCGCGGCGATGAGGAAAGCCCGACGAATCAGCATACGCTTACGACACTTTTTACGCGAATGCTTGCCGGCGCAGGTGATAATACCATCTGCTATTATGCGCCTCGCGTTACTGAAAAAATGGGAGGACATGTTTCGCAACTGGCAAAAGCGGTGATGATGTACAGCCCCTGGCAATTTCTGTTCTGGTACGACCGGCCACCCAATTCGTCGGATGTGATTGGAGGCGTTCCCGGAGCCAAAGATTTTATCGTAAAAACTCCGGAACTCGAATTCTTCAAAAACATGCCCACGGTTTGGGACGAAACCAAAGTTCTGGAAGGAAAGATTGGTGAATATGCAACCCTGGCAAGGAAAACCGGTAACGATTGGTTTTTGGGTTCATTAACAGGAGAAAATCCGCGTACCGTTCAGCTAAAGTTGTCGTTTCTTGATCCGGGGAAAAAATATGAGGCAATTATTTACTCGAACGATCCGGAAGCAGAAGTACCTACGAAAGTGCGAATCGATCAAAGAGAAGTGAGTTCAGACTCAGAATTGAGTTTTGATATGGCTGCGAATTCGGGCTTGGCCATTCATTTCAAACCAACGTATTAAGTACACTGCTCCCCTTTTTAATGGGTCGACAAACGTACTGACTACGTTCCCTCACTTTTCAGTTGGCGGACAAACGTTATGGTAACGTTGCTCCACTTTTCAATCGGGGAACAAATGTTATGGTAACATTACTTCACTTATCGCTTGGACAGCGAATGTTATGGTAACGTTGCTTCACTTGTCGCCTGGGGAGGGAATGTTATGGTAACATTGCTCCAATTTTCGTTTGGGCAGCGAATGTTATGGTGATTCTTCCCCGCCATTGTTTCGCGTTTCAGAGATCAAGCACCAGCTGTTCATCCAGCAGGCGAAACGACATTCGGTGGTATTTTGTCGGTCCGTATTCTTTAATAGCTGCGCGGTGTTTTTTGGTGGGGTAACCTTTGTTTTTGCCCCAGTCGTAGTGCGGAAATTCCCTGTGAATGTTGAGCATATAATCGTCGCGGTAGGTTTTGGCCAGCACCGATGCCGCCGCAATCGAATAAAAACGCCCGTCGCCTTTTACCATGCAGGTGTAGGGAATATCGCTTTTCGTGCGAAAACGGTTGCCGTCGATCAGCAGATGTTCCGGTTTTAGTTTGAGTTGCTCCACTGCCCGGTTCATAGCCAGAAACGAGGCATTCAGAATATTCACCTCATCAATTTCATGATTATCGACAGCAACAACCGCCCATGCCAGCGCCTGCTCTTCGATTACCGGGCGAAGCTGATAACGCTGCTTTTCGGTAAGCTGCTTCGAATCGTTCAGCAAGTCGTTTTCAAAACCGGCAGGCAAAATTACGGCCGCGGCAAATACCGGCCCGGCCAAACATCCGCGCCCGGCTTCATCGCAACCGGCCTCTACCTGGTTCTCCTGAAAATAGGGTAATAGCTTTTGCTTTTTCATACTAAATTGAGCTTACTGATATAATTGTTAAATTGCTAAATTGTCAAACTGAATACTGAGACTGTAAACTGCAACTGTTCACTGCGACTGCTCACTGAATACTTCTTCAATCATAAATCGTTAATCATCATTCGTTAATCAATTGTGCTTGCCCAACTGCGAAATTGTAAAATTGTAGTTTTATTTCCAACATTTAACCACTCACGTCCGGTCTTGCTCCAAAGAACCATTTCACATCGATGAAAGCCAGAGCATGGAGCGCGGGCTTGTTTGCGTCATTCCCCCAGGGCGTTGCCACGGGCTATCAAACCACGCCCTTTCAGGGCTTCTCCTGTAACTGTAAAACTGACAAATTGTGAAATTGCTAAACTGTGAAATTGCTAAACTGTTAAATTGCTAAATTGTAAAACTGAAAACTGCGACTGTAAACTGCGACTGTTCTCTGAACTCTAAACTCTGAACCTTGAACTCTAACCTCCTCTCACTGCAACGCTTTCTCCACACTCATCCACAGCAGTCGTGCGGTTTCGTCCCAGCTAAATTTATTTTTCTGAATAAATCCTTTTTCAACCAGCGATTGACGCAGTTCAGCATCCTGGTGAATCCGTATCATGGCATCGGCAATCTGGTCTATTTTTAAGGGATCGGCATACATCACTGCTGCCCCGCCCACTTCGGGAATCGAAGTCGTGTTGGAACAAATCACGGGTATGCCGGCACTCATTGCCTCCACAACCGGAATTCCGAAACCTTCGAAAAACGGAACAAAAGTCAGGGCCAGTGCGCCTCCAAATATATCGTGCAGTTCTTTGCTCGACACCCGTCCGGTAAAAACCACATCGTCGCGGTAGCGCATATTTTCGTAAGTCTCGTGTATTTCGCCGGTTTTATGCATTTCACCTCCCACAATCACCATTTTGGTGTCATCTCCATTCACACTTTTAAAGGCATCGAACGCATTTAGCAGTCCGCACACATTTTTCCGCGGATGCAGGGCGCCAACAAATAAAAAGTAATCGGCCCCTCCGGTGTAACGTTTTTTTACCGCCACTTTCTCGTCGTCCGAAATGGGCTCAAAAATCTGGTTAATCCCGTCGTACACCACGTCAATTTTATCGTAATCGACCTTGTACGACCGCGTAATGTCTTCTTTCGAGTAAAACGAAACCGTCGCAATTCGTTTGGCAATTCGTGCAAACTTTGCGAAAAAGTGGTTGTAGTACTTTGCCTTTAACCACGGCAAATCGTCGGGGCGGTGCACAAAATTGATATCGTGAATCACGCCCAGTTGGGGCACTTTTGTCCGCAGCGAAAGATACCCGTCGGGCGACAAAAACAGGTCGGCTTTGTATTTTTTCAGGATGGGGGGAATCCGGTATTCAAACCACAAATACCACAGTAGCGGGTGTCGTGTCGGAGGCCCAACGACCACCGGTTTAACATTTTCGGCAAAAACATAATCGGGGCTGTACGGCCGGTCGAAAATAAAAATGAACTCATGTTCCGGATGATTCAGCGTCATCCGCTTCAAGGTTTCATAGGTAAACCATCCGATTCCTTCCAGTTTCCCCTTGATCAGTAAACGCGTGTTTACGGCAATAATCATGCTGTCGTTTTCTAATTTCCGTAAATGTACAAAGATTGTGGTGATTAATCGAGCCTGCTTATCTTCAATATTTCTTACTTTTAAGCCTTTAAACACAGCGAAACATCCACCTAATACCGGTAGTTTGAAACGAAAATTTGTAACCAACCTGCTGCTCCTCCTTTTTCTGAATCTGCTGATCAAGCCATTTTGGATATTTGGCATCGACCGCACGGTTCAGAACACGGTTGGCGACGAAAACTACGGCTTGTATTTTGCGCTGTTCAACTTTTCGATGCTGCTGAATATTTTGCTCGATGTGGGGATCACCAACTACAACAACCGCAATATTTCGCGTTACAGTTTCTTGCTGCCCAAGCACCTTTCGCACATCATCGGGCTAAAATTGATGCTCGCCTTTGTGTACGCGCTGTTTACCTTGGGTGTCGCCGGCATCATCGGGTATAACAACTTGCAGTTTCATTTGCTGGCTTTTCTGATTCTGAACCAGTTTTTGATTTCGTTCACGCTGTATCTTCGATCCAACATCAGCGCACTGCAGCTGTTTCGCACCGACAGCCTTATCTCGGTACTCGACCGCAGCCTGATGATCATCATCTGCTGCCTGTTGCTTTTTACTAACATATTTCGGATCGAATTTACCATCAACTGGTTTGTTTACGCCCAAACTTTGGCTTACGGCCTCACTTTGCTGATTACATTACTGATCGTTCTGAAGAAATCGGGCCGAATAAAAATCCAGTTTGATCCGGTCTTTTTCAAGGTGTTTTTGAAGAAATCGTATCCGTATGCCTTGTTGATTTTGCTGATGTCGTTTTACAACCGCATCGATTCGGTGATGCTCGAACGCCTGCTGCCCGCCCCTATCGGGAAGGAACAGGCAGGAATCTACGCCCAGGCTTTCCGCCTGCTCGATGCCGTTTCGATGTTTGGAGTTTTGTTTGCCGGGTTGCTGCTCCCCATTTTTTCAAGAATGCTCAAGCAAAAAGAAAACGTGGAACAGATGGTCAAACTTTCGTTTACACTGCTGATCGTTCCTGCCATAGTGATTGCAGTTTCCAGCATTTATTACAACAGCGAAATCATGGCCCTGCTGTACCATGCGAACACCGAGGACTCTTCCTCCATTCTGGGAATACTGATGACCGGCTTTATTGGCATTGCAACGACCTATATTTTTGGCACTCTGCTTACCGCCAACGGCAGTATGAAACAGCTTAACATCATGGCTTTTGCAGGAATGATTCTGAACATTACACTGAATATTATACTGATTCCCAACTATCAGGCACAGGGCTCAGCCTGGGCAAGTCTCGCCACGCAACTCTTTACCGGCGGAATACAACTGGTGCTGGCACTGGTGATATTTCGCTTACATCCGGGGATAAGATACATTTTCCAACTGCTCCTTTTTGTTGGGCTCGTGCTGGTGCTGGCCACGCTTTCAAAGAAATTCGACAACTGGATGTTGGGCTACGCTTTCCTGGTTGCCACATCGGTGATTTCTGCTGTAGTGCTTAAACTTTTTAACCTGAAAAACCTTTATGAAATTATCAGAACCGAATAAATATGGAGAATCCTACCATTCAGGAATTACAAGACCCGGAAAGCTTTGAGCTGATTGCTGAGCTTAGTCACGACAACATCAAATCGTTTGTATTAAATCAGCTGGCACAAGGGGGTAAAATAATAGTGACGTTTATGACTTACCAGACATTGATGATCATTCTGGCCATCTTTTTACTGATAAAATCCATCGTCCTCACGTTACAACATACTCCTGAAAATCTATATTTTTCGATTGCAGCTTTGCTTTTTTGCTTTACTGTGCTTATTCCGATTCACGAGCTTTTACACGGCCTGGCAATTAAACTAAGCGGAGCACCCCATGTGCATTACGGAGCCTATTTCCGAAAATTTATATTTTTTGCTGAGGCTGACCGGCATGTGATCAACCGTGTGCAGTTTACCTGGATTGCTCTGACACCTTTACTCGTGGTTAAAGGTATCGCATTGATCTTAACTCTGCTGTTTTGGGGTACGCCCTGGGTCTACTCGTTCCTGTTGATAATGGCGATACACAGTCTCTTTTGCGCGGGCGACATTGGTTTGCTTTCTGTTTTTTACCGACACCGGAATGAAGTGATTTATACTTTTGATGTACAGAAGGAGAAGAAAAGTTACTATTATCAAAAAAGAAAAATGGCTTAGAAAAAACGCAAAAAAAAGGCAGCTTCTACAAGCTGCCTCAAAGCCATGAAAACAATTAAACAATGTTCAGAAAACAGAAAACTAGAAACAATTAAATAGTCATTATATCTTTTTCCTTAGCTTCCACTAAAGAATCGATCATCTTAGTATACTTGTCAGTCATCTTTTGCACTTCCGCTTCAGCATCTTTCTCGACATCTTCCGACAAACCGTCTTTTTGCAGTTTCTTAAGACTGTCGTTGGCATCTTTTCGGGCAGAACGGACACTGATCTTGGCATTTTCGCCTTCGTTATTTGCTTGTTTTACCAAACCTTTCCTTCTTTCCTCCGTCAAGACCGGTATGTTAATTCGGATGATTTCTCCGTTGTTATCCGGATTAAGACCCAAATTAGCCGCCATAATTGCCTTTTCAATTTCAGGGATCATCTTCTTCTCCCATGGCTGAATCGCAATTGTTCTTGCATCTGGTGTACTGACATTTGACACTTGACTCAGCGGTGTCAAACTTCCATAATATTCAACATGAACGCCATCCAACATTGCCGGAGAAGCTTTTCCTGCCCTAATGTGAACCAACTCCTTTTCGAGGTGCAAAACTGCTCCTCCCATCTTCTCTTTACATACGTCTAAAACGAATTGTACTTCCTCTTGCATTAGTTAAAACACTGTATTACCAACCTTGGATTGTTAGCAAATATAGAAAAAATATATAAACTCGAAAATTTTTTAAATAATTTATTCCCAATTCAAATAAATCAGGCTTAGTTATGCACAATCGTTCCAATTGATTCGCCGTCCATAACTCTTTGCAGGTTACCTTTTTGATCCATATTGAAAACCAGAATAGGCAAATTGTTTTCTTTACATAAAGTGGTTGCCGTCAAATCCATTATGCGCAAATTGCGCGCATAAATTTCATCGAAGGTAATGCGTTCGAATTTGGTTGCTGAAGGATCTTTCTCGGGATCGGCAGAATAGATTCCATCCACCCGTGTTCCTTTTAACATAACCTCAGCCTCGATTTCAATACCTCTTAATGCACTTGCAGTATCGGTGGTAAAGTAAGGATTACCGGTACCTGCCGAAATAATCACCACTTCTCCGTTTGACAATGCCTCTACCGCTTTCTCTTTGGAATAAAACTCTCCGATCGGCTCCATACGAATAGCGGTCATCGTTCTGGAGCGAACACCTGCGTTAATCAGGGCGGAATTCAGCGCCAGACTGTTAATCACTGTCGCCAGCATTCCCATTTGATCCCCCTTCACGCGATCGAATCCCTTGGCTGCACCACTTAACCCGCGAAATATGTTTCCGCCTCCGATTACAATTCCAACTTCAATTCCACTTTTTACCAAAGCAGCTATTTGTTCAGCATAATCGTTTAAGCGGGTCTGATCAATGCCATACTGCTGATCTCCCATCAATGATTCACCACTAAGTTTAAGTAGAATACGCTTGTATTTAGCCATGTGTCCTGTTTTTATTGCCCGACAAAGTTAAAATAGTTTTCCTTTTCTGACACAAAAAACCAGCTGTCTTCCGGCAGCTGGTCCGACACACAAGGTGTCAATTCACTATTACCCTTCGCGTAATAGATATCTTTATTGAATCGTGCTTCAATGCATGCTTAACTTTCGTTAGCGAAATTGTTATTTTTTACCTCTGAAAAACATGAGGAATATCAGGTATGCAAGGGGCTTATTGCTCCAACCAGTCCTCCAGCCTTGATTATTCCAAGCCTGACATAATTCAAAAAAGTAAAACGATGGCAAGCTAAATGACCTCTATCCCTTTCTTCCTGCACAATTCCAGCGACAACTCGCTCAGTTTGTATTTTTGAATTTTGCCACTGGCAGTCATGGGAAACTCATCGACAAAGAAAATATAGCGGGGAATTTTGAAGCGCGAGATCTTTCCTCTGCAAAAGTCAACCACTTCCTCCTCAGACAGCTGCTGGCCTTTTTTTACTTTAATAAAAGCGCCCACTTCCTCGCCGTATTTTTCACTGGGAACTCCAGCAACTTCTACCGCTTCAACCTGAGGTATCTGGAATAGATAATTTTCGATTTCCCGGGGGTAAATGTTTTCACCGCCGCGAATAATCATATCCTTGATCCGACCTGTGATCCGATAAAAACCGTCTTCCGTTTTGACTGCCAAATCACCCGAATGCAACCAGCCTTCCTTATCGATCACATTAGCGGTTTCTTTTGGGTTATTGTAGTATCCTTTCATCACGTTGTAGCCCCGGCAGCAAATCTCACCCTGTTCTCCCTGTTTACACCGCTCTCCGGTTTCAGGATTCACAATCTTCACCTCCACATTCGGGTATTCAAAGCCAACCGTGGTGGCGCGCACTTCAGCGGAATTGTGTGTGCGGGTTGCCGTCATTCCCGGGGAAGATTCGGTGAGGCCGTAAACTACGATGATGTCTTTCATGTGCATTTTATCCATCACCTGCCGCATCGTTTCAATCGGGCATAGGGCTCCCGCCATAATCCCGGTACGCAACGACGACAAATCGAACATATCAAACATAGGGTGATTCAATTCGGCAATAAACATGGTAGGCACGCCATACAAAGCGGTACATTTTTCTTTCTGAATTGAAGCCATTACCAGAAGCGGATCGAAATCTTCGGTAAACACCATCGTTGCTCCGTGAGTAATGATCGAACATACCGCCAAAACACATCCAAAACAATGGAATAGCGGCACACAAACCAGCAAGCGATCGTTTTGTGTATATTTCATGCACTCTCCCGTCGCAAATCCGTTGTTCAGAATATTATAATGTGATAACATTACTCCCTTGGGGAAACCCGTTGTTCCGGAGGTGTACTGCATATTCACCACATCCTGACAAGTCACCGTTTCTTTTACACTCTCCAGTTCCAGATCGTCGATATGGTTTCCCAGAAGAATAAGCTCTGAGGTATTGTACATACCGCGGTGTTTCTGCTGCCCGACAAAGCCCACGTTTCGCAGCTTTGGAAATTTTTCGCTTCGAAGTTCTCCACGCGCCTGGGTTTTTAATTCGGGAACCAGATCAAAAATCATCTGCACGTAATCACTGTCGCGGTATCCGTCTACCAGGAAAAGCGTATGCAGATCTGCATTTTGAATCAGGTACTCAATCTCCGACAGCTTATAATTGGTATTCACTGTTACGAGAACCGCGCCGATCTTGGCAGTGGCAAACATCAGCGTTGTCCAGTCCGGTACATTTTTGGCCCAGATCCCCACTTTGTCGCCGGGCCGGATACCAATAAACAAAAGACCCTTGGCCAGCTGATCTACCCGTTCGTTAAATTGTTTGTATGAAAAACGTAAATCGCGATCAGGATATACAATAAAATCATGGTCGGGAGTTTCGTAGGCCCACTTCTCCAGCATTTGGCCCAAAGTATAGTCGAGTAGCTGCATATTTCGAAATTTAAAAAAATTATACCGGCGTGTAAATCACTGCCAGTAACTTTGCATTCTGGTTTCCTGCAGCATGAACATTATGCGCTACAATAGAATCGAGGTAAATACTATCTCCCTGCTGCAGCAGATAGACTTCTTTCCCATAATTGATTTCCACACTCCCCTCTAAAATGTAAATAAATTCCTCTCCCTCGTGTGATGACAATTTATAATCCGATTCGTTGTTTTGTTCAATTTCCACCACAAAAGGCTCCATATGCCGGTCGGCTTTCGCCTGGGCCAGCGAGAAAAAATTGAGATGCTCGCGGGGAGTGGTATCTTTGGTCGAAAAACTAAGACTTACTTTTTCCTCACCGGACTTAACAACTGCCGGACCGATTTTATCCTGATCGTCGAGAAAGGTACCGATTCGCACTCCAAGCGCCCGCGAAATTTTGATGAGATGTCCCAACGACGGAACACTCCCCTCTTCCTCGATCAATCCGAGTTGCGATTCATCCAGGTTTGCTTTCAGCGCCAAATCTTCACGTGATATATTACGGAACTCGCGAAATGCCTTTATCTTCTTTCCTATTTTTTTTTGATTCTTCATGGTTTGATTTATTTATCGGCAACAGTACCAAAATCTGAAACAAATTCAAATCCGCACGTCAATAATAACTTTTATTATCGTGCAAAAATAACGGTTTGAATGTAATGAAAAAAGAATCACATAGCTATATCCACGTTCAAACTTTACCTTGCTTTGATTTATTGTAGTAAAAACAAAAGGTGCCCTTAAGCACCTTCCTGTTTTGTATTATTCAAAGAATTAAATCCATTTGAGGTATTTGAAATCCTGCCGGTGAGGCAGATTCCCGTTTTTAGGGAACAGTCTGAAACTGTAATTAAAAGCTCCGGGGTGAACAGGCCGCACTACGTATCTGTACGTACAAATCTTGCTGTTGCAATCCTCGGGTTCAAACTCACGGATATCAAACATTTCGAGGTTTCCGTTTTCGCCACCTTCAGTAATCACCAACTCCAGTCCAACGTCTTTTGCTGTCAGACCGTTTAAATCTACTTTAACGTAAACCGGATACTCCCGTCCCATCACCAGACGGTTGGTAAATCCTTCTATCATTTCCATGTTGACGACTTTAACACCGTCCCATTTCGAACTGACAAAAGCTTTCCAGGCTGCCAGTTCCTTGGCCAGTTTGTAATCGTCGGCTTTTACTTTTGACGACCGCTCAAACTGTGGATTGTAATATCGATCCTGGTAGTCTTTGATCATTCTACCGGTAGTAAAATCGGGAGCTACCTGTGCAATAGTATTTTTTACGAACTCTACCCATTTTTCAGGCACATCTTCGTGGTTCCGGCTATAGAAGGCAGGCACCACCTCTTCTTCCAGAATATTGTAGATGGTTTCAGCATCCAGTTCATCCTGAAAATCCTGAACATCGTAGGCCCTTTCGGCAGGCAGCGCCCAGCCGGCATTTTTCCGGTATCCTTCTACCCACCAGCCATCGAGCACCGAGAAGTGCAAGGTTCCGTTCATCACACCTTTTTCACCGCTGGTACCTGAAGCTTCCAACGGACGGGTCGGAGTGTTCATCCACACATCCACTCCCTGAAGCAGTTTCTTGGCCAGGTTGATATCGTAATTCTGAACAAATAGTATCTTTCCTCTGAATTCGGGACGTTTTGAAACCTCAACGATGTATTTGATCAGGTCCTGCCCCGCTTTATCGGCTGGGTGTGCTTTCCCTGCAAAGATAAACTGTACCGGTCGTTCCGGGTTATTTACAATCTTTGCCAAACGGTCCAGGTTCCGAAACAGAAGATGGGCCCTCTTGTAGGTGGCAAAACGGCGAGCAAAACCAATCGTGAGAACGTTGGGATTGAGTTTTCCCATTACTTCGGTAACAATCTTTGGATTTTCGTGACGCTTGATCCAGTTATTGGCAAAACGCTGTTTAATGTAGTTGATCAACTTCAGTCGCAACGTTTTGCGCAGTTCCCATATCTCGCTGTCCGGTACATTGTAGATATTTTTCCAGACATCAAAATCAAGTTGATTTTCAGGAAAATCGGGGCCAAAATATTTTTTATGAAGCGCTTTCCATTCCGGAGCTGTCCACGAGGGGTAATGCACACCATTCGTCACATAACCGATTTCCAGCTCTTCTACCATATAACCTTTGTACAGGTTTTTAAGAACTTCCTTGCTAACGTCGCCATGCAGCATACTTACCCCGTTAATTCCCTGTGAGAGGTTGCAAGCCAGGTAACTCATATTAAAGTGATCTTCCTGCGGGCCGGCTTTACCCAATGCATCAAACTCTTCCCAACTTAGTCCCATCCGCCCCGGGAAAATGTGCATATAACGGCGGAACAAATCGTTGTGAAATGAATCGTGCCCGGCCGGAACCGGAGTATGCGTCGTAAATATGGTCGATGCTGTCACCACTTCCTTGGCTTCGGCAAATGTGAGTCCACGTTCGTTAACCAGGTCCATGGTTCTCTCAATACCAATAAACGCAGCATGTCCTTCGTTACAATGGTAAATATCGGATTGATATCCCAGTTTTTTCAAAGCTTTGATACCTCCAAGCCCCAGCAACATTTCCTGTTTCAGGCGATTCTCGTTGTCGCCACCGTATAAGTGATGGGTTACGAAACGATCCTGATCACTGTTCTCTTCATGGTCAGAATCAAGCAAAAACAGTTTTACAGCGCCTACGTTTACCTGCCAAACACGCGCGATCAGTTTACGGTCGGGATATTCGACTTCAACGGCCACCCAGTTGCCATCCTTGTCCATTGCCGGCTGAACCGGAATTTTGGTAAACTGCTGCGCTTCATAGTTAGCCATCTGCTCTCCGTGCAGGTTAAGCGTTTGCTTGAAGTACCCATACCGATAGAGCAATCCAACGGCTACCAGATTTACTTTAGAGTCGCTGGCTTCTTTCAAATAATCGCCTGCCAGAATTCCCAGCCCTCCGGAAAAAATCTTCAGGCTGTCGTGCAAGCCGTATTCCATGCTAAAATAGGCTACTTCAGGTCCTGTCAGTTCTTTTCTCGCATCCAGATACGCATTGAAATCGGCATATACCCGATGCATTCTGTCCAGAAATATCTCATCGTTTGTCAGGTCAATAAACCGGCTGTAGACCACCTTGTCTAGTAAAAGAATCGGGTTGTGTTCGCATTCTTCCCATATTTCGGCATCGATGTAATTAAAGATCTCGCGGGCCTCGTTATTCCAGACCCACCAAAGGTTTTTCGAAAGCACCCTCAGCGGTTCCAGATCTGCCGGCAAATCTGATTCCACACTGATTTTCTTCCAAACCGGTTCTGCAATTACCGGCGTTTGTATATATCTTACTTTGTTTGTCTCCATTTTTTAAAATTTTACGTTTATCCCTTGCATCGGAGAGCGTTTATCCCTCCCAATTACTTTTTTATTTTCTCAGCGTCGTCTTTGTTTTTTTTGTTTTTTGAAGACGGCGCAAATCGGCTTCCAGTTTTTTCAATTTTTCATCCTTCTCATCAATAATCCGCTGAAGAACGGCAATCTCACTTTCGGTTTCATTCTCCGGCACCACGGCATTCAGCCTGATCTTAAAATCGCTTAAGATGTTCATATAGTTGATAAATGCCCCATACGGCGAATCAAAAGGATTTTCTGATCGATTAACGCTACCGTTAGAAGAATGTTTAGTTGACATATAGTAAAAATGGTCACTCACCTGCAGGTAGTTCCAGTCTTTTATCAAATCTTGATCGGTACAACGCTGCATGCGTTTTCCCAACTCATAAAGCTTTGTAAACGCTTCTTTTTGGAGGTTGTTTCCCAACCAGGCGGTAAGGTCTCTTTCTTCGTCGGCCCAGGAAATGGCTTCGGGCACATGAACCGCAGAAACCGGCTGTAACTGTTCTACAACCTGTGTTGGCGTAGCAAAGCGCATCTGTGTATTTTGCACCACCTTTTCCACAAAACTTTCCAGGAAATTGAAGATTCCGCTTTCTGCCTTTTGGCGCTCGCCAAACGATTCGTAACTCAGAAATAAATTCACCACTTCTTCCCTGGCCTCCAGCTTTTCCAACCAGGCGATGAACTTTTCAGCGGTCAGCGGAAATTCCGACCAGTTCCCATTCGAAAACCGGAAGGCAATATCGTCGCTCAGTTTAAAATTGCGCATCAACACCTTCATTCTCGGATTAATGGCATTTACATACACAAAATTCGGACTTTTCCAGCCAAGCACCTGCTTTGCGCCTTCGGTGAGAATTCCATGAAAACCCATTCCGGCGATTTGGGCGCCAATTTCATCCGAGTAAATCATTTCGGTATTCCGAAAGATGCGTGGTTTTTGCCCAAACAAGCCAAAGATACGCTCGTCGTGTAAACGAATCTGTTCTTTAAAAATTTCCGGATCTTTTAGCGACGACAAGGAATGCGAATAGGTTTCGGATAAAAACTCGACACAACCTGTTTTTGCCAGTTTCCGGAACGAATCGATGACCTCGGGCGCATATAATTCAAATTGTTCGAGGGCAGTTCCGGTAATCGAAAAGGCAACTTTAAATTTCCCTTCCGTCCGGTCGATTAAATCGAGAAGGAGTTTATTGGCCGGCAAATAGCACTTATCGGCTATTTTGCGCATTATTGTATCGTTTGAATAATCGTCGTAATAATAGTGGTCGTTACCGATATCAAAGAACCGGTAGCGCCGGTGCCTGAACGGCTGATGGACCTGAAAAAACAAACAAACTGATTTCATTGTATTAAAGTTGTTTATTCGTTATGGTAAGCATGAAACGTATATCTTATCATTATCCTTTATCACGTTCCGTTTACGGGCGGACACTGTTCGTTTCATTCTCTCTATCTCTTAATTCCGGGATACGACACTATCGTATACCTTTTTCACATCCACGGCAGAATTAATCCATTTTAGTTCTCCTACCTCGTGGCGCCCTTCTTTCCTGAAGTGGGCCGACAACGAAGGATAGCTCAAAATGCCATGGATGGAATCTGCCATCGCAAATATGTCCCAGAAATCAATTTTTATCACATTCTCCAACACTTCGGCAACACCCGACTGATTGGAAATTATAACCGGAACATTCAGCTGCATGGCTTCCAGCGGAACAATTCCAAAGGGCTCGGAAACCGAAGGCATCACAAAAACATCGGTCATCCGAAAGAGCTTGCTTACATCGTTACCTTTTAGGAAGCCGGTGAAATGAAAACGGTCGGCAATTCCCAACTGTGCCGTACGGGCAATCATGGCGTCAAGCATATCGCCGCTTCCGGCCATTACAAAACGCACATTTTTCATTTTTCGCAACACCAGGCTCGCGGCTTCGATAAAATATTCCGGGCCTTTTTGCATGGTAACCCGCCCCAAAAAAGTAACCACTTTTTCATTCACTCCTTTTTGCGGGAGTGTTCCGGGATTGTCATCCACGGGTTCGACTGCGTTGTAAACCGTTACCACTTTATCAGGCGAGATTCCGTATTTTTCGATGACGGTATCGCGGGTAAGGTTACTTACCGCTATAATTTTGTCGGCAGCCTCCATTCCTTCGCGCTCCACCGAATAAACCCCGGGATTCACATTTCCTCCACTCCGGTCGAAATCGGTAGCGTGCACATGCACCACCAAAGGCTTTCCGCTGATTCGCTTGGCCGCCATTCCGGCCGGATAAGCCAGCCAGTCGTGGGCATGAATAATATCAAAATCATTTTCCCGGGCGATAAACCCGGCCACCAATGCATAGTTTTTGATCTCCTGCATCAATCCCGCGCCGTAACTCCCGCTAAATTCAATTTTCAATCCATCGCCGGTTTCCACCAGGCGGGAATTTCGCGGAAGTTTTTGGTTCTTGAGTTTCCAGAATTCATCTTCACTTACATAGGGAACGATTAGAGAATCCACCTCGAGATAACTCATTGTTTTGTCGGTCTCCTCAAAATGAAAGTCTTTTGTTGCAATGGGCACAGTATTGGCACCGATCAGTTTCATCACCGACTGATCCTCGTCGCCAAAAGCCTTTGGAACGACAAAGGTTACCTCCACATCGTCAATTCCGGCCAATCCTTTGGTTAATCCGTAACATGCGGTTCCCAATCCTCCTGAAATATGTGGTGGAAATTCCCATCCAAACATCAGTACTTTCATGTGTAACGCTTTTTTTGGTTTTCAATATCTCCCGGGTTTTACAACCCTTGATCTTGTACTTTACGTTTTAACAATTCTGCCCGTTACATCTCACTGTCCTTTCCGATCCTTAAACTCCCGAACCGTATTGTTTTCTTTTTCTGTTTTATTTCTCGTGATAGTTCTGAATCAGTTTCATGGCAGCCGACACACCGGCCACACTCCAGGCCTGCGATATCGCTCCTTTTCCCGGGTGTGGCGGGATTCCGTTGTACATCTCCGACACCGTTCCCACGCAATTTTGTGTCATTTCTTCTTCAAAACTTTCCAGAATTTGTTTTACAAAAGGTAATCCTCCTTTTTTATGGATTTTCAGATACCCTTCCACAAAAAACGGGAACAACCAGGGCCAAACTGCCCCCATATGTATCTTCGACTCCCGCTCCTGCGCATTTCCCGTTAAATTTCCCTTGTAGCGCAGATGATCGGGCGACAGGGATCTCAATCCGCGAGTCGTCAGTAATTTTTTCTTGGCAACACTCAACACCTGTTTCTGCTGCTCTTTATTAAGTGGCGTGTAATCGAGCGCAACGGCAATCACCATATTGGGCCGAACCGACCAGTCGGGCACACCGTTTTTCACCACATCGGCCAGAAAGCCATGGCTCTCACTCCAAAACGTATCTAAAAATGAATGCGCCACTTTTTCCACCATCTCTTTCCATTCCGCAATAAATTCATGGTCGCCGGCCATATCTGCCAAATCGAGGGCAAAACAAATGGCATTAAACCACAGCGCATTTACTTCTACGGCCATGCCTGCGCGTTGAACCACCGGGATTCCGTTCACATAAGAATCCATCCACGTAAGTGCAATGTTTTCTTTTTCCGCCTCAATCAAACCCTGCTTGTTCATGCCAATGTAGCCCATCCTCGATTCTTTATAGGCTGTAAGAATCCGTTTAATCGCAGGGCCATAGGTTTTCCAGGTTAGGGCAGGCTTACCCTTTTTCTTGTAGCAATGCTGTACCACCCAGATAAACCACAAAGATGTATCAGCTGAATGATAGGTCAGTTCCTTGTTGCCGATATGATCGGGGAAAAAACCATCGTTAAAATATTTCAGGTAGGAATCGAGTATGGTCGCACACAACTTTTCTTCTTTCAGCGACAAACACAGCCCGGGCAAGGCAATAAACGTTTGGCGGGTGATGCTGCCGTACCAGGGAAAGCCGGCAATAATTTCAGCCGTATTTTTTTTATGAACCACAAATTGTTTTGCCGCGTGCTCCAGGGCACTGGCGAAGGTTTCCTTGTCGGTTCTTTTTCTGGATTCGCGGGTAAAACGTTGCTTTAATCCCAGTGGATTTGAAGCTGTCAATCCGGCCGCAAACACTATTGATTCCCCTTTTTCCATTGGGAATTCGAAGTAACCCGGAACAAAAAGATCTTCGAGGTAATCGTATCCCCGGTTCAGCTCTTTGAGGTATTCTACATTATAGTACCAATCGGGAACCGGAACAAAATCGGCCGGCTTGTTTAATTGAAGGTAAAGATTCGGATATCCGTCGTACAGGCGGGTTGCAATTCCGTTTTCAACATTTTCGAACTTGGTATTTACAAACATGTTCGCCTTGCTCAATGCATGAATATTGCGAAAGGCCAAAAAGGGCTTTAAGCGCAAGGTGGTTGCCGAGCGTGCCTCTTCCAGCGTGTAGCGGATCAACACCTGTTCTTCTTTTTCAACCAGTAATCGCTCTTTTGTGATGACGACACCACCCACCCGGTAAGTGATTTTCGGAACGTTCCCAAAACTGTAGTTCCGCATATATTTGTGTCCCTTCGGCTCATAACTTCCTCCGCGGTAGCGATGAATGCCAAGGTTAAACTCTGCATCGTTTTGAATGATCGTTTCGTCAAGCGACGAAAGCAACACATGTTTTTCTCCTCCGAAATTTTCGATGGGACTCACCAGTAATCCGTGATATTTCCGGGTGTTACAGCCACTCAGGGTCGTACACAAATACGATCCGGCTTTGTTGGTTCGAAGTATTTCCCTGTCTAAAGAATACTCCAGATTTATAAGTTGCTCCTGATCAAAACTAAGATAATGCATAACAAAACTTAATAACGATTTGAGATTTATTGGTTTAGAAAGTTATAGAGAATGAGCGAACACTCATATTCAAATGTACATGATTTAAATCACTTTATCTGCCGTTTTCGTTCAATTCCTCCAAATGGCGGATAAAATATTCTTTTTCTAACTTTAAGTTAAGATAGGAATATTCCGTTTCCAGTTCTTCGGTCATTTTTAGGAACTTGTTCAGGAAAACAGCAAATTCTTGTGAGCGTTTGTTCAACGGACGATGATGCATTGCATTTACAACTTTTTGAATTTTCAGCGCTGTTTTTCTGCTTTCACCGTCAATCAGGCTTTCCTCAAACACCGACCAGATATGATCCACTGCCACATCGGTAAGGTGCAACATATCTTCGGCATAAAAGCGGTAATCACGCAATTCATCCATCACAATTTCGTAGGACGGGAAATAGTAACACTTCTCCGGAAACCGTTTTACCAGCTCGTCGATTGCCAGAATCAACGCTGCCTTGCTCCGTTGGTTTTCGATGGCGCCATCTTTCCAATGGCGTATGGGACTTACGGTAAACACAATCTTAATTCCAGGGTTTTGTTCCCACAGCCGCGGCAGCAGGTCCGTGTACACATCAACAATCTCTTTCACCGACAAGCGTTCGCGCACAAACTTCGATGCCGGAACTTTATGGCAATTGGCCACCACCTCCCCGGTTTCGCTGAAGCGGTATATCCACGAGGTTCCAAAGGTCAGAAAAAGAAAACCGGCCTCCCGCAACCAGTGGGACGAATAAGCGATTCGCGTATTGATCTGCTCCAGTACCTCTTCCTGATCAACCGACGAAAACCGACCGTGATGCATAAAACTATGCCAGATGTCGTTGTGCTGAAACAGCTCATTTCCGCCATACTTTT
The DNA here is from genome assembly GCF_023111095.1 of Maribellus sp. YY47. Classification (GTDB taxonomy): domain Bacteria; phylum Bacteroidota; class Bacteroidia; order Bacteroidales; family Prolixibacteraceae; genus Draconibacterium. The sequence goes on from NZ_JALGYW010000007.1 coordinate 210,811, forward strand.
TCGCGTCGAGCAGCTCCTGCAGCGCTTTTGCCACCGAAGAGGGATTGTAAAGAATGCCGAACGGATTGATATCTACCGGGTATTTTAGCGCCAGCATCCTGTTTCCCACATTTTCGGTAAAACAGGAGCCGATAAAAACACTTTTCTTCCGGTACCCCGCTTTATATGGATAATGGGGTAGGTCTACGTATGTTTGAAATTTTGCTCCCCGCATTTATTTTGCTTTCGGAATATCTACTTTTTTCAACACCAGCGCACTTCGGGCCGGCAAATAAAGTTTTAAAAAATGCTGACTGTTCACTCCTCCATTGGGTAAAGTATAATAGCTGATGTCTTCATCTACAAGATCGTTGCCACCAAATCTTCCGGAATCGGTGTTCAACACAATCCGGTATTTTCCGGTACCAAGCGGAATACCGTAATCGGTATAGGAATGCTGAGGATTGAAATTAAACACAAACAAAAACAGGCCGCGATGAAAAGCCAGCACGTTATCCGGTTTGTTTTCCAGCACCAAATCAACCGAAGGAATAGTCAGCAGCTTGTTTTCGTTGATCAGCGCAATCATCTCCTTGTCGAAATCGTACAGCCAGTGGAACTTGAGTTCAGCATCGTCGGCAATACTCCAAATCCGGCGGGCGTGTTTAAACGACCAGTTATTGCCCTCGCGCGGAAAATCGATCCATTCGGGATGTCCGAATTCATTTCCCATGAAATTCAGGTAAGCGCCGCCAGCTGAACTGGCAGTAGCCAGGCGGATCATTTTATGCAGCGCTATTCCGCGTTCGACCATTAAATTCGGCTGGTCTTTCCGCATGCTGAAATACATTTCCTTGTCGATCAACCTAAAAATAATGGTTTTATCGCCCACCAAAGCCTGGTCGTGCGATTCGGCATAGCTCACCACTTTTTCGTCGAGCCTTTTTGAAGTAAGCTGGTAAAAAATATCGCCCACATCCCACTGTTCATCCGACTTTTCCTTGATGATCCTGATCCAGAAATCGGGCATTCCCATGGCCATCCGAAAATCAAAACCCAGTCCGCCGTGAGCAACAGGTGCAGCCAGTCCCGGCATACCACTCATGTCCTCGGCAATCGAAAGCGATTTTGGATTTATTTCTTTTATCAGTTTATTGGCAAGCTTAAAATAGGTCACGGCATCGTAATCTACGTTGGCGCCAAAATAATCGGCGTAGTTGGTAAAAGCAATGTCCAGTCCGTGGTTGAAGTAGAGCATGCTGGTAACGCCGTCGAAACGATAGCCATCGAATTTAAATTCGTCGAGCCAGTACTTGATGTTCGACAACAGAAAATGAACGACCTGGCTTTTCCCGTAATTAAAACAATACGAATCCCAGGCCGGGTGCTCGCCTTTGGCCCCGTCGTGGAAAAACTGGAAGCGGGTTCCATCGTAATTTCCCAAACCTTCCACTTCATTTTTCACGGCGTGAGAATGCACCAGGTCCATAATCACCGCCAGTCCCATTCCGTGCGCCTCATCAATGAGTTGCTTTAATTCGTCAGGTGTTCCAAAGCGCGACGAGGGTGCAAAAAAGCTCGACACGTGATAGCCAAAACTTCCGTAATAGGGATGTTCCGGAATCGCCATCAGCTGAATGGTATTGTATCCGTTGGCTTTGATACGCGGCAGCATCAGTTCACGAAACTCGTTGTAGGTGTGAACCCGTGGCTCCTCTCCCGCCATTCCAACATGAGCTTCGTAAATCAGCGGCGGCTCATCGCTTCGTTCAAATTCAGCATATTGCCACTGATAGGGTGACTCAGGCGCCCAAACCTGTGCATTAAAAATGTGCGTATCCTTATCCTGAACCACATATCTGGCCCAGGCCGGCACACGTTTCCCTGAATTCAGCGCCCAGTGAATTTGAAGCGCATATAAATCTCCGTGATGCAGTGCCTCGCCATCCAATACCAGTTCCCAAACTCCTTCCCCGATGTGCGTAAACGAAAATTCTGCCTGTTCGCTCCAGGCGTTAAAAGTGCCCACTAGGTAAATACAGGTTGCATTGGGCGCCCATTCACGAATTACCCAGCCACCGGCTGTTTTGTGAAGCCCAAAATAAAGATGACCGGAAGCAAATTCGAATAAACTCTTCCCCCCGGTTATTTCATTTTGTCTTCTTTCCGCAACAATCATCCGATCAAAAATCACCGAAGAATACGGTTCCAACCAGGGATCGTCCTGAACAAGCTTAGGCAAATATTTTTTCATTAATCGTGTTTTATACGTTGTGTCCGCCAAATTAAATAACCCTGAAAAAGATTCTTTCCCTTCTCCGCCAGCTGGCAGATTCACCCGGAATAACAAGTAGGTTCGTTTTCTTAACGCTACAAAATCCTGTCATTCTGAGGTGTAGCGAGGAATCTATTCTAAGTTATCCGGACACTCCTGATTTTTCATAAAGATATGTAAACGTAAAAGAATGCTTCTCAAAAAAATAAAAAATATCGGAACTGAGAAAAAACCGCTATGCGACACCTCTGCCTATATTAACCTGAAAATTTTTGAATCACCCGCAAAGGTAGGTGGAGTAAAAATTGATTACCCAGAAGTTTTAATATTGAATAAAAGCTACCAAGTACAAGCAACATTCTTTTGGCTTATCAGCCTGATTCTACTTTTTGGTTTAGCCCAAAGAGTAGACAGAAAACCCAAGGCTGCGTCCGCTTCCCTCGGAAAAGCTACGCGATGTCGACTAAAATTACTGAACTCCCCCGAGTACTCGGGGTCAAACAGCAGTAATTTTTCAACGTCGTCACCGCTTGCTTTCCGGCTCACCGGCCGAGGCCAGTCTCCGATGTAGCGGCGTTGCATAAGTGGACGGCCTCTTTTGTTCGTTGCCCCGAGTTGAGAAAAAACCTTAGTAAGAGCGGGAAGCTCTTCCGAGAATTCGGGAAGGAGATCACGCCTGCCTACGGGCAGGCAGGCGTCCGAACTTGGGTTTTATGAAAACGCAGGTAATGACCCAAAGCAGCCCTGCGCTCGAAAATGCCTTCCTCGTGCTTCGTTTTTGTGGTAAGATAAAAATGAAGGCCGCCGGCGGGCATGAAATAATAGTCAATTTCTAAATTAATCCACCTTATTTTACGGGTGATCCTAATTTTGAAAAACGATGTGGATAGGAAAGAGAAAGACCATGACGGGGGGCGCCATGGTCTTATAAGGTCAATAAATGCTGTTTAATTATTATTAAAACCTGCGCAGATTAAACAAATATCAGGCCAAAATCAAGTCCTGTTTGAAAAACTTTTAGTTTATTGATTTGTTTTTTTTGATAAAATGCAGAAAATGAAACGAACCGGCTTTACAACCACCTCACTGAATGTACCTTACCCCAAATCTGATCCTCACAAAGCGCTGCAGATGCCGCTTTACGAAGCAGTAGCCTTTGAATTTGACTCGGCAGAACAAATCGAAGCCAATTTCAAAGGGGAATATATTGCTCACGTATATTCCCGTACATCGAGCCCAACCGTTGAGTATTTCGAGTTAAAACTAAAAGCGCTAACGGGCAGCAACGGAGTAATTGCCGTCAGCTCGGGAATGGCTGCTATTTCAAATACCATTCTGGCGCTTACCAAGGCCGGAGATAACATCATCAGCGGAAGCCGTTTGTTTGGGCACACTTATGCGCTCTTTCACCAGACCCTTCCCGAATTTGGATTGGACTGCCGCTTTTCCACTCTTCGCGATGAGACGGAAATTGAGGCTTTGATCGACAAAAACACCCGTGCGATCTATTTTGAAACCGTAACCAATCCTCAGTTGGAAATAGCCGACATTGAAATGCTGGCACGAATTGCCCAACGACATCATATTTTGCTGATTGCAGACAGCACCGTAACTCCGCCAAATGTTTTTCGTGCTGCAGATTTTGGAATCAACATCGAGGTCATCTCCACTACCAAACACATCTCAGGGGGAGCCACCTCGTTTGGGGGCGCTATTATTGACCACGGGAATTTTGAGTGGAAACTGAACCCCAACCTGGCGAACTACATCGAAAAATTTGGGAAAAATGCTTTGATTGCAAAAATCAGAAAAAACATATACCGAAACACCGGCGGAAGTATGTCGCCCCAGACCGCCCGTTTTATGAGCCAGGGGCTCGACATGCTGGAGCTGCGCGTGGAAAAATGTTACAACAACTGCCTGGCACTGGGTAATTACCTACGCTCAGAACCTAAGGTGAAAGCCGTTGGATACCCCGGTCTTGAAGGCGATCCCGGCTACGAAGCGTCGGAAAAATATTTTGGAGGCGTTCCCGGAACCATTCTTTCCTTCGATCTGGAATCGAAAGAGGCCTGTTACCGTTTTATGAATCAGTTAAAAGTGGTACGACGGGCCACCAATCTGAGCGATAATAAAACACTGATTATTCATCCGCATTCTACGATATATGCCGAGTTTTCGAACGAAGAAAGGGCTGCTGCCAATATTCGCGATACCATGATGCGTCTTTCTGTAGGAATAGAAAATGTAGAAGATCTGATCGACGACATAAAACAAGCATTGGAGGTATAATTCCGAAAGGTTGCAAATCTTTTAATACGAGTAAGATTAATCGGAAGTGAATCTTCTCACATGACCAGCCAGAAGGTAATTTAAAAGAAAGATAATCAATAAATAAGCTGAGGGTGTCTAAAAGTAAAAACAAAAAGAATGAAACTTACATTAAAAAACTAATGGAACACAGATAACGCAGATTCAACTGATTTGCGCCGATTTTATCTGTGATTATTTGCAAAATCGGTGTCATCAGTGTTCTGTTTTTATAAACTAACTTTCAATCTGTAAGCCAAAAATATTTTCATTTAGATTTTTAGACACCCTCATTTCGCAAAACAAACCAGGTTGTTTCTGAAGGGCTCTATCCTATTTCTCAAATAATATCGCGAAGTTGTTTCGGGCTAACGGGAAACAAGAATGCCAGCCTGCATTAGTAAGCCACCATCACTGTTCCGTTTCGAACACCACCCAGTCCGTCATTTAACAGAAGTACGTAGATGTAGTTTCCGGCCGGTAATCCACCCGATCTGCCGATCACAAAACGGCTGTCGGTTGTACCCCACCACCAGGCATCGTTCCATCCCCAAATGTCGTAGTTACCATAGTGTTCTTTTTCCCACAATTTTTGTCCATTGCGGTTAAAGATCATCATCTTCGCATTCGGATATCTTGGATAGATACACAAGATCTGGAAGAAGTCGTGAATGCCATCATCGTTCGGAGAGAAACCTTCCGGAATAAAGAGATCACAATTCATTTCGGTATCGAGGTACTCCGGATGTCCGTCGAGGTCGAGGTCGTCGTTACTGTAGTCGCCGTCGCCATTTATATCCTCATTTTCGGTCAGGTACTCATCGTCTTCATCGTTGGTATCGCGCCAGTCGCGCCATCCGTCGCCGTCAAAATCCTGCAGCGGTGCGTTGTGTGCAATCTCATTGTCAATATCGTTGCCCCAGGTATCCACCCACATGTCGTAGGCATCGTCCAAGCCGTCGCCATCCGAGTCAATAAACAGGCGGGTAACATCCGGGATACCATCGGCATTGGCGTCGTGTCCCTCGATAAAGTCGAGCACGTGGTCGTTGTCGGAGTCAATATCGATGTAGTCGGGCTGGCCGTCCTGATCGTGGTCGTTCAGCGCCAGGTCGAACGGATAACCGCCGTAATTCGGATCGTAACGATCGTCCCAGCCGTCGTTGTTTTCATCCCGCCATCCATCGGGCGAGATATAATCGTGTTCTCCCTGACCTTCGATATTGTCCACAATACCATCGTTGTCAGAATCAATATCCAGGTAATCCGGAATACCATCGTGATCCGAATCAATGGAAAGTTCAGGGAAATCAGGATTAAATCCTTCATTCACGTCGCGGATACCATCGTTGTCGTCGTCGATATCGTCCACATCGGCCACTCCGTCGCAATCGGCATCGGCCACGCGCGTAATGTATACCCAGGCAGCATCCCGTATTCCGGGAGCCCCCTCGTACCATATTTCGTACTCGAAGCTGTCGATACCTTCCTCGAAATCGAAGAATGGCTCGTATTCGAAATGCCCGTCGTCATACAGTGTAAGTATTCCATTTACCGGAGGTGTAAGCGTAACCGGGTTCACCACAATATTATCAACTTCCGGGTCCATGTCATTTAAGGCAACATTTCCGGTCAGGTTACCGCACGGCAAGTCGTAATAATCGTCAAAAGCAGCAGGCCCCAAACCGTAAGAACGAACCGTTACATACACCATGGCAGGCCGGCATTTGGGTTCACAAGGAATACCGTCGTCGCAAACCGCATATTGGAACGAATCGATGCCCACGAATCCCGGATCCGGAGTATACAAAACAATTCCGGTCTGGAGATCAGTTGTAACAGCTCCGTTTCTTGGATTATGCTGAATCGTCAACGAGAAGGTATCCACATCGGTTTTGAGCCCCACATCGCTATCGTTGTCGATGACCGGAATGTAAACCGGCACATCCACATAAGTTACGGCAGTATCATTTACAACATTAGGCGGAAGATTTTCATAGAGGCGGAAGGTAACCGAATCAACGGCGGGCGTACAGGTTCCGTTGTCGGCCAGGCCTTCGGCGGTAAGCACCAGTGTTACCTGGCCCGCTGCAATGTCGCCGGGTCCGGGATAATAAGTGGGATGGAGATTGTATTCACCGGTAAATGTTCCGTCGCCGTTGGGGGCCGTCCAGTACAGTACGCTGTAGTTCCAGGCGGTGTCGCCGAAAAGGGTAATTTCATTCAGGTCGCAAAGGTCCCTGTCTTCTCCGGCATAGGATTCGGGCAAGGGGAATACCTTTACCGTTCCCTGTTCGAGGGTATCGCAACCATGTTCGGATGTTACGTACACCACAATATCGAACGCGCCCTCGGTATCCCAAAGGTGTGCGATCTCGTTTCCCCAGGTAGTATCCAAACCGTTTACCTCCTTAAAGTCAACTCCGGGGATATTACTGGTGTCGGAGATTTGGCGGTCAATCAGCTCCCAATAGTAAGAATAACCGGCCTCGCCATCGCGGCGATAGGTGCGATCGGCTCCCACGCATACCGAGTCGATGACATAGGTTTCCTGGGCGAGCAGATTTGCCGCCATCAGCAGGAAGAATACTATGTACATCAACTTTTTCATTTCTTATTGAGCTGCGGGCCCCGAACTATGAGTCGCGAGCCAAGAGCTTTGAATCATTATTTTTTATTTTTCAACTTCTGTAGTTCTCTGTGGTTTTACTTCTTTTTACCACAGAGGACCACTGAGTTTTTCACAGAGGATCACAGAGTTGTTTTACTTTTCATAAATCAGTATTCGTTTATTACTCTTCAATCCGCGGCTACCCCTAACCCCCTGTGCTTTTCTCTGTGTTCTCTGTGGTTTTTCTTCTTTTTACCACAGAGGACCACTGAGTTTTTCACAGAGGATCACAGAGTTGTTTTATTTTTCATAAACCGGTATTCGCTTCCGGGCTGATACCTTCGCCCACTGTAGCTTTTCTTCGCCTGTGCCTCAGCCTTTGCCTTCCTCATTTTTTCAGTTCTAATTTACAATATAACTTTTCCATACGCTAATCATTCTCTTTTAGGTAGATCGGTTGTTTTGTTGGTTTCGGATAAATCAGGATACCGGTACCGGGTCGTTCTTCCGGAGCCACTTCTTCGTAACTGTATACTTTACAATTGTCAGTAACCTTCATTACCCAAAATTTGGTTTCGCCCACCGGAAGCAACCGCGTAATCGGGATGATAATCTCCGGATCTGCTTCGGTTCCTACCAGGTTGATCACACTGGGCGTTAATTCATCGCCTATCACATACTGAATTTCATAAGGGCCTACACCGGTAAAGCGAATATACACATTGGTTGCCTCACCAATACAAACCGAATCGGCATAGATCTTCATATCGAGCGTAGATTCGATGACCTCCATTACATACATCTCGATGTTATCGGTACAGCTTATCTCATCCCACACATGAATGCGTACATAATATTTCCCGGGTTCCAGTCCGGTGACCTTTACCGATCTTCCCACTCCGCTGGCATACATGCCATCGACAAAATATAATGCCGGATCGAGTGTTCCTGCCGGATCGAGTACATCTTTTGGTTGACTGGATGCGGTATAAATACCCCAGACAAAATTCAGATCATTAATACCCGGACGACTGTCGACGCTAAATGTCATGGTCTCACATTCCTCCACAACGATCTGGGCCGAAGCCTGAGCCACGGTCAGCAGTACCAGGAGAAATCCCGGAATCCATCGGATGATATGTGCGATTCTTTTCGTCATGAGCTACGAGCCGTAAGCTGTTAGCTTGTTTCCTTTATATTTTGTATTTGTCTTTTCATTTAATGTCACTGGTCATTGGGCATTGGGCCGATACTGAAACATCCTTCGACTCCGCTCAGGATGACCTGCCGGATACATGAACCACAACAGGCACACACGACACAAAGCCGAATCGCTGCTCAGGCCCTAAAATATGCTTCAACTCTTTGCGTCCTCTGTAACTTCTCTGTGTTCTCCGTGGTTTTCGTCGGATGACGATCATTTTTTACCACAAAGCGCACAGAGAAGCACAAAGATAATATTAGCTGCGAGCTACGAGCCACGAGCCACGAGCTGTTAATTACTATTAGCTGCAAGCTGCGAGCTGCGAGTTGCGAACTGCGAGCCGTCTCCCGTTTGCTTTCGCATTCCGGACAGAGGGAAGGCCCAATACATTCTACAGGTCCGATGTCCAAATAAAGCAGCGGCCCTCCCCTGAATGTCAGGCATCGAGCGTAGTGCATGGCGTATAGTGCGCTTTGCCCTTTGCCCTTTGCCCTTTGCTTCAGGTACGGTGTACCCCTTGCCAGGGGAGGCGCATTGCTTGTTTTTATGTAGTTACTTTTGTTCACATTTTTACATGTTGTTAAGTGTAAATAAGCTGCAAGCCTCAGTAGATTCATCCATTGCCAAACTGTTAAATTGTCAAATTGTTCGACTCCATCAAAGGCTGTTCACTTTCTTTGTGTTCTCCGTGACTTCTCCGTGAGCGCTGTGGTTTCTTTTTTTTAACACAGAGGACACAGAGATCTTCACAAAGAGCCCCAAAGATCTGTTTCGTAATTCCTCCGGCACACGGCCGTTGGATTTTTCCGGAGCAGCAAGTCATTGGTCACTGGTCATCAGACATTAGTCATTAGACTTCAATTACCTCGACTTATTTTCTTCTTTCCTCTTTTCATAACCTTGTTAGCAGCAAGCCCCGAGTTATTAGCTACAAGTAAAAACTACTTTGAACTTTTAACCCTGAACTTTCAACTCCATCTGCCCAGGGCGGGGAGCAAAGGGCATGGCGCCCCTGCTCGTTGCCGCTGAACTACTTGTCAGTCTCCCGACTGATATCTTGTCCGTCTCCCGACGGTTAGGTTATGAAAAAGCAAAGTTTGTTCATGTTATGGATTTAAACCATTATTAGGATCATTTGGTGTACCACTGGTATTGTCTCCACTGTTAAGTTCGAAATACTGAAGTCCTTGCGTTGCATGGGTCGTAGATGTTTCTATCTGCGGTCTTGGTGTCAAAATATAATTCACCCAATCGTTTTCAAACTGATCTGCATTACAAATACCATCAGGAGTAGTATCTGAATCTGGTCCTAAATCTGCTAAAGTGCCGTTTGCATATGTATCTGCAGCAACCGTTGCATTTGCATCATACATTACACCATCAACAGCCAGCTTAAAAGTACGATCATTAGGTTCTGCATTTTCATTAAGCGTGCCGTGATCAATTCGAACTCTAACAACGATACATTCACCTGTTCCATCATCCGCACCAATAACTACTGGAGTTGCCGTATCATCATTATCAGGGTGTTCTACGGGAACATCTGTTCCACTAACGCCCCCAAGAGTTGTCAACGCCCCGGAATTAGCAGTACCAACAGTGGTCCATGTTCCAGTTGCCGCTCCAGTAGTTGCATCACTTAAGACGGCTTGATCAGGATATGCCCATGATACCGTAATTCCATCAGGACCAACGCCACCAGAATATTCTGTTTGAAATGAAGGTAACCAAGAATGAGTGAAATTAGTTGCAGTTACGGTGAAAAATAAGTAGTTCTCACCATAATCAACTGTTAATGTTCCATCAGTAGCATCAGCACCGGGGACATAAGTTGCAGATTCAATAGGGGAAACACATTCTTCTGCTGTACTTGTTTGCATTGCTCCAATGATAGCACCGGCATCATTAATTGCAGCAATATCGAGAGTAAACTTGAATTGTGGCATAATGCGATATACCTCAATATTATCAGTACACCCAGTTCCATCAACTGCATAAGCTACCAAAAGAACAACGTTAGAAGCTCCGTCAAAAGATTTCCAGGTAATATCAATCGAGTTTGCGGTTTGAGTTGGAGTATTGTAAACTCCACCAGTAGCAATATTACTTAGTATGAAGTCACCCGTTCCATCACCTATATCAATTATTCCATTAAGATTATCGATATCATTGATTGGATCAATAATGCCGGCAGGAGCTGTAAGATCATTGTAATTTATTACAAACCAATGAATTCTATCTTGTGTTGGATTACCCCCTGCATCCAGCGCTGCATCTGAAGTTGTAACAGTATAAGTATATGTTTCTCCAGCTAAAGGGTGCAAGTGATCTGTAACTACAGTTGTTAAACACGGCAATACTTCTTGTACTGCACATGATACATTTGCCGGATCATTATCCGTTACAGTCAAAAAACTTACATAAGGATTTGGTGTTCCTTCTGCTATTATTGGAGTTTGCCCAAAGGCACTGTTCCCGGCAAAAATAGCCGTGACAAAAAACGTTAGAAATAAAATTTGCTTTTTCATAATTTAAAATTTTTGTGGCCTAACCCCCTTCCCTTCGGGCATTCCCCCAAATGGGGAAATCTCCGTGGTTACAGGAAACCTAAGCCGGTTAAATAATTAAGTATTTGTTTTAAATTCTGTTGTAATTAAGAGCTTCTCGCCACCCCTCCCAATAAGGGGAGTAAAGACAGCCCGGTTTATTTTTTTGTTATTTGTTTTACGTATCGGCCTCCAGGCACTAAGCATAGCGCTAAGGGCATGGGGCAAAGAGCTAAGAGCCAAGAGCAAAGAGCTAAGGGCCGAGAGCATAGAGCTAAGAGCAAAAAGCCAAGAGCATGGAGCTAAGAGCTCGGAGCAAAGGGCAAAGTGCACGGAGCCGGGTGCTGTTGGCAAAGGAAGATTACTCTCCCTCATTCCCTCTCTATGCATAGAGAGGGACGATTGGAACGCAGTTTCAATCAGGGTGAGTGGTTTTAAATGCAACTTCTTGCGCTTTTTATCAGCATTTCGTTGCCTTCTGTTAGAACCACTCTCCCTCTCTTCGCGAAGAGAGGGACGATCCGTCAGCTGACGGATCAGGGTGAGTTTCATTTCGGGTGTCTCACCTTCCTTAAGTTTTGACTCATTCCTATTACAGATGTCTGTTAATTCACTAAATCTTGAAATAACAGCATCTTTTTGCTGCTCTTTTTTCGGGTCAGTCAGGTTCATTTTGCAAAAACTTTTTCCATAGGCATTGAGGTATTGCGGACTAAGACCCCCTCCGGCTCCCCCCAGGGGGGAGAGTCTATTTGGTACTGAGTACTCACTACCCGTTACCAATAGGTGATGTAATCCGTTGTTCGACATTTGTTTTATTTTATCTCTTTTTATTAGTAGGTCTTTTTTTACTCTCCCTCTTCTCCCTCTCTTCGCGAAGAGAGGGACGATACGTCTGCTGAAGGATCAGGGTGAGTAGTTTTAAAATTCAACTTCTTGCGCCTTTTATCATCATTTCATTGCCTTCTTTTAGAACCACTCTCCCTCTTCTCCCTCTCTTCGCGAAGAGAGGGACGATACGTCTGCTGACGGATCAGGGTGAGTAGTTTTAATTCAACTTCTTGCGCCTTTTATCATCATTTCATTGCCTCCTTTTAGAACCACTCTCCCTCATTCCCTCTCTATGCATAGAGAGGGACGATTGTGTCCGTCAGCTGACGGATCACGATCAGGGTGAGTTTTCCAATATAAAAGCCTCAATTTTCTTTAAAACTGTGAATACATCATTTTCAATTTCTTCATTTTTAATTCGCAGAATACATAGTCCTGCTCCGTTTAGAATCTCCTCCCTCTTCCGATCTCTTCCTTTCTGAAACTCATGAATCTTACCATCAACTTCAATCACAAGCTTTTTTTCAGCACAATAAAAATCAGGAATGAAATATTTTGGCTCGTTGTTAATCCTATCATAAATAATCGGATGTTGACGTAGAAATTTCAATCCAAGAAACTTTCGACCTCTCAGTTTCTGCCATAGAATAAGCTCTTCTTCCGTCATTTCACGACGAAGCTTTCTAGCTCGACTAATTGGTGTATGATTGTTACTCATCGTTTCAAATTATCCATTCATGTTTTTTACTCTCCCTCTTCTCCCTCTCTATGCATAGAGAGGGACGATACGTCTGCTGACGGATCAGGGTGAGTAGTTTTAATTCAACTTCTTGCGCCTTTTATCATCATTTCATTGCCTTCTTTTAGAACCACTCTCCCTCTTCTCCCTCTCTATGCATAGAGAGGGACGATACGTCTGCTGACGGATCAGGGTGAGTAGTTTTAATTCAACTTCTTGCGCCTTTTATCATCATTTCATTGCCTTCTTTTAGAACCAC
>NZ_JALGYW010000055.1 GCF_023111095.1 Maribellus sp. YY47
TTTTGCAGCCGCTTTAAGAGCGAGCGTTCACTGAGGGAATGAAAGATTAGGAACAGGTGAGAGGAGAGTTGAAGTTTTGTATTAATGCGGAATACCGGTAGGTTGACCACTGCGAGAAAAAACTTCAAAAAAGTTCATCAATAATTTGGATCAACCAAAAAGATGTCTACCTTTGCCGCCGCTTTCACAGAAAGCAAAGTTCTTAACGCGACTGAGAGAAGTTTTGGAAAAGGGGATAGGCTGGCAACAGTGATTGAAACCTTTACAGAACAAGGGAAGCAGGAAAATAAAAAAGCGAAAAAAACTTGAAAAAGTTTTTGGGAATACAAAAAACTGATTACCTTTGTCGCCCCGAAAGTGGGGAACGAGTTCTGGCCGATACTGGAGATTTGAGAAGAAAGGAAAGAGAGGTCAGGCGATAAAAGGAAAGTAGATGACCGGCATTGCAAGAAATAGGGTGCTGGTTTTTTTACGCAAAGTTCATTAACATTTTGAAGCACAAAAAATAAAAAAA
>NZ_JALGYW010000056.1 GCF_023111095.1 Maribellus sp. YY47
CAGGACGGCTGCAAGAAAAAAGGTTCGACTCCTTGATTATCTACGTACTCGAAGCTAATAGCTCAAAGCTAGTAGCTTAAAGTTAAAGTTCTTTGGCATGTTGGGAAAAATAATTGATGATTATTTTCGAATAATTATCGAGAGTCAAATCACAAGATAGAGACAACTATTTTTAAACAAGAGATACAATTTTGAATCAATACGAGGATTTATATCCAAAGAAAGTTACTAAGGGCGTACGGAGGATGCCTTGGCTCTCAGAGGCGAAGAAGGACGTGACAAGCTGCGATAAGCTGCGGGGATTAGCAAATATGAATCGATCCGCAGATTTCCGAATGGGGCAACCCATCCTTTAAGGATATCCCGGGTAACCGGGAGGCAAACCCGCTGAACTGAAACATCTAAGTAGGCGGAGGAAGAGAAAACAATAGTGATTCCCCGAGTAGTGGCGAGCGAAAAGGGAATAGCCTAAACCAATCTTGTTTCGGCAAGGTTGGGGTT
>NZ_JALGYW010000008.1 GCF_023111095.1 Maribellus sp. YY47
TTTTCCGGCCACTACTTTGTTTTCGTCGTACCATTTAAACGCCAGCGGATTTCTTGATTCCGGCCCTTCGTATTTAATTTGGTCAATTCCTTTGAAATACTCTTTGTTTCCTTTTAAAACTTCCATTATAATATGATTTTAATGATTGTATCAGATGTTTTCGCCATAAGCCCAGCCTTCACGTGGCGTTTCCTTGATGTAAGGATCCAGCTCCGGTCTGTCTAAAGCTTTCATGTTTTGCGCATCGTAGGTGATTTTTCCTCCGAAACGTTGTGCCAAAACGCCTACCTGTGCCATTTCCATTAAACTGGCGGAATAGTCAAAATTAGAACCGGGAAGCGTACCGTTTTTAATGGCATCCACCCATTCCTGAACCGGCTTTTCTTCTCCCACTCTGGGGAATTTTTGTGCCGGAGCATCTTTCAGAAATACATTCCATTCTTCTTCGGGAACCAGCAATCTTGGATTATTGGGTCTCATCCCGGTAAACAGGGTTTGTTTGTCACCTATCATAATCATTCCGGCATCGGGCAGTTCATTCAGTCCCCACTCCGGTTTTACTTGCGGCTTTTCTATTCCTTCATACCATTTCATGGTAACAGGCGCTTTATTTCCACGGGCTCCAAAATTCCAGGTAACAACCGATTCAGTGGCAACAAAACTATGATCGGCGACAGGATCTTTTACAAATGCTTCCACTGTTTCAGGCAAGCCGAGATCAAGTGCCCAAAATGGCGCATCGAGGGTGTGGCAACACCAATCACCCAGTTTGCCGTTGCCATAATCGTAAAAACCTCTCCATGTTCTTGGCGCATACAGTTTGTTAAACGGGCGCTCGCTTACAGGCCCTTGCCATAGCTCCCAGTCCAAACCGTCAGGAATGGCTTGTTCTTCGGGTGGAAAACTATTGGGTTGAGCAAAATAGCTGTCTTTTTCAAAATCGATCTTTCCCTGCCAGGCTATCACTTCTTTTACTTCGCCCAGAACACCGGCTTCGTACCATTCCTTTACCAATCTGATTCCATTGGTGGTATGACCCTGGTTGCCCATTTGAGAAACTATGCCATAATGTTTAGCTGCTTTTTTTAATGTGCGCAATTGCCAGATATTGTGGGCCAGTGGTTTTTCAACGAATACATGTTTTCCAAGTTCCATTGCAGCCATTGCTGCCGGAAAATGGGTGTGGTCAGGAGTGGCGATCATAACGGCATCAATTTCATTGGCCATTTCGTCGAACATTTTCCTGAAATCTTTGTACCATTTGGCATTGGGAACTGCTTTTTTCGCTTCTTCCGTCTGGCGGTCATCAACGTCACACATGGCCACCAGGCTTTCAACCGGAACCTGGCTCCAACTGGCTTGTCCCCGGCCACCAACACCAATCATCGCAAATCTCAGTTTTTGAGTATTGGGTGAACAACTGATTAAATTTGGAATAAATGCTATTCCAATGCCGGCAGCTGTGCCGGATTTTAGAAACGATCTTCTGGAAAAATTTTTCATGACAATTATTGATTTAGGTTACGTTTACAGTTTAGTCGCATTTATTAACCGATTTCCTTTTCGAGCCGGGTTTTCCAGTTTTCGTAGGCTGCCTGGTAGGCTGCTGAATTTTTGGTGTCGGGCTCAATAACATCCAGTTTTTTCAGGTTGATGAAGGCCTCGGTAAAGGATTTGTAATACCCCGAGCCAACACCAGCGCCGCGCGCTGCACCAACCGATCCGTCGGTGTTATACAATTCGATGGTAGCGCCCGAAATTCCTGCCAGCGTTTCCCGAAATAGGGGACTGAGGAACATATTTGCTTTTCCGGCTTTGATAACTGCTGCATCGATCCCAATATTTTTCATGATGTCCATGCCATATCTGAACGAAAACACAATGCCTTCCTGTGCAGCGCGTAACAGGTGGCTTTTGCTGTGACGGTTAAAGTCAATTCCGGAAAACTGCGAACCGATATTTCTGTTCTGCAATACGCGTTCAGCCCCGTTTCCAAACGGAAGAATTGACAATCCATCGGCGCCAATAGCTACCTGGGAAGCCAGTTCGTTCATTTCTTCGTACGAAAGGTTTTCTCCGACCATTCTTTTTAGCCAGGCATTTAAAATACCGGTTCCGTTGATGCAGAGCAGAACACCCAAACGCGGATCTTTACCGGTGTGATTTACATGGGCAAAAGTATTTACCCTCGATTTTGGATCGAATTTTATTTCGTCGCTTACTCCGTAAACCACTCCGGAAGTACCTGCAGTGGTTGCAATTTCGCCGGGATTCAGCACGTTGAGCGAAAGAGCATTGTTGGGTTGGTCGCCGGCCCGGTAGCTTATTTTTGTTTTAGTTGAAAGCCCCAGTTCTTTTGCGGCTTTTTCAGAAACCTGACCGGAAACAGCGAATGTGGGGACAATCTCCGGGATTATTTCAGATGAAAATCCATAGTTTTCGAATAGCAGATTGGCAAGCGAGTTTTCATGGAAATTCCACATGATCCCCTCGGAAAGACCACTGACCGTGGTTTGTGGCAGCCCGGTTAATTTCATGGCGATATAATCGCCCGGTAACATGATCTTGTAGACTTTGTCAAATAATTCCGGTTCGTTTTCTTTTACCCATTTTAGTTTCGATGCGGTAAAATTACCCGGAGAATTCAGCAGCTTGGTTAAGCAACGTTGCTCACCAATTTCAGAAAATGCTTTATCGCCATAGGCAGCGGCGCGGCTGTCGCACCAGATAATGGAAGGCCGGATGACTTCCAGGTTTTTGTCGACCATTACCAACCCATGCATTTGGTACGAAATGCCAATTGACTCAATATCTTCAGGAGAAACTTTTGAGAGGGATAACACTTCTGGCAAAGCCAGTTTCAGGTTTTCCCACCAAAGTTCGGGGGCTTGTTCTGCCCACCCTGATTGGAGGGCCGTAATTTTCATTTCCTGTTTTGGATAATAAGCGCTGGCAACCAGGTTGCCTTTTTCTCCTTCAATAAGCGAAACTTTTACCGATGAGCTTCCAATATCGAATCCTAATAAGTGCATGGTTATGATTGTTTAGTCGTTTTAGTTATTTTAATCTGTTCTGTTCTGTTGTAAGCCAAATTTAAAGCCTGTTTCCAAGCTTTCAAAACAATAAAAAAGTGTTTTAGAACATCACAACGAAGAACGTATGGTCAGTGATGTCGGGACCGTAAATTTCATCGGTTTGCCGGCGTTTACAAACTCCGCTGCTTTTTGCCCCATTATTTCAAAACCGGTAGAGATTACGGTAATGCCATTTTTTACATATTTCTTCATGGGAGTTTCGTTGTAGGAAATTACGCCCACCTGTTGTCCCGGCTCGTAGCCCATTTCGGCACACTGGTCGAGTAAATGGGCGAGGGTGCGGTCGCTTACCAGGAAATAAAGTGAGCCTTTTTTGATCCGAAAATCTTCGGCATTGTAGATCACTTCATGCTTGATCTTAAAGTCGTTGCAGAATTTATTGAAATACTCAATGGCATCTTTGGGGTGGTAAGTAAAAGGTGGATAGTAAAAAACAAAATTATTGTACTTTTTTATCGAATCCAGATTGTCGGCAAAGCAATCGTATACTGCTTGTCCAAAGTCTTGCCGAACGGTATTGGTGTTTTCGTCGGATCGGATGTTCCAGTCGATGATCAAAAGCTGATCGGCAGGAATTTTTTGGATGATCTGATTCACTTTTGGGTGATCAAAATTCATGATGATGTACTTGCTGTATTTTCCGAGGCTCTCATCAATAATCTTTTCAAAAAGACCAATGTTATAATGATGAAATTGCAGATCGACACTTACGTTTTTATTCAGCTGTTTAACAAACGAATGATACAAGACTTCTTTGTAAGCTTTAAACGTGTCGAGGAAAAGAAAGACTTTGGTAATTTTTTTGGTAACAAAATAACCGCGGTTCGGAACCGATTCCACCACTCCTCTTTTTTTCAGTTCGGCGTATGCTTTAAAAACCGTATCGCGGGATAATTGTGATTCCTTGATCAATTGATTTACCGAAGGAAGCATTTCTCCTTCTTTCAGCTGATTCTGACTAATGGCATCGATAATCGATTCAACCAATTGCTGGAATTTCAGCACGTTCGAATTTTCGTCGATCTTAATGTTTAATTTACTCATCGTATAAAATCAGTCTTGTTGTGTAAAAGTGTTCTGTTCTGTTATGCAAAGCTAAAAATAAATGGTTTGGATTTGTTTGTACTGAAAATTATTTCAGGTAATACGTTTTAACATTTATTAATGATGTGGTAATAATAAGCGATTAAGCCCGGCGTTTATCCACCAAAGGATAGGGTGTAGTGTTTTTTTCTTAGTGGTTAAGTTTGGTCAGCAATTCTTTTTACGCTTCACTTTTATCCTTTTTTCTTCTAATTTTGATTTTCAAAAATAAAAACATGCTTCGTAACCTAATTCTAAAAAACCGCAGTTACCGCAGGTTTAATCCTGATTTTAAGTTATTGCCCGAACAAATTGAAAAGTGGATCGATTTAGCCCGCTTAACAGCCAGCGGAAGAAATATGCAACCGTTAAAATATGCCATTGTTACGGAACCCGAGCTTTGTGAAAGCATTTTCCCGTTTTTAGGTTGGGCGGGGTATTTAAGCGATTGGAAAGGACCAGCCGAACACGAACGGCCGGTGGCTTATGTTATGGTTTTAAAAGATAAAACGATTTCAGACAATCATTACTGCGACGATGGAATTGCCATGCAAAGTATTCTTTTAGCTGCAGTGGAAGACGGTTGTGGCGGGTGTATTATTGGTTCTGTTAACAAGAGCAAGGTTGCGCGACTGCTGGAATTGCCTTCCCATTTGGAATTGCTTTGGGCAATTGCGCTGGGTAAACCTGCAGAAGAAGTGGTGATTGACACTGCCGGCGACGATATTAAGTACTGGCGCGATGAAAAGGATATTCATCATGTACCCAAAAGAGCGTTAACTGAAGTGCTGGTGCTGAAGAAATAAAAAAGGATGGTTTATAGCCATCCTTTTTCATTGTATAATGTTCAGAAAATTATCCTCTTACAAAAAGTGCTTTAATAATGTGTTGCGCCATTTTTGGATTTTCTTTGAGCCTGCGGGTTGAATAGTTGAACCATTTTAGCCCGTAGGGAACATAAACGCGCATCAGGTGACCGTCGTCAACAATGCTTTGACGAAGTTCCGGGGTAACGCCGTACAACATCTGAAATTCGTACATGTGTTTCGGAATGTTCATTTCCCGGATCATTTTGATGGCTTCATCTACCAGGTATTTATCGTGCGTGGCGATACCGGCGTACATCTTGTTTTCGAACATGAATTTCAGGTCGGCCAGGTAATTGTCCCTGACTTCCTGGTAGCCTTTGAAGGCAATTTTTTCAGGCTCAATGTAAATTCCTTTACAAAGGCGGAAACTGATCGGGTGTGCTTCAGTATTCAGGTCGTTTAACGCTTCCAGGTCGCTCTTTGTCCGTCTCATGTAGGCTTGTAAAACCAGTCCTACGTTGGCCGGAAATTCGGTACGTAGTCTCCTGAATATTTCAATTTCCATATCGACACACTGCGAATCTTCCATATCGATTCTGATAAACGAATTTTTAGAAGCTGCCATTTTTACAACCTCGCGCATATATTTATAGCATACTTCTTTGTCGATCAGCAGGCCAAACATCGTGGGCTTAACCGAAAAGTTTCCTTTTACATTCTCTGTTGTGAACCGCTCAATCACATCCAGGTAATCCTTGCAGTTTTGTTCTGCTTCGTCGAGGTTTTTAATAAACTCGCCCAGGATGTCGATGGTTACTTCAATATTTTTCGCATTAAGCAATTTTGAAGCCAGTACTGCGTCTTCAATCGTTTCGCCGGCGATATACCGTTTCGAAAATACCCACACCAATTTCTTTGGCATGTAGGGTAATATATTTGATATGATCTTGTTCAACATTCCAAATTTTAATTAATACTATTTTTTCCACGGTAAAATTAGTATCGGCAGTAACTTTAATTCAATGACGTTTATCATTCACGAATTATGATTTAATGCAGGTTTCCCGACGTAGCGGTTGTTAATAAGATTAAAAAAACAGGTTTGCTATATTGCGTTTCAACGAAAAAATTATCTTTGTTCGGTCTATAAAAAGAATAAACCTACTTGTTTGAATTTAAAGTAAAATTGTAATGAAAGGATCATCAATTGTTGTTAGTGCAGTGTTATTTGTGGCAGTTGCCGTGTTATATGTTCTTCATTTTACAGGAGGCAGTGGTAATGATACAACCGCGACAGACGGAAGTAAGAGCAACGAATCACTTGGCGGATTGAAAATAGCATATGTCAAAGCCGACTCGATTATTGTTAATTATGATTTGGCCCAGGAGCTGCACGACGAGTTTTCAAAGAAACAGGAAGCTTATAACAGTGAATACGGAACAAAACGTCAGACATTTGAAAAAGAAGCTGCTGCATTTCAGGAAAAATTACAACGCGGAGGATTTTTAACCGAGCAAACTGCCGTTAAAGAACGCGATCGTTTACTTGGAAAAGAGCAGGAAATCGTAAAACTTGATCAGGAATTGTCGGCTAAGTTGATGGAAATTCAGCAGGAAAATAACAAGAAGATTCTGGATAACCTGATGGATTACCTGAAACGTTACAACGAAACCGCCAAATACGATTTCATCTTCAACTCGGGGGAGGTTTTGATTGGCCCGGAAGCGCATAATCTTACTGCAGAAGTGCTGGCTGCTTTGAATGAGGAGCATAAGGCTGCAAAAGACAAATAGACAAAAACATTCAACATAAATTAAATCCGGGTATAGCCCGGATTTTTTTTGCCGTTTATTTTAGTTTTGTACTACTGTGTTTGCCAATCAATATATAATCAAAAACAACATAGAGGCTCTGTTGCCGCAGAAGCCTGATAGTGGTCTCGGGATCGTTGTAGTAATTCCGTGCCTGCGCGAACCTGCTGTTTTGAATACATTGCGCTCGCTCGAAAGATGTATTTTGCCGGAAATGGCGGTTGAAGTACTTGTTTTGATCAACCATTCCGAGGTAGCGTCAGAAGCAACCCAATCGTTTAACCAAAAAACCAGAACGGAACTGGATGTGTGGATCGGCAAAAACTGCAAAAGCAAATTGTCATTCTTTGCCATTGGACCTGTGGAACTCCGAAAAAAGTGGGCAGGAGCAGGGCTGGCGCGAAAAAAAGGAATGGATGAAGCCCTTCTTCGGTTTAATGCCATAGGTAAGAACGATGGTATTATTGTTTCGTTGGATGCTGATACATTGGTAGAGCCGAATTATTTGGTTGAAATTGAGAACCATTTCAGAAATAATCCAAAGGAAGTGGGGGCTACCATCTCGTTTTCGCATCAAACCGAAAATCTCGAATCCAAACAACTGCAGGGAATTGAATTGTATGAAAAGTACCTCGGCTATTATAAACGAGCGTTGGATTATGCGGGCTATCCTTTTTCGATGTTCACCGTGGGCTCGGCCTTTGCTGTTACGGCACAGGCCTATGTAAAACGCGGGGGAATGAACCGTCGGCAGGCTGGGGAAGATTTTTACTTCCTGCAAAACCTCGTTCAAATCGGACGCGTGGGAGAAATTCTTACTACCACAGTCCAGCCATCGGCACGGTTGTCTGATAGGGTGCCGTTTGGTACCGGCCCTATTTTGCAGAAGTGGCTCGCTGGAGAAGAAGACCTGACTTCGACATATAATTTTGATGCTTTCAGCGACTTAAAGGCATTTTTTGATCGGGTAGCAGATTTGTATCTTATTGATGAATCCGGATACCAAAAGATCATCAGCGAATTACCCAAGTCGGTGGCTGCATTTTTAACCGAGGATGTTTTTGACGAAGATCTGGCTGAATTAAATGCGAACTGTGCTTCTGTCGGTATGTTTCAAAAGCGTTTCTTCCAGAAATTCAACGCTTTCAGAATTCTGAAGTTTTTGAATTTTGCCCACGCAGGCTTCTATGAAAAAGCAAACCTGGAAGAACAATGTGAAAAACTGGATGCTGAAACGAATCATTGAACCACTTTGTAATCGGTGTCTTCCAGTTTAATGGTTAATTCTGTGATGGGCTTTTTCGAGCGGAAAGCAACAAATCCTTCCACCTTTTTATGGGGATAAATAATTTCGCTGGCGATATTGAAGAGGTAAAGTTCGCGTTGCACAAAGTTCATTTTTTCAGTGGGGGCTTTTTCTTCCTTATTTTGCGGAAAGTCGGGATAGTCGCTAAATCCGTCACCGTCGAGATCGTCGTTTACTCCCACCATTTCCAAAATTACTTCCCATGCAACATAAAACACAATGGCAACGGGAATTACATATGCGGCCTTGGGAAAGCGCCGGGTGCCCAATTTCTCGGCCGCGAGTCTGTTATTGACCATTTCGAGCTTGTTCCCATCCGAATAAAAACCGAGCTGGCTTCCGTGAATGGCATCATCAGCGTTATTTAGTATGGAAAGGTGAAGAAGTTGAACATTGTTTTTATTGGCCCAAGCCCGTTTAAAGTTGTTTTTCCCGTAGCGGATCTGGTCGGCTGAATAGCTGTAGGTTATTTCGCTCGTTACTACCGGTGGTTTTGTCGGTGCAACTTCTATAACACTTTTGGGACTTTTACAACTCCAGCAAAATAAAATGGAAACAAGCAGCAAGGAGGCGATCTTTTTCATTCGTTTAATTTTTGGATTTTGTGTTGTTTTCTTACCTATGTTGATCTCATTGCGAGTATCGAAAAACAACAATAATTATACCTCAATCAAATTTACGACATTACCGGTGTGCTTCACGGCTTTTTTCATAAGAAAAGAAATGGTGATATAAATTAATTGAATATTAACAGTGCAGGGGAGTTTTATCTGTTGATAATCAGTCACTTATGTGTGTATTTGACAAATCGGGGGAATTAAATGAACGATGGCGTTTGTTTTTTTATCAAAACTTGTACATTTGCTGAAACGTTAATGTTTAACTAAAACTTCATTGTTATGGCATACAAAATTTCAGATGAATGTATTGCATGCGGAACTTGCATAGATGAGTGCCCGGTTGACGCGATCTCGGAAGGTGATATCTACTCCATTGATGCGGACCTTTGCACTGATTGTGGTTCTTGCGCAGAAGTTTGCCCGGTAGAAGCAATTTCAATCGACGAATAGCCGGACAACATAAGAAATTCAAAAAGCTCGTTTTATACGGGCTTTTTTTATGCTATTTTTTACCGATTACTTCAATTTTTTAGAATCCGCTCAGGGGAATCAGGACGGTGGGCAATAGTAGCAGAAAACCAAGCACGATCAAAATTACCATAAACGGTGCCATCCATTTAAACCACTTTTCGTAAGGAATCCTTGCAATTCCCAATACGCCGATCAAAACTCCGGATGTTGGCGTAATCATATTGGTAAAGCCGTCACCCAGTTGGAAAACGGTTACGGTTGCCTGACGCGAAATGCCAATTAAATCAGAAATTTGCGACAAGATCGGGATGGTCAGAGCGGCTTGACCCGAACCGGAGGGGATAAATACATTTAGCGAAGTTTGAATGGCATACATAAGCGTCATCGACCCTACTTCTCCAAAATCTTTCATCGAATCAGACACATAAAAAAGAATGGTGTCGATCACATTTCCGTCTTCAAGGATAACAACAATTCCACGAGCCAATCCAACAATTAAAGCTGCCGGAAGTATATCTTTTGCCCCATCCAGAAAAAGTTTGGTAATTGCATTGGGCGATTTGTTGGCTGCCATTCCGGAGAAAATACCCATGGACAGAAAAATGGTGGCAATTTCCTTGATGTACCACCCGTGTCCCATCACTCCGATCACTAAAAAAACGATGGTAAAAGTAAGTAACGTAAGAATAAAATACTGGACCGAATGCCGTAGAGTGAAGATTCCCATGACTACGAACAGTACCGTTGCAACAGGTAGTGCCGGGAAGTTATAGGTTTGGTTGCCTACAAGGATATGACTTTCAGGGATCAACACCGAAAAAACAATGAGGCTGATCGAAAGTAGTGTCAATACAAACCAGGCCGGTTTTGAGTTTATATTTCGACTTCCTGAATGTAGGGATTCACTTCGCGAACGCCAGTAATTGTCGTCTTCGTATACCGGCGATTTTTGGGGAGTCTTTTTCACTTTGGCAGCATATCGAAGAATATAGGTGAACCCGACAATGTTGATGACCAACCACATGATCATACGGTATTCAATACCAGAAAACAGCGGGATGTCGGACAGGCCCTGCGCAATGCCAATCGTAAAAGGATTCAGAAATGCACCGGCAAAACCAAGGGCTGCCGCAACAAAACACATCGACACCCCAACAATCGAATCGTAGCCCATCGAAATGGCAAGCGGAACAAAAATAATGGTGAAGGCAATGGTTTCTTCGCTCATTCCGAAAATGGCTCCAAACAAGCTAAATACAGTCATTACTCCTGTTAGAATAATGTTGTTCACGCCTATTCGAGCCAGTAGTTTTGATTTCTCCCAACGCTTCAGGAAACGAAGGAACGAAAGGATGCCGATGTCGATGGATTTGCTGTCGTTCAAAATCCAAAATGCACCGCCGATCATTACAATCAGCGCAATAATATTGGAAGTACGCAAAAAACCGTCGAAAAAGGAGGAAAAGATTTGCCAGGTTTGCAGTTTACTCTCGGTAAAATGAAACGAGCCGACTTTCACCACACTGCGTTCCACACCGTTCACCACTACGTCATTTCTTTCGAATTCTCCACCCGGAATAACCCATGTTAATGCAGCGCATAAAACAATCAATCCGAAAACAATAACATAAGTATGAGGTACTTTTTTGAGCATGGTCGCAAGTTTTGTATGCCGAAAATAGCAATTCCTGCCGGATTCATTTCGAAATGATCTTTTCTGCCTTTGTATTATTTCGCTCAGGATAGATTTTATTCCTGAATATCTGAATAATTACGTTAAACAGGGTGAAATTTGTCATTTGAATTTATGTGATTTAAAGCTTGATTTATGCCGGCATTTTTGTACCTTATTATTAAAATTAGTGCAGGTTGCTGACTTTGGTGGCTCTGTCAGAATGAGTTGAAAAGAATTTTAAGAACTAAGTCAAACATCGCTTAACAAGAACGTTCAGCCTGCCAAAAGTTGAATTTTTGTTGGAAGGTAAACAGCGGGAAGAAATAAGGATCCGGTTGGAAGTTGTGTCCTTGTTGCAGAATGATGATTTAAAAGCATTTTTACAATGAAGCTATTACTCGAGAATATAAGAGAACTTGTTCAGGTGGAAGACGATCCTGTATCGTACCGGGCAGGTAGGGAAATGGGGAAGGTAACGACCATCCAAAACGCCTTTGTAATTATTCGCGATGAAGTAATTGAAGAATTTGGGCGAATGGATCAGTTGAAAGATGTGTATCGCGACGATGATTTATTGATAGAGATTGATTGTTCGAGGCGGTTGGTGTATCCCGCTTATTGCGATTCGCACACGCATTTGGTATATCCTTCGTCGCGCGAAAAGGAATTTGTCGATCGCATAAAAGGACTTTCGTACGAAGAAATTGCACGCCGCGGTGGTGGTATTTTAAATTCGGCGAAACGTTTGCACGAAGCATCGGAAGAAGAGCTTTATAATGATGCGATGGAGCGGGTGATAGAGATAATGAAGATGGGAACCGGAGCGGTGGAGATTAAAAGTGGTTATGGCTTAAATACGGAAGACGAGCTCAAAATGCTTCGGGTTATTCGCTGGATAAAGGAAACCGCACCAATTTGCGTCAGGGCTACTTTTTTGGGAGCTCATGCCATTCCGGTTGAATATAAAAGTAATCCCTCGAAGTATGTAGATGTGGTGATCAATGAAATGATTCCACAAGTGGCAACTGAAGAACTGGCGGATTACATTGATGTATTTTGCGATCGGGGATTTTTCTCGGTAGAAGATACCGAACGGATTCTGATGGCCGGAATTAAATACGGATTGAAACCAAAAATTCATGCCAACGAATTGGGGTTAACCGGCGGTGTTCAGGTGGGGGTAAAATACGGCGCACTTTCGGTCGATCATCTCGAATTTATCGAGGAGAACGAAATTGCTGCATTAAAAGACAGCGAAACCATGCCGACGGTATTACCGGGAGCTGCTTTCTTTTTAGGTATGAAACTGTCTCCGGTGCGCGAAATGATCGATGCCGGTCTGCCCATAGCGCTGGCCTCCGATTTTAATCCCGGATCTTCGCCCAGCGGTAACATGAACCTCATTGCATCAATGGGATGTATCAACTATAAAATGCTTCCCGAAGAGGTGATCAACGCGACTACCATCAATGGCGCTTATGCCATGGGAATCAACGATTCATACGGAAGTATTGCCCGGGGAAAAGTGGCCAACCTGTTTATCACCTCCGAAGTGCCCGGAATTGAATATCTCCCGTATTATTATGGATCCAGCCTGGTGGAAACGGTTATCCTGAACGGAGAAATTCAAACATTCGAACGCTGTTAAAAATCATTCTCTTTACTTTGCGCATGTCTTAAATTAGCCTCTTAAAGGGTAATTGAGTAAAGGCGGCAACTTAATGTTGCTCCATAAAAGCTAAACTATGAAAAAAATTATCGAGTGCGTGCCTAATTTTTCTGAAGGCCGCGATATGAGTATAATCAAGGAAATTACCAATGTCATCGAAAGTGTGGCAGGCATTAGTTTACTGGATGTTGATCCGGGCAAGGCAACCAATCGTACAGTGGTAACTTTTGTTGGTGAACCCGATGATGTGGTGGAAGCTGCTTTCAGAGGAATAAAAAAAGCTGCCGAGGTGATTGATATGAGCCAGCACAAAGGTGAGCATCCGCGCTTTGGTGCTACCGATGTATGTCCACTGGTGCCTGTTGCCAATGTAACCATGGATGAGGCCGTGGAATATGCGCGAAAACTGGCCGAAAGGGTAGGGAATGAGTTGGGAATACCGGTGTTTTGCTACGAGTTTGCAGCGTTTAACGAAAAAAGAAGAAGCCTGGCAAACTGCCGTTCAGGAGAATACGAAGGTTTGAAAGACAGAATCTCGTCGGTTGAATGGAAGCCTGATTTTGGTCCCGACGCCTGGAACGAGCGTGTAAAAGGAAGTGGAGCAACGGCAATTAGTGCCCGTAATTTTTTGGTGGCGTACAATGTGAACTTAAATACCACATCTACCCGGCGGGCAAATGCCATTGCTTTTGATATCCGGGAAGCGGGCCGTGTAAAACGCGAAGGAGATTCGGTTACCGGTGAAATTGTAACCGATGAAAACGGTGAGCCGGTCAGGATTCCCGGTAGTTTAAAAAAGACACGTGCAATTGGATGGTACATCGAAGAATATGGCATCGCCCAGATTTCGATTAACCTTACCGATATCACTGTAACGCCGGTTCATGTTGCATTTGATGAAGTGTCAGAAAAGGCTCGGGAGCGCGGACTCCGGGCAACCGGGTCTGAATTGGTCGGACTGATTCCTTTGCAGTCGATGCTGGAGGCCGGAAAATATTTCCTGCGCAAACAACAACGTTCAACCGGAATTTCGGATGAGGAGATTATCAAAATTGCCGTAAAATCGCTTGGGCTGGATGATCTTGGCCCATTTGATCCCCGAAAGAAAATAATCGAGTATGTTATCGAGGATAAAAATGCACGAAAGCTGGTGGATCTGACTTTGTCGCAGTTTAAAGACGAGACAGCTTCCGAATCTCCCGCGCCCGGAGGCGGTTCTATTTCCGCTTATGTAGGAGCCTTGGGTGCAGCGCTCGGGTCGATGGTGGCCAATCTCTCAGCTCACAAACGCGGATGGGATGAACGTTGGGAAGAATTCTCTGACTGGGCAGAAAAAGGGAAGCACTTTCATGCTGCGTTGTTGCAGTGTGTGGATGAAGATACCGACGCTTTCAATAAAATAATGGCGGCCTTTGGTTTGCCCAAATCAAGCGATCAGGAAAAGGTTGAACGAAAACAGGCGATTCAGGATGCCACAAAAAATGCCATTGAGGTTCCACTGAAAGTGATGCAGCTGGCGCATGACTCGCTGGAAGTGATGAAAGCCATGGCCGATTTTGGAAATCCAAACTCAGTTTCGGATGCGGGCGTTGGTGCACTGTGTGCGCGAACAGCTGTTGAAGGAGCGTATTTAAACGTAAAAATCAATGCCGCCGGTTTTGGAGACAAGGAATTTCTGAATGAAAAACTCGCGCTTGCTGACAAGCTGCTGCAGTCGGCCAAACAAAAAGAGGAGGAAATACTGGCTGTAGTCTACGGGAAAATTAAATCTTAGAGTTTAGTTGAAATAAAAAAGACGCGGTGGCTTACAATGTTAAGTTACCGCGTTAGTTTTTCTATTTTTTCGGCCACGGTTCCTTTTTCAGACAGCCGAATTATCCAGATTATAAATTGAATCCATTTCCGCGGACGAATTATTATTTGTTCAATTTTGGCCACTTTCTGATCGCGGATTGAAATTTGCTCCGGCCATTCTAATCGATCATGGTTTGCGATATCAGTTGCAAATTTCCAGGCGCCGTCGCGTGCCAGTTTCATGCTAAAGTCAATAACGAAATTATCGATCTTGCCTGATAGTGAAAGTATTTTCTGTAGAAATGGCCAAATTGAAGAAAGATTTCCCTGAACTTCTTCCACCAGAGACGAAAGGACTTGATTGATCTGGTTAAAATCATTTTCAATACGATTGATTTTACCGGGTTCGGATACTTCTGCTGCGGCAATTCCCAGGTCGAGGTTAATGTGGGCGTTTATTCCCAATAACAGATGTTGAATCACCAGTAACTGATTGTTTTTTGCCTGCTTAAAAGCCTTTTCCATGATGATGTTACAGCCTTACCGTCTTTCCAATTGTAATAGGCATCGATGTACCGTTGGGCAAAAATGACATCCAGCTTTTCCATTCGTTGCCCATCTTCAAAACGGTTGGCTTCAATCCCTTCTTTTATCTCGATTGTTACCCTTCGGTACAACACTGCAAAATATCCCGGTGTATCTTCTTTTTGGATGGATTCTTCAACGATTGAATCAAGAATTTCGATGACTTCGTCGATTGAGTTAAGCGGTTTTCTGTTCATGTTTGAAAAGTTATTTCCCAATAAACAGTTAACCGCCATAAGAGTTGACTCCAGTTTAAAAATCGCTTGAAACTAGGTTTATCCAGTTTATCGTCTTTGGTTGGAGTGTTTTCGTTCAACGCTTTTGTATCGCTACCATTACAATAATGCAGAGGCGGGCGATGACAAAAACAAAGATTCCCATTAACGGATCGACCAGCGCCATTTTTAAGCCTTCGGCAAGCAAACTGGGGGTCAATTCCCCGTGAGCAGAAACGGCGTCAAAAGCATGGATCAGACCAAAAGTTCGCCCCATAAATCCCCAGGCTACAGCAAACCAGCCAATGTGTTTTATTAATTCCATGAGCTTTGGGCGGCTTTCTTTTTTTAGCAGGCCTGCAGTAAACAGAATCAGAACGATGATTAAACATGCAAAAATGAGTACAGTAAAAGCAGGACCTCCATCGATAAATTTTCCGATAATTGATTTCATTTTTTCTGTTTTTATGGTTAATGATTCAAATTTAAAGAAAGCCTGAACCGCAAAATTTTTAATCAGACAGATGCCTTAAATAAAGTGCTTTTCAACAAATTTAAAGGTATAAACGGAAATTTATACTGAGATTATGTCAAAATTCCCCTTTAAGCTGCATTCTGTCGATAAATGAAAGTAAATCAGCAGATTTTCAGTAATATTGTTGTATGATCAGGCTAAAAAAACAGAACTCAAAAACCATTTTTCTGCACTCAATATTCTGGATTGGAGTGTGGTTTTTCTTCTATTATTTTTTTAGTTATAATTCAAACGATCAGCGTTACATCACTTGGTTTTCGAGTTGTTTGCTTCCGGTAACCATGGCGGTCACCTATTTTGTGGTGTATTACCTGATCCCAAAATATTTGCTGGCGAAGAAGTACCTGTTGTTTGCGCTTTACAGTTTTTACACCATCGTAGTTTCGTCGTATATCATCGTGTTGGTGTTGTATGGATGCCTCATTTTTCTTTTAAGTTTTAATACTGCGGTAATGCCGCCGATGAGTAAAAATTTCCTTTTTATTCTTCTGCTGGTGTATATGGTCGCGGGCGTTGTTAGCTTTTTTACTTTACTGAATTCCAATTTTAAAACAGCATCTCAAAACCGGGAGCTGCAAAATAAAATACTGGAAACACAGTTGCAGATGAAGGATCAGGAGTTGCATTACCTGAAGATGCAGATTCATCCGCATTTTTTGTTTAATACCCTGAATACCATCTACGGCTTTGCGTTAAAACAGTCGGCGCAAACCCCCGAAATAATATTAAAGCTATCCAATTTATTGGACTATATTTTATATCAGGTCAGCAAGCCGATGGTTGACCTTCGCGAAGAGGTGCAGCACATACAGGAATATGTTGAATTGGAAAGAATACGTTTTAAGGATACGCTGAAAGTGGAGTTCGAATCGGAGGAGATTGGAGAGAGGATACAAATTGCTCCGATGCTGCTGATGCCTTTTGTTGAAAATGCATTCAAACACGGGAATCTGGTTAACGGCTTTTTGCAAATTATCGTGAAGATTGAGATCGGTGATAATCGGTTACGTTTTAGGGTAGGCAATACAAATCTGGAGGATAAAAACGGGAAGGAGAAAGCCGGAATCGGATTGGAAAACATCAGAAAAAGACTTGACCTCAATTACCGAAACCGGTATAAACTGAGTAAGCAAATAGAAAAGAACTGGTATTGGGCCGAATTGACAATCGAAAACCTGGAAATACAAAATGAGCAAGAAAGTTAAGTGCCTGGTAGTGGACGACGAACCCGTTGCCCGGGAGATTCTGGAAAGCCATCTGGCAAAACTCGAAAGCTTTGAGTTGGTCGCATCGTGTAAAAGTGCCCTTCAGGCGTTTCAAATTATCAGTAGTAAGTCAATCGACCTGATTTTTCTGGATATTAATATGCCCGAAATGTCTGGATTGTCGTTTGCCCGATCAATAAATAAGAACATCAAAGTAATATTTACGACTGCTTATCGCGAATATGCTGTTGACGGATTTGACTTGCAGGCGGTCGATTATTTACTGAAACCCATTTCTTTTGAGCGCTTTTTACAGGGAATTCAAAAATACATGGTCGAAAATGTTCCTGTCAGTCAGGTAACAGAGACTGTTTCAGAATCCGATGATTCCGATTTCTTTTTTGTGCGTTCGGATCGTAAAATGGTCCGGATTAAATTTTCGGAAATCAATTTTATTGAGAGTATTGCCGATTACGTACGGATTCATTTTCAGGATAAAAATGTAGTTACACGCGAAACTATCTCCAATATCGAAGTAAAACTACCCCAAAGCGATTTTCTGCGGATTCACAGGTCTTATATTGTTGCTTTGAAAAGCATCGATTCATATACAGCTGAATACGTTGAAATAGGGAAGCGACAATTACCCATTAGCAGAGGTTACAGAGAACAGGTTATGGGAAGATTGGGAATTTAACGATTGGTGAAAACAAAAAAGGACAGGTCAACACCCATCCTTTCATCTAACTAAACCAATAAAACTAATCAAACCTAAACTTATGAACTAAAACTATGCTGCAAAGATAAGTCGGTTATGTTATTCAGAGGTTAACCGAATGTTAAAAAGTGTGTTTTATAACATATGAGTTATCTATGTGCTTTCGATCAAATCTATCGGTGATTTTATATGATGAGCTGAAGGAGTGGGAGAGCAAACGAGTGTAGCAGCCAGAAAACAAAAAGGACGGGTCAACACCCATCCTTTCATCTAACTAAACCAATAAAACTAATCAAACCTAAACTTATGAACTAAAACTGTGACAAATGTAAAGTGAAAATAGCAGACAGAGGTTAAGCGAATGTTAAAAAACATGTTTTATAACATAGAGTTATTTTATGGCTCTTCGACGGTATTTATTGAGGATTTTAATGGCAAAGAATGAAGTGAAAGTATTTGGGAAATGGTGTGTGCTGTTCGAAGGATTGATAAAGAAAGAAAAACAAAAAAGGACGGGTCAACACCCATCCTTTCATCTAACTAAACCAATAAAACTAATCAAACCTAAACTTATGAACTAAAACTGTGACAAATGTAAAGTGAAAATAGCAGACAGAGGTTAAGCTAATGTTAAAAAACATGTTTTATAACATAGAGTTATTTTATGGCTCTTCGACGGTATTTATGAAGGATTTTAATGGTGAAGAATGAAGTGAAAGTATTCGGGGAACGGGTGTGTGCTGCTCGAAGGATTGATAAAGAAAGAAAAACAAAAAAGGACGGGTCAACACCCATCCTTTCATCTAACTAAACCAATAAAACTAATCAAACCTAAACTTATGAACTAAAACTGTGACAAATGTAAAGTGAAAATAGCAGACAGAGGTTAAGCGAATGTTAAAAAACATGTTTTATAGCATAGAGTTAATTTATGGCTCTTTGGCGGGATTTATGCGTATTTGGAATGGTGAGAATGAAATGAAAATGATTGTTGAGAAACGGACTGTGAGCGGTTTTCAAGATTGTTTACTGAGATAAAGAAGAAAAGGATGAGTAACACCCATCCTTTTTCTAACTAAACCAATAAAACTAATCAAACCTAAACTTATGAACTAAATTTATGATTCAAGTATAAGGCAAATATTTGATTGGAATACGGTCATAATGTTGAGAAATGGATTTATTTTAATACAAAAATCTATCATATATAACAATAATCTATCATAATGATCGAATGTAGTTGTTGTGTTTTATAGAAAGATAATTTTAATTGTTTCAGAGTGAGAGAACAAGACAATAAAAGGGTACGACACAGAATCGTAGCCGTCTGCAGATCGTCAGCGAAGAAAGGAATATGAAAATAATAATTGCAGAAACAGGTCATAAAAAAAGCCTTGCTTCGAAAAACAAGGCTTTTGGTTATTTTGAGAAGTGTTCCTTTATTCTTTGGGTTTAGCCCCTTCGCCCGCTATTGAGTCGCGCATAGAAGTATCGGCCATAATGTTTTTGTATTTCATATAATCCATAACGCCGAGGTTTCCGGTTCTGAATGCTTCAGCAATTGCCAGGGGTACCTGAACTTCAGCTTCGATAACTTTTGCACGGGCTTCCTGAGCCTTGGCGATCATTTCCTGCTCCAGCGCGATAGCCATGGCGCGGCGTTCTTCTGCTTTGGCCTGTGCAATGTTTTTATCTGCTTCCGCCTGATCCATTTGTAATACTGCACCTATGTTTTTGCCGATGTCAATGTCGGCGATATCGATCGATAAGATTTCAAAGGCTGTTCCTGCATCCAGGCCTTTTTCCAATACAACACGCGAAATGAAGTCGGGATTTTCAAGTACGGCTTTGTGCGAGTGTGACGATCCGATAGAAGATACGATTCCCTCGCCAACACGGGCCAACACTGTTTCTTCTCCGGCACCTCCAACCAATTGGCGGATATTGGCGCGAACGGTTACACGTGCTTTTGCAATCAGCTGAATACCGTCTTTGGAAACTGCAGTAACCGGTGGAGTATTAATTACTTTTGGGTTTACCGACATTTGAACGGCCTCAAAAACGTCACGTCCGGCCAGGTCGATAGCTGTTGCCATATTAAAAGTAAGATCAATATTTGCTTTTGCCGCCGAAACAAGGGCATGTACAACTCTGGCAACATGTCCGCCTGCCAGGTAATGGGCTTCCAGTGCGTCGCGAACGAGCGGCACATCTGCTTTTGTCCCTTCAATTAATGCACGAACGATAACTCCCGGAGGTACTTTACGAAAGCGCATCAGAAATAACTGAATCAATGAAATTCGCACTCCCGAAACAAGTGCCGAAAACCAAAGTCCGATTGGAATAAAATAGAGGATGATGAACAGTAATACGATTACTCCCACGATCAATCCCCAGGTGCCTGCTACTTCTGTCATTTTAATTATTCTTTATAGGTTCAACAATTATTTTATTGGAAACGATTTTTAAAACTTTAATGGAAGTGTTGTGATCGATAAATGATCCGGTGGATTGAGCTTCCACAACTTCTCCATTCACCCTTACCTTGCCGGTAGGTGCCAGCCGCCCGATGGTTTTTCCGGTGTCGCCGATCTTGATTTTTTCAATGTTTATAAGTTCTACCTTTCCATCGATGTTTTTTTCGAGAATCATCTTTTTCCCGGTTCTCGATTTAAAGAAATAGTACACCATTGCAGGCGCCAGTATCAGAACGACAGCAAGTGTTATAAAACCGGCCCCGGTTCCCAAATCGGTGAAGGCAATGTAAACACTCGCAATCAATAGCAGAAATCCGCCGATTCCGGCAATCGTAACTCCGGGAATTACTGCAAACTCGATCAATAAAAGTACGAGTCCGAGTAAGATCAATAGTATTATGGCAAATATTGACATGTTAGTCTATGGTAGCGTTTAGTTCTCGTTCAATCAGTGCGTCTTTCATCGGTTTTAAGGTGGAGAATGTACCTTTTTTTACATCGCATTTTCCTTTGTAATGAACCAGGTAAGTACATTGGGTTGCCTGCTCAATCTCGTGATCGCAGATGTCGATTAACGCGTCGATTACATAATCGAAAGTATGCACATCGTCGTTATGCAAAATCAACGAATTCTCTTTTAAAACTTCTTCGTTTGGTTTCTGTGTCGGAATATTCTTTGGTTCCTTTAATGTCATTGCTCTGCCTCCAGTTTTTTAGCTTCATTCAAAGTTATTCTTTTTCCGTTAAAGTACGGC
Source organism: Maribellus sp. YY47 (assembly GCF_023111095.1). GTDB lineage: Bacteria > Bacteroidota > Bacteroidia > Bacteroidales > Prolixibacteraceae > Draconibacterium. Next base: position 20,825 of record NZ_JALGYW010000008.1, read on the forward strand.
ACAACAAATGCATCTTGTATGCCCTCGCGGCGAACCTGTGTTTGCATTTTTAGCGCATCTTCATAATTTGAGAGGCTTCCCGTGGTGTAGACAACAACTCCTTTTTCGTCGGTGTACTGATCAATTTTTCGGATAAGCGACAGCTTGTCGAATTGCCTTTTGATGTATGCGGGCAAACCACGGCTGTAGGCTCCGAGCTGAATTTTGTACACAAGTTCGTCTTCCTGTTCGGTTGCAGCCTGTGGGGTTGGTTCAACGGCATCAGGGAGTATTTCGGCGGAGATGATCAGCGAAGTGTCAAGGACTTCAGCCTTAGCAGGTTCTGGCTGATTATACGAAGTCGCCAGTTCTCTGAGCCGCAATTTGAATTCATTTCGGATCTCCTCAGGTTGTGTATTCCAGTAATCCGATTCGGTTTGACGGGCTTTCTGCAAGCTTTCCCGTGTGTCGCGTTGAAGGTTGAAAAGTCCACCTTCAGCGTCCACAATCTTTTGTCCCAGAGCTTCTCTAAACGATGCAGTGTTGGCTTCGGCATACTTTTGACGCCAGTCGTCCAGTTGTCGGGTGACAGAGTCCAGTTCGTGACGGAGTTTTTTCCATTGTAAATAGGCCTGGAGTCCATCGATAGTTTGAAAATTGGACGTATCTATATAGGTCATTTCGCTGTTGATGTCAAAATTGATAGGGGCGGTTCTGTTTGTTTTATCTGGTTTCGTTTTGGGTTCGGGAACAAGCTCTTCTTCCTGGTTTAAAGTATCAGGTGCGTTCGTGTCAGCAGGAGTTGTATATATTATTGAGTCACTGTCCGGTTTTGGTTCTTCTTCTCTGGCCAACGGAACCGGTGCAATGTCTTCCTGTTTAACTTCAACAGGACTGAAATGATCTTTACACTGCTGAATTTTTTCAGACAGACCCAGCGAGGCCTGCTCGTTTTGATCGGATGTTTTTGCAAATTTCTCGAAGCAACTCAATGCCTTGTCCCATTGCAGCATCGCCTGGTATTGAACGCCTAGGTAGTAGTTTGTTTTTAAGGGCGACTCACCCATGCTTCCCTTTAGTAAATAATTGATCTCATTGGCTCCGTAATGACCGTTTTCGGTTCGGCAAGCACCGTAATAATAGTTGATCATCAGGTTGTCGGGATTTTCTGCGATTTGCGGAGCTAACAACGATTCTGCTTCTGCGTATTTTCCTTCATCGAAACGCAGAATGGCTTCGACGAGTGGGTTTTTCTGTGCTCCGGCGAAAAGCGGAAATACAGCAAACAATAAAAGGATTGATGTTGTTAAGAGTATGTTGATTTTTCTCAGTTCCATTCCTGAAGTCGTTTATGTTTTCGATAGTCAAATTTAACAAAAAACAATGTTTCGAAGAATTTAAATTACGCTGAATTGATGAACAAGAAGTGAAATGGAGACCTGAGTTTTATCATTTAATCAGTTATATTTGTAGAACAGAACGAAGCAAAATCATGACAAATTTAAAAGTTGGAGATAAAGCTCCTGCGTTTGAAGGGGTAAATCAAAACGGTGAAAAAATCGCTTTGAAAGACTTTGAAGGGAAAAAACTGATCCTGTATTTTTATCCCAAGGACAACACACCCGGTTGTACCGCAGAGTCTTGTAACCTGAACGACAATTACGATGCCTGGCTCGAAAAAGGCTTTGATGTAGTTGGAGTTAGTCCGGACAGTGAGAAATCGCACCAGAAATTCATCGAGAAATTTGGTTTCCGGTTTAACCTGATTGCCGATACGGAGAAAGAAATACTTGAAGCTTACGGTGCCTGGGGCGAAAAATCGATGTATGGAAAATCGTACATGGGTGTTTTACGCACAACCTTCGTGATTGATGAAAAGGGCGTAATTCAGGAAATTTTCGAAAAAGTAGATACAAAAGATCACAGTAACCAAATCATCAACACACTTAACTTATAACCAAAAATGACTAGCGAAGAAAAAAGTCTGATGAATAAGGAAAAGCTGAAAGCGCTTCAGCTTACCATGGATAAAATTGAAAAGAGTTACGGAAAAGGATCCATCATGCGTATGGGAGACAATCCGCAGGTGGATATCCCGGCCATTTCTTCGGGTTCCATTGCTCTGGATGTGGCACTGGGAGTTGGTGGCTACCCCAAAGGTCGTATCGTGGAAATTTATGGCCCGGAATCTTCGGGTAAAACCACGCTTGCGATTCATGCGATTGCCGAGTCACAAAAGGCAGGAGGTATTGCTGCAATTATCGATGCAGAGCATGCCTTCGACCCGTATTACGCTAAAAAACTCGGAGTGAATATTGATGAATTGCTGATTTCTCAACCCGATAACGGGGAACAGGCACTTGAAATTGCTGACAACCTGATTCGTTCCGGAGCGTTGGATATTGTGGTGATCGACTCGGTGGCAGCTTTAACTCCGAAGGCTGAATTGGAAGGAGAAATGGGTGATTCCAAAATGGGGTTACAAGCTCGTTTAATGTCACAGGCCCTCCGGAAACTGACAGCCAACATCAACAAAACAAAAACCTGTTGTGTGTTTATCAACCAGTTGCGCGAGAAAATCGGTGTAATGTTCGGAAATCCCGAAACAACTACCGGTGGTAATGCGCTGAAATTCTATGCTTCCGTGCGTTTGGATATTCGTCGCATTGGCCAGATCAAAGACGGAGAGGAAATAAACGGAAACCATGTGCGTGTAAAAGTGGTGAAAAACAAAGTGGCGCCGCCATTCCGTAAAGCCGAATTTGATATTATGTATGGTGAAGGAATTTCCAAATCAGGTGAAATTGTCGATTTGGGAGTTCAGTATAATTTGATCAAAAAAAGTGGTTCATGGTTCAGCTATGGGGAAACAAAACTTGGTCAGGGACGCGAAACGGTGCGTAACCTTATCATGGATAACCCTGAATTAGCACAGGAATTGGAAACGAAAATAGTTGAAGCCATAACGGGAGCCGTTACGATGGAATAATAGTATTATACATAGAAAGAATTTGCCGGATGAATTGTTTCTGTCGATTCATCCGGTTTTTTTATAAATATATATTGTATGAAAGTCTTAAAATTTGGTGGAACATCCGTAGGTTCCGCCACAAACATCAAAAAAGTTAAAGACATTGTTCTGGCTCAGAACGATGACGTAATTGTTGTAGTGTCCGCGCTGGGCGGCATAACCGATAAAATACTGAAGGCAGCGACCAACGCTGCCACGGGTACCGGTGACTTTCATACGGAACTTACGGAAATCAGGGAAAGGCATCGCGATACCATGCAGGAACTTTTTGACGGAAATGAACCGGTTCGGGAAGTTGTGGAGAAACTGCTGGACGAGCTCGAACAGATTCTTACCGGTATTACTTTAGTGGGAGAGCTTACTGCAAAGACGCTCGATCGAATCGCCGGAATTGGCGAGCGGATGTCGTCGCATATTATTGCCGCTTTTATCGGGGCCGAACGCAAAGATTCGTCGTTGCTAATTCAGACCGACAGCAATTTTGGAAAAGCTTCTGTCGATTTTGAAGTGACCAATAAAAACATAAAAGCAGCTTTTTCCGGATTTAAGGGGATTATAGTGGCTCCCGGGTTTATTTCAAAAAACAGCAAAGGCGAATTTACTACACTGGGACGTGGCGGTTCTGATTTTACTGCTGCCATTATTGCCGCTGCACTCGACGTGGAAATTCTGGAAATCTGGACCGATGTAAACGGTTTTATGACGGCCGATCCGCGTGTTATCCGAAAAGCTTATACCATTCCGGAACTTACTTATTCCGAAGCAATGGAACTTTCGCATTTTGGCGCAAAGGTGATATATCCGCCAACTATTTTGCCGGTTTATCAGAAAGGAATCCCAATTCTGATCAAAAATACCTTTGAACCCGAAAATCCGGGAACACGGATTGTGAAGGATGTTAGAAACGGTTTTGACCGTCCGATCAAAGGAATATCGTCGATTTCAGGAATATCACTTTTGACCATGCAGGGGATTGGCATGGTGGGAGTTACCGGAATTTCGATGCGTTTGTTTACTGCGTTGGCCAAAGTAAATGTGAACGTGATCCTGATTTCGCAGGCATCATCCGAAAATTCCATCAGTGTTGCGATAGAAGAAAAAATGCTGGACAAGGCAGAGCAAGCGATTCGGGAAGAATTTGAGAAAGAGATTGCAAGTGGTCAGGTAAATAAACTTGACATTGAAAAAGAAGTTTCGGTGGTTGCGATTGTCGGCGAAAACATGAAAAAAACCACAGGTGTTGCCGGTAAACTATTTTCGACCATCGGGCGTAACGGCGTGAATATTATCGCTATTGCACAGGGCGCCTCGGAGTTGAACATTTCGTGGGTGGTTAAAAACGAAGAACTTCGCAAAACGCTGAATGTTGTTCACGAATCGTTTTTCCTTTCCGAATTTGTTGAATTGAACATCTTTTTGATGGGGATTGGAACGGTTGGTGGCAATCTCTTGCAACAGATCAAACAGCAGCAGGAAAAACTGCTGAAAGAGAAACACCTTCGCTTAAAGTTGACCGGTGTTGCCAATTCCCGGAAAATGCTTTTTGAACGCGAAGGAATTGATATTGGAGAATTTAAGGATAAACTCAATCAGTCAGAAAAAGTTTCGTCGATGCAGGGATTTGTCGACGAAATGAAAGAAATGAATATTTATAATTCGGTCTTTGTCGACTGCACTGCTTCCGAAAAAACAGCGTCGCTGTATAAAGAAATTCTCAATGCCAACATCGCCATTGTTGCGGCGAATAAGGTTGCGGCATCGTCTGATTATGAAAATTATGCCGAAATTAAAAAGATAGCCAAGCGGAAAGGTGTGAAGTTCCTGTTCGAAACCAATGTAGGGGCAGGCTTGCCGATTATTAATACATTGAACGATTTGGTGAATTCGGGTGACCGGATTTTGAAGATTGAAGCCGTTTTGTCGGGGACATTAAATTATATTTTCAATACAATATCCGAAGAGATTCCGCTCAGCAAAACCATTATGATGGCCAAAGAGGAAGGGTATTCCGAACCCGATCCGCGTATTGATTTAAGCGGAGTGGATGTGGCGCGTAAGATTTTGATCCTGGCGCGAGAATCCGGTTATCGTGTTGAAATGGATGATGTTTCGATTAAACGCTTTGTGCCGGATGCTTTGTTTGAAGGTACGCTGGATGAATTTTGGAAGGGGGTACCGGCGCTGGACGCGAGATTTGAAGCAGAGCGGAAAAAGCTGGCAGCTGAAAATAAAAAATGGAGGTTTGTTGCCCGTTTTGAGAATGGGAAAGCGGAGGCAGGACTTGAGGTAGTTGATGCTACCCATCCGTTTTTTGATTTGGAGGGAAGTAATAACCTGGTGATGTACACAACCGAGCGGTACCAGGAGTTTCCGATGCTGATCAAGGGATACGGAGCGGGAGCCTCGGTAACGGCGGCCGGTGTTTTTGCCGACCTGATCAAGGTTTCAAACATATAAATCTGTTTTTTGTTACTTATTCGTTGTGACTTGAATCATGAAAGGAGTAAGGCCCCGAATTCTTCTGAAGTGCGGAATTTGGCAGTACTGCGAATTTCATGTGTTTCGTTACAAACTAAAAATTAGGATTTATGAAATATATTATAATACTTGGCGACGGAATGTCGGATGAGCCGTTGGAAGCCTATGGTGGCAAAACTCCATTGCAGCTGGCCAATAAACCACATATCGACTGGCTGGCCAAAAACGGACAATCGGGAATGTTGAAAACGGTACCGGATTCTTTGCATCCGGGAAGTGAAATCGCCAACATGGCAGTGTTGGGTTACGATGTGGAGAAAGTTTTTGAGGGCAGGGGAGTCCTTGAAGCGGCCAGTATGGGCGTGGAACTGGAACCCGGAGATGTGGGATTGCGCTGTAATCTGATTTGTATTGAGAACGAACTTGTAAAAAATCATTCGGCCGGGCATATTTCCAGCGAGGAGGGGGCGGAATTGATCCACTTTCTGGATGAAAAACTGGGCAACGATCGGATTAAATTTTATCCGGGCGTTTCCTATCGTCATTTGTTGGTGATAAAAGGAGGCGACAAAGCAATTAAAACCACCCCGCCGCACGATGTTCCCGGAACACCGTTTCGTGATGTGATGCCCGTGTCGAAAACGGAGGCGGCAGATGCAACCACCGAATTGTTGAATGAACTGATCCTGAAATCGCAGGTTTTGTTGGCGAATCATCCGGTAAATAAAAAACGAAAGGCTGCAGGTAAAGACTCCGCAAACAGTATTTGGCCGTGGTCACCCGGCTACAAACCGGCCATGCCAACTTTGCAGGAGATGTTTGGAATTGGAAGCTCAGCTGTTATCTCTGCCGTTGACCTGATTCATGGAATTGGCGTTTATGCCGGTATGAAAGTAATTCATGTAGAAGGTGCTACCGGTTTGTACGATACAAATTATGAAGGTAAAGCCAAAGCTGCGATCGACGCGCTGAAAGAAAACGACCTGGTTTATTTGCACATCGAGGCAAGCGATGAGGCCGGGCACGAAGGCGATGTGGAACTTAAAACCAAAACCATTGAATACCTCGATCGGCGTGTCGTAAAGTACATTTTGGAAGAAACGGCTAAAATGGACGAGGAAGTGGCTATTGCCATTTTACCCGATCATCCAACGCCTTGTGCATTAAAAACACATACGCGCGATTCGGTGCCTTTTTCCATTTATAAACCCGGTATAACACCTGATTTGGTTAATGTTTACGATGAATTTGATCCCCGAAACGGCGCTTTAGGCTGGTTAAAGGGTGATGAATTTATCCGGACATTTCTTGGAAAAGCATAATACGCAATAATTTCATTCCATCCATTTTATTAAATTTATGACATAAGTCATATTTGGTGGGTGGATTATGTGGTGGGATCAAGCTAAAATTATACATTTGAATCCAATTATGAAGTACTACAGCACGAATAAAAATACACCCGAAGTTTCGTTAAAAGAAGCAGTTGTGAAAGGTCTGGCGTCGGATAACGGACTTTTTATGCCCGAAAGAATTGAAGCTTTCGATCCTTCCTTTTTTGAGAACATTCAAAACCTGAGTTTTCAGGAAATTGCCTTCGAAGTGGCACAGAAGTTCTTTGGAGAGGATATTGAATCCGGCAAACTGCATGAGATCGTTTTCGATACATTGTCGTTTGATTGCCCGGTTGTAAAAGTTACCGATACTATTTATTCGCTCGAATTATTTCACGGGCCAACGTTGGCTTTTAAAGACGTGGGTGCGCGCTTTATGGCGCGTTTGCTCAATCATTTTCTCGAAAAAAAGGAAAAGTTGGTCAATGTTTTGGTTGCCACTTCAGGTGATACGGGGAGTGCCGTTGCCAATGGTTTTTTAGGCGTGGAGGGAATTCATGTGCACGTGCTTTACCCCAAGGGAAAAGTTAGCCGTATCCAGGAGGCTCAGTTTACTACGCTGGGACAAAATATTACAGCATTGGAAGTTGAAGGAACTTTCGATGATTGTCAGCATTTGGTAAAAACTGCTTTTCTGGATCAGGAACTGAACGATCAGGTAATCCTGACATCAGCCAATTCAATCAATGTCGCGCGTTTCCTGCCGCAGGCATTTTATTATTTTAATGCCTATGCGCGTTTAAAAGAAGCCGGAGTACTGGCAAATAAAGAATTGGTTGTGGCTGTTCCGAGCGGAAATTTTGGAAACCTTACCGCAGGATTGATCGCAGCGGAAATGGGGCTTCCCATTCAGCAGTTTGTAGCTGCCAATAATGAAAACGATGTGGTTTTTGAATATTTAAAGACCGGAAAATATAATCCGCGTCCGTCAGTTGAAACCATTGCCAACGCAATGGATGTGGGGGCGCCAAGCAATTTTGCCCGAATACTCGACTTGTACGAAGGCTCGCATGATAAAATTGCTGAGAAGATTAAAGGTTTTCGTTACTCCGATAAGGAGATTCGGGAAGTGCTTGAACGGGTGTATTCCAAAACCGGTTATTTGTGTGATCCGCACGGTGCATGCGGGTTTCAGGCTTTGAGGGAATTTCTGTCAGAGAATCAGATCGGGGTTTTTCTGGAAACAGCCCATCCTGCTAAGTTTACCGAAACGGTGGAGGCAGTGATTGGAGAAGGAAAAGTGCTTTTGCCCGGTAAATTGGCCGAATTCATGAAAGGCACACGCCGGGTTGATGAACTAAAGACTGATTATGAGCAGTTTAGGAAATATTTATTTAAAAAAGGTTTATGACACTGTATATGAACATTTTAGCGTGAGCTATGTTTTAAATTAGTGTTATTGCCCTATTGGTCGATACATTAATTAAATTAGAATACTATTTTTGTGGAGAGCAAGATGTAGTAGAACAACATTTCTTTTTGTAAATGCTAACGAAGTCAAACTATGAGGCAGCTTAAAATTACCAAGCAGGTCACGAATCGCGATACCTTGTCGCTGGATAAGTACCTGCATGAAATCGGGAAGGTAGAGTTGTTGTCAGCAGAAAAGGAAGTTGAACTTGCCAAGCGCATAAAAAAGGGTGACCGCGCGGCATTGGAGACTTTAATTAAAGCAAATCTGCGCTTTGTGGTTTCTGTTTCCAAACAATATCAAAACCAGGGTTTGAGTTTACCCGACCTGATCAACGAAGGGAATCTTGGTTTAATTAAGGCTGCTGAACGATTCGATGAAACCCGCGGATTTAAATTTATTTCCTATGCTGTATGGTGGATCAGGCAATCAATCCTGCAAGCTTTGGCAGAACAGGCTCGAATTGTTCGATTACCATTAAATAAAATCGGATCCATCAACAAAATAAACAAGGCTTTTAATAAACTGGAGCAGGAATTTCAAAGAGAACCCACCGTTGAAGAACTGGCAGAATTGATGGAAATGAAGCCTGATTTGGTGGAAGACTCGATGAATTTCTCAAATGTTCATGTATCAATGGACGCACCCTTGCGGGAAGAGGAAGCCAACAATATGTACGATGTAATGATGAACGAAGATTCTCCGGATCCGGATGAACAACTGATGGATCTTTCGTTACGTCAGGAAATTGAACGTTCGCTGGCAACTTTGGGCGAGCGCGAAGCAGAGATTCTGCGTTACTACTTTGGCTTAAAGGGCTATCAGCAACACACCCTCGAAGAAATTGGCGACGAATTTGGTCTTACCAGGGAACGGGTAAGGCAAATCAAAGAAAAAGCAATTAAGAAGTTAAAAAACCAATACCGGAACAGATTATTGAAATCTTATCTGGGAAAATAATCCACATTTGATGAAGCGAATTATCGCACCCTCCATTCTTTCCGCAGACTTTAACCATCTTGGAAGAGATATTGAAATGATTAACCAGAGCGATGCCGGTTATATCCACGTTGATGTAATGGACGGCGTTTTTGTTCCCAATATTTCTTTCGGATTTCCCATTGTTGAGCATGTAAAACGCATGGCCGAAAAGCCACTTGATGTTCACCTGATGATCGTTAATCCCGATCATTTTATAGAGTCGTTTGCGAGAGCAGGGGCATCGATTATTACGGTTCATTACGAAGCTTGTACACATTTACATCGTACCATTCAGCTTATCAAATCGTTTGGCGCAAAAGCCAGTGTGTGTTTGAATCCGCATACACCCGTTGCGGTTTTGGAAGATATCATTCAGGATCTGGATATGGTTCTGCTGATGTCGGTAAATCCTGGTTTTGGCGGACAAAAGTTTATCGAAAATACCTACAAAAAGGTAGCGCAGTTAAGAGCTTTGATTGACGCGGTAAATCCGGATTGTTTGATTGAAGTGGATGGCGGCGTTAATTTTGAAACCGGAGCAAAATTGTATGAAGCCGGAGCCAATGTATTGGTCGCCGGAAGTTTTGTTTTTGGTTCTGAAAATCCAAAGGAAGTGATTTCAGGATTGCAGCAGCTTTGATTTTTGCTCTACCTGAACACATTCATCAATATTCTTCTGAATAATATATTTAGGCAGATCACGTAACTGGCAATCGGCTGAGCATTCCGCACAATTGTGGACATGAATCTCGGCCGGATTGATCCGTGTAGCCCGATGTTGGATCTTTTTCTTTTTAACGCCCAGCTTTTTCGCCATTTTCAGAACGGCAAGTGTAACTGCCGAACCAATAATCATGTATGTGATAATTTCCTGTAGCATAGCTTTAAACAATCAGATTTCCGATGTTATACACTATAAACGCAGCAACCCATGCTAAGGTTGTAGTATACAGTACCGAAAAAGCGGCCCATTTCCACGAGCCTGACTCGTTTTTGATAGTCGCTACCACCCCGATACACGGAAAATAGATCAGAATGAAGATCAGAAAAGCCAGGGCAACGGGCCCTGTAAAAATCTTTTCTCCTTTCATTTTTCCGTTCATATAGACTTCATCCTGAAGTTTACTTTGAAGACTCACGGTGGTTTCGTCACCCGAAGTCTGGTATAAAACCCCCATGGTGCTTACTACTATTTCTTTGGCCGGAAGTCCTGCCAGCAACGAAATACTCATTTTCCAGTCAAAGCCCAGTGGGCGCATTACCGGCTCAATAACTTTTCCTACTCTTCCGAGGTAAGAATTAATCAGGCGGTCAGACTCCTGTTCCTGTTCAACCAGTCGAATTTGTTCTTCTTTTGATTGATCGCTCAGTTGAGCGTTTTGCTCAATCGTATGAATTTGCTGGGCGAAGAGTGGCGTATTTTTCGATTCGCGCGGGAAATATTCCAAGGCCCAGATAATGATTACGCCCAAAAGAATTATCGTACCGATCTTTCTCAGGTAGTGCTGGGTTTTGTCCCACATGTGGTAAACAACGTTTCTGAATGTAGGCATCCGATAGGTGGGGAGTTCCATTACAAACGGCGTTTCCTTGTTTTTGAATACCGTTTTGTTGAGTATCTGAGCCGTTAAAAAGGCGAATACAATCCCCACAGCATAAATGCCAATCAGGATTAAGGCCTGGTATTTCGAAAAGAAGGCGGAAATAATCAGAATATAAACGGGTAAACGGGCACTGCACGACATAAACGGGATGATGAGCATCGTCAGAATCCGGTCGCCCCGGTTGCGCATCGAACGGGTAGCCAGAATGGCAGGGACATTACATCCGAATCCCATGATCATCGGGATAAATGATCTTCCGTGCAAACCAAACCGGTGCATGATATTGTCCATAATAAAGGCTGCCCTTGCCATATACCCCGAGCCTTCGAGCAGCGAAATGAAAAAGAACAGGATCAGAATGTTGGGTAAAAATACCAGAACACTTCCGGCCCCGCTGATAATACCATCCACGAGGAGGTCTTTCAGCATCCCGTCGGGGATGATGTTGGTGGCCAAAGTTCCGATTTTTGAAATGCCCAGGTCAATCCAATCCATCGGATAGGCTCCCACGGTGAAAGTGGTCCAGAACATCAGGAACAACAGGGCCGTGAAAATAGGGAACCCCAAATAACGATGTGTTAGTAAACCGTCGATCTTCTCAGAGCGTGTTTTTTCGCCCTCAATCGGATTACTGTACGTTTCTTTCAGCGCTCCCGTAATAAAACCATACTTCGCATTGGTAATTACGGTTTCACTGTCTTCGTTTTCAAGTAGTTCAATCTTGGCTATTTCCTTGTCGGTAACTTCACGTATCTCCTTATGATTGGGATAATCCGACAGCAGTTCCAGTATTTGCTTGTCTTTTTCGAGCAGCTTAATGGCAATAAACCGCGATGAAATTTTATCGGTAATCGGTTTGGTTTCCTTTACTTTCAGCCTGATTTTCTGAATGGAGTTTTCCAACTCTTTTCCGTAATTGATGTGTACGTGGCGCGAAGTTTTGTCTTTGCCTTCAAAAACGTCGATCACCTTTTCAACAATCGCGTCAATTCCTTTTCCTTTCGAACTGATGGTAGGAATAATAGGAATTCCCACCAAACGGGCCAGTCGTTGCTGATCCAGCTCCAGTTTGTTTTTCTCCATTTCGTCAAACATGTTCAGCGCAATAATGGTGCGCAAATCCATGTCGATCAATTGAGTAGTGAGGAACAGGCTTCGCTCGAGGTTGGTGGAGTCCAGTACGTTAATAACGATATCGGGTGTTTGCTCGTAAATAAACTTTCGAACAAATATTTCTTCGGTTGAATAAGCGGTTAAGCTGTAGGTTCCGGGAAGGTCATAAAAATTAAATGTATATCCCTTTGCCTTAAACGTTGCTTTGTGAATACCAACCGTAACACCGCTGTAGTTTCCTACTTTTTCTTTCGAGCCTGAAATAAAATTAAAAAGCGTTGTTTTTCCGCAGTTGGGATTACCAACCAGCGCAATATTGATCGTTCTTGTTCGCTCCGACTGATTAATCAGCTCGATGTTGCGATCAATGGTCCCTTCAAAATTATCTTGAGCTTCCAGATTAAATTCATGAAGGGGAACGACTTCTATCAGATCGGCCTCCGATTTTCGAAGCGATACGTTATAATTCAGTATTTTAAATTCGATTGGGCCATTGAACGGAGAATCTTTAATCACCCTGACTTCTTTCCCCCGGATAAATCCCATTTCAGAGATGCGTTTCCTGAAAGATCCATGGCCTAATATTTTGGTGATTATTACCGGTTCATTATGTTTTACCTCACTCAGCTTCACTTTCCCTGCTTCCTTCTTTTTCTGAATTTAAATTAAATAAAAATAAGCGAACAAAGATATTGAATTTGTTATCATTTAAAATAAAATAACAATGTTCTTCACATAGTAAGCGCAAGTAATTACTTTTGTTTAAGGAGAGACAGAATATGGAGGAAGATAAATTCTATCAGAACATTCAGAAAGCACTCGAAGATCTGCCCGAAAACTTCAGTATACTGGAGGAGCGAATCGATATTGAGGTTCAGATGAAATATTTTGAATACACAAAATCGAATCGGGAGAAAGTGGATGCCAAAGGATGTTTTGAACACCGCGACGAGCTTTTTGATAAAGATGTAGAGGAAGGCCGTAAAAAGGAAATCCTTACTTCGATTGCAGTTTTCGACGATGTAAAGGCTTACCGGACACTCGAAAAATTTGTGGCAGAGTCGGAGGGGGAACTAAAGCAATGGGCGATACTGGCTTTGCAGGAGAGCAGAATGTTGCTGCAAAGCTCGTTACTCGACGAACAGCAGGTTTTTATTTCAACCGGATTGGGGGGAAAGGGTAAAAAGCTGAGGTATTTTGTGGTTTTTCTGAACCGGAATGCCGAAGAGTTGCTTTCTGCTACACAACAAAAACTTTTAAAAGACGAACTCGCTTTTGAATTGAACAAGCACGAAGGCATTTTTGAGTCGATGGATTTTATGGAAGGCTTTTCATCGGCTCTGGTGATGCTTCCTCTAACGGCAGAAATCCGGTCGGTTTTCCAGAATATAATCGAAGAATGCAATCAATACGGAGGATTTTTACAGGAAGATTTGATTATTACGAACGTAAAAGTGCTGTCGCGGGGCGAGATTATTCAAATTTTACATCAAAAAAAGGACAAAGAAAGAGATGAATTGGAAGAAAAATAAAATAAATGTGGCGATTCAGGTTTTACCTGAGGCCGATGGAAAAATTAAATATTCGCTGGTGGATGAAGCCATCAAAGCCATTGCAGAGTCGGGGATGAGATACCAGGTTTGCCCCTTCGAAACGGTGGTAGAGTGTGATTATGAGCAGCTTCCTGTTTTGCTGGAAACCGTTCATCAGGCCTGTGCCAGCGCCGGAACCGAGAGAATGCTGACCAACCTGAAGGTTCAGGTAAACTTCTCGAACGACGTCACGATTGAAGATAAAATGGAAAAATACATTTAATTTTTCCTGAGTGTTCGGATTTTTACAAATTAGTTATATATTTGCACCGCTTTTAAGGCAAAACGCCAACGGCCCCGTAGCTTAATGGATAGAGCATCTGACTACGGATCAGAAGGTTGGGGGTTCGAGTCTCTCCGGGGTCACCTTATAAAAAAAGAGCTGAAGTTTACTTCAGCTCTTTTTTCGTTTTAACCCATTCCAATGCTTCTGATGAGCTAATCAAGATGATAGATTTCCATAACGTTGGCCATAATTTTGGAGAGATCAATCTTTAAATCAATCAATTTTCCGGTGTGGATATCAAACACCCAGCCATGTATGGTAATTCCTCTTTCGCGGTAAGCCCGTTGCACTTCAGCCGTTTTGATTACGTTGATGCACTGTTCCTGGACATTGAGCTCAACCAGCCGTTTATAGCGCGAATCTTCGTCTTCGATAAGGTTTAATTCATCTTTGTGCGTACGGTATACATCACGGATGTTTCTGAGCCACGGGTTAAGGATTCCCAAATCCTGCGACTGCATGGCTGCCTTTACCCCGCCACAGTAGTAATGACCGCAAACTACAATGTGCTGCACCTTCAGATGGACAACGGCATAATCGATCACCGACATCGAACTTAAATCGGTATTCGGAACCATATTGGCAATGTTCCGGTGTACAAAAGCTTCTCCTGCCGAAATTCCCATCAGTTCTTCCGCCGTTACCCGGCTGTCGGAACAACCGATGTAGAGGATATCCGGATTCTGACCTTTCGAAAGGTTCTTGAAGTAATCCGGGTCCTGATTCAATTTATCTTTTACCCAGGTATGGTTGTTTTCGAAAATCTTTTTGATGTCCATTGTTATGTCTGTTTATTCGAACTTAAAATTCAGTGTCGGTTATCGGGGCCGCCATGCAATATACAAAACATTAGCAGTTTCCGATTTGCATGTTCAGGCAGTTCTCGCCCGATAATTGTTTTCATAACAACTCACATCGCATTTGGTTGCTGCGGTTAGCATTTTACTTAAAGATTGAATTTCGAATAACGCATATTCAACTGCTCATCGCTCATGACTGGCAACTAGTTCTCGTCCAGTTTGGGCATCGACTCATACCAGGTTGTTACTTTTTGAGCCATCTCTTCCACCTTTTCGGGGCTCTCGGTAGCAAGGTTATTGTTTTCTCCCGGATCGGTAACAATGTTGTACAATTCGGGTCTGCTGCCGTCGTAGTCGCATAGTAGTTTCCATTCTCCTTCGCGAACAGCAAGGTCTGGTAAATTTTTAAAGCCGTTAGCGTTTTTTCTGTCTGGAGGACGGCTGTAAAAAATGGGTGCCTGTCGTGAAGATGCCGATTTAGCAAGAAGGACTTCGAGCAGGTTTTCGCCGTCGCAAAGCGAATTTTCAGGTGCATCTACTCCCGCGAATTTGAGCATTGAAGGGCGAATATCAATAGCCGATAAAACGGACGCTGAGTTTCGTGATCCTTTGGCTTCCCTGTTTATAAATTTGGGCCCCCAAACAATCAGCGACGAACGGATGCCTCCTTCGTACAATTGTCCCTTGAAGCCTTTCAGGTTTCCTGATTTTCCGGCGCCTTTTTCGGGGCCGTTATCAGAGCACAGTAAAATCAGCGTATTATCGCGTAAGTCATCGTTGCTTTGAATGTATTCAAACAATTTTCCAAACTGTTTATCCATGGCTTCTACAACAGCCAGGTACAAGGCTCTTTTCCCGGCTTCCTTTGCCAATCCGTATTGCTCGAAAGGCGGCCAGAAGGGGCTGTGCACATCATCGGGCCAAATATTTACATAAAAGGGCTGTTGAGCGTTTTGGGCCTCGCCGATAAACTGAATGGCAGCATCAATAAAGCCAGTGGTTATTTCGGAGCGTTGCATCCAGGTAAAAGGTTGTCCCAGCTTTTCTGCTCCTTCCCAAATCCGTCCCACTTTACCGGTTTCGTCTTTTGTTAATGGAAGCAGTTTGGGGCCCATTCCTTCAAAATTGGTGAGCGACTGATCGAAGCCATAGTCGGTAATCGGCGGAGCATCGTTTACATCGCGTTGACCTCCCATATGCCATTTCCCGAAATGCCCTGTTGCGTATCCGTTATCGTGTAGGTTTTTTGCCAGCGTGGGGGCCGAAGAATCAAGCCAGTTGGCCATACCGCGTTCCCGGTTTCTTTCTCTGAACTCCAGGTAAGAGGTAATGTTCCAGCGCTGCGGATAGGTTCCGGTTGAAAGGGCTACCCGCGACGGCGAGCAGATCGGCGAGTTCACATAGAATTGGTCGAAGCAAATGCCCTCCGAAGCCAGTTCGTCGATATTCGGGGTTTGAGCATCGGTATTGCCAAAACACGACAAATCTGACCATCCCATATCGTCGATAAGTATCATGATAATGTTGGGCTTTTTATTGACTTTATTCGAGGTACATCCAAGCGTGAAAAACAGGGTACAGGCGATAATCAGGTTTAGTGTTTTTTTCATTTCAGGCAAGCTTTAAGGTTTATTGGCCGCTTTCGACCAACGAATATAAGGATTGTAAGTAATTGCTTAAAAGATTTAAGGCGTTTTTCGTTAGACTGGCTTATTTGAGAGGGAACAAATTGTTTCTTCTCCGAACATTTGTTTTACAGCACCCGAAGAGACGGGGGCGGAACATCAATTTCGGGAGTTGTTCCCCGATTGCAGAATAGTGTGCGTGGCGAAGGTAAGATCGGATAGTTAGCTTTCTGTTGTGCACAGGTAAGATGCCTGTTTGTATTTGCACACTCTTTATTTGAAAAGTGAACCTGTTAATTTGCTAAATAACATTGCCTATTCGATAAAACCGGATGCTCGTTTGATAAAACCGGAAGATCATTTCATAAAACAGGATGCTCGTTTGATAAAACCGGAAGCCTGTTTGAATAAATGGGAAGCTTACTTTATAAAACCGGATGGCTATTTGAAAAAACAGTTCAGACTTCAGAGTTTAGAGTTCAGGGTGCAGTCGCAGTTGGCAGGGATTGAGGAACTGAGGGACTGAAGGATTGATTGTTCAAAGTTTAGAATTCAGAGTTCAGAGAAAAAGGATTGATGAGATTGATACAGATTGACCCCTGCTGACTAATGCCCAATGACTTGCAGCTATTCAAGCATTTTAGCATTAACGCATTTAAGCATTTTTGCTGAAGGGCTGAAGGATTGAGGGATTGAATTAGATTGAAGAAGATTGATGAGATTGAATTTCCAATTTCCAATTTCCAGTGCCCAATGACCAATGACCAATGACTCGCCACTCGAAGCTAGCAGCTCGTAACTTGAGGCTTGTAGCTTGCCGCTTTTGGCTATTCAAGCATTTAAGCATTGTTCAGAGTTTAGAGAGGAAGTAAACAAAGGAGCTTCTGTTTCTGGTTTTTGGCTTATCAGCCTGATTTTACTATTTGTCATGACACAAATAGTAAACACAAAAGTCTAGGCTGCGTCCGCTTCGCACGAAAAAGCTACGTATTGCCGGCTAAGAGTTCAGAACTCCCCCGAGTACTCGGGGTCAAACAGCTGAACTCTTTTAACGCCGTCTTCACTTGTTTTTCGGCTCACCGCCCGAGGCCAATGTATGCGATCTGTCGTGTTTCATTGCTCATTTTCGCATTCAGGCATTAACGCATCTATGCATTGTTTTGAGGGATTGAAGAAGATTGATGAGATTGAATTTCCAATTTCCAATGACCAATTTCCAATGACCAATGCCCAATGACCAATGACCAATGACTCGCCACTCGGAGCTAGCAGCTCGTAACTTGAGGTTTGTAGCTTGCCGCTTGTGGCTATTCAAGCATTAACGCATTTAAGCATTTTTGCTGAAGGACTGAAGGATTGAGGGATTGAGGGATTGAATTAGATTGAAGAAGATTGATAAGTTGAATTTCCAATTTCCAATGACCAGTGCCCAGTGACCAATGACTATTTTTAACGTTCTTTTAACTTCCGGTTATCATTGGCTGAAGTTCCTTTTATACGTAGTGCCTGGATGATGTGACTCCCATTTCTGAGATAGAATTCGCGATTTCAGAACGGAATATTCTGTATTTTAGCACATAGATCTTATTTTTTGACGGTGATTTTTATGATAATCGTTATTTTCGGCGGGTCAAAAAAAAACACTGCATGAATTATTCTCTAATCGATTTTTTAACGTTAATCGGTGCGCTTGGCTTATTCCTGTACGGAATGAAATTAATGAGCGAAGCCTTGCAAAAAGTAGCCGGCAGCAAACTTCGAAATTTTCTGGCAGCGATGACCTCCAACCGGTTTATGGGGGTAATCACCGGTCTTTCCATTACGGCCATCATTCAATCGTCGAGTGCCACCACGGTAATGATCGTGAGTTTTGTTAACGCAGGCCTGTTAACGCTTACCGAATCAGTCGGGGTAATTATGGGCGCCAACGTTGGTACTACAGTTACGGCGTGGATCATTTCGATTCTTGGGTTTAAGGTAAAAATGAGTGTGCTGGCGTTTCCGATCATTGGTATCGGTTTCCCACTGATCTTCTCAAAAAAGACACGCAATCAGTCGTGGGGGGAAGTACTGGTGGGGTTTGCACTGTTGTTTATCGGTTTGGAGAGTTTAAAAACCAGTGTACCAAATATCGGCGAGAATCCCGAGATCCTCGAATTTCTGAAACACTTTACGGGGATGGGTATCGGTTCCAGTTTGATTTTTCTGGTGATTGGTACAATATTGACCGTTGTGATTCAGTCGTCGAGCGCTACCATGGCTTTGACCCTGGTGATGTGTAACAATGGTTGGATTAACTTCGACAGCGCAGCAGCCATGGTTTTGGGTGAAAACATCGGAACCACCATTACCGCCAATATTGCTGCGGTAGTTGCCAATTCATCGGCGAAAAGAGCGGCACGAATCCATCTTCTTTTCAATGTGGTGGGAGTAATTTTGGTACTTACCATATTTCCCTACTTCTTGCGGGGTGTAGATAGTATCACCCAATATTTTACCGGAAGTTCAGCATTTACCAATACGGGAGCGGTACCCATCGCGTTGTCGTTTTTTCATACGAGTTTTAATATCCTGAATGTTTTGTTGCAAATCTGGTTTGTAAAATACCTGGTAAGCCTTGTACAGAAGATTGTTCCTGAACGTGAAGACGAACAGGAATTCAAGTTAAAGTACATCAAATTCGGGATGCTTAGTACCCGCGAACTTTCGTTGCTTCAGGCTAAAAAAGAAATTGTGGTTTACGCGCAGCATACCAAAAAAATGTTTGGACGGCTTACCCAAATGCTCAATGAAGAAAACGAACGTAAGATTTTAAAACAGTTCGGGAAAGTTGAGGTTGGCGAAGATAAAAGCGATGAAATGGAAGTGTCGATTGCCAAATATCTGACCAAAGTGGCTGAAGGAGAATTAAGTAAACAGTCGTCAAGAAACATTAGTTCGATGTTGCGCATTGTTGACGAGATTGAAAGCATTGGTGATTCCTGTTTGAATATTGCACGTGCCTTGTTGCGTATCAGCGATAAAAAAGAAAAGCTGACTCCGGAGATGAAAAAGAAACTCACGGAGATGTTTGCTTTGGTTGAAAAATCGATGGATATCATGATCGAGAACCTGAATAAGAACAATTACGAAGTAGACAAAACAGCTACGGAAGCCATTGAAAAGCAAATCAACAGGTTTAGGGATAAACTCAGGAAAGAGCATGTAACAGATATCGAAAGCGATACCTATTCGTACCAGCTGGGAACCTTGTATAAAGACATTTTTTCGGGACTGGAACGAATGGGCGATCATATTTACGACGTTACCATGTCGATCGTTGATTATGCCGAATCCTAACATTTAGGATCAAACCAGAAGTAAACCCGGTAACTTTTCTTTAAAGAAATTACCGGGTTTATTTTTATGAAAAGGTCTTTTCTTCAAAATAATACCAGCCACTTGGCAATGGTAGTTGAGGTGTAGCAGATCTTCCGCAGTCTGATTATGACGATCAGGCGGTTCAAGTACGATAAGCTGATGAGCTAACCATGAAATTACGGCATAAAAAGGGACGTGTAGCCAAAGTATTGGTCTGAAATTATCGGAATGGGAAAGGAAAATGGATTTCCGAACCTGAAAAGCGGGGTGAAAGGAGGAATATTGTATATCTCCGATCAGAAATAAAAATTCCATCCCTGTTTTCAAAAGAAAGCAAAGATGGAATTTTAAATAGCCTGACTTTAGCCAGGTGGTTTATCGAAATATTTATTCCACCTCGTTGGTCATGGAATAAGGATAACTTTCCGGTTCAGCGCCCCTTTTCTTGTTGGGCTTTTCCGACATTGTGAACGTTATCTCACCACCGTTTTGGATGGTGGCATGTTTCAGGTAATTTTTAGTGTAGCTTTCGCCGTTAAGCGTTGCGTTGTCCACATAAACATTCTCTTTCGAGTTGTTGGCTGCGTTAATCACAAAGGTATTTCCGTTTTCGAGTGTCAACGTTATCTTATCAAACTGTGGCGAACCCAGCACATATTCATCTGTTCCGGGGCAAACCGGATAGAAGCCCATCGAACTGAATACATACCAGGCTGATGTTTGTCCGTTGTCTTCGTCGCCGCAATAACCATCGGCCTGGTACGAATACAATTTGTCCAATACTTCGCGCACGTGGTGTTGTGTTTTCCAGGGTTGATTTGAATAGTTGTACAGGTAAATCATGTGCTGGATCGGCTGGTTACCGTGTGCATAGTTGCCCATTCCGGCAATCTGCATTTCACGGATTTCGTGGATGGTACCGCCGTAATACGAATCGTCGAAGATTGGCGGAACCACAAAAACAGAATCGAGCATGGCCACAAAACCGTCGTTGCCGCCCATCAGTTGTTTTAATCCTTCCACATCCTGAAAAACGCTCCAGGTGTAGTGCCAGCTGTTTCCTTCGGTAAAAGCATCACCCCATTTGTACGGGCTAAAGGGAGACTGGAAAGTTCCGTCTTCGTTTTTACCCCGCATCAGTTTGGTTTCCGGATCAAACACGTTGCGGTAATTGCGGGCACGTTTTTCAAAAAGATCGATTTCTTCCTGCGGACGTTTCAGCTCTTTTGCCAGTTTCCAGATACAGTAGTCGGCATACGCATATTCGAGCGTGCGGGCCGTGTTTTCGTTGATGCCAACATTGTAGGGAATATAGCCCAGTTTGTTGTAATAATCGGCGCCATAACGGCCAACAGAGGTAATGTTCTCCATCCAGCTTTCGGTGTTTTTCAGAATGGCTTCGTACAAGGTTTCAATGTCGTAACCCCGAATTCCTTTTAAATAAGAATCGGCAATTAACGATGTTGAATTGGAGCCGATCATACAACCCCGGTGACCGGGACTTGCCCATTCGGGCAGCCAGCCGCTTTCCTTATAGGTGTTTGCCAGCCCTTCCATGATTTGTGCATTGAGTTGCGGATACATCAACGTAAAGAAGGGAAATACAGCGCGGAAAGTATCCCAGAAACCATTATCGGTGTACATGTAACCCGGTAGAACTTCTCCGTTGTAGGGGCTGTAATGAACAATGTTGTTGTCTTTGTCGTACTCGTAAAAACTACGCGGGAAGAGCAGCACACGGTACAAAGTAGAGTAGAATGTTTTTTGCTGTGCTTCTGTTCCGCCTTCCACTTTAATTTTTGACAGTTCTTTTTCCCAAATGGCCGCGCCTTCGTTTTTGATCTGTTCCAAAGTTTTGTCGCCAATTTCGCGGCTCAGGTTGAGTTCTGCCTGTTCAGGAGAAATAAACGAAGAAGCTATTTTTACATTAACCTGTTCGCCTTTTTTGGTTTTGAAACCTACAACTCCGCCCACATGGAAGCTTTTAACCTCGTTGCTGTCTTGCAGTTCATCGTCTTTCCATGTTTTTACTTCTTCAAAATCTTTATCAAACACGGCCACAAAGTAGTTCTTGAAATTAGAGGGCACTCCGCCGTGGTTGTTCTGGCAGTAACCGATGATTTTTCTTTCTTCGGGGATGATCTTTACCATCGATCCGCCGTCGAACGCGTCCAGAACAACATAGGAATTATTGTTTTCAGGAAAGGTAAAGCGGAAAGCAACCGCACGGTCGGTGGGCGAAAACTCGGTAGTTACATCGTGATCGGCAAGGTACACTTTGTAATAGTGGGGGAGGGCCATTTCGGCTTTGTGCGAAAACCAGGAAGCCCGATCGTTTTCGTTCCATTTCAGATCGCCGGTAACCGGCATCAATGAAAATGCTGCATAATCGTTAATCCAGGGACTGGGCTGATGGGTTTGTTTGAATCCGCGGATTTTGTACGCATCGTATGCGTAAGTCCATCCGTTGCCGTTTTTCGCGGTTTGCGGTGTCCAGAAGTTCATTCCCCACGGGCGCGCAATGGCAGGGTAGGTGTTTCCGTTTGAAAGAATAAACTCGGAATCGGTACCCATCAGCGGATTTACCAGCTCTACCAAACTGGTGTTGCTATTGATGTGATGTTGATTGGTGGTTGTTGATTGGGTGCAGCCCAGAAAAAAGGCCAGCACGACAAGGAAGATCGATAATTTCATTTTAGATGAATGTCAGTTTTAGTATAAAGGCAAATGTAAAGTTTATGGCTCTATTT
Organism: Maribellus sp. YY47; assembly: GCF_023111095.1. Lineage (GTDB taxonomy): Bacteria > Bacteroidota > Bacteroidia > Bacteroidales > Prolixibacteraceae > Draconibacterium. The sequence goes on from NZ_JALGYW010000008.1 coordinate 43,229, forward strand.
CCGTAATTCAAACTCTGCTAAGTTTTTATTTAACGGTTTTTTTATACGGTTTCTTATAATCTCATATTAGTTGAACCGGTTGATTGACTGAAAAATAGGCGTTCTGACCATTTGATGTGAAGGGACAGGTGTAGTTGGCTTATGGATCCCGGAGGATCATTCGGTTGGTTTATCTTATTTCAAGGAAATTTCCCTCCCGAAACCGGGAAGGAAAAGACCTTAAAATAATATATGAATTTAGTTGGTTTGAGGTCCTCTTTTTATATGAGGTAATTATCGGTACTTGCCTATTCTTTCTCGAAACGAATATTGGCAAAATAGTAAACCAGTTCCTTTGAAGGATCTGGTGATGGTTCACCACCTATATTCAATATAATAACACGGTTGTGTCTGCCCAGTGCTGTTGACAGATCTAATGTAATATCGGTCCACTTGTGTAAATCCTCATCCGGAATATAGAAACGAGGTATATCCCAGTATTCCTGACCAAAATCACTATTGCTGCCAAATGACCACATCCGGTTCATTATCCTTGGCCATAACCTTTTCCAAGGTTCATCTGCTCCTGATAATTCACTTAAAGTCGGTGTGTAAATTTTAAATTTCAAATATTTATACTCAGCAATATTAAATTTATATTCTCGTGGCAGGGCAATTACAAAAGAAGCGCTCCTTTTAATAGGAATAAGTTTGTAAACATTCTCAAGTCCTTCTCCTGCGGGGGCATCAGTTGCAGGAAAAGTATAGTCAAGCGTGAAATTGCGATCCTGAACGATTCCATCCAAGTGGAATTGATTGTCAAGCAACACAGACTGTGGAGTTTCTATTAGTTCAACCACTCCACTAGCAACATATGGTGCAAGTACATCATCCAGTCCCATTGAATTTGGATAGTAGTATACTTTCTCCAAAATGCCGGCTTCCAAAAAGTCTTTCAGTGTTTGTTGGCCTCCAGTATCACTAACCTTCCTAATGCAAGGTGTATAATTACCTCCCCCAACTACATCCTGAACTCCATTTCTGTCGTAAGCTAATTCTGTAATTGTGAATAAATTGCCACCTGTTAAGTCCAGTGTTTTCAAATTAGGGAAGTAGAAAATATCCTGAAGCGAGTTAGCATGAACCGGATATACTAGTTCATTTACATCAGACACTCCATCTGCAGTAAATACAGTTACACCGTTTTTTTGCAATATATCTCTTTCCGCCGGTGAAAATTCAGTGGAACTGGTGGGCATATTGATATTTAAAACACTGGAAAAGGTTACAGTATCCAGAATAGGAGTGCGGTTTACAATTGGAATAATTTTGTATTCCATATTTATTTGAACCGGTTTTCCTGCTTCAAGGTTTCCAACAAAGAACCTTGAGTCAGCGCCTCTTTCTCCACTTTGTGTGTCACCTTCTTTATCCAGGTAGCTGAATTTCAATCCGTAATAGTTCATCAATACCGAAGAAATACCATTTGGCCAGTCAACTACAGCAGCAGATGGCGATGCCAATACCCTTGGGGGACTTACAGCAAAACCATCCAGATCGGTACTGGTAAACGGAATCAGTGCAATTTCCTGTGGTACCGATTCATTACCAAACTCATCCATTGTTGTAATATGGAAGCGGTAAAGTTTTGATTGAGTCAGTCCTGGAATGTTTATCCACGATACCAGTGAATCAATAATAATCTCCTGATCGTCGTATGTAATTTTTGTTTTTTTCGCTTTACCAAGAATAATTTGACTACTTGGAATACGACCGGCTTTCATGAGGTCGATTTCTACCCTTTCATATCCAATGTGTCCTATTACGGTGTCATATTTGGCAGGATAAACAACCTCTCCTTCATACTTTTCCTGTTTGTCATACATGTCTTCGCATGACCACATTAAAGCTGTTAAAACTATTAATGATAATATTATATTTCTCATATGTTCAAATGTTTTTAATCGCAGTTAATTGAACTTAATTGCCAGCTTTTCTGCCGTATAGTGTGATCTCTGACAGACAGTTGGCATTATCAAGAGTGTAATTACCCCCAAATCCTTTCATCGCTCTGTAACGGAACCAGCGTGTTGGTTTTGTGTACTGAGGATCATCCGGGAACATGTAGGCCATGTCGCCCTCTTTTCCTTTTTTTACAATTTCGAGTTCACTTAGCCCAACAGGTTGTGCTATTTTATTTTGCGAAACATATTCCCATTCCTGGGTAGCTTCATCAAATATGTACATTTCATAAATGCCTACATTTTCACCACGGAAGTACTGTCCCTGACACAAGTCACCACAAAAGTCCATATGACGTTGATGTGTCACAATACGGCTTAGTTCATAATAATCACCCAAATCGATAATGACATTCCACGGCATGTTGCCGTCTTTGCTTAAACCGGTACGTCCTCTACCTCCGGTATGCATAAAGTTCAGGTTCGAACCTTCATCAATAATTCCGTCGATAACGCTAACTAAACGACCTTCTACATTATCTCCAAAAGCCTGAGGAACACCTCCAACTGAGTCGTTGGCCAAAGGCAGGAACCAATCTGTCTTATCAATTGCTCCGTCCTCAAGCAGGGTAATTTGTCCCATGTCAACCGGATCAGATGTGTTGCCATAAATATCAGAAACGCGTATTTGAACGTCAACTGGTTGATCCTGACCCAAAGCTAGATCTTCAATAAAACGACGGTCTGTTTCAAGATTAGATGAAAAAACAGAAGTGAACTGTTTAACGTCTCCGTTTTGAGTATAGCTAAAATCAACGTAGATATTGATACTTTGTTCCAGTTCGTTCTCCCAGTCGATAAAGAAAGCTCCAAAAGCCGGTTTAAGATCCAGCGACTTAATAACACGCGCTATAGCTGATTCAAGTGGTTTTACACTCACCATTACTGGCGTTGATTTGTTTCCGGCCCGGTCTACACCGTATAATTCTACTTCATAATTAATGGTGTCTCCAAATCCGTATATGTCCAGCGAATCAACAAAATAAGATGCAGAGAAAGAGAATGACTGCCCTTGTTTGTTGGTATACCTGGCTTCAACGCTTAATAAATCTTCGTCATCAGGAACAGTATAGTGAAATCTGGCTCCTCCGTAAAGTGGCGTGTAGGTAATATTTGTGGGCTGCTTTGGAGGCGTTTTATCATTGCTTGTTGCCAAGTGCACCGTTTCCTCTTCACAGGAAAACATTAACAGTATAAATGCGGCAACTACTAATAAGTTAATCGTAATTTTCATAATTAAGCATTTTTTATTTTCGAAAAACCAGATAGCTATACATACCAATTACGAGATCTGAAAATCTGTTCAATTTGAATAGGTATACTTTGCTTCTCATTATTCGGTTTTTCAATCATTTATTAAAATTACCATCCAGGATTTTGAATGAGGTTTGAGTTCGTGTTCATTTCATTCAAATCAATCGGCCATAAACAGTCTGTGATTGTAAATCTTCTGGATTGTTTAACTTCAAGATTGAAGAAAGTTGTACCTGTAGTTCCCGTATAAGTCCACCCCCAAACAGGAGAAGAAAACTCCATAGTAGCTCTTTTGGTACGAACCATATCCCAGAATCTGCTTCCTTCAAAAGCTAACTCGATTCCCCGTTCACGAAGAATGATATCACGCATACCTTCTTTTGTTTTGTGTTTATTTACCGATTTAACAATACTTGCATCGGCCCAAACGGTTTCTACATTCGGAACTCCTGCTCTTTCGCGAACCAGGTTGATGGCATCATACACTTCTTGTGTTGGTGCATCTAAGTATTCATTCAATGCTTCTGCCTTCATCAGGTATAAATCTGCCAGTCGCATGATCGGATAGGGATATTTTACTGTTCTTGCCCAGTGACCCGATTTCGATTCCATATGAACAAATTTCTTAATACCGATTCCTGTTTCGAAAAAGTCAGTAGTATGTTGTGATGAATTAAAACCACCATCGCTACCTGCATACATTTTGGTGTTGATACGAACACCATGAGAACGCCAGTATCCGCCAGTGATAGCCAGGTTGGCATAAAAACGAGGTTCACGATTCAGGTATAAACGAATGGTTTCAGCTCCGGGCTGCATAATCCCTTTCAATTCAGTGTACTCAGGAGCATCTGCTGCCGGTGTTGTTGTGATTTCCCATTTTTTATCCAAATCAAAAGTAAGATCCTCTTCAATTGGTACACCATTCTTAGTATAGTATCTTTCAGCCATGCGATAAGTGGCGGCTAACCATTGCCACGAATATTCCGGGGTATTGGTAATGCCTCCTCCGTAACCTTCAGGTAGTCTCATATTGGTTGAGTGGCCAATTTCACCTTGATTATATATATCCAGGTTTGAATATCCCCAGATTAATTCACTATTCCAAGGGTCGTTTATGGCCATCCTCAGATCGTAAATTCGCTGTACATTTTCTTCATTATCAACCATATCTTCACGGTCGAAAACATAGGCCTGAGTTTTGTAATGGTACAGTTCAATACCATTCGATTCGCAAACTTCTATTGCTTCATCAATGGCATCAATAGCATCTTTCCATTTTTCTTTGTCATATGTTGTCGGGAAGAATGGCTGTCCGTCTTTGTCCATAAAGTCTCCAAAATATTCCATGTTTCCGTTAAAGAAAGGGCTGGCCCTGAATAACATTACTCTTGCTTTAATCGACTTTGCTACCACCTGGTCAACCTGACCGAGTAAAGTAGCTGTTACCTTTTCTTTTAATTGAGGGATGGCTTCATCCATTAACGTTATGATGTAATCGAAACAATCTTCCACTTTTGAACGCTCCTGGAACAATTCTTCTTTACCGGCATCTGGAGAGATAAGGTCATCAGCGATGATGATCGGACCGTATTTCTGTACCAATAGGAAGCTGTAATAGGCTTTTAAAAATTTAACCTGTGCTTTCCATTCAGCTTTTTCATCTTCTGTCATATCAGGAACCTTGTCGATATTAGCAAGAAAAACATTGGCTTGCCTGATACCAGCATAAAGCCTTTTTCCTCCGTTAGTTCCGGACCAGTTCCCAAGTACAGGATTATTTGCTGACTGCAAGCCCCTCATTATACGAATTCCCCTTAAGTTTCCGGTATTGTCATTCAGGTCTAAACGTCCGATGTACTCGTCTCCGGCAAGCCACATGCTCTCATGTGTTTTTTCTATTCTGGGCATGTAGTTATACACCTTAGCCAAGGCATCCCATGCTTCTTCCTTCTTTTTGAATAAGTCCTCCAGCGTAATGGTATTATCCGGTACAACATCCAGGTATCCTGTGCACGAAGGTACTATCGAAAGAATGTATATGATTGCGAATATTTTTGTCAATATTTTCATGTCAAAAATTTTTAATGATTAAAATGCTAATTGAATACCGATATTGAACCTTCTGTTAGGTGGATATCCCAATCCAGCACGTCCCATTTCAGGATCCCATAATTTGAACGGACTAATTACAAACAGGTTTACACCACTACAGTATATTCTTGTATTTTTCAAGCCGATCTTTTCAAACGTTTTACTTTTCAGGTTATAACCCATTTCTACGGTTTTCAATCTCAGGAAAGCACCATCTCTTAACCACCATGTTGAAGTCTGGGTATTGTTTTCCAACGGATCAACCGATAAACGTGGCCAGAATGCATGAACATCAGGATTGGTTTCAGACCAGTGGTCTTCAGCAATCAAGGCAAGTGCATTTCTTCTTGATGCAAATGGAGCAATACCATTGTCATTTGTTCCGGGATTGATGAAAAGTGATACCCTGGCATTACCCTGGAAGAAGAAGGATAGATCGAAATTCTTGTAACCACCCGATGCTCCGAAACCATATTGCATTTCTGGTACAGTTGGCAATCCCAAAGGAACGCGGTCGTTCGAGTTTACAACGCCGTCGCCATTTACATCCTTGTATTTAATGTCACCAGCCTGGTAAGTTCCAAAGTCCTGTTTCGGAGAGTTGGCAATCTCTGCTTCATCAACAAAAAGCCTTTCTGCAATTAGTCCCCACCATTGGTTTATGGAGTGACCTTTTTGTTTCAGGTATTCATCGGCGTATTCTTTTTCATCAAGCTCAACATATTTGTTGGTCGCAAAAGTCAGGTTGGCACGGCCGGTTAACCACCAGTTGTTGGTTGAAATGTACTGGTAATCGACAGAGGCTTCATAACCCCATGATTCAACTTTACCAACGTTACCACTGATTGTTGCTTCAAGACCTGCGGTAGCCGGGAAGTTTTGGCGTTGAAGGTAGATCTGATCCCTTACGTCTTTGAATAAATCTCCCTGAATTTTCAATGATTCATCAAGGAAACTCAGTTCAAGCCCAAGGTTCATTTTGGTTGATACCTCCCAGGTGATGTCCGGGTTCGCATAACGGTTAACATTGTAGCCGCCGTATTCATTCATAAAGGTAGTTCCCCAACGGTATCCGTTTCCTCCTTTTGAAATATCAGATAGGTAGAAGAAACGATCCTGGCGGCCCGCGATAGCATCGTTACCTACCTGTCCCCAGGTTGCTTTCAATTTAGCCGTATTGATTACTTTTTTCATTGGCTCCCAGAATGATTCATTCGAGATTAACCAACCTCCACCAAATGATGGGAAGAAACCATATCTTCTTGAACCACTGAATTTTTCTGATCCGTTATAGCCGTATGCAAATTCGAAGAAATAACGGGTATCGTAGTCATAGGTTAAACGACCTGAGTTCCCCATGTTTCTTTCTGGCAGCGTTTCATAAATTGACCTACTATTACCGCTGGTCAGCAAGTATTCTTCGAACATACCAACGGTCATAACTCCTACACTGTGTTTTCCGAATTTTTTATCCCAGTTTAAACGTGCTTCATAGTAATAATGCGCACTAGCATCGCGACCAGGATTAACATCGCCCAGATAAACCTGTCCTCCAGTTGGATTTAATTCAAAGAGTTTGTATTCTCCGGTTATCTGGTTGTAGCTTTCAAGGTCGTAAAAGAACGGGCTGTATGATCTTCTACTCGAGTATAGACTCCATGTATTTACCGAAGCTTTTGCCTGTAATTTTAATCCTTCAGTAATGAAATCTAAATCCTGAGAAAGAGTAGCCATCGCGGTAATGGAGCTTTCGTTTTTGTCTTCGTATCCGCGAACCATTTCAGCGTATGGGTTTTGCTTTAAACTACCGTTTACAAATGTGTTCCCAAACAGGATATGGTCGGTATAAACGTGTGCTTCGTCCGGTTCATAAACAGCGGGGAAGTCAACCGGGTTTGAATTCATTACTGCCCTGAAAATATCACTTGCCGATGAGTTTGGCCCGTTATATCTTTCAAATCTACCTTGCAGCCTTGTATCAAGTCGGGTAGTTGGAGTAATTTTAATTACAATGTTGTTACGCAATTGTACACGGTTGATGTCAATGTTGTTGTTAAAGTTATTTTTTGAGTCAACTTTTAACAAACCCGTTTCATTTTCAATAGATCCAGCAACATAGTAGGTTGCCACTTTACCCCCACCGGAAACGTTGAAATTGGCTTTCTTGTTGATCGTCGATTTTTCAAATAATTCGTCGTACCAGTCAATGTTCGGATAAATCATTGGATTTACGCCATCGGCTGTCGATTGAATTTTTTGCTCACTGTAATAGGCTCCCAATACTGGGTTTCTTGAGATTCTGGCTTCGTTGTATAAACGCATGTAGTCTACACCGTCAAGCAGGTCATTCATCATGGTTGGAGTAGCCAGGTGAGATTCAAGTCGAACGTTAATTTTAGCAGGACCTTCGCGACCTGATTTTGTTTCAACGATAATAATACCGTTTGCTCCCCGGGCTCCGTAAAGTACCGTTGCAGAGGCATCTTTCAGAATTGAAAAACTTTCGATGTTATCAGGTTCCAAACGAGCCAAGTCGTCTGACGAACCTTCAAAACCATCAATAAGGATCAATGGATTGGTTTTGTAGCCGAACGTGGTAACCCCGCGCACAAAGAATTGGGCATTGTCGGCTCCCGGCTCACCCGAAGTTTGGTAGGAAATAATCCCCGGAATTTTACCGGCCAGAGCAGTCGTTAAGTTTGACGAAGGCTGCTTTAATTCTCCCGGACGTACAGTTTCGATCGACGAAATTACACTTTCTTTACGCTGTTTTCCGAATGCAACAACCTGCACTTCTTCCAGTTGTGTGTCGTCGTCGTACATCGTGACGTTCAGAATGTTTTGTGTGCCGATAACTTTAAGTTCCCGGTTTTTTCCCACAAACGAGAACAGCAGGGTGTCTCCCTGGGCAACGTTAATGTTGTATTCCCCGTTAAAGTTGGTGACAGTACCTCTTGTGGTTCCTGTTACCATAATGGAAACTCCGGGAATCGGTTGTCCGTCAACACCACTGACAATCCCCGTTACTTGTTTTTGGGGATCTTGTTTTGCGGGTTGGTCGACATTCATTTTTCTTTTCAGAATGATTTGATTTTCTTCAATCTCAGCCGATACTGAAGCCTGATCACAGAATTCCTTCAAAACAATATCCAGTGACTGGTTTGTGGCCTGAATGGTAATTCTTTGATCCCGATTGAAGATTTCGTCCCGGTACAGGAAGAAATAATCGGTCTGACCTTCGATCTGATCAATTAATTCTTTTACCGTTGCATTTTTTAAATTGAGACTCAACTTCGTGGTTTGAGAATAGGAATTGGCCCATCCTACTGTGAAAATCAAGAAGGAGAAGATAAATGTTAGTTTCATTTTTTTGAAATTGAGAACGTTACCTTTCCTTTTGAAAAGGTATTTCTTTCGTAATTTTCTCATAAATTTGTTAGGTTAATTTAATTTATTAATTACACTATTTAAAGCCGGGAAGTGGTGGCTCACGACCTGGCTTTTTCTCTTTTATTTATTTTAATACATACTCCGTTTCATTTGTATGAACCAAATCCAACGATGCAGCTTTGGCAAATATGTTTAATACTGTTTCTTTGTCTTCTTTTAATTCAAGTTTCCCGGTGATCCTCAAAAAGCCCAAGGTAGGATCGACCAAACCAATCCGGATGTTGTAATAACGCTCGATTTTTTTGATGACTCTGTTTAACTCCTGAGTTTCGAAAATCATATAGCCTTCGTGCCACGAAACGTAATTTTCAACATCAACATTTGAAATGTCAGTTTCCTTTGTATCGACATTGAACGCCGCGCGCTGATTAGGTTCCAAAACATAATCTTTGCTTCCCAAATGAAAGCCCGGTTTGCTTATTTTAACCTTTCCTTCAACTAAAATGGTTTCTACGATTTTATCCGTTGGGTAGGCTGACAGGTCAAATTTAGTTCCCAGTACTTCAATATTAAGTTCTTCAGTTTTTACAATAAACGGCATTTCGGAATTATGAACTACCTCAAAATAACCTTCACCGATTAACGACACTGTTCTTTGAGAACCTTGAAACTTTGACGGATAAATCAAACGTGATCCCGCATTTAAGTGAGCCAATGTCCCGTCAGGTAGTTTTATTGAAGCATTTTTACCATAGGGTACAAAAAGCTCATTAAGATTCTGATCTGTTGTTATACCGGGGGAACGGACAGTGTCCTTTTTATTAATCACAATTTGTCCGTTCGATTTATATTCGATCTCCGATTTTTTATCCGGTATCTGAACGTTACTTCCATCAGAAAGAATTAATGTCGAATAGGCCGGATTATTGCTTACCTGAAGACTTTGCTGAAGTCCGTTGTTTTTCTCTTTATTTAAATATTGATTGATCGCTACGCCAAGCACAAAAAAGAGAATACCTACTGCCGCGTAGCGGAAGTACGAAAACAAGATGATTTTTTTCTTCGATTTTTTTCCTTTGTTATCAAGCTCTTTCAAAATTGATGTAAAAACTTCTTTTGATACTTTTGATACATTGGGAGTAGGTGTGGATTGAAGATGAGAAACGATCATATGGGCAACGCGAATCTGTTCCTGTTCATCTTCATGTTTTTTTATGTAGTCGTTCCAGTATTCATCAAGATCTTTGGTGGGATTGAGCACCCATCTGACAAAGTTCTGGTCTTCGTAATATTTTAAAAATTTATCCATTAGAGTAAGAGACTTACTAGTAAGGGATCTTATCTATTAAAACATGGACACTAATTCTGAGAAATTTTTGAAAAAAGAATAAAAAATAATGAAGTGAAGCTATCGGAAGGAATTTCGCTTCTTAAGGTAAGTAAGGCTCTGTACAGAAGTTTTCGTGCTGACTCAACTGAAATGTTCATGATTTCGGCTATCTCAGGATAGCTCATCTCTTCTTCAAATTTGAGGTAAATTATCTCTTTCTGTTTTGCCGGAAGTTTTTGGGTAGCTGCCTCCAGTAATTCTCTTATTTCCTGAGATATTTCTTCATCGATAAGCCGGTCCTGATAACTATATTCAACATTAAAGTCGAATTCGAACTTGTTGTCTTTAATGTCAAACAGTTCTATTCTTTTACTGCTTTTAATTTTTTTTATCAGACTGTTTCGTAACGAGACAAAAAGGTAAGCTTTAAGGTGTTTGATGTCAGCATTTAGCTTTTCTCTTTTTAGAAATAAATCTATAAAAATTTCCTGCAGGCTGTCGTGGACTAGTTCGTGATCGATACAAAGCTTATAGCCATAAGAAATCAATTGATCTATATGGAGCTCGTACAAAGAAGAGAAACTTTTATCATCTCCGTTTAAAAACGCCTCCCACAAGTATAAAATATGTCCCTTATGGTAATTGTCCATTCGTCACAAGTTGGTTGTCGGCAAAGTTCACTCTTTCTAATTTATAAAACATTATTAATTAGAAAAATATTTTCAAAAGTAATCAAAATATTAATTGGGGTAACAGCACAAAAGCCTGATAATTTTTGATTAAAGGAGTTGTAGCATAAGTAATGTTTTGTTAGTCACATGACGATAACGGTCATCGCAATATGTACTTTTATTGAATAACAATTGATTTGAATCTAAATTTGTTACAATCTTCAACCCTCTTTAATTTTCTATTTGTATAAGTCCCTAAGTTTCGTGATAATTTCGCTGTTTCATTGAAGGCTCACTTTGAAAAAAAATGGCATTAATTTTCAGTCAGCAGCTTGTCTTTAATTTAGTTAGACCAAGTATGGTGTATAATTGAGACAAGGGTGCATAGAATTGATCTAAATTGAATGTTTTTTTTTTACAAGGTTGTTCAGAAAGTTTTTTTTTCTAATTTCAACAGATTGATAAACTAATTTTTAACCAGTGAACCAGAGACTTATGAAAAGCTTATTAATGTTGGCCCTTATTTGCAATTTCAGCATTATTTCATTTGCAGAGAATAACAAAGTCAAGTTTGGGAAAATTGAACAACGTGACCTTGAAATGAAGGTTTATGATCAGGATACATCTGCTTCGGCTGTTATTTTATATGAAAAAGGAAATTCTGCGATCAGATATGTTCAGGGCGAGGGATGGAAATTGTATTTTACAAAACACCAACGGATAAAAATTCTAAAGAAGGAGGGAGTTGAGTACGCCGACTTTAAGATTGGACTAAATGCCAGTCAAAGTAGTAAAGAAGAAGTAAATGGTTTAAAGGCGATAACTTTTAACCTCGAAGATGGAAAAATCATAAAAGATGAATTAAACCGGAAAGATGTTCATTTGGAAGAGGTGAATAAATTTCACAATATGCAAAGCTTTTCATTGCCAAATGTAAAAGTAGGGTCGGTAATTGATGTCGAATATACCATCGATTGTAAATCTTTCTTCCGGAACATGCGGCCTTGGCGTTTTCAACATTCCATTCCAACCGTATACAGCGAATATGAAGTTCTTGTCCCGGAGTATTTCCGGTTCAGACAGTTTACCCTCGGATTTGAGCGTTTTACACTTGCAGAGGAAACAAAAGTCCCGGATAAAGTTACACTAACTTCGAAGATGAGATCGGGGGGAAACTCAATGAGTGCCACTCAAACCCAATTTAATACCGATGTGATTACGTTTAATTCTGCAAACTATCATTATATCGCCGAGAATATGCCTGAATTTAAGGAGGAAGCTTATACCTCAACCGTTGATAATTTTATTCAGCAGGTACAGTTTGAGTTGCAGTATGTTCAGTTTCCCGGCGATAAATTATACACTTATTCTCAATCCTGGGAGTCAATAAATAAGGATCTTGCCGAAGATGATGAATTCGGGGAAATTATTTTTGGGCCGGTAAAGTTGCTTGAGGAAGAAACTCAAAGTTTAGTGGCAGGTGCCGGTAGCAATAAAGAGAAAGTTGGAATATTGCTTACGCATGTGCGGGATAATTATAAATTTAACGGTTTTTATAATATTTACTCCAAAGGTCTTCGAAATGTCATAAAAGACAAAAACGGGAACGTAGCTGATATTAACTTTTTATTGGCGGGTTACCTGAGGGCTGCCGGATTTGAGGTAAAACCAGTGGTATTAAGTACCCGTTCGAACGGTGCTTTTGTTTTTCCAACAGTGACCGGATTCAACTACGTAGTGTTGCTTTGCGAGGTGGACGGAGAGAAACTATTGCTGGATGCTGCAAATAAATCCAGCGGAATCAATGAACTTCCGTATCAGTGTTTGAATTCACAGGGCTTAGTTGTCGGCGGCGCCGCTCCTGAGTGGGTTGAGTTGATGGAGCTAGGCCGATCAGATGCCAACTATGTAGCCATTTTAAATGTAAATACGGATGGTAAGTTGTCGGGATCTTTAAAAATAGGACGCAAAGGCTATTCTGCTCAATCGTTTCGCGATAAAGTTGATGGTTTTAACAGTGTGGAAAAGTATATCGAGGATTTTTCAGAAAAAAAACAGGACTGGGAGATTACTACCCACGAATTGGAAGGAGTGAATGCTTTGGACGAAAGAGTGCTGGAGACGATAGAACTTTCCGTTACCAATAAAAGTATTTTTGCCGGTGACAAAATATATGTTTCTCCGATTATCTTTAATGCATTAGACGAAAATCCCTTTAAACTGATGGAACGAAAGTACCCGGTTGATTTTGGATTTGTATTTAAAGAAAGCGAAATGACTGTTTTCAATGTTCCGGAAGGTTATGTGGTGGAAGAAGTTCCCGAATCGCTAAGAGCCAGTTTGCCTGAAAATAAAGCATTGTTTTTGTTCTCTGCCCAAAAAATAGGGGATAGACAGATCCATCTTACTGCCACATTGTCGATCAATAAACCGGTATTGATGGCAGAAGATTACGGAAACCTCAAAGAACTTTTCAATATGATCATTGAAAAGCAAAACCAGCAAATTGTACTGAAAAAGATTTGATTTCAGGCCGTTTTTGAGAATGCTCAACCTAAGCGATTTGATTTTTAATAAAGACAGCTATCTATGAAGCTAAAGCATCTGTTTTTATCTGCAATATTATTATTTGTTGTCACCGGAATTTCAGCAAAAGATATTTTTTATCCGGTATCGGAAATTGCTGATAATTTATTGACTGAGGCCAACTCTGTAACAAGAACGAGTGAGACCATACTTGAAATCTTCTCAAAAACCAAAATCAGGTATACCTGCAAGGAAGTAATCACCGTGATCAATGAAAACGGAGAAGGAGAGGGAATTCTTTACATACCTTATGATTCCAATAGTGAGATTGATATTACTGTAGCGAATTTTTACAACAAAGACGGAGAGCTGATAAAGAAGGTGAAGAAAAGTGATGTATACGATCAAAGTTCATTTGATGGATTTTCGCTGTACACTGATGGACGATTTAAGAGGATAACTCCTCAAATAAGTACTTATCCTTACACTGTTGAATACGAATTTTCGATTGATTTGAAAGGTGCTATCGATTTCTTAGATTGGATGCCTTGTGATTCCTACAATAAATCAGTCGAGTATGCCAGTTATAAAATACTGGATTACGAAGCAGAGGGAGTCAGAGTTAAACCCAACAAGTTTGCGCACACTGTTGAAAACGGTGATTTGGTTGATGGAATAAAAACTTATCTGTGGGAAATGAAAAACATGGAAGCCATCGAACACGAGCCATTATCGGTATCGATGGCGAATTTTGTTCCCCGTGTGGTAGTTGCGCCTTCGAGTTTTGAGTTTTATGGCACATCAGGCAGTATGACCAGTTGGAAGGATTTCGGTGATTGGGTATATGGCTTAATCGCAGATAAAAACAATCTTCCTGAAGAAAGGGTGCAGTTTCTGAAAAGTTTAACGAAAGAAGCGGATGATACTGCTGAAAAAGTGAAACGGGTATATCAGTTTATGCAGGAGAAGACCCGTTATGTCAGTGTTCAGTTGGGGATTGGCGGATTTCAGCCTTTTCCGGCCCAAAAGGTAGATGAAGTTGGCTATGGCGATTGTAAGGCCTTAACAAATTATATGAAATCGATGTTGGAGAGCATTGGTATTGATTCCTATTATACCCTTGTAAAAGCAGGATCAAATGCAGGAAACATCGATGCCGATTTTCCTTCGCAGGGTTTCAATCACGTTATTCTTACGGTTCCGCTCAATTCGGACACAATTTTTCTGGAATGTACAAACCATTTTTCTCCTTTTGGTTTTTTGGGAAGTTTTACCTCCGATAGAAATGCCTTGCTTGTCGAGAAGAACAAGAGTCGGTTAATCCGAACAAGCGATTACGGAATAAACGACAATACCTGGAAATTGAAGGCTTCTATTGAGCTGAATGAAGAGGGCAATGCGGTTGTTAACGATACAGTTGAGTTAAAAGGGCTTCAGTACGAGTATATTGAAAAAGATCTGCTGAAAACACACGAAGATCTTATTGAAGATGCATATAAAACGAGTGAAATCACCGGGGCAAAATATAAAAGGATAGAATTCGATAACCGGCCTGACCGAATTCCATTGGCTACACGATTCAGGTTACTGGATATCGATCGGCTGGCTTCAAAAATGGGTGACCGGATGTTTATTCCAGTGAATAGTTTGAATAGGCACTCATCGGTTCCACAAAAATCAAAGAACAGGAAATATCCGTTTAAAACGCAGCTTTTTTACCATGATATGGATTCTGTTACCTTTCTTATCCCTGATGTTTATGACGTAGAATATTTACCCGAACCAGTAAAGATTGAAACTGAGTTTGGCGTGTACAAGTCGGAAATGAAATATGATCAGAACCTGGTTACCTATTTGCGCAGCGACATAAAAAACAAAGGCATATTTCCACCGGAGAAATATGCCGAATATGTTCAGTTTGTCAAACAAATTGTAGATGCAGATAATCAAAAAATGATTTTAAGGAAAAAATAGTGCGCACTGATTTTACAGGACGAGATACGGAAGGCTTATTTGTGTTTTCCGGTTTCACGTTCTTCCCAGCCACTTTTGCCTTCATCGATATAGATTTCAATCAACGATTTAGAGACCCGTTCATCCACTTCTTCCACAAGCTGAACCCGCAAGGGTTGAGTTAGTTTTCTTTGCCAGTTTAATACTTCGCGGTAAGGTACCTCCCGATCAGTTTCATAAACCAGGTAGGCCCATTTTTCGGTGAACAAACTGCCTTTTATGGCCGGAATTACCTGTTGCATGTTCGATCCCAGAAAGCTGAGCGACAAGGCTCTGGCCCAGTATATCCAGGGGCCGGCTGTAATGTAGAAATAAGGATTCAGCAAGCGCGACCTTGATTCGAGCGAGGCATTGGCATAACTAAGCTGAATGCCGGCAAATCCGATCCCGGTGTTTTCATTGTAAAAAGTGATCCATGGCACGTCGGCTTCCATTTTTAGGTCGGTAAGATCGGCCATGTTCGCCACATCGTAGGTAATTACCTCATCTCGGATTACATCGTACCAGGCAGCATGGGTCATCAGTTCCCGTTTAAAAACAATTTCGGCGTTTCGTAAGGCAATGGTCTGAACGGTTTCGTTAATGCGCATGTTGGTGGTGCTTTCAAAATACGGAACACCGGGATAAAAAGTATAGCGTACCGAAGCATCTACTTCGGGCATGTCGCGCAGGTTACCCCAAAATTCGGCAGTGGCAAGCACCGGGCCGGAAATGGAGTACATGTTCTGGTCGTGCTTCCAGTCGGCGGTGTGTGTCCAGGCGCGGGGAGGAACATAAATCCCCGGGTTCCAGTGTATGGCTCCGTTTGTTTCCATCCGGTGAAACAAAGGCGCTTCGGGTTTGGATTTAAGCGTGAGTTGATCAAGGTGCCCGGAGTTGGGATGAAGGACCGCATTAAAGTAGTTATTGTCAATTCGAAGTCCGGGAAGTTCTCCCTGGACCTGAAGATCGGTTTGCCAGGTTTTAGCCAGCGCTTTTTCGTTGTTGTAATACACCAGGTACACCTTACTGGTTTTGGCCGGGACATTAGCTAAAAACGCCAGTTTACAGGTAACTGTCGGCATCCACAAAGGAATATGACGCTTGGGTTGTCCTTCTTTTTCAGGTTCCAGGTTATCTTCAACCGTGTAGCGCTGAATGTCAAATACCTGGCAGGGAACTTCCGTTAAAGTAAAACTTTTCGGATCGACCTCCATAACCCGGATCTCGCGTTTCAGATCGCTGGCTTCATCCGGGTAAAAAGGAAGCAGCACTTCTACCGGTTCATTTTCGCGATCGATTCCAGTCGTTTCACTTAAAACAAGCGACTTGTAGTTTTTCCAGGCGTTATCAAATGTTGCGGTCTGCTCAGGCGCTTTTACGGTTTGAGTTGCCGATAAAAACGTATCGTCATCCGAAGGTCGCGCCGATTTTTTTATCCGAACGGTAACCGTAATATCATACGATTCTCCGGGATTCCATTTTATCCATCCGGTAATAACAGGTTGTTTGTACAGGGTATTGTCCTGCGACAGTGCATATCCTGACGGTGGGCGATGTGTCAGCGCCGGTTTATTCACATCTTCGTGTACATCGCTTTTGTACAGGTTTACAAAACGCATGGGTTTCCCGTTTACAGCTGCTTCCACTTCGATAATGGATGCTTCCGGCAAATCAAGTTTGGCTATAAAATGATAAAAAGGGATCGCCGGTACAGGATATCCCAGTTCCATGCTTTCAATTGTCAGCTTTGCTTGCTTTTCTTTTGCCTGGCTTGTTGAGCAAAAGCCAGCGGAGGTAAAAACTACCAGGATGATGTATAAGAAGTATTTCATTTGCTGTTGCTTTTAGTGTTGAAAAATATCTGGTTTATTGCCGGGTGCTTATCAGGTTTCGGTTTCGGAGTTCGTTGACACACTGCTCCCAGGAACTTCCGCTTCCCCATAAATAGTAAGAAAAGTACATCGTCGTTTTTTGAACGATGGGTGTCCAGGGTTGAAATTCGACGTAATAATGCGGGGCTTCCTGGTTGTCGGGGTGATTCATCCACATGTGCAGGAACAAAGGTTGTGAAACCGGGAAAGCGCCAACAAAGCTTACTTTAGCCTGGGTGTCGTAACCGGCATTCCAGCCTTCCTGTACCCGAATGGCCTGGCCATAGTATTGCTCCGGTTTCATGCGGTATTCCTTTAATCCATCGGTGGTTGGAACTGTAAAAATATCTTCGGTCCAGTGTTTTTCGCCGAGCTCCAGAATGGGTTGAGGCCCGATTACATTGGCTTCAGGATTTTTGAAAGTGAGCGCATACCTCACTTCCAGCAGAGGCGAGTTTCCGTAAAGGGTGAACGTTTTTTTTAGATGATTTCCAAAATAATCGGCATCCATCTCAACCCGTACAAAATCGCCCTCAGCTTTTACCAGTTTGGCGTTGTAAATCTTGTGTGTTTCCATGCTGGCTTGTCCCAGGAAATCCTCAAAGCCGCCGTAGGGGTAATAACCGTATTTTCGAAACGGCTTTTTATCGTTGTAGGTTTTTTCGGGCCATGCCTTAAACAGCACATTGTCTTTTTTGCTTTTTACGATGTATTCGATTACCCGTGCGCCGGTGCGCAGAAGAGTTACTTCCACCGAATCGTTTTCCATGCGGTATTCATTCATCCCATCGCTGTTTAAATCTACTTCATAAGCATAGACATTTCCTGTTTTAGGGCCAACTCCCAGTTGCCCGCTAAAAACAGTTCCCAACGCGCGAACCTGAACATCGTATTCTCCCGGTTCAAGATCGAGGTTGAAATTTAATTCTTTGAAAGTTGAAATACCGGTTTCGCAGTTCATCGTTTGTGTAAATACCGGTTTGTCGGACTTATTTTTTCGGAATACGTCCACTTTTACCGGGAATGGTTTCTTTTCAGAAAAGTTATGAATGGTAACCGGAAACTGAACCTCGGGTTCATGGCCGTACAGCAACTGGTGCGCTGAAATGGCAGGCGGCAGATCCAGCATGGCAACAGTGTTTTTTGCTCCACTTTCATAGTTGAAATGAACGGCAACAGGATTGGTCGATCCCATGGCTTGTTTGCTGATGGTAAGCGGAACATTGAATTGCCGCGTTTCGCCTGGCTCCAGTGAAACTGAAGCGCTGACTTTCCCGGCTGTTTCAATACCGGAAGGGAAGGTAAACGATAAGCTTCCGTTTAGGGAGCTATTGGTGTAGTTTCGCAGCGCGACTTGCAGGTTGTATCCATTAACGGAGGCTTCCATGTCGATGTTATCACTGAAATAATTTTCAAGAAAATACCGGTCGAGATACAGCAACTGGAGGGCATTCCTGAATTTTGCAGGCCCCATCATCAGCGCATTTTCAAAAACGGCAATGGCTTTTCTGCTCAAAATGGCCTCCCAAAGTGCAGTTGGGGTAAATTCCTTTTCTTTCTCAACAAATAGCATCATTGAAGAAGTCATGTTTCCGCTTAGCATCCCTGTTTTATTGATGAACGGCACATTCTCGTTATCGATTTGCTCTTTGTTTCCCGGAATGGCAAAGTATCCGTCGAATTCGAAAGCATCAGAGGGAGGATCATAAACCGGGCGAAACGCGTAACCGCCTTTTTGATGTGCATAGTCGATCCATGCCTGTTTGGTTTGCATGTCCTGGACCTGTAGTCCATCGTAGTCTTTACATCCGTAAATGGGCGAAAATCCGACATCGGCTAAAACCGGCAAGTCGACTTGCTGCACCCACGTTTTTATTTCCTGTTGGGCGAGGAAATCCATGTAGCCATCAAAAATAAACCAGCTGTTTCCTTCATTCATTCCCCTGCCAATAATGTCTAACGGATGCCCGGGAGTGCAGGTAACGCTTTTAAGTAGGGTGGAGGCGCCAAACCATCCTTTTTTCAGGTTGAAATTTGTTGTAATTTCCCGGGTATCGGCGATGAGCTGAATGAGTTTTTCTGCTTTGGCGTGATCGGCGGTAAGAATGGCAAAAAGTTTTTTATCCCCGGTTTTTGAAACAAAGGCATAAACGGGTTCAAAATCGATTGCCTCGAATTGATAACAGTTTAATGCTGTGGCCCAGCTAAAAATTACTTTTGCTTGTGCTTCCAGTTCAGCTCCAAAAGCTGTTCCCGGACTAACGATAGCAAGTATATTGACATCAGTCAATTCTCCGGAGAGTTCTTCTTTTGAGGGCTGGTCAAGAAATTTATAAGGGTTTTGGAAAAGAGCGGAGATGAAGCCCTCCTGCAGAAATAATCCGGGAATGCCCATGTCGTCAGCTACGTCAATTTTACTTTGCAAGATGGTTGGTTGCAGATTAGTGATGGCAGTTTTAAAGAGGTTTCCGTAGCGATTCCAAATCGTATAATCGTTATGCCAGTGGTTGGTATAACCGTTAAACTGAAGTTTGTTTTCGATGGGTTTGGCCAGTTTGTCCTGCTCTTTATTGATCTGTCCGTTGGAAGACAGTGAGTGAAACAGGAAAAGGATGAAAATTACAGTTAACTGAATTTTAAATGTTGATTTCATAAGCCTGGTTTTAGATGAAGCTAAGAAAAGGGGTAAAGTCAGAATAGAAAGAACGCAGAATAGAAAAAAGGCCGCCACAATCAGGCGGCCTTTATATGGATTACTGAACTAAAAGACTAGAAGTTGGCACCACCGGTATCCCACCAAAGACGGGTTGCGATGTCGTCTTTGGCACCTGTCCCCATAGTAGCAACGGCAGCAGCAACACCTGTCGGATTATTGTCGCGTTCGCCAATTGCAAAAACCTGTCGTTTCAGGAATTCATTGGCAGGGATAACTCCCCAGTCTGAATTACTATCGTTTTTGGTATTGTACGGCAGTTTCGGATAACCCGTTCTCCGGTGATCACACCAGGGTTCATTGGCATTTGTGAAATCGTTGATCCATTTCTGGGTGATGATCTTCTCCAGTTTGCGTTCATTGCTGTCGGCAGCGTTCCATGCCACTGTAATATTCGACCTGGAAGTCCAGTTATTTCTGGAGTCTTTTGGATCGACATAGTTGATTGGTGTGCTTGTAGCATCAGCTAAGTAAGCATCTACTCCGCCTGCTCCCCAATGGGCAAACGAAGCCTTTACACCGTTTTCGTAATTCTCCTGCGCATCTCCGGCACCATCCCATCCACGAAGTGCAGCTTCAGCTTTTGCAAAATATACTTCCGCACACGAAAATGAGATTCTGGAAGTGACCGATTTGAAGGATTCACTTACCGTAGAATAAGTTAAACGTTGGTCTTTTGCTTCGAGATATGCCCCACTGTGAATGCCTTTGTAAGGGTAAGCAGGATGGTCGGGATACAGTGTATTGTCGGTAGCCGGTTCAAAATATTTTTCAATTCGCGGGTCTTTCAACCCTACCAAAAATGATTCCATTGCAGCACTCATACGTGTATCACCCCATTCGAAACAGATAACGGCTAAATACAATTTATTGCCATAGAGCGCTACATTAAAATTATCACTTTCGGTAAGTATTAAACCGGCAGCATCGCTCATTGCTTTCTCTCCCTGTGCTTTTGCCAGATCAGGAGCTGTTTTTGAAATTCTGATGGCCAGTCTTAACCGTAAGGAGTTAATGAACTTTAACCATTTGTTGATGTCTCCGTTGTAGCTGGCATCAAATTTTTTCAACCCTGTGTAATCTTTGTTGGCAGCGAAAACTGCCTGAACTTCATCCAACGTGGCGAATAAGTTGTCGTATAATTCAGGTTCACTGTCGTAAATATTGGATTGACCTTTTATGCCATAATTGGAATAGATTACCGGACCGTGAAAAGAGGTAAGTTTAGAGATGGCGTATGCCTGCACCAGTTTTGCCCAGGCTGAAAATACTTCATAGCCACCTTCGTTGGCCATTTTTATTACCTGTGCTCCCGGAGACATAATATTGTTATAAATGCGGTTCCAGTTGTTGTTGCTTGAGTTCCAGGTAATGTAATAAGTTGTATTATTTGCTCCTCCTACAAATGGTGTTGGACATCCAACGTGTCGCACCCAGTTGTCGTGAGAAAGGTCTTCGTCGATTTGCCCTCCGAACAGATTGTAAAGCATGTTCTGAAAAGGCGAGCCCAACAAGTTAAAGTCCTGTTCAAGTTCCTTATCCGAAATTTGGAATTGATTTCTGTTTGCCTCTTCGAAATTATCGGTACATGCCAAAAATCCAAGAGTAAATATGATTGCAAAAAATATCTTTTTCATAATTCTTCAGTTTTAGAAAGTTACTTTAATGTTAAAGCCGTAAGTCCTGGTTGCAGGAACGTTAAAGTTGTCGAGCGACTGTGAACTATTGTTGGTACTCATTGCTAACTCCGGATCAAAAGGCGCTTTCTTATAGAAGATAAATAAATTCTGGCCAACAAGCGACAGGTTAACACCAGCCAAAGGAAGATTAAGCTTTTTAACATCCAGGTCATAAGCAATGGACAACTGGCTTAAACGAATACTGGTTCGGTCATAAACGTAAGGCTCAAGGATCCCATTACGACCTCCTGTCCCTTTTCCTTCCGAATAGTATAAATAAGGATCTATCTGAGTTACCGGAGTCGTTCCCTGGATACCGTTGATTTCAACATACCCCAGGTCTCTTGCATCGCCTGTCCTTTTGCTAACTCCCCAGCCGTCGAGCATTGATTCGGTTTGACTAACCGATTTTCCCCCAAATTTACCGGAGATAAGTGCTCCAATGGTAACACGGTTCCATTGAATATTATTATTCCACGAAAGAGTAAAATCGGGTAATAAATTCCCCAGATATCCCACGGTCCAGTCATTAACATCGTGCTTTGCAGCTGTTTTTAAAGGATTGCCGTTTTTGGGGTCGAGCATAATACGTCCCTGGTCATCGCGGCGGAACATAAAACCGTAGAGGTCGCCAAAAGAGCCACCTGCTCTCAGGAATGTTTCGTAACCTTCTGAAGATCCCATTCCGATAATACGGGTTGGGTCATCCGGATCCAATTCAACAATCTCGTTGTTATTGGTAAAAAAGTTAAATGCAGTACTCCATTCCACCGCACTGGTTTGAACCGGAATAAAGTCAACGGTAAGTTCAACTCCTTTGTTTACAATCTCACCCACGTTAATGTTTTTGGTTGTGTACAAACCTCTTTCTTCAGGCGGCAAACTTATGTTCAGGAACTGGTTGGTACTCTTGTTGTAATAATAAGTAAAATCAGCTCCAACCCGTCCTTCAAACAATTTAAATTCAAAACCAAGCTCATTACTGGTTATCTTTTCAGGTTTCAAATCAGTCCAGGGTTGCCTGGTGTTTCTATTGATACCTCCAAGAGAACCTGATATGGTATGATCTGAACGAATGGCATTCCATGGCACTTCTTTTGCTGCCTGGGCGCTGGAACCTCTCACTTTCAGGAAAGAAATAAATTCGGGCAATTCGAAGACATTGCTAAGAAGTGCAACCAAACCCACCGATGGATAAAAATAGGATGGTCCGTCTGTGGTGCCGACAAGTGTTGAAGACCAGTCGTTTCGGGCAGAAACATCAAGATACAGCATGTCGTTATATCCCAGGTTGATGCTACCATAAACCGACTGCAGGATGGTTTCGCCACCCGATTCGGTGATTACTGTGTTGGTCGGATAGTTTTGTGTTGAGAATACATTCGGATACAACAGACTGTTAGTACCATTGTCGGCGCTCATCCCCAGCCAGCTATGTTTTGAATAGCTTGCTCCAATAAATCCGGATGCTTCTAATTTTCCAAATTTGTTGTCGTATTTCAGTAGTGCATCGGAATACAACTTGGTATCGGTGCTGTTGGCGAAAACATACCTTCCGTTTGCCGAAACATTGGTAACGTTTGAACCGGCATAATCTTTCTGAGTCATTTTGCGGTCAACGTATTCATATGTTCCTCTTGCGGCAAGAGTAAGATGATCGGTCATACTATAGTTGCCTGATACCATTGCAATAATCCTCTTCGTTTGTTCTTCCTCGGGTTCCATGTTGATAATCCAATAGGGATTGCTGATATGGTGGTCAACAACATATACGTTCTGGAGATACATGTTCCTTTTTTCGTCAAAATACTTGTAATTGGTTTTGTAATCTTCCCAGTTTCTTTCTCTTGGGAAATTATATAAACCCGTTAATGGATTAAGGTAATACCCCGCAACATTTCGGTTCTTAACATTTTCGGTTGCCAGCATCACATTGGAAGACAGCGTTAACTTATCGTCCAATAGTTTGGTTGACTGTTTTAACGAAAGGTTGTTTTTATTGTATTCGTTGTTGGGAATAATACCTTCGGCAGAAGTATTCGAGTAAGAAAAATATGCCGTAGTTACTTTGTTTCCGCCACTAACCGTTACGCTGTTTACTAAGTTGTTACCAACCTGAAAGAAATCTTTCATTTGATCTTCAGAGTAGTTGGTACCGCCTTTGGTTGACGACCAACTTTCTTTTGCCCCGTTTAACGCACCGTAATCAAATTGTAATTCGGGATAAAGCAGAACACTTTCAAAAGTTGTGGTAGAACTTAACGTTACATTGGTTTTCCCCTCACGTCCCTTTTTAGTAGTGATAAGCACAACACCATTTGCGCCCTGGCTACCGTAAAGAATGGAGGCATTTAAGCCTTTTAATACGTTAATGCTTTCGATGTCATCCGGATTAAGTTGCGACAAACCGTCGCCCTGGTCAGCTCCACCCCACATTCCGGGCTGGCCGCGTTTGATGTTCATAATTGGTACACCGTCGATTACGTAGAGCGGTTCGCTGGTTCCTCCCAACGACTTGAATCCTCTGAGAACAACTCTCGTTGAACCTCCTGCTCCGGACGAACTCTTTTCAATCTCCAAACCTGCGGCTTTTCCATTTAAGGCATCCATGAAGTTAATGCTTTTGGCTTTCATTAATTCTTCTCCCGATACCTCCTGAGAAGCATAAGTCAAAGTCTTTTTGTCTCGCCGGATACCTAATGCTGTAACAACAACCTCTTCAAGGCTTTTAGTATCAACAAGCATCTGAATGTTTTCTTCCGCTTGTCCTGAATAGGTAATTTCCTGGGAAATCATGCCAATAAAGCTAAAAACAACAACGTCTCCTCTTTTTACATTATTAAGGACATAGTTTCCATCCATATCCGTAATCGTCCCATTCGACGTGTTTTGCACAACCACCGATACTCCCGGGAGAGGAAGGTTGGAATCGTCGGTAACCTTACCCTTTAAAACTCCCTGAGCACTTAATGCTGACGCAAAGCAGGTCATCAATAGTGCATTTAAAACGAAAATAACCACTGATTTTTTAATCGTCAGCCATTTTAGATGATCGTGGCTGAACTCCAACCGAAATTTTTTCATAAGTAGTTTATTTGTTAATGATCTGATCAAAATACGGTAGATCGATCACTTTCTATTTTTGTGCCGGAGTAATTTTTTTTGATTTCTTGTTAATCTGGATTAATTTAGGATTAATATATTTGTAATACGATGTTATTCAGGGGGATGTATTAAGCGTTTTTGTTTTGAAAAGAGCGTTTTCTTTTGTTGAATTGAAGATTGTTTGGATAAAAGTTTAAGAATTTCTTAAAAATTAATCAAAACGATATCATTGTAGACTATAATATGTCTTTCTTGGTGTTGTTGTTGAAAACCTGACTAAAGCAGAATGTAAACTTACAATTTGAGTGGTGAGTCGTGCCTTTTTTTACATGGAGCAGAAGGTGCGGTGGTTCATCCTATAATTGTTAAAATGGTTTTACAAAAATCTTATATGAATATAAAACGGCTGTTGTATTGTTTCTCAATCATTTTGTTAGCTGCTGTCGGTGTTCGTGCAGATGAACACCGGGGCGTTTACTTTCGGTCGAAAGAAGTAGGGGTGGAAGAAAGAACCGGGATTGATCTGACCAAAAATGGTGCAATAAAATACCTCGACAAGTTTACGATTGAATTCGAAATTTCTTTTCGCGAATATGCCGAGCGATATGGTTATATTTTTCGGTTAACGGATAAAGAAGGCGAGCACAAAATTGATTTAATATGTAAAATTGATGAAACGTCGCCGGATCTCATTTTACTGGTCGACAGGAAAGAAACAAACCTGCAGTTGGGCATGACTCCTGAACAAAAAAGGCTCACTAATGTATGGTATAAAATCAGGTTGAATGTCGATCCCGATTCCAGAGAAATAAGCCTTCAGTTTGCTGACAAAATTGTAACAGATAGTATTGCGTTTCCTAAAAGGTTAAAACTGAAATGGGCATTCGGATGTGTGCAGAATTTCGGAAAAGGCATTGGCGAGGTTCCCCCTATATCAGTTCGAAATATAAAATTTTATAATAACGATTACCTGACTTATTTCTGGCCATTGTCGTTTACAGATGGTACAACGGTAAGAGATTCAGTGCACGGCAAATCGGCTGAAATAGTTAATCCGGCCTGGGTAGTTGAACAGCATCAGAACTGGAGAAAGATCCGGACTCTGGAATTCGATGAGTTTCCTCAAATTGTTTACAAAGAAGACCAGGAAGAAATTTATTTTGTTCAGCGCAGTAAAAAGTTACTTAAATACAACCTGAATACAGGAACGGAAATAACCTTAACGTATAAAAGCGGAAATCCTTTCTATGAAGACGGACAACAAGTATTCTTCAATAAAAAAGGAGAGCTGGTGGCTTATTCCGACTATCGGACACTTTCTCCAAAATTTGACGAAAAAATGCTAAGCTGGAATAACAGCTTTGATACGATCGCATATCTCCCTAAATATTGGCATCATAATCATTTGTTGCATCCCGAAAACGGAAAATATACAGCCGTATGCGGATACGGTTTTTTTAATTTCTTCAATACTTTCCGCGTTTTTGATGAGGCTTCTTCCACCTGGTCGGAATTAGAAATGAACGGCGACCGGATAGGGCCCCGTTATTTGGCGGCACTCGGACAAAGCCAAAAAGACAGTAATGTATACTATTTGTACGGAGGTGTTGGAAATGAAGACGGTAAACAGATTTTTGGGAAAAACTTTTACTACGATTTGTTTAAAATAAATTTCAAGACCAATCATGTAACCAAAATGTATGAACCGCGGTTAATGCGAAAAGCAAATTTTGCTCCGCTTAATACCATGATCGTCGATGATTCCAGAAATGTGTTTTACACGCTTTGTTTTTCACTCAATCACTATGTCAGCGAACTTCAGCTATACAAGGGAAGCATGTTGGGCGACCAGGGTTTATTTTTCGGGAGTAAAATCCCTTATACGTTTACAGACATAAATTCCTACGCCGACCTTTATCAATGGCCATCGCATAATAAACTGGTGGTACTTACCATGCATAAAAAAACAGATGATAGATATGAGGTGAATTTGTATTCCATCAATTTTCCTCCTTCTGATTTTGTGTTTACCAAGCCGGTTAATATGGCTTCAAACCTGTTAGCTGATTCAAAATATCAGTTGTTACTTGCGGTAATGTTGTTAATCGTTGGCGCCGTGATTTTTTTCCTGATACAAAGAAGTATTTATAGCGCAAAAAGACAGGATAATAAAAACAAGTTAATCATTCCTGCCGATCCGGAAGAAAAACCAAAGACCAAAGGGAAAGTATTATTATTTGGTGGTTTCCAGGTTTTTGATGAGCGAGGCAAAGACATCACTTATCGGTTTAGCCCTACACTTAGGGACCTTTTTTTGATGATGTTATTATTTACCATGAAAGATAACAAAGGGATTTCGTCAACTCAAATACAGGAATATTTATGGCCGGAAAAACCCGAAGAGAAAGCAAAAAATAACCGCGGTGTTAATATCAAAAAGTTAAGATTTATTCTGGAAGACATCGGGGATATTAGTATTTCATACGATGGTAGTCAATGGCGAATCAGCCATAGCGAGGAAGTTTTTTGTGACCTTGAATATATTCGGCAGGTGTATACTTCTAAAGATCAGCAATTTTTTATTCAGGAATTAAAAGAAAGTATCGAAACATTAGCCAAAGGTCCTTTTTTAGACGGGATAGAAAAAGACTGGCTGAATAATGTGAAAGCTGATATTACCAAAAGAATTGTTCGAAGGCTGGAGGATGCATTTAATATTCTTGATATTGTTGAGGATGCAAGCCTGATAAATGAAATTACAGAAGTAATTTTTATGTTCGACCAGGTGAATGAATCGGCATTGAAATACAGTTGTAAAATCCTTTACCAGCAGGGTAAATACAGTTTGGCGCAGGATGCTTATAATCAGTACGCCAAACGTTACAAACAGCTTTACGGGGAAGATTATCAGGGTGCGCTAAAAGAGCTGGTTAAATGATCAATGGTACACCGACAACACAGTGAATTCTGAGTTGTCGGGTACAATACGCTGGCAAATTATTGTCGGATTATAATTCCGGAAATCTGGAGGGTTCCACTTCCCTCATTATTTCATAGGCTTCTCTGAAAAGGCGTTCAACGTTGGGTTTCGAGAAATATTCACCATCGATGCCATAGGCCGGGCGGTGTTCTTTTGCCGCCAGGGTTCGTGGTGCAGTATCAAGGTAATCAAACGCTTTTTGCTCTTCCAGCACTTTTTGCATCATATAAGCGGTACCACCACCGGGTACATCTTCGTCCATAAAGATCACCTTGTTGGTTTTCTTGATTGATTCCAGGATTCTGTGATTAACATCGAAAGGCATTAAGGTTTGCACGTCAATAACTTCGAGTGATATTCCCTTGTATTTCTGAATTAAATCGGCCGCTTTTATGGCGTGATGAACGTTCCATGCGTATGTTACCACGGTAATATCGGTCCCTTCCCGCATAATTTCCGGAACCCCTAGCGGAACTTTGTATTCTCCGTGATTAACGGGTAGTTTCTCTTTTACATTGTAGGCTTTTAGCGGTTCGATTACCAGGGCCGGATCGTTTCCTTCGAGCAGGGTATTGTAGAATCCTGCTGCCTGGGTGAGGTTTCTTGGAACACAAAGGTACATCCCACGCAGCGAGCCCAGCAGCATTTGCATTGGTGATCCGGCATGCCAGATACCTTGCAACTGATGTCCGCGTGTACGAACAATAACCGGGGCCGCCTGTTTTCCCATAGTCCGGTATTGCATGGTGGCCAGGTCGTCGCTTAGCTGCGATTGCGCATAAATCAGGTAATCGAGGTACTGAATTTCGGCAATGGGGCGAAAGCCGCAAAGCGCCAGTCCCACTCCTTGTCCGATTATGGTTGCTTCCCTGATTCCGGTGTCGGAAACACGGTGGATGCCATACTTTTGTTGCATTCCTTTCATTCCCTGGTTAACATCGCCCAGTTTCCCGGTATCTTCGCCAAAAGTTACCAGGTTCGGATATTTGGCAAAAAGGGCATCAAAGTTTTTGTTCACCACAAGCGATCCGTTTACCTCCTCCGACTTTTCGTTGTATTGCACCGGCACTGCCTGAATATTATGGATAGAATCCACTCCGCTACGGTGCAAGCTACTGCTGTAAAATTCCCGGGTTCGGTCTTCAAATTGCTTAATCCAGGCTTTCAACTTCGTTCTTTCTTCCTGTAAATCGGGCATCGGATGCAATTCCAGGTTTAAGCGTTTGGCAAAACTTAGATGAGAACGCCGGGTCGGGAAAATTTTATCCGTCACTTTCTCAAAGCGGCGTAAACTCTGCAGGTCGCTTTTTTCATCAATTCTTTTTAGAATAGAAGTGATTGCTTCCCGTTCTTTGCTGAATCCGTTGACATAGTTATTCCAGGCGTTTTTACGCGCTTCTTTTACTCTTTTTTTCGCTGATTTCTCAATTTCTTCAATCATATCGAGGTCGGCAATACCCGATTCAAGCATCCATTTTCGCATCTGGTTTAGGGCATCAAACTCATTTTCCCAGTCGAGGCGTTCTTTTGACTTGTACCGCTCGTGCGATCCCGAAGTTGAATGTCCCAAAGGTTGGGTGAGTTCGTAGATGTGGAAAACCACCGGAGTCTGTGTTTCCCGGCAGAAGTCAATGCCTTGTTTAAAGGTGTTTACCAATTCCGGATAATCCCATCCTTTGCATTTGTATATTTTTACGCCGTTGGTATTCTTTTCTTTTTCGAAACCTTTCAGTACTTCCGAAATGCTCGACTTGGTGGTTTGCAGTTCTATGGGGACGCTGATTCCAAATCCGTCGTCGTAAACCGCAATTGCCAGTGGTACCTGCATAACACCTGCTGCGTTGATGGTTTCAAAGAAAATACCTTCAGAAGTACTGGCGTCGCCGATACTGCCGAATGCCACTTCATTGCCTTTCATGTTATTCTTGATCCGGTGGATCAAATCAGGGGTTTCACGAACAATCTTCGCGCCCTGTGCCAGTCCCAGTAAACGTGGTATTTGACCGGCAGTTGGCGATATGTCAGAAGCTGAATTGTATTGGTCGGCCAGATCTTTGATTTCGCCTTCGGGTGTAATGTTACGCGTCGAAAAGTGGTTGTTAAAGTTACGTCCAGCAGTCGACGGATTGATCTCAATGTCGGTATCACCGTATATCATCGAAAAAAACTCTTCAGGTTGCAGCAAGCCTAAGGCCAGCATAAAAGTCTGGTCGCGGTAATATCCCGAACGCCAGTCGCCTTTTCTGAAACACTTGGCGTAGGCAAGTTGGGCCACTTCCTTTCCGTCGCCAAAAATGCCAAAATGAGCCCGCCCGTTGTGGACTTCTCTTCGTCCGGCGATACTTAACTGTCTGCTGAGGAAAGCCGTATAGTAATCTGTTAATGCTTCCTTCGTTGTTATCTGATGGTTGGATTTCAATGCAGTTTTTTCTGTAATCATTTCTTTACTATTAAAACCGTTGGGTTTTTATGGGAAAATAACGTTTGAAATGGACAATTGTTCGGGGTTTTATTGGGTGAACCCTATTGGCGTTTGGCTGAATTTAGATATTTTTAGAAGCAATAACCTTTACCTGCTGACTATGAATAAACAGTATTCTTTAAAAAATTGGTGGCTCATTGCCGGGATTTTTATGTCCATTTCGTGTACGCAAAACAGCAACGAGTTCTATGTTTCTCCCAACGGAGATGATGGAAATTCAGGAACTGCAAACAAGCCATTTCGTACGGTTCAGAAAGCGCTGGACGCTCTTCCTCGCGACGTGGAGGGTAATTTTACTATTCATTTGACTGATGGCACCTATTATTTGGATGAACCACTTTCCATATTGTCGTCTAATTTTATTCATCCCGAAGCTCGTGTGACAGTAAAAGCTGAACGCCATGCAAATCCGGTTATTTCGGGAGGTGTGCAGGTTCGTGGCTGGCAGAAGCTTGAAAACGGATTATGGGAAGCAAAAATTGAAACGGGGAAAACTCCCCGGGAATTATTTGTTGAAAATAAACGATGCGTGCGCGCGAGATTTCCGAATGAAGGTTTTTTACGGGTGAAAAAAGCGGGTGAAGATCGCCGGACAAATTTCTTTTTTGAAGCGGATGAGTTCCCGAAGCCTGAAAATTTAAGCGATGTGGAACTCGTGTTGCTGCACGATTGGTCGATTTCGAGAATCGGTATTAAAGAGATAGATGATCAAAAACATCAGTTGACAGCCATTGATTCTGTTGGGGCGAAGTCTCTTGCTTTTTTTAACATTGATGGCTGGGAAGAACATCCGAGGTATTTTCTGGAGAATGACAGGGCTTTTCTGGATATGGATTTTGAGTGGTATTTCGATGCTGAAACCAATAAACTATTGTTGAAATTGCCGGCCGATCAAAATCCGGAAGATATGGAGGTTTTTATTCCGGTTTCTGAAGGCCTTTTATCGATAAACGGATCAAAAGATCAGCCGATAAAAAATATTTCTTTCGACGGAATTACGTTTCGGCACAGTGCGTGGGAAATTCCTGAGCTGGGGTACTGCGGTATTCAGGCTTGTCATTATGATCCGCGTTCGGCTGGTCAGCAATGGACAGTGGTTCCGGCAGCAATAAATGCCGCATGGGCTGAAAATGTTGTTTTCCAAAATTGTGTTTTTCAAAATTTGGGTGGGGCAGGTCTTTGGTTTTCAGTTGGATGTAAAGATTGCAGCGTTGAAAATTCGTTGTTTTCGGATATTGCCGGGAATGGAATCATGATTGGGGAAGGGCAGGATCGGCGGGTAAACGGTAAGCCCTGGTGGCAGGAAACACCGGAAGATGTATCGATTGGAAATGCGGTTAAGAATTGCAAAGTGACACAATGTGGCGCACTTTTCTACGGTGCCGTGGGAATCTGGTGTGGATTAACGGCGGAAGTAAATGTAAAAGACAATCATGTTTACGATCTTCCTTATTCGGGAATATCCATTGGATGGATGTGGAGCCCGGTTCCAACACCTTGTCGGGCGAATGTCATCGATGGTAATCACATTCACGATATCATGAACGTGCTGAGCGATGGAGGTGGAATTTATATGCTGGGTTTACAACCGGGCAGCAAGTTGGTCAACAACCACATTCACGATGTGCAATTAAATGCGGGTAGAGCTGAAAGCAACGGAATGTTTTTGGATGAAGGAACCACTGATGTGTTGGTTGCCCATAACCTGATTTACAATATTTCCAAGTCGCCTTTACGGTTTCACCGGGCAACCACCAATCTGGTAAAAGAAAACTACCTGTTTTGTACAGCTGGAAATCCACCGATTCGATACAACAATACCAATGAGGAAGATATTCAAAAAGTGGATAATGTGGTACTGACAGAAGGAGAGGAGAATTACACATTAAAGTTGAAGGAAGCGAAGGAACTGTTCAAGTGAATGAATAAAATAAAAGAACCGTTCTCTTTTTTCGGGAACGGTTCTTTTTTAGGTGCAGGCGATTTGCAATCGCCCGAAAAATCATGCGGTTTCAAACCGCATGTCCCTTAATTTTTTTCGATCCAGTGTGCAATCCAGTCGCCCACCTGCGAAGTTTTGTAAGCCGGCCCTTCAGCAATGTCTTCGGTAACCAAGCCTTCTTCCATGGAAGCAGCAACAGCGTCGCGGATCAGCTTCCCTTCTTCCTGCAGGTTAAAAGCATATTCAAACATCATGGCAGCAGAAAGGATGGTGGCAATGGGGTTGGCAATGTCTTTCCCGGCAGCCTGCGGATACGAACCATGGATGGGTTCAAAAACCGAAGTGTGGATACCAACAGATGCAGAAGGCAATAGTCCCAGCGAACCGGTGATTACACTTGCTTCGTCGGTAAGGATATCGCCGAACATGTTTTCAGTCACCATTACATCGAAATTCTTGGGCCACTGAATAATCTGCATGGCAGCATTATCGACAAACATGTATTCCGTTTTTATATCCGGATAGTTGGGCGCCATTTCCTGAGCTACTTCACGCCACAAACGCGAGCTTTCCAATACGTTGGCTTTGTCAACAACAGTAAGCTTTTTATTCCGTTTCGCAGCAAATTCGTAACCCAGTTTTAAAATACGTTCAACTTCTTCACGCGTGTAAATACAAGTGTCGAATGCCGTGTTTCCATCGTCTTTACGGCCTTTTTCGCCAAAATACATTCCACCGGTTAATTCGCGGATACAAACAAAATCGGCTCCTTCCACCAATTCGCGGCGTAAAGGCGATTTGTGCAACAACGACTCAAATGTTTCTACCGGACGAATATTGGCATACAAACCCAGTTTTTTACGCATGGCCAGCAGGCCTTGTTCCGGACGTACCGGAGCTTTTGGATTGTTGTCGAACTTCGGATCTCCGATGGCGCCAAAAAGAACAGCATCCGATTTCATACACAAATCGTGTGTTTCAGCCGGGTAGGGATCGCCTACCTGGTCAATGGCAGCTGCACCAGTCAGTCCGTATTCGTATTCGAGTTCGTGATTAAATTTTTGCGCAATTGCTTTCACCGATTTCATCGCCTGTTCTACGATTTCAGGCCCAATCCCGTCTCCGGGAAGTACTGCAATATTAATTTTCATTGATTTAAAAATTAACGGCGATTCTTTTTTGATTTAAAGGATCTCCGAAGTTAACGGGACAGAGATTTTCCGGCTCTAACCCATTTGGTTTTTATGAAATTGTATTATTTATCTTGTCTAAAACCTCGGGATTGAATTCATTCTCGATGATATTCAACATCCGGATGGTAGCTTTAATAGCCGCAGCATTCTGGTCAGGATCCAAACCTTTGGTTTTAAACTCATGCTTGTTCTGCCAGGTAATAACGGTTTCAACCAACGCATCGGTGTGTCCGCCCGGAGGAATGGTAACTACATAATCCACCAGTTTTGGGAATGATTTGCCCAAGCGCTTGTAAATTTTATGCAGAGCCTTTACAAATGCGTCGTACTGACCGTCGCCATCGCTATATTCTTCGTATTCTTTTCCTTCTATTTCGAGGGCCACATTGGCAACCGGCCGAAGCCCCATGGTGTATGTAATCGAGTAGTTTATCACTCTTACCCTTTGTTCCACCAGGTCGCTGTGAAGCACGTCGGATACGATGTACGGTAAATCATCGTTGGTAATCGATTCTTTGTCGTCGGCCAGTTCGATAATCCGGTTGGTCACCTTTTTCAGCGATTCTGCATCCAGTTCAATTCCCAGCTCCTCCAGGTTCTTTTTGATGTTGGCCTTGCCCGAGGTTTTTCCGAGCGCATATTGACGAGTCCTCCCGAAACGTTCCGGTAAAAGATCGTTGAAATACAGGTTGTTTTTACTGTCGCCATCCGCATGAATTCCACTGCACTGTGTAAACACAAACTCCCCAATCAAAGGTTTATTGGTCGGAATGCGAATACCTGAAAACGATTCCACCAACTTCGAGATTTTATTGAGTTGGGTTTCGTTCACATTGGTGTGCATGTTCAGGTGATCCTTTATGGTGGCAATGACACTGGAAAGAGGGGCGTTTCCGGCTCTTTCACCCAAACCGTTAACGGTGGTGTGAACGCAACGAATTCCGGCTTTTAAGGCATGGAAAACATTGGCAATCGCCAAATCATAGTCGTTGTGCGCATGAAAATCAAAATCTACATCCGGGTAATTTTCGATCATCTCTTTGCAAAAATCATAGGTTTCATCCGGATCAAGGATCCCGAGGGTATCGGGTAACATGATGCGTCCGATTTTTTCCTGTTGCAAAGCGGAAATCATAAAATGTACATAGTCTTTTGAACTGCGCATTCCGTTCGACCAGTCCTCGAGGTAAACATTTACCCTGATTCCCATCTCTTCGGCATTGGCAATCACTTTGCGCACATCGCTCAGGTGTTCTTCCGGCGTTTTTCTGAGTTGTTCGGTAACGTGTTTGTACGAACCCTTGCAAAGCAGGTTGATTACTTTACATCCTGCGTCTGCAATCCATTGAAGCGATACTTTGCCATCAACAAAACCCAGCACCTCAATTTTGTCCAGGTGACCCCTTTCGGCGGCCCATTTCATGACGCGTTGTGTACCTTTGAATTCACCTTCCGACACACGTGCCGAGGCAATTTCAATACGGTCCACTTTCACGTCTTCAAGAAGCACCCGGGCAACGCTCAGCTTTTCGTGTTCGCTGAACGAAACCCCGGAGGTTTGCTCACCATCACGCAAGGTTGTATCCATTATGATGAGCTGCTTTCCTGAAACTTCCACTGTTTTTCCTGTCATTTTTCCTGTCTGTTTATTTTATCGAGCGCACGGACCTCTTTAGGTGAGCATCCTTTTCACATTATCCTTCAAATGCGGCGATCTCGTCTTTCATTGCCACGAGGTAATCGATGTCGTCCAAACCGTTTTGCAAACAATGTTTTTTGTACGGATTGATTTCAAACTCGGCCGATTCTCCTGTAGCTGTTATTGTAAAAGTTTGTTTTTCGAGATCCACTTCAAAAGCTGTTGTTGCATCTTTTTCGATCGCATCAAATATTTTCTGAAGGAATTCAGGAGTAACAACAACGGGCAATAGTCCGTTGTTCAGGGCATTCCCTTTAAAGATGTCGGCGAAGAAACTGGAAACCACTACGCGGAAACCATAATCGTAAATCGCCCAGGCTGCATGTTCGCGGCTGGAACCACTACCGAAGTTTTTTCCACCAACCAGTATTTTACCTGAATACTTGGGATTATTAAGCGGAAAATCAGCTTTGGGTGTTCCGTCTTTTTCGTAACGCCAGTCGCGGAACAGGTTATCTCCAAATCCTTTGCGTTCCACTGCTTTCAGGAAACGGGCAGGAATAATTTGGTCAGTGTCCACATTTTCGATAGGAAGCGGCACTGCCGGTGTATTGATTACTGAAAATTTATCGTAAGCCATTTTTTGAATATTTGAATATTAGAATTTTGAATGTCAGAGTTTCTTTTGAAGAGTCAGCCTTGATTTAATAAGAATTGAGGCAATTTCATGTGCTTCATTCATTAGCAATTGAGTTTCCTTTTCTTCTGAAAGTTTTTCATCTTTTGAAAATTCCAGCCAGAATTCACTTTCATCTGCTTCTTCAATCGAAATACTCATTTTTGCAATCACTGTCGGAATCGTTTGTGCCACACAGGAAGCCCTGTAATTTGCCGCAACAGAAGTGGAAGATCTGATCAACTGATTTTGGACATGTTTGCCAAGCATGTTGCTCGGAAAGCTGAGCGCTAGCTTAACACAATCGTGCGAAAATTTTTTGGTCCGCTTCTTCATGTATTCCTTAAATTCTGCCAACTCATTCATTTCAACCTGCATTTCCAAAATAGTATCTTCTGACCTTCTAATCCTTAAGATTCCAACCTTCCAATTACATCATTTCTCTTGGGTCGGTTACAACTCCGGTAACAGCGGCAGCAGCAGCGGTAAGCGGACTGGCCAGCATGGTTCTGGAGCCCGGTCCCTGGCGACCTTCAAAATTTCGGTTGGTGGTTGAAACCGCATATTTTCCTTCTGGGATTTTGTCTTCGTTCATGGCCAGACAAGCCGAGCATCCGGGTTGACGTAGTTCGAACCCTGCAGCTTCCAGAATTTCGGTCAAGCCTTCTTCGCGAATCTGGCTTTCCACCCGTTTTGATCCCGGTACCAACCAGGCATCAACTCCCGGTGCTTTCTGCTTGCCTTTTACAAATTCGGCAAAAGCTCTAAAGTCTTCAATTCGTCCGTTGGTACAGCTCCCCAGGAAAACATAATCAACCGGTTTGCCTTTCATCGAATCACCTTCGTGGTAACCCATGTACTGCAACGATTTGATGTAAGTGGTTTTGTCGGTGCCTTCCATTCCTTCCGAAGTAGGGATGCTTTGCGTTACGCCAACCCCCATTCCCGGGTTGGTTCCGTAGGTAATCATCGGCTCAATATCGGCTGCATCGTAAACGTATTCTGTGTCGAATACCGCTCCGTCGTCCGATTTCAGTTCTTTCCATTTCGCAACGGCATTGTCCCATTCTTCACCTTTTGGTGCAAACTGACGGCCTTTTACATACGCAAAAGTAGTTTCGTCGGGCGCAATCATACCGCCGCGGGCGCCACTTTCAATACTCAGGTTACAAAGGGTCATACGACCTTCCATGCTCAAGCCGGTAATGGCCGAACCCGCGTATTCAATAAAGTGACCGGTACCACCGCTGGTCGAAATTTTTGAAATGATGTAAAGCGCAATGTCTTTTGCTGTTACTCCTTTGCTCAATTCACCATTAACAGTGATGCGCATTTTCTTGGGTTTCGGCTGCATAATACATTGACTGGCAAATACCATTTCAACTTCACTTGTTCCGATACCAAAGGCAATGGCGCCAAAAGCTCCGTGAGTGGAAGTGTGGCTGTCGCCGCAAACAATGGTCATTCCGGGTTGGGTAAGCCCCATTTCCGGGCCAATGATGTGAACGATACCGTGTCCTTCCGACTGCAAATCGTGGTAAACAATGCCATGTTCTGCGCAGTTCTGTTTCAGCTTTTCAACCTGGTTACGCGACAATTCATCTTTAATCGAAAGATGCTGATCCTGTGTAGGAACGTTATGGTCGGGTGTAGCTGTGGTTTTGTCGGGACGGAAAACTTTCAGCCCACGGTTTTTTAATCCTAAAAATGCTACCGGACTGGTAACTTCGTGGATCAGGTGACGGTCGATGTACAATACATTTGGACCGCCTTCGACCTTCTTCACCACGTGTGCGTCCCAAATTTTATCAAATAATGTTTTTGCTTCCATAATCTTGATACTGGATTCTTGATACTGGATACTCGATATCGAATGTTGGATTCTTGATTCCGGGTGTTCGATTCGGAACTGGTATCTCCGTAAAATATTTATTCTTTGAACTCTAAACTTTAAACTCTGAACTTATTCTCCTACCGGCAATTTATTGATGGCATCAAGGAAAGCTTCCACCGAAGCGGTAATAATGTCGGTATGCGCTCCAAAACCGTGATAGATAGAGTCCTGGTAGTCCACCTGCATGTGCACTTTACCAATGTCGTCGCTACCGCGGGTGATGGCCTGTACCAGGAATTCTTCGATCACTACCTGGCGGTGAATGATTTTCTTCACGGCTGAAATAGCTGCATCAACCGGACCGTTTCCTGCCGAGGTGGCATCGAATTTCTCACCGGCAATATCCAAAACTACTGATGCCATTGGTTTCAGGCTTTTGCCGGAAATCACCTGCAGGTAATTCAGCTTGATTCGGTGTTCTTTGCGGGTGGCATCTCCAACCAGCAAAGCGATATCGTCATCACGGACGTCTTTTTTCTTATCCGCCAGTTTCAGGAACTCTTCGTATACTTCGTCCAGTTTTTCCTTGCTCAACTGGAAGCCCATCAGTTCAAGGCGGTGTTTCAATGCTGCACGACCACTTCTTGCTGTCAACAGAATTGCCGATTCGTTGATGCCCACATCGGTCGGATCCATGATCTCGTAATTCTCACGGTTTTTCAACACGCCGTCCTGGTGGATTCCCGATGAATGCGCGAATGCATTTCTCCCCACTACTGCTTTGTTGGGTTGAACAGGCATGTTCATCAAGGTTGAAACCAAACGGCTGGTCTGGTAAATTTGTTTGGTGTTTACCCCTGTGTCAATTTGCAGCGCCTGGTAATGCGTCTTCAGGGTCATTACCACTTCTTCCAGCGACGTATTACCGGCACGCTCGCCGATACCGTTAATGGTAACCTCTGCCTGACGGGCACCGTTTATAATCCCCGAAATGGTGTTGGCTGTTGCCATGCCCAAATCGTTGTGGCAGTGTGTAGAAATAATTGCTTTGTGAATGTTGGGTACGTTGTCGACCAGGTATTTGATTTTTGCCCCAAAATCGTGCGGCAAGGTGTATCCGGTGGTATCCGGAATATTTACAACGGTTGCACCGGCTTTAATAACGGCTTCAATTACACGGGCCAGGTATTCGTTGCCTGTACGGCCTGCATCTTCGGCATAAAACTCTACATCTTCGACGTATTTTTTGGCATATTTAACCGCCTCAACCGCACGTTCGATGATGGCATCGGGGTTGGAGTTGAGTTTATGGTAAATATGAAAATCTGATGTTCCGATTCCGGTATGGATACGACCTTTTTTAGCGTATTTTAGGGATTCAGCTGCAACATCAATATCTTTCTGTACTGCGCGGGTAAGGGCACAAATGGTTGGCCAGGTAACCGCTTTTGAAATCTCAACTACCGATTCGAAATCGCCGGGGCTGGAAATAGGGAATCCGGCTTCAATTACGTCAACGCCTAATTCCTGCAATGCTTTGGCAACTTCAATCTTTTCTACCGTATTCAACTGACACCCCGGGACCTGTTCGCCGTCCCTCAGGGTTGTGTCGAAAATGTACAGTCTGTCGCTCATTTTAATTTATTTATCAGTTATTATTTCCTTTTCTTTAGCTGCAAGTCTCAAGCTTCAAACTACAAGTTTTTTAATCTTCCATCTTCTATCTTCTGACTTCCAACTTTCATCTTTCAATCATCAAAAAAGCCATCCTCTTATTTGAGAATGGCTTTTATTTATCCAATATCGTTAATCAACATACCATTCTCATTTCTGTCTTGTTAGAAGAAGAATACCAAGGAGAATGTTAATAATGGAAATGTTGAATTTCATGTCGTTTTCTTACGATTTCATGCAAATATCAAAAAAAATATTTAAAATGAAAATAAATGACGCTTTTTTATGCGAAAAGTTAATATTCATACTTTATAATCTGATTTTGAGTATGTGATTAATAAAAAAAGACAGGTATTCCGATCAAAGAGGCCGGATTACTTTTTGAATAGCACTTTCCCGTTTATTATTCAACTTTGGAGGGTGATTTTGCTTTTCCCTTTTCAGATTCTTCGGGTGCTGATTCTTTCTTTTCGGTTTTGCGAAATATATCGTCTTTTGAAACTGGCCTTAATTCAATCTGCCAGTTAAAATTGGAGAGTTTCTTGTTGTTATCTGTCACTTTCTCAAGCGGATTCAGTTCGCCTTCGGGTTTTTTTTGAAAAGCAATTTTATGAATTTTACCGTCCTGAAAACGAATGGAAATATTACTGCTTTCGGCGCGGTTTAATCCTATAATTTCTTCTTTTTCGCGGGCATAAT
Organism: Maribellus sp. YY47; assembly: GCF_023111095.1. Classification (GTDB taxonomy): domain Bacteria; phylum Bacteroidota; class Bacteroidia; order Bacteroidales; family Prolixibacteraceae; genus Draconibacterium. Next base: position 82,976 of record NZ_JALGYW010000008.1, read on the forward strand.
ACAGCGTTTGTCCGTTGCCATCCACATCGATGTAATCGAGCTTTCCGTTTTTGACATAACCCACCATGTTTTTTCCCTTGATCTGGTCGAACATGCCGGTGTCCTGTTCCGAGATGATAAAGCTATTGTTGTACAGGCGTAACTCGTTGGGCGCATTGCTGTGTTGTATCATTTTAATATTCTCGGCGCTTAATTGCTGAATCCCCGACCATAATACCGGATTGACGTGCAGTTCCACAACAGAATCTTTGGTGAAATAGATCATTGAATCGCACACACCCTGGATATCGCTACGGTAAAAACGCACACCGTAATAGGCATTTACGATGTTTTCGCCTTCAATGGTGTCGGGCATGGTGCGCAGTGTATCGGCATGCAAATACAAACTGTCGGTTTGGTTGTAGGAAATAAAAACGGCAGAATCGGTGACGAGCGCCATTTCGGTTTGTTCGTTGTAATCCACCTTTTGTCCCTGAACAATGCTGCGGTTTTCATAGTCTTCGAGAAATACATTTCCCAACGCGTGCGTATCCCCAGTTGTTTTGTTAAAGGTGATTTGTTCGGCTTTCAAAAATTGAGTGTCGTTGTATATTCTCGGCGCTTTATTCAGGTCGGCATCTCCGGTAAGCGTGTTGTACCATCCTTCTTCAGCGTATAAAGTGTTGGATGAATCGCGTATGGTTGTGGCCGAAGAAAAATAAATAATTTCGGTTTTGGTGTTGTATTTTATGTCTTCGCTATTCAGTGTGTATTTATCGTTAAAACCAACTACGCTATCCGTGAAGTGAACCATATCTTCATTCAAATAATACTGGCCTACTTTGCTGGTCAGCGTGTTGGTACTGTCCACAATCTTTCCCCCACAATCATAATAGCCAATATTGAGGTTCATATCGTAATCCAGCGTATCGGAGTACAAGGTGATCTCTTTTTTTTCGAGTCTGACATCATGAATGGCCTGGGCAAAGCTTCTGTCTCCATCGTAAAAAATTTTACGGGCATAAAGATGGAGTGTGTCAGCCTGATTGATATGAACATGGCCAAATGCATCCACCCGATTCGATCCTTCGTAGGTGTATGCACTGTCGCAATACATCAGAATGTTTTCATGTTTAATAATAACATTGTCGAGCCAGCGCTGCGCATTGGCAATGGCAGTGCTTGTTTCGAGCGAGCCTGCATTCAGAATGTCGACTCTCTTTTTTTCCTGTGCCGGTGTAATAACCGTAATAAACATCAATCCTGCCAGAAGAAGGAAAGCTAATCCCGGCTTTTGAGTCGGTGTACTATTAAAACGAAGTTGTTGCATTAAAGCAGTTTTGCAATGATGTCGTCGATTGAAATATTTTCGGCTTCCGCCTTGTAGTTTTTGATGATCCGGTGCCGGAGAATGGAAGGAGCAATGGCTTTTACATCTTCAATGTCGGGCGAATATTTCCCGTGAAGCGCCGCATGTGTTTTAGCTCCCAGAACCAGGTATTGCGATGCTCTTGGTCCGGCGCCCCATTTCAGGTACTGGTTGGAGACATCGGCAGCGGTTTCGGTGCCCGGGCGTGTTTTGGCCGCAAGTGTCACCGCATATCTGAGCACATTGTCGTTTACCGGTATTTTGCGGATCAGTTCCTGGAAGAACATGATTTCTTTCCCCGAAATCACCGTGTTGGCAGTCACATCAAGTGTTGACGTGGTATTTTTTACAATGGTGAGTTCGTCGGCCAGCTTGGGATAATCGAGCCAAACCGAAAACATAAAACGGTCGAGTTGCGCTTCGGGTAGGGGATAGGTTCCTTCCTGTTCAATCGGGTTCTGAGTGGCCAAAACAAAGAATGGCCGGTCGAGATCGAAATGCTGCCCGGCTGCTGTTACTGCACGTTCCTGCATCGCTTCGAGCAAAGCCGATTGCGTTTTCGGAGGCGTACGGTTGATTTCATCCGCTAAAATGATGTTGGCAAAAATGGGGCCCTGTACAAATTTAAAGTTACGCTCATTGTTCAGAATCTCGGTTCCGATAATGTCTGAAGGCATTAAATCGGGTGTAAACTGGATACGATTGTATTTCAAGCCCAAAGTTTTCGCGATGGTGGTAACCAGCAACGTTTTGGCCAGTCCGGGTACACCGATCAAAAGCACATGGCCGCGGCTAAACAGCGAAACCAAAACCTGATCGATAACTTCATCCTGACCGTAAATCACCTTTTTGATTTCCGCCTTGAGCTCGTTAAATTTTTCGCGCAGGCCATCCAGCGCAGCAACATCATTTTTGTATTCCATGGGCTAAATTCCGGTGTTATTTTATCCAGTGATCGAATTTGAAGTTACAGTTGGCGTAAGTGTTGTCGATACGGATATAAGTTTGCGACTGACGCTCAGCAATCCACTTTTCCAGCGTTTCTTCCTTTTTCTTCATCAGGTACATTTCTGCGAGTGTCTGGTAATCGTTTTGAAGATCGGCTTTGTGGGCATCGATCTTGTTGGTGAGCTTAATGATTTTGTAAACCATTTGCTGGTTCTCCGGATCAATGGTCTCAAACGGTTTTGAAATTTCGTTAAGATTCATGCCGGTCAAAACTTTACTTACATCGCCGTCCAGTTCTTCTACCGCAAATTTGGATGACATGGTGTTTGGATTGATCGCCATACCTCCGTTGTTGCGGCTGTTTTTATCGTAAGAGAACATGGCAGAGGCCTGTTCAAAGCTGATTTCATCTTTGCGAATCAGGTTGGCTAAACTGTCGAGACGGTTGTAGGCTTGTTCTTTGGCTTCTACCGAAACTTTAGGTTTCATCAGAATATGACGGGTGTTCACTTTTGACCCCTGTTTGTCGACCAACTGAATAATGTGGTAACCAAAGGCACTTTTTACCACGTTTGAAACCTGGTCGCCTTTCAGGTTAAAAGCAGCTGCAGCATATGCAGGATCCAGTTGAGCACGTCCCGAGTAACCAATTACACCACCGTCTTTTGCCGAAGGGCCTTCAGAATAAATCACCGCCATGGCTGCAAAACTGGACCCGTTCTCAATTCTTTTTTTGATGTCGCGAAGCTGCGCTTTTACACGGTTTTCTTCGTCGAGGTCAATTTTTGGCTGAATGGTAATTTGTTCGTATTCATATTGTGTCGGAACAGTAGGTACTTCATCTTTGGTAAGATTTCTGTAATTGTAACGCACTTCGGATGGAGTTACCGCAACGTTCTCTACAATTTTATTACGCATTTTCTGGCTGTACAATTGTTCCCGGATCGATTCCTGCATGTCTGCCTTTACCGAAGCCAACGGTTTTTTGAAATAAGCTTCCACTGCTTTTTCTGAACCGAAGTGGGCAATGTACGACTGAAGCGTTCCGTCCATTTGCTGGTTTACTTCGCTGGGCGTAACAGTAATCAAGGTATCCAGCTCTGCTTCGGCAACCAGTAGTTTGTTGATCAGGTATTGCTCAAGGATTTCGCACTTCATATCGCCTTCGGAGGTAACCCCCTGTGCCTGCTGGCTGATGTGCATATTCTCGATGTCGGATTTCAGAATAATATTTCCGCCTACAACGGCAACAATCTGGTCGATTACTTTGTCTTGTGCGGCAACGCTTCCTACGATAAAAAACGTAAGCAACAGCGTTCCAAAAATCTTTTGCATTTTATTCATTATTGATAGCTGTATCATAAATTTTAAATTTCTTTTTTCGTTCTCCTTCTTTGTAGATATTGTTTTCCACTTCGCGCAGAAACTTGATCTTACGCTGGTTTAATATTAGATTTTTTATGTCGTTTTCCACAAATTCGAGGGGTGCCAGATCGTTTGTTAGTTTGTAGTCGCGAATGCTGACAAGATAATAATAATCTTCATCTGTCATTTCTTTCAGGCTGTTATTCCTCAAAAAAGCTTCAGGATCATCGATCGAAACCGGAAGACTGCGGTTAAGGACCTTGAAATCGATCCAGTTGTTGGCAATTTCAAAGTTCTTGGCGTAACGCGTGCAATAATCTTTCAGTACGCTTTGCCCTTCATCGGTCATGTCCTGCACCATGGTTTTCAACGCGTTAATATTGGCCAGTTCCTTGGGTATTTTCACATAAACCCCTTTTACGATGTAGCGGTCGAGGTTGAATGCGGCCTTGTTTTGATCGTAATATTGCTGAATCTGATCTTCTGACACCACGGTGTCCATGCGTTGTTGCATCAACTCATTTTTATACCTGAAAATGATGAGTGAATTCCTGTATTCTTCCAATTCGCGGGAAACGTCTTTCTGACTTTGCGACAGGTTTTCGTTGGCCTTCTGAATCATTAATTCCTGCTTCACCCATTTGTTGATGTAGTCGGTGGCAATGATCAAACTGTCTTCTTTGGTGGCGTTTCCTGGGAATATTTTGAGCAGGTCTGATTTGTACAGAAAACGGTCGCCAACCTGGGCTACCGGTTCCTCTTTCGGCGCTTCGGTACACGCTTTTAACAGGATGCAGGCACCGATTATCAATAAATATTTTATTCCCTTTTTAAACACCATCAATCGTTTTTAATACTTTCCGGTTTACTTTTACTTTATATCTCGCGTGAAGTTCCTTCAACCAATTTTTTTCCAGGTATTGCTGGTAGTCTGAAATGTACAAACCACGTGCTTCGTCGAGTAGTTTTGGCTCAGGGCCGACTTTGTCCCCCCTTATAAACGTAGTTAAACTGTTAAAATTTTCGGGTTCGCTGCCGTTCCACACATAATAATCCACCACAGGATTGGTGCCTTCTTCCCAGGCCCCGGTTTCAACTGTGAAAACTTCGCCGTTGGTGTTCAGGTGTTCCGCCACTTCCTCCACAGTTAAGTCGGCGCCAAACAAATTATCGGCCTGGTCTCTTATTTCCTCGTTTTTGCAGCTTATAATACTGCCTTTAAAACGGTCCTTCCACATCGGTTTCTCTTTCATTTCGTTGTAGAATCCCTGCAAACCAAGCGAATCTTCACTGGCAAAGTTCCATATCTTTTCCTGCGAAATGTTGAAGAGCAAAATACCATCGTGGTACTCCCGCATCAGGTACCTGAAATCGGAATACTTGTCTTCGAGCTTTGAATCTTCCAGCGCGATGATTTCAGCATTTACCCATTCATCGTAATTCGACAGGATAAAACCTGTTTTTATGTTTTTTGCCGAAAGCCATTTTTGAAGATCGGCTGTGGTGTAGTTTTTATTATCGATGATAAACAAAGTCAGGTCGGCGGGAATATTCTCCGAATCCACATTTTTTCCCTCCAGCGATTGTTTTGCAGAGTTGTTTTCCGAGAAATTATATTCCATTTTGAGTTTCTCCACAAAAGCTTTTTCGCTCGATGTTCTGCGTTCGGGATCATGGGCAATGCGCGTTTCGATTTCTTTCTTCACATCATCGAACGAAGGCACCGGTTTTTGATCGAGCTTTTTGATGACGTGATACCCAAAAGGCGTTTCCACCGGTTTAGAAATGTCTCCTACGTTTTTCAGGTCGAAGGCCGGATTGGCAAATTGCGGAATAATTCTTCCGCGCGAAAACCACGGCATTTCTCCGCCTTTAACCGCTGAACGCCGGTCGTTGGATTCCTTCTTAGCGAGTTCTGCAAAATCAGCTCCGTTCTTTACCTGCTCATAAATCGAATCAATCTGCGTTTTTATCTCATTTTTGGTTTCTGCACTGGCATCTGCCGGAACATTTTTCATGATGTGCGCCACCAGGATTTCACCTTGATTGAGGCGAATATCATTCACTTTCAGAATATGGTATCCAAAACTTGACCGGACAGGTTCCGAAATTTCACCAACCGGAGTGTTGTAAGCTGCATTTTCAAACGGATAAACCATCATAAATGCCGAGAAATAGCCCAAATTTCCGTGGTTGTCTTTGGCCGACGGATCTTCAGAATATTCCACTGCCGCTTCACCAAAATCTCTTCCATCCAATAACTCCTGGCGGATTTTCCGGATTTTATTGAGCGTTTTTTGTTCCTCTTCGGGCGATGCATTTTTATCGAGGCGCAGCAAGATATGGCTGGCATCTACTTCCTGTGTCATTCTCCGGTACATTTCGTGCACCAGCTGGTCTTCAAAATTAATGTCAGTGAGGTAGTGCTCGGCAATCTCTTTGCGGTAACCTGCCAGTTCGTTGATAAATGCCGCGCTGGTATCCATTTTTAGCCGTTCTGCCTCGGTTACCTTCAACTTAAAGTCGATGAACAAAGGCAGATACTCTTCCGGCGTTTTTTTGTCAGAATCGGCATAAACGTTTGTGTTATTTTTTTGATAAATGTATTCGAATTCGGCTTTGCTAACCGGTTTTCCATCGATTGTCAGCAATATTTCCGCGTCTTGTGCCCGCAAATGAAGTGCGGCACTCAAAATTAAAAGACATGAGAAGATGACCCGATACATTTATTCAAGGTTTTAACGATAAATTACAAGGTGCGCCTTATCGCAGCAGCGTTCTTACGAACGGCTGCTGTAGTTCGGTGCTTCACGGGTAATGCTCACATCATGCGGGTGACTTTCGGCAACACCGGCATTCGAGATACGGGTGAATTTAGCTTCCTGCAGGGCTTTAATGTTTTGAGCGCCACAGTAACCCATCCCGGCACGCAAACCTCCGATTAACTGATAAATCACTTCGTACAGCGAACCTTTGAACGGAACGCGTGCAGCAATTCCTTCCGGCACCAGTTTTTTGATGTCTTCCTCCATATCCTGGAAGTAGCGGTCTTTTGAGCCTTGCTGCATGGCTTCCACCGAACCCATTCCGCGGTACGATTTGAATTTTCTTCCCTGGTAAAGAATGGTTTCGCCCGGCGATTCTTCCACCCCGGCAAATAAACCTCCGGCCATAATCGAATCGGCACCTGCAGCCAAACCTTTTACAATATCGCCCGAGTAACGGATACCGCCGTCACCAATAATCGGAACTCCAGAACCTTTGATGGCTTTTGATACATTGTAAATAGCTGAAAGTTGCGGAATACCAACACCGGCAATTACACGGGTGGTACAAATCGATCCCGGACCAATTCCCACTTTTACCGCATCGGCGCCGGCTTTCACCAACGCGATGGCAGCTTCAGCAGTTCCAATGTTTCCGGCAACAATGTCTTTCTCCGGATATTTTGCCTTGATTCTTTTCAGCATTTCAAGCACACCTTTCGAGTGTCCGTGAGCAGTATCGATCACCAGCGCATCTACCTGGGCTTTGATCAGTGCATCAACACGATCCATTGTATCACCGGCAATTCCAACCCCGGCGGCTACGCGTAAACGGCCTTTTTCATCTTTACATGCGAATGGCTTGTCTTTGGCCTTGGTGATGTCTTTATATGTTACCAACCCGATCAGTTTGTTGTTCTTGTCAACTACGGGAAGTTTTTCAATTTTATATTGTTGCAGAATGTCTGCAGCTTTTTCGAGGTGAGTAGAATCGGTTGTTGAAACCAGGTTGTCTTTGGTCATCACTTCCGAAATCGGACGGCCCATATTCTTTTCAAAACGAAGGTCGCGGTTGGTAACGATCCCTACCAGGTAGCCATGTCCGTCTACTACCGGAATACCACCGATTTTATATTTGGACATAAGATCCAGCGCATCTTTCACTTTCTTTTCGGCGGTAATCGTGATCGGGTCATAGATCATCCCGTTTTCGGCACGTTTCACCGTCATTACCTGGTGCGCCTGCTCTTCAATTCCCATGTTTTTGTGAATCACTCCAATTCCGCCTTCACGGGCAATAGCGATGGCCATTTTGTGTTCGGTAACGGTATCCATTGCTGCCGACAAAATGGGTGTGTTGATCATTATATTACGTGAAAAGTGCGAGGTGAGGTCAACTTCCCGTGGTAAAAGTTCCGAGTAAGCGGGAAGTAAAAGAACATCGTCGAAGGTGAGTCCTTCAAATTGGATTTTGTCTTCAATAAACGACATGGCAATCTTTTTTATGAATTATTTTAATGCGCAAAACTACAAAAAAATAGCAGACTGCTGGCACTTAATTTCACCGTGCAATTATTTTGAACAATAAAAATTGTTAAAGCCTGAAATGATTTCTTAATTTGTATGAAATGAGCAGCGGAATTCAACACTGCATTGAAAAACGAAAGCTTTTCGCACCTTTTATATGAGTACGTACAACCAAATATTAACCCGGTATTGGGGCTATCCCGATTTCAGGCCTTTGCAGCTCGAAATTATCGAGTCGGTTGCAGCAGGAAAAGACACCCTGGGATTGATGCCTACCGGCGGAGGAAAGTCGGTTACCTTCCAGGTGTTTTCGCTTTCGAAACCCGGCTTGTGTTTGGTGGTAACACCCTTGATTGCTTTAATGAAGGACCAGGTCGAGAACCTGAACCGTAAAGGCATTAAAGCGCTGGCCATTCACAGTGGTTTATCGAAACGCGAAATAAAACTCACCCTCGACAGTGCAGTCTGGGGCGATTACAAGTTTCTGTATGTTTCGCCCGAACGGTTGAACTCGGAACGTTTTATGGAGCGGCTGGAGCAAATGAACATCAACCTGCTGGCGGTCGACGAGGCGCACTGTATTTCGCAGTGGGGCTACGATTTCAGACCCAGTTACCTGAACATTGCAGAGGTACGTAAAACGTTAAAAGGGGTGCCGATACTGGCCTTAACCGCCACCGCAACTCCGCGGGTTGCCGACGATATTCAGGATAAACTGGGATTTGCGGAAAAGAACCTGCAAAAAATGTCGTTCGAGCGCGAGAACCTGGCTTACCTGGTGCGGCAGGTCGAAGACAAGAACGGCTATTTGCTGAAAACCATTCAGAAAGCAAAAGGATCGGGGGTGATTTATGTGCGCAACCGTAAAGCCACCCGCGAGGTGGCCGATTTTCTGAAACAGGAAAAGATCTCTGCCAGTCATTATCATGCGGGATTAAGCAACCTGGTACGCAGCGCACGACAGGATGCCTGGTTGAAAGGGCAAACGCGTGTAATTGTGGCCACCAATGCCTTTGGGATGGGGATCGATAAACCCGATGTGCGGTTTGTGGTTCACATCGATCCGCCCGACTCGCTGGAAGCTTACTATCAGGAGGCCGGACGCGCAGGTCGCGATGGCAAAAAGGCGGCGGCGGTGCTGCTTTTTAACAATGCCGACCGGACAAAACTAAAAAAGCATGTTACTACGGCTTTTCCCGAGATATCTAATATTAAGCGGATTTACGAAGCGCTTTGTAACTATTTTCAGGTCGCAGTTGGCTTTGGTAAGGGGATGATCCACGAATTTGGCCTGCAGGCTTTTGCCCAGGCCTACAAATTTCAGCAGGCCATGGTATACAGCAGCCTGAAAATTCTGCAACGCGAAGGATACCTCGAATTTACCGAGGAGGTAAATAATCCTTCCCGCATATCGTTTGTGATTTCGCGCGATGAACTGTACAAATACCAGGTAGCCAATGCAAGCTTCGACGATTTTATAAAATTGCTGCTTCGGTCGTACACCGGATTGTTTAACGGTTATGTGGCCATCGACGAAGAACTGCTGGCCAAACGTGCCGGAATCGATCACGACCGCGTTTATAATTACCTGAAACACCTTCGGAAGTCGAACGTGATTGATTATGTTCCGCGCAGCCAGTCTCCGTTTATTTATTTCAGTAAGGAAAGGGTGGCGATCGATCGCTTGAAAATTTCAAAAGAGAATTACGAGATCCGTAAAAAAGAGTATGCCGAACGCATTGAGTCGGTGTTGCATTATGCGGGTAGCTCGTCGGAATGCCGGAGTCAGATTCTGCTGAATTATTTTGGAGAAGACGATGCGGCGCCCTGTGGCGTTTGCGATGTTTGCAAAGCCCTGAAACAAATGGAGATTTCAGCTTTTGAATTTAAAGCCATAGGGAAAAAAATTTCCAAAATCCTTGATTCTCCCCGTAAACTCGATGAGCTGATTTTTAAACTGGAAGGCGAACCCGAAAAAATGCGCGAAGTGCTCCGCTGGTACATCGATAACGAGAAAATAATTTACCGGGTGGATGGTTTGCTCGAATGGCAAGGGGAGCGGTGAACATAGTTCAAAGGGAATACAGAAATGCTTAAATAGCTTCAAGCCGCAAGTCAACCGTCATTAGGCATTGGGCATTAGTCAATCGTCAGAGGTTAGCAAACATTCAATCCTTCAATCCTTGGTTCCTCCTAGTTTCTATAAGGTACTGTGCCGGTGGAATCAATGGTATGTCCCCATTTTTCGATATAGGAAGGCCCCGTTAAGAATTCATCGTCGAGACGGGTGAGTTCGCGGGAAAGTAATTCTTCCAAATCTTTGGCAGTGGATTCAAAAGCAGGATTTCCGGTAAGGTTATTTAACTGGTAGGGATCGGCAACATTATCAAAGAGCAACCAATCGCCCGATAAATCCTGAGCGTAAGTATACTGTTTTGTAATGAGTCCTCTGAACTCTCTTCCGCCATGGGATCTGGACCATTGCCCGAAGGGTTGAACACAGCTGACAAGAGCAGCTTTTCGGTCATCCTCCCTTTTCCCTAGAATGACGTCGGTTATATCTTCTCCATCCAAACCGGCAGGTACATCGAGGCCCGACAAACCCAACAGGGTAGGCAAAATATCCAGTGTATTTATTAGGAAATCACTTTTTCTGCCTTCTTTCCCCAATAGTGCCGGATATTTAATAATGAAAGGTACTTTGGCTGATTCTTCATAAATTCTTTGCTTTTTCATCTGACCGTGGCTGTTAATCATATCTCCATGATCTGAGGTAAAAACAAAAATGGTATTGTCTTCCATATTACTTTGCCTGATAGCGTCCTGCAATTGTTGGATGTAACTATCTAGCGCAGAACAGTGGGCGTAATAGCCCCGAAGTATGGCTTTTGTTTCTTCGGCCAGTTCTTCCGGAACATTGGGGCGTAGCTGTATATCCTTATTTTTATATAAATCCTGAAATTCTTTTGGTGCCGTTTGATACGGTGCGTGAGGTGGTCCCCAGGAAAGTACCAAACAAAATGGATTTCCGCTTTTTGCCTGTTCTTTAATATAGGCAATTGCATCTTTCGTTTGCTCTTCTGCATCGTAGCCCTCCCACTTGTGCAGTTCGTCATCGTTTCCCCAGTAAAGCGAGTTATTGTAATTGTGAGAGCACTCCAGCACCTTCCAGTAGTCAAACCCCTGACGCCTTTCTTTGGGGATAAATGCAGAACGACCATTCCCGTCGAGGTGCCACTTCCCAATATATGCCGTATGGTATCCTTGCTGTTTAAACAGTTTTCCCAAACTCCGGGAATCGGGATTCAGCAAAACGTCGTTCATAAACATGCCATTTTTCAATACATATTGCCCGGTTAACAACATGGCCCGGTAAGGTGTGCATACCGGACAGGTGGAAATGGCGTTGGTAAAGCATAGTCCTTCGGTTGCCAGCTTGTCAAGGTTGGGGGTTAGCACATCGGTATTTCCGGCATACCCCGTTGATTGTGCCCGCCATTGATCGGCAAAAACAAATACGATGTTGGGTTTTTCAATTTTTTCGCTACACGAAATGAGGAACAATGCCAGGGAGATGATCAGACCAATGTTTTTCATTTTTTCTATGTTGAAAATTGTTTATCCTATCGTGTTTTAGCGCCGCTTACAACGTTAAGTGTTTAATTTCGTAACGCATTTCGGGATCAAAACCTATCTCGCAGATTTAAAGCGGAGAATACTGCTCGTAAACCTGTAAAAACCTTTTAAGTATTAAACCGTGTGTATTACTTTTTAAATTTCAACCCAACACCCACTTTGTAGCAGCTTCCAAAGTACTAAAAGGTTTAGAGCTATAGCCATCATCTTTGGTTTCTACTAAAATCGGAATTACGATATCTCTTGCTTCCTCAGTAATTATGGCAATTTTAAAACCTCCGAATATATCCAAGTGTTTTTTATAGAAATCCACTATTGCAGTATACTCTTCAATTTTTATATTAAAGTTTGAATTTCGATAATCTAAAACGAATCCTTTACCCTGTTTGGGAATTAAATTATTTTCAAAAGCATATTCCCAGGAAGATACTATATCTTCAATATCGATTAATCCATAATAGCATTTAAATAAAATACCGAGTGAACTATCAAATTGGTATTCAAACTTTTTATCCATTTATATCAAAAATTAATCTAACATCAGATGCTACAATATAACAAAAAAATAATTTCAATAAATTTAAAAATTACGGGTTAGTATCATCATGGTTCTTATGGACTGGATTTTCACGGGTGGGGCTGTGTTAAACGGTGGTGGTATGAGGTCGTAGCGGTCAGACGAGAGTCTGAGTGTCCGACTGAAACTGAAGCAGGGACGAGATTCGACTTGTCGAATCCGCAAAACCCAGCCATGCCTTATACCAAGTTTTGAATTCCATTTTATGTTCTCCGGATTAATAACTTCATACATAGATGAGTATTTTTGCTGCAACTCATTGTGAGTATTATTGTCTCGTTTTCCGTTTTTGTATAATTCATACGATTCTTCGTGATACAATTTTGGAATACTATCATTATGAGGACTTGTATAAGATAAATACTTTACACATGAAATTTCATTTTGATCATTATATTCAAAAATAGTCATGTGTTGACTATAGCTTTCATAACCGGAATAAGTTATAAGGTGTTTCCCTAAATTATTAAACCAAAATGATTCAACTAATTTTTCGTCTTTATAATCATAATGGAAATAATGATTGACATGACTAATAGCTTTTCCATAATCGACGGTATCAATTTTGGGATAATCCTGTCTCAAAAGATTTAGTGGAAAGAAAAGCAATATTATGTATGTTATTTTTTCATAATCGCTGGTACCGGTAGTGTATGTTGCAATGCAACTCATATATTATTAGTAGCTACTTGTGAACTTGTTGGTTTTCTTTTTTTTATATGTGTGGGTATGGGTGAGTGAGCTTTTGTTTTTTGCAAGCGTTGGGTTCAAGACATTCGGTATTTTGGTTGTTCATTGTTGCTCTGTCGAATTAAAAATAAACAGAAATTTCAATTAAACAATGGATCAATACCCATTCAACAATGCTTGAATGCTAGATGCTTAAATAGCTGCAAGCTGCAAGTCACGAGCTGCTAGCTTCGAGTGGCGAGTCATTGGTCATTGGTCAATAGTCATTGGTCAGCTGGCATCAAACTGTTCAATCTCTAAACTCTAAACTCCGCTTACAGGTCGTTTAGCCCTTTCCCTTCCAGTATTTGGGGGATTAGCTTTTCTACTCTTGCTTCGCGGGTTTTTGATTGTTTGGGTTTCGAAAAGTGTAGAATATAAGCCCTTTGCCGGCCCGGTGTCAGCGCCTCGAAAGCGGCCTTGAATTCGGGCATTTCATCCAGTTTGCTTTGAAGTTCTTCGGGAATCTGGTAGTCGGTGGTCTTTTTCAGTTTTACCCTCAGCCCGGATTTTTCCACCTGAATGGCTTCGTAGATATAGGCTTTCACGATTGATTCTTTTTCTTCGATTTCACGGATACTGTTAAACCGAATCTGCCGGCCCGCTTGCGTGTGGTCGCCCGGCCGCGTGAGCAGTTGGTGCGGGTCTTTTAGCAGCACCCCCTTAAAAAAGCCAAGCAGGCAATACTCTTTGAAACCGCTTATGATGACCACATTACTTTCGTTAAGCGTATAACAGGGTTGGCGCCATTTCAATTCTTCCGTTAGTCCGCAATCGAGAACGATGGCTCTTAACTTTTCCATTTCTTTGCCCCACCTCGGTGCATTTTGTAAAAAGTCATCCACATTAGGATTCATGATGTTGGTATTTGGTACGTATCCTATTAAGCGTATTTAGGCTGAAAAAGTTTAGTGCCAACGCTTAAAATTTTAGTTGGAAGTTGCAGAAGGGGGTACTAAAATAGCTGCAAGGTGCAAGGTGCAAGCCACAAGCTGTGAGCTTCGCGGGGCGAGTCATTGGTCACTGGTCATTGATTAATAGTCATTGGTCTCTGTAAATTCAATCAGTTCAATCTTCTTCAATCTAACTCAATCCCTCAATCTCTCAATCCCTCAGTCCTTAAATCCTTCAGCCACAATGCAAAAATGCATAAATGCGTGAATGCTGAAATGCTTGAATAGCTGAGAGTCAACGGTCATTAGTCAGCAGGGGGCAATCTGTATCAATCTCATCAATCCCTGAACTCTGAACTCTAAACTCTGAACTTTGAATAATCAATCCTTCCATCCTTCAGTCCTTCAAGCCCTCAGTTCCTCAATCCCTGTCAACTGCGACTGAACATTTAACACTCTGTCGTTCGCTCTTCGCTTTCAGCTTACAGCAGTTATTAAAAATCTTTACTACTTTTGCAGCAGTTTTTTAAACGGGAGAAATGAGTAATTCTGGCATCCAACCGGTGGTGTATTCAAAAAATGTGGTGGAATTTGTGACCGTAGCCAACGAATATTGTGCTACCATTGAAAACGTGGCGCGCCACACAGCTCTGGAGAATTTGAGCAAACTGCAGAAAATTCTGCCTTTGCTTTATTTGAAAGCAGCTATTCTGCCCGAGGTTGAACCTGTGATGGATGAGGAGCTGGAAAAGTTTGTTTCTGAACTTGATTACAACACACTGCAACAGAAATGGCTGCAGTCGCTACACCGAAACGATAGTTATTACGAGGTTTTTGATCCGAATATTCAGTTTGGAGAAGAAACCATGACCGCCAGTATTTCGGAAAACCTGGTCGATATTTACCAGGATATGAAAGACTTTATCACCTCATACAGTATTGGAAACGAGGAGGTGATGAACGACAGTTTGGCGGAGTGTATTTTTCATTTTAAAGAATTCTGGGGACAGCAACTGGTGAACGTGCTTCGCGCCATTCATATGCTGTTGGTCAACAACACCGATTTTTCTGAAGAAGAAAATGACGAACCTGCACCGGGAAAAGGAAATCCAAAATGGCTGGACAATTTCTGGGGCACCAACGAAGAAGATAATACAGATGTTTAGAGAAAGTATTAGTAACGAGGAACTGACGGAAATGCCTTTGAAATGGTTCGAAGGCCGGATCGTTATGGTTGACTCGGATCACAAATTACAACAGGCAGTGGAAGAACTGTCGAAGCATAAAATTATTGGTTTTGATACCGAAACCAAGCCTTCGTTTAAAAAGGGAGTGGGGAACAAAGTGGCCTTGCTGCAACTTTCTACCCGCCACACGGCCTATCTGATACGGGTGAACCGGGTGGGTTTGCCCGACGAAATTCGTGCCATTTTATCTGACAAAAGCATTATTAAACCCGGTGTTGCCATTCGCGACGATATCAAAGGTTTGCAGGAAATTACAGCTTTCGAACCTGCCGGTTTTGTCGAATTGCAGGATCAGGCCAAAGATATGGGCATTCAGAATTTCAGCCTAAAAAAACTGACCGCCATTGCCTGTGGTTTCCGCATATCGAAAGGGCAGCAGCTTTCGAACTGGGAAGCGTCGGAGCTTACCGAAGCTCAGCAAATTTACGCTGCTACCGATGCCTGGGCTGCATTGGTGATTTTCGAACATTTTTCAAATAATTAATTTATGTCGGGCAAAGAGGTGAAAATCGTCCTGAAATCAGGGAAAGATCAATCATTGCGGCGCTTTCACCCCTGGGTGTTTTCGGGCGCAATTAAACAAATACATGGCGCTCCTGCCGAGGGCGATTCCGTAAAAATATATTCGAACAACAACGAATTTCTGGGAATCGGGCATTACCAGATCGGATCGATTGCCATTCGTATCGTATCGTTCAAAGATACAGCACTTGATTTCGAATTCTGGAAAGGCAAAATTGAAAGTGCCTGGAACCTGCGGAAACGGCTTGGCCTGGTTGACGATCCGGAAACCAATGTTTTTCGCCTCATTCATGGCGAAGGCGATGGAATGCCGGGGCTGGTAGTGGATTATTACAACGGAACGGCTGTGCTGCAGATGCATTCGATCGGGATGTACCTGAACCGCGATGTGCTGGTAAAAGCCTTGCAGGAGGTGTTGGGCGATCAGTTAAAAGCGGTGTACAACAAGAGCAGTAAAACACTGCCGTTTAAAGCCGAGGTAAAATCGGAAGATGGCTACCTGTGGGGAAACGAAAGTACTGGCGAAGTGCTCGAATACGGATTGAAATTCAAGGTTGACTGGGAAGAAGGGCAGAAGACCGGCTTTTTTGTCGATCAGCGCGAAAACCGCAAGCTGGTGCAAACCTATTCAAAAGGCCGCGATGTGCTGAATATGTTTTGTTACACCGGCGGATTTTCGTTTTATGCCATGAAAGGTGGCGCCAACATCGTACATTCTGTCGATGCTTCCGGAAAAGCGATCGAACTGACCCGCGAAAATGTGGAGCTGAATTTCCCGGGCGATCCGCGTCACGAAGCTTTCGTAGCCGATGGTTTTGAATATTTAAAAGACATTCAGGATAAATACGACCTGATCATTCTTGATCCGCCGGCATTTGCCAAACATCAGAACGCATTGTCGCAGGCGCTGAAAGGTTACAAACGGATTAACACACGGGCGTTTGAACAGATACGAAGCGGAGGTGTTTTATTTACGTTCTCGTGTTCGCAGGTGGTAACAAAAGATCGCTTTCGCGAGGCTGTTTTTTCGGCCGCTGCCATTGCCGGACGAAAAGTACGTATCCTGCACCAGGTCACTCAACCGGCTGATCATCCGATCGATATTTATCATCCGGAAAGTGAATACCTGAAAGGATTGGTTTTGTACGTGGAATAGCGAAGAACAGATATTTATAGTAATTGATCGTGATTGGTTGAGATTAATTGTCACTAAAACAATCAATTACTACAAATCACAATAAGTTGCAACAAGTCACAATTTTTAGATATGGAACTACAACAGTTAACCGAACAATACAACGCTCAGCACAGCGAAAAAACGATGCTCGAAAAGCTGCAATTTCTGGTGGAACAACACCCCGGGAAAGTAGTTTTTACCACGAGTTTTGGTTACGAAGATCAGGTAATTACCGACATTATTTTTGCCAACGATCTGGATATAAAAGTGGTTACGCTTGATACCGGCCGGCTTTTCCCTGAAACTTACAAAGTGTACCGAAGTACCCTGGAAAGATACAAGAAACCGATTCGGGTTTACTATCCTCCGACTGAGGAAGTGGAAGCGTTGGTGACAGAGAAAGGTCCGTTTAGTTTTTACGAGTCGCTCGAAAATCGCAAAGAATGTTGTTATATCAGGAAAGTAATTCCGTTAAAACGTGCTTTGGCCGAAAACGAAATCTGGATCACCGGTTTACGTGCGTCACAATCAAACAACCGGAGCGGGATGCAGGAATTTGAATGGGACGAAGGCAACGGTATCATCAAATTCAATCCGTTGATGGACTGGAGCCTGGAACAAACCATCGAGTATGTGAAAGCCAACCGTGTTCCATACAATGTGTTGCACGATAAAGGTTTTGTGAGCATCGGTTGCCAGCCTTGTACAAGAGCCATTCAACCCGGCGAAGATTTTCGTGCCGGTCGCTGGTGGTGGGAGCAAGGATCGGGTAAAGAATGCGGATTGCATTCGCTCAAAAAATAAAAAGTTTATTTTCCTTTTTTAAACCAATACGTCCTCAGTGCAGAAAAGGGCTTCAAAAAAATCTATTTCTAATATCAATTATCTATCGAACGTGCTGAAACCAAATGCATTTCCGCTTGTTGTTAGATGATGAAAAACAAATTATGGAAATAATTAAACAGAAAAAGATAGCGCTCATTTTTCTGGCACTGGGTGCCATCGGAGGATTTTTGTACTGGAAATTTGTTGGTTGTACCAGCGGAACCTGTGCGATAAAATCGGTTTGGTACTGGAGTACCTTGTGGGGCGCGGCTGTTGGTTATCTGCTGGGAGACTTTATTAACGATCTTCTGGTCAGGGTAAAAAAGAAAAAGGGAAATAAGGATGATAGGGAAGTTCAATAATATAATTAATTCGAGCCGTCCGGTTTTAGTTGATTTTTATGCCGAGTGGTGTGGTCCGTGCAAACAAATGCCGCCCATTCTGAAGCAAGTAAAAGACGAACTAAAAGAACAGGTGAGGATCATAAAAGTGGATGTTGACCGAAATCCGCAGATTGCGACAAAATACCAGATTCGCAGCATTCCAACGTTGATGCTTTTTAAAGACGGTGAGCCAAAGTGGACAGGTTTAGGTGTTCGCTCGGCCGATGAAATTAAATTGATTGTACAGGCCCAGATCGATAATTAAATTCGACTGTTTTGGCTGACGCTCAAAATATCTTTTACACCTCCATTTCGAAATATTATTCCGAAATTTTCCCGTATAACCCGGCACAACTAAAGTTTGTAGAGGCGAAACTTAGCGGTTTATCGGGTAAGACAATTCTGGATATTGGCTGTGCAACCGGAGAACTGGCTTATAATCTGGCTCTTGGCGGTGCATCGGTTACAGGAATTGATCTAAATGAAGATTTGCTCGAACAGGCTCAGGAAAATAAAATCCATCCGAATCTGCATTTTCAAAAAGGAAATATGTTGAATTTGGAAACCGATTTTCCAGCAACTCAGTTTGATGCAGTGCTTTGTTTCGGAAATACGCTGGTGCATTTAAAATCGCTGGATGATGTTACTGATATGCTTAAGGCAACGCGTATCGTTCTAAAGCCCGGCGGAACTTTACTTTTGCAAATTCTGAACTACGATTATATTCTGGAGGATAAGGTAACAGAACTTCCCTGTATCGATGCTGAGAACATTACTTTTCTTCGCCATTATCAGTTTCGGGAAACAGGCGATTACATCGATTTTCAAACCGAGCTGGTGCTAAAACACAAAGTTTTAAGCATCCGCAACGAAACTCGTTTACTGGCTTTAAAAAGCAAAGATTTGCTAAAAGCGCTAACGGAAGCCGGTTTTTCTGAAATCAATCTCTATTCTAACTTTAAACAGGACCCGTTTGGAGGAAAACACCTGCCTCTTGTGGTAAGTTGCATTTAAAATACGATACGAACTGGACAGGCGATTTGCAATCGCCTAAAAAAAATGATGTAGAATTTAACCGCGTTTTTTCCGATACACCATCCACCAAACGATTACGCCGCTGATCAAAACAATCAATAAACAGATCCCGGCAAGCGGAACAAATAAAATGTAAAAGGGCCCGAGGATGCTTTCAAAGATTCGCCCGGTGTGAATCTCCTGCGAAACATTCCACAACGACATGGGAGAGGCCTTGCGTATCTGTTGTGGCATATCGGGGAAAACTTTTCCGCTTAGACTGATCGCTCCGCTGTTGTAATCGAACCACCAGGCCTGGTTTTTGCTTTTTACAAGTCCGGCAGCCATATTTGCTCCAATCGGACGTACCATTCCCGACGGCGCCTGGTACGGCGCTCCACTGAAGAAATCGGAAACCCGGCCGGTTTCAATATTCCAGATAAACATTCCGCTAAACGATCCCACCAGTAATTGGTGTTGATTTAATTTTTCCAGTACGTTGCATCCCATAACACTTACCGGTGGCTGGTTTTGTGCAGGCTGTAACGGACGCTGGAGCGTTTCATCGGCAAAATAAAAGCCATCGGAAGTGGAGAAGATGTATCTGTCCCGGGTTTCATCCCAATATACTCTTCTGAGTTTGTCCATCCACGGATTCGGGCTGTCGAGGTGCGTTCCCGGAATGATTCCGACCTGTTTGCTTGCAATGGCAATCAATAGCGGCGGACGCAGGTGAATTCCGGCAAAGGTGTTAATGATCAGGAACAGTGCAAAAATATAGCCCAGAACATTGTGCCAATGGAGGTTTTGTTTTTTTATGCCAACATATTTTTGTGTTGGCCGGGCTTTCTTTTTCCTCCGGCGGATAATTTCGGGAAAGAAGAAATGCAATAAGCCTGTAACCGATAAAACGATGGTAATAATGCCCAACAAATCGACAATTAGTTTCCCTGTTAATCCAAACAACTCCCCACTGTGAAGTTGCCAGAAAGTGTCGAATAAACCTGTTTCTCGTTTATAATTGACTGGTGCCGGAAGCTGAACGGTTTGAAAACGGACTCCGTCGGTACTGCTTAGCAGATAATCGCGGGTTAGCACCAATAGGGAGTCGCCTTTTAGGATAACGTCCGTAATCCGGTCGTTTTTTACGGGCAAGGTAATTTTCTCCCAATTCCCGTTTGTTGACGAACGAAAATATAATCCGAGGTGCGTCCCTGCGTACAGGTTTTGCTTGAAGGCAATCAGCGAATATATTTTTCGGTTGTCAATTCCTTTGGGAAAGCCGTTGTTAAAGTCCTCAAAAGCTGAAAAAGCCGGATCGCTTTTCCAAACCCCTATATTTCCGTATATAAGAACAGTAGCCGAATCGATTTCCAGCGAGCCTCTTACCGCAGATTGATTCCAGTTGCTGTAGGTGTAATTTTCGGGTAAAAGGCTACGGGAAACATCAACACCTGAAAACACACCGCGGTGATTCATGATGATTCCGGACGTGGCAAAAAGAACCGAAATAAAAGCAATGACAACAGCCGGCCACCGGTGAAGCTTTTTAAAAGTCTTTATGATTCGCGTTCGTTTCATTCCCAAAAGGAAATTAATGGTTTATCGGCTTACAACCGATGGTTAAAGAATAAAAATTTCAGAATGATGTTCAATAGCTAATGATCTTTTTTTGACGATCTGTTAAAAGAGGGGACACCCGCAGGTCAATTCGGCTGACCTGCGGTGAATGTTCCCCTTCTTTACCCTCTCTTCTTTCTTGTCCCTTCTGTCCGGAACATTCAAAAACAACAATGGCTTGAGTTAATTCATAAAACGAGGCGTTACTGAAAGCATCAGGTAACCCCAATATTGAAAAACGGAACTGTCGCCGCCTTTAATTAACTCTAAGCTGTCACCTGCAAAAAGCGTCGATAAACCAAGTGATATTTTAGTCATAGGATTTACTTTCCATGTTCCCGCCAAATCGAGTTCAGTACCGAGATAGCGGTCAAAATCTTCAGCGAAGTCTGCCGCCGCACCAAAATAGTGCAGGTGGGCATTGAATCCCCATTTTTCACCGCTGTAGTCATATTTCAGATAAACATCGTTTAGCCCAACACTGCCGATGTGGTTACTCACATAGAAATAATCCATAAAACCGTTGAACTTGTGATTGGTGCCATACAACGGGGTGAAAGCTTTGTATTTTGAATCGTTGTAGGAGGTTCCTGAAAGATGTTCAACACCCAGCGTAAAACGATCTGCCGATGCTTCCAATAACAAATTAAGTGCACTGATGTCTTTCCCCGAAACATGTTTTCCTCCCTGATAGTAAAGATTGGCGGCCAGCTTAAGCGGTTTTACGTTGGTGGTAATTCTTCCTCCTAGCGTTTGACTGTATTTTGTTTTCTGATCGGCATTTTCCACAACCGGAACACCATTGTTTAAAACCAAAAGACTTAGCTGAATGGTTTCCCAGTTCTGATGAAACCAAACAAATTGTAAATCTTTGTAGGCATCCGGACCGTCGTAATAACTATCCGTTAAGTTTCCGTTTTCGTGATGCGCAACTCCGAAATGGAGGTCAAAGTCTTTTTTTAGTTTGAACAGGGCCACATCGTGCGACCGTGCCTGCTGTGCCCAGCCTACATTTCCAAAAATTCGTTGATCATCGTACACCAGTTCCTGTCTGCCTGCTTTAAGAGAGAACTCCGGTGTAAAAAGTATTTCGGCCCAGGCTTCGTGCAGCGACGCAGAGAAATCTTCGTTCGAAACCAGTTGTGGTTGATTTCCCCACTGCCGGACATCCTGCAAAACCAAACCCGTATTTATGAATTCATTTTTGAATCCGAAATTCAACCGGGTACGCTGCGTGGTTATCGTCGATGCATCCTGATCTTCCGCAGCCAGCGTTTTATACCCGTGACTTAATTCGGTTCTTGGTCTGAATTCTCCGCTCAGAGAGAACTGTGCCATCGAGTTTTGAGCGACGACGAGGCTCAATACTAGTAGAGCAATAATTTTTATTTTGATCATGTCGTAGTTTTTGTGTGATTAGTTTAGATCATAGGTTTTTTCCCGTTCTTCCGCCTGCTTCATCCATTCAGGAACAACAGTTTCCAGGAATTCCTTTTTGTCTGCGTTGAGTTGATCCATATCGAGGCCAACAAATTTTTGAGCTTTGGCTTTTGTTTCGATATCAGGATAAGGAACTTCCTCGTTGTGTCCAAGGTTGGCGAGCAAACGAGCCAGTTTTATGCGGGTTTCCTGAGCAATGGTGATGCCGGTCGAAATTACACGCCCTACTTCAACAGGCGAGTGAAAAGATGCGCCGTGGCTGGCAGCAGCATAATCCCAGCGCCATTGTGCATGTCTGATTCCAAGTAAAATATCTTTCATGCTGGCATCGGTGGCGCCAAGGTCCCAGGCTTTTTTTGCTTCCACATGGGCCCTTACCAGCAACTCTTCCAGTTTGTCGCGGTTTTCGATGATTTTATCCTGACGTTCGTAAACATTGGCCATTAAAGTTCCGGCTTCTTCGCGGTGGCAAACCTGGCACGAATTGGCAATGTTGTTCAGCGGCGATTGCATTTTATGGTCGGTGAATTTCTGGCCTCCCTCGCTTTTGTATGGCATGTGACAGTCGGCACAAGAAACACCGCGCTGTGCATGAATACCGGTCATGTAAGTTTCGTATCCCGGATGCTGGGCTTTTAGCATGGGAGCTTTACTTATCGAATGAGTCCAGTCGCTGAATTCAATGTTGTCATAGTATTCTTCCATGGCTTCAGCCGAAAAACCATTATCCCAGGGGAAAGTGAGGTACTGTGCACCATCTACTTTCTTTTTGTCGAAATAATATTCCACATGACATTGAGCACACACAAGGCTGCGCATTTCCTGGTGACTCACTTTTTTGATGTCGCGTCCCATTCGTTCAAAAGCTTCCACCAATGCGGGGCGGGTGATGGTTAAGTTCATCGTTTCATTATCGTGGCAGTCGGCACAGCCAATAGGATTTACTACTTCAGCTCCCAGTTCTGCCCAGCTTCCGGTATAAAAGGCAGCTACTCCTTTTTGATTCATTAAGCGCGGTACGTCGGGGCTTTTACAAGTCATGCAGGTGGATGGCATCGGTCCTTCCTTTGTTGTTTTCGGAGCTCCGGTGCGCAAAGTATTTTGTATATCGGTAACGGCGTAATAATGTCCGCGTCCCTGGTTGTAATCTTTCGAAAAGCCATAGCCGGCCCACAGAACCACGAGTCTCGGATCCACTTCCAGCATATCGATCATGGTGTTTCCGTTGTATTTGCTGCGGAACGTGGTGTCAGCAGTTCCGTAATAGGATTGAAATTCGCGCGGATAGTTTTGTCCCCAAACTTCGTTTCTGGGTTCAAACTGACCGATTTCTACTTTGGGCACGTTTACATAGGCGGCTTCGGCGCGTCGTTCGATAATGGACGACGCTAAAAGTCCCAATAAAAAAACGACCACGACAGTTGCAATAAAAAGTCCCCAGTTTAACAGGGTTCGTTTTGATGATTTTGAATGAGTTGTCATAGAAAAGGTATTTAGTTGTTTTTAATATATTCTTTGATCCATGCAGGAACCGGGCTTTCCGGTAGTGGTACCTGGGCGTTTGGTACGCTCGAAAGGCTGTTCACTCTGCCGTGTGGTACTTCGCGGTGGCATTCCCAGCATATGCGGTCCTGGGTATGTGCAACATGCGCTTGCACTGACGATGTCAGTTTGGGATCGGTTACCAGTTGGCTGTGACAGCGAATACAATTATTCTGAACCACTTCTTTCCCGGCTTCGTGTATAAATATCACCTGTGGTTCCATCCTTAAGGTGAACATGGTAGCGTGCCGCAAACCGTCTTTGGCTTTGAAATAGTATTTGTTCAGTACATTGTTATGCGGAACATGGCAGTCGTTACAGTGCGCTACTTCACGGTGAGAGCTGTGTGTCCAGGTAGCATACTGTGGCGCCATGATGTGACAGTTGGTGCAGGTTTCCGGTCGGTCGGAAAGATAAGAGTGGGCTTTCGAAACATAAAATGTGAAAGCAATCAGACCCGCAAATACGCTGGTAATCATTAGCACCGGGAATTTCCATTTTTCAGGAGGCAGCAACTTTTTTATCATGGTTGTAATGGGTTTAATTACGGAGATAAAAATCCGGCAATTCGCTTCAATATTTTGTAACAGATGTTACAAAATCGCGTTTTATGTTTGGTTTTTACTTGCCGAAAAGAATCGTTACGTTGAATGATTCTATTTAATCTGAAATTGATATGTAACTGACAATTAAAAGCGGTTTAATAACGATGCTTTTCTATTTTTGTCGGTCTATTTATTAAAAAATCAAGATGAAGCAAAACCTATATTTGGGAGTTGAAGCTATTGGACAGGCAGCTATCGATGGAGGAATCTCCGGCGTTTATGCCTATCCGGGAACTCCTTCTACTGAAATTACCGAATTTATCCAGGACAGTAAACAGGCAGCAGAAAAAGGGATCAGAAGTAAATGGTCGGCCAATGAAAAAACGGCTTACGAAGCTGCGCTGGGAATGTCGTATGCCGGGAAACGATCGATTGTTTGTATGAAACATGTGGGACTGAATGTGGCTGCTGATGCGTTCATGAACTCAGCGATCACCGGAATTAACGGCGGTTTAATTGTTACCGTAGCCGACGACCCGTCGATGCACTCTTCTCAAAATGAACAGGACTCACGTTTTTACGCCAAGTTTGCCATGATTCCGATACTGGAACCTTCCAATCAGCAGGAAGCTTACGATATGGTTTACAATGGATTCAGTCTTTCTGAAGAACTGGGAGTGCCGGTAATGGTGCGAATTACCACTCGTTTAGCGCATTCGCGTGCCGGAGTGATCCGAAAGGCAGAGAAGGAAACCAATCCGTTAAAACTTTCGCAGCAGCCTTCGCAATTTGTGTTGCTGCCCGCTATTGCCCGTCAGCGGTATAAAGGCTTGCTAAAAAAACAGAAAGACTTTGAAGAAGCCTCGTTTACTTCGGAATATAATTTTCTGAAGAAAGGTACCGATAAAACCCTGGGGATTATTGCCTGTGGAATTACCATTAATTACCTGAATGAACATTATAAAACCAAGGAATGTCCGTACACAATTCTGAAAATTTCGCAGTATCCGCTGCCCGAAAAGATGTTGCACGAAATAGAGAAAGAGTGTGAAGAAGTACTGGTGCTTGAAGAAGGTTATCCACTGGTGGAAGAGGCTGTGAAAGGCATCTTTAACAAGCATATTAAAGTAAGTGGGCGCTTAAGCGGTACTTTACCTCGCGACGGCGAACTGAATGCCGACCTGGTTGCCGCAGCTTTAGGACTCGAAACGTTGGAAGGCGCAACTGTTCCTGAGTTGGTGGTAAACAGGCCACCCGCACTTTGCCAGGGATGCGGCCACCAGGATATGTACAAGGCGCTGAACGAAGCTGCGGATAAATATTCAAAAGGAAGGGTTTTCTCTGATATAGGTTGCTATACGCTTGGCGCTTTGCCTCCGTATCAAAGTATTTATTCGTGTGTCGACATGGGAGCTTCCATTACAATGGCCAAAGGAGCTGCCGATGCAGGTTTGGTTCCTTCGTTTGCCGTAATCGGAGACTCTACTTTTACTCATTCAGGAATTACCGGTTTGCTCGATGCCGTGAACGATAACTCTAATATTGTGGTGGTGATTTCCGACAATGAATCGGTTTCGATGACCGGCGGACAGGAATCTTCAGCGCTTGGGAAAATCGAAAGCATTTGCGAAGGAGTGGGCGTTGACCCGAAACACATCCGCATGTTGGTTCCGATGAAAAAGTACCACGAACTGATGGTGAGCACTATTGAAGAGGAAATTGCTTATGAAGGCGTGTCGGTGATTATTTTCAGACGTGAATGTATTCAGGCCGCAGCGAAAAGACTCCGTGCTGAAAAGAAAATCAAACAAAACCCAAAATTGTAACCATTATAAAGTAAGCATGGGAATGGAATTCATGCACGGATACAGGGTTATCCTTTAATCTACTTGGTGCGAATTCTCCCGGGAGCCCGGGATTCCCATAAAACAATAAAATTAAAACAGATGAAAACTGATATTATATTAGCCGGAGTTGGCGGTCAGGGAATTTTATCCATCGCATCAATTTTGGGCGACGCTGCGCTTGAAGAAGGCCTTTTTCTGAAACAGGCAGAAACACACGGAATGAGCCAGCGGGGAGGAGCTGTGGTCTCGCATCTGCGTATTTCGGATGCGCCAATTGCAGCCGACCTAATTCCCAAAGGAGGCGCCGACATTATTCTTTCTGTAGAACCCATGGAAGCATTGCGCTATTTGCCCTTTCTTTCGCCCACCGGATATATTGTTACCAATACCACGCCGTTTATCAATATTCCCAATTATCCGGATGTTGAAAAACTGATGGAGGAAGTTCGCAAACAACCGCGATTCGTCGCCATCGATGCGGATCAGATTGCTACCGAAATAGGCAACAAACGAGCCATGAATATGGTGATGCTGGGAGCAGCAACTCCTTTTGTACAGGTTGATCCGGATAAAATTATTCGAGGGATTGAGCATATTTTTAAAAGCAAGGGCGAGGCTGTTGTAGAGTTAAACCGAAATGCTTTTATGTCGGGAAGAGAGTTTGCATTGGCGAACAAGTAATCCCGGTTTCTGACAACCCAAAGAAGTCCCGTTTTTTATGTTTTTACCATAATGAACGGGTCTTTTTTTATCTGCTTGTTTGAAATCAAAATAAATAAGAAGTCATTGGTGTCAAATTGTAAGCTCCCGATTGATTTGGCTTCTTATTTTGTTAATTTTGAATGCGATGTTTGGGATTGCTACACATAATAGTCTTTGGGAATTAACCTTTATTTGGCCGGGAAGTTAATACCGTCCCGGAACGATTCAACCTTTATTCTTTCTTTACAAAAAACCAAAAATCAGATGAACAAATTTTTTTCAATAGCATGGATATTTCTTGTCCTTACAGGAATAACGCATGCACAAGATCAAAACTTTGTACAAGTCGGTAAAGCATCAGTTCAGCTCTACGGATTTGTTAGAAGTGAGTATTATTACGATTCATACAAAGGAGTAAACGCCGCACAAGATAACTTCTATTTAGTACCACTTTACAAAGGACAAGATGGTAACGGAGAAGATCTTAACCGGCAGGGAATTACCGGTTTTACTGCTATGGCGACACGTTTCGGTATGAACATTACCGGGCCCGAGATTTTGGGGGCCAAATCGTCGGCAAATTTCGAAACCGATTTCGCGGGAATCGTTTCGTGTTATCCAGAGGTGCTTCGGTTAAGAAAAGCATACGTTAAACTCGATTGGGAGAAAACATCGTTGCTGGTCGGACAAACCTGGCATCCATTGTGGAACGGAAGCGGTGCGTTTTTCCCACAGGTAGGCGGTTTAAATACAGGTAGCCCTTATAACCCGTTCAACCGTTCGCCGCAAGTCGACTTCGATTACCGGATGAGCAAAACGCTCACATTGTCATTGACAGCGCTTTATGAGCAACAATATGCTTCAAAAGGATTTTACGATACACCCAATACCAACAGTACCAACCTTGCCAAACGAAATGCGGGAATCCCCGAACTGGTAGCAGGTCTTTATTATAATTCGGGTGGTGTAAGTGTAGGTGTGGCTGGTGCATTCAATGTCATTCAGCCCATTGATGTTACCGAAGGCACCGAAGGGAAATTTAAAACGGAAGAGTTGAATACCAGTTTCGTTGGCATGACTTATTTGGGTTACAAAAGCGATAAACTGTTTGTGCTGGCCAAAGGAATGCTGGGGCAGAATATGGTAAACATGCTGATGCTGGGTGGATACGGCGTAAAAGATTACGATGCAGCAACAGGAGCAATGACCTATACCAACTATTCCAATTACAGTTCTTTGCTCAATATTGTTTACGGAAATGAATATCAGGTTGGATTCCTTGCCGGGCTTTCCGGAAATTTAGGTACCGCCGAGGAGCTTTATAATTTCGATGGCGCCGCCAAAACCCTGGGGCTGATGCCTAATATTAAACAGGCTTGCCGTGTTGCGCCATATTTTGCCTACAATTATAAAAACCTGCGCTTTGTTGCGGAATATGAATTGGATTCAGCTGATTACGGAACCGGGAACTTTGATTTTAAGGATGGTTTGTACGAGGATACAACAAATGCTACTAACCACCGAATTTTATTGATGTTGATGTACAATTTTTAGCGGATGAAAAGAGAATACTGGCAGGAGGAGTTGGAGGTTTTACACCGAAACGAGCTAAAAAAATTACAGGTTGAACGATTGCAGGCTACCCTCGGCCATGCGGGGCGTTCGCCTTTCTACAATAAAGTCTTTCAACAAAAAAATATAAAGGCAGACAATATAAAAGATGTTGAACAAATCTGGGATTTGCCTTTTACAACAAAACAGGATTTGCGCGAAAATTTTCCGTATGGTTTTCTTACCATGCCCAAAAAGGAAATTGTTCGTTTGCACAGTTCAAGCGGTACTACCGGAAACCCTACTGTTGTTTTTCACAACCGCCACGACCTGGATTCGTGGGCAAATTTAGTGGCCCGTTCATTGTTTATAGCCGGCGTGCGCGATACCGATGTGTTTCAGAATATTTGTGGTTACGGACTTTTTACCGGAGGGCTGGGTTTTCAGTACGGAATTGAGAAGCTGGGGGCGTTGAGCATTCCTGCAGGAGCAGGAAACAGTCTTCGTCAGATAAAACTGATGCGCGACTACGGTACTACTGCGGCACATGCCATTCCGAGTTATCTGGGGCGTTTGTACGAAGTTTTTGAGGCCGAAGGACTGGACCCGAAGAAAGATACTCAATTGCGGATTTTTGTTATCGGCGCCGAGCCGCATACCGACGAACAACGCAGACGCATCGAGGAAATGTACGGCGTAAAGGCATATAATTCTTTTGGATTAACCGAAATGAATGGGCCCGGAGTGGCTTTCGAATGCGAATATCAGGACGGAATGCACATTTGGGAAGATGCTTACCTGGTCGAAATTGTAAATCCTGATACCCTGGAACCGGTTCCTGACGGCGACTATGGCGAATTGGTAATTACTACGCTCGACCGTCAGGCTATGCCTTTGATCCGCTACCGCACCCGCGATATCACCCGCATTATTCCGGACCGGTGTAAATGCGGCCGCACACACCGCCGCATCGACCGTATTACAGGGCGTTCCGACGATATGTTTATCATAAAAGGATGTAATGTATTCCCGATGCAAATCGAAGGCATTTTGCTGAAAATCCCTGAAGTGGGCTCCGATTATATGATTACGCTCGAAACCATGAACGGCAACGATGAAATGGTGGTGGAAGTGGAAGTAAAAAAGGATTGGTTCAGGGGCGATATCCGTCGGCTCGAAAGTTTAACCCGGTCGATTACCGCACAAATCAGGGATGAAGTGCTGGTTAAACCTGCGGTGAAACTGGTGGAAGCAGGTTCGCTGCCCAAACCGGAAGGAAAAGCTGTACGGGTTATTGATCTGCGAAACGGCGGAATAAAGAATTAACATCAAATCAACCGACTTAAACTAAAAAAATGGCTTACGAAATATCTATTTTTCTTGAAAATAAAATCGGGCATTTTAAACGGGTAACAACGGTTCTGAAAGAGAATAAAATCAATATCCGCTCGATTTTCATCAACGATACGGCCAATGGGTGGGGCATCCTTAATTTGTTGGTCGATCAGCCGGAAAAAGCATACGAAGTACTTTCCGAAAAAAGCATCTCAGTTGCCTTACGAGAGGTAATTGCCCTTGAAATGAAGGACGAAACCGGTGGCCTCGACGATTTATTGTTACAGGTTGCACAAGCCGGGGTGAATTTTAATAATGCTGCCGGACGGATCATTGAAGCAACCGGAAGGGCTATACTTATCCTGGATGTGCCTGACTATGAGGAAACAATTGAAAAATTGAAAAAACAAGGACTGAAGATTCTGGATGACAGCACGGTGTATGGACGACAAAACGAATCAAATTAATTAAACTATAAAAATCAGACTTATGCTTGGAATACACGACCCCGGTATAATATTGGGTTATCTGTTTTCAATTTTAGGATTAGTGGCCTGCGTGGTTTATGGCCTTCTGTTTTGGAACAAAGGGGTAGCTACTTCCGAAGAAATTCAGGAAGATTTGGAATGGGAAAATAAAGATCATCAATTAACCGAAGAGATTTAAGACAACTACTATGAATACATTTACTTTGGGATTGGTAGTTGTAATCTACCTCCTCGTTATCGCTTATCTAGGATACCGGGGGTATACACAAACCAAAACCGCTAAAGATTATTTGCTTGCAGGGCGCGAAATTCATCCTTTTGTAATGGCAATGTCTTATGGGGCAACTTTTATATCCACTTCTGCAATTATTGGTTTTGGCGGTATTGGCGGTGTCTATGGCATGGGATTGATCTGGCTGACAGCGCTCAATATTATTATCGGGATATTTATTGCCTTTATTTTCTTTGGGCGTATCACCCGTAGGATGGGGCACAACCTTGACGCACACACTTTCCCTGAATTTTTGGGGAACAGGTTTCAATCGAAAAAGATACAGATCATCAGCGGAGCAATAATTTTTGTTTCCATGCCGCTGTACGCGGCCGTGGTGCTTATTGGCGGGGCACGGTTTATCGAAAGCATTTTTGAAATCGATTTTTCACTGGCGCTTACCTTTTTCTCGATCATTATAGCTGCCTATGTAATTGCGGGCGGCCTGAAAGGTGTGATGTACACCGATGCCCTCCAGGGGACTATTATGTTTTTAAGTATGTTTTTCCTGCTGATTGTCAGTTATGTAAAACTGGGTGGTGTAAGTTCGGCACACGAAGCGCTGACCAATATGGCCAACCTTGTTCCGGAAAGCCTGCAGGCCAAAGGGCACGAAGGCTGGACTGCATTTCCGAAAATGAACTCAGCCTGGTGGTGGATTTTAACGACCAACATCTTTCTGGGTGTGGGAATTGGCGTACTGGCACAACCTCAGCTGGTGGTGCGTTTTATGACCGTGAAAAGCAACCGGGAACTGAATCGCGCCGTTTTGATTGGCGGCATTTTTATCTTCGTAGTAACCGGTTTTATTTATACCGTTGGCGCTCTTACCAATGTCTATTTTTACAGAGAATCGGGGCAACTGGCCATCGATGCGGCACAGGGAAATGTCGATTTGATCATTCCAAATTACATTAATTCAGCAATGCCCGAATGGTTTGTTTACCTGTTTATGCTGGCCTTACTGTCTGCAGGAATGTCGACCCTTAGCTCGCAATTCCATACCATGGGGACTGCTTTGGGCCGCGATTTTATCGAGAATATTTTTCCGAAGAAAAAAATGAATTCGATGCTGATTTCCAAATTGGGCATTTTGGTCGCTATTGTCATCAGCATCATTATCGGTTATAAACTTCCGGGAGGAATTGTTGCCAGGGGAACAGCTATCTTTTTTGGTATTTGTGCCGCCACTTTCTTACCCGTTTATTTTGGAGCCTTGTATTGGAAACGGACAACAAAAGCTGCAGTGGTCTGGAGCATCCTTGCCGGATTGTTGGCGAGCGCTTTTGCTCTTGGCTTTATGCACCTGAAAGAATCGGAACCGCTTGGTATTTGTCAGGCCATTTTCGGAGCACCAACTATTGCCAGCGGATACCCCTGGATGATTATGGATCCAATTGTAATTGCATTACCCGTTTCCGTGGTTGTTCTGGTTTTGGTATCGCTGTTTACCGAAAATGTATCGGAAGAACACCTTGGTAAATGTTACCGGGGAATAAAATAATAATTGCATGGATAATGTTTGTCCGATAAGTTTTACTTTTATGTTCCTGGTAATAAACTAATCAAAAAAAGAGATCATGGCATTTACACTATCGGTTTTTCTCGAGAATAAAATTACCCGCTTTGAGGAAGTAACAGCTTCGTTAAGAAGCGAGCGTATCAATATTCGTTCATTGTCGTTAACCGGCATGCCTCATGGCTGGGGAATACTTAATTTGCTGGTCGATCAGCCCGAACGCGCTTATAAATTGCTGTCGGATAAGGGTAATTCGGTGTCGATGGAAGAAGTAATTGCAGTGGCAATGGAAGACGAGGCCGGAGGGTTGGATGAAATGCTCCTTAAAATTGCTAAAGCCGGAATTCATGTCGAAAATGCGTATACCCGCCTGATTGCCGAAAAGAATATAGCAGTTCTGCTGTTGGTGGTACAGGACTTTATTGAAGCCAAAAAAAGACTGGAGGCAAACCATGTAGTGGTACTCGACGACAAAATAGTGTATGGAAAATAGCGCCTTGTCGCCGCAGGAAAAGGATTTTCGTTGAAATCGAAATCAGGAGAACTTTAAACAGAAATAATATATATAAATGATCTGGAATAAAACTATTGAGTGTGCTTCGCGGGACGAAATGGCAGCCATTCAATCAGAAAGACTTATTCGCACTGTGCAGAGGGTTTATCATAATATCCCGAGTTACCGAACAAAGATGCAGGAAATGGGATTGGTTCCCGGCGATATCAAAAGTGTGGAAGACATTTCAAAACTTCCGTTTACCATCAAATCCGATTTGCGCGACAATTATCCGTTTGGAATGTTTACCGTGCCGATGAGCGAGATTGTACGTTTACACGCCAGCTCCGGAACAACAGGGAAACCAACGGTAGTGGGATATACACGCAACGACCTGCAAATGTGGGCCGAAGTGGTAACCCGTTCGCTGGGAATGGCGGGTGTTCATCAAAAAGATATCGTTCAGGTAGCATACGGCTACGGATTGTTTACCGGCGGGCTCGGGCTGCATTACGGAACCGAAAACCTCGGGGCAACAGTTATCCCGATTTCGGGAGGAAATACCCAGAAACAAATTCAGTTGATGCAAGACTTCGGAAGTACGGTTATTGCCTGTACACCTTCATATGCACTGTTTTTAGCCGAAGTGATGAAAGATATGGGAGTGGCCCCGGAATCACTAAAACTGCGTGTCGGGATTTTTGGCGCTGAACCCTGGAGCGAGAGCATGCGCAAGGAAATCGAAAACAAACTGAAAATAAAGGCTATCGATATTTACGGACTTAGCGAAGTAGTTGGACCCGGTGTTTCGTGCGAATGCGAATACCAGTGCGGAATGCATGTTAATGAAGATCATTTTATCCCGGAAATTATAAATCCGGAAACACTCGAACCGGTTGCCCCCGGCGAGATCGGAGAGCTGGTTTTCAGTACAATAACAAAAGAAGGTATCCCGATTCTGCGTTACCGTACCCGCGATTTAACCCGCTTGATTTACGATAAATGCCAATGCGGACGCACGTTGGTGCGCATGGAAAAATGCATGGGCCGCAGCGACGATATGCTGATTATTCGCGGTGTAAATGTTTTCCCGTCGCAGGTCGAAAGTGTATTGCTGAGCATGAGCGAAACCGAGCCGCATTATTTGCTGATTGTCGACAGGGTCGGAACACTCGATGTGCTGAAGCTGATGGTGGAAGTGCAGGAACAGTTTTTCTCGGATGAAGTAAAAGAGTTGGAGGCGTTGAAGAAAAAAATAACCAGCAACATTCAAAGTACGCTGGGCATTTCGGTCGATGTAAAACTGGTAGAGCCCAAAACCATCGAGCGCACTGCCGGAAAAGCCAAAAGAGTAATTGATAACCGCAAAATCTAACTACCATGATCATAAAACAAGTTTCCGTATTTCTGGAAAATAAATCGGGCCGGCTAAGCGAAGTGACGCGTATCCTGGGCGATGCCGGAATAAATATTTCAGCCTTTACCATTGCCGATACTTCCGATTTCGGAATTTTGAGGATGGTGCTTTCCGATCCGGATAAAGCCTGCACCGTGTTAAAGGCCAGCGATTTCTCGGTTAAAACAACCGACGTTTTACTGGCAAACAGTTCGAATAAACCGGGAGGATTGGCGGAATTGCTGGAGTTGCTGAATGCAAAAGGTGCCTTTATCGAATACATGTATGCGTTTTCGATGAACGATAACAAAGCAACCATTGTGATCCGGCCCACCAACATTCAAAAATGCGCAGCTATTCTCGAAGAATATAAGGGATAATAGACTGCCGGAAATAAATTGATTTTGGAATCCAATCTGAAGTGTTGCGTTAATTTCTCCCTGAAAATAGCGCATCACTGAAATCTTTATCCATTATTTGTATCTTTGGGTTCTTTAAAATTTATCACATGAAGCGTATCGCCATTCAAGGCATTGCGGGGTCTTTCCACGAAGATGCAGCAAGAAAATATTTTGAGGATGATGTGGAAGTGGTTGAATGCAAGACGTTCACCACGGTTTGCGAAATGATTGACGCCGACAAGGTTGATTTTGCTGTGATGGCTATCGAAAATTCCATAGCCGGAAGTTTGCTCAAGAACTACCAGCTGATTCGTGATTTTCATTTACGTATAATCGGTGAAATTTACCTGCATATTCAAATGAATCTGATGGTTAACGAAGGAGTAACTCCGGCAGACATCAAGCATATTCATACACATCCGATTGCTTTGCAGCAATGCATGGAATTCATCGAATGCTATTATCCAAATGCTCAGTTGCATGAGAAACTCGATACTGCAGCTTCTGCTAAATTAGTGGCCGAAGAGAAGATGACAAACGCCGCGGCAATCGGTAATTTACGTTCGGCCGAATTATACGGGTTAAAAGTGATCGAAACCGGTATTGAAACCAACAAGAAAAATTATACCCGTTTTTTGATTTTATCGAAACACGGTAATCCTACAGAAGGAACCAACAAAGCATCGGTTTGCTTCGAAGTGGGCCACTTCTACGGGGCGTTGGCCAGGGTGTTAAACACCTTTGCCGAAAATGAAATTAACCTTACGAAAATACAGTCGGTCCCGATTGTCGGGAAGCCCAACGAGTATACTTTCCATGTGGATATCGAGTGGGAAAATGGCGCTAACTACGACCGTGCCATCCATCAGGTCCTGAAAAGCGCTTCAAGTCTGTCTATTTTAGGAGAGTACAAAAGAGGTGAATTGCAAAACCAATAAAAAACTAAATTTATAGATATGAGTAAAATAGCTATTTTTTATGGTCCGGTTGGCGGTGCCGTTAACCGTGTCGCCGATAAAATCAAAGAAATGATCGGCGCTGACAAAGTAGAAATGATTGCAGTAAAAAATGCGTCGTCTGCTGACATTGAAAAATACGATAAGATCATATTTGGGCTTTCAACTGTTGGTAAAGACACCTGGGATTCCAGCTTCTCTAACAACGACTGGGGCCGTTTTTTACCTGAGATCGGCAAAGTGGATTACAGCAATAAAACAGTAGCTGTTTTTGGTCTGGGCGACCACGTTACCTATGCGCACGGTTTTGTTGATCACATTGGTTTGCTGGGAAAAGAATTAATGGCAAACGGCGCTGTTTTGGTCGGACAGGTTTCTACCGAAGGTTACGAGTTTGACGAATCAGACGCCGTTGTCGATGGTAAATTTCTGGGACTTCCGGTAGATGAGGATTTCGAACCGGAAATGACCGATGAACGCGTTGCCGGCTGGATCGAACAAATTCGTGGCAATTTCGGATTTTAAGAATAAGGATTGAAGGACAAAGAAGAAAATGCTTAATTGCGGAAATGCTTTAATGCGTAACTTCCGCAATCGACCATCTAATATCGGGTATCCGGCATCCAATATCGAGAATCAACTCTGAACATTGAACTTTAAACTCTAAACAATTGAGTTTTATGAACAATTCTCCATTAGACAAGGCACTTGTCGATGAAAAGATAAAGCAACTTCGTATTCCGAACGTGGGCAAAGCCTCCATTCGAGAGTTGGTAGCATTGGTAAACCTGGTAGAAGAAGCTACCGGTTTTAAATATGTTCGTATGGAAATGGGTGTTCCGGGATTACCTCCGGCCCAGGTGGGAGTAGATGCCGAAAAGGAAGCGCTTGACAGGGGAGTGGCTGCCATTTATCCGATGGTGGACGGTATTAAACCCTTGAAAGAGGAAGCTTCGAAGTTTATCAAAAACTTCCTGAATGTTGATCTCGCTCCCGAAGGTTGTATTCCAACTACCGGCTCTATGCAGGGAACCTTTGTCGCTTTTTTGGCGGCTGCCAATGTCGATAAAAAGAAGGAGACTGCTTTGTTTATCGATCCGGGATTCCCGGTGCAAAAACAGCAGATGATGGTGCTGGATCTGAAATACGAAACATTCGATGTTTACAATTTCAGGGGAGAAAAACTTCGCGAAAAACTGGAATCAATCCTTTCAAAAGGTAATATCAATTCAATCATTTATTCCAGCCCGAATAACCCGGCCTGGATTTGTTTTACCGAAGACGAACTAAAAATTATTGGCGAACTGGCTACCAAGTACGATGTAATCGTAATGGAAGACCTTGCTTATTTTGGAATGGATCTCCGTCAGGATCTTTCCATCCCCGGAGTTCCTCCGTATCAGCCAAGTGTAGCCAATTATACCGATAATTATATCTTGTTTATTTCGAGTTCGAAGATCTTTTCATATGCCGGTCAGCGTATTGGGATTATGGCAATTTCAGATCAATTATTTGGTCGCGATTACCCCGATTTGCAGGAACGCTTTAAAGGCACTTCGTTTGGAGCCATCGTCACCTTGCGTTTGTTGTATTCGCTTTCTTCGGGCACCAGTCATTCTGCGCAATGGGCTTTGGCAGGAATGTTAAAGGCGGTGAACGAAGGCCGTTACAATTTTGTTGAAGGCATCAAGGAATATGGAGAGCGGGCGCACCAAATGAAAGCGCTTTTCCTGAAACACGGCTTTGAACTGGTGTACAAAACCGACCTGGGTGTACCGATCGGAGATGGATTTTATTTTACCATTGGTTACCCTGGGATGAGCGGTAACGACTTGGTGGCTCATCTATTGTATTATGGTGTAAGTGCCATTGCGCTCGATAATACGGGGAGTAGCGAACAAGGGCTCAGGGCTTGTGTATCGTTTGTTCAACGCAGTCAGTTTGAAGATTTGGATACCCGATTGAGACTATTTAACGAGAATTTTTCAAAAAAAACTGAACAGTAAAATTTCCATGAAAGAGTAATACGGAGGTGAGAAGTGCAGATGGATAAAAACAAAATAATTACCCGATACGAACACACTCTGGAATTGCTAAAGGATTTTAACCTGAACAGTGATCCGGTGTTGCTTCCGAAGGGCGAATTGTTTATCGATTACGGCGAGAAAAATCACAAAATCGGTATTTTACTCGAAGGACTTCTTTATGCCACTTATTTGTCGGACAGCGGCACCGAGTGGGTTTCGCGGTTCTTTTTTCCTCCCAATAATTTTATCGTGAGCAATCACCGTGGTTTTGTGTTAGGCAAGGATTCAACTGAATGTATTCGTGCCTACGAAGATTCAAGACTCATTTACATCGAAAAAGAGCAGTTTAAGGATTTACTGGATTCGAATCATAAGTTCGAGCGTACCGTTCGTATTTTGGCCGAGGAAAGTTACATTCAGGCGATGGACCGCATTCACTCGTTTCAGTCGCTGAATGCGGAACAGCGCATCCGGAAATTCTTTGGTGATTATCCCGAACTGGCCCAAAAAGTACAACGGCAGCATGTCGCCTCCTATCTGGGAATCCACCGGAACATTTTAACCCGGATACTTTATAAGTTGTAGCAAAGGCAAAGAGCAAGGGGCAAAGAGCACAGAGCTTCGGGCTTGTCAGTTGATTTTCGGATTTTATTCTTATTTCAACAAGGATCCGAACTGTTGCACAATTTCTCCCTCACAATCAATCTTCGTCAATCTTTATCGATCTTCTCCAATCTCCATCAATCTCTTTCAATCTTTCCCATCTTCCGAAAAGCAACAATAGTTGCGCAATTTTCATGTTGTATAAAATAGTTTTGTTCATTGAAGTGAGAACTCAAAAAGAAAAGTTGTGACAAAACTATAATCTGAAAGTAAATTTCCCTATATAATTTATAATTAGAACTGTGATTTAAATTCGTTTAAATTGCTGATATTTATAGGTTTTTTCAATAGTTTTAGAACATTAAATTTGTTAGAAAAATTGACATATGGCAAAAGTAATTGGAGCAGTTGTCGTCGATAAGGAGGCATGCAAAGGCTGTAGTGTATGTGTTGAAGCCTGTCCGCATGATGTATTGGCGCTTCATTTGGAAGTTAACAGTAAAGGTTATCATTATTCGTATATGCAAAATCCGGAGGCGTGTGTCGGATGTGCCAATTGTGGCGTGGTTTGTCCGGATACCTGTATAACGGTTTATCGAGCAAAAGCGAGTTAGTTAAATTGAACATCGAAAAAAGAAGCATACAAAATGGGCGAAATAAAATTGATGAAAGGTAATGAGGTACTGGCCGAAGCCGCCATCCGCTGCGGATGCGATGGTTATTTTGGCTATCCCATTACACCTCAGTCCGAAGTAATGGAAACACTAATGGCCCGCGAACCGTGGAAGGAAACCGGCATGGTGGTTCTGCAGGCTGAAAGTGAAGTTGCATCGATCAATATGGTGTATGGAGCGGCTGCAACAGGTAAAAAAATAATGACTTCTTCTTCCAGTCCGGGTATTAGCCTGATGGCCGAAGGAATTTCCTATTTAGCCGGGGCCGAGTTACCCTGTCTGCTGGTAAATGTACAGCGTGGCGGCCCGGGTTTGGGAACCATACAACCTTCGCAGGCCGATTATTTTCAGGCTGTAAAAGGAGGAGGGCACGGCGATTATAAATTAATTGTTCTGGCACCTTCTTCGGTACAGGAAATGAACGACTTTGTTGACCTGGGCTTTGAACTGGCATTTAAATACCGTAATCCTGCCATGATTTTGGCTGACGGCGCCATTGGCCAGATGATGGAAAAAGTAGAGCTGGCCGATTACAAGCCACGTTGGACAAAAGAAGAAGTGGTAGAGAAAAATGGCGGGTGGGCAACAACAGGAAAACCGTCTTCACGTAAAAAGAATGTGATCACTTCACTCGAAATGGCTTCCAACGATATGGAAGTCAGAAATATTAATCTTCAGGCTAAATACCGGAAGATGGAAGAAGAGGATGTACGTTATGAGGCCATTCAGTGTGACGATGCCGAATTTATTCTGGTAGCTTTCGGAACCGCGGCGCGTGTTTGCCAGAAAGCGGTGGAAGTAGCCCGTGCCAAAGGATTAAAGGTGGGTTTATTAAGACCGATTACTTTGTTCCCTTTCCCCAAAACAATAATAAAAGAACTGGCCCGAAAAGCAGTGGGTTTCCTTTCTGTTGAAATGAGCGCCGGCCAGATGGTCGAGGATATAAAACTGGCCGTTTACGATGCCGGAAGCAATGCGCGTGTAAACTATTTTGGAAGGATGGGGGGTATTATTCCCACACCGACTGAAGTAGTGGAGGCTTTGGAAGATAAATTTTCATGGGAGTTAAGTTATGGAGTTAAAAGAAGTTACTAAAACAGATGTTACGATGGATATTCAGGATATTATAAAACCCGAAAACCTGGTTTATCAAAAAACAAAGCTGTTAACTGATACGCCAATGCACTACTGCCCGGGATGTTCTCACGGGGTGGTGCATAAAATTCTGGCTGAGCTCATCGATGAAATGGGACTTCAGGATAAAAGCATTGGTGTGGCGCCGGTAGGTTGCGCCGTTTTTGCTTACAATTATATCGACATCGACTGGCAGGAAGCTGCTCACGGTCGTGCTCCGGCAGTCGCCACTGGTATTTCACGGGTTAATCCCGATGCTTTTGTATTTACCTACCAGGGCGATGGCGATTTAGCTTCTATCGGAGCGGCTGAAATTATGCACGCCTGCAATCGCGGAGAAAATATCCTGGTTATTTTTATCAATAACGGTATTTACGGGATGACCGGCGGACAGATGGCGCCTACAACTTTGGAGGGAATGGTTACTGCTACCACTCCAAACGGAAGAAACGTTGAGTTGAATGGTTACCCAATGAGGATCACAAACCTGATTGCGCAATTGCCCGGCACATCTTATGTAACACGTCAGTCGGTTCATACGGCCGGTGGCGTGCGCAAATGTAAAAAAGCCGTAAAAAAAGCTATTCAGAATGTACTCGACAAAAAAGGAACTTCTTTTGTTGAAGTAGTTTCCACCTGCAACTCGGGATGGAAATTATCTCCGGTGGCTTCCAATAAGTGGATGGAAGAAAATATGATCCCTTATTATCCCTTGGGCGATATGAAAGACAGTGTGAAAGGTGAACATTCCGAGAATTAAATTTTTGAAGCAATGACAGAAGAAATGATAATCGCCGGTTTTGGCGGACAAGGTGTACTTTCGATGGGCAAAATTCTGGCCTATTCAGGAATTATGGAAGATAAAGAAGTAACCTGGTTTCCTTCGTACGGACCCGAAATGCGCGGTGGAACGGCTAACGTAACCGTTATTGTTAGCGATACACGAATCAGTTCGCCCGTGTTGCAGGAATACGATACTGCCATTATCCTGAATCAGCAAAGTATGGATAAATTTGAGAAGGCTGTTAAACCGGGAGGCGTTTTGCTTTACGATCCCAATGGAATCGTTAATCCGCCTACACGAACCGATATCAATATTTTTAAGGTGGAGGCAACCAAAGCTTCTGTTGAAATGGGAAATCCCAAAGTATTCAACATGATTGTTTTTGGCAGTTACCTTAAGGTGCGCCCCATTTTGTCGCTTGACAATGTTGAAAAAGGTTTGGCAAAATCGCTGCCTGAAAGGTATCATAAACTTATTCCGCTTAACCTCGATGCCATGCAAAAAGGCCGCGAAATTGTGGAAGAGGTGAATGTAGTTTAGTAAATATAGATCACGACACAGAAGCCTCTCATCCTTTTTAGGATGGGGGGCTTTTTATTTGTGGTAATAGAGAAATATAGCACGTCTGACAGCGAGGTTGGCACCATTGTAAATTCGATTCATCTCCGGAAATATCCTTGCTTAAAGCATTTTATATCATACATATCCATAAATAAGTACCAACTTATTTTCTGAAAATACCGACAACCAATTGTTTGGTGGAGTTATAGCAAAAAACTTTGATGCCAATGGCGGTTTTCCCTTAACTGTGTTGGTATGGAAATGTATCGGTGTTTCCTTTGGCGATTTCCCGCCAATCCGGGGCATCTAAATATTTTTAAACTTGTTTTTAGACACTTTATAAATAATCATTTTCAGGTATTATCTGAAGTGATTTTTTTCTAATTCAAGTCAAAAATTGCATATTTCGTGCCTGTTGCAAAAACCTACAGTCTCTAATTTTTCATAATCAGGATACGATGTCAGATAAAAATACCCGGTTAAATTCGATTGTCACTTTTATACTTTTTGTTAGTATCATTATTAGTTTTCAGTCTTGTCAGGATAAAACACAAAACATATCCTTTTTCTATCCTTTTGAAGGAACGCTTTATCCGAAAGACATTGCTCCTCCAAACTTTGTATGGAACGAAACCACCCCGGAAGTTAGTAACTGGTTGGTAACCTTAAAATTGGGAGAAAACATCATCGTTGATAAAGTTAGTGTTGAAGAACCGAGGTGGAAACCGTCGAAAGAAACCTGGAGTAATGTGTGCAATGTCTACAATCAGGATTATACCCTTACTGTTCAGGGAATAAATAAAAGCACAGTAAGCGAGGGAAAAGTTACTTTTGCAATTTCGCAGGATGCAGTTGAAGCACCCATTTTTTTCAGAAGCGTTCCACTGCCTTTTAAGTTTGCCAAAGAAAATATGAAAAACCTGCTTTGGCATTTAGGTAGCATCAGCACCGAAGAAAAGCCGCATCGTATTTTGGGAAATATACCCGTTTGTGCCAACTGCCATTCCTTTTCTGATGATGGAAAATACATTGGAATGGACGTAGATGCAGCGAACGACAAAGGATCGTATGTTATTACCGAATTCGAAAAGGAAACAAAATTTACCAACGATAACATTATTGATTGGGATGAATCGCAAAACGGTGCATTTACCTACGGCTTACTTTCCAAGATGTCGCCCGATGGCAGGTATTCAATCAGCACATTACATGATTGTGAGATATTTATCGAACAAAACGACCTCGAATTTTCTCAATTGTTTTTCCCTTTTAAAGGGATTTTAATGACCTACGACCGGTTTAATGAAACGTTCACTCCTCTACCGGGGGCTGCCGATACCAATCTGGTTCAGTCGAATCCCGCTTGGACACCCGATGGACAAAACATCCTTTTCGCGAGAGCAAAAGCAAAACATTATGAAGAAAGCGGGATACAAAATGGATCAAGAGCAAAGTTGAAAGACATGGAGCGCTACAAAAAATTTGAACAAAGTTATGTTTCGCGCGACTCGCTTTTTAAATACGACATTTATACGATACCTTTTAACGAAGGAAGAGGCGGAATTGCAACACCGTTGAAAGGTGCCTCAGGAAATGGAATGAGTAATTATTTCCCGCGAATTTCACCCGATGGAAAATGGATCGTTTACAACCAGGCCGAAAGTTTTATGCTGCTTCAAAAAGACAGCAAATTATGGATTGTTCCGGCTGAAGGAGGAGAAGCAAGAATGCTTACATGTAACCAGGACGTGATGAATTCGTGGCATTCCTGGTCTCCAAACAGCAAATGGCTGGTATTTTCCACCAAAAAATTCGGAGCCTATACGCAGCTCTTTTTAACCCATATCGACGAAAACGGCAACGATTCGCCACCTGTGTATCTCGATAATTTCTCGTTTGATAAATACGCCAACAATATTCCCGAATTCGTAAACATGAAGTACGATCCCGAGTTGGTAATTAATCCCCTGTTTTTAGCCGAAGATGAGTTCTTGATCCGCGAGGGGGAAATACTTCAGGAAAAAGGGATGAACAACGAAGCCTACAAAAGTTTTTCGGAAGCCATTGCGAAATTTCCGAAGTCGGCAGATGCCTACTACAAAAGGGGTTATACCGCCTTGCAGCTCGATCAGTATAAACTGGCCATTGATGATTTGGACAAGGCAATATCGCTTGAAAAGATAGCCGATTATTTTTATGTCAGGGGAAGAGCAAGAATGAAAATGAATGATGAGCGTGCTGCTATTTCTGATTTTAATGAAGCAATTAAACTTGATCCAACC
Source organism: Maribellus sp. YY47 (assembly GCF_023111095.1). Lineage (GTDB taxonomy): Bacteria > Bacteroidota > Bacteroidia > Bacteroidales > Prolixibacteraceae > Draconibacterium. Next base: position 126,103 of record NZ_JALGYW010000008.1, read on the forward strand.
GATTATAAAGCGTATGGTAAATTGGGGGTAATTTACATTAATCAGACAAAGGATGAACTGGCCTTACAAAATTTAGAAAAAGCTGTCACTTTAAATATATCCGATTATTTATCGCACTTTAACCGGGGAATCATCCTTTACAAACAGAAAAGATATGAAGAAGCCAAACAAAGTTTCTCATCTTCAGCTGAGTATTGCACCAATCAATCGCGTTTACCGGCGATATACGAAAACAGGGGCCGTTGCTACATGGATTTGGGAGACTACTACCAGGCTATTGCCGATTTAAAAAAGGTAATTTCTGCGGCACCCCGACAAATTAGTGTTTACATCCTGTTATCAAAGGCTCAATTGGCGGTTGGAAATAAAGCTGAAGCAATCAGTTTGTTGCAACAAGCCTCTCATATGGGATCGAAACAAGCCGTGGAGATGTTAAAGACTATTAAACAGTAGTTTGATGGATCACTTTTAAAATCCGGTAGAATAATTTCCTTTTTTTATATTAAAAGGTCAGTAAATAGCTTGTCAGGAATCTTCTTTTTTGCTTTAAGTACCTGGTGAAAAACCAATATGGTCTATCCTTGGTTATAGTGTATACTTGTCATAACTTACACAAAAAATGGAAGAACCATGAGTTACTATTTTAATGCAGTATTGAAAGGCAGGAGTTTCGAAGAGGCATTGGAACTTGTTACTGCCGAATTAAAAAAAGAAGGTTTTGGCGTATTAACAGAGATCGATGTGAGTGCCACGCTTAAATCAAAGATCGATGTGGATTTTAAGAAGTATAAGATACTGGGTGCCTGCAATCCACACTTTGCCTACAAAGCTTTACAAAACGAAGATAAAATCGGCGTTTTTCTGCCTTGCAATGTGGTGGTGGAAGAGAACTATCAGGGCGAAGTCGAGGTTTCAGCCGTTGATCCGGTTGCTTCGATGATTAGTGTCGGAAATGAGAACTTGGGTGAAATTGCTGGCGAGATACAACGGAAACTAAAAAATGTGATAGAGAGTCTGAGCTAGAAACGGCAGATTCCGGGATAGAAAGCTATTTCATAAGCAATAAAGAGCGAATGAGATAGCTTTTTTTATGAATTAAATTGTACAGCATACACTAAATTGTTTCAAAACAAGGGAAGCAATTAAAAAAGAAAAAATATATTTGGTTCTTTAATAAAAACTAGCGCTCTACGGATTTAAGGGGTAATAAATTCGTGTTAGATTTTGAAAATTCGTAAGCAATTATTCCGGTAAACTAAACCTAAAAAATGAACTCGAATCTTAAGCAAGTCTCTGTCTTTTCCGACTCAAAAAAACACTATGAAATATTGGATGGCCTTCGCGGTGTGGCGGCCATTATTGTTGTAATGTTTCACTTATTGGAAGCTTTTACCGGCGGCAATCACCTGGTTCAGATCATCAATCATGGCTACCTGGCTGTCGATTTTTTCTTTGTTCTTTCCGGCTTTGTAATTGGTTATGCGTACGACGACCGGTGGGGAAAGATGACATTAAAAGACTTCTTTAAACGAAGATTGATCCGGCTTCACCCGATGATTGTTTTCGGGACAGTGGTTGGTGCCATTTGTTTTTATTTTAGTGCTTCGCCAACGCTTTTCCCAAAAATCAGTGAAACACCGGTTTGGGAAATGTTACTGGTGATGGTGATTGGTTTTACTTTGATACCTATTCCGAAATCGATGGATATTCGGGGCTGGGACGAAATGCACCCCTTGGATGGTCCTGCGTGGTCGTTGTTCTTCGAATATATTGCCAATATTTTATATGCGCTTTTTGTCCGCAAGTTTTCGAATAAGCTCTTGGCCGTGTTTGTATTCTTGTTCGGATGTTTGTTAATACATCTTGCGGTAACCAGTCCGCAAGGCGATGTTATTGGCGGTTGGTCGCTCGATGGCAAACAACTGTATATTGGATTTACGAGGTTGTTATATCCGTTTTTTGCCGGTTTGTTACTTTCGCGTCTTGTCAAGCCCGGAAGTATTAAAAATGCTTTTTTATGGAGTAGTTTATTGGTTACTGCTATACTTGCCATTCCCCGAATTGGAGGAAGCGAACATTTGTGGATGAACGGATTGTATGATTCTCTGTCCATCATTTTTCTTTTTCCTTTGGTGGTTTATATCGGAGCCAGCGGTGAAATTTACAGCAAAGTGGGAGCGAGGCTTTGTAAATTTCTCGGAGATATTTCGTACCCGATTTACATCACGCATTATCCTTTAATTTACATTTATACTGCTTGGGTAGTGGATACGAAGGCCTCCCTCAAAGATGCCTGGATTCACGGAGTTGTTGTGCTGATCGCATCGATTGTACTGGCTCATTTTAGTATGAAATTATACGACGTTCCGGTAAGAAAATGGCTGGTTAAAAAGTTTATGTAATTGATTGGTTTGCTATTTAGTTACTGAAAGCGTTAAAACGCGCGAGAAGAAAAACGACAGATTTTATGTTACCCGGCGACTGTCGTTTTGTGAACCGAAATTCAATTGGAGTATGTAAAGAATGCGGCGTTTGGGTGGGTATTCTAAACTAAATTTTGTTCTTCACTATTTTGCCGGAATAACGGAGAACCGGTTCTTCCGATTCGCCGTCATTCCAGCTTTTTGAATGGAGGTTGCGTTTGACCTATGCTGATTTACTTCAGCGTAATCCACGGGGCATTTTCTTTCACCCACTCATAAACAGCCACCGGAACATCGGAGCAGGCATAATCACTTTCCAGTCCTATGGCCAGAATAAAGTCGTCGATTGATGATCCCGGCCACAGGCTTATAATAAATCCTTGCTTTTTGGCGGTTCTGACCATTGCACGGGTTGTCCCTTCAATTTTACATCCCACACGATTTATACCAAGTGCTTTTGCTTCTTCCAACACTTTTTCAGAAAGTCCCTCACCTTTTATCAATAGCAAATCAACTGACGGATATTTGCTTCTCAAATACTTTAGCGGGCGGGAATCAAAAGAGGTCATTAAATAATCGGAAGTCGGAGGTTTATGGGCATGAATTTTTTCATACAGTTCATCGCAATACTCTTCCAGCACCTTTTCAGTATAAAATGAGCCGGTGGTTTTCATTTCAAACTCGATATACAACCAGGGCTTACTGTTAAAAAACTCCAAAGCCTCGTCTAATGTTGGAATCTGATATCCGTCTTTCGTACGCAGTGCTTTAATTTCTTCCAGCGTAGATTCTTCCACGGAACCTTCAACACCAAAAATCCGTTTGAAATTGTCGTCATGAAAAATAACCAAATGCTTGTCTTTTGTTAGTCTCACATCAGTTTCATAGCCTCTTAACCCTTTTTTGTACACTTCCTGAAAAGCCTGTAAGGTGTTTTCTGCAAACTCCATTTTGCCCCCACGGTGGGCAAACACTTTTATCTCTGCTTGCTGCGCACTTAGCGTTGCACTGCACAACAAAAGGATGGCAAATGCTGTCGATACACGAAAATTATTAAAAAGCTTTTGTTTCAATTTTAATCTGTTCATACGGATTGATTTTAGTTGGTTAATAAAAAAGGTTTAATACATCCAATTTAGTTAAACAGAAAAGGTTTCACGATCAAAAACATCTTAAGTAAAACAATGGTATTATCCCAAAAATAGAAGAGCTATTTTAAATGATACATGGCCTGTTTTAGGTTGAGTTGGGTGATCCATTTTCTGATCTGTTCCAGATTGCTGATTTTCTGAATAAATATTTTATGTTCTTTTTCAAATCATTATATGCCAGTAACGATTGCCTAAAGTATAATTTTTTTAGAAAACAGAGTTTGTTATTATGTACATTAAACAATAACCCTAAACATTTTTGGGTTTATTCCTCAATAATCGGATATTATTATCAGAAGCGGCAACTTTAAATAAGTAGTGTTTTTAGGCTTTTCTAAAGCGCTTGTTTTACCGGCGATAGATGTGAAGCACCCAATCCGTTGCTTTGGTTGGCGTATTAAACGGTTGAATGCTACCTCCCTTGATTTTCCCGTTGGGAATTATTTCTTCGTTGAGCGGGTTATACCACTCTGTAGTAAAGGTCTGGTGAACGTCTGAAAAGTCGATGCTAAAGCTACCACCGTCTTCGGCATAAACCACATATTCATTTCCCGGATTGGCAGCCAGAATGACATTGTCGCCTTCCAAAATCAGCTCATCGTGCGGGAGCAAATCAAGCAGGTCGAAACGGAGTTCATTTTTAAAGAAATGCGTGGCGATTCCAATTTGTTTTGCTCCTTCATCCACAACATCAAACTGAATGATTCCCTGGTTAAAATCGGGAAACAGCGCCTGTGCGCCCGTTAAACCACATCGCCAGGTGGCCAGTCTTAGTTTTTTGATGTTCCAGTTTCCCCGCTTGATAAAAGGTCGCCAGTGATCGGTGTGTGCGATGGGTACCTGCGTGTTTTCAAGAAAGTTCAAAAAATCGGATCGGCTGGGAAGCGTTGCCCCGCCAACACTGTAGTAGGTTCCTTTTTCTGGCATTATTCCGCCGCTGCCACCTCCCGACCTGCTGCTCACCGGGTGCTTCCAGGCATCGTGCGTATAAAACCACGAGGCATACCAATTGATCCATTCATTATTGCGGTATTCGCTGATGTCGATTCCTGAATCCCACAAAATATGCGGATAGCAGGCCAGCCGGGCAATTACATAGCGAAACAATCGTAATTCTTTTTCTGAACGCGGCTTTATTCCAAAATTGTCGGGTGTTAGTGCATCGTCACTGTATAGCATTACATAAACTCCCATGTTACGGTCGCGTGCCGCATCCATAAGTGCATTCAGGTTATCCCAGAAAGGCAAATAAAATTCATCGCCTTCTTTTCCTTTCACGTAGGGTACCGCGCTTTGGGGCCAGTCTTTCGCCCAATCGATGGGAACAGTAACAAGGTCTCCGATTCCGAGTATACGGGCACCGACTACTTCGTCGGCAAATTTCAGCGCTTCCTGAACCTTCGGATCTGAAGTATTATTGCCCCTGAATCCCCAATGTGTTCCATCGGGATAAGGAGGACTCCAAATCACCGGGAAATCTCCTTTGCCCGCTTTGAGCCGCCAGTGTTTCCCCTCCGGAACCAATTGTGCATCGAGCGATGAGTTGATGCAGGTAAATTTTCCCGATTTGCCGTCCAAATCAACATCTTCAGAATGTGTTTGCCAGGTCCAATTTCCTTTTTCGTCGGGCATGAAATATATTTTCCACACATTCTTTCCGGCATAAAAACCAAAGTGTTTTAAGGTTCTGCCCGAAGGACTGGTAAAGGTAGCTTCCAAAATAATATCAAATGGATTTCCCTGCCACGACAAGTTTTCAAAACTGATTTCGAAACGTTTCCACATCTCCACTTTGGCGCTACTGCCCGAAAAAGCAAAACAGCTGGCTGACATCCCAAAAAACAAAACAATTAAATAGGATCGAAAAGAGAACATACAAAGAAGGTTTAGAATGGTTTATAGGATCGAATTTACTAATTATCAGTTAGAATAAAAGAAGATTCTGCTCATCAATTAGTGCAAGACTGCGGGGAGAATATATTTCCGGGTCAATTTAAAAAGCCTTGATTTTTTGACGTAATTACCGCCGGTAAAAACAACCACCATATCAAGTTCGGGAAGGACCTGGATAACCTGGCCTCCCCAGCCGTTGGCACGATACATCTTTATTGCTTTGCGGCGATGGTTCATTTCGCTTGTCCACCAACTGTAGCCATAGCCATTTTCTCCCGAATCTTCAATCGGGATTTTTATCCCGTGATTGTTGCCATAAGGCTCCGAACTTTTGACTATCCAGTCGGCCGGAATAACTTGTTGGTTGTTCCACACACCGTTATTTAAATAACAGGCTCCGAATTTGATCATGCTTCTGGGCGTAAAACTTAAAGAACCTGCCGACTCAATCCTGCCGTTTTTGTAGCGCATCCATGGCGTTGCTTCAATTCCGAGAGGTTCAAATAAATAGGTATTGGAAAACTCTTCAATGTCGATCCCCGAAGCATTTTTAATGATTTCGCCCAAAATGACCATGCCGCCTCCGTTGTAGGTAAAGAATTGCCCCGGTTCTGCCCACCATTCTCTTTCCAAAACAGCGCTTATTTGATCATCAACCGTGTAAAGATGGTCAATGTCGTTGGTGAAATCTCCTCCATGAGGCGAGCTCCACTCGTTCCAGGCCAATCCGGAAGTCATGGTTAGTAAGTGTTCGATGGTGATGTAGTTCCGGTTGTTGGTACGAAGCTGTTGATGTTCGGGTAAATAGTCAAAAATCGATTGATGAACATTCCCGATAAATCCTTTTTCGATCGCAATGGCAATGCAGGCCGAAGTTACGCTTTTGGTGCACGACATCACAGGGTGTCGTTTATTGCTATCCCACTTCACCAGCTCTCCCTGATATTTCGGAGCATCCCATTGGTAATTGTACCCTTCAAAATACTCTTCCATCACCAGTTTATTGTTCTTGTAGATCAACATGGAATGGACTTCGTTGTATTTCCCCTTTTGGATAGCTTTTACAGCATCTTCCAGTAATTCGGTATCTATATTCATGGCTGCAGCATCGCCGGTTTGCAGTCCATCATTTAATTGTACCGGAATTTTATATTTCGAATCGGTTCCTGCAGATACCTGACAACCGGTTTGGGTGAACATCAGAATAAGAAGGATAATTGCTGCGATCAATGGCCCTGAGCTTTTCATAACGAGAGAACTTTTGTTCTTGTAAAGTTCAGCGAAATGTCGACACAAAGCAAATCATTTATTCTCTAAAGGATATGCAATTTGGGATGAGGCCTAACTTATCATGCAATAGCGCTGGGTAAAATTTTATAATAGTCTGCAGGGATTTGCCAATTAATGATCAACGATCGAGCGTAATAATATCCTTTACCTCGAAACGTCTGGAGGCTTCGCCATTCAACAGCTTGTAAGTGATTTGCCGGATACCGCCGGTTGGTTTCGCATTGCTGTCTCCTTCGTTGTAAATGGGGAAACGTTGTACCAGGTAATTTTCAACCACGCGAAATTCATCGTGCCCCATGTAGCCTTTGCTCAAAGCCGGGTTTCCGGTTACCGGATCAAAGTACACATCGCTCATCGATTTACGGTTGTTAACAGAGTAGGCGAGAACATTTCCGTAGCTTCCGCTACCATCCGAACGCGAATAAATCAGCACTTCGGGAGAACCATCGGCATTCAAATCCTCAATTTCTGCATCGGTAATGCTTCCTTCCATTTGATGAGTTACCGGCCGGTTATCGATCTCCAGACCGAAAGGCGAAATGGTTACCTCCGACATACCGTTGTTGCGTGTTGCCGTTATGTTGAAGCCAATGCCCTGCAATTCCAATGTTTTGTTGAATGCTGTATTCCTTTCTTTCTGGCCTTGATCCTGTGATGTTATTTTTCCGGATGTGAGCAGTTCGTCATCTTTCATCCACATAAAATCGTTGCCTTTTGTCCAGAAAACATGGCCTTCGCTATCCGAATATTTTGCACCGCTGGCTGCCGGAGTTATTTTGAGGTTGTATTTTTTCCCATCACTCAGATTCGTTACCTGAATGTTTTCGCTGTCGATGAAGTTTACTGAAAAACGTGAATTGCCATCGGTTGAAACATAGATTTTCGCTTCTTCGGCTTTCTCTTGTTGGACTTTTGGGGTTTCGTTGGTTTTATGGGCCGAATGTTGGCAAGCTGCAAGTCCTAGAATTGCGAAAGCAAGCACCCATAGTTTTCTCATTGTTCTCATCTGTTTTCTGTATAGCTTTTGTTTTGTGAAAATACTGTTAGTCGATTTTTGTTTCGTCGCCTAACAAAATCAGTTCCACTTTTACGTTGGCGTTGTCTCCGGCATTGCGAAATTTGCAGTCAAAGGTAACGGTTTGCTTGCCTTTCGAAACAAGAACATCAGAGTTGTCAAGAGTAAATGACTGTAATTTATTCCAGTTTTTATCGTACACAACCGCTTCTCCCGTTCCCGTAATTTTTATGCTCTGGTCTTTCTTCAGAACAATGGGAAAAGAGAGGTTTTTGTAATTATTGATCTCCATTTTAATATCTGAAACATCGGCATTTTGAGCGGTTATAATCATTCCTAAAGGCTGCTCTGCTCCCTTGTTTTCAAATTCGAAAGAAGAATGCAAAGGTTCTCCGGGTTGACGGGTTTTGTTTTCGTGTTGAAATTTGTGTGAGAAAACTTCGGTAAGCATCAGCGATCCGTCTTCAACTTTTTTCATGCGGAATTCGGTGGATGTATCCCGCATTTTTTCTTTGGCATCTTCCGGAAACAATCCGGCCAAACGGGCTGTTTCCCACAAATTCATGATCCGGAAAATCTCTTCGGCACTGCCGTTTGCATGAATCGTCTGAAGGCTGGTAACAAAGGCAAATCCTGCGTTGTAACCGGCAGAACGGGCCATCATCCACTCGATATCTTCTACTGGCGTGCTTTCTATCATTCTGAACCACCCGAGCATTCCCGGCATCAGGTTGCGTTTGTAAAACTTCTGATTAGCCAGGCGGTACTCTGTCTGACTTTCGCGGAAACCGGCATACCAGGGTTCGCCCCAGTTCATCCGCGAATAAATGTGCCACAGGTAATGCTGTGTCCGGCTCGAACCCACCAGAAAATGGCTTTTCAAATCGTCGTTTAAGTGATTGTACCATTGCGAAACCATCAGTGCTTCACCATATTTTCCCAATCCGGTAGACGAGGTTCCTTCCACACCGTCGAAATCGAGCATGCGCACTCCTGTGTAATTCATAAAATCAGCAATGTTTTCTGCAATTTCCTTGTCGAGTTCCGCATTTCCCAGGAAAACTTTGTACGCGTGGTCAGCCAGTTTCCCGATGCTGCTTCCTGTTTTGTGCTCAGCTGCAGTTGTTCCAAACGCACCGCGTTGACAGTTGAGCAATTTCCACGGCACATTTTCACTAACCGAGCCGTAACGAATGATTTCATCATCAATTACTACGCTGCGCAGGTTGTTGTTTTGAAACTGGTTGAAATAGTCGGGCGACTCAATTTCAATTTCCGTTTCAGTTGCTCCAATAGCTTTTGTCAGCACAGAGCTGCCAACTTTTGCCAGTCTTTTATCCGGAACCGGTGTTACGTAAAGATCGTTGGTATTAATAAAATTGGTGAGTGTGTGCATGCCGATGTGAATTCCCTCTGCTTCTGCCTTTTTTACGCAGGCTTTCATCCCGTCGTAACCATTCGGAAACTGGTTTTGCAGCAACGGAAAATGTCCCCACGATGCAAACGGATGGCTGTGGTACAAATAATTGAAGCCTGAAAGTTTTGTGTATTTGAGGCATTCCTCCATGTTCTGTTCGTTAAAATCCATGATCAGATACGACGAATTGATCACCGGAGAAGTTTTCACCCATTCACCGTTAATGGTCGGGTGGGGAAGGCCTTCTGCCACTTCAATCTCTCCGATGGTGTGCAATGTGTTTTCGGTAGCGCATCCGAAAAGGGCAATTTTTGAACCCACCAATCCGCCATCGTTGTATGCCGGAGCAAGGTATTTCTCATGTCCCCAGTTTTTGATCACCCGGTCGTGACTTCTGTTACGCGTGTACGCCTGCAGCGAGCTGCCGTTATGCACTGGTTTCGCAGCTTCAACCGAGTAAAGCGTGTAAGGCGTGCCTTCTTCTTTTTCCAGATTTTCAGAATCCGACTGGCTGAAAATATCCAGTTGAGGAAGAAAATCATCGTCAGTCCACGGATAGCCACCCAATGTTTTTGGATTCAAAGTCTGCAAGCCCATCGTAAATTCCTCACCCTGAACGATGCCTACTACTTCACCAATGCTGTTGTTGAGGTCGGTGTAATATGGTCCCCAGATCAATGCGTCAATTCCATCTTCCGAAGAAATAGATGCCACTGCAAAAGTTATATGATCTTTTTTAGGATGAATATTTACCTCCACCGAAATGTTATCGTCAAAAGTTAGCGTAACCCGATTTTTATCCTTTTGAAAAGTTGCTTGTTGAGGTGTCAGAATAACTGTGTCCTGTTTTAGTGTGATCAGCCATGATTCACGCTCGGGAAGCAAATGGCCCATGTTGGTTGTATGGTCTTTCAACTCAATGATCTTCCCTTTGTTGCTGATGACCATTGTCCAGTTCTCAAGCTGGTATTCTTCTCCTTTTTCAACAGAACATGAAGTAATTATAAACATGAAAAATAAGAAGTAGATGGAGGCTGTTTTCAATTTTAGGTTCATTTTATTGGTCTTAAGTAGGTTTCAGTAAATTTTATTTATTCTTTCACATTGAGGATCCCGCGCTGGCGGATATCGTTGGCAGACGCTCCCACCATGATCCGGAAATCTCCCGGTTCTACTACCCAGTGCATCTCTTCGTTGAGCATTTTCAGCGTTTCCGGTGTTATGCGAAAGCTCACTTCTTTGGTTTCCCCTTTTTTCAGGTGAATGCGTTCAAAGCCTTTTAGTTCCATTAAGGGCCGCGCTACCGATGCGAGCAGATCGCGGACATAGAGCTGAACTACTTCATCTCCGTCGGAATTACCTGTATTGGTAACATTAACGTGTACTGTTGTGCTTTCATTCTGCCCAATCTGTTGCTTGTCGAACCGGAGGTCGCTGTACTGAAATTCGGTATAGCTCAGGCCAAATCCAAAGGGGAAAAGCGGCTTTCCGGTGAGGTTGCGGTAATCATCGCCACGGCCTGTGGGTTTATGGTTATAATAGAGCGGAAGTTGCGATTCGTGCACCGGGAAAGTGACCGGGAGTCTGCCGGCTGGATTGTAATCTCCAAACAGTACATCTGCCACTGCATTTCCGCCTTCATCGCCGGGGTACCAAACGTCTACAATAGCTGGTACTTTGTCGATCCAGTTGGTCATGGTAATGGCGCTTCCTCCTACCAATACTACAACTACCGGTTTTCCGGTTTCAGCAACTCTTTGAATCAATTCTTCCTGTTTCCCCGGAAGCGAAAGATAGGCACGGTCGTTGAATTCGCCTTCTTCTATTCCCACCACTACAACGGCTACATCACTTTTTCGTGCCAGTGCCACTGCTTCGGCGATCTTTTGTTCCGATTCATCTTTGATGCCCACATTCCAAATAAAGTTTAAGCGGGCATTTCCAACGGTTTCAAAAAATTCAATACCCAAGTCGTATTCCTTGTCTTTTTTGAAATTATATTTTGTCGTTAAAGTTCTGACCGTTTGTTTTTTCCAGTTGTCAAGCACTAGTTGATTATCGATGTAAATGCGGTAGCCATCGTCGCCTTTAATTCCAATTTCAAAAGTTCCTGTTTCCGGAGCAAGTAATTTGCCCGTCCACCTTACCGAGTAGCAATCGTAATTAATTTTTTCCTGATCGGGCGAAAACAAGGTCCAGCCAAAATTTAACTGCCGGTCAGTTCTGGTCAGCGCAGGTTCTCCGTTTAATTCGCTGTTGTTAAAATATTCGCCTGTTAGTCCGTTGATTTTCTTTCCGTTTTCAATCGTAAAGAGCGAAGAAGATGGTACAGTCGTGTAATTTGCAACTTGCCTTCCACAACCCGGCGCATAGTTTACGTTCTTTTCACCCACTTTATTTATGATGCCATTCAGAATACTGACCGGATTGTTTCCTGGGCCGGAGTAACCGCCCAAACGTGCTTCTTGGGCATCAACGCCAATTACAGCAAGTGACTGAATATTTTTGCCAAGTGGAAGTGTTTCGTTTTCATTTTTTAGTAAGACGATCGATTTCTGCGCCGCCACTTTTGCCAGTTCGCGGTGTTCCTGGGTACCATTAAATTTATCGGCTTCTTTCGCATCGATGTAAGGACTTTCAAACAAACCAAGTTTGAATTTGGCCCGAAGCACCCGGCGAACAGCCTCGTCGATCGCTTCTTCATCGATCATTCCTTTTTCAAAAGCTTCCCAAAAAAGCGGATAATGGTCGTAAGAAGTCTGAAAAATAACATCCAGTCCGTTTTCAATTGCCTGTTCGGTACTTTCAGCATAGTTTTTTGCGGTAAAGTGCAGGACATTCGCACCCCCGGTAGCTCCAGCATCTGAAATAACAAAACCGTCAAAACCCCAATCTTCTTTTAATTTTTTGTTCAGCAGCCAGTCGTTCGCTGTACAAGGCCGTCCATCAAGCGAATTGTACGACGTCATTACCGACCACGATTTACCTTCTTTAAAACAGGCCTTAAAAGCCGGGAAATAAATTTCTTCGAGAAGACGCTCGTTAAAATGAATCGGATAGCTGTCGCGTCCGCCGTCGCCCACGTTGGCAATAAAATGCTTGGGTGTGGTTAAAACTCCCATATTTTCAAACTGAGAAACAAAGGCAACCCCCATTTTTGAGGTGAGGTACGGGTCTTCTCCATAGGTTTCTTCTATGCGTCCCCAGCGTACATCACGTGCAATGTTTACCACGGGAGAAAGTATTTGGCGGATACCGCGTGATTTGGTTTCGGTGGCGATGGCGTGCGCCACTTGCTGCATTATGGTAGTATCCCAGCTGGCTGCCAGTGCAATCGCCTGAGGAAAAGCAGTTGCTCCCGGCCGAACAAGTCCGTGAAGCGTTTCATCAAAAGGAATAATCGGAATCCCCAAACGGGTTTCTTCCACAAAATATTTTTGAATGTTATTGATCAGTTCCGCTGTTTGTCGCGCGTTGCTGCCTCCGGAATAATCAAGCAGTTGTTCTGCCGAGTTCCCCGATTTGCCCTTGGTGGCGACCTGGAACCCAAAAATACCGTGTTTGTATCTTTCTTTTCCATCGCTTAAATCACCCGGAATCATAAAGAGTTGCCAGAACTTTTCTTCCAGTGTCATGCGAGATAACAAATCGTCTACTCGCTGGTCGACCGGAGCAGCGGAATCTTTGTAAATGACTTTATCGGTTTTGTTGCATGAAAGAAGGGAAATTGTCAGGGTGGTCAGAATAACGAACTTCCGGATCATAGTATTTATTAAAATAGTTTAAAAACTATCGATAAAGATAAAATAATTTTAAGAAGATGAGCTGGAACACGCTATTATACTTCTACTATTTATAGTGCCCATATTAACGATTAGCTTGTGCAAGCTATTGTCTTTTAGTTTTTATATGGGGCAAATGAGGGCATTTCCGACGAAAACAGATGACCCGGATGTAGTAAAGGAAATATGGAGTATCGAAATTTTTATCCTGTAGTCCCCATGGCGTTTGAAATGGCGTTTACCGAAATCAGCAATTCGTTTAGCATCGATTCTTTTTCGGCGTCCGATGCACTTTCCATTCCTCTCCATTTTTGCAGGTTGTTTACCTGGTTTTTGTGCAAAATATCCAGCGCTTCGGCCCGTAAAGCTGTTGAATGAAAGTGGTTCTTACGCCGGGCTTCCATTGGTCTTCTCAGCAGTTCTTCCATCAATAAACGGGTTTTTTCGAGTTCGTTGATGATGAGGGGAAGAATCGAATTGCGGACTTCATCGTTTTTTACCAGGCCGGCGTAAAGCGACATGATTTCTTCGTCGGTACTGGCAAGGCTGGTATCGATGTTGGTCAGCACGTAACGTACAAACTGGCTTTCGCGAACCAGTTCTTTCAACGTCTGGAACTTATCGGGAAATTCAGCTTTTAGTTTTTCGAGCGTTGAGCCCACTCCGTACCAGCTGGTAATGTGAAAACGCGATTGTCCCCAGCTAAATACCCACGGAATGGCCCGCAAGTCTTCAAAAGTTTGTCTTCCGGTTCGCCTGGAAGGGCGCGAACCAATTTTGCTTTGCTCAATCACATCGATGGGCGTAGCCTGCCGGAAGAACTCCAGAAAATGTTTGTTATGCAGCAGGTCGGTGTAAATCTTTTTACTTTCGTGACCGAGGTATTCAACAATTTCGGCAGCAACGTGATTGCCCTCGCTATTTTGTTTGTGAAGCAAGGTATTGAGCGTGGCTCCCGACACCATCAATTCCAGGTTGTAGGCTGCATTGATTTTGTTGGCGTATTTCTTTTCGATGGTTTCGCCTTGTTCTGTCATTTTTATTTTGCCCGAAAGTGTACCGTTGGGAAGACTTCTTAGAAACCAGTGAACCGGGCCGGCACCGCGGCTGATGGATCCACCTTTTCCGTGAAAGAATTTCAAATCGATATCGAATTTGTTGGCCACTTCGGTCAGTTCTTTTTGAGCTTTGTAGAGGTACCATGTACTGGCCAGAATTCCGCCGTCCTTGTTGCTGTCGCTGTAGCCGATCATCACTTCCTGTATCCTGCGTTTCCGTCCCCGCGCGATTCGCTGGTATTCGAGGCTGTTTTGCACCACCGGCTGACTAAGGTATTCTTCGAGAATTTTCGGACTCGCTTTCAAGTCGTCAATCGTTTCAAACAAGGGGACGACGTGCAATTTCAGAACCGGTGTCTTCTCGAAATGAGTCAATCCGGCTTCTCTTGCCAGGATATAAACCGTCATCAGGTCGTCGAGGTTGCGGGTCATACTGATTATGAGCGAGCCCAGCGCCGCACCCGAATATTTCGAGTAGTGCTGCTGAAGTACCGCAAAGCAGTCGAGCACACTTTTGGCTTCAGTTGGCAGATGACTCCAGTCGCGGATAAAAGGCCGGTTCGATTCCAATTCTGCCTGTATGATTTCCGATTTCCCCTTTTCAAAATCAATGCTCGACAAATGCGACTCGTCCACAATCTGGTTCAATGCTTTTTCGTAATAAGCACTGTTTTGGCGAACATCCAGTTCGGCCATGTGAAAGCCAAATGTTTTCACCAGTTGAATGGTGTGGTACACCGAATTATGCACCAGCGAATCTTTTCCCAGCTGATACAATCCATCTTTCAGGATTTCCAGGTCACTGATCAATTGTTTGGAATTGCTGTAGCTTTCCGGAGTATCCAGTAATTCGAACGACTGTTCGCGCCCGATTTTTACCGGGAGTTTGGCAATCAGCAAACTAACGTACAGCTTGAAAGCTTCCTTCCGGTTGTGCGCCACAATCGGTTTTAATTCATCCGAATTTTCAGCAATCAGTTCTTTTAGCCGTTCTGAAATGCCTTCGGGTAATTGGTTTATTCTGAAATAAAAACTCAGGTCTTCGCCCAATTTAGTCAGTTCATTTTTCAATATAAGAAACGAATTCAGTCGTAGTTTTTGCAGGGTATGACGGGTAACGTCAGCCGTAACAAAAGGATGTCCGTCGCGGTCGCCGCCAATCCACGTTCCAAAACGAATTTGTGGATATATGTTATTGTCGACCAGCCTGTGCGGATCGAAGCCGGCGTATTCCCAGGCCTGCACCAAACGCCGGTTGTTGATCGAAACAATTTCGGGGAAAACATGGGTGAAATAGTGGATCACATTTTCAAGTTCGGTTTCCACATTGGGCTTTTCCATGTAAAACTCGTCGATGTGCCAGATTGCATTAATCACCCGCTTGATTTCGTTCCGGTTTTCTTCGCGTTCAAATGAATTGTACATCGAATTTTCGCGCTTTACCAAAAGCAGGTAGAGCTCGCGGTATTTTTTCAGCACCACAGGGCGCTTGGCTTCGGTGGGGTGGGCGGTAAGTACCGGTTGAACCTCAATTTCACTCAGCGTTTCCAGGATCTGTTCTTCCGAAACCTCGTTCTTTTTCAGCAAGTCGAGGCTGTTGGCCCATAATCCGTTGATCGCGGTGAGTGACTTTTCTTCTTCCGTTTTCCGGCGGTTCTGAACGGCTCCGTTGGTTTCCACCAGGTTTAACAACTGGAATGCGATGGAAAACAGGTGAAAATGCTTTCGCGTAAAGCGAACATCGTTGTAATGATTATTCTCGCAAAGCCAGGGAATGGAAGCGGCCAGTTCGTTTTCGTGGTTTTCTTCCAGCACTTCTTTCAAACAATGCAATAAAAATTCAAGATCAAAGTACGGTTTGCCCAGTTCTTTTTTCAGTATTTCCAGTTGTGTCATGTTTTCCTGCTATAAATTTCTATGCTAGCTAACAACTTATTGCCCGAAGTGTTTACTAATCCGCTCAAAAGCCAGCTTCGAACTGATGATTGCCATTGGAATTCCGGCGCCGGGAACGGTAGAAGCACCTACGTAAAACACATTTTTATATTTCTCATCGTAGTTGCGCGGCCGCATGTGCCCGATCTGGTTCATATTGTGCGAAAGTCCGAGTCCGCTACCGCGGTGAAGGTTAAAACGGTCGCGCCATTCGATGGGGGTGTAAATGGTTTGCGTTACTATTTCTTTTTGTATGTCGACTCCGATTCTTTCTGAAAAATCAGCGATGATACTGTTCACGATTTCTTGCTTATCATCCCAGCTTGGTTTGAAATACAGGTTGGGCACTGGGCACACAAAAAACAGACTCTCGCAACCTTCGGGAGCGCAATCGGGATTGTTTTTTGAAAGCACATTTACGTAGTAATAGGGTTTCTGCAAGGTGTCGGGGTCTTGCATGATATTGTTGGCATAAGCCTCATAATTGCTACCCAGGTAATAATTGTGATGGTCCACCATCGGCAGTTTTCGTTTAATCCCCACATAAAAAGTGAGGTAACCCATGGTCCAGTTCATTTTATCCAGTTTTTTGTCGGAATATTGCTCTCGCCTGAACACATTTCCGCGAAACCAGGCAGCATCAGAGTTGATCAAAAATACATCCGACGTCCAGCGCTTTCCATGCTGATCGACGAAGGCTTTTAGTTGGCCGTTTTCTTCTTCGAAGTTTTTGATCTCGGTGTTGTAGTGGATCGTAACGTTCTCCTTTTTCAACTCGTTTACGATTCCTTCCACAATCTGGTACATCCCGCCTTTTACGTTGAAATAGCCATCGTGTTTAAATTCGGTGTACGAGAGTAGGCTGTAAATGGCCATGGTATCAAATGGTGTTCGGCCAAGGAAAAATGCAACCAGCGAAATAATCTGGATGGCTTCTTTCGACGAGAAGTATTTTTTTACGTGATCGTAGAAACTTCGCAACAGAACGGGAATGTGTACCGGATTCACCCGCATCAGTGTGGTGATGTAATGAAAAAGCGAATCAAAATTTTGCTTGATTACCAGGTCGACAGTATCGTGGAAAAGTGCACCGGCTTTGGCCTGGTATTGGATAAATTTTTCTTTGAAATCGGGTTCGATATCCGCAAATTGTTCGGCCAGTTTATCAATGTCTTTGTACAGGTGAAAGGTTTTTGGATTGTCGCTGAAATTCACCGAGTAAAGCGGATCGAGCTCAAAATATTCGAAAGGAAGTTTGATGTTGCAGTCGCGCGCAAATTCCTCAAATTCGTAAGACATGCTGAAAAAACTGGGGCCCGTGTCAAAGGTAAAACCGTCTTTTTTGATTTGGTTCAACCGACCTCCGGCCTGCTCATTTTTTTCGAGCATTTCCACTTCGTATCCTTTTTTTGCAAGCCTTAGTGCTGTTGCCAGTCCACCGATTCCTGCACCTACTACCAGTATTTTTTTACTCATTTGTCAATTTTTTATCGAGGTTGGGAAGCAGTTCATCTTTCACCCATTTGAAAGTGGGTTCTGCATTTACCGCTTTGCTGTAATATGATTTTGCTTCTTCGTATTTGTTTAATGCTTCAAACGATTGTCCGATTAACGCCAGTAAATTCAGGTAATTCCAGTTTTGAGTGATCCACGTTTCCGGATTTTCTTCCATCAGTTTTTCTGCTTTTTGAAAGTATTCAATCGCTTTTGTTTTTGTTCCGCCAAATACAGCTGGCATATGAAACTCAGCATTGCCGAGTTGGACGTAAGCGAGCGGATTTTTCGGATCGGCAAGAATGGATTGCTCCGCCGCTTTGATGCTTTTAGGACCAAAAAACGGTGCTTTTATCGGGGATAAAGCTATCTTGTACCCAAAGAACGCCGAACGGTAAGCATTGATTGTTGCTGATGAAAAACCGAGTTGCTCCAATTGGTCCAGATTTTTTTCTGCCTGCTCAAGACAATTTTTAGCGGCATCGTCATCGTCAATGCCCAGACAATAGCCAATGTATCCGTACTGATAATTTACCAGTTCTGCCAGGTAGGCGGGATCATTGGTTTTTTGGTTTTCCATTTCATCCATGGCGGCTTTCCATGCCCGCATGTCGTTGCCGGTATAGGCACGGTAGATTCTTGTTTTCCAGGATGCCGCCAGCAGCATCGGCACCAGAATCAGCATTACGATGAGGGTACAGCTCTTCCTTTCCATTCGAATGTTTTTAGCGACCGCGAGCGAATTGCTTTCCCGATCATAATTCCCAAATTTATTTTCTGCATGAACCCCAAAATCAGGTTTGTCCCGACAGCTTGCCGGCTTGATATCGAAACGAATACACGTATAGCTCCAAGAATGAACAGATAAAGGACAAAAATTTCCCAGGGAGCGGTAAACGTCAACACTACAAAACCAAAAGTGGTAATCAACCAAAACAGGATGGCAACCGGGGCGGAATTGCCAAAAAACAGCAGCACACTTCTCGACAAACCATTCACTGCATCGGTGTAACCGCCGTACATTCGGCAGCGGATATCATCATTGCCAGTCAGGCAGGCGATCTTTTCGTTGTTACGTTTTAAAAATCGAGCAATTTCAATGTCTTCCACCCGTTTGTTACGATTGTGGCGATGAGGCTGCCATTTTTTGTATGTTTCAGCATTAAATAGCATAAACTGCCCGTTCGCTGCCGATAAGGAAGGAAATCCCAACTTTCTGACCAGAATTAGCGGTAGCAGCGTAAGGAGCACATAATTCATCACCGGAACGGTAAGCTTTTCACCCCGGGTTTTCATCACCTGTTGCGGGAAAATACTCAAAAGCGCCAGGTTTTGGCTTTTCATCATGGCAATGCTTTGGGCGATAACTTTTGTGTTTATCCGAACATCTGCATCCAGAAACAGTAGATACTGGCCTCCGGCTTTTTGGGCGAGCGAATAGCAGGCGTGGTTTTTACCCGTCCAGCCCTCGGGTAATCCGGCCGAATGCAACAGTTGAATCCGTGGATCTGTTTGGCTGATTTCTTCAACAATCGAAGTGGTTTGGTCGGTCGACTGGTCGTCGTACACCCATACCTCAATGTTTTGATGGCATTCTTTCAGGTCGCGGAGCAGGTTGCCGATGTTTTGTTCTTCGTTGCGGGCGGGAATCAGGACTGAAACCAGTTCAATCGGTTCTGTTGCCGCTTCTGGCAGTCGCTGCCGAAATACCAGGTTAACCAGACTTACTGCCAGCTGAACCAATGCAAAGACAAAAACGATATAGGTGATTGCCTCCATAGTTAACTCAATTTGGCCATTTGGGCAGTTAAACATTCCCTGTAAAACCGATTATACGCTTCCTCCATCTCATAATGCGAAGAGCCTCCCTTGTATTCTGTCAGATACTGGTAAAGTGTAGGTTTGGGTTGTGATAGATAATCGACAAAATTTGCATGGAAAATAGTCTGCACTTCCTTCTGGGCTTTCAGTAGGATCTTTTCAACACCTTTTTCGAAATAAAACTGCTGTTGGTGCATGCTTTGTATTTCGCCCTGCGGAAACATCAGTACCATGTTTTTCGGATTTTGGAGCAGTTCAGCAGCATAGTTGAGACTCTCCAAAATTGAGCGCGTTCCTTTTTTTACAGAAAAGCCACCTGTAAATTGAAAGAACCAGTTCTTCCGAAGCTGTTCTTCCAACATCATAAAATGGAACTTTCGCCGAAATGTTTTTTGATTCACCGAGAGCACCCAGATACCATCCCACCAGCTCACGTGGTTCGCAATCCACAAAACCGCTTTCCCTTTGTCCGGCACATTGCCAATGATTTCAGTGCCGGCAAATGAGCGTTTCATTTTCCAAAGCACGTAGTTTCGGAAAAAAGGGAAGAGGATGATATGGTGGCTGGCTCGTATCATCGTAGTATTAAATTCAGAACGACAAAAAACAGGAACTGACAGAGCAGAACAACCGGTGCCAGTTTATTATTCACTTGTGTTTTCGAGTACACCAGCAGGACCGAAAAAGCAAATGCCAGCGCAAACCAGGCGAGGTAATTTTGTAACGGAATAATATCGTTATCCCAGCTCCACATATCGAGTTTTGGGGCTATTTGCTCCAGAATCAGGTCGTAAGCCAGCAATATAAATGCTGCTATGAGGACCTGGAATATGCGAGCGATCTTTAACCGGCTACTCAGCGAAGTGGCGGCGTAAACCAGCAACAGCCAGTTTAATCCGATTATCAGCGGTGTTTCGAAAACTTTCCATCCCAGTCCGTTGCCGTACTTGTAGTTGCCAAAGATCAACCCGCTTTGCACGCCGGTCATCTCGACGGATAATCCCAACAGGTAGATCAAAACAAAAATCAGCCACACTTTCAACCGGTGATCGCGATGGAAAAGCATCACGGCGAATGAAGAAAGCAGTAAAGCCAGAGGGGTAAGGCCGATAAAAAGCGGGCGTGTGGCGGCCATCGACAAACCGATGATGCCCACGGTGTAAAAGACAAAAAAGAAAACGACGAATCCGGAAAAGTATCGTTCAGTAAAACGTGATATGTTTTGATGGTGTGTCAAGATTCAGTAGAGTTGCTTTAGTTTTTCAATCAACAAAAGGTTCAGCAAAATCATGGTGAAGGCATAGGCAAAATCTTCAACAGGTATAGTAAAAATACGGATTCCCAGGTTTTCAGTATTGTTGTACCACACCACTTCGTCGGTGATGAATGAGCCCGTTAGCACGCCGTTGACCAGCAAAAATGGAAGTAGTATAACCAGGAAAGTGAGGAAAAATGAGCGAATGCTTTCACTTTTTAGCACAAGTGCAAGGATCAGGATCAATAGTAGTTTGCCTGAAATATAGGCCGTGTAGCTTTGGGGGAGGTTGAAAACCAGCACCAGCAGACTCATCACCAAAAAAAATCCAATTAGTACAACGTTTAACTTTTTCCCCACTTTAACCTGCGGAAAATATTCGAGAATGGCTTCGTGAAGAAAAATGCTGGCATAGGGAACAACTATGAAAAAGAGAATTTCTTCGACAGGTAAATGGAACAATTGCAGGCCCGAAATATAGCGATCGTTAAAGCCCCAGAAACCCTGCCGGGTGAAATAGATGTCGATCGAAATATACAAAACTGCTACTGTAAAAATTGAAGGCAGCACATATTTCCACTGTGTGTAAAAGTGGAGCCGTTTGTCGAAGCTAAGGAGCAACGGTACAGCAATCGATCCGAATAGAAGCCAAAAATACAGCGACATTATTTCTTTAAAAATCTGCGTTGGAAAATCAGTAAGCCGTAATTGTTAAAATCGTGAATGTTTTTGCCCCGGTGGTGAGCCAGGTGCGCCTCGATTACCGATTGCAGGTATTTGCTTTTCGGGTGGATCAGGAAAGGGATTTTCAATCGCTGGTGAACCATCACATCGTGAAGCATGAAATATGTAAAACCGTAGGCAGAAATTCCAATCCCCAAAGCAACGAGCCGTGGAAACGAAAAATAAAATCCAATAATCAGCAGGATGATTGCCGGAATGGCGTACACCAGGAAAAAATAGTCATTTTTCTCGAATCCGGGGTTGTACAACTCGGTTTGCGAGGTATTTTTCTTGTGATCGTTGGTGTGGTGGTCGGCATGCCATTTCCACAAAAAGCCATGCATCACAAATTTGTGGTTCGACCAGGCCACAAATTCCATGAACGCAAAAGCTGCGACTGCTAAAAGAATATTCCAGATCATTTTTTGAGGTATTCGTTTACTTTGTCCACAATTTTCAGGAACCAGACCGTGTAATTGCCCGGATTGGTTTCGATATCTTTTTTCAGATCGTCGTATGCGATGTATTTGTAGCTGTGTACTTCGCTGGTGTTGATGTTGGGCAGTTGATCGCTGACACCGACAAAAACATGATCTAGCTCGTATTCGGTGAGCTCGTTATCGAGCGGTTCGCGGTAGATAAAATGGAACTTTTCATCCAGTTCTGCCTTCATGCCCATTTCTTCGACCAGGCGACGATTGGCCGCTTCGAGGCTGCTTTCTCCGGGTTGCGGGTGACTGCAGCAGGTGTTGGTCCACAAACCGTTTGAATGGTATTTGCCGAGGGCGCGCCGCTGCAAGAGCCACTCGCCTTTCTTGTTTACAATAAATACCGAAATGGCGCGGTGAAGCACCGGGTTTCGGTGGGCTTCCATTTTTTCCATAGCGCCCAGCACCGCATCGTTTTCATCTACCAGTATTACCTGTTCCTGTTTCATAAAATATTTAGTTTTCCAAGGGTCATCGATTGGGTCATAATCACCATTTTCCGGAAATCAGAAATCCTGATCCTGGTTTTCCTGATTCGGGATGCCGGTGTGCGTTTTAGTTTTTGCAGCAACTGGCGGTAATATCTGTAGGCCACCATTACAGCAATCCTCGAGTCGGAAGGCAGTCGGCGAATACCCGGTAAAGCGGCATCAAAGTCACTTTCAATTTCTGCAATGATGCTGGCTTTGGCTTTTTCGTCGAAATTGCCCGGAGTATAATGGTGAAAGTAGCTTCTTCCCAATTCTTCGGAATCGGCTTTGAGATCGCGTAAAAAATTAACTTTCTGAAAGGCCGATCCCAAGCGCATTGCCGGTTCTTGCAATTCTTCCAGTAACTGAGGATTATTGTCGCAGAAAACATGCAGGCACATCAGGCCTACCACGTCGGCCGAACCGTGGATGTATTGGTCGGTTTCCGCTTTGCTGCTATAATTCTTCTTATCGAGATCCATGCGCATACTGTGCAGGAAGGCATCGATGAGTTGCCGGGGAATTTGGTACTTGTGCACCACCAGCTGAAACGAATTTAAAACCGGATTCAGGCTGATTTTATTATCGAGGGCTTTTCCCATATTTGCCTCAAATAAATCGAGCAGCCCTTGCTGATCATGGTTGAGAAAGGTATCGACAATTTCGTCGGCAAAACGCACAAAACCGTAAATAGCGTAAATGGCATCCCGGTGCTCGCTATTCATCAGGCTTGTTGCAAACGAAAAAGAGGTACTGTAAGAGGTGGTTACCAGTTTCGATATTTTCAGCGTGGTTTTGTGGTACAGGTCCATTCCCGGTTTTTTTTCAAGTTAATGATTATTGCTCAATTTCAGATCAAATGTTACCACGAGGACGGATTTACTCCATCATATTTTTAAAATTTGATCTGAAATCTAAACCATTAAACTACCGGGAATGTTTTTTTGTTCATCAAAAATTAAAAAAGACTGAACAAAGTGATTATTCAAAAACCACTTCTCCAAAAAATTCAGGACGGTGGTAATCCGGATTTTCAGTTTCAACCGGGTTCCAGGTAACATAATGAGGTTCCGAAGTTTCGTCGCCGCATTTGTAGAAGTTAGCGGTAGCTTTCAGTCCGTCAAACGTTTTGAGTGCATCGTAGGCAAAACATTCGATCGGGATGCGTATCATCATTTCCCAGTAAAAATCGCCGGTTTTTTCTTCAAACGGTTCGTTACCCAAGGTCGATGAAATATCAATTTTTTTAAGCAACTCGGGCGAAACAAAGTTGCGGTTTCCGCGTCCAGGGCCGTGCGCGACATGAGGTGTTCCGATGCAACTGAATTCAAAATTGTAATAATTCTTGCCGTCCACCGAAATGAAAAATTCAACGGTGCTGTCTTTGTAAACCTCGCCGTTAATACGCGTTTCGCGAGCCAAAATGTATTTTTCACGAACGTAGTATTTCAGCAGAATTTCGTTGCCGGTATGTGCAATCCTGAAATTCAGCAAGGGTTTGTACGAGAATTCTTTCCAGTTGAGTATGTCAATTTCCTGAAGCTGCGTGGAAGCTTCCAGTAACTGAGAAATTTGTTCCGCGCTTGCTGCTTTTTCTGTATTGATCTTTGGGATAATAAGTTTTTTCATCGGATACTGTATTTTGTATAATGTACTGCAAATATAACAACCTAGCGGCGGTGCTGCTAAATAAATTTTGTATTTCTAATCGCGATAAAAATGCCAATTTCTGTGGTCGTTTTCACGAGCCGTTTTATATTTGAGGTTCTTTTGATCAAAGTGATTTTGTTCAATAACGGAAAAAAGGAAGTACAATTCTTTTAAACAACCGATGGGAGAGCTTGAATTCATAATTGCATTGACCGAACACCGTTTTGTGGGGATGGTTTTTCAGCCTTTTTTGATCAGGAGGATGGAAAAATTCTACACGGTGGAGAGGCTGGTAAAACCGCATGATTTCGATGACTCGGAATACGAATGGCGCCCCTACGAAAAGGAACTGGTAAAAACAATCGAGAAATACAGCGACGAACGCTTGATGAAACGATTTTCGAGGGCCGGAAGCGTGTCTGAGTTTTTTTCGCGGCTCGACTCCGGCGTATTCCAGCGGCAGGTGCTTCCGTTTATCGAACAGCGCATGATGGATGTGGCATCGGTGCTGATGCTGAGTCCGGTTCGGCTGTTTAAAAAGGAGGCCAAGTATTCAAATCTCTACGATGAGGATGTGATACATGTGCCGCCGGTTTTTGCGCGCCCCGAGTTTTATTTCGAACGCACCGAACTGCAAACCCGTTATAAACTGAAAGTTTTTATGGAGGGAAAAGAGTTGCTGCTTTCGAAACGGACCAACCGGATCATCACCAACGAACCCTGCCTGATGTTGTACCGCGATCAGTTAATCGCCTTTGAGAAATTGAATGCCAAACGACTGATGCCTTTTTTTGAAAAAGATGTGGTTTCGGTTCCCAACACCATCGAAGAAAAATATTATTCGGGATTTATCCTGAACACTGTCCGCGACTTCGACGTAAAGGCCAGTGGTTTTGAGATTCGCGAGGCCGATATCAGTAAAAAAGCGGTTTTGTCGCTCGAAGTGGATCTGCAGTATCGACCGGCTTTTGTGCTTCGCTTTACATACGGACAAGAGAATTTTCTGCCTGGATCGACAAAAAAAACTTCGGTGAGTCTTCAGAAATCTGGATCTTCCTATGTTTTTCTGAAAACGGTGCGCGACTTTGAATGGGAGGCGGGAGTGATCTTACTGCTGAAAGAAAAAGGCTTGGCCGATTTCAACGGTTATTACCAGTTAAAAGGCGCCGAGGTACTGGAGCAACAAAATGCCCTGTATCATTTGCTGAACTGGTCGGGCGAACACCGGGCTGAGTTGAAGAAACACGGTATTGAAGTGGTGCAAAAGCAGGGTGATAAGAAATATTTTGCCGGAAGCGGCCAGCTGGAAATCAAAACGCAAACCCGCGGCGACTGGTTTGATGTGTACGCGGTGGTGCGCTTCGGCGAGTTTAGCATCCCGTTCATACGGCTCAAAAAATACATTCTGAACGACATTCACGAGTTTGTGCTGCCCAACGGCGAAATAGCTATTCTGCCCGACGAGTGGTTTGCTCGTTACAAGGGCCTGTTGCCCTACGGAAAAGACAAAGGCGAGCGCATCGAATTTCACAAGCATCATTTTACGCTGCTTCAGCAAAGTTTTGAAGGCATCGACAGCGACTTAAAAGAGAAATTTCTGAAACTAAAAGATGCCGAAAAAGAAGAGACCGTATTGCCGTCGAAGCTGAAGGCCAGTTTAAGGGCCTACCAGGAAGAAGGTTTTAGCTGGATGTACGGTTTATACAAAAACGGACTGGGTGGTTGTCTGGCCGATGACATGGGGCTGGGAAAAACGCTGCAAACACTAACGCTGTTGCTAAAACTGAAACGCAGCCAGCAGCCGATTAAAATCGGGAAGCCCGATCCAAACGGACAGCTGGATATGTTTGGCGGCGGCGAATCTGATGAAACGGTTCAACCTGCCAGCCTGATTGTTTTGCCGACTTCGCTGGTACACAACTGGAGCAACGAAATTGCCAAGTTTACGCCGTCGCTGAAAGTATACAAATACGTGGGCTTGCAGCGCAAAAAAGTGGAAGACATCGGTAAAATTGCGCGCTTTTACGACATAATTCTGACTACTTACGGAACCATGCGCAACGACAGCGAAATGCTCGCTGGCACCGAGTTTTTTTACCTGATTCTCGACGAAAGCCAGTCGATCAAAAATTCGGGGTCGCTTACCTACAAGGCGCTGATGAAAATAAAGGCGCGTCATAAACTGGTGATCACCGGAACGCCGATCGAAAATTCGCTGTCGGACCTGTGGAGCCAGATGAACTTTCTGAATCCTGGCTTGCTGGGGAACCTCGCTTTTTTCCAACGGATGTTTATAACACCCATCGAAAAACACGCCAACGAAGAGCAGATGGAAAAACTGCAACTGATGATCCGTCCCTTTGTGTTGCGCCGTAAAAAAATGGAAGTAGCGCGCGATCTGCCACCGTTGATGGAAGAAGTGCGTATTTGCAGCATGGCCGACGATCAGCAAAAACTGTACGACAAGGAAAAGTCGATCATTCGAAATACAATACTCTCAGCTATAGAAAAAGAGGGGATGAACAAATCGCAGTTTGTGGTACTGCAGGGACTCACGCGTTTGCGGCAACTGGCCAATCACCCGTCGTTGCTGGAAAAGGATGCCGGTGAAAGTTCGGGTAAGTTCGACGAGATTTTCCGGATGTTGGAGAACTTGGTGGCCGAAAAACACAAGGTGCTGATCTTCTCGTCGTTTGTGACGCATCTCGAATTGCTGGAGTCGAAAATCAAAAAGCAGCGCTGGAAATATTCGAAACTTACCGGGCAAACCACCAAACGCGAAGAGGTGATCAAACAGTTTCAGGAAAACGATGATAACCGCATCTTCCTGATTTCGCTGAAAGCAGGTGGGGTGGGGCTCAACCTGACCGAAGCCGATTATGTTTTTATTATTGACCCGTGGTGGAATCCGGCCGCCGAGATCCAGGCTATTAACCGTGCGCACCGCATCGGACAAGACAAGCATGTGTTTGTGTACCGCTTTATTACTGAAAATTCGATCGAGGAAAAAATTCAGAAACTAAAGGAACGCAAAAGCTCGCTGGCCGATAAGTTTATCAACTCCAACGATCCGTTCCAGGAAATTACCAAAGAGGAAATTGTGGACTTGTTTAACTGATCAGTTTACAGGGACTGAAGGATTGATGAGATTCAAGGATTGAGTAAACAGTGGTCAGTATTCAGTTGCAGTTTGCAATCTCAGTTTTCAGAGAAGAAAGGATTGGATTTTCAATAATCAATAACAAATATCCAATGATCAGCGACTCGTAGCTCGTAGCTAATGGCTTGTAGCTTATTCTCGTATTCAGGCATTTCTGCATTTTCGTATTGTTTGATGTATTGATTGGCTAATAATTAATATCCAATTGTGAATGATCAGTGATTTTCTTCCTGCTTCTATCTTCTGACTTTCTGCTATTTTCCTTTTTTATTTCGCACATAAATCAGTTTGAATTTTCCCTTGTAGCTGTCGCGCTGATCGATTTCGAATTTGCCTATGGAGTTGATTAGCGGAGTGAGTTTTTCGAAGCCGTAGTTCCGGGAGTCGAAGTTGGGTTGGCGTTTCTGAAGCAAACTGCCTACATCGCCCATAAATGCCCACCCGTCGTCGTCAGCCAGGTCGGAAATGGTGGAGGAAATCAGCCGAACGACTTTAGGCGTTATTTTGTCGTAGTCATCTTTCTTTTGAGGTTTACTGGCAAGTGCAGTGTTTTCTGTTTCTTTTTCGTCAGATTTCAATATTTCGAGGTAAATAAATTTATCGCAGGCCACGATAAAAGGCTCCGGCGTTTTCTTTTCGCCAATACCAAATACTTTCATGCCGGCTTCACGCAGTCGGGTCGCAAGTCTGGTAAAATCGCTGTCGCTCGATACCAGGCAGAAACCATTTACCTGTCCGGCGTACAGGATGTCCATGGCATCAATGATCATTGCTGAATCGGTGGCGTTTTTCCCTTGTGTGTAACCGTATTGCTGAATCGGATTTATAGCGTTTTCGAGCAGCACATTTTTCCATTTCGAAAGTGTGGGCCGCGTCCAGTCGCCATAAATTCGCTTGATGGTTGGATTTCCGTATTTGGCAATTTCTTCGAGCATTTCCTTTACGTATGCAGAAGGTATATTGTCGCCGTCGATTAGAACGGCCAGCTTAAAATCATTTTCCATGGTGTTTGTTTTGTCGTCTAAAGGTAAGACTATTCAGTCGCGCGCCAAGAATAACGCCGTTTATTTGAGTGAAGTATGTTGCAGGTAAGCCGTTGAATTTTGGGTTTTTCTTTTATGAAAACATGTTATGTGATGAAGTTTTTTTCGCAGATCTTAATTATTCGGAATTCCGGTCAAAAATAATTTCCAGGTCTTTCATCGCTTTTACTAAACGCTTTATGCGACAGATTTTTATTTACGGAGGAAAATGAATTTTGTGGCGTTTTAATGTTTGCCGGAACCAAAAGATAGTTTTATAAGGAAGTAATGAAAATATTGAGTAGCAGAATTTAACTGTTGCCTTTCTTCCTTTTGGGTTTTTGTAATTCACCGGCAGAAGACTATTAATATTCGTTTGCGACATCCGGCTTCCAGCTTTCGTTTTACGTCAAAATTTCACAAAAAATGTCAAAATTTCAATCTGTTCTTGTTTTGTTATGTCATTCTTTCATAGTGGTTTAAGGGGTGTTTGTTGCCTGGGTTTAAGATGAATTACCCAAATAATTGTAAATCAGAAAAATGAAGGTAATGACGATCAAACGGCATTTGAAATGGTATCGTGTTTGCAATAATCAGAACGTGAAAATTAAATGAATGTCTAATTAAAAGATGGAGGAATAAATTATGGCACTACCAAGATTATTCAACAGTGATTATTCATCGTTTCCTTCGTTTTTAGATAAATTCTTTGAAGGAAACCTGATGGATTGGAATTCCTGGAATTTTGCAGGAACAGATTCAACCCTGCCCGCAGTGAACGTTGTCGAGAACAAAGACGAATACCAGATTGACGTGGCTGCACCGGGGATGGACAAAAATGACTTTAAACTAAATTATGACAATGGCCGGCTGACCATTTCTTCGGAAAAGAAAGACGAAAAAGAAGAGAAAGAAGGGAAAGTGGTAACACGCCGTGAGTTTAGTTATCAATCGTTTCAACGATCGTTTACTGTGCCGGAAAATGTAGTAAACGCCGAGAAAATTACGGCGAATTACGACAACGGTATCCTTCACGTGAAATTACCAAAGCGCGAAGAAGTAAAACCAAAACCGGCCAGAGAAATTAAAATCTCATAAAACAAGAGAGGCTGTCCAAAACGTAAAATTGGACAGCCTCATTTTTTAGTATTTATTTACTTTAGTGTAATTGATCTTTGTCTGGCCTGTATTTTTTCTAAAAGTCTATCGAAAATCGATAGCAAAAATTAGTTCAAAGTTTTCAGACTCACCCTGATTGTGTCTGCGTCACAATCTTCCCTCTCTATGCATAGAGAGGGAGCGAGGGAGAGTAAAAATCTTTACTTTCATTTCTGCTGGCGATTTTTTAATATCATGGTTGTTTTATTCCACTGAGATCTCGTCAACAAACAACCACGCGGGTTTTCCTTCGCCGGCGTGTCCTTTCGGGCAGGTACCATAGTTTTTAACCGTTACACGCAGGTATTTTGCACTGGCTTTTTTCTTTACGGTAATGTCTTTCACCTGGCGTTCTCCGTCGTTGGCATCGACCTTGTTTTTTACCGAACCCACTTTTTTGAATGTTACGCCGTCGTCCGAACTTTCAACAATCATTTCTGTGGGGTAGAAAATCCATCCACCAACATTTTGAAGTGCGCCGATGGTTACGGTTGAAAAAGAAGTTTCCTTTCCGAGATCGATGGTGGCCACCAGGTCGTCGCCGTTAAAGCCTTTCCAGCGGCCGTCGGTATGATTTGAAGAACCTTTAATCCCGTCAACCAATGCAAAATCGCCGGTAGAATTGTAATTTTTGCTGTTGGGAAACTTCAGCGTAACCGGGCAGGCGATGGCCTTGTGCAGGTAAAATGTGGAAGACAGCGGTTTCGACATGGTTTTGCCGTTTTCAACCACTACTGCTTTTACAGTTGTTGTTTGCTGAATTTCAAAAGGACCGGTGTATTTTTCTGAGTTGGCATTGGGCTCCGAGCCATCAACCGTGTAATGTATTTCGGGTTGCCAGGCTTCGGTGGATAGCGTAACTTTTACCGACCGGTTTTCAGGATTAAGTTCAGCCGAACCTTTTACCTGGAAAGCGCTGGTGGCATAATTCGCTCCCATTTTCTCATATCGTTTATACTGGCTTTCCATGCGTTTCGAAAAGCTGGCCCAGTCTTTTGCTTCTTTGGGCGACCACGCTACTTCAGCCAAAGCCGTCATGCGGGGCATAATCATATATTCGGCATGTTCAGTAGTAGGAATGTATTCCGTCCATAAATTGGCCTGTGCACCAATAATGTGCTTGCCTTCCTCTTCGGTAAGTTCCTTGGGAACAGGTTCAAAACTATACACTTTCTTTAAGGTCAGATGTCCGCCAATGGCTTTGGGTTCAAGCGAAGGCTCTCCCTGGTAATAGTCGAAATAACTGTAATCGGTGGGTGTCATCACCACATCGTGACCGGCTTTTGCCGCTTCAATTCCGGGGCCTGTACCTCTCCACGACATAATGGTAGCCGACGGATTTACGCCGCCTTCCAATATTTCGTCCCAGCCAATCAAGTGTCTTCCGTAGCTGTTCAGGAATTTTTCCATGCGTTTGATAAAATAGGCCTGAAGTTCGTGCTCGTTGGCCAGGTTTTCGTCTTTCATCCTTTTCTGGCAAAGCGCACATTTTTCCCATTCGGTTTTGGTGGCTTCATCTCCGCCAATGTGAATAAATGTAGAAGGGAACAGCTCCATTACCTCTTTCAGCACATCTTCGAGAAAATGAAAAGTTTCCTCTTTTCCTGCGCAGAAAATATGCGTAATCGGCCATACTCCGCCCGACGGAACCGGCTGGTATTCTCCGGTACACGACAATTCGGGATAAGCTGCCAAAGCTGCCATGGCATGTGCGGGCATTTCAATTTCGGGAATCACCGTAACGTGTTTTTGACGGGCGTATTCTACCACCGATTTAATCTGATCCTGTGTGTAAAATCCACCGTATTGCGGTTCGTTCGCTTTTAGCGGAGCTTTTCTTGAATTCCAGTCCAGATTTTCGCGGTCGGCACGCCAGGCGCCGATCTCCGTCAGTTTTGGATACTTTTTGATTTCGATCCTCCAACCCTGATCATCGACCAGGTGCCAGTGGAAAACGTTCATTTTGTGCATCGCCAGGTAGTCGATGTATTTGTAGATAAACTCTACCGGGTAATAGTGGCGCGAAACATCGAGCATCATTCCCCGCCAGCTGAGGCGCGGATAGTCGGTAATGTCGACGCACGGGATTGTTTTTCCGTCGCCGGAAGTCAGCATTTGCCAAAGCGTTTGCATACCGTAATATAAGCCGGCGGTGGTGTTGGCATTCAGGAAAATGCGGTCTTTCTCCACTTTCACGTTGTAGCCTTCGGTGCCGGTTTGCGCATTCAGCGGATTGTTCAACTGAACAAGGATGTTTCCGGGAATGGCGGGGCCTGAAACGGGAACAACTTCGGGTTTTATGCCGCTGGCATCTTCCAGCAACTCCTGTGCTTGCGCCACAAATGCTTTTCCGTCGGCATTGGTAATGTTGAAAAGAATCCGGGTAGAACGAGTAAGGGTAAAACTTCCGTCTTGAGTAATTACCTTTGCAGGTTGCGGAATAATGTCAATGGTTTGGGAGAAAAGTTCCTGGCAAAAAATTGCCAGGAACATGAGTGATATAAGTTTTTTCATCTGTTTAAGATTGTTTATTTACTAAAGTAACAGATGGAACTCGCATGTATTTGAGTCATACTCCGATGTGGAAATATTTGATTACATGCTCGTTTCATTTTTGATTGTTTTACAAATGAAGATTCGATAGTGTTTTAATTTCTAAAAAACTGGTTGAATGGTAAATTTAAATTCAAGGTCCTGAGCCGGGAGGCTGTATTTTCTCATAGGAGTTGCACCCCACGAGTTGTCGCCTGCCACACCCATTTGTTTCATATCTGTGGTAATGAAAACGCCATCTTTTTTAACGATGTCGTTGGTATGTCTGAAATCCTGTGCGTTTTCCATGTCAAAATCTTCGATCGGATTGTGCAGTGTAGAGAAGCCTACCAGTGGTTCTCCGGTGATTTTTAATCCCACACCGTTTTCGTTTCTCAGTTCAAACCAGCGCGCATCGGTTTTGTATCCGTTTTCCTGCGGACGCACGTATTTGAAATACTGGTCAGCAACTTTACTTTGGTAGATGCCAACAAAGGCACTGCGGTTACGGTCGATGTAGTTTTCGTGCGGGCCACGGCCATAGTATGTCAGGTTATCGAAATTCACCGGCATTTCCCAGCGAACACCAAAACGAGGCATATCGGGCAGTTTTCCGGCAGATGCATTCAGCGAACTTTGTACTTCAATGGTTCCGTTGCCATGAACGGTCTGAACCAGCGTCAGAGTAGATTTTACTTTGTCGAGCTCGTATGTTGAAGTTACCACTACTTTGTCTCCGTCAACCATAACTGCGTTTACGCTGGCAGGTTGGGCTTCACGCGAAACTTCGCGCCAGATTCCCAGGCGGCTCAGCATGTTGCTTCCTTTGTCGTTGTCGTTCACCGGACGCCAGAAATTGATTTGCGGGCCTTTCTGAATCAACGCAACACCATTTACTTCATAATGGGTAAGAAGTCCTGAAACTTTGTCGAATGTTACCACAAAATTTTCACCGTGAATATTTATGTTCTTACCGTCTTCCTGTAAATTTAATACACCTCCTTTTTGCGTGGTAGCCGAAGCGGCATAATTTCCTTCCATTTTGAACTGCTCGTGTGCTACTTCAAAACCTGCAGGGCGGAATGGCTTGTCTGATTTCAGTTTCACTGAGAAATCGACAAAACGTTCGGTTCCAGGTGCAATTGCCATTAACGGAACCGGAAACACCAGCGCTTTACTTTCGCCCGGTTTCAAATTCAGTCCTTCGAATATTCCCGAAAATTTCTTTTTACCGTTGTCCGAGATGGTCCACGATACTTCGTAATCGCTTAAGTCGATAAAATCGTGGTAGTTTGAAATTTCATAACCGCCATTTACGGCTTTGAAAAGAACATACTGATACGCGTATTTTACTTCATCGAGGGCAGGGTGAGGCGTGTAATCGGCAGAAATAATACCGTTGCAAACAAAGTTGTAGTCGGTAGGCATGTTTTCGCCGTAGTCGCCGCCGTAAGCCCAGAATTCAGTTCCGTCAGCTGCTTTTTTTACCAGCGCCTGATCAATCCAGTCCCAGATGTAACCACCTTGTAACTGGTCGTTGCGGTCTTCGTTAAACACATCCCACAGGTCGGCCAGGTTTCCGCTGCTGTTACCCATGGCATGCGAGTATTCGCTGGAAATAAACGGTTTCGAACGTTTTTCTTTTTTGTAATTGATCAGCGACTGTACGCCCGGATATTGCGGACAGAAAATGTCGGTGTTATCGCCCATTTCGGCACGTTCGTAATGAATAGGACGTGAGGGATCGCGTTCCTTAATTCTTTTGTATACTTCAGTGAAAACTTCACCGTCGCCGGCTTCGTTACCCATCGACCAAACGATTACGCATGCGTGGTTTTTATCGCGCTCAACCATGCGCATATTGCGGTCGACGTGAGCGGCGGTCCATTCCGGTTTTTTGGCCAGCGAATATTCTCCGTAATACATTCCGTGCGACTCGATGTTGGCTTCGTCGGTAACGTATAAACCGTATTGATCGCACAATTCGTAAAAACGTTCTGCATTAGGGTAGTGGCTGGTTCTTACAGCATTAATGTTGTATTGTTTCATTAAGGCAATCTCGCGAATCATCGCTTCTTCACTTATCACGTGTCCGTTATATTCGTCGTGTTCGTGACGGTTTACTCCTTTAATGGCAACCGCAACACCGTTGATATAAAATATAGCGTCTTTAATTTCAACTTTTCTGAAACCGATTTTTGAAGTTACTACTTCCACTGTTTCGTCTGCGCTGTTTTTCAGGCTAATAACAAGCGAATAGAGATTGGGTGTTTCGGCCGTCCATTTCAGCGGGTTTTTAATTTCTTTGTTGAAAGTGAGCAAGAGATCTTCTTTGCGGTTGATTTTTGCTTCCATTTCATCCGATGCAACAGCATTGTTGTTGGCGTCAAAAATCTGGTAGCTAACTTTGTAGTTTCCTGAACGAAGTTTCGAAACCTTGTTTTTCAGATCCACATCAAGGCTGAATTTTCCGTTTTTATAGTCAGCATCAAGATCGGCTTTGGCAAAGAAATCGCGGATTCTGACCTGTGGTGTCGAATACAGAAACACATCGCGTTCAATACCGCTAATGCGCCAGAAATCCTGGGATTCGAGGTACGATCCGTCAGACCAACGGTACACTTCAAGCGCCACGGTGTTTTCGCCTGCTTTCAGGTAGTCGGTAATGTCCCATTCTGCGGGAGTCTTACTTCCCTGGCTGTAGCCTACTTTTTCGCCGTTAATCCAGATGTAGAAGGCCGATTTAACGGCACCAAATTGGATAAATACCCTGCGACCGTCCCAGATTTCCGGAACGGTGAAAGTTCTTCGGTACGAACCAACCGGATTATAATCGGTGGGGACTTGTCCGGGATTTGCCGGATAAAGATTGTTAATGAACTTAATTTGATCGGAAACCGGAGCTTTATGATCAGCAAATTCATACTGATGGTTTACGTAAATAGGGATTCCGTAACCCTGTAGTTCCCAGTTTGATGGCACGGGAATGTCATCCCAGTCGGAAACATCGTAATCGGGTTTGAAAAAATCCATCGGCCGGTCAGCCGGTTTTCTCACCCAGTTGAATTTCCAGGTACCACTCAATGTTTTATAAAAAACAGATTGATTTGATTTTTGGCTCAGTGCTTCGTCTACCGAACGAAAGGGCATCAGCGTTGCATGTGGTTTTTCCTTGTTCTGGTCAAACATCGCAGGATTCTGCCAGTCAGGGGTTTGTGCTTGTGTCAGAAAGGGAAACGTGAGGAGTACTGCTAGTGCTAAATTGAATATAATCTTCATTAGATTTAAAATTATTTTAAAAGTAATTAGTTATTAACTTATTTTTTTGCTAAGATAATAATCTAAAAATAGTACACTTGTATTGGCAATGAAATTTTACCCCCAAAAGGTTTTTTTTGAAAAATACGATTTCAGGGAAAAACGTATGCTGAAAGTTTATGGTTTCAATTTATGGATAAAATTTGCACAGAATATTTTACTTATGTAAAATTGTGAAACAATTAAAACTAATTACCCCATGACCAAAATGATGAAATTTTCCTTTTTGCTTCTCGTGTTTGCTTTGTTCGCCGTGAATAGTTTTGCTCAGGACGTTTCTACGTCAGTCGATTCTGCTTTTATCTCGTTTACAGAACGGCCACCGATGGAGAAATTGTATTTGCATACGGATCGGAACACTTATTCTTCCGGAGGAACCATCTGGTTTAGGGGCTACCTGGTAACAGCTACCGGCAATCGACCGGCTGCCATGAGTAACTTTATATACGTTGAATTGTATGACCGGGCCGATTCGCTGGTTTGCCGGAAGAAAATCAAAAAAACTGACGGAATATTTAGTGGAAACATTAAACTGGATACCCATCTTTCGGAAGGGAGTTATTTTATGCAGGCGTATTCGATGTGGATGCTGAATGAGGGGCTCGACTATGTTTTTTACAAGGCCATTCATATCGATAATCTGCAAACACAGCGGGTAAGTTCAACCATCGAGATCAGCGGGAATGAAACAACTGCCAACATTTATTTTGCCGATAAGGAAGGAGCTCCGGTAATCGACACTCCGGTGAAGTGTACCCTGCACCTCGGAAATTCAGAAGCGCAGGTCCTGAAACGAAAAACGGGGGCCGACGGAAAAATAAGTTTTGATTTTATTCCGGAGAAAAATGCTTTAGCCAATCCCTTTGTTGAGGTTGAATTTGAAGACAGCCCGATGGAGTACCGTACCAAATTTTTTCTGAAAAAGGAGAACGAAAAGCAGTTTGACGTTCAGTTTTTTCCGGAAGGTGGCGATCTTATCGCCGGTGTTGAAAACAGAGTAGCTTTTAAGGCGATTGGAAGTGATGGTTATTCCCGGGAAATAAAAGGAATTGTCATAAACTCCCGGAATGACACAATCACTACTATTTCGAGCCAGCATACGGGAATGGGTTACATTCGTATGATTCCGCAGGTTGGGGAGCAATATTTTGCCGAGATCAAAGATGCCGGCAATAACGTTTTAAATGTTCCGCTTCCCCGTGCTCTGGAAAAGGGGGCCGCATTGTCGCTAATGAGCAGGGGAGGTGTGATTCATTTGAACATCAGGCAGCAAAATTATAATGTGCTCGACTCCTGTTATTTGCTGATTCATGCCGGAGAACGAAAAGTGTTAACCAAAAAACTGGAAGCAACTTATTATAAGATACCGGAAGAAATTCTACCGGAAGGTATCGTAAATTTTGTTTTGTTGAACGGGAAGAAGGAAGCGCTGTCGAGCCGGATGATATTTATTCGGAAAGACACAAAACCTGAACTTTTGATAGAACCAAACCAGGAAAATTACAGGCGGCGCGAAAAGGTAGATCTAAAACTTTCAATCCCCCGCGAAGATACTTCCGCTTACAACGCGAGCTTTTCACTGGCGGTTACCGATGATCTGGTGGTGGAACACGACTCGTTAAGCGATAATATTTATTCCAATCTGTTACTAACTTCTGAACTGCGGGGCTACATCGAAAATCCCGGGTTTTACTTTCAAAACAATGCCGACAGCACCAATTTCTACCTCGATTTGCTAATGCTAACGCAGGGCTGGAAGCGTTTTGATATAAATGAGTTGTTGGCAAACAAATCACTGTCAGCAAAATATTACCTGGAATACGGGCAAACCCTTTCGGGGAAGTATCAGAAAATGATATTGCAAAGAAAGAAACCCACCGAAATAACTGCTTTGGCGGTCGACCCGGTGATTATGGCATCAGCGTTCACCGACGACGACAATAATTTTGTTTTTAACCAATTGGATTTTCCCGACAGTACAAAAATTATCATTCAGGCCCAGCGTTTAACCAATGTAAAACAGGAACCGGCCGGATTGATTGTTCTGGATAAAGACACTTTCCCATCGTTTCAACACATCGGACGAATGCCTGTCCTAACCGAAGGTTTTACGGGTAAGGCTCGCGAAAATGCTGTGGAACGGATTTATTATGAAGATGGCGGGAAAATGATTGTGCTGGATGAAATCGAGGTTAAGGGCAATGATAAAACGCGGCAGTTGTTGGAAATGAAATACGGTAGCTCGAGTTATATTTATGATGCAGAGAGAATTGCCAAAACTTTTCCTGTTTCACAATCCATTGATCTGGTGGTTCGGAGATTGCCCGGAATAGCGCGTGTGGAAGATGGTTCTGTGTACCTGACCAGAGGCACCGGGGCAGCAGAAATGTTGATGGACGGAATCGACTTGTCGATAAACGATTTAAGCGATTTGTATTCGGATGATATTGACCATATCGCGGTGATCACTGGTCCGAGTGCAGCCGTTTACAGCCGGAAAGGTGGCGCCGGAGGAGTAATACTCATCAGCATGAAGGAGGGGTGGAAATTCAATTACGAGCTTAAAGGCGTGAAAAAGGTGATGCCCTTGGGATATCAGAAACCTGTGGAATTTTATGTGCCCAAATATGAGGTAGATTCTATTCGGATGCTTAGGCAGCCTGATATGCGCACAACCGTATATTGGAATCCCAAAATAAACGTACAGACCGGAGAAGGCACCACTGTCAGCTTTTATACAGCCGACCCTGCCACCACTTACACTTATATTATTGAAGGCGTGGGTGAAGACGGACAGCTATACCGGTCTGTTGGCAAGCTTCGTCGCGAAGATGAATAGTGTATTGACTGGAATGAAAGGGAAATAACGGATGTCTTTTCAATGCTTTTTTTGAAGATAGATTTGGCGGTCAGAAGAAGCGATTAGGGCCGAAAGACCAATGATCAGTTAGATCGTTTATAACTTTTATCTCATTCGTCTTAAACTTTTTCCCTTTGTTCTGGTCAAACATCTCTCAATAAGGTGATTGTATTGCAGGTTTGCCAATTTATTTTGTTCGTAAAGTTTGCAATGTTTCATTCCGTAATGTAAAACTATATGAATCTATAAGCCAATAATTACTCATGCTAAAAACTGCCCGCCTTTCCTTATTATTCCTGGTTTTTGCGTGTTGCTCGGCAACCGGCTTTGCTCAGGATATTTCCGCATCGATCGATTCTGTTTTTGTCGCGTTTGCCAATAAGCCTCCTACGGAAAAATTGTATCTGCACACCGACCGCAACATTTATGCTACCGGAGGAACGATTTGGTTCAGGGGCTATCTGGTAACCGCAAGCGGAAATTTCCCGGGGGCATTCAGCAATTTTATATACGTTGAACTTTTTGATCAGGCCGATTCGCTGGTTTGCCGGAAGAAGATAAAAAAGATCGATGGGGTATTTTCAGGGAACATCAAACTGGACCCCGGCTTACCGGAAGGAAGTTATTTTATCAGGGCGTATTCTACCTGGATGTTAAATGCAGGCATAGATTATGTATTTTACAAGGCCATTCATATCGGTACTTTGCAAACGCATAAGGTAACTTCAAAACTTGAGATCGTCGGGGATGAGGCGGGTAAAAAATTGGCAACGGTATATTTTGCCGATAAAAACGGAGAACCTGTTGCGGATACCCGGGTTAAATGCACGTTGCACAATGGGACTTCGAAAACCGAAGTATTAAAACGAAAAACCGGCGATGACGGAAAAATTAATTTTGACTGGGAATCGGAAAGCGATTCTGCTGCAAATCAGTTTATCGAAGTTGAGTTTGAAGACAGTCCGACAGAGTATCGCAACAAATTCTTTTTGGAGAAAGAAGAAGAGGGTGGGTTGGATGTGCAGTTTTTTCCCGAAGGCGGCGATCTTATTGCTGATGTTGGAAACCGGGTAGCTTTTAAAGCAACAGGTAGCGACGGTTATTCCCGCGAAATCTGGGGATTTGTCCGCAACAGCAAAAAGGATACGGTAGCTATCATCGAGAGCCAGCACTGTGGTATGGGATCATTTTACCTGGTTCCGGAAACAGGCGAAGAATATTATGCTGAAATAAAAGACGCGGAAAACAAAATTATTACAGTTGCGTTGCCCCGCCATTTAGAAAAAGGAGTTGCATTGTCGGTGGTAAACAACAGGAAATCTCTTCTGCTGAATGTCAGACAGAAAGATTTCAATGCAGTTGGGACTTACTCGATTATGGCACATGCCGGAGAGCGCCTGCTGTTTTCCCGTGAGCTGGACGATATTTATTACAAGATCCCCCTGGATATTATGCCGGAAGGTATTGTGAATTTTGTGTTGTTAAACGAAAACAAGGAAGCCGTTTCAAGCAGGATGGTGTTGATCAGGAATGAACAAAAATCAAATCTTCTGGTGCAGCCTGATCAGGAAAATTACAGAAGACGCGCGAAAGTCGGTTTAACCTTTTCTTTACTGCGCCAAGATACAACTGCATACAACGGTAGTTTTTCATTGGCAGTGACGGATGACCTTGTGGTTGAACACGATTCGTTAAGTGATAATATTTTCTCCAATCTCCTACTAACTTCCGAGTTAAAAGGGCACATCGAAAATCCAGGGTTTTATTTCCTCAATAATGCTGACAGTACCCGTTTTTTTCTCGATTTACTGATGCTGACGCAGGGATGGAGACGATTTGATATAAACGAATTGTTACAGCACGGACCTTCGCCTGCGAAGTATTTTCTTGAATTGGGGCAAACACTTTCAGGGAAATACGATAAGATGTTGCTGCAACGAAATAAACCCACTGAAATAACAGCGTTGGCGGTCGATCCGTTTATCACGGCATCGGCCTATACCGACGAAAACAACCGTTTTATTTTTAACGAATTGGATTTTCCCGACAGTACGGTGTTTACGGTTCAGGCACAGCGTTTCACAAATATCAAACAGGAGCCCGCCGGATTTATTACCTTCGATAAAGACACCTTTCCTGCATTTCAGCATCTTGGATTTATCCCGGTGAAAAACGAAGGCTTTACCGGAAAAATGCGTGAAAATGCTACAGAACGGGTGTATTACGAAGATGGCGGGAAAATGATTGTATTGGATGAAATTCGTGTGGATGCTACCGACAAAACAAAAAATACCTTAGAGAAAGATTACGGAATATCGAGCACTGTTTTTGATGAAGACAGAATTGCACATTCTTTTCCAACACCACAACCTCTCGAAAGAGTTATTCGCACATTGCCCGGAGTTTCACGCATCGAAAACAGTAATGTTTATTTGGCCAGAGGTAATGGGGCCGCTGAGATACTGGTGGATGGTATGGAACAGACAATGGATGATATAAGAGATCTTTATTCCGACGACATCGATCACATTGCAGTAATTGCAGGAGCCGGTGCTGCTGTATACAGTCGGAGAGGTGGCGGCGGCGGAGGTGTCATAATTATTAGTCTGAAAATTGGACTAAAATCTAGTTATGAGTTAAAAGGCGTAAAGAAAATCACGCCTTTGGGGTATCAAAAGCCTGTCGGGTTTTATGTGCCAAAATACGAGGTGGATTCCATTCGATTGGCTAAGCAGCCCGACATGCGCTCAACCGTATACTGGAATCCCAATATAAAAGTGCAGGCGGGGACAGACACCATTGTAAGCTTTTATGCTGCCGATCCGGTAACCACCTATACGTATATCATCGAGGGAATTGGAGAAGACGGACAGATATACAGATCGGTTGGTAAACTTCGGCGGGAAGATGACTAGCATCGCTTTCAAATTCTGAAATCAGGGGCTGGTTCAACCTGCATTAGGAAGAAATTTTCTTAGGGATCGGAATGTTGATTTAATCTCGCGCTTCCAATTATTTCCCGTTTTGTACAATTGCATTGTTTGGGCATTGAAATAAAACGGGAAATCTTTCATTTTTTTAGTCATGTTGTTATTCTGTTTTTCTTGTTAGATTCAAAATATAATTCTATTTTCGTGCACGTACACGGAAGTGAAATCCGATCAGTAATTATATCAATCTAAACAGTAAAAATGGAACTTGGAAAATATAGCTTTGGAGTAGGAGACCGCTTCAATCATGAAGGTGAAGCACAACTGAGTGCACTTATTATTGCCACGTCGGAGGGAGTTGAAATTACACCGGTTTGGAACAAATCGAACAGGGAGCACAACATCGTTCACTCCGAACCACAGGAAACCAGAACAGAGGCGGATGGCGCCGTTAAAAACCAGGGATGGGAAGGGCCTTACTTTGTTGATGCCGATCACATTAACCTGAGCAACGTGGATCGGTTTATCGAACCCTGCGATTTTTTCACGCTGGATGTTGCCATGTATATTGGCAACGAAAGTTCGGCAGAGGATGTGGCCGCATTTAAAAAATTGTGTGCTGTTTTGGGTGGCGAGGTAAAAATCCCCGGAATTGAGGAGCCAATTGTAGTGAACGATACACTGCTCGAAGAAGTGGCTAAAAAATACCTGGCAGCAGTAAAAGAAGCGGGAGAAATTTACCGGCATATTGAAACTATAAAAGGAAAAGGAAATTTTGTAACCGAAGTTTCGATGGATGAAGTAGAGACGCCGCAAACTCCTGTCGACATGTTCTTTATTCTGAAGATGATCGCCGATGAGAAGATTCCGGCGCAAACCATTGCTCCAAAATTCACCGGACGTTTTAATAAAGGCGTTGATTATGTGGGCGATGTGGAACAGTTTGCGAAGGAATTTGAGCAGGATGTGCTGGTGATCGATTATGCCGTAAAAGCGTTTGGTTTACCTGAGGATTTGAAACTCAGTGTGCACACCGGTTCCGATAAATTTACGATTTACCCGATCATGGCAGCAATAATTGCGAAGTACGACAAAGGTATTCATGTGAAAACAGCCGGAACAACCTGGCTGGAAGAGGTGATTGGCTTGTCTATTTCGGGTGATGAAGGACTGGCGGTAGCAAAAGAAATTTATGCCAAAGCGCTGGCCCGTAAAGATGAATTGTGTGCTCCGTATGCCGATGTGATCGATATTGACGATAGTAAGTTACCATCGGCTGAGGAAGTGGAAACATGGTCGGGAGAAAAATACGGCAACACTTTGCGCCATATTCCGGGGCATCCGGATTACAATCCCAATTTCCGCCAGTTAATTCATGTAGGCTATAAAGTTGCTGCCGAAATGGGTGAGAAGTATACCGGCTTGCTCAAAAAATACAGCGATGTGATAGGGGCTTGCGTAGAGGAAAACATCTACGAACGACACCTGAAAAGACTTTTCGATTTAGAATAATACATTTTCGGACTTCGGGAAGGGCCGTTTCCGATAAAATAGAATGATATGAAACCATTTATGGACGACGATTTCCTTTTGCAGAATGAAGTGGCAAGGGAATTATATTATAGTCACGCGGTTAAAATGCCGATATTTGATTATCACTGTCACATCAATCCAAAGGAAATAGCGGAAGACAGGCAGTTTAATAATTTAACCGAGATCTGGCTGGCTGGCGATCATTACAAATGGCGCGCAATGCGTACCAACGGAGTTGACGAACGTTATTGTACGGGTAATGCCAGCGATTACGAAAAATTTGAAAAATGGGCAGAAACGGTTCCCAATACGCTGCGTAATCCCTTATATCATTGGACTCATCTGGAGTTAAGACGTTTTTTTGATGAGGAGCGTTTGCTCAATCCTTCCACTGCCAAAGAAATTTGGGAAGAATGCAATGCAAAACTGCAAACACCTGAATATTCGTGTCGTGGAATTATAAAAATGGCGAATGTTCATACCATTTGTACAACCGATGATCCGGTTGATTCGCTGGAGTACCATCGCGAAATAAAAGCAAGTGGTTTCGAAACCGCTGTATTGCCTGCCTGGAGACCCGATAAAGCAATGGCCGTTGGGAATACAAAGGCCTATAACGAATACATCGATATGCTGGAAGAAGCTGCCGATCAAAATATCGGTACATTTTCTGCGCTGATGGATGCACTCGACAACCGGCATCAGTTTTTTCACGACAATGGCTGTCGGTTGAGCGACCACGGAGTGGAGACCATTTTGGCGGAAGATTATACCGAAGCAGAAATTGAAAAGATTTTCGCCAAGGTCAGAAAAGGGAACGACCTGACCGGTGAAGAGGTTCGGAAATTTCAGTCGGCCATGTTGTACGAGTTCGGTATAATGGATCACTCGCGGGGTTGGACCCAGCAGTTTCACATTGGTGCTTTACGTAACAACAGCACCCGTTTATTTAAAAAGTTAGGAGCCGATGTGGGATTCGATTCGATTGGCGATTTCGAAATTGCACGCCCCTTATCACGTTTGCTCGATCGGCTGGACATGGAGAATAAGTTGAGCCAAACCATTTTATACAATCTGAATCCAAGAGACAACGAACTGATCGGCACGATGATCGGGAATTTTCAGGACGGATCGGTACCCGGTAAAATGCAATTTGGCTCGGGTTGGTGGTTTCTCGATCAAAAAGACGGAATGGAGAAACAAATGAATGCCCTTTCCAATCTTGGTTTGTTAAGCAGGTTTGTGGGAATGTTAACCGATTCCCGAAGTTTTCTGTCCTACACCCGTCATGAATATTTCCGCAGAACACTGTGTAATTTACTGGGTAAAGATGTTGAAAACGGCGAGATTCCCTATGATTTGCATTTGCTGGGCAAAATGGTGGAAAACATTTGTTTCAGCAATGCCAAAGAATATTTTAAGTTTTAAAAAATAGCATTTGCGATCGGACAATTTATAAAAGTTTAGTGTGGATTGTTATATTTGCAATCGATTGCATAAATAAAAACCGAATCATGACCAAATTGAAGATCAAATCGAAATCAGAATGTACCTATGATTGTATTTCTCTGGGAGAAGTAATGTTAAGGCTCGATCCGGGGGAAGG
This sequence comes from Maribellus sp. YY47, assembly GCF_023111095.1. Lineage (GTDB taxonomy): Bacteria > Bacteroidota > Bacteroidia > Bacteroidales > Prolixibacteraceae > Draconibacterium. The sequence goes on from NZ_JALGYW010000008.1 coordinate 170,087, forward strand.
TCGTATACGCACAACCCGTCAGTTTAGAGCCTGGGAAGGCGGTGGCGAATACAACGTATCCCGTGGACTCAGAAGGTGCTTTGGAAAGAAAACTGCCATTATAACAGCCTTGGCTGATAACGAGGTTGGCGCTTTAATCGAAGACTTTATGCTTCAGGGCGGATTGGATACTCAATTTGTGAAGTGGGTGCCTTATGATGGCTGTGGCAGAACCGTTCGCAACGGCTTGAATTTTACCGAAAGAGGTTTTGGTATTCGCGGCGCGAAAGGTGTTTCCGACCGTGGGAATACGGCAGCATCGCAATTAAAACCGGGTGATATTGACTGGGAGTATATTTTTGGAACCCTGGGGGTTCGCTGGATGCATACCGGTGGTATTTTTGCAGCCCTCTCTGAAACGGCCGCCGAAACGGTTATCGAAGCCGTAAAAATTGCCAAAAAGTACGATACCATTGTTTCTTACGACTTAAATTACCGTCCCTCGCTGTGGAAAGCCATTGGAGGAGAAGCAAAAGCCCAGGAAGTAAACCGTGAAATTGCCAAATATGTAGACGTGATGATCGGGAATGAAGAAGATTTCACCGCCTGTTTGGGACTGGAAATCGAAGGCAACGATGAAAACCTCAAAGAACTGGATTTATCGGGTTATAAGAGCATGATAAAAAATGCGATTGCCGAATTTCCAAATTTCAAGGTGATTGCGACAACATTGCGTACCGTGAAATCAGCCACCGTTAATTCATGGGGTGCTATTTGCTATTCCGAAGGTAAAATTCACGAAGCCCAACACCGGGAAGATCTCGAAATCATGGATCGCGTTGGTGGAGGCGATAGCTTTGCATCGGGTTTAATTTACGGTTTCCTTGAGTTTAATGACGGAGCCTTGGCCGTTGAATATGGCGCAGCACATGGTGCTTTGGCCATGACTACACCGGGTGATACAACCATGGCGACCTTATCGGAAGTGGAAAAAATTATTGGTGGCGGAAATGCGCGCGTTGACCGCTAGAGAAGGCAAAAGTAGGAAGTTAAAAGTAGAACTCCGGCAGAGCTCAATATGAATAACCCCGTGCTTCAGCGCGGGGATAATGAACGACAACGGAAAACGGCGCATCGGGAAACCGGTTTGAAAATGAAATGTAGTTTGCGCCGATATGATGAGTCATAGAAAAAAGAGACGTTCTAAATTATTTTGGGGTGAAAGAAACGTACCCCCTGATTTTTCAAATAAATTGAAAAATCTTGTCCCCCTTTTTTGGAGGACAAACGTTACCTTGCAACGGAGCAGTTGAATGGAAAGATATAATTGAATCAAGTATAAAAGATGGCAAGATTTTCAAGAATAGATGTAGCGTTAACAATGAAAGAAACAGGAATGGTTCCTGTTTTCTATCACAAAGACGTTGAAGTTTGTAAACAAGTAGTAAAAGCATGTTACGCTGGAGGAGTTCGTTTATTCGAATTCACGAATCGCGGAGATTTTGCCACGCTTGTTTTTGCCGAACTCAACAAATGGGCGATTCAGGAATGCCCCGATATGATCATGGGAGTTGGCTCGATAGTGGATGAAGCAACGGCTGCCATGTACATTGCCCTGGGGACCAATTTTGTGGTAGCGCCGCTGATTGACGAGGGAACAGCAAAAGTTTGTAACAAACGGAAAATAGCCTGGAGTCCCGGTTGTGGTTCAGTTACTGAAATTGGCCGTGCGCATGAACTGGGTGCCGAAGTGGTGAAGATTTTTCCCGGATCACAAGTGGGAGGACCAAGCTTCGTAAAAGCGGTGAAAGGACCTATGCCATGGGCTAGCATTATGCCAACAGGCGGCGTTTCTCCCGACGAAGAAAACCTGAAAAAATGGTTCGATGCGGGAGTTACTTGTGTGGGCATGGGCTCACAATTGTTCCCGAAAGAAGTTTTGGCCGAAGGAAATTATGCCTACATTACGGACAAATGTGCCGAAGCACTACAGATTATTCAACGGCTAAAATCATAGTTACATAAGCTGATTGTAAAATCGGTCAAACCTAAAACCAATGAAAATGAAACCTTTTAAAATATTTCTGGCTATACTTTTTCTCGGAATGGTCATGGGGTGCAGTAATGCCGGTCACCATAAAGTGTTAAAACTGGCACACGGTCTCGATCCCACGCATCCGGTTCATAAAGGAATGGTGTTTATGGCGCAGCGTTTGGCCGAAAAATCAAAGGGCGAACTTACCATAGATATTTATCCCAGCGGACAGCTTGGTTCAGAACAGCAATGTGTGGAACTGCTGCAAATCGGCAGTTTGGCCATCACTAAAGTTTCTGCTGCAGTAATGGAAAGTTTCACCCCAAAGTTTAAAGTACTTGGGTTACCCTATATTTTCCGGTCAAAAGAGCATTCCTTTAATGTTTTTGACGGCGAAATTGGGAAGGAACTCTTGCTGGGTACCCAGGAATACTGGATTCGCGGACTGTGTTTTTACGATGCCGGATTTCGTAGTTTTTATACCATCGACAAACCGATTAATACCCCGGAAGATTTGAACGGGATGAAAATTAGGGTGATGAAAAGCCAGAGTGCCATGGAAATGGTAAAAGCACTGGGAGGTTCGCCAACGCCGATCTCGTGGGGAGAATTGTATACGGCACTTCAGAGCGGAGTGGTGGACGGCGCCGAAAATAATCCGCCAAGTCTTTATACATCACATCATTACGAGGTTTGTAAAGAATATTCGCTCGATGAGCATACCTGTGTTCCCGATGTGTTGATCATCAGTACAAAAGTGTGGAACAGCCTTACCGAACAGGAACAAAAATGGTTACAGGAAGCTGCTGATGAATCGGTGCCGGTTGAACGGAAATACTGGGCCGAATCGGTGGAAGAATCGCTGAGAGTAGTTCAGGAAGCAGGTGTAAAAATCAATTATCCGGATAAAAAGTTGTTTGCTGATAAGGTAAAAGGGCTTTTGGATAAATATAAAAAAGATGAAGTTCTGGGAGATCTGATTAGGAGAATTGAGGCTGTTGAAGACTAACCTTTAAACGAATACTAAACGATGAGACAAAAAATTGACAAGATTATAGAAATAGTTCTGGTGGCGCTGATGAGCATCCTGGTCATCGACGTATTGTGGCAGGTGTTCAGTCGCTATGTTCTTTCCGAACCCAGTTCATTTACCGATGAGCTGGCGGGTTTCCTTCTGATTTGGGTGGGGTTATTAGGCGCTGCATATGTAGCCGGAAAAAACGAACACCTGGCCATCGATTTAATGCTTCAGAAAATGAAGGGCGTAAAACAGCGCCGGCTGCAAATCATCATCAACAGCATCGTTGGGCTTTTTGCTCTTTTTGTGATGGTGATCGGAGGCGCCTGGCTGGTGTATACCCGTTTTTATCTTGGTGTTAATTCTGCTGCTCTGGCTTTACCCCTCGGATACGTTTATCTCGTGGTACCCGTCAGCGGACTGCTCATCATTTACTATTCAATCGATAATTCACTAAACCTAAATATTGAAGACTAATGGAATTTCTAGGCGTAATTGTACTGGTAGTAAGTTTTATATTCTTATTGGTAATAGGTGTTCCAATAGCCTTTAGTATTGGTATTTCCGGTATTCTCACCATGTTGGTGACCATCATGCCATTGCCGGCAGCCACCACATTTGCGCAGCGAATGGCAACCGGGCTGGATAGTTTTGCACTGTTGGCTATACCCTTTTTTATATTGGCCGGGAACATCATGAACAAAGGAGGAATAGCGATCCGGCTGATTAATTTTGCCCGGGTTATTGTGGGGCGCTGGCCCGCCGGTTTGGCATTTGTGAACGTATTTGCCAACATGTTGTTTGGTGCCATTTCGGGTTCTGCTGCAGCTTCTGCTTCAGCTATCGGAAGCATAATGATGCCGGAGTTAAACAAAGAAGGTTACGACAAAAACTTTAGTGCGGCAGTGAACATCACATCCGCGACGACAGGACTTTCGATTCCCCCAAGTAATATTCTGATCGTTTATTCGCTGGCAAGTGGCGGAGTTTCCATTACTGCACTTTTCCTGGCGGGATATGCGCCCGGGATTTTAACCGGGCTCGGAATTATGGGGATGGCTTTGGCCATGTTTTCCTATAAACATTTCGGAGTGAAAGGAATGGTTCGGAATGTCTCCAAGTTTTTGGCCGTTCTGGTGGCATTGATCCTTGTTGTTGTCGGAATATATAAAGTAAAGTCACTGGTCTCGCCGGGAGCGGCAACAGCTATTTACGGAGGGCTTGCAGCCATTTTTGTAGCCGGATTTGGCTATTACGCCATCAAACACAAACAAGGGGCAAAAAATGCATTGAAAACGTTTCTTGATGCCCTGCCCAGTTTAATGATGTTGGTAATTGTGATCGGCGGTATTGTTGCGGGATTCTTTACCGCAACCGAAGCTTCGGCAGTGGCTGTTTTATACGCACTGGTACTGGCTTTTATTTACCGCGAATTAACCTGGAAACATTTGCCCGATGTCATTCTCCGTTCTGTGAAAACCACAGCCTTTGTGTTGTTGCTGGTGGCTACCTGTATTGGCTTGTCGTGGATTATGGCTTACGAAAATATTCCGCAAAATGTGAGTGAAGCCTTGCTGGCTTTGAGCGACAATAAATTTGTGATACTGTTGATCATCAACCTGATTCTTCTGTTTGTAGGGATATTTATGGATATGACTCCTGCCGTACTGATTTTCACACCGATCTTTCTGCCAATTGTGACTAATCTGGGACTCGACCCTATTCACTTTGGAATTATCATGGTGCTGAATTTAAGCGTTGGTTTGGGAACACCGCCCGTGGGCTCCCTGTTGTTTATCGGTTGCAGTGTCAGCGATGTAAAAATAGAAACCGTGGTCAAGCCCTTGTTGCCGATGTTTGCGGTTATGATCGTTGTTTTGCTGCTGGTTACTTATGTTCCTGAAATTTCACTTTGGCTGCCTAAGAGCCTTGGTTTCTGACGGGAAGATTAAACTGAATCATATTTTCAAAAAGTATAAAATGGATGGCTTCACGCTGCGTGGGGTCGTCCATTTTTTATGTCAGCGATAAAAACCCTTGCGTTATCGAAAAAAATGGCAGAATGGTTTTCTGCTTTCTACCTTTGAGTCAAAATCAAAAACAAAAGCGTCATGAAAAAGAAAGTATATATTTTAACCGCGTTGATCACTCTTTTGCTTTCCGGTTGTGTGGTGTTTTCGTTTTATCCGCTTTATACCGAAAAAGATCTTTTCCCAAATGACATTTTAACGGGCGAGTGGTTTGAAAACGACGACCAGGTAGTGAAATTCAACGAGGGCGAAGACGTTTGGAATTTTGTACATCCTCACGTTGATAAGGAAATGACAGAACTCGACAGTTGCAGCTACTTTTTAACCTTGTATTCGGAAGAGAATGGAGAAGAAGTTTCATCCACTTTCCTTGTTCATATCGTAAAACTGGCAGGGCAATATTTTCTCGATTTTTATTTAAAAGAATATCCCAATGATGGTGAATTCAGACTTTCAACTTTTCATGTTATTCCGGTTCATACTATAGCCAAATTAGAAGTGGAAAAAGACGTATTAAAGATTCGCTGGTTTAATCCCGACTGGCTGGAAAAATTGATCCGCGAAAATAAAATCAGGATTCATCATGAGGCAAACGATGAGTTTATTTTGCTCACCGCCAAACCGCAGGAACTTCAGAAATTTGTAACAAAATATGTAAATTCGGAGGAGGCTTTCGAAGACGGCCTGGAAGTGATTCTGCATCGAAAGAACTAACATGTGGCGTAACATCAAAACATATTCTGAGCAGCTGATTCGGAACAGATTTTTACAGCACCTGTTTTTCTGGTGCCTGTCGTTTCTGGTTTTAACAAACGTGCTGAAAGTTTCAGCCGAAATAAAAACAATCGACCTGATTTATGCGGCCATTTTTCATATCCCGATCGTGGCGGTGGTATACATTAACCTGCGCGTGTTGTTTCCTTTCTTTCTCGAAAAAGGCAAGTACCTTTTATATTTCTTGTTGATTTTGTCGCTGATCGCCCTGGGCTCCGGCTTTTACCTGATGCTTTTTAATAAGTGGATCGATTACTTTTTTGAAGGGTATTATTTTATTGCCTTTTACGGTTTCTGGGACATCTCGCTGTATTTTGCGGTTTATTTGGTGGCGACCAGTTTGCTTCGCCTGGCACGTGGCTGGTTTCGCTTGCAGGAAATAGAAACGGAGCGAAATAAAGCCGAACTGAAGGCGCTTCGTTCGCAGATCAATCCGCATTTTCTTTTTAATTCGTTGAACAGTATTTACAGTCTGGCGCGCAAAAACTCAAAAGAAGTCCCCGATAAAATTGTGCAGTTGAGCGATTTACTTCGCCATGTTATTTACGATTCGGAACGCGATTTCATTCCGCTCGAAAAAGAAATCGATATGATCCGGAATTACATCACACTCCAAAACCTGCGCACCGACGATCAGCATAAAATTTCGTTAAAGGTGAACGGAGAGTTAAAGGAAAAGATGATTGCCCCGATGATCATCCTTCCGTTTGTTGAAAATAGTTTTAAACACGGATTAAAAGGCGGGTCGGATAATGCGTTCGTGAATATTTTTTTAACGATTTCGGATCATCAGTTAATTCTGGAGGTGGTTAACAGCAAAGGGAAATCAGCCGATAATGTGGATCTTCAGTACCAGGGTATTGGAATCGACAATGTTCGGAAAAGGCTGGAGATGCTTTATCCGGGGAAGCATAACTTGAATATTACGGAAGACGAACAAACTTTTAATGTAGATTTACGAATCGAAATCAACTGAGGTATGCAACTAAATTGTTTGATTATTGATGATGAGCCTTTGTCGCAGGATGTGTTGACCGACTTTGCGAATTTGTGTCCCGAGCTGAATCTGATCGGTGTCTGCAAAGATGCACTGGAAGCGGGGCAGGCGCTTTCAGAACAAAAAGTAGATCTGCTTTTTCTCGATATCAACATGCCCAAACTCAGTGGAATCAACTTTGTAAAAAGTTTGAAAGAAACGCCTCTTTTTATTTTAGTTACGGCTTATCCCGAATATGCTTTGGAGGGTTTTGAAATCGATGCCGTTGACTACCTCTTAAAACCGGTGGCTTTTGAACGGTTCAGAATGGCGGTTAACCGTGCGGTGGAAAGGTATTCTTCGAGTCGGGATAACAACCTGCCAACGCACATCATGCTGCGGGCTGATAGAAAGGATTACCGGATTGAACTCAACGATATTCTTTACCTCGAAGCGCAGGGCGATTATGTGCGCTTTGTAACCGGAAAACAAAATCTTACGGTTCACGGAACGCTTAAGGAATTTATTGAAGAACTTCCGGCTGCTGGTTTCGAACGGATTCATAAGTCGTATGTAATCGCGCTAAAGAAGGTGGAATACCTGGAAGGGAACATGGTAAAACTGGGAGAATTTAAATTGCCGGTAAGTCTTCATTTTCGCGAAAATCTGATGGCTAAACTAAAATCATAGCCATTTTTTCTTTTGAGACGAAAATTGCTCTCTTATTAACCAAAACTTATGCGGTTCACCCTGAACATTTCTTTTTGACATTGGTTTTATTTGCTGAACGTAAAACAGGGTGCTCGCAGGGTAATCAATTTTAAGAAAGCTAAAATTCGGGGATGGGATGAACTCCTTTTAAACATTTCGCCCCCTTTATGCTGGTTTTTAGTTTTCTTTGCAAAGCAGGCAAAAAATTCATGGCACAAAAAAATACAGGCAAAAAATCGAAAGGCGGCGGCAGGATGGGAATGTTCAAAATCCTTAAGCCTTACAGGAAACTGATCGTTTTACTCATTGTTTTTACATTGATCGGAAATGCTGCCAACCTGGTGATTCCAACGATCATCTCTCACGGTATAGATTCATTTTCTGCCGGAAATTATGTGTTGAATACCATCCTGATCCAGTTTATTATTGCGGTCGCTATTATTTTTCTGTTTTCAGTATTGCAAACGGTGGTACAAACTTTTGCATCCGAAAAAGTGGGCTTCGATCTTCGGAAACAACTTTCCGACAAAATATCGAAACAGAGTTATGCCTTTGTATTAGAGGCCAATCCATCGAAACTGCTCACAAACCTCACTTCCGATATCGATGCGGTAAAAATGTTTGTTTCTCACGGCGTTTCGTCCATCGTTTCCTCGTTGTTTATGATTGTCGGTACTTCGGTATTTCTATTGATCATTAACTGGAAACTTGGCTTACTGGTGTTGTTGCTCATTCCATCGGTTGGCGTTAGTTTTTACGTGATCCTGAAAAAATTGCGGGTGCAATTTAAACGAAGTCGCGAAGTGGTCGACTGGCTCAATAAAGTCATCAACGAGAGTATTCTGGGGGCGGCAATTGTGCGTGTCATTAATTCGCAGCAAACCGAATACCAGAAGTTTATGAAAGCCAGTGCCGAAGCCCGCGATGTGGGGATTTCCATTGTTACGCTATTTGCAACGCTGATGCCGCTGATTACCTTTTTTGGGAACCTGGCGACCTTGTCGATTCTCGTGCTGGGTGGTCATTTTGTTATTTCAGGAAACCTTACGCTCGGGAATTTTGCCGCGTTTAACAGTTATGTCACCATTCTGATTTTCCCGATTATCGTTATTGGTTTTATCAGTAATATGATTGCGCAGGCTTCGGCTTCCTACCAACGGATTGAATCGGTACTGGAGGCCAAAGAAACGGCGGATACCGGAACCATAGAAAGAAAATTGGAAGGCGAAATTGAACTGCAAAATATTTCGGTTTTCTACGACGATAAACCCGCTTTGAAAAAGGTTTCTTTTAAAGTGAAAGCAGGTTCACGAACAGCAATCATCGGTCCGACAGCAGCAGGGAAAACACAACTTCTGTATTTGCTGACCAGCCTGATAAAACCGAACGAAGGACAAATTCTGTTTGATGAAACGAATGTGAAGGATTACAACAAAGAGACTTTTCATAACCAGATTGGATTTGTTTTTCAGGATAGTGTGATGTTCAATATGAGCCTGCGGGAAAACATTGCATTTAGTGACACGGTAACCGACGAATCGTTGCGCAAAGCGCTAGAAACAGCCGAACTCAAAGATTTTATTGAAACTCTGCCGGGCGGTTTGGATACCATGGTTTCGGAGCGGGGAACAAGTCTTTCCGGAGGTCAGAAACAGCGGATTATGCTGGCGCGTGCGCTGGCCCTCGATCCAAAAATTTTATTGCTCGATGATTTTACTGCACGTGTCGATTCGCAGACCGAACAACGAATACTAAACAACGTACGCCGGAATTATCCCGATTTGACGTTGATTTCAGTAACACAAAAGATAAGTCCCGTGCGCGATTTCGACCAGATTATTTTGCTGATGGAAGGCGAAGTGGTCGCTTCAGGCCGACACGAAACACTGCGTGCGACTTCACCGGAATACGTTCAGATTTACGAGTCGCAGAAAAGCACGAGCCATTACGAAATGAGCCATGATACTGCGGCCGGTTAACAACTTCAACTTAGTTAATGTAAAATGAATTACAATCTAAATACAGGGAACGACGAAAAGAAGAAGAAAAAGCCGGGCTTGAAATCGATCAAAAGCCTGGTGAGCCACATGGTGGAAGAGAAGAAAACGCTTCTCGTAGCTTTTGTTGCGATGGTCATTACAGCCCTTCTGAATTTGGTTGGCCCTATCATTATCGGGAATACTATAGACAATTACATTCAAACCAGTCGGTTTCATGGTGTGCTGATCAACGGAGCGATTTTACTCGGAGCTTATGTTGTGGCCTTGTTTGCCGGCTATATCCAAACCCGGCTGATGGGATCGGTAGGGCAGAGGATGTTGTTTACACTTCGGAATTCGGTATTTCAGAAATTGCAGGAATTGCCCTACGATTTTTTCAACCAAAATAAAACCGGCGACCTGATATCGCGAATTAACAACGACACTGAAAAGATTAACCAGTTCTTTGCGCAATCGCTGATGCAGTTTCTCAGAACGATATTGATCATGACAGGATCGGCTGTTTTTTTGGTTTCGATCCAATGGGAACTTGGCGTGGCTGCACTTGTTCCGGCGCTCTTGATCTGGATCTTCACCAAAATTATTTCACCCTGGGTGAAGCGAAAGAATGCTGAGAGTTTAAAGACTACCGGAAGCCTGAGTTCTGAGGTGCAGGAAAGCCTGAATAACTTTAAAGTAGTAGTGGCCTTTAACCGGCGCGATTATTTCAGAAAACGCTTTGCACAGGTGAATGAGGAGAATTACCGTGCGGCAACTAAAGCCGGTGTAGCCAATAATATTTTTTTGCCGGTTTACTCTTTGTTTTCAAATCTTGGTTTACTGATTGTTTTAACCCTCGGGATTTATTTTATTTCCATTGGTCAGTTTAGCGTAGGATTACTGATCAGCTTTATCGCGTATGTAAACTTTTTTTACAATCCGCTTCGCCAGATGGCCTCGTTGTGGTCGACTTACCAGGTAGCGCTGGCTGCATGGGAACGCATTCGCCGGATTATCGAGTTGGAAAGTAACCTGCCCAAAACCGATTCGGAAGGTGTTGATGAGTCGGCTACCTTGTTGTCGTTCCGCGACGTTTCATTTTCGTACCCGAACGGGAACAAGGTGTTGCATCAGATTAGCTTCGATTTGAGAAAAGGAAAAACTTACGCATTTGTAGGGCCTACCGGAGGAGGAAAAACAACAACGGCTTCATTGATTGCCCGGCTTTACGATCCTACCAAAGGGCAGGTACTGCTCAATGGCGAGGATATCAGATCCTTTAGCCCGGAAGAACGCGTAAAACGAATTGGCTTTATTTTGCAGGATCCTTTTCTGTTTAGCGGCACCATCCGTGAAAATATATTGTACGGAAACAGCGAATTAAAAGACATCAGCAACGAGCGTCTGAAGCAGATTTTCAAGGACACGGGGCTGGAAAGTCTACTGCAACGTTTTGAAAACGGTCTGGATACTAAAGTTGATGTTTCGGGCGATGGCGTTAGTTTGGGGCAGAAACAATTGATTGCCTTTATGCGCGCTGTGCTTCGGAAACCCGATTTATTGATTTTGGATGAAGCCACTGCCAATATCGACACGGTAACCGAACAGCTGCTGGATGAGATTCTTCAAAAATTACCGGAAACCACTACAAAGGTGATCATCGCACATCGGTTAAATACCATTGCCAATGCCGATGTAATTTATTTTGTGAATACCGGGAAAGTGACCCGTGCTGGGTCGTTGCAGGAGGCTGTAGATATGTTGATGAAAGGGAAAATGGCAAGTTAGTCAACAGTTATTTTCTAAGACATTTTTTTCTGTAAGTCAATTTTTAAAATGTCCAATTCTCAATTTTGAATGTGAAATATTCAACAAAATCCGGAAAATTGGATATTGGGAATTCTACATTGGGTGTTCTGCATTAAAAATTGAAAACAAATCCCGGATAGGAGTATGTATCTTTACTTTCATGTCTGTTGCTGATTCCTGAGAATCATGATTTATTTTTCTCCGGATATTTAATCCCCATGGTACTGGTACAACTTTAAACCTTAAAAATCGTTTTCGGCGACTAATTCCAGCTTATCATCAATTCCCATGTACTGATTCCAAAACATAAGCAGATAAGAACAGGCGAAGTAGCAAATCATTGCAGCTGCAATAATGCCCAGGAAAGAGAGAATGATCGCTAAATAATGAACGCTGATAAAATTTGTAACAGAGTTGGCAGTCAGTGGCGGGATACTAATCTGGGGAGTTAAATCCAATACTAACGGTAAGCTTTTCATGACATTAAGTTTGGATTACTAGATTAAAGTTACGGTGTATTTGAATAGAATACAATAAGATGCAAAAGTGTTTAAATCGACGATCGATTGAGATTCTGATCATTAATTTTTGATAGAAAGCGAGGTGGAGTAGGAGTGGTACAACAAAGTCTTGAATGTTTTTCCGAAGAGCTTTGTCCATCGTGAATAAATTTGCATACCTCGGCCGGATACCTATTTTTGTTAAAAAATACTGAATCAATGAACAGACTAATTTCAACACTAATCATTTCTCTGCTGATTGCTAGTACAACGGTTGCAGGCACAAAAAACAACGAAAAATATTTTAAGGATTCGTACATCAAAAAAACGATGAAAAAAGCCCTCGACTGGCAGTTAGAACATCCGAAACATAACTTGCATGACTGGACGAATGGGGCTTTTTATGCCGGTGTTTTTGCGGCATATCAAACAACAGAGTCTCCGAAAATTTGGAAGGCCATGTACGAAATGGGAGAGGCTAACGAATGGAAACCGGGTCCTCGTTTACAACATGCCGACGATCATGCCATTTGTCAGACCTACATCAATATGTACCGTGTGTCGGGAGAAAAGAAAATGATTGAGCCTTTTCAGGAAACTTTTGCCAGATTTATGGATACACCGTATGAAAGCAAGGGCATACATAAAATTACCTGGTGGTGGTGCGATGCTTTATTTATGGCTCCACCGGCTTTTGTAAAAATGGGGATCACTTTTAATGACCCAAAATATTTGGAAGCAACCGACAAACTTTGGAAAGAATGCTACGATTTACTGTGGGACGAGGAGTACCATCTTTACGCCCGCGACATGTCGTACAAGTGGAATGAGCCCGGAATTGAGACAAAAAAGGAAGCGAACGGTAAGAAAATTTTCTGGTCGCGTGGCAACGGATGGGTAATGGGAGGTTTGGTACGGGTGCTTTCCGAATTGCCTCAAGACTATCCAAACAGAGATTTCTATGTGAAAAATTTCAAAGAAATGGCCGAAAGCATTCTGGCTTTGCAACAGGAAGACGGATTATGGCGGGCCAGTTTACTCGATCCTGATTCATATCCCGGAGGCGAAGCCAGCGGATCTGGTTTTTATATTTATGCATTGGCCTGGGGAATCAACAATGGCTTGCTCGAAGCTGAAAAATATTTACCCGCAGTTGAAAAAGCCTGGATTGGACTAAACGGATTGATTCAACCCGACGGGCACGTGGGTTGGTGTCAACCGATAGGGGCGGATCCAAAGAAAAATTTCAAAGCCGAAAGCTGGGAAGTATATGGCACCGGAGCCTTTTTGTTGGCGGGCAGCGAAGTCATAAAATTAAAGAGATAGATTAAAAGATATGAAAGGGCTTGTCCAAAAAGTAAATGTCACGCAAAGCGCGCCAAGATTTACTTAAAAGCACGCAAAGAGAGAAGCTGATTATTAGTAATCTGCGACCTTTGCGCTTCTTTTGTGTCTTTGCGTGAACATGATTTTACTGACTTCTTGGACAGCCCCTTTTATTTGCTTGCTGCTTTGACTTCTTTTTGTGCAGTAATCTGCATTTCTCCTTCGGGCGAAGCAACCGTTCCTGTCAGTTCTTTTCCCTTCACTTTGGCTTTAATACTCACATAGTCGTATTCCACATAAACACCAAACTTCAGTTCCTCTTTTTCGAAACTGATGTTTTTCATTTCCATTTTGGTGCCATCGACAGCTTCAATTTGTCCAACGAGTTTCCCTTCTTTTTCCGAAATTTTGATCCATCCACTGTCCAGGCCGGGAGGAGCTGTGGTTACTTTATATTTCCAGTTTCCGATCAGGTTTTTATGACCAGCCGATTCGGTAGAAAAGGACATTGATGCGAGTGCCATAACAATAATGGCAAATACGATAAGTTTCTTCATAAGTGATAGAATTTCAATAGTTTTGGTAAATGTCTGTTTTTGTTCAAAATTGAAATCCTTTGGTGAAAACTCCAAATAAAAAGCCAAATTTCTTTTTGTATTGCCGGCTTTTAATGTTAAAAGTTGTTTCGTTCGGCCGACTTATTCATCGGAATGCACTTACTTTGGCACCAGAATTGTGTTCGGGACAGGAAATGAAGAAATTATCGCAAATTGTGCTGCTGATAACGACCGTTATATTAGCAGCTTGTACATCATCAGAAATCGTTAACGAAGGGTTGAGATCTATCGTTCTAAAAGAATCGAAAGATATACTTCCCATTTCCAGCTTTGTCGAAAAGGTCGACTATGTGGAGTTGAAAGTGATGGAAGCCGGCATTGAGGTAGGAGAGATTGAAGACGTAAAAGAAATAGGCGGTGAATTTCTGATCAAGCGCAGAATGACGGGAAATAGCAGTTTTATGCGTTTTTCAAAAAACGGAGATTTCATTGTTGAGTTGTCCGGAGGAATTAGCTCAAAAATAAAGGAACCTTATGATATTATTGGTTTTGGAAAGGGGTACGCGATTCTTGCTTCCAATGGTATTCATGAAGTAGGGAAGGACGGAAAATATATCCAGTTGTTGGATCGTTCAATCATGCAGGGAACATCCTTTTTTGCCAGCGGCCAAAAGTTTGTGGTGGTGAATGAAACAGATACTGAACATGTTGTTAGCTCTTATCCTTCAAAAAATTTAAGCCGGATTGCAGGGGTTTCAAACGAGCGTTTGCGCCGGATGCTTTATTCCAATGCAGTTGCTTTGGGTAAAGACCAGGAACATGTTTATACGACGGTAAACGATACGATTTTTACCTGGCACAATTCAAAACTCGTTCCGGTATATGCACTGCAAGGCGACGGGTTGCCAACACTCGCACAGGCATGGAAAAATATTGCTGCGTTGGAAGAAGGAAAGGCTTTGCGTTACATGCACGACATCGAACACATCGAGGTAAAAAATTACCAGGAAAGCCGGAATTATATTTATCTCGATTATTGGGTGGGTTCAGCCGCTACAACGGCAATTATCAACAAAACGAATTGGGAATCCCGTTATTTCTCGCACGGAGTAAATGATATTGACGGAGGAGTTTGGGACAAAGTAGCCTACCTGACCGAGAAAGATGAACTTCTGATTCCTATCAGCGCCTATAAAATTAGCGGGCATACTATTTCGAATAAAAAGGTAAAAGGCTTCGATCAGCTCCAAAAGAAAATTGTTGACAGCGGAAATCCGGTATTGCTTAGATGTAAGCTTCGTTAGATTTTAGTCAAAATATGGTTCTGTTCGTTGGCCGCGGTGAAATTCAAACATCATTTTAATTTGCTTTTCATTGTTCCGGGGAAGGGAGAGTTCCGGTAACTTGTCTTCGTCGAACCAACCAACATCGATGGTTTCTGAGCCGGTTGAGATTTGATCTCCAACTTTCTCGCACAGCATAAAGATTTTGTACACATACTCAAAAGCTGGCGGCATTTCCTGCTTTTGTTTGTCCATCAGGGCCAGCAGCCTGGACGCTCTGACCTCAAGCCCGGCTTCTTCCCTGCATTCTTTAACGGCTACTTCACCCGGACTGTAGGCAATATCAGTCCAGCCACCAGGTAAAGCCCAACAATTATCCTCTTTTTCCTGAATTAGCAGGATTTGATCTTTTTCATTGAAAACCACAGCACGAACATCAACTTTGGGAGTGCGGTAACCGTTTTTCTCCTCAATTACCGGGATGATCTTTTCCACCGGAACATCGGTCATTTTTGCCAGTAAATCGAGGCTAATCTCCCGGATCTCCTGATAGCGTTCAATATCGTAGTCGGTTTCAGAATATTCAAGCCCGATTTCGGCAAGTGCATGCAGGCGTTTTATTTTTTCAAAATAGTAAGTGTCCATTCAAAGTGTTTTCAGTATTCATTTGGCTTTTACAGAATGTCTTCTTTTTTGACCAATACAAATTTGTTGTTATCAAGTTCAGAATACCCCTGATCGTACACAAAATAATAAATACGGCCTGTACGGGTAGTGTACATGTGGGTATGGTAATCAAATTCAAAACCCAGTTTTTCGAGCGTACTCCGAAAGGTTGTGGTTTTATCTTCCGGATTAAGTTCACGCAAAATGATGTGGTTCTTTTTTAAAAGCCTGTTGATTTTCCGCATGTAATTCGACGATTTCCCCAGCTTTTTGTTGTTGTATGCGTTTCTGCACAGGTCGTTGCAAAATTTCTGGTCGGCTCTCCCTTTCAGAGCTTCTCCACATTCGAGGCATTTTCGTTCTTCCATGGCAGTGTTGTTCCGGTTAAGTTATTTTTGAATAATCGTTCTGAATGATTTGTTTGATTTCTTCAGCATAAGACGTTGGCGTAATATTGAATTCTTTTCCATTTTTCGCAGGATTTTGACTTGCCCAACGAATCTGATTGGTACAGTCCGTTAGCGCTTTTACCAACTCAACTCCAATTGTTCCTCTCGCTTCTAAAATGGTTTGCATGGTTATTGTTTTGGGTTTAATTCGAGTTTTTTTTGGTGGTAGGCATGCTGCTAACGAACCTTCTCAGTACTGACTTTAATAATTTTCGGAAAATAAATATCCTCATTGTTTAGCAGTTTTCCAAAATCTCCATTGTTAATGTTGTAGGTTACAAGTATCTCATTGGAACGAATTTCGGGATGTGCATTTGCTGTATAAACAAACTCTTTTTCATCTTTTAATACCGGGGTGAAGAACATAACCGGTTCCGACCATGGCCCAGTTAACTGATCCGCCAATCGGTAACCAAGCGATGCTTTCCCAAACCCGAAAGTTTGTATTTGTATGAACTGCCTCAATTTTGGATCGTAATGAACCGAAAACTCGGTTTGTCCAATAAATAACGAAGATAATTTAGGCTCTTCAGTGAGCGTTTGACTCCAGGTATTGTTTACCCACCATTCGGGCGACGATAAGTCACCATTGATGATTTTTCTGATCTCAAACCGAAGTAAATAGGTTTCGTGTGTGGCAGGTTCTTTTACGCCAAAAGCATAAAGGTAATTTTCGTCGCTGAGCACGGCCGACGAGCCAACAATCACCCCAAACGTTTCCGGGCCTTTGGAATAATTTATTTTCCAATCAGCCGGGCTGTCGTTCGGATTGTCAATAATTGCAAGGTACCAGTCCACCGATTCAAATCCCATACCGGTGCTGGTGGCTGTTTGTTCCATCAGAAAAATCAGAAGTTTGTCTTTCAACATTCTCCCATGACCTGTCCAGAACCAGTTTTTGCCGGGGATTCTAAAAAAATCGTCGGGTTTCCTGCTGCTTCCCTTGTAAAAAAAGTTGAGTTTTGCATTTGCCGAGTCGGAATACTGGATGGCAATGCTGTTTCGGATCATAAATTTCGACTTGGTTCTTTTCCCGCTTCCGCTTTGGTCGATAAAAGTGTCGCTGAAAAGCCACAAAACTTTACCCGAATCCAACGCAACAGTGGCAGCACCGTCGGCACCTCTCCAATATGGGTCTTGTTTAAAAAACGCGTTGTCCATTTCCTTCACCGTTGTTTTCATTTCCTGCGCCTGCAAAATCATGGGAAATGTCAAAACGATATATAGAAGTGTTTTAATCATAGTCAGTTCGGCACCTGTTTTATACTTTGTAGTTTTCAATCACTTTGATCATATCATCGAGTTGTTTTCTTCCAAAGTCAGCCAGCTGAAAATCGTTGGCGTATTTCAGGTATAGATTCAAATCATTGTTTCGTTTTATGTTTTTCAGTTCATTCTTTAAATCTGCAAATTCCTTTTTGCTTTCCATCTGCAGGTATAAATCGGTGTAGGTTTTAAAATTGTCGACAGAAGGTTTGTCAAACACCGATGCAAACATGGCGATATAATGATTTAGGTAGCCTTTGGGGTATTTCTCTTCCAGAATATCGCTTGTATCGTGAATAAAGCTGAATTTAAAATCGTTAGCCAGACATTCAAAGATGCCATCGCGCAGAAAGAAAATAAAATGCCGGATTTTCTTTTTGCTGACCGACTCATCCACAACAATTTTATCGGCCGGAAAATCGCGATCTCCTTTCGAATCAATCAGTTCGTAAAATTCGCCCCATGGCAACTGGCTATTTTTGAATCGAAACTTTCCCTGTTGGTAAGCTTCGTCGTTTGTAGAATCCAGGCGGTAAGCATATGCCTCAAAAAACGCCAGTTTTCCCGTTTCGCCTTCGTCAATATGCTCAAATGTAAACGAATTCAAAAGAAAGGATAACTCCAGCCAGTTCTCCGACTGTGAAATTGCAAGTCGCGGCGCATTCGGCTCTGCGTTCCAGTTTTTATTTTGTTTTATGTATTTCATTTATTTGTAGTGATCTAATTTTTAGCTGTAAAGTTTAAGTGTAGTGCTGGGTTATAATGCCTATACTTTCAACTTTGCCTATATATTTTTTAATATTCATTTACTTTGGGTTGTCACTTTAGCCCGCATTACACTTATACAATGCTGTAATGCGTTTTTATTTCAGTTCGCCATTTTCTTTAAGAAATAAAAATATTTTTTTGTCTACTTCAGATATGATGTTCAGGTCCTTATAATTCAGCCATCTTATTTCTTCGATTTCACTTTTTGGACTTAAAATTCCATCGTATTCTGCCTTGTAACAAGTCATTTTAACTAATACACCTTCTTTTGCTCCGTCAGATTGAGCTTTGAAAGTTCCGACATATTTAATTGTCTCATTTTTTATTCGCACGTCTAATTCCTCCAATACTTCTCTTTCAAGAGTCTGCTCGTCGGTTTCTCCCAATTCTCTTTTACCTCCTGGAATATAGTATTTTGATTTTCCTTTAGATTTTGTGCTTAAAATTTGTCCATTTTTTGTTTCAATAAACGCTATTTTATCAACTTCTTTCATTTTCTGATAGGTATAGTCAAATGCATTACGGTATGTTAATACACTTCACCTGTTTTATTTAGAAACTTTTGTGCTTTGTTAAAGTGCTAAAATACAAAATTATATCCGTTTGTAAACGCTTGTAATCGTTTATTGTCGTTTACAAATGTTTAACTACCGAATAAGCCACTTTAGTCTAACTAGCTTTGTTTCAGCATTTCGTTTACGGAGACCGAAGCAAGAAACGGCTCCACAGTATTAACTAAAAATTACACATCATGAATGCATTAAGAAACAGCGTCAGGCTTCTCGGTCATTTGGGAGAAGATCCAAAAGTTAGAAAGCTCGACGGCGGGAAAACAGTTGCTAATTTCAACATAGCAACCAACGAAATTTATCGCGACAGTAACGGTGAAAAACGCAGCGAAACCATCTGGCACCGATTGGTAGCCTGGGGCAAGCAGGCTGAAATTGCAGAGAAATACCTGAAAAAAGGATCGGAGATTTCGATCGAGGGAAAATTGACCAACCGGACGTATGAAGATAAAAACGGCGATAAGCAGTACATTACCGAAATCGTCATCAATCAAATGTTGATGCTGGATAAGTCCGCAATTTAGTTTATTCGTGTTCAGCATTTAAAAAAGCAGGGAGCCTATGCTTCCCTGCTTTTCAGATTTATCCTCAACTAAACCTGAACAACGTTCTGATTAATTCGGACCTCCCGGCATATTCCCTTTGATCTGTCCTCTTATTTCTCCACCTCTGTTTTGGGAAGTATGAACATTCACATACGCACCTCCGGCATAAATGGTATCGATAAGGTCCATTAAGGTAATTCCTGCGAGGTTGGCATCGGTAATAACGCCCTCAGCAAGTATTCCGCTGGTCATTCCCGGGATTAAAACCGGTGGTGCGGATGACGGGTAAAGCCATACCACTACCGGACCATTTTGTCCTGCAGGAGCAAAATGGATGTGAGACATCAACACGTTTTCAATACTGTCGACAATGAGTTTATACGACAGTTCAGTACCTTCCTTGTTCAATTGAAAAATAGCCTGCCCGCTGGCATCGGTCCAAACCGCAGGAACTTCGTTTTCGCCCGAAAGGTGAGCCCTGAAATTCAGCACCTTTTGTGCACTTTTGAGCTGTACCTCATCCTGCAGATCGCTTGTCAGATCACTTTTTTCGCAGGATACCATTGCGTAAATGCAAATAAGCAAGAATGTAAATTTTAATGTTTTCATGGTTATTTTGTTTTAAAAGGATCGTTAAACTCCAACAATATCAGTTTTTAAGGCGTAGGCAATGGCCAGCACATCTTTCCGGGTTTCTTCGTCGATATTATTTTTCCCCAGCGCTTTCATAATGTCGTCGATCACGTGCATGTATTCTCCCTGGCTGATGTTCATCCCTTTGTGCGAGGAGAGCATATCTTTCCCCTTATACTCCTGGGGACCGCCGCTGCCAGCTGCCAGAAAGTGAATCAGATGTTGCCTTACTTCTGAAAAATGTTCAGGACTGTCTTTTAAGGGCAGAAATCGCGCGTTTACAGCCGGATTTGTCATGTGGTTTTCAACGATGTCATCGACAATGGCGGTTATTCCTGCGATACCCCCCAATCGTTCATACAACGATTTCACTTCCCTTTGATCTTCTCTCATTTTCCTGGTAATTAGAATTATTGTTTTAAAACGGTCAGAAATATATCCGTGCGATAGCTACTGAACCTTTCCTAAGAGGAAATATTTCCAATTAAGTCACAGAACACTAAAAAACAGAGTGTAAATTTGGTTTTTTGAAAGATAAAAGACCTTCTTCTTGATTAAATTTAGGCTATAATGAATTAATAAACAATACAGTAGCAATAAAATACCTCCAAGTGTTATATTGTAGCAAATACAGTTAGTTTGTAAATACAAAGAATTTGTCTCAAAAGTATTTTGGGAATAAACCTGGATTTTAAAGAGAGTTAAAGTGGATGTCGCTTCTAATAAATAATATGCTAAACAGGTAGATTCAAAAAAATATTGGTCTAAGAGTGATCAACGTATAGAAAGCTTTATATCGCACACTTAGTAATAACTTCTAAGTGAAAGCGACTCATTTTTTGTATTTTCACGAAGAAGGATATTTACCAGAATCCGTTTCTTTTCGGTTTGGGATATTTTCGAAAGTTGATGCACTTTTCAAAAGTTATTAAGCGCTAAAACAGGTTGTATATGCCTAACTAATAATCATTAACGAATCAATACCACATGAAAAAGCTAAATCTTTGTATTCTAAACCTTTTGATTTTTTTCGGATCATGTCAATTCTCAGGAACAGAAACTCCGACCCAAGAAGATGTACTGACAAAAATGAAACTGGCGAACGCCTATTTTATGCAAAAATGGCCCGATACCGGGAAAAGCATTATAACGAACAGAGAACGCCCCAGTAATATATGGACACGCGCGGTTTATTACGAAGGATTGATGGCACTCTATTCCATTGATCCGAAACCTGAATTTTACGATTATGCCGTTTCGTGGGGAGAAGAACATCGCTGGGGATTGCGCGATGGTTATGTTGCAACACGTAATGGAGACAATCAATGCTGCGGGCAAACCTATATCGATTTGTATAATATCGAACAGCAAGAGGAGAGAATAATCGATATTAAGGCTTCGGTTGATTCGATGATGGCAACAGATAAAATCGATGATTGGGACTGGATTGATGCCCTACAAATGGCAATGCCCGTATTTGCGAAGCTAACGGCGCTTACCGGCGATACGGCTTATTCGGAAAGGATGTACGCAATGTACATGGATACGAAAGTCCGGCAAGGTCTGTGGAATCCAAACGACCGATTATGGTGGCGCGACAAAGATTTCTTACCTCCCTATAAAGAACCCAATGGAGAAGATTGCTACTGGTCGCGTGGAAATGGCTGGGTGGTGGCTGCTTTGGTACGAGTACTCGATATTTTGCCCGACGATCGGCACCGCACCGAATATGAAGAAACACTGCTTGCCATGCTTGATGCATTGGTTCCCTTACAACGAGAGGATGGATTTTGGAATGTCAGTTTACATGATTCTGAAAATTTTGGAGGAAAAGAAACCAGCGGCACGGCTCTGTTTGTTTACGGAATGGCCTGGGCAGTTAATAACGGACTGGTAGAAAGTGAGAAATTTGAACCTGTTATTTTTAAGGCCTGGAATGCGATTATTAAAGAAGCTCTGCACAAAGACGGATTTCTGGGCTATGTGCAGGGAACCGGAAAACAACCCTCGGATGGTCAGCCGGTTACTTATACCAGCATGCCCGATTTTGAAGATTACGGGCTTGGTTGCTTTTTGTTGGCAGGCTCTGAGGTTTTCAAAATGGTTCAGTAATTTGATCATTCAACTATTAACATCAGATTTTATTGCACTGAAAGAATCATAAGGAGTTAATGTATTACCCGACGTTCTCTCCATTCAGACGTGACCAGTTCCTCATTCCGATTTGTAGTTTGAATAAGGCGGGAGAGCTGGGTTGCCGAACGAAGCGGCATAAAACGGTGCAAAGCCGCGATAACCCGGTTGTAAAAACACGGAATGGCCAGCGGTTTTCCGCGCATCAATGAAATATATCCATAGCCGGCCACCTTTTCGGGACTGGCACTAAACACTCCGAATTTGGGTAAAAGATTACCGTTTGAACGTTGAAAATTAGTCTTGGTAACGCCCGGGCAAAGTGTGGTTACCGTTATATTTGTGTCTTTGAGTTCGTTGGCAAGTGCCATCCCAAAATGGAGGAGATAGGCTTTCGAGGCGTAATAAACTGCCATAAATGGCCCCGGCTGAAAGGCGGCAATAGATGAAACATTCAGAATTTTGCCAGAGTTCCGGTTAATCATGTCTTTCAGAAAGAGATGTGTAAGTTGTGTAGTAGTTGTTACGCTGAGCTGTAAAAGATCAAGCTGACGGCGCTGATCGGCTTCATAAAAACTGCCAAAAACACCAAACCCTGCGTTGTTAACCAATACCTGTATTTTGATTCCTTGGCTTTTCGTGGTTTCATAGATTTTTTGTGCAGCTTGAGGATCAGTAAGATTAATAATCATGTTTTCAATCCTGCAGTGGTACTTTTCTTCAAAGTCGTTTTTTATTTCCGAAAGCTTTGTTGCGTTAAGATCGACCAGTACCAGGTTATAATCCTGATCTGCAAATATGCGGGCAAATTCATACCCAATGCCGCTTGCTGCCCCGGTAATTAAACAAAATTCTTTCATGGCAGTGTATGTAGGTTTTCATTCAATTTACAAAATAAATGGGCGAATGTCAATTGTGTCGGTTTGGGAAATCCCGTTTCAGTTGTTTTCTGTCTGGCATTGCCGTATCAAAACTTAACCTGTAGGCAATTATTTTAATAAATGATAGAAACTTTGGATCAAGGTTAAACTTTCGTCCCTAAAGGATGTCTTTTAGAGTATTCTTGAGAAAAGGGAGATTCAGAGAATTAGAAACAACGATTAAAATTTAATGAAATGAGTAAGATTCAGGCAAAAGTCAGAGTTTATCACAGGTACTTAGGATTTTTTCTGGCAGGGATAATGAGCATTTACGCCATCAGCGGGACCATCATGATTTTTCGTACGACCAACTATTTTAAAATTGAAAACAATATTACCAAAGAATTAAAGCCAAACTTGCCTGAAGGAGAACTGGGAAGAGCGTTGGCGATCCGGAATTTTAAAGTAACCAAGGAGACCGTTGATGAAATCACTTTTGCAGAAGGGACTTACAATAAAAATACAGGAGTTGCCAACTATACCGTGAAGCAACTGCCGCTTGTTCTTCAAAAACTGGAACGACTGCATAAAGCCACTACCAACAGCCGTTTATTTTACCTGAACATATTTTTTGGCGCCGCATTATTGTTCTTTTCGCTATCAGCGTTTTTTATGTATGTAAAAACGGCCAAAGTTTTAAAGAAAGGGATTTTAGTGGCCATAGGAGGATTGGTTTTCGCTCTGCTTATGGTTTTTATTTAAAGCAGGCGGAAGAGAAGGAGTTAATCCGGCATTTGTCTATTGAAAAAGTCTGCTTAGTCTTTGGGTATATATTTGCTAAAACTCCCGTAAAAATACTCCAGCTGATCTTTGGTGAGATTGTGTTGAATGCGGGTACAATTTCCTTCTTTGTTTAAAAATACCTGTAAAACAGATATATCCTTTTGATAAATCGTGTATTCAGTAGAGTTGGTTTGTGTATTTGCCCTTGAGTATTGCCAGTTAAGGTGCGGAGCAGAATTGCCCATATCACCCGAGTAATCTACTGTTAAATTCGATTTATTGGGCGTTGTGTACATACCTTTACTCTGGAATTCGTACACCAGTATTTTCTCCCCTTCAGATGAAGTTTCTGTTCTGGCGGGCTTTCCCAGTCGGTTGTAAATGATCTTTTCATTTTGTCCGACTATGGCATGATGAATGGCTTCGTTGGCTAATTTTCCAGTGGTTGAACATGAATCCAGTAAAAGGAGAAGAAAAAACAGGGCGGTTAAATTTTTCATGATTGAAGATTGTTGATTTTTAGGCTTCTACGCAATGTTGATGGGATAGTTTGTTTTTATAATACGAAAAGTCTGTATTTCATTGATCTAAAACTCAAAAGTAAACATTTTACGCCGGTATCACAATGAGTAGAGAAGCTGTATTTAATGAAATTGAACAGATGTTTGGACAGGTTCCGTCGATGTTTAAACGTGTACCGGAAGCAACAATTGATTTGGAATGGAACGTGTTTAAAAGTGTTCATCTTGCAGGAGGAGCAATTCCGAACAAATATCGGGAATTAATTGGAGTAGCCATTTCAGCGGCTACCAAGTGTTGGTATTGTGCCTATTTTTACACCGAAATGGCAAAATTAAACGGAGCCACAGCGGAAGAAATTGAGGAAGCTGTGCATTATGTCAAATCGAGTGCCGGTTGGAGCGCTTATGTAAACGGAATGCAACTGAATTACGATGATTTTGTGAAGGAAGTTGATGAAGTATGCGAACATGTAAAAAGTTCGATGGTAGATGTATAAGAAACTTCAGGGTGAAAATTTTTCAGAAATCCATCCTTCTGCAAGCATAGTATAAAGAGGGGTGTATCTTTGTTAAGGCAGATATTTCTTTAATAAGGTTTTCATTTCCAGGTCAGCTGTAATCGACAGGTAAACTTCACATTCACGGCAGTCTTTGTTTCTGCATTCTGCTCCTTTTTCAGAGGCTTCCCAGCAGGGGAGATTCGAGGAATAGTAAGCGTCGCAGTTTTTTCTTGATTGAAGAGAACAGTTATTAATCGTCCAGCAGGGAATAAGCGCCAATTTTGCTTTTATTCCCGCAAAATTTAACCCATCTTCTTCCAGACATTTTCTTATCCAGACCAATCTCAATATATCGGAATCCGAAAACAAATGCCGCCTCGACTCTTTTTTATGGGGGATAATCAATCCCCGGTCGATGTATTGACGGATGGAATGCTGAGCAGTTTGCGAAAGTTTCGATGCAATACTCAGCGTGTAGAGAGGTTCGTTGCCGTTGATAATTACTCCTGACATGGCCAAACTCAGTTTTGTTGTGTTACATCAAACTGGCGTATTCTTTAAACAAGTTAACGAATAAAAACCAATTCGAGATTCGAATCCACGTCATCATTTTTCGATGATCGGGTGATTTTTCAACATAATGTACAGATAATCAGTTGCATAAGTGTTTACTTTGATTTTATTTAAATTGCTTCTAAGTGCAAAAAACTGTAGCTTACAATACATAAATACTGAATTCATCAGTAGTTGATAAATCCAAAAGCATACTTCTCATTTGTCCGGTTAGTTTGTGATAAACATGAGTTTTTGTTTCATCTAAATTCAAAATTATGAAAAACTTATGCAGACTTTTTCTCTTGGTGTTGGGCATGGGAGTATGTGTTTCATGCACTTCTGTATCAGATGATGTTGTTGATGCTCGCTTAAAGAGCGGGAATTTGGGTGCTGATAAATCGGATGACATTAAAATGGTGACTGTTCCGTTTATTGTGGATTATGTTGGTACCTATGTGTATGGTCCGTTTGGAATTCCTACCGACAAATGCGACATTAATGTTTTTGTCGATGGAGTCGGCACGGGCACTCACGTTGGACAGTCGATGGTACATTTCGATTTTTGCGTAACACCCTATTTTACACCCGAAGGTCAATTGGATCATGGCGATTATGGCGATGCGTACGCCTACATTGTTGCAGCAAATGGCGATACTCTGTTTGTGACGTTAAGCGGAACGGTATTTCCCGGCCGACTGGAAGACCATCCCGATTATGTAGTTTCGTATTGGAGAGATCCGTTTGAAATTATAGGAGGAACCGGAAGATTTGAAGATGCTTCGGGTGGTGGCATGACCAATGATTACAACAGCAGCGAGGATTCCAATTCCCATCATCATTGGGAAGGGACCATTACCCTGAAAAAAGGGAAACGGTAACGAAATTACTTTTTGGAATAGGGTTTAACAATAGGTTAAGCCCTTTTTGTCTCGGCTATTTGTTTTAGTGGGAAGAGCGAAGTTTTTTTTGAATTTATAAATGAGGAAAGAAACTCCATTGGAAAAACGATAAAGAAAGAGGCTGTCCAAGAAGTCAGTAAAATCAGGTTCACGCAAAGACACAAAAGAAGCGCAAAGGTCGCAGATTACTCATAATCAGCTTCTCTATTTGCGTGCTTTTGAGTAAATCTTGGCGCGCTTTGCGTGACATTTACTTTTTGGACAGCCCCTTTTATCTATTCGGTAATTGATAAGAATTATGTTGAAACTATTCAGTGATAACAGTAATTACTGGTTTTAATGAATAGCTTCCATTTCCTTTATTGACTACTGATTTTTCTGCATCAAAGTCGAGTGTCATTTCAAAGGTTTCGCCTTCTGCAATATCAGCATGAATATTAAACTTTAATCCGGATTGTTGTGCGGATGGAGTTTCCAAATCCAAAGTATCTCCTGCTAAAACAATTTGATTGTTTGAGCCCAAAATCATTCGCATCTGGTTGATCCTTCCAACCGGGATTTCATCTTCGGTCAGTAGAATAGAACTATCGCCCACTAAGGTAAGGAGGTCAATTTGTCCCATAGTATCAAGCGCTAAATCCTTCCAGCCACTGATGTCGGAAGTGTCGTTCGAAGCATTTATTTTTAAACCTTGAAGGTCGATTAATACTGCCTCATAGTCTCCCGGTGCGTCGGTCAATGATACTTTAAGGGTACCAGATCCGTTTTCGTCGTTGCAGCCCAATAAAAGGGCTGAAAATGCGAAAAGTGTCAAAAAAATCTTTTTCATGTTCGTTTTGTATTTATGTTTTGTGTTATCAACAAAGATAAAGGTTCAGTTGCTTTTTTGCTAATAATTCTTTTATAGGAAGTCTTCAGAATAAATGGCGACTGATGAGAATAATGGATTATTCTACTTTTCAGAGGAATACAAAATGATAGCAAGGGAAAGATTTTAAGGTACTTCGTTAGTCGCTTTGATCGAATTGATAAAGGAGAATGAAATTTTTGGGAAATCTGCGACATCTGAGGGGCATATTATTTTTCAATGTATTTAGCTAATTGTTGTACCCACTAAAAACAAAAGGAGCCAGATTTTTATCTAACTCCTTTATTCTCAGTGAGCGGGAAACGGGGATCGAACCCGCGACCCTCAGCTTGGGAAGCTGATGCTCTACCACTGAGCTACTCCCGCTTATTTTTAGTTTTGCGACCCTCAGCTTGAGATCCCGAACACTCGGGACTACCACTGAGTCTTGTCCATCCGTTGACGGACACACTCGCTTTTTATGAACGCCCAAAAATAAATAATAAATGGATTCGATAATCACTTTTGTGCATTAAAATGACCATTTAATTCGTGCAAAGACTGCCTGCCCGTAATCTCCGTATTCGGTGCCTTCGCGGCCGAAGAAAAGTTGGCCGTTTAACATCACTTCCCAGTTGTTTCCTATGGAATAGGTCAGCGATGGACCGATATAGGAAGAACCATCGCAGGGATTAAGCATACCTGCGATGGTTCCGGAGAACAGCGGCGTAATTGGATAAGAGGTTTGGGCAAACAGGTTGTAACGGCCAAACGAAAGCATTTTTGCAGAAATATTGGTGGCAAAAAAACTGCGGCCTCCTGCATCTCCGGTTGTCCCATGACTGTTAAAAAGTACGGCGGCATGTAAGTATAAACTGTTTCGGAAGGTATAATCGCCCGAAACTGAGGCAACAAAACTTTCGAAATTTTCCGAGTTATCATTGTTGCGGGGCTTAAACCAGGTCGCTTCACCCCGAAAGCCGCCGCCTTTTATATCGCCCGACCAGCCACCACCCAGCACATAGTCGGGGCCAACCCAACCTCCCAGAAACTGAATGTCGTAATTGAGCTTTGAAAAACGATACATTCCTGCAACAGCTGCTTCATCTGAGTTTTGCCCGATTTTATATACTAACTCTGCTGATGAGGTTTCGCTGGTGTAATACTGCATCCGAATGCCGTCGGTTCCGGGGCGTTCTTCGTAGTCGAAATCAAAATAGGAAAAAGTATTGAACACATCGTTGGGATTCCAGACCAGGTTGGTGCCCCAGTTTATTCGCTGACGACCCAACCGAAGCTGGAGTTTCCCGCTGGTATAATCAACCCAAGCACGGTCGATCACCGAATGTAATAACCATCCGTTTCCCGATGCCCATGCAGCTCCCAAATCCAGTAGTCCGTTATCTGCCTCAATCATGTCTTTGTATTCCGGAAAGTCCTTAATCATTTGACCAAAAAACAGTCGGTTTCTTGCTTCCAGCGCAAATGTGAAGTTTGAACTGGCATACCACTTGAAATTTAGCCGGTTGTGAAACTGGTTGAGGATTAGGTTGTCCAGAGTTTTGGTTTCCGAAACCTGGATCGGATCGACCGGCTTGTAATACATACTCAGCTCTTTGATGTATCCGTTAAAATCGATTTTGGATTGGGCATTTGAGTCGATAACCGAAATTACAATCAGTGAAAGAATAGAAAGAAGAATACGGACAGGAAAGTTGGAAATCAGCAGATGGAATCCGGAAAGGGATCTTTGTTTCTTATTCCCGAGTCTATATTTTTCCCCTTTATTATTCATTACTAACTACTTTGTGTGCATTCCTAAATTCTAGTCTGCCATTCCTCCGGCGAAATCCATTACACACATGGTTTCGTAAACCGGGTGCGAGCCGCAAGCCACTCCAACTATTTTAAAAGCGGGGTGGAGAAGGGTGACCCTGTGACCGCGGTCTTTTATTCCATCATCGATCAGAAGAAAAATCACAATTTGCCGGGCGCTCGAATTTCCATAGGCAATGTTTTCGCCGATTCGCACCTGCCACTTGCCATATTTTTCGACCCGTTGCCGCATGTTTGAACCGTCGCTGCCGGTATGGCCGGTTCTTCCGGTTTTCTGCTGATCTTTCTGATGTTTCCGGGCAGCCTGCGAAAGGCCTTTGTTGGGATATAGAATTGGTTGCGGCGTGGCTTTCTCCAGTTCTTTGACACATTCATTTAGCGCCCTGACTCCTTCTTTTGTTTGTATAGGTTGATCTCCTGGATAGTGAAGAATCTTTTTGTCGTAATATTTGGCGAGGGGCTCAATATAAAGCTTGGCATACCGGGCCGGATTGGAGCGAAACAGGTTGATTTCGTATATAACTTCTTTCTCCAACGGAGTTAGATAATTTACTTTTTCGGCGGTATTTAGCGCCGGATTTCTACCGTTTTCGGCTGGTGCCCAAAGAGAAATCAATAAAAATAATATGAGTCCCAGAATTCGTTTCATTTTGAAATGTCGCTTATTATTTTCCCATCTTCGATCGTAATTACGCGGCGTGCTTTGTTTACCACGCGTTGATCGTGTGTCGAAAAAATAAACGTAATTTTTTCTTCTTTATTAAGTTGCTCCATAATATCAAGAAGATTTTCAGTGGAATGTGAATCCAGGTTGGCGGTTGGCTCATCGGCCAAAACAAATTTGGGTTTCGATGCCAGTGCACGCGCTACTGCTACCCGTTGTTGTTGTCCGCCTGAAAGTTTTGAAGGCCTTCGATCCATCATTTCTCCCAATCCTACTGCTTTTAAAAGTTCGGTAGTCCTGGCTTCGCGATCGGCTTTACTGGTTCCCTGCAAATGCATGATGAACTCGACGTTTTCCTTAGCCGTAAGCACAGGAATAAGGTTATAAGCCTGAAAAACAAAGCCAATGTTTTTCATCCGGAAATCGGTTAGTCTGCGTGCCGAAAGTTCATTTATTTTTATTCCTTCAATTTCAACACTGCCTTCGGTGGCGTCATCCAGTCCGCCAATAATATTCAGCAAAGTGGTTTTTCCTGAACCTGACGGGCCAACGATCGCGGTGAATTCTCCTTCTTCAAACGAAACATCGATTCCGTTTACGGCGTGCACAGCTACCGAATCGCTGTTGTAAATTTTGTGCAGGTTTTTTATTTCTATGATTTTCATAATAATGCGGGAATGCTAAAATGCAGAAATGCATTAATGGTTAATATTTTTGTAAGTCGTATCTTTTGATTTCGTAACGATTTTCAAAATTTCAGTACACTCATTGGTGAGGCGTTTGAGTTCTGTTTTATTTTCCGAAAGTTTGGAGTCGTTTATTACCTCAAGCCAGAATAAGGATTCATCTGCCTCTTCCACAACAATACTTATTTTGCTGAAAAACTCAGCTCGTGATCGACCACGACATGCCGCACGATAATTAGCTCCCGTTGAAGTTGCCGATTTGATAAGCTGGTAAGTAATTACAGAAGTTGCCTTGCTTTGCCTAAACGAATCACAAAATAGAATCACATCCACACCAAATTTTTTTGTGCGCTTCTTCATTTCTTCAACAAAAATGTCTTTTGGGTTCATGATTAAAATTTTTGATAAACGATTTCTATTATTACAGCATTTATGCATTTAAGCATTCGTGCATTTCTTATTCACTTCTCGTTGCTTCTGCAGGATTGAGTTTTAATGCTTTTCGCGCAGGGTAAACAGCCGAAATTATTCCGGTAATGATGACCAGAATGGTAATGATGATTAAGGTGTCAGGCTGAAGGGACGTGTAAACTTTTGTAGCGTATCCGTATTTTTCCAGTCCTTCGGAAAACGCCGAAACATCTATTGGACGCGTCTCAAAATACTTTGTAATAAGTGATCCAATAAAAACTCCGAGTAATCCGCCGGTTAATGTCAGCATAACGGATTCAAGCATGATCATTCCAAAAATTTTACGCTTGTTCATTCCAACCGCCATTAACATTCCTATCTCCTTGGTGCGTTCGAGCACCGCCATCAGCATGGTATTGATGATGCCAAAACAGAGCCCCAGCAAAATGATCAGGATAAATATGTACATGTACTGGTCCATCGACTCGGTTAGGATCGACATTTCCGGACTGAGTTCCTTCCAAGTTTTAACATCGTCGTTTCCGGCCAGTTGCTGTACCTTTGTTTTTACTTCGTCCACCATTTCAGCATCGTTGCAAATCATGGCTATTTCGTGTGCCACATCGCCCTGCAGTCCCAATTGCTTTTTCAGATCATCGTACAATACAAAAAGGTTGGTCTCGTCGAAACCCGTATTTACCGTGCGGTAGATTCCACTGACCCGATAGCCTTTCGACGAAAGGTCGCCGTTCATATCCACCATTTGAACATTCAGCTTTGAACCGACTTTTAACTTTAGTTTCTTGGCCAGTTTTTCACCAATCAGCACCGGTGGCATCCGGCTGGTTTTTTCGAGATAAGTACCGTCGACCAGTTTTTGAGAGATATTGGTTACCTGCTTTTCCTCTTCGGGAATTATCCCCAGCATTTTACCGCCTCCTGTTCCGTGAGCTGCCATAATAAAGGGTTCTGCAATCAACCGGTAGCTAACAGCATCTACTTCATCGAGCTGGTTGATTTTCTGTGTTAACTCACTTGCCTTGTTGATGATTAATCCGGTTTCGTTATTATCCAAAAAATGGGAAGCATGTACCTGCAGATGTGCCAGTTCAGTTCGGGTAGCCGATTCAATTCTGGAATCGACCGCACCCAGCATAAAAGCCGTCGCAAAAACACCGGCGATCAATCCCAATGCAATGGCAACAATCATAATAATGCTGCGCACCTTCTTTCTCCATACATTTCTCTAGGCTATTGATAAGATCATAACATTAAAAATTTGATTGAAGTTGGAAGACTGAAGTCGGAAGTATTTTCCGCAACTTGTAATGCCAATTTTTGCTTACTGCTATTTTTATTTCTCATTTCGTTACCTCTTAACTGTGCACTGCGACTGCTCGCTGTTAACTGATTCAATTTCGCATGGCTTTTGTAATCTTCAACCGTTGAATGTTGTACATCGGGAAGATGGAAATAAATACACTGAGCAGGAAAACCAGTATCATTTGGCTGTAAAAGAGCGAGGCTTTCAATGAAAAGTAAAGAAAAGGTTCCATGCCGTAAATTTCGTAGGCTTTTGCCATCTTTCCCGTCATTGGAATCGGATTGAAATAAAAATAGAGACAGAACAGGAAACTGATGAGCAATCCAACGCTGCAACCGATCAATCCGATAAAGAAGGTTTCGAAAAACACAACTACCGATAATTTACTTTTTTGCATCCCCACGGCATGAACCACACCAAATTCGCGTGCGCGTTCTTTTACCATCATCAGTACTACGCTGAACATTCCAAAGGCAATCACCATATACAGAATCCCCAGCATGATTTTACCGCTTCCCCGGTCACTTTCAATCAATTGTTCCAGGTCGGGTTGCATTTCGGTCCAGGTCATAATACGGTTATCAGCCGGAAGCATATTTTCGATGGCATTTTTGATGTGTTTTACTTCGTAGTGATTACGCGCCATCACTACCAGTGCTGTCGACATTCCCTGCATGGAATAAAAATCCCGCGCCGCATCAATATCCAGGTACACCATGCGGTTGTTAAATTCCTGGTTGGGATGAGAAAGCAAGCCTTCAATCACAAATAATCCGCTGGCGCTCATACCGTGATACCCCTGGCTGATCATTACCAGTGTGTCGCCTACATCCAATCCAAGATATTTGGCCAGTCCTTCGCCCAAAATAACTCCTTTGTCCCCGGTTTTCAGGAAACTGCCTTTTTTAACTTTTTGAGCGATCTTGGTAATCTGGTCTTCCGCTTCGGGCTCAATTCCCATAACCATCGCCGGTTTACTTTTCAGGTGATTGGCAGCCAGCGCAAAAGACTCTATTCGATTGACCACAAGCGTTACGTCAGGAATTTTACTGATCGATTCCTTTAATTCATCACTTGCTGCAAAGCTGTTGTCGAGTATTCGTTCGTTCCAGAAGGCCGTGTCCTGTACCTGCAAATAACCGGAATAAAACTTAACCGAATTTTCAATCATACTGTCATATGATCCCTCCTGCATCGATCGCATCCACGATGCCAGCAGTACACTAAAAACGATGGACGAAATTGCGATGATTGTTCGCCGTCGGTTTCTCCAAAGATTGCGCCAGGCCAGTTTGATGTTGGTACTCATATCAAGGACTGATTTGTTGATGGATTGAAGGATTGATTTGTTGATGGATTGAAGGACTGATGGATTGAACGATTGAATGGTTTATTTTGAATGAATTTCATGTTTCTAGAATTTTGTGTTTTTTCTGGCTGATGCCATTATCCTGAGTATTTCAAGACTTTCCTGATGCAAATGCTTGGCTTCTGTTGTATCGCTTATTTTAGAATCGATTAAAAGGTCGAGCCACATTTCTGTTTCATCGGCCTCTTCAACAACGATACTCAATTTACTGAAAAATTCAGCTTTAGATCGTGCTCTACAGGCAGCCCTGTAATTGGCATAAACAGAACTTCCTGATCTTAATAGTTGATTTTTAAAGATATTGGCTTCCTGTGTATGCGGTAATCTCTGGCAGAACCTGATAAGATCAATAACAAACTTTTTCAGGCGGGCCTTCATTTCTTCTCTGAATCGGATGTTGTCATTTTCAATCATAGTATTTTTCTTTTAGAGTTAGCCATTTTTTTGAACTCAAGCCTTCAGTCCTTCAGTCCTTCAATCCTTCAGTCCTTATCGTATCCTTTTCATATTCTGTTGCGAGAAAAACTTTCATCGATTTTTACATCAAAGTCAATCTTATTGAAGATTAAAATCGTTTTGTTTCCTTCTTCATCGGCCGGAATCATTTCCAGTCGGGTGGGCATCACACGATCGTCCATCTTTTTGATATCGCTCAGAATTTCGGTGTTAACGAGATACCCGTCTTCGTCGTAGAACTCAGCCTTCAGCCAGTGCAACTCTTCTTTCGAGATCCACATGATTACTTTACCCCAAACCACAGGCGCATCATCGTGGGGGATGAGCTGGATTTTATAGCATTCATAATTATCGATTTTCTCCTCTCCCTGTAATTTCTGATTGTAATCGTCGGCCATCGACGATTCTTTCACCAGGTCGTCGTTGGTAAAGTCGGAACCCATCCACGACTGCATCATCATCGAAGGCGGAATCTTGATCATCCGCTCGATGTTGGGTACCCAGTTCCACATTTCCTTGTCACGCTTCAGAAAAACCTGTCCTTTTTCTTTGGCAGGAGCTGTTATGTATATCAGCGAATAATCGTTCCCAAGGGTCCAGTTCTTCATCGAAACGGTGCGCGACCAGGTAGGCCGCTCAATGATCATGGTCAGTTCTCCAATGCTTGAGGTACCCCTGAATTTTTCATCTGCTTTTCTTACAATATTTTCGATGTTTATCTCCTGCGAAAAGGCGGTAAATGCGCTTATTGCCGAAAGGCAAAAAATGAAAATCAGTTTGATATTTATTGCTTTGAAATTTTTCATGTTGATTATCCTTTAATGATTTTTATACAGTTGTCAATAACGGCCTCTTCCATTTTTTCAATCGGGAAAACCCCCGGTGCTGCAACGAGGTACATGAAAGCTCCTTCAATCATGGCAGACACTGCCATCAGGTCTTTCTCCGGATCTTTACTGCCGGAAGAAACAATAAACTGGTAAAACATATGAAAAACAGGACCTGCTTTTTCCTCGTACTTCGAAGCGAATGTCGCCGATACTTTGGGCTGAAGCAGAAGTGAGAAAAAAAGTTTCCAGTAATGCAGGTTTTCCCTGACCAGCCGGAAATTCTGCCGGATAAAGTATTTAAACTCATCTTCGCTTAAAACACCGTCGTGGTTCATATCCAGATTGTCATAGATCTCGTTAAATCCCTGATCCATGATTTCGTCCAAAATACCTTCTTTGCTTTCAAAATAATTATAAGTGAGTCCTTTCGAAATTTTAGCTTTTGCCGCAATCTGGCTGATGGATGTCGCATGAAAACCGTTTTCGGCAAATAACTCCAGCGCCGTGTCCATGATCAATTGTTTCTTCTGTTTTCGGATATCGTCAAATTGTTCCGGACTTCGTGGCATCTTTTGAATGGTTTATGATTGAACGTTCAGTGAAAATTAAAAGCAAAAAATTACAAATACAAGTACAACGAGGATTAATTGACCGACTGGTCATTTATCGAACATTTGACAGATTAATTCGATGAATGGACGATGTACGGAAGACCCATTATAAATAAGCCGGTAAAACGAAAGGATGCACTAATAGTTGCAGGTTGCCTCGTAATTACTTGCTTTCTTTATGCGCAATTATTGTAACGACAACCTGGAACGAGAATAACAATCCGTTCCTTTTTTTATGCAGTTTTATATGAAGATTTTTGAAGGACATTCATTCCATATTCCCGTTTTGGGAGTGGGGTATTCCCTGGACACACCCATCAATGTTGCGCCTTACGGTATTTCTTCGGTGATTTCGCTGGTAGACGACACCTTGATGGAAAAGATGCGCGAATTTTATTGCGATAAATTTGATATTCCATTTAAGGCAATAACTCAAAAGGTCGACGATTTTCGGGCCAAACGAATTACTTCTTACCTCAATATGGTGGAAGATATTGTTACGAAGAAATTCGATGCGTTAAAACAAACCGTAACACATGCCGGTGGAGAACTGGAAAAATACCTGGAGTTGCTCCCGGATACCTCGTCGCTGAAGCAAAAGATGAATATTGGCGAGAAAGGTAAAAAAGCGGTGGAAGAGTTTAGCCGTTGGGTACACGAGAAATTGCCGCTGGGATCGATCGATGTAAATATTATGACCAAGCTGGATCAGGCGCAGCAGAAAGATGGTGAAGATTTGCCCATCGAGTACAACGATGCACATGCTGCTTTACGGGGATTTGCCAACAGTAAGTTGAGCTCGTCGCTGGTACTTTCTGCCGGAATGAGTCCGCGGTTGTACAGTTACATCGAAAACTTTGAGGATTTCTTTCCGGACGCTGAGGGACATATCAAGAAGAAAATAATTCTGAAAGTGAGCGATTTCCGTTCTGCACTGGTGCAGGGAAAAATGCTTGCCGCCAAAGGATTGTGGATTTCGGAATACAGGATTGAGTCGGGAGTAAATTGTGGCGGACATGCGTTCCCTACACAGGGAGTTTTACTGGGGCCCATCCTGGAAGAATTCAGGCAAA
This sequence comes from Maribellus sp. YY47, assembly GCF_023111095.1. GTDB lineage: Bacteria > Bacteroidota > Bacteroidia > Bacteroidales > Prolixibacteraceae > Draconibacterium. The sequence goes on from NZ_JALGYW010000008.1 coordinate 206,318, forward strand.
ACCGCGATCAGCTCTACCAAACTTGTGTGGAAGCATACAGCCAGGCGCTTGAAAAGAAATCGTTGCCGCAACCAGCCGCAACGCCCGGGATGAAAGTGACGGCCCAGGGTGGAGTGGGGACCAACGAAGAGCATCAGTTACTGCTCGATTATTACAACATGGACAGCGTGGGGTGGGGATCGCCATTTCTGCTGGTGCCCGAGGCCGTGAGTATCGACACCGAAACAATGGATCTTTTGGCCAAAGGCAGAGAAGAAGATTATTACTTTAGCGGGTTGTCGCCGCTGGGAGTGCCGTTTAACAGCATTAAAGGCGCTTCAATGAGTGTGAGAAGGCTGGCACTTGCCGCCGAAGGGAAAGCAGGAACTCCATGTACCAAAGGCTTTTTAAAATTCAATACCGAATTTACCGAAAAGCCCATTTGTACAGCTTCGCGCCAGTACCAAACCCAAAAGCTGCAGGAACTGAAAGAGAAAAACTTAAGCGCGGAAGAGTACCGGAAAGCCTACGATAAAATTATTGAACGCGAGTGTTTGTGTATCGGATTGGGGATTTCGGCTTTGCTGTCGAAAGACCTGAAAGTGGCCGCAACCGAGAAAGTAACGATTTGTCCGGGACCCAACCTGGCTTATTTCGACAAGGTATCGACACTAAAAGAAATGGTGGACCACATTTACGGAAGAATAAATATTCTGAGTAAAATGCCGCGCCCGAACATGTTTGTCAAGGAGCTAAGCATGTACCTCGATATTTTTAAGGAAAGAGTGGATGCCTTCCTCGGAAATACGGAAGATGTGAAGGAGAAACGCAACCTCGAAAAATTCAGGAAAAATATTCTGGATGGAATCGACTATTACCAAACTCTTTTTGGTGAAAAGAAAAAGGAAGTGGTAGCAGAACTGGAGGCGCTGATTAAACGCTATCCGGCACTAAACGCTGATTTGTAAAAGATAAAAACCGATTATACAGAAAACGGGATTTACGAAAGTGAATTCCGTTTTCTGTATAATCAAAACTTTAGTATTCTGCATAACACGGCAAGAGTTTGGAGCTAAGTCTAGCCATGTTATGCTGTCTTGCCAAAACATTCCACCCTAAATTTCATACCTTTGACCGGATGCATCTTTAGCAGGAATCCATTCATTCGTTTAACAGTTATTGAAATGCAAAAACTAAATCTATCGACAAATAGTCGCTACACGTTTTGGGTCGCTTTGGCGCTAAGTGTGATGGTATTTTCTACCGCCTGTTCGAATAAAACGCCTGAAAAAAAAGAAATAAAGGCGCCGCAAACCGTATTGAAATTATCGCCTTCCGAAGATAATCCCCGTAACAGTGAGGGCGATTTTATCACCCTGAAAGACGGGCGGATACTGTTTGTTTACAGCCGCTACAAGGGCGAATCTACGAGCGATCATGCTCCGGCCTACTTAGCCGGCCGCACTTCGTCGGATAATGGAAAAACATGGACAACGGAAGATGAAGTGATTCTTGAGAATGAAGGGGGCATGAATGTAATGTCGGTTTCACTACTGCGTTTGCAAAACGGTGAAATTGCGATGTTCTACCTTCGCAAAAACTCGACCGAAGACTGTATTCCGATGTTGCGCATTTCAACCGATGAAGCAAAAACATGGAGCGAAGCCATCACGTGTATTACAGATAAAGAAGGATATTTTGTTTTGAACAACGACCGTGTGATCCAGCTTAAGGACGGACGTTTGCTGATGGCTGTTGCACGCCACAGTTTTCCGGGAGGCGAGTGGAAAAACCAGGGCGATTTATTCAGTTATTATTCGGATGACAATGGCAAAACCTGGAAATCGGGTGCGCAGGTGCCCAATGATACCGATGTGATAACACAGGAGCCCGGGCTGATTGAAATGAACGATGGACGTGTTATGATGTACATTCGGGCTTCGGGAGGATTTCAGCGCTTGTCGTATTCGTCGGACCGGGGAGAAACCTGGGGGCCGATTCAGTTCAGCAATATTTGTTCTCCGTTGTCGCCGGCTACCATCGAAAAGATTCCCGAGACGGGCGACTGGTTGATGGTTTGGAACTTTAACGATGGCGCTGATCCCGATATCAGGGGAAAAAGAACACCGTTGAGCACAGCCATTTCGAAAGACGAGGGAAATACCTGGGAGCACATAAAAAACATTGTGTCTGATCCCGACGGGTGGTACTGTTATACCGCCATTCATTTTCTGGATGACAATCAGGTTTTATTGGGCAATTGTGCCGGGAGCCAGTCGCAAGGAACCGGTTTGTCGGTGACCGACCTGACACTTTTGGACATGAACTGGATATACCAGTAAAATCCAGGGATTACAAATCATTAAAGGCGGTGGGATGAAGGATTATTTTCCTTTTCTCCAGCGGAGTTTGGTTTTTACCATCGGGAAAACGCCTTCGTTTACAAACTTGATGTCTTCGATCGAATAGAAGGCTTTGGGATTCGTGGTTTTGATAATATTTTCCACTTTCTTTATTTCCACACGTTTTATAATGCTGTGAATAATGCTTACTTTTTCGTTGGCGCCTTGTGCATTGTGGTAGGTGACGCCATAACCGGCTTCCCGCAGATTTTCGATCAGTCTGGAGGCTTCTTTCCGGGTAATGATCTGTATTTTCACAATACCTACAGCGAGTCGTTCTTCCAGGTTCAGACCCACGTAATTTCCGGTAGCAAAGCCAAGTGCATAGGCAACGTAACACATCCAGTTGTCGAGGTTTTCAAAGATTTTTGAGATGGCGATCAGCCAGATCAGTATCTCAAAAAAACCAAGAATAGGCGCCCAGAGTTTATGTCCTTTCGAAACCATTACGATACGAATGGTGCCGATGGTAACGTCTGCAATACGCGATAGAAAAATCAGTCCCGGAAGCAGGACATAGGTAAAAAGGTTGCTGTCGTAAAAATTGGTATCCATGAAGTAAAGTTATAAAATCTTACTTCAAAATTCCGATGTAAAATGAAAGCGTATGTTTTTGAATTCGTCCTGCGCCATTTGCAAAATAAAGGACGAATCGGCCATAAATACGTCGCGCCCCAGTTTGTCCTTGGCCATTTTCTGGTATTTACGTTTTTTGAACTCAGTCAACACTTTCGGATCATCGCTTTGAATCCAGCAGGCTTTGTACATCTGCAGCGGTTCGAAGCGACATTTGGCGTTGTATTCATGTTCCAAACGATACTGGATGACCTCGAACTGAAGCTGGCCTACAGTGCCGATTATCTTTCTGCCGTTAAACGTACTGGTGAAAAGCTGGGCAACACCTTCGTCCATCAGCTGGTCCACTCCTTTGCCCAATTGTTTCGATTTCATCGGATCGGCATTTTCCACATAACGGAACAACTCGGGAGAGAAACTCGGCAAGCCTTTGAAATGGATTTCTTCGCCCTCGGTCAGTGTGTCGCCGATGATGAGGTTTCCGGTGTCGGGTACCCCGATGATATCGCCAGGGAAAGCTTCATCGATGGTTTCTTTTTGAGAGGCCATAAAAGCCGTTGGACTCGAAATCCGGAAGGTCTTTCCGAGCCTGACATTCTTGTATATTTTGTTTCGTTCAAATCGACCGGAGCAGATTTTCACAAAGGCAATACGGCTCCGGTGGTTCGGGTCAATATTGGCATGGATCTTAAACACAAAGCCGGTAAAAGCTTCTTCTTTCGGATCGATCACCCTTTCTTCGGTGGTGCTGGGTTGCGGAACCGGCGCAATTTGCAGGAAACTGTCGAGGAGCTCCTGTACGCCAAAGTTGTACAAGGCACTACCAAAAAATACCGGAGCAAGATCGCCGGCCAGGTATTCTTGCTGTTGGAATTCGGGATAAATACCTTCCACCAGTTCCAGCTCTTCCCGTAAAACCCCGGCGTCGTCACCGATGTAATCTTCGAGTTGCGGATCAGAAACATCTTCAAATTTGATACGTTCCTGGATTTCCTGGATATCGGGATTGAATAACTTGAGGCTGCGGTTGAAAATGTTGTAAACTCCTTTGAAATCAGGTCCATTGTTGATGGGCCAGCTTAAAGGGCGAACCTTGATTTTTAACTGATTTTCCACCTCGTCCATCAGCGAGAACGGATCTTGTGCCGGGCGGTCCATTTTGTTGACAAAAACAATAACGGGTGTTTTGCGCATCCGGCAAACATTCATCAGTTTTTCGGTTTGCGGCTCCACACCTTTGGCTGCGTCAATTACAATAATAACGCTGTCGACGGCAGTAAGCGTGCGAAAAGTGTCTTCCTGGAAGTCCTGGTGACCGGGAGTGTCGAGGATATTGACTTTGTAGCCATTGTACTCAAAACCCATTACCGAAGTAGCCACCGAAATACCACGCTGGCGTTCGATCTCCATAAAGTCGGAGGTCGCTGCTTTTTTGATTTTATTGTTTTTTACTGCACCTGCTACACGGATCGCACCTCCAAACAACAATAGTTTTTCGGTTAGCGTTGTTTTCCCGGCATCGGGGTGACTTACAATTCCAAAGGTACGTCGGCGTTTTATTTCTTCCAGAAATGTCATTATCAGCTCTTTTAAATCGGGCGCAAAATTAGTAAAGAAGTTGGAAGTTTAAACATCAGTGTTATGTTTCGGGTTCAAAGTTCAGATTCCGGATACTCGAACCTTGATTCCGGATACTTGATACTCGTTACTCGATGCTCGTTACTCGATGCTCGATACTCGATGCTCGATACTTGATCCTGGATTCTTGATGTGCTTGCAGCTGAATACTTGTAGCTTGCTCCGTTTGTCCCCATTTTAGGGGGACGAGGAATTCAGGCGACTTTGACGCCGGAATGACGGAGGGGGTAGCTTGATACTCGATACTTGATACTCGATACTTGATACTCGATACTTGATACTTGATACTCGATGCTCGTTACTCGATGCTTGATTCACCAGTCCATCAATCTCATCAATCTTCTGCAATCCAACTCAATCTCATTCAATCCTTCAGTCCTTCAATCCTTCAATCATTCAATCCCTCAGTCCCTCAGTCTTTAACTGTGCTGTAACGCTTTTACTCTGGCAACCAACAGTGTAATTCCGATTCCGAAGATTCCAATAACGGCATACGAATAGCGCAAACCAAAGGCTTCAGCGATAAAACCAATAAGTGGAGGCCCCATCAGGAATCCCAGAAAACTGACACTGGAAACGGTGGCTAATGCAATTCCAGGAGGAATTTTTTCGTGTTTCCCGGCAGTGCTGTACACCGTAGGTACGATGCTTGAAACTCCCAGACCAACCATCATAAAGGCAATGGTACTGGGGATGAGGTAGGGGAAAATCACCGAGGTGAAAAGACCGGCGGAGATCATTACCCCGCAAATTTGCATCAGGAGTTTTCTGCCAATTTTCGAGATCAGGAAGTCTGCCAGGAAACGTCCGGTAGCCATCATAATCATAAACGAGGTATAGCCCAGTATGACCAGCGATTCCGGAGCTTTCACCACATCTTTGAAATATACACCGCTCCAGTCGAACATGGCTCCTTCGCTGGCCATGCTAAAGAACCCGATAATACCGAGTTGGAGTAAAATACTATCTGGTTTCATAAAGAATTTCCGGCGAGGCTCATGTTTTTTAGGATCGGCATCCATTCTAACCAGATGGGGGTAATTGATTCTGACAATCGCCCAAACCACTAAAATAATCGTAACAAAATGCCAAACCGGTTGAACTTTCAGGTTGATCATCAGAAAACCGATCAATGCGCCTGTAAAACCTGCCAGGCTCCAGCCTCCGTGGAACGAAGCCATAATGGGGCGTCCGTAAAGCCGTTCGGCAGCAACTCCCTGTGTGTTAACCGAAATATTACACATGTTACCGGTAACTCCAAACAGAAAAAGAACCACTGCAAGTTGCCAGCCGGTATTTACAAATCCAATGCTGGTTAGTGCCAGCGTATAAAGCGGTAATCCCACTTTTAGTACATTGTTGCTTCCAAAACGGGTAACGAGTTTACCTGAAAAGGGCATCATCAGAAATTGTCCGACAGGCAGTGCAAAAAGAATACTACCAAAGGCACCGTCGCTTAAGTTGAGTGCGGTTTTAATGTCGGGGATGCGGCTTGCCCAGGAGGCAAACGCCAGGCCCATGCTAAAATAAACCAGGGCAACAGCCAGCCGGGTTCTTCGCTTACCGGATTGAACGCCTTCTTCGATTAAACTTTCAAGTGTGATTCCTGACATATGATTTTACAATTTGCGGGCAAAATTAGGAAAAGCCACAGACGTAAACCGGAATGCAGTAAAATAGGGGGCGAATGTTAAGAAATCAAAACCAAAATATCTTTTATTGTTTCACTTGTTTCAGCGCTTTCGAAATATGTTTCCAGTAGGCCTTGTGAAAACGGAGGCCCTCTTTCCCTATAATCGCGGGGTAGGTTTGGGCTTCGTCGGCCGGTGAAAACTTTAAGGCCTCCCGGTCTTCATAAAGCGCTGCAACTTCAGGATGGAACTGGACGGCAAAAACATTCGGATAAACCTTGTGTACAATTCCTTCTACAATCTTACCATCTTCGGACAGAGCGGTTACTTCCATGTTTTTGCCAATTTTCTCTGCTGCCTGGTGATGGGCACTCAAGATTTTGGGCTTTTCATTTTTCTTAACTTTTACCGCTTTACCAAAAAAATCGTTCTCTGTAAATTGAATGGGGTGCAGGTTGATTCCCATCAGCAGCGAATCGTCATGTAGTTCCTGCCAGTAATTTCGGTGCAGGTTTTCACGCGAAACTTTTACCTTCTGTTCCGGTGTTTCGGCCCGGTAGAGTTCGGCCGGTATATCCTGTACCAATGTGCCTCCGGTAGCCACATTCATGGTTTGCATGCCCAGACAAAATCCGGTGACCAGGTAGTCGGGTCTTTCTGTCAGAAATGGCCGGAAGTTTTCATTTTGATAGCCACCCAGAAGTTGAAAGAGAAAAGTGGTTTCGTAATAATGCCGCTCGGGATCGGTAACGACAGAAAGTGTGTTTTCTTCTCCGTAAATGCCCGGCGGGATATCGGGGCCGCCAAAAAAGATGACACCCACAGAGTGGTCAAAAACCTTTTTTAACTGTCCGCTAATTTCGTTTTTTTCGTAGAGGTTTTCAGCCTTCAAATCGCCTTTCACAGCCTGCAGGTGAAAGTTGTTAAGCTGATTTTCTTCGAGGTATTGTTTGGTTTTTGCAAAATCGTAGTGCTGTTCTTCAAAATAAACCCCAACAAATTCAACGTTCCGCGGAATTTTGAAGATCTTATTTTCAGTCAGGTAACGGATGGTTTGAATTCGGGAAATGGTTGGGTCGCAAAGAAGCACATAGCGTTTGTTTTTATCGAAATTCTGATCAAAAAAAGTTTGGGAATAGGAACCCAGCGTAAACAATACAAGCAGGATGGAGAAGATTATTTTTTGCATGTCGGAACAGTTTTGGATACCATCAAATATAACACAATGTTTGCATTTTAGGTTCCTAAATAAAACATAATGGAACGCAGGGATGCCGCGAAAACTTGTACATTTGTGAAACAACCATAAAAAGAAAAGAATGAATTTTAATTTTAAATCATCCTATGTAATTATTGTCGTTATTGCTTTGATTGTTATTCTGTTGTTTGGCGGAAGAATGTTTATGATTATTGACCCCGGCGAACGGGGAGTGATTTTCCGACCTTATACCAGCGGTCTTGACAAAGAGAATATTTACACCGAAGGTTTTCATGTAATTGCTCCATGGAACGACATGAAAATTTATAATGTGCGTGAGCAGCAACGCGAAGAAACCATGGATGTTCTGGATAAAAACGGGCTTTCGATCAGTATGGACGTAACTGTTCGTTTTAATCCGCATTACGATAAAATTGGTTTTTTGCACGAAAAATTCGGGGAGAATTTCATCAATGTACTGGTGATTCCCGAAGTGCGATCTTCGGTTCGCCAGGTGGCCGGTCGTTATACTGCCGAAGAGATATACTCTACCAAAAGAGCTGAAGTGGAACAATCGATTATTTCGGAAACCCGTGCAACTTTGAGTGAGAATTTTATTGATATGAAAGCGCTTTTGATTCGTTCGATTAATCTGCCAACACAGATTAAAAACGCAATTGAAAGTAAACTGCAGCAGGAACAGGAAGCACTGGCTTACGAATTCCGTTTAAAAAGGGAAGAATCTGAGGCTGAACGCCGCCGGATTGAAGCCGAAGGTATTGCCAATTATAACCGGATTATTAATGAAAGTTTAACCGATAAAATATTAAAACAGCGCGGAATTGAAGCCACGCAGGATTTGGCAGAATCGCCTAACTCAAAAGTTGTGGTGATTGGCAGCGGAAAAGATGGTCTGCCTTTAATATTGGGAGGAAACTAGAATACTATAACAAAAAAAGGCTGATGCGAATCAGCCTTTTTTCTTGAGGTCTTTTGGCCTCAGCAAATCGTAAATCCGATAATTTTTGTTGAAATGAGAAAAATACGAAACCCGTGGAAAGATCCCCAAAACCATGGTGTGTACAATTGTTTCGCCTGTTCGCCTTACAACAATGCCGGACTTCAGCTCGAATTCTGGGAAGACGAGGACGAGATCGTGACCCAATGGAATCCGAATAAAACATACGAAGGCTGGCTCGGCGTTTTGCATGGTGGAATTCAGGCTACTTTGCTGGATGAAATAGGCGGTTGGGTAGTGATGTTGAAACTCAAAACTACCGGTGTAACCAGCGATATGTCCATTCAGTACCTGAAGCCCGTGACCATGGGAAACGCCGAAATTACTGTTCGCGGAAAACTCGTATCACAGGAAGGCCGGATCGCAAAAATCGACGCATCGCTTTTTAATGCAGCCGGTGAGGAATGCGCAAAAGCAAGTTTATCGTATTTTGTATTCCCGGAACGTATTGCCAAAGCACGATACAATTACCCCGGAATAGAGGCATTTTACGAACAAATAAATTCCTGATGTCAACACATTCAGGAATAGGGTGATTTTTTAAAAAAAAATACAGAATTAATTAATATTCGTCTTCATCTTCGTCGATAGTGGTGGGGTAGTAACTGTCTTCATCATTCTCATCAAATTCATCATAAATGGAGAATTTATGTTTTGAACCTTTTTCCGTCGAACCGGAATGTCTCTTTTGTTTCCTGTCGAATTTGTCAAAATCAGAGAAATTCTTACGGTTGTCTTTCTTTTTCATCGCTTTAAAAACCTTAGTCTTTTAATCTTTACGATGGAACGGGTTTTATGTTTATTTTCCCTTTATTTACCCGTCCAGCTCATTAAATTTGAATCTCTTTTTAAATTTGTATTTTAGAGCAAAATAGGAAAAAAAATAATTCAAAGAAACTTCATCATTCACAAAAATGAATTTTCAGATTAAAAAACATAACCGATTGATAAAGAGTTGTTACACCACTGGGATAGTAGCTCTTTTTATCCTTTTTACCTCTGGGTTTGCAGGGGCTCAGAACACAAAACGCACCGAAAAACTGTTCGAAACAGCACGAAGTCTTTACTCTTCTGACCAATATGCAAAAGCCATTGAAGTATGTGGGCAGATACTGGACATCGATAGTGAGGATGTAAACACTCACCTTTTGCTGTCTGAAATGTACAAAGATATGGATTCAACCCGGCTCGAGATCATTCACCTGACCAAAGCGCAAAAGAACAGCGACAACGCACTGATTGATTTTCGTTTGGGTGAAGCCTTCTACCGGCTGGGGATGTACTCCGAAGCTTTGAGTTTTTATGAAAAATACAAAGCAGTCAAAAATATTTCCGAGAAACGGCAGTTTTTGCTGGCCTGCAAAATGGCCAGTTGCAAATTTGCCATTCAGGCTATTGCCAATCCCGTTAATTTTGAGCCCAACCGCCTGGGAGATGGCGTGAACAGCGAATTCGACGAGTATTGGCCCACGCCAACATTGGATGGAAAACACCTGGTGTTTACCCGTCTTGTCCGCGACTCGGTAAACCGTCCGCAGGAAGATTTTTTTATGGTAGAGCTCGATTCAGTAAACTGGGAGGCCCAACCCATGGATGGCGTAAACACCAACGACAACGAGGGGGCTCAAACCTTGTCAGCCGATTCGCGCATCATCTTTTTTACGGCCTGCAACCGTCCCGATGGACTGGGGAGCTGCGATATTTATTTTTCGCGGTTTCTGAACGGAAAATGGACAGAGCCCCGCAGTGCTGGATCGCCTCTAAATACCTCGGCATGGGAAGCGCAGCCTACGCTTTCTTCCGATAACCACTTTTTGTATTTCTCGAGTAACCGTCCGGGAGGAAAAGGGAAAAAAGACATTTGGAGGGTTGAGTTTCTTGGATTTGGTGAAGATGGAGATCCAATGTGGGGCAAACCGGAAAATCTTGCATTGGTTAATACCGACGGCGACGAGGTTTCTCCGTTTATCCATGCCAACAATCAGAATTTCTATTTTGCCTCCGACGGACACGTTGGAATGGGCGGCCTCGATCTTTTTTCGGCATTTATTGATGAAAACGGAGAAGTTCATGATGTTAAAAATATGGGCTACCCGATCAATACCTTTAAAGATGATATGGGACTAACGATCAGTTCGATTGGAGATGTTGCTTATTTTTCTTCGGCACGAGAGTCGGACAGGGGGATGGACATTTTCTCGTTTAACCTCGACCGTGGTTTGCAACCGCAACCGGTTACTTATGTAAAAGCTACTGTTCGGAACAAGAAAACGCATCAGCCGATTGCAGCTACCATTGAACTGGTAAACATTAACTCGAAGCAGGATCAAAGCCGTACCCAGAAAGCCGATGAGAAAGGCGAGGCCATGCTGGCTCTACCTTTGCGCCGTAATTATGCGTTTAATGTTTCGGAAAGCGGTTACCTGTTTTATTCCGAATCGATGCAGCTGGCGGAGGTGAATACCATTACCGATCCGATTATTTTGAACATCGATTTGGAGCCCATCGAAATTGGGGCACAAATGGAATTGTATAATATTTATTTCGAAACGGATTCGTTCCGCATTTTGCCTCAGTCGGAACCTGAATTGCAAAAGCTGGTGTCTTTCCTGAAAACAAATCCAAAATTGAAAGTTGAAATTCAGGGACATACCGACAGCTCGGGTAATCCGGAGAAGAACCTCGAACTCTCGAAACTTAGGGCAAAATCGGTAGTTGATTACCTGGTGAGCAACGAAATTCAACTTGACCGACTGCGCTGGGACGGTTACGGAGATACAACCCCGATTGCGAGCAACGAAACTCCGGAGGGAAGAAGACAAAACAGACGTACAACAATTAAGATATTAGAAAAGTAAGAGGTATGAGTGTTGATTATCGCATCGATCATGATTCTGAAGTACCCAAATACAAGCAGGTGGTGGATTTGATTATTTCGGATATCGAATCCGGAATTTTCAAAAAGGGGCAGCGGGTTCCGTCAATCAACGAAACCAGCGAAGATTTGTTGCTTTCGCGCGACACGGTGGAGAAGGCCTATGTTTCTTTGAAAAAGAAAGGAATTCTGGCATCGGTTCGTGGGAAAGGTTATTATGTAAACCATGTGAATGTTCAGAAGAAACTAAAGGTAGCTTTGGTTTTTAACAAACTGAGCAATTATAAAAGGAACATTTATTACTCGTTTGTTGAAACCCTGGGGAACAAGGCGGGTGTTGATGTATTTATTTATAATTACAGCATCGATAAATTCGAAGAGATCATCAACGATCACCTGACCAACTACGATTATTTTGTGATTCTGCCCCAGTTCAACGACGAAAACGTTAAGGCTGCAGAAGTGATCCGGAAAATACCGAAAGAAAAGGTATTGCTGATCGACCGTAATCTGGATGTGCTGAACGATTATCCGGTGGTGTACCAGGAGTTCGAAAAAGACATTCAAACAGCTTTGGGAGAAGCTCTGCTTTTGATTTGCAAATACAAGAAATTAAACCTGGTATTTCCGCAAAACGAATTTTATTCCAGAAATATCATTCGCGGGTTCCAGATATTTTGCCAGGTGAACGAACTCGAATTTTCGGTGATTCATCAGTTTGCCGAAGAAGAAGTGAAGAAGAACGAGGCTTATGTTTTGGTTTCCGACGACGATTTATATCGCTTTATCAAAATATGCCGCGATCGAAAATGGAAAACCGGCGTTGATGTGGGCGTAGTGGCCTATAACGACAATCCGGTAAAGGAAATTCTGGAAGACGGGATTACAACCATTACGACCAATCACGACGAAATTGGCCGCACCGTTGCCCGAATGATTCTGAATAATGATTTCCGGCGGATAAAAAGCCCGTTCGAGTTTATCAAGCGAAATTCATTGTAAACAAGTTTTTGTTTGCGATGAACAGGTGATCGAAATTAACGTTACATTGTTTCGCTAAAAAACTCCCGCTTAGGATTGACTTTGCGGGTTTTCGCGTTCTTCAAGATTGAAGTACTGAAAAGCCAGAAAAGTAACCGGTATTACACTTAGCATTGTTGTAATTATCGAGGTAAGAGCTGTCCATGCCCAGTACCAGTTGGGGAAGTCGGCCAGGTTAACATCGGCCGGGGCAAAAATGCCGGTTGAAAAACCAAATATAAGAGTAGGCAACGACAATAATGTGCCAATGGCGTAAATCATCAGTAGGGCAACAATGTTCAGTGCCAGTGTGTTCCACCATTGGGAATTCACGAGCTGCCACGATTTTGAGATGGCGTAACTGATGCCTTTCTTTTCGAAAATTACAATAAAGGCGATCAGCGACAAGGTGTTGGCGATGTAAATACCCGGAAGAAAGCACATAAAAATCCCCAGGAAAGTGGCTGCTGTAAATATCAGTCCTGCACCAAGGGCAAGCAGACTGTTGTGAAAAAAATGTGAGCTGATATCCTGTAGCGTGAAATTACCTTTTCCCTGTTTTATATAGGCTTCGAGGTACGAATAATACGTGCCCACCAACAACGAATTGATAAACGTTCCGAACAACATAAAAATAAACAGGTTCGAATAAAAGGGCCCGATGTTGGCCATGATAGACTCTGTATTGCTTAGGTCGAAACGGCTAAGCACATTTCGCTGCATGTATATTTGCGCGCCTGCATACAAAACCACAAACGGAAGCACATACACCAGTAATATTCTGGAGATGGGTTTAATTTCCTGTTTTAAAAAATCGAAAGAGTCGGTAATAATTGCGCCAAGGTCGCGGGTTTTTCTGAATCGGATTTCTTTTTGCTGCATAAAAAAAGGTGCCTTTTATTCAAAGGTTTTTACTTCAATCTGGTATTTGTTTCGTTCACTCGAACTTCTGGATACCAGTTCTCCCAGAAATCCTCCCATAAAAAATTGTGCCCCTATTATCATCGATGTGAGTGCGATGTAGAAATAGGGGCTGTCGGTAACCAGGTGCCCGGTAATTCCCTGGTTGAGCGATATCAGCTTTTGAACGCCCAGGTATCCGGCTGAAAGAAAACCGATAATAAAAATGATGGCTCCGAGAATGCCAAAAAAATGCATGGGGCGTTTTACAAAGCGTGAAATAAACATCACCGAAAGAAGATCGAGTGGCCCGCGTACAAAGCGTTCGAGGCCAAATTTGGTAACACCGTATTTTCGTTCGGCATGAACCACTACTTTCTCGCCAATGTTTTTGTAGCCTGCCCATTTGGCCAGCACCGGAATATAGCGATGCATCTCACCGTACACTTCAATGCTTTTGACCACGTTTTTACGATACGCCTTTAGGCCGCAATTCATGTCGTGGAGTTTTATTCCACTCATTCGGCGAACCGTCCAGTTGTAGAGTTTGCTCGGAAGATTTTTGGTAAGAACGGGATCGTGACGTTTCTTTTTCCAGCCCGAAACCAGGTCGTATCCCTCTTCTTGTATCATCCGGTAGAGTTCCGGAATTTCGTCGGGGCTGTCCTGCAAGTCGGCATCCATAGTGATCACTACATTGCCCTGAACCGCTTCAAACCCGCAATACAAAGCTGCAGATTTTCCGTAGTTGCGCCTGAATTTAATCCCTTTAATCAGCGGATTTTCTTTTTGAAGTTTCTGAATCACATTCCATGAGTCGTCGCGACTCCCGTCATCGATCATCATAATTTCGTACGAGAATTGGTTCTCGTCCATCACACGTTTGATCCAGGCCGCTAACTCTGGAAGCGATTCCTCCTCATTAAAAAGGGGCACAACTACGGAAATATCCATTGCTAAAGTTTATGTTCTTATTCAGGAATCTCGTCAGAAGGATTCTTTTTGGTAAATATTGCTGTAATTAAGCTAATGATCAATCCGAAGAAAGCACCACCCAATATGCCCATCACCGCCAGTACGGCCGGTTTCTGGAACTTGGCAGTCATTTCCATTACCATATCTAATTGCTCTTCGGGTACTGTTCCCTTTTCAATAATTTTTTGCTCCGAAACAATGCGCAGTTGCTCCTGTAACGAGGGGTCAATTATCGCATACATCAGGTAAGTGTAGATGCCCGATACAATCGAGGCAAAAACAAGTGCCAGAATACCAACGCCTAAAGCCTGTCCGTAGGTCATTTCGCCACCGAGGCTTTTGCGAAAGTTCAATTGAGCATAAACAATCCCGGCAATCAAAATGGGGTAGGTAATATACGATGCCCATGTGGCAAACATATTATTGGTTACATACATTACTACCGAAATTAGAATAAGCACTATTCCAATGTAGATGCCCGATACAACTGATGATTTCAATAACGATGCAGGTTTTTGCTCTTCCATTTTTTTTGTTTTATAGATTAGGTTCAACAAATATAAACGTATTTTTAATGATCGGCCGAAAGGAAGGCTTTTATTTTGGACGATGAAGGTGTAGTGGGTTGGGGAATTCTTGTGCTATTTCGTCTGTTTTCAGATTGTTTTTTTAGCCGTTTCATTTTTCTGAAAAAAAATACATCATTTTAGTGTCAGGTTTTCAGTAGGATAAGTAGAAAGAAGGCAAGTTCCGTTACGCGAATGCCAAAATTAGTTTGGCGGGAATAGAAAAATTTCTACTTTTGCGCCGGGTAAGTCCTGTGCGACCAGCTCCTGCTGAATCCCCCCAGGGTCGGAAGGCAGCAAGGGTAGGCGGTTGAGCGGTGCGACACAGGTAGCTTACCCACTTTTTTCGAAAGAAAAAGCGTTCAAAAAAAAGATTGAAAAAATTGAAAAAAAAGTTTGGCGGTTTTGAAAGATTTTCTTTCCTTTGCAGCCGCTGAAACAGAAGCAACGTTCTTAAAAAAAAACTGATAAAATATATGCCGAATTAGCTCAGTTGGCCAGAGCACGTGATTTGTAATCTCGGGGTCCTCAGTTCGAATCTGAGATTCGGCTCAAAAAGTTTGGGAAGATACCGAAGCGGTCAAACGGGGCAGACTGTAAATCTGTTGGCTACGCCTTCGTAGGTTCGAATCCTGCTCTTCCCACAGTTAAATGGTCTAATTGTCTACTTCTTAGATAGTTAGGCCATTTTTTTTGTGGTCAAAATTTAGTGAATAGACAAATCGAAGATATGGCCAACAAAACAGAACTAATCAGATTGCCCCAGATTTTTAACTGCTCTGGGAGAGTTTCCCAAAAGAATAAGTGGTTTATAGAATTCTACGTTCGTAATCCGAGAAACAATAAAATGGTTCGTTTTAGAAAATACCAGGGTATTAATAAGCATCGAACACGAGTGGAACGTCAGGCTGCCGCCGAAAAAATGAAACATTATTGGACTGAAAAGCTGAAAGAGGGATGGAGCCCTTTTAATGAAGGTCTAGTTGTTTATGATGACAATCTGGAATTTCAAACAGCTATAAGGAACTATCGGAAACTTAAGGCTAAAAATGGAACTTTTCGTTTTTATGCAAGTAAATACATTAATTGGAAAAAAGCTGAATTAGAGCCAGCTAGTTTGTCAACTTACCGCAGCCGGTTGAGAATTTTTGACAGTTGGTTGGAAGGTGTCGGAATGAATGAAGTGGATATAAATTATATCACGAATCAAATTATAGTTGATTTCTCATGGCACATTATCGATAACGTAAAGTTGAGCCGCACAACAACGCAGAACTACCAGAATTTATTAAAAGAGGTCTTTAATTTTGTTTGTAAGGAACGAAAAGGATATTCTAATCCATGTTTTGATCTTCCTATGACCAGGCGAGTAAGTGATAGCCCTGCTTTACCTATTCAGGAGATAGATATTCCAATACTGAAGAAAGCCATTTTAAAATCAGACCCTCAATTATGGTTAGCTTGTCAATTTATATATTATTGTTTTATTCGTCCTCGAAAGGAACTAAGATTTTTAAGAATTGGTGATATTGATTTAGGCCGCTCCGTTATTAGGATTAAAACGGAAAACTCTAAAACAGATGTAGCGCGGGTGGTAAGCATCCCAGAAGTTTTTAAAGAAGAACTTTTACAGAACCATCGTATCGATAGTTATCCTAAAAAGTACTATGTAATTGGAAAGAAGGGGAGACCCGGAAACGACCCCGTGAGTTATAATAATATGAGTGATAGATGGGTGCGTATCAGAAGAAAATTAGGGATGCCTGAAGATTATAAGATGTACAGCTGGAAACATACCGGTAATGGAAGAGCAGCTATTGCTGGAATACCTTTACGTGACCTACAGGGACAGAATGGACATTCATCGGTTCAAATGACAGAGAGATATTTGAAAAATATTATTGGTGAAAGAAGCGAATATATAATTTCTGATTTCCCGATTTTGTGATTAGCGATAAGACAAATATTCGGTAAGGCTTTATACTCTTTAGATAGAACGGATAATAATTAGGAGTAGCTTTGGAGATCGGAATTCAGGAAATAGGAACACTTTTAAAGAGTCAAAAAAAGTCATCAGACCAGGATTTATAGATTGAATTTTAACCCCGAATGGCAGGAATTATTTTTTCTTTAATTCTTATATTCACATCACTAGTGGGTATTAAAAATTAATAGACGTTCTTTGAAATTCTTTGTTAGTCGTACTTGTAGCGATTTTTGATAGCGTGACGATTTGAATTGAAAATACGGATTTTTGCATGCAAACAAGCAATTAT
>NZ_JALGYW010000009.1 GCF_023111095.1 Maribellus sp. YY47
CAATGCTGGAAATCATTCAGGCTGGTGGTTTTACGCATGGTGGTATCAATTTCGATGCAAAAACACGTCGTAATTCAACCGATCTGGAGGATATTTTCATTGCCCATATTGGAGGAATGGATGTTTTCGCACGCTCGCTGGTAATTGCCGATAAAATTCTCAATGACTCGCAATACCTGGCCATGCGTAAAACACGATATGCATCGTTCGACAGCGGCAAAGGAGCAGAGTACGAATCGGGGAAACTTGACCTGGAAGCATTGTACAATGCAGCAGCAGAACTGGGAGAACCCGCACAGATCAGTGGCAAACAGGAATTGATTGAGCAATTGATCAACTGGTATATCTAATGAAAGAAAGAAACACTTTCTACTTTGATTAAAAACATTGTGGCTGTCAAGGTAGCCACAATGTTTTTATAGCTGTTCTATATTCATCAATCTGTTATTCGCACATCCGGAAGCATGATTTTTATCATACTATTCATCCATCTTATTATTTAACCAGATTCCGGAAACAATCCCCAAAAGTGCACAGGTATTCTATAACATGTTGCAATTTTTATATAACCTGTTAATCAAACAATTAACAGTATAAAACAGGAGCTTTTTAACAAATATTAATTAATTTTTAAAAATGATTCAGGTTTCAATCAATTTTATACTATCTTAGCGAAGCCTTAATGAATATGAATTAGAAACTTATACACTACCTTTTCTCTATTAGACCAATAAGTTTTCTGATCTAACTAAACTAGACTATGAACAATCGGGTTATCGGCCAAAAGGATAACCCGTTTTTTTTTGCTCTTAACGAAGATCAAGTCTGCGAAGATTTCTTTTAAAACGGAAATAAAACAAAATACCTGCCGTTAGCAGCCCCACCAGGTAGCCAAACCAAATTCCCTGCGGGCCAAAATCCAAAAGAAAAGCAAAACCGTAACTGGTTGGAATACCAACCAGCAAATAAGCAATAAAAGAGATAAACATAGGTTGTGTTACATCTGCCATTCCCCTCAGCGTACTTTGCATTACCACTTGCAAGCCATCAAACAGCTGAAATATGGCGGCAATAATTAAAAGCCCTGCTGCCACTTCAATTACGGCAACATCGGTAGTAAACAAATACGGCAATATTTTTCGGGCGGTAATAAACAGTAAAGCAGCCAGCGACATAAAAGCAAGTACCAGGTGAGTAGATGCAAAAGCTGCGGTTTTCATCGCCACATAATCCTTCTCCCCCATTTGATGACTGACCCTTATCGTGTTGGCCTGCGAAACGCCCAGCGAAATCATATAAGTTGTCGAAGCCAGTCCGATGGCAACCTGATGTGCAGCCAAAGCGGTTTCGCCCAACCACCCCATCATTACTGCGCCTATGGCAAAAGCCGTAACTTCAACGATCAGCTGAAAACCGATGGGAATACCGATTTTCAATACTTCAATAACTTTTTTACGCGAAACCAGCTGAAGCCTTGCCTCCGAGAAATAAGACCTGAAAGCGGGATTCCTTCTCACATAGAGGGCAAACAACAAAGGCATAATTATACGAGAAGCCAGCGTGCCGATTCCCGCACCCAACAAGCCCAATTCGGGCATTCCAAACTTCCCGAAAATAAAGAGGTAGTTCACAACAATGTTTACCACATTCGATAAAAGCGTGATGTGCATCGCCATCTTTGTATTCCCGATACCTTCAAAAAACTGTTTTTGTGAGAAAAAAGCCATAAACGGCAAATACGATGCACACAACAACAAATAATAAGGCCTGGCCAGTTGCAGAACATCTTCTGGTTGGCCCATTAAAGGCAGAAAAAAGTACACACTAAACATCACTCCGGTAAGTGCAACAGATGCTATTGCATGAGAAAATGTACCGTTTTTCAGCCAAACGATCATTGATTTCCGGTCGTTCTTTCCAAAAGCAGTTCCCACCAGCGGAGTGATTCCATAGGTAACCCCCATGCCAAAAACCATCCCAATCATAAACACACTGTTGGCAAATGCTGCAGCGGCCAGTTCGGTAGTGCCCACGTGCCCCACCATCATGTTATCGACCAGGGCAACCATAACCTGACCAATTTGCGATAAAACAATTGGAAGAGCCAAATGTAGATTTCGCTTATAAAAAGGTATATAATTCTGAATTTTCACGCCGCAAATAAACAACTTACAATCCTTATTAAAAAAAGTTTTAGAGGATTAATTTTGATTATTGAACCGGTAAGAAAGTTGGAAAGAGAAATAAGGACTGCGCTTAAAATGGGATTCAACGTACAGATTATCGCCATTAGTGACCGTACTGTATTTGATCGAATTGAATACGTTTGCCCAGGAAACTTCGGCCTCCCATTTTCTTTTCATAAATGATTTCCGAAAGACCAGATTGGAATGCACATAACCATCCCGCTCAACCTGGGCGCTTACAAGCGGACTTACATAGGCAAACAAATGCCTGACAGAAAAAGTCTTTCCTAATTTAAAAGTATTGTTTAACCGAATATCTCCACGCATTTGGGCCTGCTCACTTTTATGATCAGCGAGATCAACCTTTAAGCGATAATGATACAAACTGCTTGACACGTTTAGGTTCCACCATTTTAAAATATCGTAACCCACCATCAACTCGGCTCCTGAACTAAGCGACTTTCCAACGTTCTCTTTCGTCCAGATGATCGAATTGTTTCCTCCCGGCCGGTAGTAGCTTTGAATTAAATTGTCGGTTGTGCGCGTAAAAATTTCAGCCGAAAAAAAATTATCTCCCCAGGAGCGGATGTACCCCATCTCGCAGGCATCGGAGTACGATGGCATCAGGTTTTCATTTCCGGTATAATAAATACTGGGTGATTCGTAACGCAATAAAGGTATTAGCTCGAAATAATCGGCCCGGCTTATTCTTCGGCTGTAACTCAGAGATAGCTGGTTCTTGTCGGTAAAATTGTAAACAATATGTGCCGAAGGGAAGAAATCCCTGAAGTTTTTTTCGGCGGGTACTTCTATTTCATTGTTATTCCCAGACACATAACTGTAATTCGATTTTCTGCGGGTATGCTCCATTCGCAGCCCCAACTTATAATCCAGCTTTCCGAAACTACTCTCGAAAGTCGCATAACCCGATATTACATCTTGTTGAAATTCGACTTTTTGCTGCTGATTTTCACTCCTGAAAAGAATAAAATAATTCTCTTCATCAAAAGATCCACTCTGCGTTGTAACTTTCGGAATATGATCAAGATTGACTTCAGCTCCAAGTTCCAGTGTTGACTTATCAGATAACTTGTCTTTATAGGATACATTGGTTTCAAAAATCCTTTCGTTGTGTTCTCTCGCCAAATAGCCAAGCTTTTCGAAACCATCGGCAAATATTTTGGTATCTATTTTACTCTCTTTTAAAGGTTGTAAATACGTGGAATAATCGACATACACCTTTAATAAACGCGAACGGTCTTTTTTAAATGCATGCTCGTAGGTCGTAACTGCCCTCAAATAGCGGTAATACATTTCAAAATTGCCGTCATAGTCATATCGATCAGAACTTTGCAATTCTCCCGAAAGAAATTCCGACTCGTTATAATATCCGCGGTCATAATAAATATTATTGCGTTGTACAGGATCAGCGCTTAACATAAAATCGATATAGTCTTTCTCTGAAAGATCGTAATTCAAACCAAACTCGATGTAACTGTTATTTACCCGTTCTTTTTTAGTTAACGAAGAAAAAGTCTGGTATTGGCTTTCACCTTCTGTGATCATCTGGTCTGATGTAGTGGTAAATTTTCGCTGGACAAAATCATCGAGTTGCCCCTGAATATACCAACCTCCTTTCGTTCCTTTTTGATCGACCGAAAAAAGCCATTCATACGAACCTAAGGTAGAAACTTTCGCGCTGGTGTTTATGGCATAGCCTTCCAAACGGTTGCGTTTTAGAATCACCTGAATAATTCCGGCGGTTCCCTGGACATCGTATTTCGCTGTCGGATTGGTAATAATTTCAATATACTGAATCTGATTGGCAGGAATCTGGCGCAGTTTTTCCTCTCCGTTAAGTTCCGGCCGTCCGTTCACATAAACCAAAAACGTTCCGTCGCCGCGGTAGGTCAAACGCCCGTCAACATTTACTTGCAGCGATGGCACATTCTCGAGCAAATCGATGGCTTTGTCTGCACCCGGAAAACTTTTGGCATTAATGATTTTCCGGTCAACCCCATACGAAATTCCGGAATTTTTTGAATTCACCGTTATTTCATCTAAATCTCTCGCCGAAACCGACAAAGCACTGGTTCCCAAATCGAAAAAAGGTTGATTAACAACAAAGGGATGAATAACCTTGGCATCGTAACCAATAAAACTAACTTTCAGACGGTAGTCTCCGTAATCCACCTCGCTAACCGTAAAAAGCCCATTATTATCGGTAATAGCTCCCAACAGACGGGTTGTATCCTGATCGGGTTTGAGCGTGATGTTGGCATAAGGTATCGGATCACCGGTTTTCTCATCGATGACCTTTCCCGACAGTTTTGCAGTTTGAGCCAAAGCAACAGAAGCGCCATGTGCCATAAACAACAACAATGTCAATTTAATAATATTGATACCAGATATCCTCATCCAAATCAATTAAATGCTGATAACGAATAAATTACATTTCAAAAAAGGTAGTAGTATCCAAATGTGTTCCTTATTCCATTTACGATTACGCAGGCTTGGTTGTCATTTGTCGATTTAAGGGCCTGAAGTAATTATCAAAAATGGCTGGTCGTTAATCCATTACAAATTTAAACTTGTTTTGTAATTAACAAAATAATCAATTAAGTTTTTTTTCACTTTTTGACTCATTCTGCATTTTTTTCAAAATCGAAGATTAAAAATACATGAGAATATCGGCATATTTACATTTATTAACACTATTCCGTTTTAGCATAAGGAGCCATCCCATATTTTTCGGCGTTGAAATTTTAGGAATTAAACAATTTTTAGTTCAAACAGTTATTTATAGCAGAATTTTAGACAGCTTAATTTTATTTGAAAATTCATATGAATAAAATCAAAAAGATTCTGATCGCAAACCGGGGGGAAATTGCGATTCGTGTTATGCGTACCTGCCGTGAGCTTGATATCGAAACTGTTGCCATTTACTCGGAAGCAGACCGGACATCACTTCACGTTCGTTATGCGCACGAAGCCTATTATGTAGGAAAAGCTCCTTCGTCGGAAAGTTACCTTAACATTGAAAAGATCATTGAAATCGCCAAAAAAAGTGGCGCCGATGCCATCCATCCGGGATACGGATTTTTATCGGAAAATGCATCGTTTGCACGTCGGTGTGCAGTTGAAGGCATCATTTTCATAGGCCCTTCGCCTGAAGTTATTGTTCAGATGGGCGATAAAATTCAGGCGCGCGATGCAATGAAAAAAGCAGGAATACCTGTTGTTCCGGGAACCGAAGGCGAAATAAAATCGGAGCAGGAAGCCCTGGAAATAATTAAGGAAATCGGACTTCCGGTAATGATAAAAGCTTCCGCCGGTGGTGGCGGAAAAGGAATGCGACTGGTGAAAAACGAAGCAGATGTTGTTTCATCGGTTCGGGCGGCACGCTCTGAAGCAAAAGCCGCTTTTGGCGACGATGCCGTTTACATCGAAAAATACATTACTTCGCCACACCACATTGAGTTTCAGATCCTGGCCGATCAGCATGGAAATACCGTTCATTTGTTTGAAAGGGAATGTTCGGTTCAGCGACGTCATCAGAAAATGATCGAGGAAACTCCATCTCCCCTAATGACTGCTGAATTGCGAAACGAAATGGGACAAGCTGCTGTAGAAGCTGCGAAAGCAGTGAACTATGTTGGCGCCGGAACCATTGAATTTTTGGTAGACAACGACCTGAATTACTATTTCTTGGAAATGAATACACGCTTGCAGGTGGAACACCCCATTACTGAACGTGTTACGGGAATCGACCTGGTAAAACAACAAATTCACGTCGCCGAAGGGCAACCGCTTGATTTTGCACAGGAAGACCTGAAACAGCAGGGACATGCCATCGAGTGCCGTGTGTACGCCGAAGATCCGGACAATAATTTTATGCCAAGTGCCGGTAAAGTCTACAAAATATCCGATCCGCTGGGATTTGGAGTACGTACCGATGGTTATGTGTACGAAGGTTACGAGATTCCGATTTACTACGACCCGATGATCTCAAAACTGATCGTTTGGGGAAAAACCCGCGACGAAGCGATTGGAAGAATGCGCCGGGCCTTGTACGAATACAAGATTACCGGAGTGAAAACATCGATTAAAATGCTGGAACGCGTGATGAAAAACGAAAATTTCATCCAAGGTAATTACGACACGCATTTTATCGAAAAAAACCAGGAACAGTTAATGGGGAAAGACCAGACCAAAGATCCGGAAGACATGGTAATAATTGCAGCATTTATCGACTACCTCGATAAATTATCGGCAGTATCTACCAATCAAAAAGAGTTTGTTCCGGCTCAAAGCCGCTGGAAAAAAATCCCTTACGTAAATCATTTTTAAGTTCTGATTATGGCAGTACAAATAAAAATAGGTGACAGGCTTGCCTGGGTAAACTTGTTAAAACAAGACGGCAACTTACTGGAAGTGGAAGTGGACGGAAAAAAATACGAAGTTGACCTGATGCACACCGCTGACGGAACATTTTCGATTCTTGAGGGTGGTCACTCTTACGACATTGAGTTGGTACCGGATGAAACACCAAAAAAATACACCGCTTACACCCTATACGAAACGCACAATGTGGAAGTGATTGATGCCGAAGCACGCTACCTGCAAAACCGGAATGCCAACGGAGCAGCAGCTGCTGAAAGTAAAATCACATCGCCGATGCCGGGCAAAGTAGTTAAAGTATTGGTATCGGAAGGAGACCCGGTACAACAGGGAGAAACCGTTGTTATTATTTCGGCCATGAAAATGGAAAGTGAATACAAAGCTCCCAAAGACGGCGTGGTTAAAAAGGTGTTTGTAAAAGCCGACGACACCGTTGACAGCAACCAGGTTTTAATTGAATTGGAGTAACACATTTCGGTAGTTAAAAATTTCATGAGCAGTAAATGCTTTAATTGATAACGACAATTTCACCTAACCAAAAGACAAATTACAAGAAATGAATTTAAAGGAAAAATACGATCAACTCGAAGCCTTTAACCAACAGGCAGAACTCGGCGGCGGACAAGAACGCATTGATAAACAACATGAATCGGGAAAGAAAACCGCAAGGGAAAGAATTGTCCAGCTACTCGATCCGGGCACTTTTAACGAGATTGACAAATTGATGACTCACCGAAACTACGATTTTGGAATGGAGGCCAAAAAGGTACTGGGCGACGGACTGATCTCGGGATACGGCAAAGTTAATGGCCGTCTGGTGTATGTTTTCGCCCAGGATTTTACAGTTTTCGGAGGTTCGCTTAGTCGTGCCAATGCCGACAAAATTGTAAAAATTCAGGAGTTGGCGCTTAAAATGGGCGCTCCGCTTATTGGTTTGAACGACTCGGGTGGCGCGCGTATCCAGGAAGGCGTTGAAAGCCTTGCAGGTTATGCCGATATTTTCTACAACAACGTCATTTCATCGGGTGTTATTCCGCAGATTTCTGCCATTCTGGGCCCTTGTGCGGGTGGCGCTGTATATTCTCCGGCACTTACCGATTTCATTTTTATGGTGAACGAAAAGAGCCATATGTTTGTGACCGGGCCCGAGGTTATTAAAACGGTAACACACGAAGACGTATCAAAAGAAGAGTTGGGAGGGGCACACACCCACAATACCAAAAGTGGCGTTGCGCATTTTAACGGGAACGACGAAGACCAAACCTTAATGATGATTCGCGAACTCTTGAGCTTCCTTCCATCAAACAACCTGGAAGATCCGCCGGTAAAACCGAACATGGATCCGGTTGACAGGGTAGATGAAAACCTTCAGGAAATTGTTCCGGTAGACCCGAACAAGCCATACGATATGCACGAAATCATCCAGACTGTAATTGATAACAAACACTTCCTGGAAGTTCAGTCGCAGTATGCGCAAAATATTATTGTTGGATTTGCCCGTTTCGGAGGTAAACCCGTGGGCGTGGTTGCGAATCAGCCGGGTCATCTGGCCGGTGTTCTCGATATCAACTCATCGGTAAAAGCAGCCCGCTTTGTTCGTTTCTGCGATGCATTCAACCTTCCGCTTGTAACTTTTGTCGACGTTCCCGGATTCTTACCCGGAACCAGCCAGGAGTTTGGAGGTATTATCAAACACGGGGCAAAATTATTGTATGCCTATGCTGAAGCAACGGTACCGAAAATCACGATAATAACGCGTAAAGCTTACGGTGGCGCCTACGATGTAATGTCGAGCAAGCACATTGGAGCTGATGTAAACCTCGCCTACCCAACAGCTGAAATTGCGGTAATGGGACCGGAAGGCGCCATTAACATCATCCACCGCAACGTGATGAATGAAGAAGAAAAGGCAAAAGCAGTACAGGAATACCGTGACAAATTTGCCAATCCCTACAAAGCTGCCTCTCTGGGATATATCGATGAAATCATCCAACCGCGCGAAACGAGGAAAAAAATCATCACCGCGTTGGATATGACACAGAACAAACGCAAATCGAATCCTCCCAAAAAACACGGGAATATTCCTTTGTAATAAAATAAGAGTTGGAACAATCTAGTTTCCAACACATTAATAAATGGAATGGTGAGTATCTTGTAATTAGATATTCACCATTTTCATACTATTAGATTTGTTCTTTCAAAGGTATAGTATGAAACTCGCATGTATTTCAAACATTCTACTGGATGTGAATACTTTACATGCTCGTTTCATTTTAATAAACCACAGAACATACCTTTGCCAAATCGGCTAAAAAAGAATACTTTAGTGCCTCTGAAAAAGAAAAACGCAGATCGCTACCATGAAGTTACTGAAAATCAAGCTCCACTGGCAAATCCTTATCGCACTCGCATTAGCTGTACTTTTTGGATACTATTTTCCTGAAGGCATAAAATACACTGCCTGGATGGGTGAAATTTTTCTGACCGCTTTAAAAATGGTAATTGTACCGTTAATACTAAGCTCCATCGTTTCGGGGGTAACCAGCATGGGAAGCGGTAAGAATCTTGGCAGACTTGGGGGGAAAACCATACTTTATTACGTATCAACAAGTACTTTGGCAATTTTCACCGGATTATTTCTGGTAAACCTCATCAAGCCCGGAGTTGGTATTGAAATGGGCCTTAGCCAGACCGTTGAAGGATTGACCGAGAAAGCCGGTTCTGTAAACGATATTCTGATGCGCATCATTCCGGAAAATATTTTTCAGTCGATGGTAAACGGAGAAATTCTGCCCATAATATTTTTTGCCATCATGTTCGGTGTTTTCATTACCCAGGTAAACGATAAATACAAAGAAAGCCTGACCACTTTTTTTGAAGCCGTGTTTGAAGTGATGATGAAAATGACCATGTTTATTATCAAGTTTACTCCGCTCGGAATTTTTGGGATCGTTTCACGCGAAGTAGCGCGAAATGCCGCGAACCTGGCGGATATTGCCGGAGGCATGGCGGTTTATATGCTAACGGTTATCCTAGCATTGGCAATACATGCTTTTATTACCCTTCCTCTGATTGTACGTTTTATCGCCAAAGCAAAGCCATATAAACACCTCAACAATATGGCGACACCACTACTTACTGCTTTTTCAACAGCATCATCAAGTGCAACGCTGCCTTTAAGTATGGAAGCCGTCGAACACAAAAGTGGAGTATCGAATAAAATTACAAGTTTCACGCTACCGCTCGGAGCTACTGTTAACATGGACGGTACCGCTTTATACGAATGCGTGGCAGCCATGTTTATTGCACAGGTATACGGAATCGATCTCTCATTTGCCCAGCAACTGCTGATTGTTGTTACCGCCTTGCTGGCCTCAATTGGTGCAGCCGGAATACCCATGGCCGGGCTTGTAATGCTTACCGTAATTCTCACGGCAGCAGGTTTACCCCTGGAAGGTATCGGATTGATACTGGCGGTTGATCTTCCGCTTGACATGATGCGGACTACCATAAACGTTTGGAGCGACAGTTGTGGTGCTGTTACCGTTGCCCGTTCAGAAAACGAAGCAACCAACGTTGGACTGGGATAGCCATCGACACTGTTTTCTGCAAAACACCAGGTTTCATCTGCTAAATACCCGTTTTAACCGACATAATACTGTCTGTAGCCTACCACCTGAATTTGGCCGAAATTTATTTCTTGTTCGCAGATAATCAGCTATTTATTCAAATATTTAATGTACAATTGCAGAAAAGAGCGGTTAACAAGCCTTGTTCCGGAATAAGCTTAACAAGGTTTGAAATTCGCCAAATGAGAAACTGCAATGAAGATCTTTAAGTATAGAGTACTCAATCATATCCTGTTTTGGATAGCGATATTTACGTTTTACACCATTCCCTACCTGCTTTCGTACGGGTTTGTACTGGAAGCCTTTATCAATCTTATTTATATTCCGGTGGACATTGTCGGGGTGTATTTTGTGATTGAATTCCTGATTCCAAGATATGTCTTCAAAAAACGAAAACTGATCATTTACTTTTTAGGAACAGTAGCCGTTATCGCACTGAACATCCTTATTTCTCAATTTATAAAATACAACATACAACCGGCCCTGGGATTTTGGGTAATGCGCCGTCCGCTGCAAACCGAATTGTTTTACGCGCTGCTGAATAATTTTATGATTATTGGCACCGCCACTGCCTTAAAGCTCTTTAGCTATTCCTACAATATTCAGTTAACAAAGTCAGAACTAGAAAGAAAAACGGTGCAATCGGAATTGGGAATTTTGCGCTCGCAGGTCAATCCTCATTTTCTGTTCAATGTATTGAACAACATCGATTCGCTGATTTTTGAAGACCGCGAAAAAGCATCGAACGCCATAGTGCTCCTCTCGAAAATTATGCGGTACATGCTTCAGGAATCGACACGCGAAGAGGTAAATCTAGAGAAAGAAATGGAGTACATACACGATTACCTCGAATTAGCTCAATTGAGTTTTAGCTCCCCCGATTTTGTGCGTTTCGAAATGCAGGGAACCGCCGTTGGCAAAGAAGTTCCTCCCCTGCTTTTTATCCCAATCATCGAAAACGCGGTAAAACACTGCAACAAGCAATCGCCTGTTCCGGGAATTGAAATTGAATTCAAAATAAGTGATGAGTGTATTGAATTACGCACCAGCAACTATGTAAAACGAAACGATTTCAAACTTCCTGACAATGGCTCGGGAACCGGTTTGAAAAACGTTGAAAAACGTTTAAAACTGCTGCATGGCGACAATTTCACTTTTGATATCAACCGGAATATGGATAAATTTGAAGTGAATATCAAAGTTCCAATTAAACGAACGCTGAAATGAAAATGAATTGCATTGCCGTTGACGACGAGCTTCTGGCCTTAAAAAAGATACAACGATTTGCCGAGAAGATCGACTACCTGAATCTTTTGGGAACGTTCGACAATGCGCTTTCCACCTTTTCTTTTCTGCGTGAAAACCAGGTCGACCTGATTTTTCTCGATATTCAGATGGATGAATTCACCGGCATTCAGTTGCTCGAAACCATCAAAGATCCGCCTTACGTTATCCTTACAACCGCTTACAACGAATATGCACTTAAGGCATATGAACTTGACGTGGTGGATTACCTGTTAAAACCCATCCCCTTTGATCGTTTTGTAAAAGCCGTCGAAAAAGTGTATGCCCGCTTTCTGAAAGATCAGAACCAACGCCAGGTAGCACAGGTAAATCCAATTCAAAACCAGCCCCACAGCGATCAGCCCGATTATATGTTTATCAAATCGGGGAGTAAAACCGTTAAAGTGTATTTTAACAAAATATTGTACATCGAGGGGCAGCGTGATTACCTGCAAATTCATACCGAAGACAGCAAAATCATGACCTTGCTGAATTTCAAGAAAATGCAGGAATTACTTGATCCGCAAAAATTTGTGCGAGTACATAAATCCTACATCATCGCGCTCGATAAAATTGATTACATCGAAAATCACGCCATTAAAATCCGGAAAAAACTGATACCGGTTAGCAGTACTTATAAAGTGGCATTCTTTAACCTGCTGAATAAAAATAATTTTATTTAGACCTTCAGCCCGATAAAGTCAAAAATCATTTCAACCTTTTTTTGAATTACGCTCCCACTTTTCCCGAAATCCTTATTTTTGGGGCTGTTTTTAAAATCTAAATCTAAACAGTATGAGACAAAACCTGCAAGTAACACTGCTTATTTTGATGTTGTTTGGTCTTACCAACTGCAAAAAGACCACACCCAACATTTTTTACAAAAAGCAATACGTCAAAGAAATAAAGGAAGCGCGCAAGGAAGCAACCTTCTTTACCGCCCGGAATTTCATTCCCGGATCAAGTGCAGCCATTTACTTTAAAGGTGAGTTGATCTATTCGGAAGGAATTGGCCTGGCCTCTTCCGACTTGGACGTACCCGTTACCCGGAAAACCAAATTCAGGATAGGCGAACTTTCTCAGTTGTTCACCAGCGCCATTTACAATAAACTACTGGAAGAAGGTACACTAAGCGAAGATTCTGCCATCCAGAAATACTATCCGCAATTTCCCGTAAAAAGCAGTACCATTACGCCGCAACTTTTGGCCTACGAAACAGCGGGGATTACAACTCCGATGTCAGAAGACAAATACAGGGGAGGCATAAACATAAGCCTCGAAAAAGCGATCGACCGTTTCAAGGATACTCCGCTCTCGCTTGAACCCAACATATACCAGATTCCCAGCATTTACAACTACAACTTACTGGGAGTTGTTATGGAGAAAGCAAGCGGGAAAAACTATCGCAAGTTGTTAACGGAATATGTTACCGATACTTTGAACCTGGAAAACACCGAAATCGACAATGTGCTGACATCGATCAAAAACCGAAGCAATTTTTTTGAATTGAACCTGGTCTCGCAGGTCACAAACAGCATGTTCTACGATTTACGACAAAATGTATCTTCCGAAGGTCTGCTTTCAAATGCTGAAGATTTGGCAACGTTTGGAAATGCCATCCTTCATTCCGAATATTTCAGCGGTGTACGTGATAGAATTTTCAAAAAAATTGTTTTAAAAAATGGACAGGAAGCCAATATGGCTAACGGCTGGGTGATATACAACGACAGAGAAGGACGCCTAATTTACGGTCGACAGGGAAGCGTGCCCGGAGGCGGCGGATCGCTGATTATGTACCCTGAATACGATCTGGTGGTGGCTTTTACCTGCAATGTAACTGCATCGCTCGACGAAACTCCGGTTTTTTCGATGGCAGCCCCTTTCCTTCCCGAAATTCAGCCGGAAACAGAAGAAAAGCAATAGCATGATTAACCGCCTGGCGAATAACATTAAAACAGGCGAATAGTAAAGGGTTTCTGTAAAAAGTTTTAAATTAGTGAGGTAACTAAACTTTTTATGGAAACCCTTATTCTTTTAGGATTGATCATCGGCCTCGCAGCAGGCGTTGCCGCAACGCACTTTGTGTACAAATCAAGAACAGAAAAACAGCTCCACAGCCAGTCGGTTCTGTTACTCGAAAAAATAAAACAAGTGTGCAAGCTGATCACGGTAGAAGGCGAATTCTCTGAGATTTTTACCCACCGCGATGAAAAAATACTGTTCTTTAAACTTTTCCAGGCCAAGAAAAAGGCACTGCTGATCATCAAAGCCAAAGTAATGATCGGCTTCGATCTCACACAGATCAACATCGAAATAAATGCACCCAAAAAACAGGTGCGCCTCTCTGGTTTTCCCCAGCCCGAAATATTAAGCATCGATAGCGACCTGGAATATTACGATATACAAAAAGGTCTGATCAATAAATTCTCGGAAAACGATCTGAATAACATGACGAAAAGATCCAAAGAACTGATCCGTGAAAAAGTAGAAAACAGTCATCTAATTCTAATCGCCCGCCAGCAGGCCAACGACACAGTTGCCGTGATGCGTGAATTAATTGAATCGGTGGGTTGGGAACTGATAACCGAAAACATGGCTTTGGACGGCACGACAGAAAAAGCAGGCCTGAATGCCTCCCCTTCCTGAACGCTTATTCTGAATTACACCTTAATTCTCTGTAAAAAATACCTCGTTGTCAGCAAATTAATTTGGGCAAAAATCAGAAACAAAAAATTAGTTATAACTTGCCTGGGTAAAATCAGGTAATCACTTCAGAAGCTCCATAAGGAGCAGAAATCATTAAATCGAAAGAAATGAACAACTTCAGAATCATACAGGTACTTTTTCTGGTTGTTGTAGCCGGACTGTTTCAATCGTGCGATAGCAATAAAAAAAACTGGGAAATCAAAGGAACGGCTGAATCCGAATCAATGGTTTTTCTCTATCGGCTTTATCCGGAAGCGAGCCTGATTGACTCCACGCAAACCAATCACCGAAAGTTTACCTTCGCGGGAGAAAACGGCGACGAAAGACTTGAACCGTTCTGCCTGGTTTTCGGTGAAGATCAAAAAACCGAACTGATTTGTATGCTGCGCAATGGCGATCATTTGAAATTACAGCCTGACAAACAAGCCGGTCCCAGCTTTTCAGGAACTGAGATTTCGGACGACCTGAATAAATATTACACGTTCAAAAAGTTGGAAAAACAACTGAACGCAGATCTTTTAAAAGAGTTGAATGAAACTCCTGCTGACGATGATGGCCGCGATCAGAAAATGATTTCGTACCGCGAAAAAGTGCAAAACCTCGAAAACGAAAAAACAGAATTTCTCCGGTCGATCGTTTTTCCGGGATTGAATGGTTACCTGGTTTTAAAAGAGCTACAGCATTCCGGAGTAGTGGAAAAAGAAGTTGTCGGCAAATACCGCGATGCACTTACAGCCGAAGGCGCATTAACCGACTACGGGATAAAAGTCCATCGTATTTACGAGTTTTTTGACGCCTATGCTTTAAGCCGCGAAATGGAAATCCTTGATTCAGCTACTATTAGCGAACGATACAACAAACTTAGCGAAGAAAACAAAACCTCAGCATTTGCCAAAATAGTAGAACAGTATTTGCTAAAATTAAAAACAGAATAAACATTTGTTTTATGGCTCCGTTATTCAATCTAACAACTAAGAAAAAAAATGAAATTTCGCCCGTCGAAAAAGGTAAAAATGCCAAATTGAATAAGAGGCATAATTTCATAAAAAACTAACCTATTTTACCGCTTATAAATGTTCAAAATATTCATCCAGAATGCAGCATTGTTGCTCACTTTATCCTTTCTGAGTGGAACCATCAAATTCTATCGCCCCAAAAAAGACATTTATTATCGGCTCATCAACGGAACGTGGTTTGGATTGGTAGCTATTGCTGCAATGATGATGCCCTATCAGTACCAGACCGGTACAATCTACGACGGACGTTCGGTTGTAATGACCCTGGCCGGGCTTTGGGGAGGTGGCATTCCTGTCCTCATTTCAATTGTGCTTGCAGGAGCTTACCGGATATATATTGGGGGTATCGGGATATATGTGGGCGTAACAACCATTGTATTATCCGGATTAACCGGATTGATATTTCGCTACTATTTGCGCGACCGTATATACAAAGTTAACCTCTCCATCTTTATTGGTATTGGTCTGGTTTCTCAACTTGTGGTGATGGTCAGCCAATTTATGCTCCCGATAGAACCCATTCAGCTTTTTAAAAAGATATGGGCTCCGTTTCTGGTAATCTTTCCTTTAATATTTGCTTTTATTGCCCGTTTATTCCAGGTCATCGACAGGTACATATACGGAGAGCAAAGAATCAGAGCTGCTGAAGAACTTTACAGAACTACTTTACTGAGCATTGGTGATGCTGTAATTTGTACAGATGCATATGGGAAAATTACGCAAATGAACGCGGTAGCTGAAAATCTGACCGGATGGAAATTTTCGGAAGCAGAAAACAAAGAACTGGAAAAAGTTTTCCGGATTATCAATGAATTCAACAGAGAGAAGGTCGAAAGCCCGGTAGAAAGAGTGCTCAGCGAAGGGAAAATTGTTGGACTGGGCAACCATACCCTACTCCTTTCAAAAGACGGGAATGAAATCCCCATCGCCGACAGTGGAGCTCCCATAAAAAATAAAGAAAATCAAATCATCGGAGTTGTTCTCGTTTTCAGAGACCAATCAGCAGAAAGAGAACAACAATTAATTCTTGAAAAAAGTGAAGCCAGGTACCGCGAACGCGAATTCTGGTTAAGGGAATCGCAACGAATCGGGAAAATCGGCACCTATGAGTTCAATATCCGGGAAGACTGCTGGACTTCTTCTGAAGTACTCGATAATATATTCGGAATAAAAGCAGATAGTGAAAAAACGACAGCCACCTGGATGAATCTGATACATCCGGATGATCGAAAAATGATGACCGAGTACTTTAAGAATCGTGTTGCCGAAAAGCAGACCTTTTTTGATTTGGAATACAGAATCAGCCGCAGCGACAACGGAGAGGAACGCTGGGTAAACGGGCAGGGAGAATGTCAGTTTGACGATTCTCAAAACCCATTACGGATAATCGGTACCATACAGGACATTACCGATCGAAAACGGTTTGAACAGCAACTCAAAGAAAGTGAAGAAAGATTTCGGAATTCAATCCTTATGGCTCCCATTCCCATCATGGTTCACGACGAAACCGGTAAAATACTAAACCTGAGTGAAGGATGGACACACTTTTCGGGTTACACACTTGATGAATTGCCTGACCTGGATACCTGGACACAAAAAGCATTTGGAGACCAGGCCGAAGAAAGAAAAAATTTCATCAATAGCCTGTACGATAAACCCCAAACTGTATTTAGCGGTGAGTATGAGATTACCGCTAAAAGCGGCGCTAAACGAATCTGGTATTTTTACCATACCCCTCTTGGCATAAGCGGTGGTAAAAGGATAATGCTAAACATTGCTCCCGATGTTACACAACGGATTCGGACGAAGAAAGAACTACAGGAAAGCGAGAGCGCCTATCGTTTACTTTTCGAAAATCATATTGCAGTAAAATTACTCATCGATCCGGAGGATGGCTCTATTGTAAGAGCCAATCAGGCTGCAGCTGATTTTTATGGATGGAGCATCGATGAACTTCAGAATATGAAGATCACCCAGATTAACTGTATGCCCGAAACGAATGTTTTGGGCTACATCAACACAACACTGGAGAGTAAACGCCTAAGTATTGATTTCAAACACCGACTGGCAAACGGGGAAATTAAAGATGTTGAAGTTTTCAGCAACAGGATAGACTATCGGGGAAAACAGATATTACACAGCATTATTCACGATGTAACCGAAAAAAAACAATTGTTTCGGGAATTGGTGGCAGCAAAAGAAGAAGCTGAAGAAAGCGAGCGCCTGAAATCGGCTTTTCTGGCCAATGTAAGCCACGAGATAAGAACGCCACTCAACGGTATTGTTGGCTTCAGTAACATCCTCGCCCACGACGAAAACCTGCCGATGAACGAAAAAGCCGAGTTTGCTCAGATCATTAACAAAAGTTCTGAAGGCTTGCTGAAAATCATTAACGATATTCTCGACATATCAAGGCTGGAAACGGGCAAAACAACCATCGATGAAAAACCGTTCGAAGTTGGTGGTATGCTGGATAATATAAATTCCATATTCCAAAAGCGCCTGTCTGACAGCAAGCAAAACATTGGTTTTCAACTGCTGTCAAAGAAACCCGAAAAACCCGTTTTTATAAAAGGAGACGAAGAGCGAATAACGCAGATTTTCTCAAACCTACTTGATAATGCCATTCGGTTTACTCACAAAGGAGAAATATGCTTTGGCGTTTCTTCGGTAAGTGAAACTGAACTTGAGTTTTTTGTTTCGGATACAGGCGTGGGTATTGAAAAAGAAAATCAACAACTCGTTTTCGAACGTTTTACGCAGGCAGACTCAGGGACTTCGAGAAGTTACGGAGGCACAGGGCTGGGACTTGCTATTGTGAAAAAACTGCTCGAAATGATGAACAGCGAAATTCATCTCGAATCGGAGCCCAACAAAGGCACACGCTTCTGGTTCAAACTTCCCTGTCTGTCGATCGATCTCAGCACCGCACCAACCACCACTGACAACCAGCTAACAGAAACTCACGAAGCAAAAAAGAAAAACACCGAAACGAAGATCCTGGTTGTGGAAGATGACATCGCCAGTCTTTTTTATTTCCGGCAGGTACTCGGAAAAATTTACTCCAACCTGTTTTTTGCAGAAAACGGAGCCAAAGCACTGGAACTGTTCGAATCGGAAGCTCCCGACATTATTTTAATTGATATTGGCCTTCCGGATATGAGCGGACTGGAAGTCATCCGGAAAATACGTGAAACCGACAGCCAGGTAAGGATCATTGTTCAAACCGCTTACGTCATGCCCGAGGATGAGCGGAATGCGCGCGAGGCAGGGTGCAACGACTTTTTCACAAAACCGGTAAAAACACAATTGCTTCTGGAAAAGTTACAGGCTAATTGATCAACATCTTCCCTGCTCTGCTTTTAATCAGATCGTAAAGTTGTACAACTTCAGCAAAGTAATAATGCTTGCTGAAGTTTACCAGATATAAATCTGATTCGAAACTAAATGAAAAAAAAGTTGACTACCCCTTAGCAAAGAAAGGAATAGTCAACCTGAAAATGTTCTTTATTTATCAGTACTTATTATCCTGAATACAAACCGATTTACAAGCTCCACCCATTGCGGTAGGTATGTTTTATCCATTCAGCACACATTTCCTGCGCATTCCATTTCACCATTTTCTTCGACTCGCTTTCCACTGACTGGGTAACTACATCCGAAGTGAAGGGGAACAGTTCTGTTGTCCTCAGTGTTTCATCCGGCGCAATATTGGTGACTTTCATATTTTCGGCGTCCCAAAGCAGCGTTTTCTGCAGCGACTGCATCCGTACCGCCAGGTTTCCCATTACCACCATTTCGTTAAACGGGCCGGCATATTCGAAACAGGAAGCTGGTTTTCCACCATTTTTACAGCAATTAACAAAATGCATCTCGTGCCGTCCTCCGCCATTCGGATCATCTGAAATCCTTTCGAGCGTAACTTTTGTTTCGGGCACAATTTCCTCACCATTTTGGTATACCTTCCATTTGTCGCCATAGGCTTCAGCAATAAGAATAGCTTTGCTACCAATAAACATAAAACCTCCGCCGGGATTCATCGGTGCATTAACCGGCAAATGGAAAGGCCGTGCGGGCATTAATCCGCCATCGTACCAGGTTAGTTCCAGTTCGGGAAGAGCGCAGTACGGCAGATTTTTTCTTGCCGGAAAAAGATACGAAACCTTTGCCGATACCGGTGCACTTTCGGTATTTACCAGCGACGAACTGGCCTGGAACGCTATTGGGGCACCCAGCTGAAGGGCATAGTTGGGAACATCAAGCAGGTGACAGCCCATATCGCCAAGCGCGCCGGTACCAAAATCCCACCAGCCGCGCCATATCCACGGATGGTATTCAGCATTGTACGCCCGCATTTTTGCAGGTCCTATAAATAAATCCCAATCCAAAGTGTCGGGTACTTTTTCTTCTTTCAGGGGTTTGGGCATTCCCTGCCGCCAAATGGGCCGGTTGGTCCAAACGTGGGCTTCGCGTATTTCTCCCAAACATCCGCTATGAACCACCTCGGCCACTTCATAAACCGTATCTTTCGAGTGGCCTTCGTTACCCATTTGAGTAACCACCCCGGTTTCTTTGGCCAGCTTTGTCAGGTACCGCGATTCCCACACCGAATGCGTTAGTGGTTTTTGCAGGTAAACATGTTTTCCCAATTGCATGGCAGCAGCAGCCGGCAGCGCATGGGTATGGTCGGGCGTGGCAATAACCACCGCATCAATATCTTTTTGCTTTTCCAGCATTTCCCGGTAGTCCTTCCATTTTGTTGCTTTCGGATAGGTCTTGAAAACCGGATCGGCATAGCTCCAATCCACGTCGCACATGGCCACCATGTTTTGCCCGGGCATATTTTTCAGGTTAACAGCTCCCTTGCTGCCAATGCCAATTCCGGCAATGTTTAATTTATCACTTGGTGCAATGTGCCCCATTCCCGACACAGCATGGCTCGGAACAATGGAGAAACCGGCTGCAGCAACAGCAGTGGTTCCGATAAAATTTCGTCGATTGAATTTTTTGTTCATTGTTATTGGTTTTAGTTGAATAGAATGTTCGATTAATGCCGATTTTGAACGTTGAATTTACCCATAAAATGAGACTCCTGAAAGAGCAACACTCGTATTGAACGATTATTATTTCAAAATAACCAATTCTCAATTTTGAATGTAAAATATCCAACAAAATCTTGAAAATGGGATATTGGGAATTCTACGTTGAATATTCTGCATTAAAAACTAAGAACAATTCCGCGATAGGAGTAAAATTTTTTACGTTCATTTTTGTTGGTGATTCCTGAGAATCACGACTGTTTTATTCACTGATAATTAGGAATCTATATTCTGAATAAGTAGTTGTTCCAAAAAGTTGTTCTAGAGCATTTAACTTGAAATTTTGCTCATAAAGCCGTAATTTGAAAATGAAATACCTGAGAGCACCTTTTCTTCAAAAACAAAATTTTGCGATAGCCCGGCCAAGCTCAAAGTGTTTCCATAAAAGGCAATAAAAACCACCTGTGCCATGACAGGCAATACAGGTGGCGTTAGGAATAAATCAATAATATTAACCGGCTGAATTTAGAAAAACTATGACATCATGCAAAATCCGATTAAAGTGGTCACCCGATACCGAAGGAACGTGTGCAGGTCTGCCGACGCAAAGTGGTCAGTGAATCCGATTCAAACTGGTCAGGCAAACCGACGCAAAGTGGTCAGCTAAAAACATCGAACTTTTTCACGGCTGTTGCAGGCCTACTTTCGCAATAAAAAGCGAAAAGATGGCCAATAAACGAACAGACATGAATAAAGTAAGAAAGACAATTTTATTATATCACCAGGGACGGGATAAGTCCTTTATCAGTCGCTACCTTCAACTTTCCCGAACGACCGTTCAGAAGTACATCAACCTGTTCAAAATACTGGGGCAGGACATTGACCTGATAACCGGCAAAAGCGATGCTGAGCTGGACGCGCTGTTTTCAAGCCATAATCAAACCGAGTTATCACCTAAACTACAAGCCCTTTATGACTTCTTTCCCTACGTGGAAAAAGAACTCAAACGCAAAGGCGTAACCAAACAATTGATGTGGGAAGAGTATTTTGCCCTGCACCCCGACGGATTGCGCAGCAGCCAGTTTAAGAACCTTTATAACCAGTGGAGTAAAAAGGTTAACCCGGTGATGCACATGGAGCATAAAGCCGGAGACAAGCTCTTTATTGATTATGCCGGACAGAAGCTCCATGTTATCGATGGAGAAACCGGTGAGATCAGCGAGGTTGAGTTCTTTGTTGCGATCCTGGGTTCCAGCCAGTACACGTATGCCGAAGCCACACCTTCGCAGCAGAAAGAAGATTTTATAGCTTCGGTAGAAAACGCCTTGTTGTTTTATGGAGGTGTACCCCAGGCTATTGTTCCCGACAACCTTAAATCGGCCGTAACCCAAAGCAGTAAGTACGAGCCGACCATTAATGAAACCTTTGCAGACTTTGCCGAGCACTATCAGACGGCCATATTACCTGCAAGGGCTTATCGCCCACGAGATAAGTCTTTGGTTGAAGGAGCCGTAAAAATCCTTTATCAAAGAATCTATACCGCTCTTCGTAACCGCGTATTCCATTCCATCGAAGAATTAAATGAAGCAATCCGGGAAGAGTTGGAGCTGCACAACAATAAAAAGCTCACAGGTCGGCCTTTGTCGCGAATGCAGATGTTTAATGCCGTTGAAAAAGATGTGCTGTCTCCGTTGCCGGAGAAACCCTATGAGATAAAATACCAGAGCATAGCTACAGTTGGACAGAATGGGCATGTACAGTTGAGTAAAGACAAGCACTATTACAGTGTCCCGTTTCAATACATCCGCAAAAAAGTGAAACTGCTCTACTCGGTATCAACCGTTGTCATTTATCACAAGTACAACCAGATAGCAGTCCATAAGCGCGAGCCTAAGCCGTTCCATTACACAACCAACCCCGAACACCTGGCCAGTACTCACCAGTTTGTTACAGAATGGACACCACAACGCTTCATTAACTGGGGCGCTTCAATCGACCAGTACGTGAAGGAGTTTATCATCCGGCTGCTGGAGCAGCGTGTACATCCCGAGCAGGCTTACAAGAGTTGCCTGGGAGTACTTTCATTTGCCAAAAAGGTCGGAGACGAGCGTTTAACGGCTGCATGTAAACGAGCCCTGGACTACGAAATCTACAACTACCGGACTATCGAAACAATCCTGCAAAAAGGCCTTGATACCATGGGAGAACAAGAAGAAGATGAGATGCCCCGCTTACCTTTTCACACAAACATACGGGGTAATAAGTATTACAATTAAACACCAAAAGCGATGAATGAATCAACATTAGCGAGAATGAATCAACTCAAGCTCTACGGCATGCACGGAGCTTTTAAAACGGCCATCGAGACGGGTAAAACCGATCACTACACCAATGACCAGTTTATGGCGATGCTTATCCAGTCGGAATGGGATGACCGGAATAACCGCAAAACAGAACGAATGGTGAAAAATGCCCGCTTTCACTACAGTTCTTCGGTTGAAGAAATCATCTACGATGAGAGCCGGAACATTAACCGCAACAGCATCATCCGCCTGGCTGACTGCGACTACTTAAACCGGAATGAGAACGTGCTTATCACCGGAAGTACGGGCGTTGGAAAAAGCTACATCGCTACGGCGTTGGGACATCAGGCTTGCATTGAAGGCTATCGTGTGATGTATTTTAATACCACCAAATTGTTTGCCCGGTTAAAGATGGCTAAAGCCGATGGATCGTACCTGAAAGAGATGGCAAAGCTTGAACGGCAACACCTGATTATACTGGATGATTTTGGATTGCAACCATTAGACAACCAAAACCAGTTGATTTTAATGGAGCTTATTGAAGACCGTAATGGGAAAGGCTCGGTAATGGTAACCTCACAAATACCGGTCAAAGGATGGTACGATTTAATCGGTGAGAAAACCATTGCTGATGCCATCATGGACCGACTGGTTCATCAATCACACCGGATTGAATTGACCGGTGAATCTATGCGAAGAAAAAAGAAGATGGTCAATGACCAAAAAAGTTAATTTTACCTAATCAAAACAGCAGAAATGGTTCGTGTTTTTGACCTTGTGAAATACCTGCACACTTTAAATCGGCGAAGCTGCACAGTTTAAATCGGTACAGGTGCACACTTTGGTCGGTATTTGCACATATTTTTCAATTTCTAATATTTCTTGCTTTTTAGAATTTTCTTCTATTTCATTTTGCAAGGAATTTATCTGTAATAATAGTTTGGATATATTATCAGACTTAGATTTCTGATCTTCAGATAGTTCTTTGTCTTCTGATGGGTTTTTAATTACCGAGATTTCTTCCTTAATTTTGAGATGTGCATCTAACTCTTCCTGTTTCCCTTTTATTTTATTTTCAATTGATGTCTTATAATCTGTTGATTGCTTTTTACTTAATTCTAATATTTCAATATTAAGTTCCTTCAACTTAATAATAAAATCATTGATATCGTCATTAATAAGTTCAGTTTTATATGCAATAAAATCATGAAAAGTGTTCTTAGCAAGTTTATCCTTATTTTCAACCCTTGAGAATACCACGTTATTTAATTCTTCTCTAAAATTCGTATCTTCCTCTGTTGAGCATAAATCTTCAAAGAATTTTTGTGGAATATATTTTATTCTTTCATTGTCTGAAAAGTCAATATTCTCAGATAATAATTTCGATTTTTTAATTCCGTCATTCCAAAAAATAGTTGCTTCGAAGTTCTCTGCATAACCTTTTTTGCAAAACTTACTTTTATTTAAAAAAGAAAATAGTTTATCCTTCTGGTCTGTAATTGAAACTTTTGAATTGCCTAA
Organism: Maribellus sp. YY47; assembly: GCF_023111095.1. Classification (GTDB taxonomy): domain Bacteria; phylum Bacteroidota; class Bacteroidia; order Bacteroidales; family Prolixibacteraceae; genus Draconibacterium. The sequence continues at coordinate 24,086 of NZ_JALGYW010000009.1, forward strand.
TAATCCTAGTACATCCGCAATTGCACTTTTACCTTTACCTTTATTTCCAATTATTGCGCATAGCCCATTATTAAATTCGATAGTTGTATTATCGAACCATTTACCATTATTGCCTTTATATGTATCAATTGATTTGATTATAAGTTTATTGAAGTATTTCGTAGGACTATTATTAATAGTATCTAGAAATTGAGGGCGTTTGCCGATAAAAATTCTTTCTTCTGGTTCAAAAATTATTTGTCTTAACCCTTCAAAGGTTGTATCAGATTTAATCCAACAGTATCGCTCAAAATCTGGTTCATATATTTTTTCAAAAGCATGAGCATCTGAACCCCAAATGCAGGGTTTAAGAGACTTAAATTCTTTAATAAAATCGTCTTGGTTTTTATGTTTTTTACCAAGACCAAATTCAATTGTATTTGGAGTCGATGAAAATAGAAAATTTGATTTTTGAATTATTGATTTTCTAATCATATGACCTTGTCCAGTCCATTTGATTTTTGACAAATCTTCATCAGATGGAACACCAATTAAATATTTTTTCAAAAATCTTGAATCATCCAATATTTTAGAAATATCGCTGTGTTGTACAGTTGCTGTAAGCATTCCTGTAAATAAAGGATTTTGCCCCTTGAACTCAGCTTGTTCATTTTGTAATTTTTCACCCAATTCGATTAAATTGCTTTCCTTTAATTTTCGTTGGTTATCTTTTTCAAAAGGCAATGATTCGTGTACAAAATCAAGTTCATGCAGAAAATGTTCTTCAATATCTCGAATAGGAACTTCGTTTGAGAAAATTACATGAAAGTTTATTCGTCTACCTTCTACTAACTCATGTAGTCTAAATTCGATATTAGGTAATATCAATATTTTCTTAATACTTTGTATTTCTGAGTCCGAAAACAACTCCTTTAGTTTCTCTTCACTATTTAAATATTCATTTATAATTTTTTTATATCCATCAATTGTAAAGTAATCAGTTATTCCAATTACAGCAATTTTTTTTTCAATTGCTCTTTTAAATATTTCTTTTACATAATTATCAAAGTCATTACCAAAACCATTATTTAAAACTGAAAATGGTGAATGGATATGTAAATCCCACTTCCTCCATATTGAACCTCTTTCGTCATTCATGATTATTAGTATTTGGTGACTTTAAATTTACACTGGTGCGGTGGTAAAAAAAGCATGTGTTTGGCAGCGAAGGGATGGTTGCAGGGATGAGCTGACAAACTTATGCTTTGTGCGTTAGGGTTACTTAGTATTTCAATTTTCCTTTTTCTCATCAAATTAGTACGATGTTTCTGTCTTGGTGGCTTGCGTACAACGGTTGGTACATGTTGTCGGGGCGGATTTCGAAGAGCGTTCCTGTCCGAAGGACAAGGAACTGCGATGCGAGAATCCGCAGTTGGCGTACCACCAAACCCCGCCCTGCAATATGTACTGTGTTAGCAACAGGTTTTTATTCATTTGTTTCATTTTTTGATGTCAATCGATAAGCACTAAGTCGTAAAATACATAAAAATACTTTACAGCATTTTTCCATTGTATATTCGCCTGGATGATAGAAGCCATGAGCAATACTGTGCCTAATGTTATCCCCTTTTTTTGTGAAAATCATTTTAAATAACGTAAGGTCATTCTTTGAGAATACTTTCTTGGCAGCTTCACAGTTTAGCAAGTCATCTAAAAGCATTTCTTGCAATTCATTTCTTTTTACAACACTCGTGTTTCCACCTACAATTCTTATGAAATCTCGTAAAGCACCTTCAAATTTAAGAGTTAAAGAATCTAAGGGCAGAACCCAATTGGTATATGTTAATCCTTTGCCAACAAGGAAAGATGTTTCCATTTGAATCATAAAGCTATGCAAAGCAGGAGCTAAGAGATTAAGCCATGTATAAGATTTGTTGTCAGAACTACTGCGCATTTTTGTTTCTTCAATGCTTTGCCCAAACCAAGACTTTCTATTTAAGTAATCATAAAGGTGATGGTAAGTAATTTTTCTATTATATGCTCCTACTTGAAGAACCCTGATGAGCTCAATTAATGCACCTAATCCTAATGAATACGAATAGTTAGTATAAATCTCTTTCTCAAGGTTTTCTTCATCTGACAAAGTCTTGATATTATTGTTGATGTCAAACACACTACTTGTAACATGCTGTAAGAATGATTTTCTATAATTCTTTGTAGCAATTTCGACGACACTGTCAATGTCAGGGAACAAGTGAGTATGAATAGAGAAATGATAGAATATTACATCAACCTCCCATGTCAAAATTGCTTTTACCCGCCTATTGATTTCTTCATTTAAGATTCGTTGCGCATCTTTATCGGGTGAAACATCAATAGCATGAAGTTCAATCTGAGATTTTGCGTGAGTGTATTTTTTTAAATACAGTTCGTATTTTTCAGTGTTTTTAGCCTTTTTATAATATTCGACAATTTCTCCTAAAGCCTGAGCTCTAATAAAATCAGATTCATCAGGGTGTTCATTTAAAATGATTAATTCATTCTCGGCAAGCTTTTCAAAATATATTGAAGTATCAATTCCGTTATTATTACAAACCCGAATAGCATTATTTAAAATTTCCTTGTTATTAAAAAATCCTGCTTCTTTGGAATGACCTATCCACTGCAACGCAAGCTCAGGGAAAAAAGTAAGTTCATTAGATTTAAAAAGCGGTGAATTGATTAAAAGAGTTGAAATAATATGTTTTTGATAAATTTCTATTTGTTTGTCATTGATAAGTACAACTAGCTCTTTCTTTGTCGTTTCTACACAATATTTTATTTTTTCAGTAAGTTTAATAATAGCTTCAATTGCTGGAATAAATCTATCGTAAGCATCATTTTCCAACTTAAGATTTAAAAGCTTTTTATAAGCGTTAATCGCATTGATACCATATTTCTGGTTTTTATCAACATAAAATAGAATGTGATTGTAACGTGCAATTAATACTGGATTTTTAACTAATTGTGCTCGTTCCTTAAGATAAGTTATCTGTTCCTCTGAATATACGTCAGGGGTAGGGAACCCAATTTCTTTTCCATTTTCATCAACAGAGTAAAAATCAGAAATAAGCTGTCCTTCTCGTAATGCGAATCGTAAACTTATATGTTCTGCATTTAATAAATTATTCCATTCAAAATCGAACATTTCAGTCATGGGTTTTAGTTGCTTCATTAATTCCCATCTGTCGAATTTGGTAATCGACTCTAGCTGATTATAGTATTCTTGTATTTGGTCTGGAATATTTTTCACTCTTAATTAGTTGTGACGTGTTTTTTTAAACTTGTTGCTAACGGTCACTTGTATGTGGTCGGGCGGGATTTCGAAAAGAAATCCTGTCAGACCCGCAGGAAAGTGGGTACGAGGTCTGACTTGTCAGACCGCTAAAACCCCCGCCTGCCATATACAATTTGTTAGGGCTAGTTATTTCATTCATTTTCCATTTGGTCAAGTAAATAAGAAAAACTTGGGCTCGAATAATCTATTCCGTCTAATACATTGATTTCATTTGCAAGATTCATCGCATCGAAACCGTCCTCTATTTTGTTGACAGTGAATAGTAAGTTTCCTGATGAATACTCTTTTTCCATAGTGAATTTTGATGAGTTATCCGCAAGAAATTCGTCAAAATCAGTTTCTGTCATTGCTGATTTAATGAAAAATTTGTTAGTCAAAAATCCAATGCCTCCGTCAGTAAAAAAAGAAGGTGTTGCATAATAAACTGAAGCTATTGAATTGAGTCTTTTTAGTAAGTTTAGATATTCTGTCTCAGTAATTCCGCTTTTTAAAAAAATATAAGTTCGGTAATAATTTTCTATAGTACTTTTCTCTAAGTCAATTTCTGAATACTGCTCAAGTGTCATAATCGCCTGATTTTTTGAATAGTCAGCTTCGTTAAAAGCTACAAGAATCATTTGTGGATTAATGTCTAAATGAATGATACTATCTCCATAATAATAAAGAATTTCTTTACTAAAAGTCGGAGGTTCATTCTCATTTTCTTTTGAGCATGAAAAGCATGTTGTCAAAAAGAGAAAGATTAAAGCAAGATTTAAATTACCAGTCGTTTTCATAGTTGATTTTTTTCAGTAAGATGATTTAACTCTCTCATTAGTTGCGTCTTTATAATTAGCCCTAACGGTCACTTGCAAGTTGTCGTTGCGGATTTCGAAGAGCGTCAGTGTCCGGTAGGACATGACGGTCAAGAAAGGAGCAGAGACAACGCACACCACTGCACCCGCAATGCAATTTGCAATTTGTTAGCGGTTGTTTTTTTGTTTCTTGTCATTTACATTATTCCAATATTCATTTGAAATTCTATCTAAATCGTCAATTGTTAGAATCTTGTTATTTTGATTTTTTATTATGATGTCATCGCATTTAATACTCAACTTTCCCCCACAAAAGTCAAAGTTTGTGTCATGCTGGTTACAGTCAATTACAACCTCGTCTCCAAAATTTTCGGCTGAGAGAATTTCGAGGTTTGCTTGAAAAACTTGGTCTATTTCGGTAAAAACTTTTTGGGGTAGATTAATGGGATTCATCCAAGCATTAAAACTAATTTTCTCGATATTGATTAAATCAACAAAGAATAACTCAAATGAACTATCTATAATATTTGCTAAATATTGACATTCAATTGTCAAAGTCAGATTTGTTTTATTGCCGGTCCATTTTGTGATAATTCCATCATGAAAAATTGAAAATGTATCAACGATATTTTGCACGTTTTTATCCTTTACATTTTTCTCCAAATCAATTTTTATTTTTGATAAGTCTTGTTTTTCATTTAATGAATATTTTTCAAAAGCTAATTTTTCAATTTGTTCTTCTTGTAATCCTTTTTCCCGTAATTCTCTGCAATATGTTGCCCTGAGTCCTGATAAATCATCGAAAGGGTGTTTTTCAAGAATTTTCAGATGTTCCTCATATTCTTTTTTACTCCAGGATTCATCAAGTATTGAAAGTAGTTCTATCTGTTTTTCAAATGCAATTCTTCTAACATCTTTGTTTTCGATTCTATTTTTTAGTTCGTATTTAAAAGACATTATTGCAGTAATACTCGAAAAAATCCAATACAAAAGTTCATCAGAATCCTCAGTTGTTTTTCTTTCGAATTCCTTTCCTCTTTCAATGAGAACATAATGAAGATTCCCATTTCTGTCAATCTCAATGAGTGGAGATTGTTCTCCATTTGAATATTTGTAGTATGGTAATAAATTGTCAGGTACGTTTATTTTACTTGCCAATTCTTTTACTTTTTTTCTGATATGTCGATACCTAATTCTTGACATTTTTCTGTCTTTTCAAAATAACCGCTAACGGTCACTTGCAAGTTGTCGTTGCGGATTTCGAAGAGCGTCAGTGTCCGATAGGATATGACGGTCAAGAAAGGAGCAGAGACAACGCACACCACTGCACCCGCAATGCAATTTGCAATTTGTTGGGCGTTCGTTTTTTATCTAAAGAACTTTCTTATTTTTTTAAATCCAATTAAAATGAAGTATCCTACAATGGAATAGGATAATCCAATTAAAGCCGACCAAACAATCAATGCTGTTGATTCTTGATTTGATTTTATTATGAATCCGACAACGATGCAGACATATATAAACCCAATGGCTATGCTAATCCATAAATCTCTTTGTCTTTGTTTAACTTCATTCGTTTTCTCAACTAGTGTTACAGATTTATGTACGATTGTCGGATAAATGCCTGCATTCGTACCATCAATGGGGTCTTCTATTAAAAAGTTGAAAATTGCCTTGTCTCCTCTATTTAAAACAGGAATAAAATAATCACGATTAGAGGTAACAAAGTCAATACTCGGTTGAAATTCTCTAGGTATTATTTTTAGATTTTCATTATCAGGGTCGTCAGGAAGTTCTGAATAATGGCTCAATACGTCGTTAAAACTATTTGAGAACTGTTGGGTCCAGAGCAGAGGTGAAAAGCTACTAACGATAAATCCCTCGTTGCCCTGAAAGATTGCTCCGAGTCCTAAAGTAAAACGAATTGATAAATTTTCAAGGTCAATTGAATTTTTATTCTCTAATTCAATTGTTGCCACTTTCAATGTAGTTACAACTCTTTCATTAAGTGTTATTCTCAATTGTCCACCAAGATTATTTGATAAGGGCGGTGTTACTTTTTGTGTTTTTATTTCATAATTGAGAGTTCTAAATCTATTCTTGAATCTCTCAACCAATATACCGACGAATAATCCAAATAGAGAAGTTACTATTAGGGTTATTGTTGGAGGTATTAAATTAATCAGTGTTTGTTTATCCATAAGCTATTTGTTTTAAAATGACGCCCAACGGCCAGTGCAAGTGGAGTGCGGGACTTTGAAAAACATCATTGTCAAGCTGCCACAGAGCCAAGCCGGCTTTTTATTAAACATATTTTTAAAACCGACATCCGTCAAAGACGGATTGGCGGTAGTTGAACAGGGCGAAAACGCTGAAAAACTACGCCCGTCCGCATTACATTTGCACTTTGTTACCGCCTGGTTTTTATTCATCGTCAGTTTGTTAACAGTATAAAAGTATCAATTTCCACATAAATTTTCCAAGTAACCACTTGGTATCTAAAATTTTCTTACCCCCAAAAGTCAAAGTTGTTTGTGGGTTGCAAGTAACTGCCGCCGATTAGGAATTTGAAACGTGAGCTTAACCATTCCTAATTTATGCCGCTGGCGGAAAACTTGCGAGTACAAAACTGTCCGCCAATTTTTTTTATTCCAGCCTAAGTACCGAAAAGCCAAAATTCAAACAGCCTGAATAACTACTGGCTGTTCCTAAAAAGTGCTTCACAGTCAGGTTGCAAAACGGTTTTACAAATTGTCAAACTGCAAAAATTGGCAACAGCACTAAACTTTATTTGCAAGTTTTGTGACAGCAACTTTCGGGGCGAGCAGAAAACCAAAGAACGGACTTGTCAAATAACCACCAATTTATTTTTCTTAAACTTGGCGGTAACGGTCACTTGTATGTGGTCGGGCGGGATTTCTGGAAGAAATCGTGTCAGACCCGCAGGAAAGTGGGCACGAGGTCTGACTTGTCAGACCGCTAAAACCCCCGCCTGCCATATACAATTTGTTACCACACGTTTTTTATTTATTTTTCTCTATTGCTTTATTTAAAGCTGTATTCAGTTTGTTTTTTAATTCTTTGTCATTTATTGATTTTACTACTCTTTCTTGAATATTTTCAAGGTCAACCAAATCAAGTAAGGGATTTTCAATTTCCTGGATTAGATAATCAAAATCAATGCTGTCTTTATGTTTGGTCAGCACCTTGGAAAATTGTTCTGGTTGACTTTGTAGTAGTTTAAACAAAACTTCATTGCTGAACTCACTATATTCCACATTGTTCTTACACTCTCTTCCAAATGATTGCAGAAATTTAACTATCAATTCGTCATTACAGTTTTCGATGTTTTCACTCATTTCAAGTACAATTTCAATATTGCATTTTGATAAACTATTCTTTGTCTCTTGAGCATGTAATTCCCTCGCAATAAGAATAGTTATTGTTACAATGAGAATTATTTTGAAATGAAATTGCATGTTCTTTTAAGTTTTTATGGTCCACAACAGTTTATGTAATAGTCCATTTCTCCAAAGGATAAATGAAAAGACAAATCACAGATTCCTGTTTCGTCTGTCTCTGCCCAAACTATCGCCTCTAAATTTCCGTTTCCATCCAAATCTCCTTTTAGTTTTATTTTATCAATTGGTATGTTCTCTGAAATTGGCTCTATTTTTTCTCTATTTAAGTTTGTAATTACAAAACACGAAACATTGTCAACTTGAAGGTTTGTCTTTAATTCTCTCTTTAAATTTTGTTTTTTTATCCTTGTCGTAAATGTTGGTCTGAATTGAATACCACCATCATTTTCACACCAAAATTCAATTTTTATTGAGTCTTTAAAATTTAATGTCGCTATTTCTCCTTTGTCGTCAAACAATGTAATTGGTGAGTTATTTACAAACTTGGTAATTACGTCTTTCCATTCAAGAATCGGTCTTTCGATTTCATAGTTAGAAATTGTCTTGTACGGAAACACAATTTCAATTTCATATTCTGTTTCTAAGTCCAGTTTTACTGTAGCTACTCCAATTGAATTTTCTTTAAAATCCTGAGAGTAGATAATGCTTGTAGAAAACAGGATTATTAATAATATGAATGTTAGTTTCTGCATCTCGTTCAAAATGTGTGGTAACGGTTAGTACATGTTGTCGGGGCGGATTTCGGAGAGCGTTCCTGTCCGAAGGACATGGAACTGCGAAACGAGAATCCGCAGTTGGCGTACCACCGAACCCCGCCCTGCAATATGTACTGTGTTAACGGTATGTGCTTATTTTTTTCTTAATACTCCTAATATCATTAAAATATGAATAATCCGCTCTATCGATTGATAAGTGAATGAATTAATATCGCAAATTCCATGGCATACATCATTTCTTATATTCCAACCTCTTTGGTCTGTAAAAAGAACACGTAAATAAATTTGAATATCTTCATTAAATACCATTTTAACTATTTCATCTCCTAACAACTCATTAAATGTTTTTAATTGAAATCCACCTTTGTCTCTTGCAGCCTTGAATATTATTCCTCCAGACATTTCGATAAGATTTCTAATAGCCTCTTCAATTTGTGGAATTAGTAAATGTATTGCAACTATTAAGTCGTCGCTGAAATATGCATCGAGTCCACGCGCTATAATTTTGAGTCTAGATTCCTCAAAAACTGGTGACTTTTCAATGAATTCCAAAATATCATTTGTGTCTAATAATTTGGAGCTTGTTATTTTATAAAATACATGTCTTAAAAAAATGGCTTCATAAGATAAATCCTCAGAAAGTTCCATAATTAGTCTCCCATCAATATCATCTTCAAGTGAACCGATTGTCGCAACAACCCTCCCTTTGGCATCTTGAAGTGTTATTGGAACAATATAATTAAATGGTGTTTTTTTAGCCATCTCAAACATGCGTTCTCTTACTTCATCTTTTTTAGGAATAAATCGATTAATAATATTGTTTATAATTTCTGTTTTGCTTTCAGTTGTCATTAAGTCTACAAAACCATCCATTTTTTCTTTGGGAATATTAAATGATGACTCCGTAAGTGAGAGTTCATCATTTATCTTAGGACCAAGCTCTTGTAATCTTCTTAACAAGTTTTTTACTTCTTCATTTAAACCATAATTTGTATAAACTTTGTATAAATGCCTTAGCCATGAAGAAATTTGCATCGCACTACTATCTGCTTCTTTTAGTTCAAAAGCTGCACCAAGTTGTAGCATGATTTCCTTAATAATATCTGTTCGATTTTTTTTCTTATAATAATCGCAAAGTCTTTTGGCAGCATACTCTGCATCCCAAGGATTTAGGTTATCTTTTGATGATAATTTGTTAAAGCGAACGTGTAATTTATTAATAATTCCAAGTTCTTCCTCGCTTGTAAGAACTATTCTCTTATTTCCAAGCAAGTAGTCAAAAGAGAATCCCCACAAATTATTTTTCTCATTTTTTGAAAATTCCTCTTCAAGTTCAACTGTAATTTTTTTCGCTTTTTCAATTAGTTCTGGTTGATTCAATGAACATGCAACATTAACAGCTCTTTTAATTTTGATAACTAATTCAATCTCATAATGAAATAATCTGTTCTCTACGGTATTTATTAGGCTCTCTACGTATGAGATACCAACTTTGTATTCAGGATTGTTATTTGTGACGCTTTTAGTAAAATCCCAAATTAAACCACAATAACGAGCTTTTAGTAATGGATTTCGACTTTCGTCTTTTCGCTTATGCCAATAGTTTAATATGTCCTGATTAACTTGGGCAATTGAAGGAGATTCAGTTATTGAACCATCATCATTTTTCCAAACAATCATAGGTTTGTAGTATGTATTCCATTCATTTTTTTCTCCAGAGAGATTCTCTACAAAACCGAAAGCTAATGCTTCTGCGTGTAGTTCAAATGGAATCACATCATTCTCAGGAACATATTTTCTCAATATATCCGAAATGTCATGTTCTGAGACCTTCGTTTGATTTTCAATTTCTTCAATAAAATTCTTCATTTGGCAAGAGTTTTTTTCAGCATTACCGTTAACGGTTGGTGTAAGAATAGTAGCCGACTGCGTGGTACTTTCCTGTCAGGTTACAAAAAGTAGAAGCGTGCTACAATACCTGAAATTATTACTGACCCGGCTATTATTTTTACACATTGTTATCGGCTGTATTTATTGGATTCAATACTCGGTAAAGAATTTCAAAAACACCTTCCTTTAAATCTGACGAACAGCTTTGGTAAAACTCAAGTGATTCTTCGATTAATTCTTGATTATAAGCAAGTTTTGCTCTTTGTAAAGAAATTAATCTTATTGGCGCTAAAATTTCTTTGTTATCGGGTTCCGTCAGTTCAACTTTTTCCTTGTATTTCCTTTTTATTGGTGATCCATTAGATAAATATCTTAACGGGTGTTTAAGAATAACTTCTGAAAGTATTTGAGGTTCTTTGTGAATATTAAGTAATGGAAAATCTTCCCAACCAAAAAAGTCAAGTAACCTAGTGTTATCTGTTGCAGAGTATTTGATAAATCTTTCAAGATCGAGTTCTGTCCCCTCTGGCCCATTTATGTATAGAATAGAAAATTCTAATTGTCCAATTTCCTCAGAAGACAACATACACTGCATTTTTTCTAAAAAATGATTGTATTTTGTTTCTTCAAAGTTGAAAACATGAAATGTTTCAAACTTTTTATCCCACAAATATAATCGTAGGTTATCCCTATATCCTTTCAGAACCCCATCATAATTTTTTAAACTTACCCACATTGTACTAGAGGAGCTTCTATTTTCTAAAATACTTTCCTTTTTTGATTTAATTGAGATTAATAATTTGTTCAGGAAATCATTTCTTGTAAATGATTTTATTTCATCTAATAGATGGATTGAAATTTCAGAAATATCGGATAATATGACTTCTAAGAATATTTTGAGGACTGTGTTGTAATGCTTATTTTTTGCAAAGCTTTTTAAAGTTGATTTAATCAAATTTGCTTTTGTATCATTCAAGCCTGAAAAAAATCGGATACCTGTTGTTGATAATAAGTAATTTCTTATAAGCCTTAAATCATTTTTGCTAATACTGCTAGGTGAAAGAGAATCTAGGTAGTCAAAAAAGAGTGGCTTGAAAAACTCATCCCTAAGTAATGATTCATTGTATATAAATAAATAAAATATCCTCTTTTGCTTCGAAGTATTCTGAATTTGTTCAATAAGTATTTTTCTAATTTCAGGAATTTCATGATTATGCATTAAAACTTTTACCAAGTTGTCATATAACAGATCGTTATCTGTATTTAAACTTTTTATAATTCTCTCAATGATAAACTTTTGTTTTTCGGACAATAATAATTCTCTAAATACTTCAATAAAAGAATTGATTAACGACTGATATTTGAAGTTTGATAAAATGTAGAATATTTTATCAAGGATTTCATTAAAAATCGAATCATTAATCGCAATATCATCAGCAACTATTAAGCAAACAAGTTGAAGTGGACGGAAAGCATCTGGAAAGTTATCATCAACTTCCAAAATGTCTTTTATAAATTTTGATGTTTGAGTGCGACCAGCTTTCCCTTTAAAAGATAGCCTAATTTGTGACGCAGAAAGCCTTATTATTTCTGTCCAACGTGATTGGAAAATATAGTCTTTTAAATCTAACTCTTCTTCACTCCATAACGAAACAAACTCAATTGAGCTAAGGTATTCCTCAAACGTAAGGTGCATAAAACCATAAAATCTATTTCCTTGGTCATCAACACCCTTTTCATAAATGAATCCTGTTTGTTGGCGGATAAATTTGATAAACTCTCTACAACTAGTTTTTGCTTCTGAAGAGGTTGAATTGGTATGAATCTCTTGATATACTTTTAAAAAGATATCTTTAAACTCATTTTCTTCTATTAACGCATTTGACTTTGATTTATGTATCTCGAAGGCAATTGGTGCTAATATTTCTAAAATCTCTGACTTATCCTTTAATTGACTTTCATCCGATATGCGAAGATGAACCCAATGCTCTAAAAAAGTATCAGTACTTATTTCATATAATTCAATTCTTTTACTTGGCAGCTTTTTCCCTTGGTAATGTATCATTGCAATAATGGTCATTAGCAATGGATTCGTTGCCAATTTTAGTACAGAGGGATTTCTTTTTATAGAATTAAAAAGAGTATCCGCCAATAAATCTGCATGCTCATAATCTTTGTCAGTATGATCTGCAATACTTTTATACCACTGGTTCGCAAACAGTTCAATTTCTTCTTCTCTAAATGATAATAATTTATAATGCGAAAATGTTGGTCCTAGTTTTGCTTCTTGATATCCAACAATTCTAGAAGTAACAAAATACCGGTTATTTGGGTACCTAGCTATTAAATCCGTAACCTGTTCTGTTACTTTTAGCCTTAATGAAGTTTCTGTTATTTCATCCAGCCCATCCATTAATATTAGCAAATTCGAATATTCAAAACTTTCTTTGTATATGTCTTGATACTGAATATCAATATGATTAGTAATGAATTCGTAAATTGATTTTTTATATTTTTTATAATAATCAGAATAGTCTGAGAGTCTAAAGAGAACCGGTACTATATTTTTTAATATATGCTCGCTATCTCTAAGTGTGCTAATAAGGGTAGACAAATATTTGAGAAGGGTTGATTTCCCTGAACCAGGATCGCCAAGAATTACAAGAGTTCTATGATTTAAAATTTCAATACTTTTAAAAGTGTTTTTATCTTCTCCTAATTCCAAATTTTCGTCAAGGATATTTGGTACTAAATCGGTCTGTTTGTTTATTGAAAGAGGAACGAAAATGTCATCTAACTCCATTTGCACTTCTTTCCCTGCAATTTTTGGAGAGAAGCCTCTTAACTCGAGAAATTTAAATTTATTATTTATGTAATTGTCATAATCTTTAATTGTTTTTTGATACAGCCTATCATCTTGTGTATAACTTTCAAAAACAATTCTTCTTAACTCATCAAATTCATCTTTTTTAATTAACTGTTGATCAATCTTTTTTAGTAAATCAATTATCTGATCAAGTTTAAGACATTCTATTAAAATCGTTTTTATTCCATCTTTTTCATTTATTAGGTTAAAGAATGAGTTTATATAATAGCTAAAACAATCCTCTAATATTTGTTTTACTACTTTAGGATAGTTTGAGTGAAGATCATATTCTTGAATAATATTTTCGGATATTTTTTCGATATAGTCACTCTTTGTAAAATTTGTAAAAGAAAAATATCTCTCGTCACATATTATTCTTAAAAACTTTTCTTCATCCTTTCTAATTGCTTTCTTGAACTTATTAGTAACCTGACGAGCAAATTCATCATAATTTTGTTTGTGAGTATCAATAGATTTATAAAATGAATCTAAATACAATTTTTCAAGTGAAACCTTCCCGCCAAGTCTTTCTTTTATCTTTTTGGCTTGGTCATATGTAATATTTGCGAAAATGCTTAAAGGGAAACCTAATAAGGTTAGTGTAATTGGTTCCATAGTATTTTATTTTTAATATAGCCGATAACGGTTGGTACATGTTGTCGGGGCGGATTTCGGTGAGCGTTCCTGTCCGAAGGACACGGAACTGCGATGCGAGAATCCGCAGTTGGCGTACCACCAAACCCCGCCCTGCAATATGTACTTTGTTATGGGTTGGTTTTTTTCATTTTCAAGTTATTTCTTTTCCTCGTTCTTAAGTTTCATTTTTGTAATCGCATTCTCAAACCAATCAGCATTGTCAATGGCAAATTTATAGGTACTTGGAGAACCGTATTTGTCAGCTTCTGCTACAAACTTTATTTCACCACCATTAAGTAAAATATTTCTCAGTTTCTTGTCATATTCGTCTTCAATAGTAGTATTTCCATGGTCGCTATTGTAAGCACGTATTTCGAATTCCTTATTGTTTTTGTCTCTTATTTTAAAGTAAATGAATCCTTCTCCTTTTACAGGATGGTCTCTGGCATATTCATAAAGTTGGATACGAGAACTATTTTTATCAATCATAAATCTAACTTTTAGGTCAGAATTTGTCGTTGCAGAATTACTGAATGTCCCATTGACAAACATTGACACAAAAAATTCACCAGTTCGTTCTCCAAAATCATCAACATAATATCCAATGTCCCATGACCCCAGATTATTAATGTTTGCAAGTTTAATACTGTCTTGTCGTGCTTTTTCCTTTATAGCAAGTTCTTCTTCAATTTTTTTGTCGATTGTTGGTTGAAGTTTTTTAAAATATGCTATTTCTTTCGATTCAGGGTGTTTATCAGATAGCTGTTTTATATACTTATCAGCTAACAAATATTTGCCGTCATCGATTGAATTTTTTGCAAGATTTACTATTCTTTCTTCTCCATTTTCTAATTCATCGATTTGTGCTTTTAGTTTCGTTATTTCTTCAGTCATCGATTTGCATTTGTTCTCTAAATCAGTGTAACTGGTCTTTGAAACACAACCAGAAAGGAAAATTAATGAAACCAGAAAGAGAATTGAATTTTTCATAATTTTTGGTTTTTATTGTTTGGTTTTTCTTTTTTAAACTTACCCATAACGGTTGGTACATGTTGTCGGGGCGGATTTCGGAGAGCGTTCCTGTCCGAAGGACACGGAACTGCGATGCGAGAATCCGCAGTTGGCGCACCACCGAACCCCGCCCTGCAATATGTACTGTGTTAGCAGCTGACATTATTTTCTTTTTTTTATAAATACGATTGTCAGTAAGACTAAATTCATCAATGCAAGAAAAGCTATCAAATAGATTTGTCTGTTTTCATTTCTTGTCTCGATTATTATACTGTGTTCTTTCTTATATTTTCGAAGTTTTTCTAAGTCAGACAACCAATAATTTAATCCATCAATTTTTCTTTCAAGTTTATAAATTTTCACTTTTAATGAATCTGAAGTTTGGTCTTTAAACTCAGGAAATATTGAAGCTGGCGGAATTAAAATATTTGTTCTTGTCAGAGAAATTGTCGGACTGCAATTATTTATTTCAATTGTTGAATCATTTATTTGTGATGCGTAAACTATCCATAGTCCAGGTTCTTTTGGAATTTCGGAGCACATTCCTGTTATACATCCATTAATTATATCATGCTGATAGTCACCTTTGAAAAGTTCATTGATTTTGAATTGATAGGCTTTAACAAATGGGTCATCGTATTCGCATGAGATTAATTCTCCAGTAAAAATTAAGTCTGAATTGAGTATCGCTTTATGAACAGTACTGTCCCGTTCTTCTTTTGGGCATCTACATGCATTACAATTTAGATAAAGCAGTATTCCGATTAATAGTAAAGTAACTTTCATTAAATGCGATTTTATGTTTGCTGCTAACGGTCACTTGTATGTGGTCGGGCGGGATTTCGAAAAGAAATCCTGTCAGACCCGCAGGAAAGTGGGTACGAGGTCTGACTTGTCAGACCGCTAAAACCCCCGCCTGCCATATACAATTTGTTAGGGCTAGTTATTTCATTCATTTTCCATTTGGTCAAGTAAATAAGAAAAACTTGGGCTCGAATAATCTATTCCGTCTAATACATTGATTTCATTTGCAAGATTCATCGCATCGAAACCGTCCTCTATTTTGTTGACAGTGAATAGTAAGTTTCCTGATGAATACTCTTTTTCCATAGTGAATTTTGATGAGTTATCCGCAAGAAATTCGTCAAAATCAGTTTCTGTCATTGCTGATTTAATGAAAAATTTGTTAGTCAAAAATCCAATGCCTCCGTCAGTAAAAAAAGAAGGTGTTGCATAATAAACTGAAGCTATTGAATTGAGTCTTTTTAGTAAGTTTAGATATTCTGTCTCAGTAATTCCGCTTTTTAAAAAAATATAAGTTCGGTAATAATTTTCTATAGTACTTTTCTCTAAGTCAATTTCTGAATACTGCTCAAGTGTCATAATCGCCTGATTTTTTGAATAGTCAGCTTCGTTAAAAGCTACAAGAATCATTTGTGGATTAATGTCTAAATGAATGATACTATCTCCATAATAATAAAGAATTTCTTTACTAAAAGTCGGAGGTTCATTCTCATTTTCTTTTGAGCATGAAAAGCATGTTGTCAAAAAGAGAAAGATTAAAGCAAGATTTAAATTACCAGTCGTTTTCATAGTTGATTTTTTTCAGTAAGATGATTTAACTCTCTCATTAGTTGCGTCTTTATAATTAGCCCTAACGGTTGGTACATGTTGTCGGGGCGGATTTCGGAGAGCGTTCCTGTCCGAAGAACATGGAACTGCGAAACGAGAATCCGCAGTTGGCGTATCACCGAACCCCGCCCTGCAATATGTACCTTGTTACCACACGTTTTTTATTCCTTTTTTTGATTTAGTTGTTCTTCCAGTGTTTAATTTTTTTCTTTAATCTAATCGTATCGAAAGTACTGGTCACTGTACCAAGCATAAACCCATATAACAATATTGATAGTCCATTTGGATAATGTTGAACTTTAAAAAATGCGCCAGCGAGAACCATTATTGCAGCAATAGAATAAATGACTCCAATAATTGAGTTTACTTGTTTTTCGGTCATAGTTTGTTTATTTTTTAGTTTATCATATTTGAACCAAGTTCAATCATTAGTTTCAATCCTTCCTTTATTGCAGTCTTTTTAGCCTCATTAAGAAATTCCTTCATAAATGACGTTCCTTGTTTCGTAATCTTTGCCCAAATAATAGAAAGATTTTTTATCACCCATTTTTTTGATTTTGAAGTCAATTTTTCTCTTAATGTCTCAATATCTTGCTTTATTTCGTTTAACTGCTCTTCATTATTTTTTGTCTTAAAATTTTCAATGTTCTTTTTAATAAATTCTAAATGCTCATCAAGCATTAAAATTTGTTTTGAATTCAACGGTTTTGTTTCTGCATCTTCATCAATGATTTCAAATTCAGCGTAATATTCTTCAGCAAATGATTCTAAAATTGGGTCATCAAAAAATGAATTTACAGTTTCATATCTCTTTAAAAGACTTACCCAATTACTAAAAAAACCATCTAATTGTTTCCCATCTCTCCACGCACGACTATTTGAGATTGATTCTTTGTTTGCTGGTTTCCAGTCAATGAGAAGTTTTAATCCGTTTTCCATTTTGTAGTCTTCAATATTAAAATAGAAATCGGAATCGGTGTCTTTGTCAACCACTTTAATAAGAAACTTGTCGGGCGAAATAACCTCAAATTGTTCACCTTTTAATTTTACATATTTTTCTAAAGTTTCGAGAACGATAAGTGGTATTTTCTTTTTCATTTCTTTCATTTAAAATTTGTGGTAACGGTTGGTACATGTTGTCGGGGCGGATTTCGGAGAGCGTTCCTGTCCGAAGGACATGGAACTGCGATGCGAGAATCCGCAGTTGGCGTACCACCGAACCCCGCCCTGCAATATGTACATTGTTAGGCACTGGGTTTTTCTGCTATTTCAATTCCTTTTTCCTCAAATAATGATGGTAATGTCCATCCATATTTTATATCAAAAAACATGTTAAATGAAGCAAGTTGGTCTTGTACAGCCTGCATCATTTCTTGCTCCGTTTTAAATTTTTTCTTTTTCATTTGATTACCATTAATTACGTTTTGGTATTCATCAAGTAATTCATCCAATTGGTACTTTCCACTAGCAAGTTGCTCATGCATAACTAATAAAGTGTCAATATGTATGATTGTTGGTTTCCTAAAATTTTTGGTTGATAATCCAGTTTTCTCAATTTCGTCTTTTTCTAATTCAAACCAGATGTTGATAAGGTTATTTAATCCCAAAATGTCAAGTTGCCTATTATGAAGTAAAATTATTGGATAGATTCTAATTGAATTCGGTTTGTAATTTTTGTCTTCATTGAAATTACCATTAAGAAGGCTTTTGGCAAAATTAGTCAGTTGACGAACCGCTTTCGGAGATTCCTTTTTTCCATTTGTCTCAAAATATAGTTTTTCCTTTAAGGCTCTTTCATACTGTTCAAAGTCATAGCTTTCTTTTATATCAGCTCTTATCAATATATCTTTTGATTCAAAAAGAAATACTTTGTTCCCATTTCGAATGTAGTAATCTGGTGCTCCAGGAGTTTTCATTTGTTCTCCCGATAATTTGAAATATTTCTTTTCATAAGTCCGCTCGATAATTTTATACAGCAAATATTTTTCAGAAAATTCAAAAGTGATTAACTGTCTAAGTTTGATTTGTGATGTTTTATCGAATGCATCATTAATCTCCTTTAGTAAGAAATAGAGCCCATTAAATATTTTTTCAATTGCAAATAGAGGAGATATTACACGATAACTTGTATCGCTTAATTTATATAAGGGATTGGCTCGAAGTGTTAAATAGTCGATGTCATTATCCACATAATCGATTTTAGAAACTACGAGGTTGTCAAGAAAGTCAATGTTTGATTCATAGTTTTCATCTTTTTTTACTTCCAACGTCATCGACCCCTCATGTTTAGCTGAAATTACGAAGAATGCAATTGGAAATATTTTTTGAAGAAAACCTTTATAATCTGTGACCCTAAATCTCGCATAAAAATTTTCTAAAAGAGTTTGCGATGAATCTTGTGTACTTAAAAACTCAAATAAGAATATTGCTTTTAGAATTTGACCAACAAATACTGATTTTAAATTATAATTTGAGATATCCGAAATTGGTAAAGAGTTACCGATGGCAAGGCAGATTAAATCAGGGTATTGGCTAAACTTTTTGGTTGATTCGATAATTAAATTGTCATTTTTATTCAGTTGAGTATTTAATGCCAAATAAATTTTAAATATCAGAATTTCAAGGTCTTTGTCGCTGATTTCTATATCTTCTTGATTTTGAGTCAAAACAGTTTCAAATAGTTTAAGACTAGTACGAGGATTTAATATTCCAACATTTTTTGATTTTTCCTTTTTGTATTCGACTATTTTATCATTGATTTCATTCGCGAGCTTATTGTTTTCTTTCCCAAATAACTTTGATAAAAAATGTTTGTAGTCCTTAACTAATTCATTATCTGGATTAGCACTTACAAAATAGGATGCAACCTCGACCAATAATCTTTTAGGAATATCTTCAATTTTTTTCAGGTAGTCCTCACTGTTTTCACCCTCGAAAACTTTTTCAAAATCAATAATCTCAATTTGTGTAATCATTATGTTTTGAGTGTCATTTTAACCTTGTGCCTAACGGTCACTTGTAAGTTGTCGGTGCGGATTTCGGAGAGCGTTCCTGTCCGGTAGGACGGAACGATGTTGCGAGAATCCAGCGAACGACACCGCACGAACCCCGCAATGCAATTTACAATTTGTTGTGCGTTCGTGTTTTATTTTTAATTAAATATAATATCTAAAAGGCAATGCCGGTCTTAAATCGTCAATTTTACCAGCGGTCAGAATTTCTCCAATCACATTTGCAAATTTTAATGTAACTGGTAATCCATCGCCATATTTACATGTATTGTAATTTAACTTAGTTAATGCCAATATATCAGAACAAACAGTTTCAATTTTAATATTCCCTTTACCTCTAACTAATTTTATTGTCAAAGGATTTGGGGTTTCCATTCCTAATGGTTGTTGTATTCTTGGGATAAAACCTTTAGTCCATAAATATGCATTATTTCTATTTTTCACATAAAAGCTTCCCCGCAAGATTGGAAAATTTTTATCACGGTATAACTTAAATACTTTCTCATCTTTTATGGTTACTCCAATCAGTGAAATCTCATGACTCTCAACTGCTTCACAAAATCCTTCCCACTCTTCATTGTCAAATTGAGTCTTGCCGTGAATGAAAATCTCTTTTGGTAGATTCTTGTCATTTGAATTGGTGAACGCTTTTAATGCTTTTGTTAAAAGGTCATAAGCTGCATCCTTTGTTAGATGGTATTCTTTTGTGTCTTCATTATACCATGGTCCAACTGCTCCCTTAAAAACCATTCCATCTCCACTATCTAAAAACATTTGAGCAGCACAGCAGGCATATTTACTATTTAATTGTCTTTCATCAATTTTGAAAACTAAGCCTATATAACAAACATTTTTCCTTATACTCCCCAATTTCCATGGTAATCCACCAATTTTATAGTAGACAGATGTGGCAATATTCCATGCAATATCTGTCTCCATTGAAGATAAATCTCTTTTGGGCATTCCATTTTTGTTTAAGTATGGATGCTCATTATATGCGATTGTAGATTCTCTTATTATTTGTGTCAGTACTTCGTGTTTCAGCAATTTTAATTTCAATTGATTATGAAAATGATTTTCGTAATCGTAGCATTCTTTTAATTTCACATATTCAGGGTCAATGTCATCAAACAAACCTTTGTTTGTACGTGCGTACTTGTCTTTTATCCCAATTTTAATTGTATCTGCCGCCGACTTTGATTTTATACGACCATACAAATAAACGTCATCAGGGATGACCACGAACCAAAGGTTCACAGGCGGTCTATCATCATCATGCTTATAATCGACTAAACTATTAACATATAAATCAACCATATTCGCAACTCTTACATGCTTGTCTGAATACCGATAAAAAAGTTTTAATTTATCTTCTTCAATTTCTAATTCAATGGTTGAATTAAGATTAATAGTAACTCCAAAAATAGATTCGAAACCAGGATAAATTGGCTTTGAGACATCCTTTTTCAAAGGGAATATTGGCTTCATGAATTTAGCAATCCAATTTTTCATTCTCTTAATCCCTAAAGGAGTCCCAATTATTCCAATTGTGAAATTATTTATTTTGTCTTTGTTAAACGGACCAAATAAAGAAAGTCCATCACGAGGGTCAACTACTTTTTGATTATAGTTAAATAATAAAAAAGGTTCTTTTATGTGGCGTAGTTTAGGCATCTTCAGTAGCATTATCCAATTCTTGATAATATTCTTCTTCTTCAAGATAACTATCAATTGGCATTAATCGTTTTTCATCATTTGGCTCTTCATAACCAAAACTAGCTTTGAAGAGTATTGGAGTTGTAGAGAGTTCGATTGTTTCTGATTCTGCAACAATTACAGACATTATAGAATTATCATTATTTGAAAGTGAAGATAAGAAGGCTAAAAGCTGATTCCTCCATTCTTTATTATACATGGTTTTTCCTTTCCGTCTTCTTGCACTGTGCATTTTTTTATTATCATCCCATGCTTTTTTTCCATCTGAGGTAAAAATGATATGATTTTTAATACTTATGCAAAATTCAGGAGCAAGTAATGTTTTAAAACTAATTGCATAATGCCAGAAATCGTCATAATATTTACCTGTTACTCCAATTTTATGTGTATTTGCACCAACATTAAAAGAGCCTTTTACTCTTTCGTTTTCTTTATGCTCAAAATAGTAGCACTTTGAGTTTGATAGCTCATACTCTTGTAAATCCAAGCTTTGTAGGTACATGTCAAAACATGTGTTTACAAGTCGTACAAGCAATCTCCTAAAATCGTGATAGGTTGGAAATTCATCATCATCGTACCAATTGAACGCATCACTTGTATTTTTGGAGATTATTTCAGATGGGGTTACTTCAAATCCTTTGTCCGTTAGATAATAATCAAGGCTTTTTTGAAATGAAACAATTATATTTCCATGCCTATATGCTGGATAAACCATATTATTTTTCAATACTTCTCCAGCTTGTTTTTCGTTATGGAATTTGTAAAAATAAATAGTTGAAGGTATTCGTGGAATTTTAATCCAGTTAGAATAAAACCTGTCATTATATTTTTTATCAACACCAGACCAGTTCGTGTAAACATTTTCATACCAGTCTGATAGTGGCGTTGTGTTTTCATCGTTTTTTGGAACATTATCTTTCCCGAGTTTTTTGAGAAGTCTTTTTAGACCAGTTGCCCAATTATTTTCAAAAATTACAATGTTTCTTCGGTTAAGTCCTATTCTTGCATTAAAAGGTGCTTTGTCAATTTTGACTGGAATAATAAAATCTCTTAGGTTGAATTGTTTCTCAATACTTTTGCATTGTTCCCACTCATCTAGGACTCCTCCTTTTTCAAAAGTGATATCTGAGACTACAAGTATGTATTTTATTGTTTGATTTTCAAGAAAATCTTGCAAACTTTTCCAATAATCAGCTTCGCCACCAATTAGAAAAGATAAATCACATTCACATTTATAACCTTCGCCAATTAATTTTGACTGTAACCATAAAGTAAATTCATTATCCTCAGGAGTGGCATGTCCAATAAATATTGTATCTCGATTACTCAATTTTCTTGTGTTTTATTTATGTTCAAATTTAGCAGTAACGTTTTTTTCAACATGACGCACAACGTATGTGGAAATACACAATTGCATTTATATCCTTATTGTCGATTGTATTTATAACACCAATTTCGGTGTGTATGTATAGTTTTGCACTAAAGTAGTTCATCTAGCGGGTTTTTAAAGTTCTTAAAATTATGTTCCGAAACATGCGTATAGCGCTGTGTGGTTTTTACGCTTTCGTGCCCCAGCCAGGCCTGTATAAAACGTATGTCAACTCCTTGTTCCAGCTGATGGGTAGCAAAACTATGCCGTAACATATGGGGATAAACCCTTTTTAAAATTCCTGCTTTGTGTGCTGCTGTTTTTAGCACGTTCGTAATACTTCCTACTGTATATTGCCCACCTTTTTGCCCTTCAAAAAGCCATATCCTGGGCTTGTATTCGCTATAATACAGACGCAGTAAATCCAATAATCCCGCCGAGAGCTGAACATACCTCTCTTTTTTACCTTTGGCACCTGTTATTTTTATCATCATACGTTTAGAGTCTACGTCCGCGATTTTCAAATTTATAAGCTCACTTCTTCTAAGTCCGCATGAATAAATTACCGAGAGCAGTGTTTTGTGTTTTATATTGTTGGTGGCTTTTAATATGGAGCCAACTTCAGCTTTGCTGAGTACATCGGGTAATATTTTTTCTGTTCGCGGACGCTCTATTTCATATACTTGCCGTGCTTTTCGGAGTACTTTTTCATAATAAAATTTGATGGCATTTATTCTTTGGTTTTGTTCGCTTATCGTAATTTCCCATTTATTAATCAGTTCCAGCAAATAGGCATTAATTTCCTCGCCGTTCACTTCTGCCAGCTCTCTCTCATTAAAATAGTAGATAAAATCCTTGAAATAAGCGATGTAAGTTTTAATCGTATTTTCACTATATCGCTTTTGTTGCAGCATTTCGAGGTAACCGTTTGGAAGTTTTTGAGTTTCCCGGTGAGAATAATCACGCTTTACCACTGACTTATAAGCAGACTCTTTGTTTATTTTCAGCGCCGAATAATCAATGTAGCCCAACTCTTTCATGCTTCCGAAAAAACGGCCCAGATCGAAATCCTTCCTTGCAATCAGCCAGCAACCGTGAGATCGGCTCCAACGTGCGTCGAAGTTCGCCTTTAATTGGTTTATTAGAGATTGAATGTATTCGAAGCGCACAAGAACGAATTCCTCCTGGCGGTGAGTACCATATTCGAGTTTTATTTGCGGGCGAGTATTCAAGGTCTTTACTTTTCGGTTCTCTAAAAATAAACATAAAAAGAATAAGTGCTTCCACTGTAAAACATGTTATTGAGTAGCCTGTACCGGGATAAGACTTTGCCATCAGCGGCGGTAAAGGCTTACCCAAAGAACACAACCCCAAAAATCATCTAAGCTGTTGATAACAAGAGTCTACACAGGTGACAATTATAGCTTTCAAAGTATGTTTTCGCTCGCCACAAGTGGTGGACAGCCCTTACCAACCTGATCGAACACCTGGAAAAACCGAAAAATGCCGGATTCTGCTCCACAATGGGCCTCACAAACTGGGTAAATGCACTAAACAGTAAAACATCGATTTTGTGGCCCTGCTCGATGAACGAAATGTGAAACTGGCCAATAAAAGCAGTGGCGATTAAAAAGCGGCCCGCAACGTGATCGCCCCTGCTTACGAAAACTGGTTAAACGTGCCAATGCTTTGGTTGAACTGGAAATGGATACTCCCGAATTGCAGGCATTTATCAGCGAACTTAACCAGCACATAAATACTACAAAGACGCTCAGCCCGCCCGTGCCGGAAGAAGCAATTCAGCGGACTAAAATAGTCCGGTTGTTGGTGAAGCATAACACGCGCGGCAACTTAATCCGATGAAAGGCGTTCTGTGAGAGAGGTGCTTTTTTATATTTCCAAAGCCCATACAGCAAAAGAGCACATTGCCCTACCCTATTTCCTGTTGAAATAAAAATACTGTGTAAACCATAAAAAAGACCAGTAGCAGGGCTGCTTCCCAACGATCGAGTGTTTTCCTTTTCCCGGTAAGCATGGCCACAAAAAGAAATACCGTTCCCCCGGTTATTATGGCCAAATCGGTATTAAACGAAACGGCGTATTTTACCGGACGAATCAGCACGCTGGCCCCCAACACGAGCAGTACATTAAAAATATTGGACCCAATCACATTCCCAATGGCAATGTCGCTGTTTCTTTTTAGCGCAGCAACTACCGAAGTAGTTAACTCGGGAAGCGAAGTTCCGGCAGCAATAATGGTTAAACCGATAATTTTTTCACTCACTCCCAGCAACGAAGCCACTTTAACACTGTTGTTCACCACCAGTTGTCCGCCGGCAATCAACCCGGCCAAACCCAATACAATATACAGTACTATCTTTTTTACCGAATACTCCACCGGTTTCGATTCTTCGGGGTTCTCGGCTTTCATTTGCCTGAACACATAATACAGAAAACCAAAAAACAGCGCCAGCAGAATAACGCCGTCGATACGCGATAACGCTGCGCTTCCAATAAAAAAATTATTGGCCAGAAAAATGAGCAATACCAATACTGCAATCGACAAAGGTATTTCGCGCCAGGCCGTTGAAGACTGAACCGTTATGGGATACAACAAGCCCGATATACCCAGAATTACGAATAAATTGAAGTTGTTACTGCCCACTATATTTCCGAGCACAATGTCGGATAAACCTTTCGAAGAAGCCACCAGGTTAACCACCAGCTCGGGCGCCGAAGTTCCGAAAGCCACAATGGTTAACCCAATAGCCAGATCGGAAACCCGGTATTTTTTTGCCAGCGCCGAAGCGCCATCCACCAACCAGTTGGCTCCCAGTATAAGTACCGCAAACCCGGCCAATATAAGTAACCACAAAAGTATCATCGTCTATTTTTTACGAAGATGAAGAATTTTCGCCATTGTACCATTGCTAGGCAAAAAATTTCGCTTGCTGATACCCCAAATGTCCGTTCTGTTAAAAATTTGCCAATGGGAAAATTATTTACTCAGTAATACTCTGGCCCTAAATCGTCTATAAAGAGAAACGTTTCGAATGTGGCGAGTGTTTTTACTGACTTCTGGCTTATCAGCCGGATTTTACTCTTTGTTTTGGCACAAAGAGTAAACAGAAAAGCCAAGGCTGCGCCCGCTTCGCACGAAAAAACCCTGCCTACCGGCAGGCAGGTACGTGTTGCCGGCTAAGAGTTCGGAACTCCCCCGAGTACCCGGGGTCAAACAGCCGAGCTCTTTTAACGCCGCCTTCACTCGCTTTTCGTCCGTCAGCTGACGGACAAGGCCAACATACTCGATTTGTTGTAATTGCGAAGCGAAATGGCCTGTTCTACCCATCTCTGGGTTTATAAAAATACGCCTCGGGCTAGCCATAAAAAAGCTGAACCGCATTCTCCTAAAAAAGAACCGTTGAGTCACCCAATGTGAAATTAAGACAGTAATATCTGTAAATAAGTATTTTATCCGGAATTAATTCCTACCTTTGCCCCCTCGACAATCGGGTTTTTATTGAATCGACATTAGCAATGCTTTGCTTCGCCGCTGGTTAGCGAATCTTCTCATCGTCAAATCGACATACAAAATCAACTTTCTTGTTTAGATTAACAAGTCGCGAAGTGTGCTACGCAATACATCGTGACACACTTTAAATAATATGACAAAATCGTTTTACACCGTATTAACACCCTCAGGCCGTGGTATGCCCTTTGATCTGATGTGGTCCACGCACTCACCTGAACTGATCCCGGCCCAACGCAAAAAAGCAAGTGTCTGAACAACAGTGTTCAACATTTAGTAAGGATTTGCCATTGTGCAAAACCGTTTATCCAAAGACGGCTTTGTGCAATAGCATTTTTCGAAATAATCTGTTTCTGAATTAAATTCCTGAAATCGCTGCATTTTTCCTTACGCCTATTAACAATTAAAAGAAAGCTGTATATGAAACAGCCATTAAAATTATGACATTTAAAGAATTAAATATTTCAGAGCCCATACTCAGAGCTCTAATCAACAAGAACTACGAAAATCCTACTCCGATACAGGAGAAGGCGATTCCGGCCGCACTCAGCGGCAACGACTTACTGGGTTTGGCCCAAACCGGCACCGGGAAAACCGCTGCCTTCGCCATTCCCATTATTCAGCAGCTCAGCGGGTCTTTTTCAAACGGACAGAGACGCGAAATTAAGGCGCTGATCCTCACTCCCACCCGGGAGCTGGCCATTCAAATTGGCGAAAGTATCTACAACTACGGAAAATACACCGGTGTACGCCATGCCGTAATTTTTGGCGGCGTAAAACAAGGCCCGCAGGTTGATAAGCTGCAAAAAGGGATCGATATTCTGGTCGCCACCCCCGGACGTTTGCTCGACCTCATCCAGCAGAAATACATCTCGCTTAAACACATCTGCCATTTTGTACTGGACGAAGCCGACCGCATGCTCGACATGGGTTTTATCCACGACATTAAACGCCTGTTGCCCATGTTGCCCCAACAAAAACAAACCTTGTTTTTTTCGGCAACCATGCCGGCTACCATTGCCACGCTTTCGAAATCGATCCTGCGTAACCCGGTTAGGGTAAAGGTAAATCCGGTTGCCTCAACGGCCGAGATGATTGAGCAACACCTGTACTATGTGGAACGACCGAAGAAAAATCAACTCCTTGTATCCCTGCTGAAAAACGAACAGAATAATTCGGTGCTGGTTTTCTCGCGTACCAAACGGGGTGCCGATAAAATTGCCCGTATACTGAATGGGAACGGAATTGGCTGCGAGGCCATCCACGGCAATAAATCGCAGGGAGCACGACAGCGGGCGCTTGAGAACTTCAAGTCGCGGAGAACAAGGGTGATTGTCGCCACCGACATTGCCGCCCGGGGTATTGACATTGCCAACCTGGAGACCGTAATCAACTACGACCTGCCCGATGTGGCCGAAACTTATGTACACCGGATTGGGCGTACCGGACGAGCCGGGAAAAGCGGAACAGCCCTGTCGTTTTGTTCGCCGGACGAACATTCAATGGTGCGCGACATCCAGCGATTAACGGGGAAAAAACTGAACCCGGTATTTGAACAGTAAATCAGGAATAACATTAAAAATAAATATGAATGGCTAGATCATCAATATCTTTTAACAAAAAAGAACTGGAGAAAAAAAGAGCAAAGAAAAGAAAGGATAAACAGCTTCGAAAAGAGGAACGCAAGGCCAGCGGTGGCAGCGGATCACTTGACGATATGATCGCTTATGTGGACGAAAACGGGGTAATCACCGATACCCAACCCGATCCAAATAAAAAGAAAGTGGATGCAACAAAAATAGCCGTATCCACTCCCAAGAAGCTTGAAGAGGAAGCAGTGATTTTAAAAGGACGTGTAGAGTATTTTAAAAAAGACAAAGGATATGGCTTTATAAAAGATGCAATCAACACCGAAAAATACTTTTTCCATATTACCGATGCTTATCCCGACATTACGGAAGGAAACAGGGTTTCGTTTGAACTGATCAAAGGAATCAGAGGCACAAATGCTGTAAAAATCGAACCCGTTAAGTAAAAATTTTATTCACCATTTAAATAAAAAACAGATGAATATTTATGTATCAAATTTAAGTAATAACACAACAGGTGAAGGCTTAAAAAAATTATTCGCAGAATACGGAGAAGTTAGTTCTGCCAACGTTATCATGGACAAATACACCGGAGAATCGCGTGGATTTGGCTTTGTTGAAATGAACGATGCGGAAGGTAAAGAAGCCATCGAGGCTTTAAATGAAACAGAGTTTAACGGTAAAATTATCGTTGTAAATGTAGCCCGCCCCAAAACAGAAAGAAACGACCGTGGCAGAGATAACCGCGGTGGCGGCGGTTTTAACAGAAGACGTTACTAATATTTTTAATATAATATCATGAATAAAGGAACTGTAAAGTTTTTTAACGAAGCAAAAGGATTTGGTTTTATCAAAGATGCAAATTCAGAGAAAGAGTATTTTGTCCATTCATCAGGATTGGTTGATTTTGTAAA
This sequence comes from Maribellus sp. YY47, assembly GCF_023111095.1. GTDB lineage: Bacteria > Bacteroidota > Bacteroidia > Bacteroidales > Prolixibacteraceae > Draconibacterium. Next base: position 52,497 of record NZ_JALGYW010000009.1, read on the forward strand.
AGAAGCCGATACTGTAACTTTTGAGTTGCAAAATGGACAAAAAGGACTAAACGCCGTAAATGTTAAACGAGGTTAATTCGTTCAAACATCATAGATCTAAAATTCCGCTTAATGCGGGATTTTTTCATCTTTTTTCAAATGGCTCAATGTGGGAAGATGAAAGATTCTTATCTGCCATTCGGTGGAAATACAGGTTACACATCAACCCGGTTTATGTCTGATATCGATTTAAAAATAAATGAATTCAAAAACGATTATGATTCTAATCTTGAATTTTACCATTTGGCATTGTCAGCCTTCACAAAACTCATTGCCCCCTTCCCGAACGTTGAGAATGTTACAGGCAGGATTAAAGAATACGAAGAATGCCTAAGCAAATTTAAACGGAAGTATCTACCGCTTATTCCCCCTTCGAACGTTAATTACAAGATCATTAATTTCTTATCTGACTTTGTGGGAATACGCGTTGTTTGCCCGTACCTTAAAGATGTGCGTATTATCCGAAAAGAACTAAACAAGTACTTCAGAGAGGTTTCCATTACCGACAAAACGATTCAGATGGAAAGCACCGATGATAAGTTTGGCTATAAAAGTTTGCATCTGGACCTTAAATTGAATGCGAAATACGCGAAAAAAACCGAATACCTTCGCTTTGCAAATATTCAGTTTGAACTTCAAATCAGGACCATTATCCAGGATGCCTGGAGTGTTCTGGACCATAAAATCAAATACAAAAAGAGTATCCCGCAAAGTCTGAAGCGAAGGATAAACCGGCTGTCGGCATTGTTTGAGATTGCTGATGATGAGTTTTTACGGATAAACGATGAAATCAGCAACGAAGAAAAACGAATAAATAACCGCTTAAAAAAAGGTCTCACTGTTGAGAAAAACATGCCACTCGATGTTTTCCGCTTTTTGTTTGTTGCATTAAAATATTTTCCCGACTATAATTTTATTGAATTCAAGGTAGATGGATTCGTCCAGGAAATCCTCAGTAATAAAAAAAGGTTTACGGAAAGCGAATTAAACGATGCCCTGCAAACTCATCTGCCAACCGTTAAACAAATTGCTGAGATCGAGAAAAAAGAGTTAAACCCGTATACAAAAATCCGTTATTGTCTGTATTTGTTTAACCGGCATTTGTTTTCGAACATAATATCCGATTATCAAAAAAACACACTCATGTTGACGAAGTAAATTTGACACTAAAGAATGAGAAGGTCCATAAAAAACTCGTTCAGTCCCGACTCCCGACAAGCTAAAATCATTCGTTTATTTCTTTAACTGAGCTATTACCGCGGAATGTGTGAATGATGTAACTATTCCCCCGAATTGTGTAACACTTTACTCCCCGTATTGAAGTATCTTCAATAAGTTATCGGGCATACAATTATTGCTCAAAAATTACCATCCCATGAAAAACTCGCTATACATTATTGCAGGCCTGTTGGTGCTTCTATGGATCGTCGCTTATTTTGCATTTGAATCATTTAGGTATATCGATATCCTACTACCACTGGCAGCATTTATCGTTCTCCTCCGCATTTTTTATGCGAAAAGAGTACCGAAAAAATAAGCCTTTAAAATTAAGATTAGAGAAATTATCCTGATCGATCCCGTCAATTTTCTATAACTCAGAGTATAAATACGTTTTGCGTTTACTCCTGTTTTCCACGATCAACCATAAAAAAAGGAATAAAGAAATCAAATGGAGAATCTTTCACTGTCTTTTCGTTGAGCTCTTCTATAAGTTCCTGGTAGAACTGATTAAACCGCTCCAGGTTATCATAGCCCAGCAAAAACAGGATCTTTTGAGTATTGTGAAAATTAAATTCTCCCACACTGGTATATATCACAACCAATTCGAACTCAGAAATACTTTTTGATTCGCGAAGGTAGAAACTAATGAACTTATTTTTATTCCCATTGCGGGTAACTACATACCGATAGCTTCTGGAGATACGATCCCATTCAAAATAAATAATATAATCTTCTATCGAAAAATAAGGCTGGATAAACCGGTAAAAGATCTCTTCCAAATAATATTTCTTATCGTTGATCAAATGTCCCTCCTTCGCTTTTTATTTATTACCGTTTAAGTTAACCAAAACAATTGAGTTCTGCTTCATTTTTAATTTGAATTACTCACACATTTTCCAGTGTAAGCCGTTCCGGGTGCCTCAATTTCTTAAAACGGGATGGCGTTAACCCGGTGTATTGCCTGAATTGGTTTGACAGATGAGCAACGCTGCTGTAATGAAGCTTGTAAGCAATCTCTGTAAGATTTAGTTCGTTGTAAACAATCAACTCCTTCACCTTTTCGATTTTGTGTGTGAGGTAAAATTTCTCAATGCTCATGCCCTGCACTTCCGAAAAAAGATTGGACAAATAGGTATAATCGTAGTTCAGTTTCTCGCTCAGATAATCGGAAAGATTTACCCTAATCTGTTCTTCGGTGTAATGAACCAAACCGATAATTGCGCCTTTAATTTTCTCCACCAAAATGTTCTTCCTGTCATCCATTAAACCAAGCCCTGATTTTTTTAAAGCTAATGCCAATTGAATTAACTGCTCAGGCCGGGCTTTTCCAGCAATCTCGGCTTCCCCTATTTTAACATACGAATACCGAAGGCCAATCTTCTCTAATTCTCCCCTCACTACCGCCTGGCAGCGAATACAAACCATATTTTTAATGTAGAGTTTCAAACCAGCTGCATTTATTCCTGATTATTGTAATTGCTAGGATTTCGTACTTTTCGAAGTCCGTAAACCGTACGGAAATGATAACCATACACAGAAAAAGTAATTGCATCGACCATTAGTTTGGGTTTGTTCAGTACCGTCCATGCCATAAACTTCCAGTATTCCAGCCTGCCGTTGTTTAACAGCCCCAACACAAAAATTGACTTGGCAAAGGCTTTAATCCGGTTATATTCGATACCGTTTTTACCCATTTTTACCGGCTGGTAATTCTGAAACAGTTCCCTGACTCGCTTATAATAAGGCTTCTCTTTATAAATGTTGGCAATAATGTGCCGGTATCCATCGAGCAGTTTCTCTTTATTCATTTTTGGAATAAAGTTCATCGTAAAATCAGTATTACTTCCGGTTGGGTCAACCGTCAACCGATTCTCTGCTTCCATTTGTTTGTACAGCCTTGTATTTTTGGGTGCGTTGAGCAACCCGACCATTGCCGATACAATGCCGCTTTTCTGAATAAACTCGATTTGCCGCTGAAACACGGTAAGAGTATCACTGTCGAAACCTACAATAAATCCCCCCGACACCTGGAGGCCCGCTTTCTGAATTTGCTTTACATTTTCGAGTAAATCCCTGTTTTCATTTTGAATTTTATGACAACTCTGCAAAGATTCTTCCACCGGTGTTTCAATCCCGATAAAAGTGGAGGTAAATCCTGCTTCCCGCATCATTGTGAGCAGCCGGTCGTCATCGGCCAGGTTTATCGATGTTTGTGCGTTAAAGCTAAACGGATGGCGATGCTGCCTCATCCACCCGATCATAGAAGGAAGAAACTCACCTTTTATCACTTTCTTATTCCCGATAAAATTATCATCGACTACCGATATAAGCCCACGCCAATTCAGATTGTACAAGGTCTCCAGTTCTTTAATGATCTGCTCTTTGCTTTTCATCCTTACTTTATGGCCGAGCAATGTTGTTATTTCACAAAAATCACATGAAAAAGGACATCCCCGCGATACCTGAATGCTCATGGAAGCATAAGCTTTTCTATTCAGAAGGAAAAAGTCCGGTACTGGAGATTCCGATAAATCGGCAAATTCATCGCTTTTGTAAATTCTTTTTAAAGGAGTTCCGTTTGCCAGATCGGATAAAAACAGAGGCAGCGTAATTTCTGCCTCGTTCAAAATAAAGTGGTCTATTTGTGGATAACTGTCGTACTCTTGCGTAAACAGCGGTCCTCCGCCAATTACTTTCACAGCGTGTTCCCGGCAACGAGCCAAAATATCAGCAACCGATTCTTTCTGAACATACATACTGCTTAAAAAAACATAATCAGCCCAATCCAACTCTTCCTCTTTCAGCTCTTCAATATTTAAATCAACCAGCTTTTTCTGCCAGCTTTCCGGCAACATAGCCGAAACAGTGATCAGGCCCAAAGGAGGTACGGCAGCCTTTTTGGAGATGAACTTTAACGCATGTTTAAAACTCCAGTAAGTATCGGGGTATTTTGGATATATCATTAACACTCTCATACAATCATTTTTTAAATGGATTGGCTCATTCCAATCCACAGGTTGCTTTTTGATTTTATTTTTGTATCTCTCAGAAAATGAGAAGATCATCCAAATTTACGACGGGATTTTACCGGGATAAAATGAAAGGGACTGGCGAAAGTTTTTTTGGGATAGAATTTGGATTGAGAGGACAAGTGTTAGACTTCCCGGACGAATGTCATTCGCCCCTGCCTTACAGCAAGTCCTTTACCGCCATTAAATACTGACGCGAAACAGGAACGGTTTCTTGGGTGTCGGCAAGGCTTAACCAATAGGTATTAAAATTCTTATTTAACTTTTCGATGTGCTGCATGTTGACAATGCAAGAGCGGTGTGTGCGCGTAAAAACATTAAATTCCTTTAGTTGATTCTCGATGTTCTTCAGGGTATTTCGGATCATCTTTTTTCGAACCTCTCCTCCTTCCTTAAATCCAACTTCCACATAATTATCAGCCGATTTAACAAAAACTATCTCTGATACCTGAATTATCAGATTGTCTCCCTCATTATCAGAACTCAGTTCAATAAATTTGTTGGTATTGCGTTCAGTGAATTGATTTAATTGGTCCTTCATCAACCTGGTTTCGTCTAACAGTTTCTTGTTTTTTCCATTTATGAACGAGAGAGTATTTTTCAAATGCAAGGTAACTGGCACACTCACACTAATTACCACAGCCCGCAGAACCAGGTTAAACGTAATGCTTGTATTTCCCACATACCTGAGATAGAAGACAAAAGCAACACTGGTTAAAGCAACCAGTAAAAAGTAATAAAGCGAATTCCATATCGGATTGTATTCCTCGTCCGCCCTATCCTGAAGGAGATAAGTATGAAAGATAACTTGTACAATTACCTGGATAATGAAAACAATTAATCCGTAACCGGCAATGTATAACTGCTTGTTCTCGAACTCAAAATTAGCAGTTGGGAAAGGTTGGAAAAACAGAATAAATAAAAAAACAGAAATACTTATGCCAAGATAAGTTTTGAAATACTTTCCTGATAAAGCAATAAACTGATTTATACAATTATTTGACATCCGTGGAAATTTTAGGTCGGAATTAATTTCGGAAGATGAGTTTTTATTTGTGAACCCAATAGTCTCCTTTCATTAATTCCAATGCTTTATCTCTCTGAAGCACTTATAAAAACCAGTTTAAATGTACGCAAATAACCGTTTGAAGTTCAGGAAAACATCTGCTTTTCATCCAATCATTACTTCCAACCTATAACCGCTATTAAAGCTCGCACGCAACTTTCTTTGGTTTTGAATGTCACTGAAACTTCTTTCAATACCTCCAGCGGTTGGCCAGGTTCACCAGCGAAAGCATCACCGGTACTTCTACCAGCACACCCACAACCGTCACCAGCGCAGCAGGCGATTGCAAGCCAAACAAGGCAATGGCTACGGCTACAGCCAGTTCAAAAAAGTTACTGGCGCCAATCATCGCTGCCGGCGAACAAATGGCATGCGGCAGTTTTAATTTGCGGCCACCTACCCAGGTAATAAAAAAGATAAAGTAGGTTTGAATCACCAGCGGAACAGCCACCAGCAGAATGATCAGCGGCTTTTCAATGATCGTTTTCCCCTGGAAGGCAAACAACAACACCAGTGTACTCAACAAGGCAACAATCGAAACCGGTTTAAAGCGGGGCAGAAATTCGTTTCGGAACCACTCCTCTCCTTTTCTGCGGATCAGTATTTTGTGGGTGATAAACCCGGCCAGAAGTGGAATTACCACAAACACCACAATACTGGCTGCCAGCGTATCGTAAGGAATCGTGATGTTGGTGATCCCCAGCAACAACCCGACAATGGGAATAAAGGCTACCAAAATGATCAGGTCGTTTACCGAAACCTGCACCAACGTATAATTTGGATCGCCGTCGGTGAGGTAGCTCCATACAAAAACCATTGCGGTACAAGGTGCTGCTCCCAGTAAAATAGCCCCGGCAATGTACTCACCGGCCTGCTCGGGCGAAATAAAAGCCGCGTACAGTTTTGAAAAGAACAGCCAGGCAAAAAAGGCCATTGTAAAAGGCTTGATCAACCAGTTCACCACCAGCGTCAGGATCAATCCTTTCGGGCGTTTCCCGATGTTCTTCAAACTTGAAAAATCGACCTGCAACATCATGGGATAGATCATCAACCAGATTAAAACAGCCACCGGAATGTTTACGCTGAACAGCTCCATACTGCTTAAAAATTCGATGCTATCACCCGTCCAGTGGCCAATGCCGATACCTGCGGCAATACACACAGCCACCCACAAAGTCAGGTATTTTTCAAAAAAACCAATGCGTTTTTTCTCTTGATTCATACTTCCTATTTTGTTGCACTTAGCGTTAAACTAAAAATACCTGCTCCTTTTGATTTTAATTCGGCGACTTCCTCCTCAGAAAGGTATTTACGAAGAACATCGTCCGGAACGGTTATGGCTCTTCTTTTATGAATCTGAAGATCCGAAAAACCAATGTTCTGAATGATTTGCAAATAATCGGGTTCCTGCGATGCACCCGCCACACATCCTGCATACATTTCGGCTTCATGTTTTATCTTTTCAGGCAAATCGCCTACGAGTACCACATCCGAAATGCAGAAATGTCCGCCCGGTTTCAACACCCGGAATATTTCAGAAAAGGCCTGTTGCTTATCCGGCACAAGGTTTAGCACACAATTGCTGATCAACACATCAAAAGCATTCTCGGGTAAGGGCATATTTTCAATGTCTCCCAGAACAAATTCCATGTTTGTAAAACCGGTTTTGGCAAGATTCACCTGCGCTTTGCTGATCATTTCCTCTGTAAAATCAAGCCCGGTAACTTTCCCATTTTCGCCCACAATGCTGCGCGCCACAAAGCAATCGTTTCCTGCACCCGAGCCTAAATCCAACACCGAGTCTCCGGGGTGGATTCCGGCATATTCAGTAGGCAGTCCGCAACCTAAGCCCAAATCTGCATCGGGATTATGGCCTTTCATCGAGGTGTATTCGTCGCCGATCATGCTAAACTCCAGCTCACCGCAGCAAGCCGAGGGGCCACAACACCCTGACTGATTCAGTACAACACTCTGGGAAGCAATGCTCCCGTACTTTTCCTGAACCATCTTTTTTACATCTTCTGCTTTCATGACAATTGAGGTAAAATTTCTTCCTGATAAAATTTGTAAAAACCTTCTTTGATCTCATCCCTCACGCGATAGTATTCGCTTTGGATAAACTCGGGCGTTCCCACAGCATGCGACGGATCGTCGAACCCGATGTGCAAACGATGTTTTACTTTTCCGATAAATGCAGGGCAATTTTCGTTGGCGCCACCACACACCGTAATTACATAATCCCACTCCTGATCAAGATAGATCTCCACCGAATCAGAACTGTGTCCGCTGATATCAATCCCAATCTCCTTCATCACTTCAACAGCTTTGTGGTTGAGCTTGCCCGAAGCTTCGGTTCCGGCAGAAGCAACTTCCAACCGGCTGTCGAACGATTGCATAAATCCATGTGCCATTTGGCTGCGGCAACTGTTGCCGGTACATAAAATCAGTATCTTCATTTGTAAATGTTTTAGCAGTTGTTATCCGAACAGCAGTCGATCTCGGATAGAAATCCGCCCAGCATGTCCTTTAAATTATTTATTTTCTCTGAATTCAAACAGTAATTGGTTTTCACCCCGTCAATCTCTCCTTTTATCAGACCAGAATCCTTTAATTCCTTCAGATGCTGATTGACCGTTGTTCGACTTAAAGGCAGCACCTCGCAGATATCGCCCGTCATGCAACTCCGGGTTTCGGCTAAAAACTGCAGAACGCGCAAACGTGCCGGATGTGCCAGCGCTTTAAAAAGAACCGCCTTTTCAGCCAATTCCTTATCAAATAATTCCGTTTTTGATTGAACCATCTTTTGTGAACTTTTCGTTTATGACGCAAATATACGTCACAAAATTTAATAACGTATAAATACGTCATTAAATTTTTATTACAGTTAGGAATAATTCTCCAATGATAAGAAAATCAGCACAGTTGATGTCTTTGGGAGCAATCAGGGCTTAATTTTCCCAAACAGTCCCAGCAGTTTTGAATTCAGAATATTTTTGATTTCCGGTTCATTCTCGCCGATTGGTTTCACAGGAATCAGATCCATCACTTCTTCAGCTTCCAAACCTGCCTGGTAATATATTCTCCACGCTTTCTTCAAGCTGGCAGAAACAGTTTTTCGTGCCTCCTCATCGGTTAACCCGGTTTCTCTGGCAATCGCCTCCATTTGCTGCCACTGAAACCAGAAATAAGTGGGCAACATGGCCGAACAGATGGCATAACTTTCCAGTTTTGCTTCTTCTGCCTCGAAGGTTTTGCCGAGCTTTTTAAGCAGCTTCAACACCTTCTTTTTATCCTGATCGTCAAAACCAGGGGCAAAAGTCACAGGGTTGTAGCCTTCGTTGATAAATGAAGTTGCGTTGGGTATCATCCGAATCAGTTTTTGAGTCGGCAACACCGCTGCCATTTTTTCGAGCGTAATCTTGGGTGCCAGCGAAATCACAACCGTTGAAGTGTCCACCGCTTCTTTTATAGCCTGCAAGGTTTCCATTACAACCGGAGGGTGAACCGCAATAAATACAAGCTGTTGAGTAGCTGCTTCGGCTGCAGATCGGGCAGCCTGAACTCCGGGAAAATCATTTATCAGTGCAGTACTTGTTTCCGTGTTGGGCTCAAAAACCAGCACATTTTCGGGCAGGGCATTTTTATTGACAAGCCCCTGAAGAAAGATCCGCGTAATGCGGCCTCCTCCAATAAAACCTATCGATTGTAGTTTCATCAGTTTTAAGTTTTAAGTTATTTATGCAACAGTTTGATCAATCGTCCTCCTTTCAGAATACTAAAAGAATACCGTGAATACGTAGTAGATTCCAACCAAAATGAATACAAGCGCAATTACCCGGCGAAACCAAAGTTCGAAGGTTTTTAAGCGATTATATAATCCACCTACTCCTGAAACGGCATAAGCAATCAGCCAGGCAAACAAGATTACCGGAATTCCGGTGGCAATGGCAAAAACAACGGGAAGGTACAAACCCGATGCGCTGCTGATGGTGAGCGGAATCAGCATTCCGAAGTATAAAACGCCGCTGTAAGGACAAAAGGCCATGGCAAACAACATTCCCAGCAAAAGAACATCCCAGTAGCCGGTAACTCCTTTTTTTTCGAACCGTTCCGCAATTTTTCCTCCTCCCGGAAGACTGATCTTCAAAACACCGAGCATAAATAGTCCGATAACGATCAGCAAAGGGCCAATGATCTTTTCACCGTAACGTTGAAAAATGCCAGACACAGCAAACTGATCCGCTCCAAGAAAAAGGACAAAGGCCAGCAAAGTATAGGCAACAGCTCTTCCCAGAGTGTAAATTAAACCGTTGTAAAAAACCCGGTTTCGGTTTTCTATGTCTTTACCAATAAAACCAACGGCCGTAATATTTGTTGCCAGAGGACAAGGACTGATGGCAGTCATCAATCCCAGGATAAAAGCTGTTAGAACCGGAAAAGAGCTGTTTTCAAGTAATCCGGTTAGGAATCCATCCATCTTACAACAATGGTTTTATTTTCTCTTCAATCACCTTTTTGAATTTAGCCGGATCGGTTCGGGCGTATAAAAATCCCTGGTTCGTCAGGTCGATCTTTTTATTTCCCTTCATCACGATAAGCGACTGGCTGTTTACCCCCAGTTCTTTCCCCTTGGCTTCCCCTTCGGGTTTATCCAAATTATAAGCATCAAAACTAACCTGGCTACCAAACAATTCTTTTACATCCTGCTGTGCTTCCGACTCAATCGCTTTGCAGGTGGCACACCGCGAATTCAGATGAAAGTAGTAAACTTTTACAGTCGCTTCTTTTGTTTCTTTTTTCCCGGAATCGGTCTGCGCTGAAACCTGAATTCCAAACAATAAAACAGCGCAGAGGCTCAATAAGGCAATGTTGATTTTTGTACTCATTTGATTCAATTATTTGTTTTTATTTAGTTTTTACAAAATTCTAATCTTCATATTATAAGGCAATTGTAAATCCTTCATTTTCTGCCTACCAACTCCTTATTAGTTCGGCGTTCGCAAAACACCGAACAACCTACGTAAAATTTTTAGACCTTCCAGAATTCCTTAAATAAAGCTTTCGCTTCTTCCCAGTTTTCACGGTTGATACAATATTTGATGCGTGGCGCTTCAATCTCCCCCTGTATCAGTCCGGCATCTTTTAATTCCTTTAAATGCTGCGAAAGGGTTGATTTAACAATCGGAAGTTCTTCGGTTAAATCGCCGCTGTAACAGCAGCTTTGGCTGGCCAGCAATTCAAGCACGTACATACGAATCGGATGGCCCATTGCTTTGGCGTAACGGGCCATCTTCTTCTGCTTATCAGTTATTACTTCTTTACGCGCCATGTTGTTCGTAACTTACCGAACAAATGTACATAGAATTCTGAAGAAATGAGACATATCCCTGCAAAATCGATCTCTTTATTTAATTGTCTTTATTCTTCCGAATTCAGAGAGACTACAATTTTTCCAAAGTTTTTTTACCAACATTACAACCCTGCTTTTTTTTCCCTGTCTATGAACTTGAAAACAATTAACAATGGGAAACACAAAAATCGCTTACACTGAAATCCGGAACGTTTATCGAAGAATATCAGTTGTTTGTCGGATAATCTCAGCAAGACAGTAACTTAAACAATAATTTAGTCGTCCATAGAAAACAAAACAGAAAACAATTATCCAACATGCAGAAATTAAAAATCCTCACACTACTGCTCTTTTGTGCCTTTTTGGCAAGGGCACAGGAAGTTACCTTAAGCGGTTATTTAAAAGATGCCTCCAACGGCGAAGCCCTGATTGGAGCGACCGTTTATATTCCGGAACTGAAACAGGGAACCGCCAGTAATGCCTACGGCTTTTATTCGCTGACCATTCCGGAAGGAACCTACACCATCCGTGTTTCATTTATCGGGTACCAGCCTGCTGAACAACAACTGGAAGCCAGTGAAAGTATTACACGCGATTTTTCTCTCTCCGATTTTTCAGAAGAAATCCAGGAAGTTATCGTGCGCGGCGAAGCAGCCGATGCAAATGTGCAACGGGTTGAAATGGGAATGACTACCTTACCGGTAAAAACTATTCAAAAGCTGCCGGCTTTTATGGGCGAAGTAGATGTGATCCGGACCATCCAGTTGCTGCCGGGCATTCAAAGCGGCGGCGAAGCCAGTTCGGGTTTGTACGTCCGTGGCGGTGGTCCCGACGAGAACCTGATGATCCTCGACGAGGCACCTGTTTACAACGCCTCTCACCTGATGGGATTCTTTTCGGTGTTTAATTCCAACGCCATCAAAGACATTCAGGTGTACAAAAGTGGTATCCCTGCTGAATATGGTGGGAAAGCCTCTTCGGTGATCGATATTCGCCAGAAAGACGGGAACAACAAACAGCTGTCGCTCGACGGCGGAATCGGCAATCTCTCCAGCCGACTCACGCTCGAAGGCCCGATCATCAAAGACCGCTGGAGTTTTCTGTTGGCCGGTCGCCGCACTTATTACGATGTGCTTGGGAAAGCCATGGGACTGGAAGAACTAAAAGACAATGCCCTGTACTTTTATGACCTCAACGGAAAGTCGAACCTCATCATCAACGATAAAAACCGGATTTACCTGTCGGGATACAACGGAAAAGATGTATTTGAACTGGGGGAATCGCTTTATATGCGCTGGGGGAATACCACCGCCACGCTGCGCTGGAACCACATTTATGGCGACAAGCTTTTTATGAATGTATCGGCTATTTATTCGAAGTACCGCTACAATCTCGGTGTTCCGGGTGAAAATGCAGATAACTTCGACTGGTCGTCACAAATTCGCGATTATAATGGGAAAGCCGATTTTTCCTACTTTTTCAATCCGCGTAACACCTTCAAATTTGGAATAAATTCGATCTACCACAACTTCAAACCCGGGAAAGTAATTACAAAAGGTGAGAACTCCATGTTCAACGATATGGAGCTGGCCGAATACAACACCCTTGAAAATGCGTTTTACGTTTCGAACGAACAACAATTCTCGGATCGGTTCACGCTTCAGTACGGACTTCGTTTAAGCCATTTCCAGCAAGTGGGCGAAGGTGAAGTAAATATTTATGAAAACCCGGAGCAACCCGACAAGGATGAACTGGTAGAAACCATTCAATACGGCAAAGGTGACAAAATCGGCGATGCCATCGTTCACCTGGAACCACGTGTTGGGATGAAATTCACACTCGACGGAGCGAGTTCGGTAAAGGCTTCGTACAACCGAATGGTGCAAAACCTGCACCTGATATCGAATACTCAGTCTCCGTCTCCGCTCGATATTTGGCTGCCCACCAGCACCTATATAAAACCGTTGATTGTCGACCAGGTTTCGATGGGTTATTTCCGCAATTTCAAAAATAACATGTGGGAAACCTCGGTTGAAGTGTATTACAAAGACATGCAGAATGTGCTGGATTACAAGGAAGGCGCCGAACTTTTTCTGAATGAAAACATTGAAACAGAATTGCTGCACGGCACCGGAGAATCAAAAGGCCTGGAACTTCTGGCCAAGAAAACCAAGGGCCAGCTCACAGGTTGGATTGGCTATACCTGGTCAAAAACAACGCGGAAAATTGAAGGAATCAACAACGGAAATCCTTACCCTTCAGATTACGACCGTACCCACGACCTTTCAGTAGTTGCCAATTACGAACTTAACAAACGCTGGAACTTTGCTGCCAACTTTGTTTATTCAACCGGCTCTCCCATTTCTTATCCTGTGGCAAAGTACACCGTACAGGGAAACCAGGTGTTTGAATATTCGGCAAGAAACAGCAACCGTTTACCGGATTACAACCGTCTCGATTTATCGGCAACCTACGACTTCAAAAAGAACGAGCACCGGCGTTTCAAACAATCGCTCAACTTTTCGATCTATAACGTTTATGCACGCCGAAACGCTTATTCGATCACACCCGAAGCCAACGAAGACAATCCAAACCAAACCCAGTTTGTTCGCTTGTCGATTATCGGTTCCGCCATTCCATCCATCACTTACAACGTAAAATTTTAGCCATGAAGAAGACATATTTATACCGCGCCATACTTTTATCCCTGCTAACTGCCCTTATCCTGGTTAGTTGCGAAGACATTGTTGAAGTAGACCTTAACGACGAAGACATTGACCTGTTTGCAGTGGAAGCCTACATCAATACAAAACCTGCCGACAACGTTTATGTAAAAATTGAAAAAACGCTGCAGGTAGATCAGGCTGCAACAAATCCGGCGGTGAACAGCGCCATTGTAGAGATTTCGGATGATGAAACAGTTCCAAACACGGTTATTCTTAAAGAACAGGGAAACACCGGAATCTACAAATTACCGGAGAACACGGTTTATGAAGCCGTCCCCGGACGCACTTATCATCTGACCATTACAACCACAGACGGAACCGTAATTACTGCCACTGAATATCTGCAACACGTAGAGACACTGGATAAAACAAAGATCAATCTTTCGGCGAGGGGCGATTACGAATTTCTGGCTGTTTTCATCAACTCACAGGAAACACCCGGCGAAGGAAATTATTACAAATGGGACATTTACATCAACAATGAGTTGTTGTACGAAAGCGAATACCTGGCTTTTGCCAGCGACGAACTGGTAGATGGCAACTACATTTACGATTTTGAAATACTGACGGATTTCGAAGATAAAGAGGAAGACAAGGTCTTTCATATGGGAGATACCGTTCGGGTTGAACAGTTATCGATTTCGGAAGCAAGCTATGATTTTTATTTCGGGCTGATAAACCAGGCTTTCTCAGGAAGTCCGTTTAGTGTTCCGCCGGCAAATGTTCCCGGCAACCTCACGTCGAGCGATGGCAAACGAGTTTTGGGGCTTTTTTCAGCCCGCGACATTTCGGTTGGCGAAAGCATTGTGATCGACGAAAACAACTACAAACCACTGATATCGAGCATTCCTCCGGGAATCTGACAAAATACGGATCAGTCTGTCATCTCTGTATCTTTTTACCGGAAACCTTTTCCGTAAAGAGATACAGGGATTTTTTTATTGAAGAGTATTAAATCGAAGCATAAAATTTTACACTGAAATCACTTATTGGCAGATTTGGTTAAATTTGTGTTTTCATCGGAATATGAAGAAAAACATTAATAAACTACCGGAATATTTCAAGATCGAGAAACTCATAAACGACAAACGCGTTGTTGTTTTTTTAATTTGTCTTCTGATCTCGACTTCACTTTGGTTTCTGAACGCGCTTAGCAAAGATTATTCAACCACCATTGCGTATCCGGTGAAATATGTAAACCCACCCAGCAAACAGTTTCTGGCCAACGAGCCACCATCGAAACTGGAGTTAAAAATTGATGCGCATGGATTTACCCTGCTGCGTTATAAACTCAGTCTGTCATTCTCTCCGATCATTCTGAATCTTACCAATATCACCAAAGATCTGAAACCGGAAGACGGCATATATAAAGTTCCGTCCTCGGGATTGATGCGAAGAATTAAGGCCCAGGTCAGCAGCGAAATATCGATTTTGGAGGTGCAACCGGAAACGCTCGAAATAATTCTCGACAGTTTAAGCACCATAACTGTTCCGGTAAAACCCAATGTTGAGCTAAAATTTAAATCACAGTTCAACCTGCAAAACCCGGTAAAAGTTATTCCTGCGGAAGTTAAAATAACCGGCCCGTCATCGGTAATCGATACCATTAGCGAGCTCTCCACCCAGCTTCTGAAACTTGACGACCTCGATGCCACCGTTGAAAAATACGCAGATGTGCTTAAACCGAAAGCGACAACGATCTCGCCGGAAAAAGTCACATTAAGGATCGATGTCGAAAAATTCACCGAAAAAGAATTAAAAATACCGCTTATCATTCGTAACCGCCCCGATAGCCTAAGTGTTAAACTCTTCCCTTCGGAAGTAAAAGTTACCTGTCTGGTTGGCTTGAGTGAGTTCGAAGATGTGACGGCCAACGATTTTAGTGCGGTGGTAGATTATGCCGACATGACTAACAATGCCCTGCATATTCCGGTAAAAATCGATCGGAAATCTTCCTTCATTCAGCTGGTGCGCGTTACACCCGAAGCAGTGGAATACCTCATCGAAACCAACTAAAAAATGGCGTTAAAAGTAGGGATCACCGGTGGAATAGGAAGTGGAAAATCAACCATTTGCAAGGTTTTCGAAAAGCTGGGTGCACCGGTTTTCGAAGCCGACCCGGTAGCCAAAAGACTGATCGATACCGATCCTGAAATACGACAAGGGCTGATTGACCTTTTCGGACCCGACATTTATACCGAAAAAGAAAGTGTTGACCGAAAAAAACTCGCTGAAAAAATATTTAATGATGAAATTCAGCTGGCAAAGGTGAATGCCTTGGTACATCCGGCCGTCCGTGCAGAGTTTTTGAAATGGGCCGAATCTCAGGATGTGCCTTACGTGGTTCACGAAGCAGCCATTCTTTTTGAAAGCGGTTTTTACCAAATGATGGATTATACCATTTTGGTTACCGCGCCCGAGGAAGACCGGATAAAAAGAGTAACCATGCGTGACGGTTCTTCCCGCGAGCAAGTGATCGAAAGAATGAACAAACAATGGGCTGATGACGAGAAAAGAAAACTCGCCAGCATTGAAATTAAAAACGACAACCGGGAGTTGATTCTTCCGCAGATAGTTAATATTGACAAACAGTTAAGAGAATATGGCAAAATTTGGTAAATGGGTAGGCGGCGGCCTGGGTTGGGCATTTGGAGGCCCCATAGGTGCAATCTTCGGTTTTGTAGTGGGCTCGATGTTCGATGGCGGCCAGGAAGCCATTAAAAAAGGAACAGGCGGATATTCGTCGCGCACCACCACCGGAGGTTACGTAATGAGCCTTTTGGTTTTGGTAGCCGCAGTTATGAAAGCCGATGGTAAAGTACTGAAATCGGAACTTGACTATGTAAAGAAATTCCTGGTTCATAATTTCGGAGAAGATTCGGCACAGGAAGCAACCCGAATGTTGCGCGATCTGTTACAGCAAACCATTCCGGTAAACGAAGTATGCCGTCAGATACAGGCCAACATGAACTACTCTGCCCGCTTGCAGCTTGTACATTTTCTGTTTGGAATTGCCCAGGCTGACGGACAGGTTGATCCAAGAGAATCGGAGCTTATTAATCAGATTTGCAGCCTGATGGGAATTCAGCGGAATGACTACGAATCCATTCAGGCGATGTTTGTTCCGAATACCGATTCTGACTATAAAATCTTGGAAATTGAACGCACCGCTACCGATGATGAAGTGAAAAAAGCCTACCGCAGAATGGCGATGAAATTTCACCCCGATAAAGTAAGTACGCTGGGCGAAGAGATTCAGAATGCTGCCAAAGAAAAGTTCCAGAAAGTGAACCAGGCCTATGAGAATATCAAAAAGGAAAGGAACATCGCGTAGTTGATAGTCGCAGTTTGCAGTCACAGTTTTCAGGAAGGAAGGATTGAGGGACTGAAGGATTGAGGGATTGAAGGATTGAATAACCAATCATTTTTTTGAGACTTGCGGCTTGAAGCTTGTAGCTTTCGGCTTATTTAAGCAGTAAAGCATTCCTGAATTTTTTACAATATACAGGGGAATCCAGTCATCAGTGCATAGTTTAGAACAGTAATTATAAGATCAAAACATGAAAATTGTTTCCACCAACATCGGCGAGCCCCGCACCCTGCCGTTCAACGGGAAGGAAGTTACTACCGGAATTTTTAAATTCCCGGTAGAAGAAGGTATTTTTCTCGGCGCTGAAGATGTGGAGAAAGACCACGTTATTGACCGGCGTTATCACGGGGGCATCGACAAGGCTTGTTACCTCTACTCTGCAGATCATTATGAATACTGGCAAAAACTTTATCCTGAGCTGGAAATGCCCTGGGGAATGTTTGGTGAAAACCTGACGGTGGAAGGATTGCACGAAGCTCAGGTAAACATCGGAGATGTATTCAGCATAGGAGATGTGATCGTTCAGGCTACCCAACCGCGTCAACCCTGTTATAAACTCAATTTTCGTTTTCACGACAAGGAAATTGTGCGCCAATTTGTCGATTCAGGTTTTTCGGGTGTTTACGTGCGGGTACTGGAAGGTGGTCAGGTAACTGCGGGTACTGAAATGAAACGTATCGAACGGAAAGAATCTGTTTCCATTCAACAGGTTTACACGTGGATTTACGCCTCTGATTTTGATCCGGAAATAAAGCGCGCCATTAACGATCCCAATATTGCGGCCAGCTGCCGGAAAGACTTATTAAAACGCTGGGGAGACCTACTTTGATAATTTTGCAGCCAGGTTTTCCAGTGTTTGTCCTTTCGTTTCGGGCATTTTAAAGATCACCCAAAGCAACTGCCCCACCATCATTATTCCGAAAAACACATAAACCAGTGCCGGGCCAATCTGTCCAAAAAGAAACGGGATGAGAGCCGGAATGGCAGCTGCCAGTATCCAGTGAACTGAGGCTCCGAATGCCTGGCCCGAAGCCCGAAGTTTTGTCGGGAAGATTTCGGAAATAAATACCCAGATAACAGCGCCCTGCCCCACTGCGTGTGCAGCGATAAACAAAAAGAAAAACAAGGGCACCAGCATTCCTTCCCATTTTAGGGCAAAAGCCAAAGCAACCAGCGACAAAGAAACGATGTACCCAAAAGAGCAGATGTACATCAGGGTTTTTCGCCCGTATTTATCGATCATCGAAATCCCGATCAAAGTAAAAGTAAGATTGACAACACCAATACCGATTGAACTCAGAAACGAGGCTGATTTTTCCAGTCCTGCCAGTTCAAATATCCTCGGAGCATAATACAAAAACGCATTAATGCCTGAGAGCTGGTTAAAAAAAGCGATAAAAAACGCTAACATCAGCGGTACTCTGAACTTCTTCATATAGATATTTTCCTTTGCCACTTCCTGAGATTTTTCAGTTTCAATCTCAGCCAGCTCTTTTTCAATATCCGTATCAGGAGCAATGCTTTGAAGAATCTCCAATGCTTTCGCCTTGTTGTTTTTATATTCGAGCAACCAGCGCGGACTTTCGGGCACTTTCAACACCAACATCGAATAAATCAGCGCAGGGATTGCTTCAACTCCCAGCATCCAACGCCAGGCATTTTCGCCGATATCGCGCAGCAAATAGTTCGAAACATAAGCCATCAGAATACCAAACACAATATTGAACTGATACAAGGCAACCAATTTTCCGCGTTGAGCGGGAGGCGCAATTTCGGAAACATAGGAAGGCGCTACCACGGTGGAAACACCAATTCCCAAACCACCAATAAAACGTAGCAGGGCAAAAACATACGGATCAGATGCCAGGGCCGAACCCAATGCCGAAATAAAAAACAAGGCTCCAATACTTATCAAGGTGCGTTTTCGTCCAAGGCGATTGGTTGGAATCGATCCGAAAATCGCCCCCACAACCGTTCCCCATAAGGCAGTAGACATCACAACCAGTCCGTGAAACAAATCGGAACTTTGCCACAATACCTGCAACTGCTGATCGGCGCCCGAAATTACCACGGTGTCAAATCCAAACAGAAAACCTGCCAGGGCCACAACAATCGAGAAGAAAAAAATCTTTGAATGCTTCATAAGTCGGTTTGTTTTATCCGTCGGGTATCGTACAAAAAAGAAAATTTCACTTCCTTCTTACAAATCAATACGGATGCTTAATTTTACTTTGCTTAAAGGTAAACATCATTTTTAGATGAGATTCAATTCAAAATAAAAGTTGAAAGATTTGTGTTGAAAAACAATTCAATGAGCAGTAAGATATAAATGAGCGAACTAAACTATAAAGCAGAACGGGAAGCGCTGGTAAAAGCCGGGCTGAAACTGGTGGAACTGGGGTTGGTCTCCCGCACCTGGGGAAACATCAGCATCAGGGTGAATGAAAATGAAATGCTGGTTACGCCCAGCGGAAAATATTACGAAGATACGCTGCCCGAGGACATGGTTCTGATCGACATACGCACCAACGAATACAATAAAAACAGCGGAAAACCGTCATCTGAATTTAAACTGCATTCGGGTATTTATGTCGATCGTCCTGAATTCAGCGCGATAATTCATACACACCAGATGAATGCATCGACCTGTGCTGCTGCCCGCCGTGAAGTGCCTCCGGTTCTTGACGACATGGCGCAAATTGTAGGTCCGTCGGTTCGCGTAGCCAAATACGCACTTTCCTCCACCAACAAACTGGTTCGGAATACGGTAAAAGCCCTGCGCGGCCGGAATGCTGCGTTGATGGCTAACCATGGCGCCGTTTGCGCCGGAAGTAACCTGGACGAGGCCTTTGCCGTGTGTGAGGTGCTCGAAAAAGCCTGCAAAGCATTTATTGAGGCGGAATTTCTGGGAGGAGCTAAAAGCATCAACAAATTCTCGGCCTGGGCCATGCATCAGGCGTATTTAAAGAAGTACTCAAAACTGGCGGGGAAAAAATAATCAATTCGCAGAATTTCTTAATCGTGCCAGTTTTT
The DNA here is from genome assembly GCF_023111095.1 of Maribellus sp. YY47. Lineage (GTDB taxonomy): Bacteria > Bacteroidota > Bacteroidia > Bacteroidales > Prolixibacteraceae > Draconibacterium. The sequence continues at coordinate 72,331 of NZ_JALGYW010000009.1, forward strand.
GTTCGAGTTCTCCGATCGGATGTTGGATTTGCTGCGAACAAATTTCTAAAGTTTCAGAAATTCAACCTCCGCCCAACTAAGTGTTAAATGGTTGGATTGGCCTTGTATTCTTCCCACAATTCCGCAGGATTTTTACCCGTTAGCTTCACCCAGATTTCGTCGTTGTAGGTATGTTTTCGCATAACGACATCCATCTTCTTAATGAAATTCTTGTTTTTGTTTTGCACAATCCAGGCAAAAAAGCGGGCAGTTACGCGGTAAGAATTGTCGTAATTTTGCTTGTCGGTAACTTCGGGTAACGACCACCCGGCACCGGCATTGTCAACACCGTATTTGTAGCGCACGTAATCGGCAATTCCTTCGGTTACCCACCACGGACCGGGCGTTCTGCCGTAATCCTGAACAATGTGCATAACCTCGTGCGTAACCACGTCAATATCGCCGGGCAACCGATCAAACCATCGCGGGTTAAAAACCACCTTGCCGTTGGAAGTGGCAGCAACACCATCGTAGGCAGGATCAATGACAAACTTTACCTTTTTCGCGGCTTTTTTGTTGTATTCTTTGGCCATTTCTGGATACACTTCAAAGAAGGTATTCTTCAGCTTCTCACCAATCTCCGGGCTAAATTCTTCATCTTTGTTGATGTAGATAAGTGTGTAACCTTCTTTTGAGATCGAGTCTCTTGCAAAAATTTTTCCGGAATCACTTTTTTGTGCATTTGCTTCCGACAAGAATGCAAACAATACGAAAACAATAGAAAATAATCTTAGGTGTGGTTTAAGTTGCATGTTTAAATTTTTAAAAATTGAAGAGCTAAAGATATAATTTTCCATTAAGCTGAGGACTAAGAGACTTTCTAATGAAAAGTTAGTTAAGGTATTCTTTCAGCTCGCCTAACTTCAGCTGACGATCCATCGAATAGACCACACTTTCGCGATCAACTTTATTGAGTAAGAAATAAGCTTTTCTGAAATAGTCAACCCGATCTCTTTCTTCCGGCGCCATCTCGCCTTGCTCTTTTAGTACGAAGGCAAACAGTTCAATGTGTTCGTTGCTGAGTTTCTTTTCATATTGAAGAAAAGCCAGTAATTCTTCGATACTCATCTTTCGGACATCTGTGTCAATTTTCAGACAATTGTAAAAATACCGGATCTGGTCTTCGGCCTGTTTATCTTCTCCCCGCTCCCGGTGTCCCAGTATCTTGTGAATCACCTCAAACAACTGCATTAGTTGCCTCATCAGAAAATCGCGTTCAATACCCATGTTTTAGATTGTTGAAGTAGCTATAAAAATAGAGATTTTTGAGAAGCGAAAGCTGATTGATCTGATGAACACGATCTGCACAACCTCTTTAGTTCCATTTTTGCATGAAAGCATTCCACAATATTCCTTAGTTTTGCACAAATTTTTATTGAATGGGATACTTCGACGATCTTTTTCCCGACAGCTTTAGCGATGATGTGAAAGAAGGGAAAGATTTTTATTTGGAAAACGGCTATCGGGTGATGACCGAAGAATATCTTACCCGACGCGGCTATTGCTGTGCCAATGGTTGCCGGCATTGCCCGTACTGGCCAAAGGCACAAAAAGGAAATACCAACCTAAGAAAAAACATGTGATGAAGGGAACAGAATTACGGATCGCATTTATGGGCACCCCCGATTTTGCGGTGGCCAGCCTGAAAAAATTAGTGGAAGGCGGTTACAATGTGGTAGGCGTAATTACCGCTCCCGACCGCCCGGCAGGACGGGGAAAACAACTGGCTGAATCGGCGGTAAAAAAATATGCCGTGGAGAACAACCTGAACGTTCTGCAACCCGAAAAACTAAAGAATCCCGAGTTTCTGGAAGAACTGCGTGCACTGAAAGCCGATTTGCAGGTAGTGGTAGCTTTCAGGATGTTGCCCGAAGCAGTTTGGGCCATGCCGCCGCTCGGTACCTTTAACCTGCACGGATCATTATTGCCCCAATACCGGGGCGCTGCTCCTTTAAACTGGGCCATTATTAACGGAGAAGAAAAAACCGGAGTAACCACTTTTTTACTGGATCACGAGATCGATACCGGCAAAATTATTTTCAGCAAAGAAATTGACATTTGGGAAAACGATACCGTTGGGACCATTCACGACAGCCTGATGGAAATAGGTGCGAAACTGGTAACCGAAACCGTTGATGCTTTGGCTGAAGGAAATTACGAAGCAGTTTCGCAAGAGGAGATAATTGCCGGGCAGGAAATAAAACATGCTCCCAAAATCTTTAAAGACGATTGCAGAATCGACTGGACAAAAGACGTGGAATCGGTTAGAAACCTGATCCGCGGACTGTCGCCCTACCCTGCAGCCTGGACCATTTTAAAACACAAAACCACCGGAGAAGAAATCTCTGCCAAAGTATTTTTTGCCATGCATGCTGATGGGAAAAGTGCCCAACCGGGAACAGCTGTTTCTGACGGCAAAAACTATATCAAAGTAGCTTGTGGTGCCGGGTGGTTGCAAATCACCGACCTGCAGATTGCCGGGAAGAAAAGAATGAAAACGAATGAATTTTTAAGGGGATTTCAGCATATTGAGGATTACCTGTTTGTTTGAAAAGGACTCAGCGCAGGAAGGATTGATGGGCTGAAGGGTTGATGGATTGAATTACCAATAACAAATAATGAATATCCAATGATCAACGACCCATGGCTCGCGGCTTGCAGCTTATTCAAGCATTTATGCATTTTCGCATGGTGCTTAAAGAATGTTCAGTCTCAGTTTTCTGTTTTTCACTTTTGATGTGACTAAAAACTGAGACTGAAAACTGAGACTGGGAACTGAGACTGGGAACTTGCTATTTCCGCTTTCCGTTCATGATAAAGAAATAGATCAGGAAGCCGAGCGATACAAACACCAGTAAAATCCCTAAGGGCAGAACAGCATCGCGCCCGGTGACCCATTCGCGATCGAACAGCTTCAGTATATCAATTACGATAAATCCCAAACCTGTCATCAATGCCACCAAACCCCATTTTAACGAGGGGAAACGATTTGTCTCATCATTAACCGGCTGTCCTTCGTCTAATATACCCACCCGTTCATATTGCTGGGCTTTAATTAGCTTTCTTTTCAGCAAATGGGTTGAAATCAGTTTGACAATGTGATACGCAGCAAAAAAAATAACTGCTGTAATAAATAATTCAGTACTCATATTCTTATCGTTTAAAATTAAATTCTGAACGTTTGACTACAGCAGCTACTGAAATGTTGCAATTATTTTCCCTTTTATTAAAAACCGTATCAGAGATTGAGTGCTTCTACGATCACAAACAAGAAGATTCCCAGGAATATTGTATTGTAAATAAACGACATACCGACAAACTTTGCCACCACCTTGCCGATTCCCTGTCCATAGAATTTTTTCATGGCAATAATAGTGTAGATGGGGAAAGTAAGCGACAAGATTAAAGTAACTATCCCGAAATTAACAGATAAAGTAAGGTACATTCCGATAATAAGAATCATCAAAATAAAAAGGTAAGAATGAATATGGATCGAAAAGATCAAATGCCGAATGTAATTTTGATTTCGCCGGATATAAAACAGCTTTAAAATAAGTGCAAAAACAGGCAGCAAAAGAAAAAATGCCCATGACATATATTTCAGTATTCGCGCTTTTATCTGTTCAGGCGAGCGAAGCAATTGTATCAGCTCCCTTTTTTCTTTTCTTTCGGCCTTATCTGTCTCTGTTTTCAGTTCCTGTTCAAGTCTTTCTGCCTCTGTTGCCATGCCTTGGCGTATATTACCGCCAAAAAGAGTTTTTAAATTTGAGTTTAAATTCAACTGCGCCGAATCTCCAACGGGAACATCCTTTAGTTCAACTCTTAACATTGAATCCACTGCAGGCATATTTAGTGAATCTACGGCACTTGCTTGATCTCTTAAATCAGCATCCAGCATTGCATCCAACCCTCTGTTTGTTAAAACTTCCAACAAAAGAAAAAGAACGAAACTGGCAAAAATGAAAATGCGAAACGGCGGAGCATAACGGACTCTTCTTCCCTCGAAATATTCTTTGGTCAGGTAACCCGGTTTAAAGAGCAGGTCGATGGTCGTCTTAAAAAAGCGTTCGTCGAAAGCGAAGAAATCACCGACAAAATTGTAAAAAAGAAAACTAAAGGGACGGTCGAAGTCGCTTATCGATTGTCCGCAATGCGGGCAATAGTATCCGGTAAAAACCGTTTCGCAATTTTTACAAACGACTTCACGGCTTGCCTTTTCCTTTTCAGACTTTCCTATTCTTTTCCTGATTTTAGACCACATGCGATTTTTTGCTGTTTCGTTCACCCAGGTTGATTTCCCAGTCATCGATAAACGGGAAAATCGACGGTGCCAGCGAACGAATGGGTTCATACATCCTGGAATTGGCTTTGGCTTCGGGCGAAACGATGCCGACATCCTGATCCACTTTATCAAAAACCACCAACAACACGCTAATAATCAGGGCCGATTTTATGATCCCAAAAACCAGCCCGGCCAGTTTATTCACAAAGCCCAGCAAAACAGCTTCGGCCAGTTTATTGACCACGTTCCCGACAATGTGCACCAGGATAACAATGACCACAAAAGTGACCACAAACGAGATGATGTTCAGGTAGCGTGTGGTGAAATCAAAATTTTCGACCAGAAATTCGGAGGTAACATAGGAGAATTCGATGGCTCCCCAAATCCCCAAAATCAGCGCTGCCAAAGAAACCACTTCGGCAATCAACCCTTTGCGAAATCCGTTGATGGCCGAAAGACCCAACAAAATCAGCAGGATAATATCAATATAATTCATAATCTCTTTGGTTTAAAAGCCGGCTGTTTTGGTTCGAAGCAACCGCACCCTTGAATCAGACCTGTTAGCTGACGGTAAAAATAAACAATTACCGGCATTCACAAAATTCAAAAACCGGTGAATGCTTTCCTTATAGGTGAACCAGAATGTTGACAAGATCTGTTTTTTTTGGGTTCGGGTTGACATAAATATTCATAAATTTGAATTCGATAAATTTTTACCGAGTATGCCCATTTTAAATTCAGTAATACGTTGGATCACCACCCGGAGAGGCGATGAAATTCAGTATTATAGTGAATACCCGCTTGAAATTCAAAACGAAGTGCTTTTTAATCTGTTAACCACTGCTAAAGACACGGTGTGGGGAAAACAGCATAATTACGACAAAATAAGTTCGTTAGAGGATTATCAAAAAAGTACGCCGCTTCAGGATTACAACCAGGTAAAACCCTATGTTGAACGGATGCGTAACGGCGAAAGCGATCTTTTGTGGCCGGGAGAAACCAAATGGTTTGCCAAATCATCGGGAACCACCAGCGACAAAAGCAAGTTTATTCCGGTCACCCGAGAAGCTTTGGAAGACTGTCACCTGAAAGGCTCCAAAGACGTGTTTTTCCTGTACCTGCACACCCACCCCGATACAAAATTACTGAAAGGCAAGATTCTGACTTTGGGGGGAAGTCACCGGGTGAACAACTTCAGCAACAATTCCTATTACGGCGATCTTTCGGCCATTATGCTCGAAAATGTGCCTTTTTGGTCCGATTTCCTGAGAACTCCGACTACCGAAGTTGCCCTGATAGAAGAATTTGAGGAGAAGATCGAAAAAATCATTGAAACGGCACTCGAAGAAAACGTAACTGCCTTTACCGGCGTTCCGTCGTGGTACCTGGTACTTTTTAAAAGGGTGCTGGAAAAAACAGGAAAATCAAACCTGCTGGAGGTTTGGCCCAACCTGGAAGTGTTTGCGCACGGAGGCGTTAATTTTGATCCCTACCGCGAGCAATACCGGAAACTCATTCCGTCGAACCAAATGCATTACATTGAGACCTACAATGCGTCGGAAGGCTTTTTCGCCATTCAAACCAACGAGCACCAGGACGACATGATGCTAATGCTGGATTACGGTATTTTCTACGAATTCATCCCGATGTCGGAATTTGGAAAAGAAAATCCACGGGTACTCGGACTGGACGAAGTGGAGCTGAACGAAAACTACGCGATGGTTATTTCGACCAGCGCCGGGTTATGGCGTTACATTATTGGCGATACGGTAAAATTTACGTGTAAATACCCGTTCAAAATAAAAATCACGGGGCGTACCAAGCATTTTATCAATGCATTTGGCGAAGAAGTGATTATCGACAATGCCGAGCAAGCGCTAAAAGTGGCCTGCCAGCATACCGGTGCCCTGGTGAATGAATATACCGCCGGCCCCATTTTTATTGGAGACGATCAAAAGGGAGCCCATCAATGGATCATCGAGTTTGAGAAATCGCCCGATGAACTGGACCATTTTACCCGCATACTCGACAATACCCTAAAAACGCTAAACTCTGATTATGAAGCCAAACGCCACAAAAACCTAACTTTAGAGATGCCTCACATAATTGAAGCGCCCAAAGGAACGTTCTACAACTGGATGAAACAACGCGGCAAAGTGGGCGGGCAAAACAAAATTCCCCGCTTATCGAACGACCGCAAGTATCTCGACGATCTTTTAAAAATCTTAGAGAAATAAGCTTTTTTTTATACTTTAGATATTCAAATCAAAAATTTACGATGCACATAGCAATTGCAGGAAATATTGGCGCCGGTAAAACAACGCTGAGCGAATTACTGTCCAAACACTATAAATGGACCCCTCATTACGAAGATGTGGATGAAAATCCGTACCTGAACGACTTTTACAACGATATGCAGCGCTGGTCGTTCAATCTGCAGGTTTACTTCCTGAACTCAAGATTTCAGCAGATTATCGATATCCGGAAATCGGGCAAAACGATTATCCAGGACCGTACCATTTATGAAGATGCAGAAATATTTGCGCCCAACCTGCATGCCATGGGTTTGATGAGCACCCGCGACTTCAACAACTACAAAACGCTGTTTGATTTAATGGTGAGCCTGATTCAGCCACCCGATTTGCTGATTTATCTGCGGGCCTCGATCCCCACTTTGGTGAACCAGATTCAGAAACGCGGCAGAGAATACGAGAATTCGATCAGGCTGGATTATCTAAAACAGCTTAACGACCGTTACGATGCCTGGATAAACAACTACAAAATGGGAAAACTGCTGGTGATTAACGTGGATGACCTCGACTTCACCACCAACCCCGAAGACCTGAGTTTTGTGATCGACCGAATTGATGCACAAATTCACGGGTTGTTTTAGAAGAAAGCGCATAGCTGCAAGCCACGAGCTTCAAGCTGTGAGTTTGAAATAATCATAAAAAAATAACCAATCGTTGTAACGGTTGGTTATTTTTTTCGCTGTTATCAGGTTAAAGTGATCTTTATTGGAAAAACGCTTTCTCTTCTCCATCAACTTGACGGGAAAGAACCTGTTCGAATTTAACCGGACAGATACTACTGCCAACTGCGACTGAATACTGTATACTGAATCTTATTCTTCAGCAACTATTTTGTTGATTTCGGCCATTACTTCGGGCCATTGAGCATCGGGTAAATTAGGCCCCATTACTTCTACTACTTTCCCCGAAACAAGTGCCGCAATCTTTCCGCTTACGTTCATCGGGTAGCCTTTGGTCAGTCCGTAAAAAAATCCGGCGGCATAGGCATCTCCGGCTCCGGTGGTATCCACTGCTTTTGCAGGAACAATACCAATACGCGTTACCTCATCGCCGTGTTTGATCATCGAGCCTTCTTTTCCTACTTTCACGATGGCCAACTCGCAATATTTTGCAATTTCGTGAAGCGCCGCCTCGGGCTCAAGACCGGTAAACGAGCGTGCTTCTTCTTCGTTGGCAATTACTATATCGACATTGTTTTTTACCAGGTCTTTCAGAAATTCAAGGTTGGCATCCACCACGTTAAAACTCGAAAGATCGATGGCTATTTTTAGCCCGGCAGCTTTGGCTTTCTCAACACCGGCTTTAATCAACTCGTGGTTAAAAACCAGGTAACCTTCCATGTACAGGTATTTGTAGCCTTTAAACAAACCCGGAGTAAAATCGTAAGGCTGCAGCTCTGAAGCCGCACCAAGATAAGTTGCCATGGTTCTTTCCGAATCGCGGCTAACCAGTCCCATTACACGGCCCGTGCCGTTCTCGCTGTAACTGAGATGCGTTCTTAAACCACGTTTTTCAAAATCCTCTTTAAAAAGGTCACCCAACTTATCTTTGCCCACTTTCCCCATGTAGCCTCCGTTTCCGCCCAGGTTAGCAAACGAACGCATGGTATTGGCTACTGAGCCACCTGTGGTCAGGGTGCTGCTTTCTGAAAAAGTTGCAGCATAAATCTGTTGCGAACGTTCAGCATCAACCAGTGTCATGCTGCCGCGTGGCAATCCAAATTTTTCGAGCAGTGAGTCATCGTTAATCACTGAAATTACATCAACCAGTGCATTCCCCACCCCCAATACTGCAGGTATATTTTTATCAATCATTCTATCTTTTTTAGCAAGCTCAAATATCAACATTTTAGATAAACCGAAAAAAATGAAGCGCATTTTTCTTCCGCCCGTCAGTTCACCTTTCCAATCTGAAAAAAAGCGACAGGAAAATCCCGTCGCTTTGCATTATCTGGTTTTGGTTTTTATTTTACCAGTTCCAACGTTTGTTTGGCTATTTCCAGTTCTTCGTTGGTCTGAATAATCAGCACTTTTGTTTTTGAATTTTCTGTGTTGATTTCGTGAACACCGTCTTTCCGGTTTTTATCTTTTTCTTCGTCCCATTCTATGCCCAGGTAATCCATGCCTTCGCAAACCATCTGGCGGATCGAAGTTTTATTTTCGCCAACGCCGGCAGTAAATACAATGGCATCCACTCCATTCAATACCGAAGCGTAACTACCGATAAACTGTTTGATGCGGTAAGCATACATTTCGCAGGCAAGTGTGGCATCTTTGTCTCCTTCATCCAGTAATTTTTCCACATCACGCATATCGGTCAGTCCGGTCAAACCTTTCATTCCGCTTTCCTTGTTCAGCAAGTTGGAAATTTCGGTTACCGAATATCCTTTTTGTTCGGCCAAAAAGAAAATGATTGCCGGATCGATATCGCCTGAGCGGGTTCCCATGATCAGTCCGCTAAGCGGTCCCATTCCCATGGTCGTATCCAAACAAACACCACCTTTTACAGCGGCCATAGAAGCGCCGTTACCTAAGTGAATAGTAATGACTTTTGCATCTTTTTTTCCCAGGTATTCTGCAGCTTTCTCCGAAACAAACTTGTGCGAAGTTCCGTGGAAACCGTATTTGCGAATTCCCATCTCTTTATAAAATTCGGCAGGAATAGCATAACGGAAAGCTTTTTCGGGAAGCGTTTGATGGAATGCTGTATCGAAAACACCCACTTGTTTGGCGTTTGGAAATACAGTTTCGGCCACTTCCACACCCACCAGGTTGGCCGGGTTATGCAGCGGTGCCAACGGAAACAGTTCCTTTACCTTTGCTTTTACCTCAGCGGTAATTTCAACGGTTTTCGTAAAAGCTTCGCCTCCGTGTACCAAACGGTGTCCCACAGCCTGAATTTCTGAAGGATCGCTGATTACACCCACTTTTTCGTCGGTAAGCAATTCGGCTACCCTTTTTAAGCCTACAGTGTGATTTGGAATCGGGAAAGTTTCTTTCAACTCCTTTTTCTCACCGTTTACAAAAGTCTTGTACTTTACTACACCCTCTTCCAGGCCAATTCTTTCAACCAACCCGCTTGCCAATGGCAGTTCAGTATTCATATCAATCAACTGATACTTAATCGATGAACTACCTGCATTAATTACTAAAATATTCATTTGTTATTTATTTACTCAATAAGGCTAAAACTGAACCAGAAACATTCGTCTTAGCCTTTGTATTTGCTTTTTACCTGCTTCCGCGGCTGGCTAGATTCCTTCCTGTGCCTGGATCGCTGTAATAACTACCGTATTAAAAATATCGTCGACGGTACAACCGCGGCTTAAATCGTTCACCGGTTTGTTCAGTCCCTGCAACATTGGGCCAATGGCCAGTGCACCGGTTTCGCGCTGAACTGCTTTGTAGGTATTGTTTCCGGTATTTAAATCGGGGAATACCAAAACATTCGCTTTCCCGGCAACCTCAGAGTTGGGCATTTTACTGATTCCCACACTTGGATCAACCGCCGCATCGTACTGAATCGGGCCTTCAATTTTCAGGTCGGGACGCAGTGCTTTTGCTTTTTCGGTAGCTGCACGTACTTTGTCAACTTCTGCGCCGGTACCCGATGTTCCCGACGAGTAAGAAAGCAGGGCCACTTTCGGATCGATACCAAAAGCGATGGCCGATTCTGCCGACGAAACAGCAATTTCTGCGAGCTGATCGGCATTGGGGCTTACGTTAACGGCACAGTCGCCCATTACCGTAACATGGTCGTCGAGACACATAAAGAAACAAGATGAAACCGTAGAAACACCCGGACGGGTTTTTACAAACTGAAGCGCCGGAATAATGGTGTGCGCCGTTGTGTGCGCGGCACCAGAAACCATACCGTCGGCGTCGCCTTTGTACACCATCATGGTCCCGAAGTAGGAAACATCGAGCATGGTATCGCGTGCCATGTCTTCCGGAATATTTTTATGCTTCCTCAGCTCATAATAGGTCCGCCAGTAACCTTCGTACAATTCCGAGTTATTCGGATCAACAATCGTAATCTCGTCTTCGTTCAGTGCCAATCCCAAATGATCGGCTTTTGCCAGAATTTCATCGCGATTTCCCAAAAGCGTAATTTTCACCACGTTTTGTTCGATCAGATGAACGGCAGCGGTAAGAATCCTGGGATCGGTTCCTTCGGGCAGTACAATATGTTTTTTATTCGACTTTGCTTTTGAAACCAGGTTATACTGAAACATGCGCGGCGTAATTACACTGCTTCTGAAATTGGCAAATTTATGGAGCAGCGATTCGGTGTCCACATAGTTATCAAAAGTAGCAATGCTAAGCTCAATCTTGCGGGTATCTCCCGGACGAATGCCCGGTTTGATGTTGGCAATTTTGCTGGCGGCCACAAAAGTAACGTCGTCCACCAAAATAATCGGGACCGGGTTAGGCAAACCATCAATCAGTTTCATAATCGGTGGTTCCGGACGAATTCCCCCGGTAAGTACAATACCCGAAATCGACGGATAGTTAACAGACGCATTCGCCTGAAAAGCTCCCATCAGAATATCGGCACGGTCGCCGGGTGTAATAATCAGGCTGTTTTCTCTTACCCGCTCCAGGTAGTTGCGCAACTGCATGGCGCCCACATCGAAATGATCGACCTGCTTGCTAAGTAAATTTTCGCCCAAAAGAATTTCGCCGCCAATCTGATCGTATATCTCATGAATGGTCGGGCTGCTTAACTTGGTTACCTCCGGAATAATTTCGATGGTAGTATCGGCAGGAACAACTTTTTTCAGTTCTGCTTTTACTTCTTCGGCATATTTTTCAGGCACGCGGTTCATACAAACGGCCTGCACCGGAACATCTTTTTCAGCAAATGTTTTTACCACCAGGTCGAGGTTGGCCACCGCATCCTTCAGATCTTTGTTGTGAGCCGAACTCACAATAATGGTTGGGATCGCCAGGTTTTTGGCAATTTCGGTGTTCAGATCCACCTCAAACGAAACGCCTTTCCCCGAAAAATCAGAGCCTTCCACCAGCACCACATCGTACTTGTTTTCCAACTCTTTGTACTGCTCGATGATCTTGTCGATCAAACGGCTTTCCTGCCCCATGTTTTTGTACTTCACCACCTGCGACATGGTAAACCCGTAAGTTTCCTTGTAGTCTATATTCAGGTTGAAATACGACATCATGGTTTCGATATGGTTATCCCTAACTCCTGTGGGATAGTCGCTGATAATTGGCCTGAAATAACCTACTTTTCCGGAACGGGAAAGAAGCAATTTCATGATTCCCAGCGCCACCACCGATCGGCCTGAACGCTTTTCGGTGTTTGTTACATAAATACCTTTCTTAATCATCTAAAATTATTTTGAGGAACCAATTTCCTTTTAAAAAAACGGTGCAAAAATAGTAAAGTTATGCCGTTGAAATTGAGTAAAACTCTAAAAAGAATGAATCTGGATAAATTCTTAAAATACATTGAAAATAAGAACGAAACAAAGGTGACCTAAATCACCAAAAGAAGGAATTTTCGGTGTCAAATAACATAAAAAATTCTATCGTAAATATACAGGCAAATCCTGCCCCTTTCGATACCAACTTATGAAAGAAACGTTTCCTGAAAAAGGAAAAACATACCCCAAAAAAACACGGGTTAAATAATTTTTAGTAACATTACAGTCGTTAACACTTTAAACCCATACACTCATGAAAAAATCACTCCCTTTAATCACGTTTACCCTTCTGCTATTTTTTTTCGGATGTAGAAAAGATCATATTGACGGGCCGGGAAAACACTCGTTTATGGAAAAACTGGCAGCCACTTTTCATGCCGAAGGCGGAGAAGAACTGATCAATGCCGAAAATGTTTTTTTCAGCATTCAATACCTTACAATTATTCAGGCGGGCGATACGCTGCGACAAAAATTTTCGGAGTTCATTGCCGGCGAGCAAACCATTTCCGGAAGCTGGTTTACCGTTGAAACCATTGGATACGGCGCGAATACGCTTCCCAATAAAATTAAAGTTACTGCCCGGGCAAACACCACCGGCGCTGAACGGCAATTAATTTTTACGGTATGGAACGGAGAGCGCGGCGATAAAGTAACGATTACGCAGAGCCAGGATTCGTAACATTTTCTTGCGTTTACATCCTGAAACCGGGTGTTTTGTTTTAAAGTCCCGGCTTCAGGATATAATTTTCGGTTATCTCAGAAATATACCTTTTAATATACAAAACTGCTCCCGCCTAAAAATTCGCGTAACAGCGAAGTCGGTGGAATTTCATCGTCGTTGATCATCTTAAAATAGGAAAGAAACTCCAGCAATCGCGACGATTCTTTGTATTCGCACTGATTTTCCAGCACTGTTTTCAAAATCGGCTCGGCATACTTTTTCAAAACCGCCAGTTCGTATAGCGTCGCCGAGTTAAACATCACATCGGCATTTTCCTGGTAAGGGAAAATATTCCGCTCCTCGCCTTTCCTTACCGAAGGCCAGCGGTTGATCGTGGCCGCCGCCGGGTAGCCGCGGTATTTGCTGTCGCGGATCAAACGACGGATCAAGCGGTTGTCGGCGGTTGAAATGTGCGTGTGCTCGTCCATCGAAATCTGGGTCAGCGCCGAGATAAATATCTTAAAGGTATTTTTTGCTTTCACCTGAGTCAGCAGTCCGGGGTTCATCCCGTGAATTCCCTCTACAATCAGGATTTCGCCGGGGCCCAGTTGCAGCGTATTGCCATTTTCAGTTCTTCGCCCCAAATGAAAATCAAAACGGGGCAAACGCACCTCTTTCCCTTCAAACAACTCAACCAGCTGCTGATTAAAAAACGGGATATCCACAGCCTCAAGCGCCTCAAAATCGTAATCTCCGTGTTCGTCGCGCGGTGTATGTTCGCGATCCACAAAATAATCGTCGAGCGAAATCTGGTGCGGCCGCAAACCGTTAACCGCCAGCTGCACGCCCAAGCGTTTGCTAAAAGTAGTTTTTCCCGATGCCGACGGCCCGGCCACCAGTACCACTTTCACATCGCCGTTGCGCGAAGAAATCATATTCGCAATTTCGGCGATCTTCTTTTCGTGCAGCGCTTCCGAAATCTTGATCACATCGCCGCCACGTCCGGCCAGTGTCCGCTCGTTTAAATTACCAACCGTGGAAACATTGATAATATCGGCCCAGTCTTTCTGTTCCTGGAAAATTTCGTACAACTTGGTATTGTAAAATACTTTTCGGAGCCTGTCGAAATGCTTGCGGTGCGGAATCTGCAACAAAACGCCATCGTAATATTTTACGAGTCCGAAACTGGTGATATAGCCCGTCGACGGCAGCAGGTGTCCATAAAAATAGTTGCCCAGATCTTTTAAAAAGTAAAGCGGCGTGTACAACTGCCCCTGCTGTTCAAACAACTGCGCCTTTTCTTCCAGCCCCTGTTTCATCAGCAGATCCACAGCATCGGTGGTGCGAATTCCCCTTTTCACAAAAGGCAGATCGGCATGAATTATCGCTTCCATTTCCTGACGGATCGCAAAAAGATCGGATTCATCGATTTCGCGTTCCAGCCCGTGCAATTCACAAAAATAGCCATTTGACATTCCGTTCTGCACCCTGAAATTCACATGCGGAAAAACTTCCTTCACCGCCGCATACATCACAAAAATAAGACTGCGGATGTACAAACGCGTGCCGTCCATGTGTGTAACGTCGATAAATTCAACCTGCTTGGGTTTTACCACGCAAAAAGAAAGTTCGCGCACTTTATTGTTCACTATAGCGCCACAAACACGGTGTTCGAGGCTGATGTTCAGGTCGCGGCTGATTTCGAGCAGCGAAGTGCCCATGGGGTAAGAATGATACGCTCCTGTATTCTTGCAATATATCTCAATATCCTTCATAGCTGTCGGTTTTAGGGACTAAAAGTAACTAAAAGTTCCGACTTGGCTGAAGCAATCCGCACCAAGTTTCAGGCTTGAAATGTGCGATTCCATCCTCATTTTTTAAACATATTTCGTACGACCAAGCTCAAATCCATAAAATGATGTTAAATTTAACGCCGTCAAAAACTTACACCAATGAACCGAAATAACCTGATCGTCCTGCTGGGATTGTTTTTTATTTTTTCTGCCTGTCAAAAAAATGAAACACTTCACGTTTACGACCTTCTTTGCGAAAACCTGGACAACCCAACTGCCATCGATAAAACCACACCACGTTTTAGCTGGAAAATCAGCAGCGAACAAAACGGCACCAGACAAAAGGCTTTTCAGCTGCTGGTGGCCAGCGATGTTGCTTTGCTGACCGAAAAAAAAGCCGATCTCTGGAACTCCGATAAAACAAGTTCGTCAACCAGCATTTTGCTTCCCTATAACGGAAAGAAACTGAATTCAGGGACAACCGCCGTTTGGAAGGTTCGTGTGTGGGACAACCACGGAAATGTATCACCGTGGAGCGCCCCCGCAAGCTTTGGAATCGGGTTATTGAATCCCGCCGACTGGCAGGCAGCTTACATTGCCTGTAACACCGATGCCGGTTACCGCGAATGTCCGCAGGTCTACCAATCGTTTGATGCCGATGATACCAATGCCCGATACTTGTTGCACGTCAATTCGCTGGGCTATCACGAAGTGTATATGAATGGGAAAAAGGCAGGAAGCGGCGTGCTGACTCCGGCTGTTTCGCAATTTAACAAGCGCTCGCTGATTAACACCTACGATGTTTCGGAGCTGATAAAAAAAGGGACAAACGACTTAATACTCTGGCTGGGCAGTGGCTGGTACACCACCGGGCTACCTGGCGTGGTAAACGATGGACCGGTGGTTCGCGCACAACTCGAAAAAGTAGCCGGTAACGAACGCCAGATCGTCCTTTCGACCGACTCCACCTGGCGCGGGCGATCCAGTAGTTATTCCCGTCATGGCAGCTGGCGGCCTCATCAGTTTGGCGGCGAAATACTGGATGGTATACGTGCAAAAAGCGATTTACTGGTGAATGATCCCAAACGCGAATGGAAAGCAGTTTCCATTATCGATGTACCGGAACACGAGGTTAGTCCGCAAATGGTGGAGCTGAATACCCTTCAGAACACCATCAAACCGGCGGCAATCACAGCCCTTTCGAACGACACTTTTTTGATTGACATGGGGACCAACCTCACCGGCTGGCTCGAATTTCATTTCAACCCACTGCAAGCCGGACAAACCGTTACGCTGAGTTACTGTGACCACCTCAACCAGGAAGGAAAATTCAACGACCGGAATCAATACGATCAATACATTGCCTCGGGAACAGAGCCCGAAGTTTTTAGCAATAAATTCAATTACCACGGATTCAGGTACGTGCAGGTGACCGGCCTCAACGAAATTCCTTCAGCCGATTCGATCACCGCTTCGCTTGTCCGCACCGGTTTTGAGGAAGCCTCGGGTTTTGAATGTTCCGATCCCGATTTAAACGCCATTCACAACATGCTGCATTACACGCTGCAGTGCCTGAGCATTGGCGGCGATTTGGTCGACTGTCCGCAACTGGAGCGGCTGGGCTATGGCGGCGACGGAAATGCCTCGACAGTAACCGCGCAAACCATGTACAACCTGGCTCCGCTGTACAACAACTGGCTGCAAACCTGGGCCGACGTGATCCGCGAAGACGGCGGAATGCCCCACACCGCTCCCAACCCGTATTCAGCAGGTGGCGGCCCTTACTGGTGTGGTTTTATTATTACCGCTTCGTGGAATACCTACCTGAATTACGGCGATACGCTGGTGCTGCAGAAATATTACCCGGTGATGCAAAAATGGCTCGGCTATGTGGAAAAATACAGTATTGACGGAATTCTGAAACCATGGCCCAACAACGACTACCGCAACTGGTACCTGGGCGACTGGGCAACACCGGTGGGCATTAACCAAACAGAAGAAGCTTCGGTGGATGTGGTGAATAATGCCTTTGTAGCGGTTTGCCTCGGCGATATGCAAAAAATTGCCCGCGTTCTCGGAAAATCCGAAGACGAGCAAAAGTATGCCGCGCAAAAAGAGCAACTTCAGCAACGCATACACGAAGTGTATTTTAACGAAGCGACTAACACTTACGGAACGGGTACGCAAATCGATCTTGCTTTCCCGATGCTCGCCGGCGTAGTGCCCGGCGATAAACTGAAAGACGTAAAACAATCGCTTTACCACGAAACAAACGAAGTGCGTAAAGGCCATTTTGCCTGCGGGCTGGTGGGGCTTCCGGTGCTGACCGAATGGGTGCTTAAAAACCAGGCGCCCGACCTCATGCTTTCGATGATGAAAAAGCGCGACTACCCCAGCTACCTCTATATGATCGACAACGGCGCCACCACTACCTGGGAACACTGGGACGGCGCCCGGAGCCGGATTCACAACTGCTACAACGGAACAGGTTCGTGGTTTTACCAGGCGCTTGGCGGAATGTCTCCCGTGGAAGATGCCCCCGCCTACCAAAAGGTACGGATCGAGCCACAAATCCCCAATGGCATCAGCTGGGCCAAAACCTGGAAGGAAACACCTTACGGTAAACTGGCGGTAAACTGGAAGCTCAACGGAATCAACGTCGAAATGACCGTCGAAATTCCGGTGGGCGTGGAAGCCGAATTTGTTTTCCCCTTCACCACCCAGGAATACCTGATTGATGGCTCAGCCAAAGAACTACTCAGCAACAAAAGCATTGCGCTGAAAAGCGGAAAGTACACGATTGGGTATATGAGGTAGGTGAAGTGCATGGAGCAGAGAGCATGGAGCAAAGAGCTGCGAGCTATTGATAAATTGTGAAACTGCTAAATTGTAAAAATGGATACGGGGCACAGAACTTTGCAAAACTCCGGCTTTTTTACGATAACACTTTATAACGGAAAACGCAGTATGCGTTTGATTTTCATAGAGCCGGACATTCCCCGGCAGCCGCAACCCGGTACGGGTTGGATTTACTGAGGTGTTAACTGAGGCGTGTGCCGAAGCTATCGAATCCCTGTCTGCCGCCAGGCAGGCGAACGGGGTCTGTTTTACCGATTTTGTCTGATGTTATTATAATCCAATCCTTACAGGATTGTTTTTAGGATGAGCACCGAAATTCAATCGGTACAAGTCTCCACAAAACCGACTGCAGTTACCAAAGAACCGACCCGGGTTGGTAAAAAGCCGGCTGCAGTTACCCGGGAGCATACACGAGTCACCATTTTACCGACTAAAGTAGCTTATGAAGTAACACGAGTCACCATTTTGCCGACTGGAGTAGCTTCTGAAGCAAAAGCAGTTACCTTTTTGCCGACTGTAGTACCTTCTGAACCCCGGCGAGTTTGTTTTGAAGTACCCGGGGGTACTTCTGAAGTGGGGAGGGGTACTTCCGAAGTACCCCCCTAAAGCCTGAAAACTACTCCATAACATATTGCCTGAGGTATCATTAATTCTATTTATGTTTACTTTTATTCCAAAATTTACTGGCACAAAAAATCAATAACCTTGAATACGCGATTACACAAAAAAAACAGAAAAAGTTGGGTTACACACCCAAATTGGAGTGATAAACCAACCTGACAATAAGAAATTGAAAATCAGCGTAACTAAATAACCCGACTGGGTGGGTTCCACATACGTTATATCCAATATTAAAAAGAGCCGCACATTATTGATAAATACTAACGAAACATGAAAATCACGGTTAATAAATTCAAAGGCATTGATAACGCAGTAATTGAATTAGATGACATTACAATATTTGTTGGAGCTAATAATGCAGGTAAAAGTAGCTTTATTCAAGCAATTCAATTTGCGGTTTCTGGTTGCCAGACAATGGACTTACACTCTATTCCATGGAGAAACGCTCAGACAGATAGAGCAACATCTTTTAATTCTGATGAATTCTTATATACTCCAACAAGAAATATTGAATCACTATATCACAAAGCGAAACTTACTGAAAGAACGGAATCTATTAAAATTAGTTTTGAAAATGAAATAGGAACTTCAACTATAACTTTTGGCAAGGGAAGAAATAAAGGAATATCAACAAAATTAGTTAATAAACCACTTGGAAACGAACTCTGCAACTTAAACAATCCATTTTGTGTGTATGTCCCAGGTATAGCCGGGATACCAATAGTGGAAGTTTATGAACCAGAAATTAAAGTACGTAAATCCGCCGTACGAGGAGATAGCAATAATTTTCTTAGGAATATTCTTCTTCGAATTAGAAATGATGAAAATGCTCAAAAATGGACAAATTTCATTGAATCGTTAAACAAAATTTATTCGGAACTTGATATCACCGTTAGTTATAATGAAAATGAATCTGAATTTATCGTAAGTAATGTAACCTATGATGGTGAAACATTGCCATTAGATTCGATTGGAACAGGAGTTCTTCAAACAATGCAAATATTCGCATATATGGAATATTTTTCACCTAAAATTTTATTACTCGACGAGCCAGATAGTCACCTTCACCCAACAAAACAGAGATTATTAGCTAGCGAAATTAAAAGAAGGTCAGAATTGAATCCAGATATGAAAGTCGTATTTTCAACTCACTCAATGCAATTATTGAGATCCTTGAGTACAGTAAAAACATATCACTTTATCAATGGAAAAGCTGAATTAACTGAAAATGAGAGTGCTGTTTTAATGGACATTGGAGCGCTAGATGCTGACTATTTGTTTTCAAAACCAAACTTGAAATATGTAATATTAACCGAGGATAACGTAGATAACATAAAAGAGAAGAAAAATTTTATTAAGCAATTTGTTCTATCGCATGGATTAAACGAAAATGAATTTGTGTTACATTCTTATCAAGGCTGTAAAAATATGCATACTGCTAGTGTATTACAGGCTCTTGTTCGCAAACATATTCCTGCTGCTAAAGTAATTGTGCATATCGATAAAGACCAACGCTTGGATGAAAATGATGCAGATATTGTCACGCTTTCAAGTAAAGCAAACACCCATGATGTATTGTTGTTTATAACCGAGTTTAGTGAAATCGAGAATTATTTCTGTAATCCAGAACACATATCAAACATTTATCACTTAAATCTACCTGACATCCAAGAATTATATACGACAGAACTACAAAACCTAAAAGCTTTAACATCTCAGAAACTTTCTGATTTCATTCTAAATGAAAGGTCAGCATTAATAATGGATGACAAAAAGAGAATCAAAACACAACTTTTAGATGAAATAATAGCGAACGAAGTAAATACTAAACTTGAAACATTGTGTCCTGGCAAAGAATTGATGGCAAAAATACGTGTTAGATTGCAAAATGAATTTGGTGTTGGTGATTTATCTTTATTGGTTGCACCTTCACAATCATTAAAATCAGATGTTTTCCAGAAACTTATTTCAAGAGATGAATAAAATACAGGCTACAGCAAAGTACATATTGCAGGGCGGGGTTCGGCGGTACACCAACTGCGGATTGGCTTTAGGCCGATTTCCGCTTCGCTCCAATTCTCGCATCGCAGTTCCGTGTCGTTCGGACAGGAACGCTCTCCGAAATCTGCCCCAACAACATTTACCAACCGTTATAACAAATTTCCCAAATGCCAGAAACATTGATTTTTCTTGCTAACGCTAAATAAGGCCTTTAATATCGCGCCGATTTGATGAAAAACACAAATTCATAAATTCCCGATATCTTGAGGTTTACATTTGCATTACTATGAATTTAAAATACACAAACGTTAGACTTTTCTAATATAAAATGGAGACCAGGAACCATTATAAAAACGGGGAGAATACCGAAAAGCCATAGGAGTAGGAAATTAAAGAAAATCTTAAAAAATGAAAAAGTTATTATTTGTATTGTTTGCAGTTTTATCTGTTAATGCTTATGCACAAGATTGGAAAGATGAATTAGCTAAAGATTTAGTTGAAATTAAAGCAGAAAAAATGACTGCTACTGATTTGACATTAATAACAATGTTAGCGGATGGGACATCAATGCAAGTGAAAGCTTATGCAGAAGCACCCGCCAATAGTTTTATCAGTAGAGACCAATTTGTTGCAATCTTTTCTACTTTAACAATAACGCTTATAGAAAATATGTTAAGTGAAGCAGGGTTGACTGAAAGTGATTACAAAACAAAGACAGTTGAAATTGAAGACTTAATTGGAACAGCAGATGTTGAATTAAGTTGTTATATGGGTAAAAATGGGATTCAGATAGTAATTAAAGCTGGAGGAGAAGAGAATAAAGTTACTCAAACCTGGGAATCTATGTTTGAATAAACAAAGTACACTATCGAGTAGACGGCCGGTGAGCCAATAGCTCACCGGAGCGCCTTTCACACTATCCGTCAGCTGACGGACGCAACTTTCGCATACGGTTCTGAGGACTCTGGATTATGCCATCGGAAACAACAGTGATTAGGTTTCAACTGTAATAAAGTAGTCAAATAGATACCAATAACATAACAATAAAAATAAACAACCATGAATTCAACCTTACTTATTCTGCTTGCAATACTGGTAGTTGTTGCCCTTATTTTCATCGGGATGTACAACGGACTGATCAGAAGAAGAAACGAAGTGGACAACGCTTTTGGCGGAATGGATGTGCAGCTAAAAAAACGCTATGACCTAATCCCCAACCTGGTGGCTTCGGTAAAAGAATATGCCAAACACGAAAAAGAACTGCTTAACAAAATTACCGAACTTCGGGCTTCGGCCTTAAAACCCGATTTGTCGGTCAACGAAAAAATAGCGCTTGACAACCAAATATCGGGCGCCATCAAAAGTATGCTGATCTCGGTGGAAAATTACCCGGAATTAAAGGCCAACGAAAATTTTATTTTTCTGCAACGCTCGTTAAACGAAGTGGAATCGCAGATTTCGGCAGCCCGCCGGACCTTTAACGCGGTGGTAACCGATTACAACAACGGGATCCAGGTATTTCCGAACAGCATTATTGCTGGGATGATGGGAATGAAACGTAAGGAAGTTTTTGTGATTCAGCAAGCCGAGCGCGAAAATGTCGATGTCAGCCAAATGTTTAACCAGGCGTAAATGATGTCGTCAGTCAACCTAAAAGAAATCTACCGTTCAAAATTAAGCCCCGCTTTACTTTCGCTCGAATCGCAACGCAAGGACGTGGTAAAACGCATCCTGCTGTCGGTCGCCATTCTTCTGTTGGGCATTGTTGCTTTTGTCGTCGGTCAGCAAAGCGAATATGGCTTTATTCCCGGTGTGCTAATCGTTATCGGTGCCTTTGTTTCGTTCGGATTTGCATTCAGCAAGTACAACAGTTACAAACAAGCCTTTAAAAACAAGGTGGTACGGAAAGTTATCGAGAGTATTGATCCCGACTGGAACTACCATCCCGAAGCGTGCATCAGCGAAAACGAATATGTGGAAAGCGGGCTTTTCCAACGACACTGGGACCGTTACAACGGCGACGATCTGATTAGCGGCGTGATCGACAAAACCGATTTCCGCCTGTCGGAATTGCACACCCAGTACAAAACGGTGTCGGTCGACAGCAAAGGACGCCGGTCGGAACACTGGCACACCATTTTTAAGGGACTGTTTGCGCACGCCGATTTCAACAAGGAAATCAGGGGCGAAACATTTGTACTTCCCGATATAGCCGAACGGATGTTTGGGAAATGGGGACAGAAACTGCAAAAGTTCAGTCCGAGGGGCGAGCTGGTAAAACTCGAAAACATTGAGTTTGAAAAATACTTTGTGGTGTACTCGCACGATCAGAACGAGGCCCGGTATATTTTAACACCCAAAATAATGGAAGCCATCGTACACATTCGGCAGCAGTTCGACACCGAGATCTACCTTTCGTTTGTGGGCACCAGGGTATACGTGGCCATGTCGTTTTCGCAGGATTTGTTTGAACCGCGCTTATTCCGGTCGGGAGTGCGTTATTCCGACATTGAGCAAATGTATTACCAGTTCAATACCATTTCGGTAATTGTTAACGAGATGAACCTGAATACCAGAATCTGGACCAAAGAATAGGCCCAAAGTCAGAATCTAAGGCATTAAGAGAAATAAATATTGAACGAAAAAACTGATTTTTAGAAAACCATAACCCAACAACAATGAAAACCATTATCACACCTATTTTTGTTCTGATTAGTTTAATTGCCTTTGGACAAAACAACGCAATCGGCGACTTATGGAAATTGTACAGCTCACGCGATTTCGAATCGGTTATAGAAAAAGCAAAGCCACTTCTTAACAACGAACCCAACAACGCTGAATTAAACTTAATTATCGGCAGGTCTTATGCAGACAAGGCTGACTATCAAAATGCTGTTCCCTATCTTGAATCAACCGTAAAAAACGACAAAGACAATTCGTGGCAAAAAGCGTGGGCGTATACCTACCTCGGAACTTGCTATTTTATGTTGCAAAAATATGCGGAAGCAGAAAAATCTCTAAATGAATGCATAAGGCTTAATGCGACAAAAAATGCTACAAACGACGCATACGGCAAGTCTTTACGTTTGGGATACAATGAGTTCTTTAATAGTTGGAAGATTGTTGAAACGGAACACTTTCGTTTTCATTTTCAGAAGATGGATGATGAAGATATTGCGATATATACTTCGGTAAGAGAAAAGGCTTTTACCAAAATAAATGGCTTTTTTAATAGTGCCTTACCCAAAAAGATTGATTTTTTTGTTTGGGAATCAAGAGAAGATGCGAAAAGTGTTCTGAAAGCCAACTTAGGTTTTGCAAAGCCTGAATTTTGCGTTGTACATTCTCACTACCTACAAACAAAAGGACATGAAATGACACATGTTATTTCAAACTATTCAACCACCATGCTGGCGAAAACGGAGCTGATTAACGAAGGAACAGCAGTATGTTTTGATCAGTCGACCCAGGATAAAGAACAAATCGTAAAAGGCTGGCTAAAAGCAAACAGTAAAAAAGTAGCAATCAAAGAAATCTGGTCAAATTGGGGAGCCTTCCCGACAGAACTGACTTATCCGCTTTCTGGTCTATTTGTTAAAGCGTTGATTGAAAAATTCGGCCAGGAAAAATTTATGGCATTTTTTGGTGATCAAAGCTATGAACATGCAAAGGCAGTATTTGGAAACGAACTCGACACTTTGATCAGCAAGTTTGAAGAAAAAATTAATAGCTAATGCGGTTAGTTAAATTCAAATTCTAATCTTTACTACCCTTAAAACACCGGAATATGATAAAAGAATATTTCAAATCGTTCGATATACTTAGCCCGGAAGAACTGGAATTACCGGAAAGCCTGCTTCAGCCCAAAACACTGAAAAAAGGTGACTTTTTTATTAAAGCAGGTTCTGTTTGTAAAGAAGTGGCTTTTGTTTCTTCCGGTTTCTTCCGATCGTTTTACCTCTCCTCGTCGGGTGAAGAAGTGACCTACTGTTTGCTCTTTAACAATTCGTTTGTTACCGCTTATTCGTCGTTTATTACACAAACCGCCACCGAGGAAAACATTCAGGCTTTGGCCGATGTCGAGATGATGACCATTTCGAAGCAAGCAGTGGAACAGTTGGAAAATACCAGTCCAAACTGGATGAAAATAATGAAGATGATCGCCGAACGCGAATACATCAACCTAGAAAAAAGGATCTTCCTGCTGCAACGCGAAAATGCGGAAAAAAGATACCACGATTTGCTGAATAACTATCCCGAATACCTGAAGCTGATTCCCCTGAATTACCTGGCATCGTACCTGGGCATTACACAACGACACCTGAGCCGTTTGCGCAGGTCGGTTGCGAATTAGACAAATGTCCTTTCGTGCCGGCAATACAATACCTTTTTTTGCTGAAAAAAAGTATGACTCAGGTATTAATCATTAACGGACACCCCGACAAACAAAGTTTTAACCACGCACTGGCGGAGGCCTATAAAACGGGGGCTGCTCAAACAAACGCATCAGTCACTACGCTCAATATTGCCGATCTGGACTTTAATCCCAACCTGCAATTTGGCTACCGCAAAAGAACCGATTGGGAACCCGACCTCGAAAATGCGATCGGCAAAATAAAAGCAGCGCAGCACATTGTGTGGATATTTCCGATGTGGTGGAGCGGATACCCGGCATTGATGAAAGGATTTATCGACCGGACCTTTTTGCCGGGAGTTACTTTTCAACCCGTAGAAGGAAAGCCGCTTCCCAAAAAATTATTAAAAGGAAAAACTTCGCGAATTATCATTACATCGGATACTCCAAGCTGGTATGATGTTTTGTATTTAAGACGGCCCGCCATCAATCAGTTCAAAAAGGGAACACTGCAATTTTGCGGAATCGATCCGGTAAAGGTCACCTACATATCGCCCATAAAAAATTCGAGTGAAAAATTCAGGAACAAATGGCTAAAGAAAGTATCTTTATTGGGTGAACAACTGAAATGATCCACTAACCGGAAATCAAGTATCCAGGGGCTAATATCAAACATCAATTTCAAATAATGAAGCGGGTGTCCAAAAGTAAAAACTCACGCAAAGAACGCCAAGTTTTACACAAAGCACGCAAAAATAGGCACTGACACTCATTACTTTGCGATCTTTGCGCTTCTTATGCACCTTTGCGAGAACTTGGTTTAAAGGACTTTTGTGCACCTTCTTCCTTAATCCCGAAATTATCAAGTATCAAGCAACACGAGCATCGAGTATCCAGTATCGAATATCAAGTATCAAGCACCTAGATCCCCAGTTCCTGTTTCAGGAACCTGGCGGTGTGCGACTCTTTGTTTAACGCCACTTCTTCGGGAGTTCCGGTGCAAAGAATACGGCCTCCGTGTTTTCCGCCTTCGGGGCCCAGATCGATGATGTGGTCAGCCACTTTTATAACATCCAGGTTATGTTCGATCACAATCACCGTGTTTCCCTTTTCCACCAGTTTGTTCAGCACTTCGAGCAACACGCGGATATCTTCGAAATGCAGCCCGGTGGTGGGTTCATCGAGGATGTACAATGTTTTCCCAGTGTCGCGTTTGGCCAGTTCCGAAGCCAGTTTTACGCGCTGCGACTCTCCTCCCGAAAGCGTGGTCGACGACTGCCCCAGTGTGATGTAGCCCAGTCCCACTTCTTTCAAAGTCTCCAGTTTGGTGGAAATCGACGGAATATTCTCAAAAAACTCCACGCCCTGATTGATCGTCATATCCAACACATCGCTGATGGATTTTCCCTTGTAGCGCACTTCCAGCGTTTCGCGGTTGTAGCGTTTGCCGTTGCATTTGTCGCAATGCACATACACATCGGGCAGGAAATTCATTTCGATAAGTTTGAGTCCCCCACCCTGGCACTCTTCACAACGTCCGCCTTTTACGTTAAACGAAAAACGCCCCGCCTTGTAGCCGCGAATCTTTGATTCGGGAAGCTGCGCAAACAGGTTTCGGATATCAGAAAATACGTTGGTATAAGTAACCGGGTTGGAGCGCGGCGTGCGTCCAATTGGCGACTGGTCCACACGGATCACCTTGTCGATCAGTTTCAGTCCTTCCACTTTTGTGTAAGGCAGCGGATCTTTTACGCTTTTGTAAAAATGCTGACTCAAAATGGGCTGCAGGGTCTCGTTGATCAGCGTTGATTTTCCGCTACCGGAAACACCGGTCACACAGATAAATTTTCCGAGCGGAATTTCCAGGTCCACATTCTGCAGATTATTCCCTGTGCATCCAAATATCTTGAGTTTGTCCGACTTTCCGTTTCGCCGTTCAGCGGGAATTTCGATTTTCCGGCGATCGTTCAGGTAATCGGCGGTCAGTGTTTTAGCTTTCAGCACCTCCTGAGGTTTTCCGGCGGCTACAATTTCACCACCGTGTCGTCCGGCCATCGGCCCCATGTCGATCAGGTGGTCGGCATGCATCATGGTATCTTTATCGTGTTCCACCACCACCACCGAGTTTCCACTGTCGCGAAGTTGTTCCAGCGCCTGTATCAGTTTCAGGTTATCGCGGTGATGCAGCCCGATACTGGGCTCATCGAGGATGTACAACACATTGACCAGCTGCGAACCAATTTGGGTAGCCAGGCGGATTCGCTGCGATTCTCCCCCGGATAGCGTTTGCGCGGTACGGTCGAGCGACAGGTAATTCAGGCCCACGCCCAGCATAAATCCGAGGCGGTCGCGAATTTCCTTGATTACTTCGACACCGATTACACGCTGGCGTTCGCTCACGCGTTCTTCCAAGCCATCGAGCCAGACTCCGAGTTCGTCGAGATCCATTTGTGCCAGTTCCGAAATATTTTTTCCGTCGATTTTAAAATGCAGCGACTCTTTTTTCAACCGCCGCCCGTGACATTCGGGGCATTCGATTTTCTTCACAAACTGGTTGGCCCACTTTTGCGCCGTTTTCGACGTATTTTCTTCGCGCTGGCCGTCGATGTACTTGATCACCCCTTCGTAGGTCATCATGTAATTCAGGCTATTTCCCAGCGGCGTATTTTTTAACTGAATGCGCTCGTTCGATCCGTACAAAACAGCATCAACCCCCTCTTCCGAAATATCTTTCATCGGAGTTTGCAGATCGAAATCAAATTTCTCACCGAGAGCCTCAATCTGCCAGAAAATCAGCGAATTTTTGTAGGGCCCCAACGGAGCAATACCGCCCTTCCCGATACTTAGGTTTTTATCGGGAATCACTTTATCCATATCGATCTCGGTGATGCGCCCCAGCCCGTTACATTTGGGACAAGCGCCCTGTGGCGAGTTAAACGAAAAGTTGTGTGGTGCCGGTTCGGCATACGAAATCCCGGTAGTAGGACACATCAGCAAACGGCTGTAATATTTGGCCTCGCCGGTGTCGTTGTTAAGGATCATCAACACGCCATGCCCATGTTTCAGAGCAGTTTGAATGCTGTCTTTCAACCTTTTTGTGGAAGCCTCATCCACTACCAGTTTATCGATCAGTATTTCGATAAAGTGGTTTTTATACCGGTCCACCTTGTGGTTGTGGCGAAGTTCGGTTAACTCCCCATCCACACGGGCAGTGAGAAAACCTTTGCGAAGGATCGACTCAAACAACTCGCGGTAATGCCCTTTCCGGCCTTTTACCACCGGTGCCAGGATGTGAATGCGTTTGCCTGCGAAATCGGTTTTAATGAGCTGGATGATTTTCTCTTCGGTGTACTTCACCATTTTTTCACCCGTATTGTACGAATAAGCTTCGCCCGCCCTCGCATAAAGCAAACGCAGAAAGTCGTAAACCTCGGTAACCGTCCCAACGGTTGAACGCGGATTGCGCGTGGTCACTTTCTGTTCAATGGAAATAACGGGACTTAGCCCCGTGATTTTATCGACATCGGGGCGTTCCATGTTTCCCAGAAACGAACGCGCATAAGCCGAAAAAGTCTCGACGTAACGGCGCTGGCCTTCGGCGTAAATCGTGTCGAACGCAAGCGACGACTTGCCACTGCCGCTCAGCCCGGTAATCACGGTGAGTTTGTTACGGGGAATTTCCACATCCACATTTTTCAGGTTGTGGACACGCGCTCCATGTACAACAATTTTTTCTTCCGATTCAAGTTCAGCTAACTGAACTTCGGTATTTGCATTTACTTTTTCGGTCATTTGCTTCTAAAATCTTCTCCTGTTTGTTATCTGACAATGAAACAACAAACTCTACAACTGAGGTATTTCTACCCAATATCTTTTTTTACCGGAATAGGTCAATGTATTTTCCCGCAGCCAGGGATTAAAGTCTTTGAATACCTTGTAACTCAATCCCTGTTCTTTTGCATAATCGGTAAAATTGGCCACCGACCCCGTAATTTCAACTTTTTTAATTGGAATGACCGGATATTTTTCTTTGTCGGCCACATAAAAATTGTATTTCTCGGGATTCTCGAGGATAAGTTTTAATGCCACAATGCGGTAAACATAGCGGGCAGTTTCTGTGGTAATCAGTAAATCGTAATAGTCGTCTTCTTTCTGAACATCCATTTGTTTTTGCACACCATTCATTCCCCGGTTATACGACGCGGCCACCATGGTCCAGCTGCCAAATTTTTTGTAGCCATCCTTCAGGTAAGCACATGCTGCGCGTGTGGATTTCTCGATATGGTAACGTTCGTCCACCTCGCTGTTGACTTCCAATCCATAATCTGTGGCGGTTCCTTTCAGAAACTGCCAGAATCCGGCTGCACTGGCCGGCGAAATGGCCCGCGGATTGAACCCACTTTCGGCCACAGCCAGGTATTTAAAGTCGTCGTGAATCCCCTCTTCTTTCAAAATGGACTCAATGATCGGCAAATAACGGGGCGCCAGTTTGATTAAGCGAATCGTTTGCGAATGAAAATAGGCATTGGAAAGCAATTCGCGATCGAGTGCTTCTTTCACATAAAAACGATCGAGTGGCATGGGTTCGCCGGCAAAACTTACTTTTTCAGGAATTTCAACCGCCTCAAAACGTACTCCTTTTTTAGACGTGTCCTTTGGGTCTTCCGGTTTTGCCGAGCCCAGCAACATCAAAATCAGAACTACATTACCCACCAATAACACCGGCACTGACATTTTCCACCATTTCTTCTCCATCATATTGTGTCATGTTTTTGTTTCGGGCGCACCAGGGCATCAAAATAACTGCATCCGACTGCGCCAAAAATTAATCTTCAAAAATACATTTTTACCCTTGGTTAACAATGAAAAAGGCCTGACTGTTTGTCAAGCCTTAAAATATATTTTTCTTTTGCTGAAGTTATGCACTATCTTTTCCCGGCATTCTTCCTGAATACTGATTATCAATTAATCGGCATCCGCAACCGGAATAAAACTTAATTGCTGAATATTCTGAAGATTTGAATAATCATAGAGATAAAATCCATCTTCGCCAATCATAAACAGGTAATCGTTTAGTGGAATCACATCGTAGGCATTGATGTTGGGGAAAGTGGCGATCTTGTTCTCTGAAATATGTGTTTTATCACTGGCATCGTACACCTTAAGTCCGGCGTCTCCATCGCAAACAAACAGAATATCGTCGTCGATTCCCAGCCCGTAAGGACCTTCCAGCGGATAAGAAGCAAGCAGCGTGTTGTTCACATAATTGTCCGACAACCGAAGCACATCGAGCCGGTTTACGCTTCCGCCACAAGTGTTCCCGCCGCGCAGTGTAATGTAGGCATAACCATCTGCTACCACCACCGGATCGCAACTGGTGATATGCCAAAACGTGCTTAAATAACTGGGAACGGTGGGTACTTCGAGGCTAAATACGCGCATACCCGACTGTGTTCCCAAAAACATGTGATCGTCGTAGATAAACATCGTTTCCACATCCCAGCCCACACCTTGCTGACCAATCTTTTTAGGCTTGGCATCATCACTCACATCAAAAAGATGAAGCATGGAACGATCAACCGTATATAAATACGAGTTATACAAACCAAAGCGCGCCATGGAACCTCCCACTCCAAAGGTACTTCCCCCTGCAGCGGAACCGCCTCCGTTGGCCAAATCGGCCAGGGCAAAATCTTCACGGGCAGAATAGAAATAGATCGGATAATAGTGGTATTCCATTTCCTGCCGAACGCGTGTAATTTCCCAATCAACCACCACGCCTTTCTCTTCATCAATATCGGCAAGTCGGTAATTTTCGTCGTAAGGTGGCAGGGTGTAAGGGAACACGTCTTCCACCCGATCCACTTCAGCCGGATGGTCAATATCGCTGATATCGATGGCCACCAAATCAACATAACTGTCAGCATACAGCGTGTTGTTTCTGATGGCAATGTCGACATTCCCGGGAATTTCGATAAAACCAATATTCTCCGGATCAGCCGGATTGGTCATATCCAAAATATGAATCCCTTCAAACATTTCATTTACAAACAAGAGGTTGTCTTTGAAATAGATTTTACCGGGAACTTTCAACTCGCGTGATTCCGTCACTTTTACGGCCGACCGCAGTTCTTCGTAAGTAAGATAAACCGGTGAGTTTGCCGTAAATTCTTCGGTGTATTCATCCTTACAGGCCCATAACGAGAAGAGCAAAACAAGGAGGCCAAATATATTTTGTATTGTTTTCATTGATTTAATTTTTTAGTTAAAGATGATACCCAGTTTAACCGTTAAGCGGTTGTAGTCGATGTCGAGTTCGTAATCGTTCTCACCGGAATAATTCAGTCGGTGGTATTGGTATCCCACTGCGAAATTCATCCCAAACGAGGGAGAAAACATATGCTGATAGCCGATTCCGGGGTTTATGAGAAACCCGCCTTTACTATCCAGCGACTGTGTTCCGCTTGTTCCCGGCCAGGGCCAGTAGCTGATCCAGTCGGGTACAACATCGTAATACACAGCGTTTGATTCCTCGATAGGAACCTGGTAACCGGTTTTCAGAAAGAAATAGGGAGACGAAGGGTACTGGTGCAGTTTGTACTCGAAATTGACAAATACCGGCAGAAAAGACTCCTTTAAAAATTCGATTCCCGTTCCAAGTCCCGCAGAAAAATGTGGATTTATGCGGTAATTTATGGATCCGGTCATACTAAAAGGAGCATTCTGGCTGTTATCGGAATTACCTACGAGTACACCCAGTTCGATCCGGTAAAAGAATTTTGAATCGGGCATCAAAGGCTTTGCACTTCTACAATCGCCAACCCTTTTTGCAGCGATGGTATCGATCTCACTTCGGCTAAAAACCCAGAGATTTCCGGCGGTAAATACACTCACATTTTTCTGATCGGAAGAATACGAATATTTTCCTTTCAGAATGGTCCCGTTTTTCAGGTAGATGAACCCTTTGTCGGCTTGCGGAAACGCTGCAAGCGATACAACCAGGGCAAACAGTAACAGACACAATTTTTTCATTGGCTTTAGATTACAGGTTATTAATGAAACGATTCGAAACCAAGCTTAATAAAATCAAGAATTTTGAACACAGATCAAAAGTTTGGTTTGGGTATAGATGCACAAAGTGACAGGAAGGTTGCGTTGGAGCAAATGATCTTTTGTACAAAAAAAACCACCACCCGTTAGGCAACGGACAGCGGTTTTAATACTTAACAGAATTATCCTACGCTAGTACGGCATTATCATACACACGAGGGTAAATATTTTTAATTCGGTCTGGTAATTACATGCGGGTTAATTTCCGGATTTAGTCTTCACCACAATTACGCCTCCCATTCCTCTTGTACCATAGCGAGCCGAAGCTGCTGCTCCTTTCAGTACATCGATTGATTTTACCTGAGAGGGTGGAATATTCGCAAAAACCGAAAATTCAACAATCGTGCCGTCAACTACCAAAAGCGCCGGTGTAGGACCTTCATTCAAAGTTGTTGTGCCGCGAATATTGACCATATTCGAACCAACCGACACCCCGGAAACTCTTCCTTCGATTGCCTCAAAAATGGTCCGGTAGGCACTGTAATCGGGACCGGCTTCCAAATGTGCTATCGCATAATTCAACTGTTTTTCGCTGATATGCCCGTAACCCGTAGCCGCTTCAAAATACTTTTCGCCTTTTTTATAGGGCAAATCAACCTTAATGGAATCGCCTTCATTAAAGCCCGAAACTTTTATTTTTTTTGATGTAAAGCCATGTGCTTCAAAAGTCAATTTCTCTGCTTCATCGCAAACCAATGAAAAATTTCCGTTCTCGTCTGAAAAATACTCCTTATCCAAATTCTTCCCTGTGATAAGTACTTTATTAAGTGGGATTTCCCCGAATGTGGTCACTTTGCCTTTTACGTCTCTTTTTTGAGCCACAAGCGGCTGATAACAGGAAGCAGCAAAAAAAAGAAACAGCAGTATTAGTTTAGTTTTCATTTTGAAAGAATTTTTAATGATTACTACTCCAGCCCAAAGCACAACATCTCAAAGCTTGGTTTCGCAGGAAGGGCATATCGTCCTTTTACGTGAAAATGCGAAAAAACCGCTGAACAAAAACGATCAGCGGTTTATTCAACTAACAAATTTGCCTATCTAGTATTAATCTAAATTTAGTTTTTAGGACCTGCACCATAGTCAGGATTATTTTTATCGAACCACAAGCGTTCTGAACTTAATACAGATGCAGTATTTGTATTTGTTGTAATACCTGCCTGCTGGTAGTAATCTTTTAGGATATCATACATAAGATCAGCTTCACTTGGAGTATTAATTGCAACCCGTCGTGGAATGTTTCCAACGCCAAAGTCTTCCCATGCAAAATACGAACTTCCAATTTTAGGGATACCACTTCTTCTTACGGTTGTCCAAAGATCTCCTGGCGTGATTAGGTTATGAACATATTGCTGAATGTAAACCTTTTCAAGATTATCTGTGCCGTTCAACAAGAACGCTTCATTTGTCAATAAATCAGCAATCTCGCCATCCTTCAGCTTCGCAGCACCTTCTTCCGGATTAGCAAGAACAGGATCTTCATTGTAATACGGAATTTGATGACGTTGCGCCAAATTATCCATTCTTTGTATCGACAATGTAACACCTTTTGTAAAGTAGTCTTGAGCAGAACCGGGAAGGTTAGCTCCCAACAATTTAAATTCTGCCAAATATAGATTGGTTTCAGCAGCACTACCTAACAATACATAAAGTGGCACTTGATTCCCAACGACCTGAATCACTGCTCCTCCAGGTTTAGTTGGATAAGTATAAGTTAAAGTAGTACGTTGGTTCTTTTCTTCAATAACCGAAGACCATGTATAAGTTTTTCTTGATGAGCCATCTGTTTTTGTTGCATAAAACAAAGTCGATTGCTGAAAATACTCATTATTGGTTGTAGCAGTCGTTGATAAAGGAACTCCCCAATAGCGGCCCCACGGCTCTTCAAAACCAGTTTTCCAACTGTCGAACTTTCCTTCGCCATTCAAGTTGATTATATCCCTTATTTTACTTGGTAGTCCTGCAACTCCGTTTGTTTCAATTATCGCATCAATAACTTCAGGATTAAAGTTGTTCTTTCTGAAAATAAAACGTAATCGCGGGTCTCTATTTGCTTTAAGGAATTCGATAAGGTTATTACCGGCATAACCGATCCAGCCATCGCCAACACCGTTTCCGGTTCCACGATAATTCACTCCGGAGTTATACAGCAGGTCATCTCCCAGATCATCCATATAACTTGAAGAAGCTACTTGCTGTGCAACTTGCAATGCTTTCGCACGGTCTGCATTTACCAACCGGGCAGCAATTCTCAATTTCAATAAATTTGCAAATTTCAGCCACTTCGTATAATCTCCCTTGTACATCATATCCTGATTACCTAACGAAAACTGATCTGCCTTTCCAAGGTCAGCAATTGCTTCATCCAGCTCAGTCAACCAAAGATTTAACAATTCCTGTTCTGTGTCCATTTTTGGAGTAAGAAGCGGTGGTGAAGTGTAATTTGCCAAACCGGCTTCAGAATATGACATACCTCCGATATAATCAAAATTTGAAATACCGACGTAGATCTGAATTGCGTAGGTAATCGCTTTCATGGCTTGACTGGCGTTCATTTCATCCTCATTCAAACCATCAATTCTCATACGGGCATCAACACCAGGAACCAATGAAGCATAAAGGTTATGAAGTCCTGTCAAACCTCCTTCGTTGAACGTGGTAGTGTTACCTCCATTTGTAGATGCTGCAACCTGAGAATATGGAAACACATAGTCGTTATAGGTGTAGAACCATATCGTGTAATCATTATTATACATCTGCTGCTCCGCTCTTGAAATTAGAAATCTTATATCAGGCTCTGAAACAACCGAAGGGTCAGAGTTTAGATCAGCAAATTTGTCCTTGTCTGCAAAAAAGTTGTCTTCGTTGCAGCTTTGCATCCCCAATAAGAGAGAAACAAGGACCGTCGCAACTATAAATATTTTTTTATTCATTTTACTTGCTGTTTAAGTGATTAAAATGTGAATTGAAGTCCTAATGTATAGGTTCTGGTATAAGGCATCAGTGTTCTGTGGAATGCTGTTTGTGCACTACCAGTACCACGTGCCGCTTCAGGATGTAAGTTATTCGGAGACGAGTTATATAAGTAACCTGCGTCCCTGATATTCAGATTCACATTCAGGTTCTGAATTTTTAACTGAGGCAACTTTACGTTGTAACCAAACGAAATGTTACGAAGTGAGATATAACTCAACTTATAAAACCAGTTAGGATTGATTACACCAGCACCCCATGAGTTGTACCAGTAAGCCCATTGACCTTCATCAACAGCATCGTCAACAGCACCTGCACTTGCTGCCTCCTGCCATGTCATGCCACCAACATTGTGTTGAGCTCCGTCAGGACCAGTAATTATAGTTCCTGAAGCAAAAACACCAACTGGAATTACACCATTTTCATACTGATCACCAGAATATTTACTCACCCATGAAAGGCCTCTGTCGGAAAGATATTCATCAGTAGTTTCACCACCGTTTAACGATGTTTCAAGTACGCCGTAAGCTGTTCCGTAGCGTGCCGGGAAACTGGCAACGTTACCGCCAAAGCGCATATCAAGCAAGAAACTAAAAGTGAAGTTTTTGTATTGGAATTCGTTTTCCCATGATCCTTCAAAATCCGGACGAATTTTTCCGACCTTTTCAACAACCCCGGAACGCTGATAATAAGGAGCTTTTACTCCGTCGTGCCAGGTCATTAACGGACGACCCTGATCATCTGTTGCGACTTTTGAATCACTGTACAGTATACCATATTCTCCTCCTTCGAACGCAACAGCGCCTACCCTGTAGTTACCATATTGCGGATCGCCGTATAGTAATTTATAATCTCCTACAAGATCATGCAATTCGGTTACCTTATTTTTAACATTCCAGTAATTAAAAGTCGATCTCCATTTGAAATTTCTGTTGTCAACTGGTTTTCCGGTTAAAGTCAATTCAACCCCTTTCCCCTGAATCGTACCAACGTTGGTCAGCAAATTGTTGAAGCCCGATGCCGCTGGCAGAGGGATAGTACTAATCTGGTTGGTAGTTTCATCAACGAAATAAGCAACATCAAGATTTAACCTGTTTCTCAATGTATTCAAAGTCAATCCAAACTCTACTGAATTTTTTCTTTCAGGTTTTAATTCTGTATCCACAGTTGTTCCATCCAGGTAGTTTGTAATAATGTTTCCATTCGCATGTTCAATGTTACCAACCCCATATCCTCTGTTAATGAAATACGGGCTGGTGTCGTTACCTACCTGTGCCCACGATGCACGTAGTTTACCAAAACTTAACCAAGAAGGCATGTTATCGGCAAATGTATCGGAGAACAACCACGAACCACTAACCGAAGGATAGAAATAGGAGTAAGTTCCACTTCCATTTGTATAAACCAGTGCAGAAGACCAGTCGTTACGTCCGGTCACATCAACAAAAAGTTGTCCGCGCCAGTCAACGCTATAACGGAAAAGCAATGAATTGATTTGCTTTGTACCCGATACTCCGTTAGTGCCCAAGTTTGGAGTATTTCTTGAGTTGGAGATAAAAAATTGTCCGGGAACGATTAATCCGCCATTGGTGCTAACACCTGTTTGTGTAACCCTCTGGTTCCATAATTCGCCATGTAGCAAAAGGCTATGAGTGAAATCACCGGTTTGTTTATCAAAAAGGAAGGATAGTTTACCGGTTTTTGAAATATCGGTTGAATGCGAAATACTGTATGCACCACCTTCATTCTGATATCCCTGACCAAGCGTTTTTCCCTCGCCCTGTGTATTATAAATATTTACGTTTCCTTCAAGCATGATCTTCATCCAATCGGTAAGAGTAGCAGTAAGTTTTACAATTGGACGAACAACTGTTTCTTTTCTGATATTCTCATTAAGATAGGCACTAAACCAAACTCCGTTTGCCGGAACATTTGCATACTGATCCGCGAAATTACTACTCGGTGTACCTCCGTGGGTTGCCTGGTAAACTTCACGTCGTTTCCATTTATCAGCATCATACATATTATTCCATTGTAAATTGGTGATAATATTTTCACCTAAGTTTACCGGTGGGTTACCTGCTTCAGAGCCTGTTACAGAAACAGATGCATTTACGGTTAAAAAATCAGCCAGATTTCTGGAACCTGAAAAGAATAAAGAAGTCTTTTCAAAAGTATTGTTTGGCGATGTACCGTTTCTTTTTGTGTAACCGGTTGAAAGATAAAAGTTACCTTTTTCGTCTGCCCCTCTAAGGGCGATGTTTGTACTTGACCCCCAACCAATATCATACATTTTCACGAAAAAGTCATCCACGGGGCTATAAGGTATCATTTGTCCATCGTAATCTTCGATCATAATACTAGAGTCGAATTTCGGACCAAACATCCGGCTGGCACCAGCTCCAATCAAAGTTGGAACAGAAGCTCCATCTTTTACTGTAGTATAGAAACCTTGTCCGAATGAATTTCCGGTGTATGGACGGTTACCATAATAGTTTCCAGGACCGTAAACCATTTGAAAATCAGGCTGAGCATATACATGGTCGATTGACGTTGTTTGTGTAATGACAACACCCAGACCTTTTGCCCCTTTACCATCTTTGGTTTTAATTACAATTGCACCATTGATACCACGAGAACCATAAAGCGCAGTAGCAGCTGAGCCCTTAAGCACGTTTATTGACTCATAGTTTTCGACGTTTAAGTTTTTCAACATGTTACCAAAATCGTTCGCATCTCCTGACCAATCGTAATGCCCAACATTAGCGATGTCGTTTTCAAGAATTACACCATCAACAACAAATATTGGCTGGTTATTTTGGCTGTTCAAAGTAGAAACACCTCTGATTTCAATTTTCGCAGATCCAAAAATACCACCATCACTACCTGAAATACTCAAACCGGCCGCTTTACCCTGAAGCGCTGAAACCGGGTTAACTGTATTTACTTTGGCAAGTTCCTCCCCCACTACTTTGGTAGCGGCATAACCTAAAGCTTTTGCTTCTCGTTCAATACCTAGCGCCGTTACAACTACCTCATCAATACCGATTGCGGCAGCTTTAAGCGTTACATTAATTACAGAACGTCCGTTAACTGCTTCTTCAATTGATGTCATTCCAACAAATGAATACACCAAAACTGCTTTGGATGAAGAAACACTCAATGTGTAATTTCCATCCACATCAGTGATTGTACCGTTACTGGTTCCTTTCTCCAAAACAGATGTCCCAGGAATCCCTAGGCCTTCTTCATCAGTAACTGTACCTGTTACTGTTTGCTGTGCATAAACGCTGCCAAGTAGCGAAAAACACAATGCAACAAGCAAGATAATTTTTCTCATAAAGAATAAATTTTAGTTGTTAAATAGAAAATAAACTCGATGTATATATTATGATAATTGATAAGAGGATTCGATGACTATCAAATTCTTTTAAGATTTTCATTAAGCTAGTTTTTCGATTCTGTTAGTTTAATTGCAACTCAATTTACAGTTACATCAATTACATCTCTCAAGTAATTCTGGGTAAAATTAGGGATTTATTTTAATTTTCGTAAATAATTTGTAAAATATTTTAAAATCATTTCATCGATTTTAAAATCACTTCGCTATATAACTTTTTAATTTAATTATTTTCTATTTATAATCATCGCAATAATATTCCTTATAAAGGAAACACATCTTAATAACTGAATTAAAAATTACCATTTAAAACAATACCGACCTACCCGCGAAGTATTAACTCGTAGAAATGCTGACAATAGGATCTTAGACAATCACATCAGCATTGAGGGCAAAAAGAGACCAAACTTCTTTGCGGGGCAACATTAGCTGGCAAGTTTTGAATGATTTATAATGGTGTCGAAATCAGTAATAGGCCATCGACATTGAATCGCCGTATCCGGTTCACCTGCTACACAGTATCTTTGGGTTAAGATTTCGCAGGAAGTACGAATAAAGTTATATGGGATGCGTTTCTGTATTCCTGATCCAGAAATCACTACTCTCCCACATCATTGGCACAAAGTTAAGCCGCTGCAATTTTATTACAGCGGCTTAACTATTCCTTACAAAATATAAAATGAATTTGATCTGATTTTACCCCCCCTCTGGAGCTATGCTGCAAACTAAACCATCATATTACTAAAAAGTTTCTGATAGAGCATTGCAGTTGTGCCTAACAATCCTGATTTCTCCCAGTTTTCGGAAATTACAATCTGAATATTGCCGGAGATTTGCTCCAGACAATGTTTATTGATGGACTGTTGGATCGGTGTTAATACATATTGATTGGCTTCCGATACGATACCCCCCAATACAATAATATCGGGATTAAGTAACTGAATGGCATTGGCAAGCGCTTTTCCCAAAGCCATTCCAACGGAATTTAGAAGTGCGATCGAACATTCGTCGCCTTGTTTGGCAGCGCGAATGATATCATCTACGCCAATTTCCTCTTCCCGGCCTTTAAACTTAGCGGTCAGCTGCGAAACCTTTCCTTCGCGAACAGCTTCCTGTGCCTGCCTGATTAAGACATAAACCGAAGTAACAGTTTCCAAACAGCCTCGTTTTCCACATATACAAAGATCTCCGTCTTCCACAAATTTAGTATGCGAAAGTTCGCCTGAAAATCCGGTTGCTCCGTTATACAGCTTTCCGTCAAAGATCATCCCCATACCAAGGCCCCAATTCCAGTTAATGATCAACGCATTCTGGTGCCCTTTGGCATGTCCGAAAATAAATTCTCCATACGCCTGCATACGGGCATCGTTGTTTACATATACCAGCCTATTAAACTTTGCCTTGATACGATCGGCTATATTCTGAAGCTTTTTATCTTTAATGGTATAATTAATCCCGTTTACTTCATCAATCAATCCGGGCATCGACAATCCAACTCCAAAAATCCGTGACGCATCAATTTTATGAGTGGCAACCATTTCGCGCGACACATTGTCTATTTTTTCGAGAAGATCTTCGTCGTCGATCGTTGCCTTAAACCTCACCACGGGTGCTACCAACTTATTGTGCGAATCAAAAATCCCCACTCTCCCGGTATAACGGCCCAATTCGCACACCAATACAAAAATGGAATCCTGTTTCAACCCAAACAAGGCAGGCCGGCGTCCCCCTTTCGATTCGCCTGTTCCTTTAAACTCGACCAGTTCCTTTTGTCCGAGCTCTTTTAAAAGCGACAGCGAGGTAGGTACGCTCACGCCTATCCTCTTTCCGATCTCGGTAGCAGAAAGTGTATCCTCGCGATACAAGAGATCCAGGATTTTCTTTTTACGACGGTAATTCTTAAGCTCATTACCGCTAAGCTGAACTTCATTTATATTGTTGATAAGAATCATTGTGTGGTTATCAAGTTAGCCAACGTATTAATGAATGTGCAATTTAAATAAATTTTTAATCAAAAATTTATTAATTGTTAAAATTTTTTACAAAGATTGTTTGGTTGCAAAAATATTGATTTCCATCACAATATTAAAGATTCTCACCTAAAAATTGTAAGAATTTTACACTAATTTGACCACACACTAATAGAAAACAGTCTTTTTTAGCAATAATCCTCATTTGTTAGCTTCTGCTTCTTTTTGTAAACTTGAATAAAATTCAACCGGATTAAAATCAACATTATGAAACTAAAGCAAATTACTCCGCTCATTCTCCTGACACTGGCGTTTTTTTTCTGGAAGTGCTCCAACACCGAAAAAGGGCAGGTCGTAAAACCCAACATCCTTTTTATTATGAGCGACGACCATGCCTACCAGGCCATCAGCGCGTATGGGTTTGGACTGAACGAAACACCCAATATTGACCGTATCGCCGAAGAAGGCGCTATTTTCACCCGGGCGTGTGTTACCAATTCGCTATGTGCACCGAGCCGTGCCGTGCTTTTAACCGGGAAACACAGTTTTATCAACGGAAAAGTAGACAATGTGCAGACTTTTGACTGGAACCAGGATAACTTTCCCAAACTGCTACAGGCGAATGGCTACCAAACTGCAATGATCGGAAAAATTCATCTCGACGGGCTACCGCAAGGCTTTGACTACTCCATGGTTCTTCCCGGACAAGGACAATATTATAATCCGGACTTTCTGATCAACGGAGAGCGCAAAAGGCTGGAAGGTTACGTAACCGAAATTATCACCGACTCTGCTCTCGATTGGCTAAAAAATAAACGCGACAGTTCGAAGCCGTTTTGTATGCTTTATCACCAAAAGGCTCCGCACCGAAACTGGCTTCCCGCCGCCAAGTACATGAATCTATACGATGACAAGACCTTTGAACTTCCGGAAAGCTTTTTCGACGATTACGAAGGAAGAGGCAGCGCGGCAAAAGAACAGGAAATGGAAATTAACCGCGACATGATGTGGGGACACGATTTTAAACTTATCGTTAATCCCAACGGCGACAGCACCAATTTTGTGCCCGATCTGAAACGAATGAACGAAGAACAACGAGCCGCCTGGATGGCTGCCTACGAAAGTGAAAACCAGGAATTCCTGGCCAATATGCCACAAGGTGTTGAGCTGGCTAAATGGAAGTTCAACCGCTACATCAAAGATTATCTGCGTTGCATTAAATCGGTGGACGACGGAGTAGGACAGCTTCTGGATTATCTCGACGAAACCGGCCAGGCTGAAAATACGATTGTGGTTTATACTTCCGATCAGGGATTTTACCTGGGTGAGCACGGTTGGTTCGACAAACGGTTTATGTACGAAGAATCGTTCCGTACTCCATTGGTCGTGCGCTATCCAAAAGAAATAAAACCCAAAACAGAAATCGGCAAACTGGTTCAGAATCTTGATTTCGCACCAACTTTCCTCGACTACGCCGGGATTACTATTCCGAAAGAAATGCAGGGAGAATCATTCCGACACCTGGTTAGCGGCGAAACCAATGAATGGAGAGATGCCGTTTACTACACCTATTACGAATACCCGGCGGTACACATGGTAAAACGGCATTACGGCATTGCAACAGAGCGTTACAAACTGATTCACTTCTACTACGATGTGGACGAATGGGAACTCTACGATCTGGAAAAAGATCCGCATGAAATGAAGAATGTGTACAACGATCCGGCTTATGCAGAAGTGCAAAAAGACCTTCATAAAAAACTGGACGAAACCCGGAAACTGTATGGCGACAACGACGAATACGATCAAAAGTACCTGAAAGCCTACCTCGATCATGAGGAAAAAGTAAAACAGCGCGCTGCGAATAAAAAATAATTGAGTCCAACGTTGAATCTATATTCCCCGATAATGGCTAATTTTTGGCATTGCATTAACGAAATTTAACAGCGAATTTTCGGCCTTAAAAATAATTTGCCTAATTTTTCGCTATTATGAAACCCGGATTCCAATACTGAATGTGGCGGAACTTTGTGATGAAGAATGCATGGTACATATTGCTTTTATTGGGGAATCTTTTTTTAGAGACCCGGCCTGTTTGTGCTCAAATCATTTTGCCCGATTCCATGCTTCTTGAAAAAAACCACAGGCAGGAAGTTTTTTATGACAGCCTCCAGTACAAAGCAAATCAAAGAAAACTGACCAGTTGGTTGTACGACGCACTCATCACTCCACGCCGCCCTTATGTCGACAAAAAGGCGCTGGCCATGGACTACTACAATCAGTACGAAGGGAAAATTATCGCCAGCATTAAGATTCAGGCGCTGGATGTTTTTGGCCCCTCCTGCTCCGACACAACCTCAAAAGCTGACACATGGATGGAACGAACAGCCAACGTCGTTCACACCAAATCAAATCTGAGAACAATTCAAAAACAACTGATTTTTAAAGTGGGCGACGTGCTGGATGCCGAGAAAATGTACGAAAATGAAAGGCTTATTCGTCAGCTACCCTACATAAAGGATGTACGCTTTTTGATTGATCAGGATAGTATCTACTCCGGTTTTGTCAACGTCACTATCCTTACGAAAGACCGGTTCTCGTTTGGAGCATCGGGCGGAGTGAGCGGGACGCAATCGGGAGACATCAGAGTTTACAACAAAAATATCTTTGGTATCGGACATGAAATTTCGGTAAAATTTGTCGGCCATGTCAACAAGGAACCCTACCTGGGACTGGAAACCTTTTATAAAATCAACAATATTGGCGGTAAGTTCCTCGATCTTCAGCTGGGATACATGAATACTTTCCGACGCGAAGGTTTTGTTTTCGATCTGAATAAACCCTTACTGACCAACGAAATAAAATGGGGCTACGGCGCCCATGTTACGCGCCTGTTCAGAACCGACCGCATCACCGAAGACGATCCCATCATCATTGAAGAACCACTGGACGAAGGCTACAACAGCTTTTGGCTCGGGCGTGCCTTTAACCTGGGCGACGACCACGACCACCTCACTCAACTTTCCGTAACCGGCGGCATTCACGGTCTTCGCTTTTTTGAAGATCCGATGGTAGAACCTGACCTTAGTCCGTTTTTTGCCAATCGTACATTATACATGGCCGGACTCGTTCTTTCGCAAAGAAGATACATCCAGGACCAGTTGATCTAC
The DNA here is from genome assembly GCF_023111095.1 of Maribellus sp. YY47. Classification (GTDB taxonomy): domain Bacteria; phylum Bacteroidota; class Bacteroidia; order Bacteroidales; family Prolixibacteraceae; genus Draconibacterium. The sequence continues at coordinate 115,319 of NZ_JALGYW010000009.1, forward strand.
AGCTATGGCATTACAGAGGATATTCCTGAGGGATTCAAAAATGAGATTTTGTACGGTTATGAAGCCAACGAATTTGGCGACCGGCACTATTTTCAATTCTCCTCTTCAAACGGGAACTTACTGCTGAACCGCAAAGGCTATGTTTACCTCTCGACCGGACTCGGCGGATACCTGAAAAACAACCGAATGGAAGAGTGCATGATCCGCGGAGGCATCAAATTTATTTCCAAGTTATCGACAGCCGGCAAGAAAAGTGTCCGTTCGTTTATTAATGTGGATTACACACTCGGAATCCGGCGATTCGACATTGATAATCTTACCCTCAGAACAGAAGAACACATTCGGGGTTTTGACAGTCGGACTGCAGCGGGCAAACAACGATTGACACTTAAACTGGAGCATGTTGTTTTCCTGCCTCATCAGTTTTACAAATTTAATATGGCTGTCTTTGGTTTTGCAGACCTGGGGATCATCGGTTCGAATCAGAATCTTATTTTCAGGGAAAACTACTACTCGGGAATTGGAATTGGTCTCCGGCTGCACAACGAAAACCTTGTTTTTGAAACCTTCCGGTTACGCCTGGCTTTTTATCCTTTCCACCCGAAAGATGTAAGCTTTTTGGGCTTTATCCTCGACGAACAGTCCAAACAGAAATTCAATTCGTTCGATCCCTCAAAACCAATACCGATGCAGTTTGAATAATGGCTAAAACTGGAAATAAATAAAGGGTTGCATATCGGAAGAAATCGACTGATAAACAACAATTACCGTTATAGCCGCCAATACCACCTGCACCCAAAGCGGAGACGCTACAAACCAGTCTTTGATCCTTTCTTTCCAGTGATCGCTCAGCCAGTGAATCACAAAACCAAACAACATCACCAAAAACACCCACTTGTAAGCTGCCAAAACTTTGGGAACCAGCGAAAGATCCATCGCCGTTCCAATCTGATGCAACATTCCGGTTACAACCTCCATCGATTCGGAACGGAAGAAAACACGGGTGAAAGTGATAAAGCTGAAAGTGACGGCAATCTTCCATATATTTCCCCAAACGTTGTTGTATTTTTCCCACGGACTTATTTTCCGCCAGGCTTTATAAACTACCAGACCAAGTCCGTTTAGTCCTCCCCAGATGATAAACTGCCACGATGCGCCGTGCCACAATCCACCCAGCAACATGGTCAGCATCAGGTTGATTTTTGTATCGATGCTTTGTCTTACCTGAGGGTAAAGTTTGGCCAGTATTGCTAAAACAATGACTACCCCGGCCAGAATCGGCACCAGAATCAGTTTCCCGGCCAGTAAAACAATGATGGCCAGAATCACTCCTAAACTGATGTAGCTAAAAGTAGAACCACCACGATTTCCGCCAATCGGAATGTACAGGTAATCTTTCAGCCACGACGAAAGCGACATGTGCCAGCGTTTCCAGAATTCGCCAACATTTTTCGCTTTGTAAGGCGAGTTAAAGTTTTGCGGCAAACGATAACCCATCAAAAGCGCTACGCCAATGGCAATATCGGTGTAACCCGAAAAATCGACATACACCTGCAATGAGTAACCAAACAAAGCCATCAGGTTTTCAAAACCTGAATAGGTGATCGGATCGGAAAATACACGGTCAACAAAATTCACCGCAATAAAATCTCCGATAAATATCTTTTTGATCAGACCTTTCAGAATCATAAAAATAGCCCAGCTGAATTCGGCCCGCGAAAGATGAAAATCCTCGTAAATCTGTTTGATAAAACCTGAAGCGCGAACAATCGGCCCGGCCACCAGCTGTGGAAAAAAGGACACATAAAATCCAAAATCGATCAGGTTTTTGACCGGTTCAGTTTCTCTGCGATAAACATCTACCGAGTAACTGATGGTTTGAAACGTAAAAAATGAAATACCCACAGGCAGCAAAATCTGGTTCACATTGAAATGTGTTCCGGTAGCTTCGTTGGCCCACAATGCCAGATGATTGATCACCTGCCAGTTGGTACCCAGCATCAGATTCAGACTATCAACAAAAAAGTAAGCATACTTGAAATAGGCCAGTAAACTCAGATTTATTACAACACTTGCAGCTATCAATAATTTCCGAACCAATTCGTTTTGTGAGCGATAAATACGTTTACCAATAAAATAATCGACCAGCGTACTAAACAGCAATATAAAAAAGAAAAATCCGCTCGACTTGTAATAAAAAAACATGCTTACCAGGAACAGGTAACCTGCTCTTACGCTGCGGTTTTTGTTTTTGTAAACCAGCGAGTATCCCAGCAAAACCACGGCAAAAAACGCCCAGAAGAAAAAACGGATAAAAATTAGCGGTGCGATCTCGTTGTACAGAAAAATGTTCCGCAACGCCTCAGTGATATCTATTTGTTGAAGTAAGTCCAAAGTCAGTGGTTTTAATTATCGGTTGTTTTTGTTTCGTCGGTTTCCTGACGATTGATATCGGCTTGTATATTTTGGCCCAGGTAATTTTCAAAATCCTGCATCAGTGCATTAAAAAACAGATCGGCAATCATAAGGTAACCTTCGCGGGTAAAATGTATTTTGTCGCTTTGTGCCAGATGATTCTGTTGCCACAAAACAATCGAATTCAAACCACCCATTACGGTGAACATATCCCAAACACCGGCATTGTATTTTTCCGCCATCCGAAGCATGCTTTCGCGTACTTTCTCTCCGTTTTTATTTACATACCGCCGGTACAAATAACTGTCGTTATTGGTGGTAAAAACAATGGCAGCATCGGGTGCAGCCCTTTTTATTTCAGCTATCAACTGATCGTAATGATCTTCAAAACGATCCTGGGTAAATCTTCTTCCATAAGCATCATTTATACCTATTCCCAATATCACGAGGTCGGGTTTTAGCTCAGCCAGTTGTTTTTCAAAAAGCTGGCAGCGCAAATAAGCAGGAACATGTGCTCCGTTCACACCAATGCTGTGGTACATAATTCCGTTGGGCGCCGACTCGGTAGTGATTCCAAACAAGGTAAAGCTTCCGGTAGAGTTGCTTTTTCGGGTGAGTGTTAATGTCAAACTGTCAACATACGTATTCAGCGAAAAATCAATGAATCCGTCGCCGTTTGAAACCGTATTCAGAATAGCCGAATCAACCGACAACTCGTAATTCTTTGCTTTGTTTTCGTAATAAACCCTGAATTTATTAAAGCTGTAATCCAGTGTGTTTTCCTTTTCCAGCAAAATGGTTAGCTCGGCTTTTGTTGAATGGGTGGTTGCCGACATCCCTCCCACTCCGAGCGTTCCGCTTTTGCGGCTTTCCACATTCCGAAAACTCTGCCATGCACCGGTGTAACGGATGTAGTAGCCAAAAGGCGAATTGGTGCGCGAAATGCGGTACGGAAACATGTAACCCCAACCGGCATTCATTTCTCCATTGAGTGTTTGAAAGCGGTTTCGCATCTGGCCCGAAAAAGTACCCGCCTGAATATGTGAGCCTCCGATATGAACGATGTTTACACGCCCTTCACCACTTGTCATCAGTGTTTCAAGCTTTGAATAAAAGCGATCGATACTGGTACGTTTACCCGGAAAGTGCATTTCGTTGAGGTCGTAACGAATAAAATTGTAGGGATTCACTCGATAGAAATAAGCCTCATCCTGCGCAACCAAACGAAACTGGAAAGCAATAAAAAGTGCAATGAAAAGGCAAATAACTTTTAAGCCTTTCTTAAGGCTTTGAACCCTGAACTTTGAACCCTGAACTCTGAGCTTTGAACCCTGAACCCTGAACCCTAAACTCTGAACTTTAAACTCTGAACTTTGAACTGCCCTCATTAAATCTCCTCCTCCAGGTAACTGTTGTATTCAAAAATCAAAGCATTGTAAAACATGTTGGCCACCAGCCTCGCTCCCTTTGCCGAGAAATGCACATAATCGGGTCGGGCGAGCTCGGGATCGGCATTTACCCACGAAGGCATGCTGTTGTAGCCTCCCATGGCACGGTACATATCCCAGTAGGCTCCGCCGTTGGCCATCGTTACTTTTTTGAGCTCCTCCACCACTTTGGGCAAATGTTCGTAGGTTACATAGCGGTCTTTTTCTTTGGTCGACATGTCGCTTGGCCCAATCACAATAACCGCTGCCTCCGGGCACATCTCCTGTATTCGTTTAATCTGGCTTCCAAACCAGCGTCCGTAACGGTCGATCGCCTTCACGTCTTTGATGTAAGGCATCACGTTTCCACCAAACTGTAGAATGAACAGCTTTGGATCCAGGTCTTGATACATTTTCAGCGCATGCTCAAAATTCGTGCGGGTAAAAATTGTCCCCGAACTTCCGCGCAATGCAATGTTATCCATAATCACACCCGTTTGCGAGGCCAGTTCGATACCGTAAATATCGGGACTGTCGTAACCCGCAAAACGCAGTGTTATGCTACTGGTCGAATCCGGAAGATCGCTTTCCACAACGCCATAGTCCAGATTGGCTGGCAACGTTTTCGTTAAAATGGTATCGGCCCGGGCGATCACGGTCAGTGCCACCGGACTTTTTGTATTTCCGTAAAACAGGCGCATGTGCTTGTATTCGCGTGTCAGCACATATGAAATATCCGATTTCGAAACGTTCATTTCCGCCTCGTACCAAATCGAATCATGAAATGGAATGGAATCAGGAACCAGCGGAGCATAGCGGGAAAAAGCGCCCATTACGCCGTAGTTGCTGTGTGTGACCGTAGAATCCACATTCCCGTAGATCGGGTAACGCTTCCAGTCGCCCGTGTTCTTCTGGTTGGCACTAAAAACATAATCGTAGGGCTGAAGAGCAGGACGTAAACCAACGCCTGTTCCACCAAAACGAACCTGTAATTTATTCCGGACAAATGAAGTGATCCGGTCGCCTTCAATCTGGCTGTCGCCGTAGTGCATAATCCGAACCGTTGAATCGTTTTGAAGATGAGTAAAGAACTTCTCCAGGTTCTTCCGCCCTTCGTGGTTCATCTCCAGTTTCCGAATCGACTTCACCAACTCCTCATAATCGGCACCGTGCACTACTTCGGTGGTTGTTCCGCCTTCCAAAGTAGTATCCACCTCAACTTCCATCACCGAATCAATCTCAAACTGGTGACTTACCAAATCCGAAATATCCGCATATTCGTCCTGTTTGCTCAGCAGCATTTCTTCCAAAGTGGGCATGTGAAACGTAAAACTTCCCACCGTCACACCATTTTCCGGAGTGATCCACATGGTGCCAGCCAAAAGCACAAACACGCCAAGCGTAAAAATCAGGGTCTTTATGGGTTTCATTCGGTCACGTATATTTTTAATTTTTGTCCTATCTGAATTTTTCGGGCATCGTCAATTCCATTCCAGTAAAGAATGGCCTCGGGTGTCACGCCTTCATATTTCTTGGCAATAACATACGGCGACTCGCCGCTTTTAACCACATGCTCCACCTTATGTGCCGAAGCCGGTATTTCCCAGGTCTTTTGCACACTGGCAGCGACAGCTCCCTGCCCTGCACCTGCCGCCGGTAGTTTTTGCAGGCTCCGGTAGTAATCAGCTTCGTTCTCATCCACAAAAATCACCAGCTGCTGACCTGCCTGAATTTTTCGTTCGTTGTAAATGTTGTTCCAGTACTTCAAATCCTCTACCTGCACGTTGTAATCCTCGGCAATGTAGCCCAACACATCGCCACGCTGAAGGGTGTATTTAATTTTTACCTTCCCCTCAATTTCGAGGTCTTTTACTTTTTCACCAATGTATTGCCGGGTGGGTGCCGGCGGATATTCCACTTTCTGAGCCACCACGTCAAACAGCGTTGAATCGAAGGCATTGAAAATAGAATCCTGTCCAACGATGTAGTCTTCCTTTCTCCCTTCCGGAAGCAGCAAGGCTTCGTTTTTATCTCCCGGAACAATCGAATACCGAAACTGCGGATTCAGTTCCTGGAGTGTTTTTAACGGAATATTCAGCACCTGCGACACCTGTTGCAAATGCATTTTCTGCCTGACAATTATGGTATCTGCCTTCTCATGCAAAACAGGCAAAGTTGTTTTCGTGCTTTTCAGAAACACCCGGCAAGCCTGGAACGCCGCCACATTTTCAGAAACAAGATCCGGCAATTCCTGCAACAGGTCGTTTAACGAGGCTCCTTCACCTGTCTTCGCCCATGCATTTCTGAATTTTGTATCTCCGGACAGGTAAGCTAAAACAGCATATTCCACCGACCCAAAGAGTTGGATATTTCTTTTTATCTGAGCAATAAAAACCTGCGTTGCCTTTGCCATCTCAAAACGTTCGTCCACCAGCCGGTTGATTTCCAGTCCACCCAAAATGCCTTGAAAATGCGTCAACTGCCAGATTCCGGCCCGTTTGTCGGCACCCACTGCCAAAGGATTCAAGCCGGAAAGCGCCGGAGCCAGGTATTTCAATTCTACCGGAAGACCGGCTTCATTCAGCAACGAATCAAAATAACTTTCGTAATTTGAAAACCGCTGTACCCATCTTTTCTGATCGGCTTCCGAAAAATTTACCAGCAAGTCATAGAATTTCCCGGTTAATGGAAGTTCATTGGCAAATAAACAGCCGTCTACCGGTGTAAGTTGATTGGCGAGCAAGGTGTAGTTCTTTCCTTCAGGCAACTTAACTGCTTCGTTTGAGATCGGATTAAAAGAATCATTCACCGACAAAAGGTTGCGGGTAAATTGCTGAAGTGTGAATTCCGAGATAGTATCGGGTTGCGATCGGACTGCCATGGGCATAAAAAACAGCAGCAAAAGATATTTGAAATAGCTTTTCAATCCGAAGGAACCTTTGATTTTAATTGATGTAATGTTGTTCACAGGTGGGCAAAAATAGAAAATCAAATGAAAAAAGTCAGAACCCGTCAATTGGAAAATTCGATTTATAGTATCTTAAGCTACTATTTCTGTGGCGAAACCGCGAACCTTCGGAATCATTTGATGGTTTAACTAACATCAAAACAGCACCATGAAGATACTTTTAACCGGCGTTACCGGGTATGTAGGCAAACGAATCCTCCCTGTCCTTATCGACAAAGGACACGAAGTTATTTGCTGTGTGCGCGAAAAAAGAAGGCTCACACTACACAAGCCACTGCTCGAAAAAATCAGGATGATCGAGATCGATTTTCTGGATGAAGTGGTCCCCGGTATTTTACCTGACGACATTGATGCGGCGTATTACCTCATCCACTCCATGAGCTCATCAAAGGGAAAATTTGACGAACTGGAATCGAGAGCTGCCGAAAACTTTAAAAAACATGTTGAATCAACATCGGCCAAACAGGTAATTTATTTAAGCGGTATTTCGAACCAGGACAGCCTTTCGAAACACCTGCGGTCGAGACGAATGGTGGAAGATATTTTGCGCAGCGATCGTTACTCGCTCACTGTTCTGAGGGCCGGCATCATTGTTGGTTCGGGTAGCGCTTCTTTTGAAATCATCCGCGATATTGTTGAGAAACTACCCATCCTCATCACACCAAAGTGGATCCTGACCAAGTCGCAACCCATTGCCATCCGCGATGTCATACAGTTTTTGGTGGGCGTTTTGGGCCGAACCGAATGTTATGGAAACAACTACGACATTGGAGGCCCCGAGATACTAACCTACAAAGACATGATGCTGCAATATGCCGAAATGAGGAAATTAAAACGCCGCGTTTATACAACTTCCCTCATCTCGCCGCGGATTTCATCGTACTGGTTATTCTTTATTACTTCGGTTTCGTTCAGTCTTTCGGTGAGCCTGGTCGACAGCATGAAAAACGACGTTACCTGCAAAGACAACCAGCTGGCAGAGTTGCTGAAAATTCAGCCCATCACGTACAAAACGGCACTAAAATATGCCTTTCTGAGAATAAAACAGAACCTTGTGCTGAGCAGCTGGAAAGATTCCATCATCAGCAGTAGCCTGGGGCTTACGCTTTCCGATTTTATCGAGGTTCCCAACTTTGGCTGTTACAAAGACATCAAAAAACTAAAGGTTGAAAACGTTGACCAGGTGATCCACAACATCTGGCGGATTGGCGGAGAAAAGGGCTATTATTACGCCAACTGGTTGTGGCAAACCCGGGGATGGTTCGACCTGTTGCTGGGCGGCGTTGGACTGATCAGAGGAAGAAAGCTGCCCGAAGAAATTACCACCGGCGAAGCGCTCGATTTTTGGCGGGTGCTGTATGCCAGCCGCGAAAAAAAACGCTTGCTCTTGTTTGCCGAGATGAAACTACCCGGTGAAGCCTGGCTCGAATTCAGGATCGACGAGAACAATGTTTTGCACCAAACCGCCACTTTCCGCCCGCGGGGAATCCTGGGACGGCTCTACTGGATCGCCACCTCTCCTTTCCACTTTTTTATTTTTAACGGAATGATCCGGAATATTGCAAAAACCGAAGAAGAGGACCGCTAACAGGGCTTTGCTGAAAAACGAAGAAAACCTGATTCGATAAGCATCATGTGGCGTTTTTATATTCTGGTCAAAACCGGCACCTGCATATAATTTTTTGTTGAATCATTCTCACTTTGCATCTGAAAATCTATCCGCCTGGCAGTTCCCGATTCAATCTTTATACACGTCCAGATTCCATTCTGATCAAAATACTGAACCATTGGAATTGCTTCATTGGCGCCAATTTCCGTAAACTCCAAACCAAAGATAAATTGTGCCGGTAGTGTTACTTGTCCTGTTTTAATCCGTATATCATTGACTTTAAACTCATAATCAATGGTTGTATAGCTGATCCGTTTTACTCCAAGACTATAAACCGTATCTCCCCGGGTTGCCCGATAATTTACAAGCTCATCCAGCGGAAGCGCTGTCGGAATCCAACTGGTATCAGCTGTATTGATGATTAAATAATTCCCGATCAAACGAACGGAATCATATTCTGAATCTAATTTTCTGAGTCCGCTGATAAATTCAGGCGCATATACCGATGAATCCTGAACAAAAAATCTTTTACCCGATTGTAAGGTCTGATCTATCTCAAATTGTCCTTTATCCGATTTTTCGAATCTACACGAAAGGAAAGCCCCAATCAATGAGATAATAATTAGTAGTCTGATCACGCTGTATTTCTTTGTGTTGTTATTTTTTTAAAAGCCATTTAACGGTCACTTGCAAGTTGTCGTTGCGGATTTCGAAGAGCGTCAGTGTCCGACAGGACATGACGATCAAGAAAGGAGCAGAGACAACGCACACCACTGCACCCGCAATGCAATTTGCAAAATGTTAGCGGTAGCTTTTTGTTCTTTTTAATTTACCATTTTTATAAATTTCTTTCTTTTCCAACTTACCATTCTCATTAAAGTATTCCCAAACGCCCGTTTCTTTACCTAATTCATAGTGTCCTGATGCATAAAGTTTTCCATTTCGGTGCCAGTACTTATATTCTCCGTTTCTTAATCCATTTAAACGATTTTCATATTCTTCCATTTTGCCATCTTGATACCAATGTATCCATTCACCTATCTGTTTCCCATTTAAATACATTCCCCTATTTCTGATTTGTCCGTTGATGTAGTAAAAAATGTACTCACCGTCTCGCTTGCCTTGACTGAAATGTTCTATATATTGCAAATCTCCATTGTCGTAATGCCAAGTCCATTGACCTGTCTGCAAACTGTTAAGATATTCTCCATTAACTTGTAACGTATCATTGTCATGATATGAAATATATTTACCAGTGCCATCTTTAATTAACTGAGAACCTGTCTTTGACCAATAATTGATTATATGACATTGTGAGTGCTGTAATTTTATATTATCTATTTCGCAATTACTGTCAGACTCCTTTTCCCCATTTTCATACCATTTTTCATTTAGTCCGACTAAACATCCATCTTGATACAATCCTTTTTGTTGAATATTTCCATTTGGCCAATACGCAATTGTTTCGCCGTTTCTTTTTCCATTTTTATAATGCAACTTCAGTCCAATCTGAGAAGGATTCGTTTCACAATACGCAATCCAGACGCCATCTGGTAACGAGTCCGGTCGAATAAACAGTCCATTCTTTGGAAACAATCCGTCAAAGTAATGGACTGTTTCATTTTCCGTTTGTCCAGAAACAGACAGATTTATTAGAATACTCAATATTAAAACTATATAAGTTCTCATTTTTAAAAAAAAATTACCGCTAACGTATGTTTATGTTGCAATGCAACTTATATCTTATTATCAGCTACTCATGTAACTCATTGTTATTCTATGACTTATTCGTCGAAATATGGAACAATAAACTTTTGTTGTTTGCAAGAGTTGAGTTACATGTATTCGGCCTTTCGTTTTTTTTAGTCTTTTAAAAATAAACATAAAAATCTTTTGTTCAACAGGATGACAACATGTTTTGAGCCGATAACAAGTTCCCCCAATTCATTTATTCGGATTTTGGATCCATCAATATGGAAGAAAACCATAAACAACGCCAGCTACAGACCTTAACTGGCCCGAAAGACACCGGGCGACAAACCGGTTCGCGATTTAAAATATTTCGACATAAAGGCGATGTCGGAAAAGCTGAATTCATCGGCGATGTTTTGCAACGATTCGTTACCCGATTTCAGCTTTACCTTGAGTTCCAGAACCACATAGTCGTCACAACACCGGGCCATAATGGTGAGCATGAAGGAGCTTTAGGGATGGTTGTCGATCCTTTGCAATGCCAGCCTGCTGGCCTTTTTCCTGAAAGAAAGCTCACTCCGCCCGTCGGCTTTGCATCCGAAGTTTAAAACCATACGAAAGTCGATAAAACACCAGCTAAAAATGGACAGGCTTGCTGGAGATATCTTCACATAGCAAGCCGTCGATTTTTAGCCAGAGGATTCACTTTTGTACTTAAGCGATCACAAATAATCGAAAAAATACTGACTTACTTTTTCCATCAAATGTACGCGGTCTTTACCGCGTACGTTATGTGGATGGATAGGGTAAGCAAAAAAGTCGACCGGTTTATTTTGTTTTACGCACTCGCGCAGAAATTTCATGCTGTGCTGCATCACCACGGTTTGGTCCTGCACGCCGTGAATCAGCATTAATTTGCCCTGCAGATCTTTTACATGATTGACCATATTCGATTCTTCGTAGCCTTCCGGGTTTTCCTGCGGCATGTCCATGTAGCGTTCGCCGTACATCACTTCGTACATACTCCAGTCGACCACCGGACCACCGGCAACACCCACCTTGAACACTTCAGGATGACGCGTCATCAGGTTCAATGTCATAAAGCCACCATAGCTCCAGCCGTGCACACCAATGCGTTCGGCATCGACATAAGGCAGGCTTTTCAGGTATTCCACTCCCTGCATCTGGTCTTCGGTTTCGGGAATTCCGAGCTGACGGTGAACGGCCGTTTCAAAAGCGCGGCCGCGGTTATTGGTGCCACGGTTATCCATGGTAAAAGCAATGTAACCCTGCGAAGCCATGTAATACTGCCACCAGCGGGTTTGATACTGCCAGCTCTTGTCCACCATTTGCGAATGCGGTCCGCCGTAAACGTACACCACTACCGGGTATTTTTTGGATGAATCGAAATTCGGAGGAAGGATCAGGCGTCCAAACAGATCGTATTTCCCGTCAGCGGTTTTTAAAGTCACCAGTTTGGTTTCGCCCATGTTGTAGTCGGCCAAAGGATTTTCAGCCTCAAAAAGGGTACGCTGCGTTTTTCCATCGGTCGACAGCAAAGCTATCTTCCGGGGCACTTCCACTCCGTTCCAGTTATCGATCACGTAGGATGCTGCAGGGCTCAGCATCGCGCTGTGCATTCCTTCTCCGGATGACAGCTTCGTGCTTTTCCCGCTTTTCACTTCAATCTTGTAAATATGATTTTCAACGGGGCTGTCCTGTGTTCCTTCCACAAAAAGAAATTTTTCTTTCGGATCGAAACCAATGATTGAAGTTACCTCCCACTCTCCTTTTGTAATTTGTTGCACCAACTTTCCTTCGGTGTTGTATTTGTACACATGAAACCAGCCATCCTGGCGGCTCAGGTAATAAAACTCGGCTGGATTTACTTTTGAAAACTGTATCGGGAACAAGGGTTCCACATAGGTGTCAGCTGTTTCTTCGAACAAGGTTTTTACTTTCTCACCCGATGCTGCATCGTAACAATTCATCTGCATGTGGTTTTGCTCGCGGTTGAGTTCAGCCATATAAACGTTCTTTTCGTCGGGCGACCAAGCCACGTTGGTCAGAAAATGATCAAACGGCTCACCGGTTTTCAGAAAAGTGGTTTTGCCGGTTTCAATATTGTATACTCCCAGCGTTACATGGTGACTTGCCATTCCTGCCATCGGATATTTCACAGGTGTATATTCGGCTTCACGTGCCATAAAATCAACCAGCGGGTAATCTTTTACCATGCTTTCGTCTTTGCGGTAAAAGGCGATAAAATTCCCCTTGGGCGAAATAAAAATCCCGTTGGTGATGCCGAATTCGTTGCGGTGCACGGTTTGTCCGTTTACAATCCCGTTGCCGCCATCGCCGGTAATTTGTTTTACACTTCCATCTTTCAAGGCCACAAACAAATCATCGCCTTGTGTAAAAGCCACCCATTTCCCTTGCTCCGAAAAAACAGCGTTTTGCGCTTCTTTGGGCAGCTCAATGGAATAAACCAGTTTCTTTTCTGCTGCATTTATAATATAATAAGCACCGGAAGTTTGTACCAGCAACGAACCATCTTCCAGCCACTGACAAGCAGGGAAATAACGTAACGAAGCGCCAATGATCCCGCCCAATTCTTCCGTGGTAAGCAGGCATTTTTCATCGCCGCTCTTTGCATTGATCGCCACCAGCGAATCGCTTTTTATCTGCGTATAGTTTGCATCGTCCTGCCACGCAAGGCCTCTGAGCGAACCGGGATTCAAATAAGTATAGCGCCCCATTATCGCGTCTTCGAGGCTCATTTGTTTGGTTTGGGCAAACACTGAAATTTGGGAGATCAAAAGAAAGAACAGTACAATCCGATACATTTTCTGAGTTTTAAATTTGGGTGACGAATGTAGTAAAAGTTACTGACTGTCAGGATGAGAAAAAGCAGGGATTCCGGTGTTCAACATCAACACATGAATCTCTGCTCTTAAATCAATATTGAAAGATTATTTTACCTTTAATCAATTCTGTGTCTTTAGATTTATTACCAATCGGCTCAATTTCTAATTTGTCTATTTCCCCCGATTTTAATTTGGTGTCCTTAGTTGCTTTCTTTTGGGTTATGGTCAATTCTGTATTTGGAAACATTTTACTTATCCTCTCAAACTCTGACTTGTCAATTTTACCGGTTAATTTAAGTTTATCAATTGTGATTTCTTTTAGTTTATCAGGTACTAATATGCTATCGATAAAAGAAACTTCAAGAAGGTTAATCTCTTCTAATGCATAAATTGCTTCAGGTATTTCCTTAACCCTAATAGATATCCCTGAATCCGCTTCCTTTTTAAATCGGTATTTTAGTCCAATGTTATCAGTATCTTTTTTTCGAATCATCCAACCAATTTTGGGTGTTAAAGTGAAATCAGAAGAATCTTGTTCCAATCCAATAAATCCGGCCCACAATTCGAGCGGAGTCGTTTTTGTTACATCACCAAAAACCTCAAGGCATTGTAAATCAACCTTTACAATTTCTTCCGGTAAATTATCGCTTCCTATTAATTCTTGTAAATTATTTCGCTTGCCCTCCTTATTGTAGGGGAAAAATTTAACAACCCATCCATCAATTTTATCAGGTGCTCCGTATATCTTCTGCGAATGGGACTTAAACATATTTCGCCAAAAGTCTTTATCAATATCACCTTTCGAGGTTTTTATAAATTCTTCTAAAATTGGCTCCAGTTCATTTGTCCACCATTCTAAATCATATTCTCCTAAATTTTTCGCCTTATCATAAACCTTTTGCCAATCCTCCGGTGTTCCTTTTAAGGTGATTTCCGGAATTCCACAAACAATCCGGAAGACAACAAACTCGAAAAAAGGTTCCATCGCTTCCATTATCGTAATTTCCGATGCAACTTTCTCAATGGCTGTTGTGGTAGAAAAGTCTGACGATAAAGTATGAACAAGTTGCTCTCCGGTATAATTTGCAATCTGAGATGTAAACTGCGGAAAAACATTCTCCCAATCTTTTGGATTAACAGATGAATCCAACAAGTCTTTATTCGATTTAACTACCAATGACGCCTTACCATCAAAATCCAGAAATTTTTCTCTGAATAATTCCGGGTTCGCACTAACATGTCTTGCGAATCCCTGGCTTATTAACAACCAAATCATATCAGGCGATAATACAAATGGTCTGTGGTCGGCATAAGCGCGATACATTCCATTGAAAAACGAATGATAACCCATTGTCACTAAATGGTAAGGTGCCATGCTTTTTGTAACAATGTTGTACGGAAAATCGATCCTATCTTTTTCGACTTGAAAAAGATTCATACTTAAATCAGACAATATCAAGTGTTTGTAAACCTTATCATAGTCTGTTAAAAATAGCTGTTTCTCCGGTTTTGATAATTCTTCTACCTGAAATTTAATTTCATGCTGTCCGAATACATTTACTGTAATTCCGAGCAGTATTAGTAGGTTAAAAAACTTATTCATTTTATTGTCGGTTATGGCAGTTTATTGGTCTTTTTCTTGCACGTTAAGGTAACAAAATACTTCTCTTTTATTCTATTTTCCAAAACTATTTGTCATAACTAAGTAATTGCAAATCATCCACCATTTTTACCAGTTGAATAAATTCCGAGCGATAGCCTTCCTCATCTTCGCCTTTGGCAGCGCGTGCAAGTTCCAGAATGGACTTGATATTTGTACTTCCGGCAAATTCAGAACGACGCAGCAACATCCCGAACTCAGCTACGGCAGCCGAAAAACGGAAGTTGTCTGAAGTATTTTTCTGCAAATTATTCGCAACCGGAATTTCCAGCAGTCTGCTTCTGCCACCTTCGGGAGCTTTGTAACGCAGCTTAATGGTCAATAACTCCTCGCCCACTTTTCCTGAAACTGTTTTGGAAGTCTGGTATTTCAACGGATCAACCGACGGTTTGCGATCGTCATTGGCGATATTGGCCGGGATTATTTCGTACAAAGCCGTTACAGTATGACCTGTGCCCATTTCTCCCGCATCTTTTTTATCGTCGTTAAAATCCTCATCGTTTAGCAAACGGTTTTCGTAACCCATCAAACGGTACGATTTCACTTGTTTCGGATTAAATTCCAGCTGAAATTTTACGTCTTTGGCAATCGTGAAAAGTGTTCCGCCAAATTCGGTAATGAAAACTTTGCGGGCTTCCTGAATATTGTCGATGTAAGCATAATTCCCGTTTCCTTTGTCGGCGATTGTTTCCATTTTATCATCTTTGATGTTTCCTGTCCCAAAACCGAGCACAGTCATAAAAACGCCGTTTTCGCGTTCCTTTTCCACCAGTCGTTCCATTTCAGAAGTGCTTGAAACGCCTATGTTAAAATCGCCGTCGGTAGCCAGAATGATGCGGTTATTACCACCTTCAATAAAGTTTTCTTCTGCAATTTTATAGGCTAGTCTCAGTCCTTCCCCCCCTGCTGTTGAACCCCCTGCTCCGAGTTTTTCCAGTGCATCCAGAATCGTCTTCTTTTTATCTCCGGGAGTGGAATCGAGCACTTTACCTGCTGCTCCGGCATACACCACAATCGCCACGCGGTCTTCGGGGCGCAACTCGTTTACCAGCATAGTAAAGGCGCGTTTTACCAGCGGAAGTTTGTCGGGCGCGTTCATTGAACCGGAAACATCCAACAAAAACACGAGGTTCGAGGCCGGCAGGTTTGTTTTATCAATGTGCTTTCCCTGCAATCCGATGTGCATCAGGTAATGTTTGCTGTTCCAGGGGCAAGTCGAAACTTCGGTTGTTACGCTAAACGGATGCTCGCCGGTTGGTTCGGAATAATCGTAATCAAAATAATTGATCATTTCCTCTACCTTCACCGCGTCAACCGGTGGCAAATTTCCCTGGTTAATGTACCGACGAACGTTGGAATACGAAGCCCGGTCAACATCAATCGAAAACGTAGAAAGCGGATTTGCGTTTACATCTTTAAAACCATTTTCACGAATGGTGGAATAATTTTCGGTGTTGCAATCTGCCTGCGGCTGGAAATATAGAGCACGGTTTACACCTACTCCGGCAACGGCGCCGCAAAGGTTTGCTTTTTTCTGTACACCATAAGCTACAACTACTACCTCTTCTAAACCCACCTCATCTGCCTTCAAAACCACATTCAATCTATCGGTTTCCGGTATTTTCACTTTCTCGGTAATCATACCAATAAAAGAAAACACCAGTCTTTTATCACCGGGATTAACCATAATCTTGTAAAATCCGTTTACATCACTTACCGTTCCTCGACTTGTATTTTCAACACAAATACTTACTCCGGGAAGTGCAGCGCCCGACTCATCGGTAACGGATCCGGAAATCTCTCTGTTTTGGTTCGCGAAAGCAATAGTAGCCAAGCCCACTGCCATCATCAGGATTAAAAATATTCGTTTCATGATTTTCAGATTTAAATTAAAGTCACTAACAGGATGCAGAGGCGAAACAGATTCCATAAAAAATTTTAAAGTTTTCTGAATTATTCTACTTTTAGTCGGATTTTTCAAACCAGAATGAAGCTTATCTACAGCCGGCACCGAAACCAAAAAAGCGATGAAGAATTGCTTGCCCTCTTTCTTGAAAAAGGAGATGTGGGTGTGTTGGGTGAGCTTTATGAGCGTTACATTCACCTGGTTTTCGGTTTGTGCCTGAAATACCTGAAAGACACACACAAGTCCAAAGACGCGGTAATTTCGATCTATGAAAAAATTCAGACAGAAATTGACCGCCACAACATCAGGAACTTTAAAAGCTGGCTGTACGTAGTTAGCAAAAACCATTGTTTAATGGAATTGCGCAGGGCAAAACCGGGGCAGATTGTTTCATTAGCTGAGGTGGAAAATAGCGATTCGTTTATGGAAAACGATGCTGAAATGCATCCTATTGACGGAGAGCGAACCGAAGATGTGGAGCAAGCATTGCAAGACTGCATCGAACAGCTGAAAGCCGAGCAGCAAAAAAGCATCCGCTTGTTCTATTTCAGCAATAAATGTTACCGCGAAATTGCCGGTTTAATGCACATCGATGAAAAAAAAGTAAAAAGCTATATTCAGAATGCGAAACGAAATTTGAAGATTTGTCTGGATAAAAAGAAATGAAGAACCGCAAAAAACATATTGTTTTTGATGATTTCAGAAGGTATCGTGCCAACGAAATGACGCCGGATGAACGAAATGCGTTTGAAAAAGAACTGCAAAAAGATCCGTTTATGGCCGAAGCGCTGGAAGGACTGGAACAGCTTTCTCCGGAAGAAATGTCTTTGCAGCTTCTTGAACTTTCTAAGCAAATTTCTTCGCCTAAGAAAAAACGTAAGATTCGTTTTGTGGCCGCGGCTGCGTCGATTCTTATTCTTGTTTCGATTGGTATTTTATGGCTGCAGATCAGCAAACAAGATCCGGTTCCCGAACTAACTCAGACTGAAAAAATGGAACATCCTGCAGCTGTTCAGGAAAAACAGACTGAACCTGAGTTAAAGGATACAGAGGAAGAATTACCGATAGCCGAAATAGAAGTTGAACCAGACACGGAAGAACTTCAGCAAGAAAAAACGGAAACGGATAAAATAACTACTGCTCCAAAACCGAAAGAAGCAGCCCCGGTTGTACTTCCGATTGAAAAGAAAGAACCGGTAGTGGTTGCTGAAGCACTGGAAGAAAAAGAAGAGGAACTTCCGATTGAAGCTTTAAGCGGTCGAGTTCAGGGAGTAACCGTTCAGTCAAAAATCACTCCGCAAATGAAAGGCAGTGTTGCGAAACATGTGGCACCCGGTGCCGAAATAAGAATCAGAGGTTATGCCACCCTTCAGTCAAATCCTACGCCGCCGGCCGTTAAAGTACTCAAAGGCAAAGTGATTTCGGCTTCCGACAAATTGCCTTTACCCGGTGTTTCCATTGTTGAGAACGGGACATCCAATGGCACTGTTACCGATGTCGAGGGAAATTTTGTACTGCCATTAACAGACAGTCTTTCAACCGTAACGGCCAATTTTATTGGAATGGAAGCCAAAGTAATTTCTCCAACCGACAGCCTGAGTTCGATCATAGAACTGGAACCTGATCAATTGGCTCTGGATGAAGTGGTGGTGGTTGGTTATGGCGTACAAAAGAAGGAGTCTCTAACCGGAAGTGTCACCAAAGTAAGTCCCGAATTGCCAACCGAGAAGCTGGCTGCAGAACCCGTTTCGGGATACAAAACTTACTACGAATATTTAAAATCGGAAGCCATTTTACCTGCCGATTATCCGAACGAAAAAGAAGTAGTAAGACTTCGCATTAAACTGAACAAAAAAGGAGAAATTGAATCGATCGAAAATCTCAACCATGCGGATGAAACCTTGGTTGAAAAAGCAAAACAAATCGTTTTAAACGGGCCTGCCTGGAAACCGGAACTTTTGGATGACAAACAAGTAGATTCAACCGTAAAACTTCGAATCGTGTTCCGAAAAGAAAAATAAAATCACTTCTCCGCGCTGGAGTGGTCACTGATAATTTTCCATTCACCTTCTATTTTCTGAATAACCAGGGTGAAATGCCCTGCAGCATCACCAATCTCACGTGTTAATTCAAAACGGCCAATCATCAATACCGTCTTTTTGTCGATTTGAGTAAGTTTCAGCACCTTCAAATCGAGATGCCCCATCGCTTTTTTGTCGGGATAACCTTTCTTGTAATTATCCAGGGTTGCCTGCCAGCCATAAGTTGGGCCGCGACTTCCAACAAACGAAAGCTGATCCGACTTCCAGTAGGTTTCCATAAATTTTTCCAGGTTACCCTCGTTCCAGGCATCCACCTGTTGCTGAATCAGCTTCCGAATATTGCTCTCATCCTTTTCATTTAAGCGATGTTCAGCCGTTGCCGAAAAGCTGAAAAAAACCGTAAGCACAAGAATTATTATTTTTTGCATAATCAATTTTGAATGTTCCTTGCTAAATTAGCAATCCTTCCCGGTAAGGGAAATATAAAATCAATTCGATGACAACAAAAACATTCGCAAAACTCGTCTTTGTCTTCCTGCTTCTCAGCTTTAGTCAAACTGCAAAATCGCAAATTAAATTTGGCGTATTTGCCGATTGCCAGTATTGCAATTGCGATACAAAGGGAACCCGGCATTACCGAAATTCTTTGGAAAAACTCCAAAGCTGTATTCATGAATTCAACAATAACAATGTTGCTTTTGTCGTTGGATTGGGCGATCTGATCGATCATGAATTTTCGAGTTTCGACGGAATTACTCCCGTTCTTTCACATTCAAAAACAGAAGTTTCCCAGGTGATCGGCAATCACGATTTGTCGGTTGAAAATGAGTATTTTGAAAAAGTACCTCAAATGCTTAAACTCGACAAAACCTGGTATTCGTTTGAGAAAAAGGGATGGCGTTTTATTTTTTTGAATGGATGTGATCTTACTTTTCAATCGAATGATCCCCAAATCGTTGAAAAAGCCAAGGCACTTACCGCAGCATTGAAAAACGAGGGCAAACCCAATTACCACAACTGGAACGGAGGCATTGGGGAAGAACAGCTTCAATGGATGGAAAATGAGCTTAAGAAAGCGCAGAACAGCCGGCAAAAAGTAATATTGTTTTGTCATTTTCCGCTACTCCCCTATAATGCGCATTCACTTTGGAATACCGAAGAAGTGGTTGACATCCTGAAAAAGTACGATTGCGTAAAATGCTGGATGAACGGTCACAATCACGCCGGAAACTACACCTTTGCCGATGGTATTCATTTCCTAAACCTGAAGGGTATGATTGAAACAGCGGATATCAACACCTTCTCCGTTATAAAGCTAAGTAAAAAGGCCATCGAAGTGACCGGTTATGGGAATGAGCCACAACGTACTTTACCGATCAACTAAGCGCCCGACAGCAATTCATTTTACTCTTTTGGATCGCCAAATCTTCTGCAAAAGAAAGTCGGTCACTCCTGTGAACAAAACCTTCTCATTCAGGTTTTTAATGAAAATACTTTACCATGAAGCAGATCAAAAAAGAACAAGTCGACCAGGGCGTATTTGACCTGTACGACGAATATGCGCACAACAAGATCGATCGCCGGCAATTTATGGAACGACTTTCGGCCTATGCTGTTGGAGGATTGACAGTTTCATCACTGATGAGTTTTATAATGCCCGATTACCAGGAAAAGATCCAGGTAAAGGCCGACGACAGTCGCTTAAAAACGGAGACCATCGAATATGCTTCGCCAAAAGGCGGAGGCAAAATTAAGGGGCAGCTGTCGAGACCTGCGGGTAACACAAAAAAATTACCCGGGATTGTGGTGGTTCATGAAAACCGTGGTTTGAACCCACACATCGCTGATGTTGGCCGGCGGGCAGCTTTGGAGGGCTTTATTTCGCTTTCGCCCGATGCTTTAACACCGCTGGGCGGGTACCCCGGCAACGATGACGCAGGCCGTGAGCTGCAGAGTAAACGCGACCGAAACGAGATGCTGGAGGATTTTATTGCGGCATTCGAAACCCTAAAAAATCACCCGGAATGCGACGGAAATGTGGGCGTGGTTGGATTCTGTTTTGGTGGCTGGATTTCAAACATGATGGCGGTACGGGTACCGGATCTTAAAGCTGCCGTTCCTTTTTACGGAGGACAACCCGAAGCCGAGGATGTGCCAAAAATTAACGCTCCGCTCCTGCTGCATTTTGCATCTCTTGATCAACGGGTAAATGCAGGCTGGCCGGCCTACGAAGTGGCATTAAAAGCCAACAATAAAAAATACACAGCTTACATGTACGAGGGAGTGAATCATGGTTTCCACAACGATACCACCCCGCGTTATGACGAAACAGCTGCAAAACTTGCCTGGAAACGAACCATCGATTTTTTTCATCAGCAACTTAAATGAACATAATAACGTTATTGATAGTGCCGGCTGGCTTCTGGCATATACTTTGTATTACTTCGCAACCAGGTTCTGCAACGAACCTTTAAAATCATTAAAAAGTAAGTCATGAAAAGAATTATTTTATCCTTGGCCGTATTGTTGTTTTCTCTCGGCTCATTTGCCCAAAATAATCAAGGGGCAATTATTTCAGTAGAAGGAAAATCATTGGTTAAGCTGATGCCCGAAGACCTTTCGTTTACCGTAAACCTGAGTGTAAAAGATAACAACTATACAAAGTGTGCCGAGATGGCGGTTGAAAAAATGGACAACATAAAAAAACTCTTTGTAAAAAACGGCATCGACAAAGATTTGCTAAAAGCTAATAATTATTCCATCCGCGAAATCCAAAAATACGATCCCGAACTGCGGCAGTCTGTATTTGACGGCTACGAAGCCAATATTCCGGTGACTATCCGTACAAAACGGGATTACAAAAAGAACGATAAAATCTTTGAGTTGATAAAAGACAACCTGGAATCGAATTTCAATCTCAATTTTTCACTTTCCGAAGAACAAATGAATGCGGTAAAAGAAAAACTGATTACGCTGGCAGTACAAGATGCCCGTCAGAAAGCCGAATGGATTGCCAAAGCTTCGGGAACAACGCTCGGAAAAATTAAAAACATTCAGTACGGGGAAGCTCAACGGTCAATCGGGCCGACACAACCCGAACTTCGTATGTTCGCCATGATGGATCAGGCGAAATCGTCAGCCCAAATAACGGATGTACTCAATCCAGATGAAGTGGAAATGAACACCAATATTTTCATTTCGTGGGAAATTAACCAATAAGCGACAACACAACAGATAAAAACAAAGGGCTTGTCCAAAAAGTAAATGTCACGCAAAGCACGCCAAGATTTACTCAAAAGCACGCAAAAAAAGAAGCTAATCATGAGCAATCTGCGACCTTTGCGCTTCTTTTGTGTCTTTGCGAGAACCTGTTTTTGCCAACTTTTTGGACAGCCCCTTCTTTATTTTTAGTCACCTCCGTTACTTTTGCTTGTAGACCCGCACGTAATCGATGTAATACTTTTGCGGCAACAAATCTTCGGCGATGCCCTGCTTGCCTCCCCAGGCACCTCCAATAGCCAGGTTCAGGATCAGATATTGTGGCTGATCAAAGGGCCACGCTTCAACTCCCGTCCCATCGTTTTGGCAGGTAAAATACAGCTGATCATCGACATAAAAACGCAGTTCACTCTCATCCCATTCCAAGGCGTACACATAAAAGTTTTCGTAAGGTTTATCCATGACAATACTGCTTCCCCGCCCGGTTCCAATGGAGTGATTGTATTTCTTGGTATGAACATTCGCGAAAATATGATCAGGATCGTAACCTACGTTCTCCATAATGTCAATTTCGCCACAATCAGGCCATCGTGTGCCTTCCCTGTGGTTGTCGCCCAGCATCCAAATGGCCGGCCATGTACCTTTTCCGGTCGGAAGCTTGGCTTTTACTTCAATTCTGCCATAAAGCATGCTTTTTTTACCGTAAGTATGCAAACTGGCCGATGTAATCTCGTGTCCTTCCCAATTATCTTTCCGGGCTTCGATTACCAGGCAGCCGTTTTCAACACGTGCATTTTCGGAGCGGCCTTCGGTGTAAAACTGCGCTTCTCGGTTTCTTACATAGCCCACCTCGTACCCCCAGATTTTCGGATCAGGTAAACCATCTTTTTCAAAATTATCTTCCCAAACCAACTCCCACTTTTTACCGGTATCCGGAGCAGATTGCTTTTGGGGGGAATTGTTTTCAGCGGAGCAATCAACTGAAGTTGAAACTACTAAAGCAGCCAAAAGAAAAATCGTTTTCATCATTAAGTTTAATTGAAAGGTTTTTCCCAAAGATAACAAATAAAGAAAATTCTAAAGTTGACTGTCCACAGAGTATTACGCCAACTTTATTTCAGCAAAAAAGCTGAGAATCGAATTTTCTTTATTACACCCCTCTGTCATCCGTCAGCTGAAGGATGACATCTCCCCTGAAACTCAGGGGAGAATATAAGGAAACCCCGTGGTCTGCCACGGAGAATTATTTAATTGACTGTTTTCTTTTAATTGATAATTAAATTTTTACGATGAGTTGGCAAGGCAACAAACATCTCATCAGCTTCTGTTACCTTTGCCGCAAATAATTAAGCATGGGAATAACAGTTCATCCGGAGGCAAGAGGCCTTATATTCGATTTGGACGGAACGCTCTCCGATTCACTACCTGTTCACCTGAAAACCTGGGAGATGATTGGCGAAAAATACGGATTCAGTTTCGACCGTCAAATTCTTTATGAATTAACCGGCCGCCCCACCATTGATTTTGCCCGTCGCGTGGTGGCCCAATACGGACTTAGCGAAACGCCCGAAAACCTTGTCAGGATGAAACAGGAACTGTTCTGGGATCATGCTTCGCTGTTAAAACCTCACCAGCCGGTAATTGACCTGGTATTTGAATACCATGGCAAACTTCCGATGGCAATTGGAACGGGAGCCAGCCGGCGGAGCGCTGAAGTTCAGCTGAAATCGCTGGGCTTAAACAAGTATTTTGATGCGGTGGTAAGTTCCGACGATGTTACCCGGCACAAACCACAACCCGAAACTTTTTTGAAGTGTGCTGTGTTAATGGGCGTAAAAGCTAAGCAATGCCAGGTTTTTGAAGACGGGGTACTCGGTATTGAAGCCGCCCAAACAGCCGGGATGTTTGTAACCGATGTTCGTCCTTACACCTACTGATCAAGCCTTTACATCATACACTTAGTAATGAAGGTATTTAAACAACTTTTTATTATTCTGGGGATTAACCTCGCCGGAGAATTATTGAGCAAATACCTGCACCTTCCCATTCCGGGCTCTATTTCCGGGATGATATTGCTGCTGGTATTATTGCTTACAGGAATTTTAAAGGAAAAACATATCCGCGAAACAGCCGATTTTATGATTCAGAATATGGGATTCTTTTTTATTCCGGCAACCGTTGGTGTACTGGTTACTTACCATGCTTTGGACGGTCACTATTTTCAAACCTCTTTAGTTGTTGTGCTGTCAACCATTATCGTTTTGGCGGTTACTGCATTGTCCACCCAATTGTTGATTAATTTAAAAGAACGATGGAAAAAATAACCAACGCCCACCTTTTTGGTATTTTCCTTACCGTGGGCTGCTTTTATGTTATCTCGCTGGTCCGGAAACGATCGGGCCTGAACTGGCTCAATCCGCTTCTTTTGTCAACCGTCATTATTATTTGCATTTTGGTTATGGGCGATATTCCTTACGATCATTACATGAAAGGCGGAAGTGTTATCCATTCACTTTTGGGACCGGTTACGGTGGTGCTGGCTTTACCGCTTTACCGCCAGCGAAAACTTCTGGTTGAGCATAAATATTCCATTTTAGGAGGAATTGTTTCGGGTGTTTTGTCTGCCATCATTTCAGTAATTGTACTCTGTCGTTTGTTGGGAATAAATGAATTGCTGGAACGTTCCCTCATCGGTCATTCGGTCACCACTCCCATCGGAATCGGTGTAGCCAATATGCTTCAGGCCAACGAAGGAATCACCATCATTTCCATCATCATTACAGGATTACTGGGCGGTTCGCTGGCTCCTTTTATGCTGAAATTACTGCGCATTACCCACCCGGTGGCCAAAGGATTAAGCATTGGTACTTCGTCGCATGCATTGGGAACGACCAAAGCCATTGAAATGGGCGAAACAGAAGGTGCCATGAGTGGACTGGCAATTGGTGTTGCTGCACTTACCACCGTGCTGGCAGTCATCTTAATGCAGCTGATGGGCTGGTATTAATTAAACTGAACGTCGCTTAATTTTCCGATAAATACAATTTTGCTTTCACCGGGTTCGATCACCAGATCTCCTTCGGTGAGTTCGAAGTTGCCGCCTACACCCTGCAAAATGTACTCAAAAGGTTCGTCTTCAAAATACAGCACTCCCTTGGTGCGGTAGATCAGGCGCTTATTTACATCCATCAAATACGAAAACCAGCGAAGAAATTCTTCTTTTGGGATGGGCGTACCAAATTCCATTAATTTGGTTTCGATGTGTTGGTGTACCGAAGGAAAATGCACAAAATCAAAAGCCGTACGGATCTTCTGCATCACTTTATCCAACTCCACATCATTGGCATTTCCATAAGCTGTCGGAATCATTCGTGCAAAGGGATTCAGTTTTCCAATTTCTTTTAGGAACGCTTCATGTTGTCCTTTTGTCAGTTCATTCGATTTGTTGATCAGAATCAGATCGGCTACTGCCAACTGTTTTAACGAAATTTCCTTTTCAGGAATTTCATCAAAATGAAGTGCATCCACCAAGCAAATCGTACCGTTGAAAGCGTATATTTCCTTTAATCTTTCATCGCTAAAAAAAGGCTGAATCACCGGTGCAGGATCGGCTACTCCCGTGGTCTCGATCAGCAAGTGCTCCACATCCGGAAAACGATCAGCCAGTTCCTGTAAAACCAGCTCATATTCGTCGGTAATCGTACAGCAAATGCACCCCTGCTTCAATTCGAACATCTGACTGGCATCCACTCCTTTGATCAGTTTAGTATCGATCGCCACGTCGCCAAATTCGTTTTCCACCAGGGCAAACTTTCGCTCCGGATATTTCTGAAGCAATTGGTTGATAAACGTGGTTTTTCCAGCTCCCAAAAAGCCGGTTATTACGGTGACTGGTATTTTCGTATCTCTTTTCAAGTGAACAGTGAAAGTTTTATTCTATCCAAACACTCCAAACAAATTTAAGATCACAATGATCATCGCAAAAATCAACATGTAACGCACATACTTCGCACCGCCTTTTACGGTGAAATTTACCCCGAGCCAGCCTCCAAACATGTTGCCTGCTGCAAGTATCAAACCCGCCCGGATATCAACTTGTTTATTGTAAATAAAAATTCCGAGCGAAAAGATCATGTACATCAAAACAATAAAAACTTTCAAAGCATTTGCTTTCACCAGGTTATGTCCACAGCCCAGTACCAAACCGGCCAGTAAAATAAATCCCACTCCAATTTGAATAAATCCGCCATACAAGCCGATAAAAAAGAAAATGAGGTACTGCCAGAATGTTGGTTTCGCGTTTACCGACCCCGCGCGTTCTTTTATCCACACATCGGGTTTTAATACCACCAGCAAAAGCATCATCACCATCACTCCCGCAATGATCTTTTCGAGCAAAAAGGTATTTATCTCGACCGCAACTAACGCCCCCACCAGTGAGCCCAATACTGCCGGAATCGTCAACCGAAAGTCTTCTTTATAATCGAGGACTTTCTTTTGGCGGAAAGTTCGAACGGTAACGATATTTTGCATCAAAATAGCAATCCGGTTTGTGCCGTTTGCCACGTTGGCCGGCAATCCCATAAACATTAGCAAGGGAACCGTCAGCATCGATCCGCCACCGGCTGTCGTGTTTATAAAACCGGCTGCAATTCCGGTTCCTATCAGGGCTAAAACAAAATACCACTCCATGTTTATCGATTTTGCGGGTATAATTCGGCTTCCTATTGTTAATCACTACAAAGGTGTGAAATAACAGTTTGTAATTCAAAACAAAAAAGGTGTTAACTCTACGCCAACACCTTTCAACTATTCATTTACGCTTTGTTCCTTTAGCGGGTTGCCACAATCATGGCGCGGAAATAACCGATGGACTCGGCAATTCCCATAAAAGGATTGTCCATGTTACGTTCGTGTTCCAAACTTATCACACCTGTATAGTTTACTTTACGCATCATTTTCACAAAGGCAGGAAAATCAATAATGCCTCTTCCCACTTCTACCGAATACCCCAGTTTTGTGGTTCCGGTCACATCTTTCAGGTGAATATCAAACACACGTGAATGATACTTTTTTAAGTCGGCCACCGGGTCTTTACCGTTACGGGTATCGTGACCGATGTCGAGACACATACCGATTCTCGGATCCAGATCTTTTGTTTTTTCCCAAACTTCATCCGCATCCTGGTAAATGTCGATATCGGGACCGTGAAGGTGAATGGCATAAAAGAATCCATATTCTTTTACTTTTTCATCGACATAAGGCAACAGATCGTAATTCGGAACGCCGACAATCGTATTCACGCCCACCCTTTTGGCGTAATCAAAATACTTGTCGACATCTTCTTTCGATTTCATATAAAGCGGGCCCACAGCATAACCTTTTACACCGTATTCGGCACATTTGGCATGAAAAGCGGCAATTTCTTCATCGGTACTTGCTACCGGCAAATGAAAATCCTTGATGCACAAATAATGAACATCACAACGTTGCAGGGTTTCAAGCGTAGTTTGAAGATCGAATTTATGGAAGGTGTAACCGGCAACTCCCAGCTTAAAGTTCTCTTGAGTTTCCGGCGCCGGTTGAGGATCGGGCCTTTTGGGCTGTTGTGCATGAACTGCCAACTGTGCAAAAACAATCAGGACAGTTAATGTCAAAAGTTTTTTCATGGTTCAATGATTTAGATTTAATGGGTATAAAAGTAGCAAATAATTTACGGAACCAGGCTTGCGGCCTAAAAATGAAATGGAGGATATAACCTAATCCCGGTCAGAAAATCTTGATTGCTGAACATTCAACAGGTTTCACGGAAGCTTTTTTGTGCTCATCACGTCCTCTGAAATCAAGAAGACAACCGGTTTTCCGGAGACCGGATTCGTACGGGTAATCACCACAGTGTCGTATACTGCTTCAATGTCTTTATAATTGAGCACATCCATCGGAATACCTGTTTTACGAACGCCTCCCTTTTGCATCATGATCAGCTGATCGCAATATTCTCCGGCGAGATTCAAATCGTGAATTATCATCAGAATGGTCAGTTTCAGATCGTGGCTCAAGCGGCGGATAAGGTTCAAAATCTGAACCTGGTGTGTGATATCAAGATGCGATGTGGGTTCATCCAGCAAAAGCAACTGAGGTTCCTGTGCCAGTGCACGGGCAATACCCGCCAACTGCTGCTCTCCCCCACTCAAGGCGTTCATGAATTTGTTCCGAAGCCGGTCAACACCCGTGAGTTTCATGTATTTCTCGACAATGGCAAAATCGTTCTCGTTCTCAAAAAACTGAAACTGTTTTCGGTAAGGCATGCGGCCCATTAACACATACTCTTCCACGGTCATTGCGCCTGCCTCGATTGTTTGCGTAACAATGGCTACGTTTTGCGCGCGTTGCCGCAAACTCATTTTGTGAATGTTTTTTCCGTCTAAGGTAACTACCCCTGTTAATGCGGAAAGCTCGGCAGAAATGCCTCTGAACAAAGTAGTTTTCCCCGATCCGTTGGGGCCGATGATTCCGACAAAGTCTCCTTTCTGAATACCAAAGCTGACATCGTCGAGGACAAAATGCCCCGGATAACCGCACGAAAAATGTTCTATGTTAACAAATGACTGCATGTATTCAATTTAATTTAACGTGAGAACGTGACCTACTCAGCACAACAATAAAAACCAGTCCGCCTGCAAAACCTGTAATTACGCCTATTGGCAACTCGTTGGGAGCAATGATCGTCCGGGCAATCGTATCGCTTAACACGAGAAAAATAGCGCCTCCCAGAAACGATCCGCCCAGCAATATCCGGTAATCGTTACCGATAAGCAAACGTACCAGATGAGGAATTACCAGTCCCACAAAACCGATCACCCCGGCTACGGAAACCGCAATCCCGGTGAGCAGCGACGCCACAAAAAACAACAGGCGAACCGTAACATCGGTATTGATTCCCAAATGTTTTGCCTTGGCATTTCCCAAACGCAGCGCATTTAAAGGCTGTGCAAAGAAATAAGTAATGATCAGTCCGGCCAGCGACGAATACATTGCGATTCTTATTAACATCGAATTTGATTCGTCCAGCGCCCCCATCACCCAAAAAACAATGCTTTGCAGGTTATCGGTAGTCGAGATCGACATCAAAAACATCATGGCCGACGATGAAATAAAACTCACCATCACCCCAATCAGCAACATGCTGTTGATACTAAGCCCTGCCCTTTTTATGCTTAGAAAATACACCAAAAACAAGGTGATTATGGCTCCTAAAAAGCCAAACACGGGAAGCGTAAGAAAGCTCAGGCTATTCAGTCCAAAAACAATGGCAATGGCAATCCCCAGCGCCGCTCCACCTGAAATACCCAGGGTGTAAGGTTCCACCAGCGGGTTACGGTAAATCCCCTGTAAAATAGCCCCGGAAAGACTCAAGGCACCTCCAACGGCAATAGCGAGAATCAACCGGGGTATTCTGATCCGGGTAAGAATGGTAAACTCCATTGAATCGGGTTGCGAAAGGATTTGCGGAAGCCGGCTAATCGGAATATCGATTTCGCCCGATGAAAGAGAAATGGCCACCGAGATCGCCAGCAACAACAACAGCGCCGCTAAAAAGACGATCCACTTCCAGTATTTTGTTCGTATTCCCGCCATCCGCTTATTCACTTAAAAAACGATACATATCTTCGAGCGCGCTCACAAAATTCTGAGGAGTCGGACTACAGGAAGTCTCCGAGTTTATTAGAAAAACCTTGCCATTTTGAACGGCCGACACACTTTTGTAATTCATCCACTCCTCTTTTTCCGTTTCGCCAAAACCTCCCATGGTCGCAATAATAATCACATCGGGATTACGCAGCACCACACTTTCGCGCGTCATGGTTCCCTTGGTAAGCCCGGCCCCAATGTTGGAGCCGTTACAAAATGTAATAAAATCGTTCATAAAGGTATTTTCCAGCACCGTAAAAATCGGATTGGCGCCAATCTGAAAAAAGATCTTCTGAGGTTTCAACGATTTGGTTAGCTGCTGAATTTCCGCCACTCTCTTTTCCAGAGGTTCGAGCACTTCAGTTGCATGTTCTGAGCTTCCGAGCAAATCAGCAATGAATTTTGTTTGTTCGCACATTTCGGCAAAATTACGCGGCGATTTCATGGTTTCGACTCTTATTCCCAGCTTTTCCATGGCTGCAATGTCCTGTTGTTTGGTCAGCTGCAAAGCCAGCACGAGGTCGGGCTTTAGCGAAAACAGTTTTTCAATGTTCACATCGATGGTAGACCCCACCTGGTCAACACCATCGTTTACCGCCTGCGTGCAATAACTGGTACATCCCACCAACTTGTTCTGCGCGCCAATCAGGTAAATATTTTCGGTAATCGATGGCGCCAGC
Source organism: Maribellus sp. YY47 (assembly GCF_023111095.1). Taxonomy (GTDB): domain Bacteria; phylum Bacteroidota; class Bacteroidia; order Bacteroidales; family Prolixibacteraceae; genus Draconibacterium. Next base: position 145,496 of record NZ_JALGYW010000009.1, read on the forward strand.
GAAACCACACGTTGCACCCCGGTTCCAAAAACCGGAACAATTAGCAGAAACAGTACTACCGAAAGCCAAATGCTTTTCGCATTCATTGGATACTTTTTTCAACCCGGAAACAACTTACAGAATCATGCGAATGATTCCCGACACTTTACTCCCGAAGTTCGTTCATCTTTTTTTGTTGGCAGGTTTTCTGGCTCGTTCTCCGACTTCAACCTTCTCATCCGTTCACCAACGGATAATGGTGTAAGAAAAGTCAGTTTGTTTTGTAACAGATCCTGACGAAGAATTTTACTTTATTCTTTTTTATCAGGATTCTGTTTTTCTAACGATTTGATTGAGATTCCTCACAAATCTTAAGAAAAAACCGGAACTTACAGCTGCGGGTACAGCTCCGGAATTTAACCGGATTCCCTTTTAACGACACTTCGTTACCAACCTCCGACAAAGGTAGAAAATTTTTTGTGGCAGTTGGCTGCTCCGGTAAGGCAAGTCAGCACCTTGTTGGATTTACTTTGTTGAGGGTGTATGAAAAGTATGAAACTTACATAAAAAAACGAATGGAACACAGATAACGCAGACTCAACAGATTTTCGCCGATTTTATCCGTGATTATTTGCAAAATCGGTGTTATCAGTGTTCTGTTTTTATACACTAACGTTCAAGGTGTAAGCCAGGAATATTTTCATTTCAATTTTCAGACACCCTCATAACCTCCTTTGAACCTACTGCTTATTTCCTTCGACGGGAGGCTTACTTCAACAAATGGGAGGCTTACTTTAACAAACGGGAGGCTTACTTTAACAAATAGGATGCTAACTTCTTTAATTGGCATGCGAGTTTGTAAAATCAGGCTGCTTATTTCCTTTTACAGATTGCATACTTCCATCTACAGGATGTTTATTTCTACAGATGGGATGCTTACTTCTTTAACTGGCATGCGAGTTTCTAAAATCAGGATGCTTATTTCCTTAGACATCGTGCCCGTTTCCTGAAGAAACATCCTTTCAAACAGATTTACTTTTGAATACTGCTCTTTTGCACACCACAATCCTATTTCTTTGTCTTCCTTTTCCCCAGTCGTATCAGGCCGTAAACCAACAGTGTTACAATCAACCAGAATGGCCACAGGTTCACCATAAAGAGTATAAAATCGATAAAGCCAAACCAGCCTTTCGACAGGGCCTGTTTTAATCTTTGACCAAAATTGTCGCGGTCGGTTGGATTGTATTTAAAGTCTTTTCGTTTTGTGAGGGTCAGGTTCAGCGTACTGTAATCGACCAAATCGCCCAGGTATTTCAGTCTGCCGGTTGTACTTTCAATTTCCTCTTCAATTCCACGTATTTCCTCTTCAATCTCCAGTATTTCTTTTACCGTTTTGGCTTGCGAGAGCAGTTCGTTGTATCGTGCCAGGTAATTCCTTTTGTTTTGAAGCCGGGTTTCCAGGTCAATAAACTGATCAGTGACATCGCGTGCCTCAATCTCCTTGAATTTTATTTCGCCCTTACCTTTTTCTACGTCGCTGACAAAGCGGTCAAAGGTTGAACCGGGTATCCTGATTTTTAAATTATACGAAGATTCCCGTTCGGTATTATTAAAGCTCTCGTTGTCGTAATAACCGCCATACATTTTCACCAATGTATCGATACGCGATTTGGTACTTTCCAGGTCTTTTACCTCTATCTGTAAACGCCCGTCTTTAATGATTTTCTTTTTGATCCCTTCGTGCTCTTTCACCGGAGGTAGCGGCGGTGGCGGCGGACTGGACAAATCTTCCCGGGTTACCGGCATAATTTCCTCTTCGATTTGATCCAATGCGTACGATCTTTCGTCACCCTGATGCTGCCCGCATGAGGCCAGTAAGACCATTAAAACAATAATTGAAAGAATGAATTTCATTGGAATAGTTTTTTGATTTATTTAATATAACGACTACCCGTTTATGAAGTAGCTGATAATCCTACGTTATTTGATCCAGAAAAGTTTGTAACTGATTGATGTACTTCCCTACATGATAGCAGTCGATCAGCGCATGATTCACCTGTACCGAAAAAGGCAGCAGAATTTTATTGTCTTGCGTAAAGAATTTTCCCCAGGAAATTCGCGGAACTGAATCATCTTTATTAAACGAAATGGTATGTGAAATATGCGTGAACGAAATCCACGGAATACAGGTTATGTAAACAAGGTCATCGCGACCGGCAAGTTTTTCAAATTCAAAATATTCCTGTTGGTTTTCACTGGTTTCTTTCGCCCGACGTTCAAAATCAAAAATATTATCGCCCAACTCAGGCGTTACAAATTTAAAAAGGTCATCGGTTCCGGCTTTGTCCATATCGGTAAATGAAGGGTGTACCTTGTCGTGAAGTACCACTTTGCCATCGCGTATCCGGTACCGGAAGTTCTCTATCTGGTTAAGCGCCGATGTTCCGGCAAACACCATGGCGTAGTAAAACGATAAGTTATTCCGTCGGCTAAACTGCACAAAGTTCGACACATCGAGGTTCATACAAATGTTGTAATGCGGATAGTCCATCCGGTGAAAAAACTCGAAATGGCCTTTTCGTTTCCAGGTTTCAAGATCAATATACTTCATTGCTTTATGCTTTTATGACAGGTTTCCTCTTTTCACACTGCGCCATCATACTGAAACAGTAATTTTATTTCCACTTCGGATGCTTCTTCAGCTCGTTCTCCAATGCCTGTTTTATTACCAGCTCTTCGGGCCGGAGCGAATCGGGTAACAACGGGTGCTTTTCCAGTTTATCGTGGGTTAGATGATAGAAACTACTGTCGGGATAGAGCTTATATTCCAGTGTTCGTACAAATTGATTTCTGTGCCGGTTTACAAATTCTCCCCAGCGCGGATCATAATGTACAAAGGCGGTAGTTCGGGGCTGATATTCTCCGCCAATTAGTAGAGGATAAAAACTTTTTCCGTCTGATTCAGCATCGGTCTGTGTTAAATCTGCCAACGTTGGGAAAAAATCGCTAAACTCGATCAGATCGTTGAATACCAGTTTCTCTTTGATTTGAGCAGGCCAGTAGACAATCAGCGGAACGTGCGTACCGGCATCAATTGTTTTTCCTTTTCCTCCGGCAATCAGCTCTTCCCCCAAATGAGATTTGATGTTAATATTGGTTCCGTTATCGCCTGTGAAGATTACAATGGTGTTATCATCCAGCTTCAGTTCTTTTAGTTTATTCATAATTTTGCCTACCATTTTATCGGCATAAGCCACCATGTCTTTAAAATAGGCGGTGTCTTTTTTATACCTGAATTCGGGGTTTTCCCAATCCCGCGAATCGGGCGTTGGGACAAAAGGATCGTGAACCAAAACCATGGGATAGTAAACAAAGAAGGGCTTATCTTTTTTCCGTTCGATAAAATCCAGGATAAAGTCCGAAAAAATATCGGGGCCATAGTCATCCTTGTTTCTTTCCATGATTTTGCCGTTCTGTTCGATTAAAGGATTTGCGTACCGTTCGCCCTGCTTTCCGGCTTTTGTAAGCTGCCACAGGCAATATTCCTGAAACCCGAATTTATTGGGGCGGGTGTTGTCGTTCCAGTCGGCAATAAGGTCTTTATAAGCCAGCCCGTTTAACTGCCATTTCCCGGCAATGCAGGTTTCGTAACCCGCTTCCTGCATCAGGTTCCCAAAAGTATATTCCGAAAGGTTTAAATGCCCGAAATAATCATAATTGCGGTAGTTGTATTTTCCGGTCATCAGTTTTACCCGCGAAGGAGTACACAAGGGCTGCGAAACACAGTTGGAGAAAAGGATGCCCTGTTCAGCCATTTTATCGAGATGAGGAGTACTATACGATGTGGAGCCATAGGCACCCAGACATTCATACCCCATATCGTCGGCCATGATCAGTACCACATTCGGCCGGTCTTTTTTTGCATCTGTTGAACAGGGAAAAAAAGCTAAAGCCCAAAATACGATTGATAGTTTTCGAATAGCTTTCATTGGTTCTTATCGATTTAAAACTAGTACTAACGATCTCTTATCGTGGCCCGATGGCGCCACGTACACCGGAAATTACAACAAGCCGGAAGCGGTAACTCCGGGTAACCTTGTCAATTGATCCATCTATGAACCTCTTAAAATTTTTTCCATCTTTTTGCCTTTCGCCAATTCGTCGACCAGCTTGTCTAAATATCGCACTTGCTTGGTGACAGGATTCTCGATTTCTTCGATCCGGTAACCACAAATTACACCGGTTATCAAATGGGCATTGGGGTGCAAAGTTGCCCGCTTAAAGAAGGTTTCGAAATTCACATTTTCGGCTATCAGTTCCTGCTGTTTGCTTTCGTTAAATCCGGTCAGCCACTCTATCACCCGGTTCAATTCTTCTTTTGTCCTACCTTTGCTCTCCACTTTTCGGATGTAGAGCGGATAGACAGCTGCAAAAGTCATTTTCGCGATTTTCTCATTGTGTTCCTGTGTTGTTTTCATTGCTGCCTTCTGTTTAAAATATGCTATTGTGGTGTGGTGTTATGCTTAGTCATTATCCAATCCGGGAGGATTATTTAATGCTATTCTCACTATTTCAGCAACAGAATCAACCGTAATTTCTTTTTTCTTACAATAGTCACTTTCAAGCCAGTCCTTAAGCAATTTCGAACCTTTACTAGCATTACATGACACACAACAAAGAGCGATATTATCAGTCCCATTAATTCTTATGTCATTTATTATATGCTCCCAAGATGGCTTACTCTTTCGTGAATTGCTTTCACACGAAAATGATACTCCACAATAAACGCATGCAGTGTCTCTTTCTCTTACAATTTGTTCAACATTCTTTGGAATACTCCATTGATTTGACATCAGACTTTCAATTAATTATTTTCTTCAAAGAAATCATGATCTAGTTCTTTAAATTCATAAACCGCTTTTGTTTGAATGCCTACATTATACTGATACATAAGATCAACTAACTTTAATCCATCAATCAAAATAATCGTATGATGAGCATCATGAGCTTTTTTTATTGCTCCGGAATCAAATGAAGATGTTGTAACAAATACCCCCTTTTGAGTGTCTCCGCTCATTGCTCCTATAAAATTTCGGATTTCTTTTTCACGCACCTTATTTTCACCATATCGTTTGGCTTGAATGTAAATTTTATCCAATCCAAGTTTATCCTCATTGATTATTCCGTCAATTCCACCATCTCCAGTTTTTGCTGTTTCAACAAAGTCACCATAACCCATTTTTTTGAGCAGAATAAGAATTACTTTCTCAAAATAAAATGGATCAATTTTCTTCAACTTCTCTAGTAATTCATCTTTGACCTGAATATCAATTTGATTAAAGCCTTCGTCAATCAGATCTTGTGGTGAAGCATTTTCCATTATTGAAGGTGTCGATACTTTTTTGGAATTTTCCTCATTATAGAATTCAAGGTAGTTCTCTGAACTTTCAACTTGCTTCAACGTCAACTCTGAAGAACTTTGTGTTTTACCTTTCTCGGTTATTCTTACAAATCCTCTTTTGGGAAACTCTATATATCCCCCCTTTTTTAAATATGATTTGCCCCAAGCAATCCTGTTTATTATTAAAACCTCACCACTTTTCGTTTTCTGCTCTAGCTGCTCTTTGGTTAGTTCTGAATAGAATTGATCAATTACTTTATGATACATTTCCCTTGTTTGGAGTGTTTCTCCATTCTCTAATACTTTCAAGATTGGGATAAAAGTCTCATGAAATTTTGGTATTTCCATATAGATTCATTTTTTCTTTCCTGCCTAAATGTAATAATACTGTTATGCCTTGTTAGCTACCATTTTAATAACTTGCTGTTATCTCCTTTATATTTCTGAAAACTGGGAATAATGCTTTTTGGCCCTTGTATGCTTTGTTTTCAAGGTATTGGGTATGATTGATTTTGTCCTAAAATAAACATAAATCTGACAAAATATCAATGGATTTACGACCAAAGCGTAAAATGGATCTTCAAAGCCATCGAGGTACGTCCACCAGGCTGTTTGCCAAGGCGAACAATATGACCCCAACAAGGAGGTAAAAAAAGCCGCAAAAAAAAAACAGTAACAGAATGGCGGAAAATTACCGGATAACTACCTGTAAGCAAAGACCTTCAAGGTTGCAAAAACCTTGAAGGTCTCAGGGCATTGGCAACTTCCTGCCACGTTATTCTAGAAAAACATTTTATCGTCGTGATCAGGGAAAAAGATGCCTGCGTCGATGCGGATCCGGTCGAGGAACTTAATCAGGTCGCGACTCATTTGCCAGCTCATTAGCGGGCTTTCGATCCGCCCCTGATCGAGGCATTCCATCACATGTTCGGCTTCGTACTGGTAGCCAAATCCCTCCTTGTGGCTCTTGGGATAAGTCATTACTTCACCTCCCTCTTTCCAAACCGTAACCTGGGTAGGCGTAAACCAGCGCGGATTAAGAACCAGGTAGCCTTTTTCGCAAAAATATTCGGTTTGCGTGGGCGAATACGACGAGAAGCTCGAGGTTAGGTTCGCCATAGCGCCATCTGCGTATTTACAAATGATACTGATACTTTCTTCGGAACCGGTCGGGCTGAAATCGGCAAAAGTTTTAATGGTTTCGGGCAGGCCCAGCGATGTTAGCGCTGCAAACACCGGGTAAATACCAATATCGAGCAACGAACCGCCTCCCAGTTTTACATTGTACAGACGCTTGTCTTCGAGGTAAGGCGCATTAAAAGCAAAATCGGACCGCACGATCTTGATTTTACCCAACTCTCCCGAGCGAAGTATTTCCATCGCCTTACGGTAGCTGGGCTGAAACATCGTCCAGAATGCTTCCATAAAAAAGGTGTTGTTTTCGCGGGCACAGGCCATCATTTCCTCCACTCCGTTTGAATTGAGCGCCAGCGCCTTTTCGCACAACACTGCCTTTTTGTGGCTCAGGCACAACAGGGCATGTTCGCGATGATGCGAATGCGGAGTGGCAATATAGATCACATCGACCTTTGGATCGCGAACCAACTCTTCGTAGCTGCCGTAAGCCACTTCAAAACCCAGCTCAGCGGCAAATTCCTGAGCACGCGATAAGTCGCGTGCCGCAGCCGCATAAAGCCTCGCGTTGGGCAATAACTTCAGATCGCTCACAAATTTCCGGGCAATCTTTCCGCATCCCAAAACCGCCCAGTTATACGTTTTTGTTTCAGACATAAAATCGATTGAATGTTTAAGTTATCAAAGGTCTTAAAGGTAATACATCGCCTGGTTTTATCTCTGTATTTTTTTTGAATTTACAAGACTAAAGCAGACCAAAAACAGCATTTAGCGGGTGTAAAAAACATTCAACCAGCTGATCTACTGTTGTGATATGAACAACCTTCGGTTGATGAAAACCAGGCAGAAACCTCTCCCGCACATCGTTTGAATAATGATGAATTGTAATATTAATTCCCCGAATAAAACCAGCCACCGTTTGAAAATGCTAATTTTACATCCGAATCATTTAAGTTGAATAAGTTTTCATCCAAATTAATTTACAGGATAATGAAGATACGTATTTCCATATTGGTTGCTGCATTGTTTTTTATGGCAGCCTGCCAACAACCGGTCGCCAAATATATCGCGAATAACGGCACCGTTTACGGAACCTACTACAGTATAAAATATGAAAGTCCGGATGGATCGGATCTTCAGGAGAAAATTGATGAAGAGTTTCACCGTTTAACGCTGATTTTTTCGCACTACGAAAAAGCGTCGACCATTTCGAAAGTCAACCGCAATGAAGCCGTAACGCTGGAACCCGAATTTATTAACTGCTTTAATAAAGCCGAAGAAATTTCGGTGATCACCAACGGAGCTTTCGACATTACCGCTGCCCCGCTGATCAATGCCTGGGGATTTGGCCCCGAACACCGGCAAAAGATGACGCAGGAAGTGGTCGACTCACTAAAGGCGTTGATCGGGTATCAAAAAATCAGAATCGTCGACGGGAAAATTGAGAAAGATATACCTGAGATACAGCTCAACATGAGCGCCATTGCCAAAGGTTATACCTGTGATCTGATCGGCGAATTTCTGGCTAAACACGGATGCCTTAACTACATGGTTGACATCGGTGGCGAAGTGGTTGCCAAAGGAAACAACGACAAAGGCCGCACCTGGACTATCGGTATTCGCGAACCTTCGGAAGATCCTTTCCGTAACGATTTGAATGCTGCCATCCGGCTTCCTGACCGTGCCCTGGCGACTTCGGGTAATTACCTTAATTTTTATGAAGAAAACGGGAAAAAGTATGCGCACACCATCGATCCGTCGTCGGGCTACCCGGTGCAACACAGTGTACTTAGTTCTACCGTTTTGGCCAACGATTGTATGACTGCCGATGCTTTTGCCACTGCCTTTATGGTTTTGGGGAAAGATGCGGGAATTGAGGTGGCAAGTAAAGTTCCCGGTCTGGAAATCTATTTTATTTATGCTGATGATCAGGGAGAAAACAAGGTGTATATGTCGGAAGGATTTTCGCAGTATATGGCAAAATAGGTCTTGATTGAGTTGCCTTAATCGGTGAGTATATTTTTAAGTTAGTTTTTGAAAAGAGCATATCACAAGTAAGCTTAACGTTTAGTATGCCAGGGCTTACTCAAAAGAAAGCTAAGCATGGGCTGATAATTAGTCTGTGCCTTTTCGCTTCTTTTGGCTCGTTGACCGGTCTTGATTTTACTTACGCGATGAACAGTCTCTTTACGTATTTCATTTCAGTGTTAGCATTAAAAGTCAAGACGTAGTTTCTTGTGGCAATCATCTGACTTCTTTGCAAGCTTTATAGGTTCGCTTTCGTTTCATATGAAATTCGAAATTCCCATTAATTCGGACTGCCCATATTTCCCAACAGCAGTTATTAAATTCCTTTTACGAATAATACGATCGAATGAGTTGATTATCGCTACCCAAATTGAAAGGGATTAAATCATAAAAGACATCAGTGCAAGGCAGAAAACAATCATGATTTTCGGGAATCACCAACAGGAATGACAGTGTGGCTTGCCGACAGCATTTCATAAAAGTAGTTAGATTACAACGCGCATAAAGCGATTGTGCGTTGAATCGCTTATTGATTGCGCCTTCTATTATTTACATATCAGCTCCGGGTTTCACCCGAGGTTAATCTTATTTTATCCCTTTGGTATATTGAACAGAATTACAAACTTAAGTCGAGTTAACCGGACAATAATGTTTGAACACATAGCTTTTTATGGCGCTGAAAGCCTCGAATGTGAGTAACCCGGTGTATAACGCCGGGATGAAATGACCGAAGGGAAATCGTCTGGAACAGTTAGTTGATCATAGATTTATAAGACTTCCGGACGAAAAATAGCTGTCTTTCGTTGACAGACTTTCAAAAAAAAAGCCCTGCCAAACGGCAGAGCTTTTTGAATATTATCTCGTACGAGTACTATTTTCTAATTTTAGCAACTTCGAATTCAGTACGACGGTTTTCTTTTCTGTGTGTTTTTGAATCATTCGCAACTGCTGGTTTGCTTTCTCCGTAGTTGTTTGATCCAACGTAAGCATTGTTAACACCTTTCATCAACAGGTATTTTACAACGGCTTGAGCACGTTTTTCAGAAAGTTTCATGTTGTATGCTTCTGTACCGATGTTACAAGTGTGACCACCCACAACAATTTCGTATTCTTTTGCAGCATTCAACTGTTCAGCCAATTTATCCAATTCTGCTTTGAACGCAGGGCTCAAATCTGCTTTGTCGAAATCGAAATAGATTGTTTCAACTTCCATGTCTGACCAATCAGGACATCCGTTGTTTGAAGCAGGACCGGCTTGTTGCGGACATTTATCTTCACAGTCGATTACACCGTCACCGTCTGAATCAAGCGGACAACCGTCTGAGTCAACTGCACAACCTTTTGGTGTATCAGGACATTTGTCTTTTGGATCCGGAACACCGTCACCGTCAGTATCAGGACAGCCTTTGAATTTAGCCAAACCAGCTACATCCGGGCAATCATCATCTTTGTCAGCAACACCGTCACCATCGCGGTCTGGACAGCCGTTCAATGAAGCAGGACCAGCTTCATCCGGACAATCATCTTTATAATCCGGAACACCGTCACCGTCACGATCCAGCGGACATCCTTTTTCGTCAACTTGTACTCCCGGAGGTGTATCAGGACATTCGTCTTTTCTGTCTTTTACGCCGTCACCATCTGAATCTTTTCCTTTGCCTAAAGCAAATTCAAGAATACTGGTAATCATAAAATGTTCGTCAGTCCATCCAAATCCAGGATGTCCTGAATGCCAGCCTTCGATACTGTTAACATAAGTTCCAGCAACGAAAAGAGATGTTCTGTCGCTTACAGGAACTTTTATACCTGCACCATAATCGAATGTGAAACCGGTTTCTCTGTTATCCCACATATAACCACCACCAGCAAGCAGGAATGGTTGAATGGCTTTATCTTCATTAAGAAGTTTAAAACGTAAGTTCAATAATGTGGTGAAAACATCCACATTCGGATCGTTGAATGACATTCTGTTATCCAACATAATATCGAACCGTGGGGTCAGGTAGCGGCTGATATAAAAATTAGCCAGTGGGCTTGTATATTCCCGTTCAATGTTATAATCAATACCAGGTCCAAGGCCTATCGCCCATTTGTTATCTGAATTCTGCGCTACCGCAGCTCCAGTAACCAATAACATAGTGAGAAAGAATAGAGTAATTTTTTTCATAATCTAAGAGTTTATTTTTTGTTGTCTTTGAAATCTTCAGCCAATTTAAAAATTAATTTTATTCCTACAAAGAATGGAAGATCAGCTTATGGTTTATTTTATTAACATTAAACTTTTGAACAAAATTAAACATTAAAATTATATAAACTCAAAATATTAAACATTTTGTTTTCAATAATTGACATCGAAACTACAGGCCATAGCGCCAAATTTGGAAAAATAACAGAAATTGCTATTATTCAACACAATGGGCAATTTATAACCGATTCTTTTTCAACACTGATCAACCCCGAAATGGACATCCCCTACTTTATCACCGACCTTACCGGAATCGACAATAACATGGTAAGCAATGCTCCAAAGTTTTACGAAGTAGCCAAAAAGATCGTTCAAATGACTTCAGGAAGAACTTTTGTGGCGCACAATGTAAGTTTTGATTACAATTTCATTCGCGAAGAATTTGCACGGCTGGGTTACGATTATCAAAGCAAAACACTTTGTACCGTAAAACTTTCAAGAAAGCTTCTGCCGGGGCATCGTTCCTATTCGCTGGGGAAATTGTGTGCTGAGCTTGGTATTAATATAAATGGCAGACACCGCGCTGCAGGCGATGCCTTTGCCACTGTTAAACTTTTTGAAATACTGATGGAAAAAAACCAGCAAAACGGCGGACTAAAAAGTCAGAACAATTACCGCCTGTTCTGATTGCCAACAGCCTATTCCTTAGTATCTTTTTCCTCTTCCTCTGTTTCAGTAAAATCGAGCAATTCTTTTTCCTGAAGTGTGTTATACCACAAAAACACCTTTTTAATGTCTGAAACATATACACGCTCTTTGTCGTATTCCGGCAAAACAGTTTCGAAATAGGCTTTTAGTTCACTTCCCGATGCTTTTGCCGAGATAGCTGCTCCCCCATCCTCTTTTTCTGATATGGTTTTAAAAATATCTTTTAGCGGAACATCGCCCTCATAGGTATAGATCGCAATATCTTCCAGCGCCGAAACTTTGGCTGTTGAATAAACAGGCATACGTTTGCCTGTATCCAGTGATTCAACTATTATATTGTTTTTACTTTCTGCCACCATTTTAAACAATCCTGAGTGGCCTGAAATCGCTAATATTCCCTTTAACATGACTTAAATTTTTGGCGAATATACAATTTTTGTAATTCTTTTTTAAAACAGAGGCCGGGTATCCGAAAACAACAGAATTCAGAAAACCCGGCTTCGTATGTAATTATTTTATTTCGAATAAATTATGAGGTGACTATTTTTTATTGATTTGAAAAGTATAAATCAGACCGGCCTTTACCCATCTTCCGGGCTGAACAACATTTTCAATATCGTTATATGTCGTGTCAAACAAATTATTAACTGATGAAAAAAGTGTTAAATTCCTTCGCTTGTAAGACAGCTTTGTGTCTACTAACCAGAAAGGATCGTAACTGACTTCACCCGCCGGGGCAGCGTCTTCAAATCTGGTATAACTTCCCTCTCTGTCCTGGTAAACCATTTTCAGATCGATACTTACATTTTTTATCAATCTCTGATTAACGGAGAGTACCAGCTTGTGTTTCAAATTATCCAATACATAACGCGAGATAAAATCGTCTTCCTGTTTGTCTACATTATTAAATAAACAGCTGACATCGACATTGGGAACAAACTCGCCCAACCGCTTACGCAATAGCAGCTGCACCTGAGCCTCTGCCCCAAAACTTGTCAGGCGGGTAAGGTTTTGCGTCATCCATATCTCATCCTCAGATTCCTTTACCCAATCGATAATGTTTTTTCCCTTTCGATAGAACACAACTACGTGTCCTTTCACCACCGGCTTACTAAACTTGATTCCCCCTTCAATCGTTGCCGATTTCTCCGGTTTCAAATCAGGGTTTCCTACATTGGTGGGCCCCTGATAATAGAGATCGGTGAAAGTTGGCATTCGCAACGAGGTATTAAAGCTTGAGTATAATTTTACTCCGTCCAGAATATCATAACTCAAATCAACTCCGGGAAAGAAATTTATACCAAGATCGCTTCCTGAAATATAGTTCCCCATTATCCCGGCCGTAAACGTCCACTTACTAATATATAACGAGTGCTCCAAAAATCCGGACAAAGTGTTTCTTGAATCGGATTTGGTAAACTGTGCATCTTCTCCCGGAACGTCTTTGGGATGGTCCATCTCTTTTCCAAGAACATTACTCAGAATATGCTCGCTCCGGTATTCAAATCCTACTGCAGTTTTTCCCGCATCCCACGCAAACCATGAATTCAAGTTGGCTCCGTATGTATTTGTCAAATGGTAATTGTGACCACCATACCACGAAGCCGGATTATTCCGAAATAATTCAAACCGATCCTGATGACGCCGATAATAAACAGCCGGGCTCAAATGCAAATCTCCGGTTGAATTCCACTTAGCCGATGTAAACAGTGTTTTGGTGGCTTCGTACTGGTTGGGATATTTGGGCGTATAAAAACTATTTGCCCCAAATCCTTTTTCTGAAATACCAAGCTGAACGTTCAAATCCCCGTCTGTTGTGTTCAGGTAACCGCCATAGAAACCATTTAACTCATCAAAGTCGGTATTGTTAGTATACCCGTCTGAACGCTTTTTATTAAAGGCAAGCACATTGCTAACCCGACCGGTTTGAACGTTGGCCGAAGCATTCCCATCGAAATAACCAAAGTTTCCACCCGAAGCATTCACGGTTGCCGAATTCCCATTACCTTTCCGGGTAATAATATTAATGGCGCCGGAAAATGCATTGGGACCATAGACACGTGCAGCGGGCCCTTCGAGCACTTCGATTCTTTCGATTTGGGCTAAACTGACTGGAAGATTTAAATTGTGATGGCCGGTTTGAGGGTCGGTGATGTTAATACCGTTTAGCAGGATTAAGATCTGGTCGAAAGTACCACCGCGAATACTAACATCCGCCTGTACTCCTTCAGTTCCGCGTTGTCGCACATCCACTCCGGCAATGTACTCTAACAGGTCCTGAACACTCTGAGCCGGTACCGCCTCAATTTCTTTTCTCTCGATCACGGAAACAATCCGTGCTACCTGCGAATAAAGTGCAGGTGTTCTCTGCGCACTCACCTCGATCTCATCAAGGTCGTATTCCATTTTAACTTCCGAAGTATCCTGAGTAGTTGCCAGCGTTATAACAGGTGTCGACAGAAAATAAATTACCGCCAAAACCGAAATCGCCACAACTTTCTTCAGTGCAAGGAAAAGAGAATAACTCTTTCTTCCCCACTTTCGGAAAAACAAAACAGATTGCGCATCATGGTTAAACTTACTTGTTCTCATCATACAAAATCTATGAAGCGGCAAAGATATAAATTGATATGAATACAGCCGTGCAGAAACGGCCATAACCGATTCGGGAGCCAAAGTGCAGTATTACTAACATATATCAAATTCAACACGATAGGCAGATAAAAAATCTTTATGTAGGATAGATTTAATCGACTGACTTTTGTCATGATTTATTTGCTTTTCAGGGTAATAAAAGCTTAAATTTGTTTAGACAAATTAAAAATAACGCGCCATGACTCAAATTCAATTCACCAACGCCCTGCTAGGGTTAAGCGACAAGCTACACTACTATGCACTTAGTCTGACTGCCGACTCGGAAAGAGCTGATGACCTGTTGCAAGAGACATTTTTGAAAGCGCTTACTTACCGTGAAAAATTCACCCAGAACACCAATTTCAAGGCCTGGATTTATACCATAATGAAAAACACCTTCATCAACGACTATCGTAGAAAGGTTAAAACAAAAAACACCTTTGAAGGTTCAAACAACGACTTTCACCTGATGTTTACAAAAGACAAAGTCTATCCGGCACCTGATTCCTTTTACAGTTCAAAAGAAATCACAAAAAGCATTAATGCTTTGGAAGACGAATACAAAGTGCCTTTCACCATGTTTTTGGACGGTTACAAATACAAAGAAATTGCAGAAGAACTGAATTTGCCTTTGGGAACTGTGAAAAGCCGTATCTTCTTCACCCGGAAAAAGCTTGAAAAAGCGCTACACGAGTACTCTGATAATTAATGATAATAAATGATTAGGTAATTAGGTCTTCAATTTTTGAAGGCCTTTTTTTTGAAAGTCATTTTTTAAAAATATCCAATTCTCAAATTTGAATGAAAAATATCCAACAAAATCCTGGAAATTGGATATTGGGAATCCTGCATTGAATATTCTGGATTATAAATTAAAAACAAATCCCGGATAGGAGTAGAAATCATTACTTTCATTCCTGTTGGTAATTCCTCTGTAATCATGATTTTTTATTTTTGAAATCATTAAATATTCCTTATTTTCTCTTTATTTTAAGAGAGATGTCCTGCTTAGGGAATGTGGGAGGATGGACAGAGAGGTCAATAAAAACAACAATAGTAAACTGTCATGAAAGAAATAGCCGTTCATTTAGCTGAAGGATTTGAAGAGATAGAAGCCATAAGTATTATTGATGTGTTACGCCGGGCCAACCTGAAGGTCACCACCGTTTCCATCACTGAAAAGCTCGTTGTTACAGGAGCGCACCAGATACAAGTTACAGCCGATAAAATTTTTGAGGAAGTTGACTATTCAGAAATTGACATGCTGGTTCTTCCGGGAGGGATGCCCGGTTCAGCCAACCTTAAAGCCCATGGCGGATTGCGCGAACAAATTCTGAATTTTAACGATAGCGAAAAACAGCTTGGAGCCATTTGCGCTGCTCCAATGGTATTCGGAAACCTGGGCCTCCTGAAAAACAAAAAAGCGACGTGTTACCCTGGATTTGAAGATGAATTACACGGAGCCATTATCACCGGAAACGACGTGGAGCAAGCCGGAAATATTATTACCGGAAAGGGGGCCGGTGTTGCCATAAAATTTGCACTGAAAATTGTAGAAAATAGTAAAGGCGAAAAAGCTGCCGCTGAGCTGGCCAAAAAAATGATTGTAGAACATATGTAAAAAGTAATCCAAATTATGTAAAAATCACAACAGTTCCGGTATCTTCACCCCAAAATAAAACTACAATCTTATGCCATCCAAAACTCACTTGTTGTTGCTGTTCCTCTTCTTGGCACCAACATTTTTAAACCACCTTTCGGCCCAGGAACCCGAAATACAGCAAAATGAAAACAACGATAAGCGGTGGAGAATTGCTTTAACCGGCGGAATGGGATACCGTGTTGCCAGCACCAAAGATTCAAAGCAAATTTTCACACAGCAGGGATTTGCCAAGTCGCAGGTTGACAACTATTTTAAAGGGATAAAGTGGGGGCCCAAAGCTTCGGCACAGCTTCACTATCTTTTTAAAGAAAATTATGGTATTGGTATCGATTATCAATTCCATTACGGGTCAGGTTCCATGACCGGCATTATTGACCCACAGGACGGGGTAACACTTTATTACGGAAAACTTAAGGACAAAATATTCGCCAATTACGTGGGGCTTTCGTTGTACGAAGAAATGTGGGTTAAACCCGAAGTATTTAATTTCTACGCACAGGCATCGTTTGGTATTACGTACTTCCGACAGGAAAATGAAACTTTTTATACCCCGGTACTTATCACAGGCAAGGCTCCGGGCATTAACGCAGAAGCTGGCCTTGATTATTTTATTACTCCTCGTATCGCTGTGGGAGCCAACCTCAACTGCTTTCTCTCAACCATTTCGAAAATAAAAGTTGACGACGGGACTTCTACTACCGAAATCAAGCTTGAAGACGAACAACGCGAAGGCCTTTCGAGACTTGATGCCGGTGTTGGCTTACGGTTGTACTTCTAAATAAACTACCTATGAAAACAAAACATATCTGCAACTTAATTATTATTGGACTGATTTTTTTGTTCAGTTTCCAATCGTGTGACAATAGTTTCCTCGATGAAACCCAGAACCTGAATTACACTGATATACCCGACACCCTGTTTGTTACCAACACAACACCCCCCTTTAGTCTGAATATGGAATTTAATACCGATAAGGCTCTCAACTGGAAATTGGTACAATATCCGTTTTGGCTGGAAATTCACCCCAAGGAAGGATCAAAAAATGCCAACGGAAGCTCAGTTGTTCAATTCGGGGTTAAAGATTCTGACATAACTTTAGGGTTTGGTTTTTATACTTTCCCACTGGTTTTCGATATCGGCAATGGAGAAATGATTGGCTACACCGTTGCATTGGCTCATTTGGGACATCCGTTAATACAGGTATCACGCAACAATATTTCGTTTGATAACACGTACAATAAATCCTTCGAAATCAGAAACAATAATGGGTATGGATTTTTAGCATGGCAAATCAGCAGTGCACCTTCCTGGATAAAAGCCAACAAAACATCAGGGCTGCTTGATGAATTTACATCAGAAGAGATTATGCTTTCAGCCGACGTTAACGGGCTTGCACCCGGCGAGTACAAGGGCACCGTAGTCATTCAAAGCAATGCCGAGAATACCCCGGTTTTTAATATTCAGGTGTATTTGCAGATTTCGGCAAGCGCCCATTACGGCAGTTACCGCCAGGGAGTACTCGTTGATACCCGCTTTAGCAAAACCCGCGACGAGGTTATTGTATTAACCAAATCGCCCAATCAACTCCTCTTTTTTAAAGAGGATATAAATAATCCCAAAATTGTTGAACTAAACGGAGTTCCTCAGTGCCTGGCTTTATCCGAAGACGAATCGTTGATTGCTGTTGGTTATTCAAATTCAAACCTCACAACCTATGACGCCCTTAGCCGTACTCCTTTAAAAACCTATAATTTGGGAACCATTCCAATAAGCATTGAGCTAAACACTAACCAATGG
Organism: Maribellus sp. YY47; assembly: GCF_023111095.1. Lineage (GTDB taxonomy): Bacteria > Bacteroidota > Bacteroidia > Bacteroidales > Prolixibacteraceae > Draconibacterium. Next base: position 163,025 of record NZ_JALGYW010000009.1, read on the forward strand.
CTTTATTTTATTGCCAAACGCGATTACCAGAATTATCTGCACAGTATAAACCTAAATACTGAAGAAATTGTGCGTGCCCAAAAAGGCGAAAGCGGACTGAAAACATTAAAAAAAGTGCCCGGAAAACCACTCTTGTTGTCGAACCGGCCCGGCTATTCGCCCGATGGGTTATTTCTGTTCGATATTTCCGAACCCGGCCAGACCGACTCAATAAACCAGTACCACATGAGCACGTATGGCTACTGGCCATCTGACGATGGAGAACGCTTGTTTACCGGTTGGAAGAATATTTATAACATGCCCGAATTTACGATTGGGAATAGCTTTTACGTAACTGAGCCACCTGTAATCGGACAACTCAGTTTTAGCAATTACCAAACCGTTGACTGTATTTCGAGCCAGCGTTCGACGGAACGAATTTTTGCCGTTACCGGGTTCCACGGGTCAGATGCTTTTTTGATTTTAAAAGTATATAACAGCAATACGCTTGTTCAGTTAAAGTCTTACGATATGATGTTTGTACGCCCCGATTCATTTACATCCACATGGACAGGGCGGCCTGTAGCCATTTTCCCGTCGGAAGATAAAACTAATGTGTGGCTGGTACAGAAATTTGCAGACTATATCAGTGACGAAACCGGAATCTGGTCGGTTACAAAAGTGGATATAACCCAATAATATCGCGATCGAAATAAACGATAAAAGTAAGTTTTCCAATTTCGTGCTTACGAAATAAAAAAAACGTAGGCATGAAATTGGGAAAACGTAGTTACGAAATTTAAAAAGGTAAGCACGAAATTTTTGGGATCACACCTGCGCTTTTTCTGAGAGGAAAAGAAATCATAAAACATGTATGATTTTAGTACTCGCCGGGAGAAATTAAAATGTATTTTTAGTTGCAACGTATTTACCCTCTCTTTTATCTCTACCTTCTGCGAAGGGAAAGACGATCAGCCTCTGAAAACAACAATGCACGTGTATAAAATGAATACCATTTTACTTCCTGAAGAATAATTGTCCCTGTCTACCCAGGCAGGCAGGCTTTCTTGCCCGCAGGGAAGGATAAAAAGATGGGTATGAATATGTGATCGGATAGGGTTTGACTTTCAGAAAAAAGCCGCTCTTCAATCATGAAAAGCGGCTTCTCTATTCTGTAAAATCTATTTCGTTTTGTCAGCGATCCAGTTTTTGGCATTTACAAAAGCCTGTATCCACGGAGCAATTTCGTCAGCTTTCCGGTCGGCAGGATAATGCGGCCAGTGCCATGGTTTAAAAGCTCTTTCCAGGTGAGGCATCATTACCAGGTGACGGCCATCTTCCGAGCAAAGTGAAGCAGCATTGTAATGCGAGCCGTTTGGATTTCCAGGATACTCTTCGTAACTGTATTTCATCGGAATCTGGTACTGGTTCTCGTTAAACGGCAGATAGAATTTACCTTCTCCGTGTGCTACCCAGATTCCCAGTTTCATGCCACCCATATTTCCGAGCATCACCGAATCGTTTTCAAGAATATCTACATTCAGGAAGGTCGATTCGAATTTATGCGACTCGTTGTGCAACATTTTGGGCTGAATACTATGCTCGGGATAAACCACGCCCAATTCGATCATTACCTGGCAACCGTTACAAACCCCCAAACTCAAAGTATCTTCCCTGCGGTAGAATTTCTCGAGTGCAACACGGGCTTTCTCGTTAAACTTAAATGCGCCGGCCCAGCCTTTGGCTGATCCCAGTACATCGGAATTGGAGAAACCACCCACAAATACGATCATATTCACATCTTCCAGTGTCTCACGTCCGGCAATCAAATCGGTCATATGAACGTCTTTTACGTCCATACCGGCCAGGTACATGGCATAAGCCATTTCGCGGTCGCCATTCACCCCTTTTTCACGAATGATTGCGGCCTTAATTCCTGACGGAGTTCTGCGTTTCAGGTCGATACCCAAATCTGCAGCTTTTCCTGTGAAATCCTTGAAATCGAATTTCAGCGCGTTATTCTTGTAATTTTTGAAACGTTCCAGCGCTTTCTCCTTGCCACTTTGTTTGCGGTCGAGCAGGTACGAAGTTTTGAACCACATATCGCGCAACGAGTTGATATCGAAATCAGCTTCCACCGTACGGTTCAGCACTCTCACTTTGCGGTAAGGTACAGGGAAACCAAGCGACATAAATGCAACACCAGCTTCGGTCAGCTGTTTTTTCACCTCGTCGTTGTCGGCACACTGGATAACCAACCCGGGGTTCTCAGCCAGTAATATCTTCGCCAAATCTTCCTCTTCAAAGGCAGTAACATCCACCTTCATTCCGCCTTTGGTGTTGCTGAAACACATTTCCAGCAAAGTAGTAATCAAACCACCCGAAGCAATATCATGTCCGGCCAGAATCAAATCCTGTTCAATCAGTTTCTGAACCGTATTAAAAGCAACTACAAATTTCCCGGGATCAGCCACCGTTGGCGCTGTCTTCCCTATTTTATTGATCGACTGGGCAAAGGCACTTCCGCCTAAAGCTCTTTCCATGAACGATAAATCGATAAAAAGAATCTCCTTACTTTCGTCGTTCACCAATACCGGCTCCACTACTTTTTTCACATCCGATACCTCGCCCGAAGCCGAGATAATCACCGTTCCGGGCGACAGTACCACATCGTCCTTGTATTTCTGGGTCATCGACATGGAGTCTTTTCCGGTGGGAATGTTGATTCCAAGACCGCAAGCAAAATCGCTGGCAGCTTTAACGGCTTTGTAGATCCGTGCATTTTCGCCCGGATTTTTTGCCGGCCACATCCAGTTGGCGCTTAACGAAACACTTTTGAGGTGATCGGTCATGGGCGCCCAGATAATGTTGGTCAGCGATTCGGCAATTGCCAGCACCGAACCTCTTTCGGCATCCACCAAAGCTGCCACCGGCGCATGGCCGATGGAAGTTGCAAGACCCGCTTTCCCCTGATAGTCGAGCGTAATCACCCCAACGTTGTTCAACGGCAACTGAAGCGCACCTGCCGTTTGCTGTTTGGCAATTCGTCCGGTTACCGAGCGGTCCACTTTGTTGGTCAGCCAGTCTTTACAGGCCACTGATTCCAACTGAATGGTTTGCTCCACCAAATCGTATATTTCTTCCCAGTTGTATTCCAGTTCTTCAAAATCGGGCTCGATGGTTTCGTCTTCCAAAACCGTTTTGGGTGGATTTCCAAACATGTAGCCCAGTTGCCAGTCGATCGATTTTTCGCCGGTAACCGAGTTTTCAAAGGTAAACTGCATGTCGCCGGTTGCCTCTCCGATTTCGTACATCGGTGCCCGTTCGCGATCGGCAATCCGGTGAAGCAGGTCAACATGTTCCTGTTTCATCACCAATCCCATTCTCTCCTGCGACTCGTTTCCGATAATTTCTTTTTGTGAAAGCGTTGGATCGCCCACCGGTAATTTTGATGTATCAATCTTTCCACCCGTCGATTCTACCAACTCCGACAGACAGTTCAGGTGACCGCCTGCGCCGTGGTCGTGGATCGAAATAATCGGGTTCTCATCCGATTCGCTTAATGCCCGGATGGCGTTGTACACCCTTTTCTGCATTTCGGGATTTGCACGCTGCACCGCGTTCAACTCGATGGCATTGTTAAACTCGCCGGTTGCTACCGACGAAACAGCGCCTCCGCCCATTCCGATGCGGTAGTTATCTCCCCCCAGAAGAATGACTTTATCTCCTTTAGTGGGTTCGTCTTTTAAACTGTGTTTTATATTTCCGAAACCAATACCGCCTGCCAGCATAATCACCTTGTCGTAGCCGTATTTGGTAAAACTTTCAAAATGCTCAAAAGTAAGCACCGAACCGGTAATGATCGGCTGTCCGAACTTATTTCCGAAATCACTGGCTCCGTTCGAAGCTTTGATCAGAATTTGCTCTGGAGTCTGATACAACCAATCACGTTCTTCGGTTGCCTGTTCCCACGAGCGTTGCGCTTCTGTCCGGGGATACGACGTCATATAAACTGCTGTTCCGGCAATCGGTAAACTTCCTTTTCCCCCGGCAATACGGTCACGAATTTCGCCTCCGGTACCGGTAGCTGCCCCGTTAAAGGGTTCAACCGTTGTGGGGAAGTTATGTGTTTCGGCTTTTAATGAAAGTACGGTTTCAATATCCTTAACTTCGAAAAAGTCGGGTTTATCCTGTGTTTTGGGCGCAAACTGCTCTACCACCGGTCCTTGTACAAAAGAACAATTGTCTTTGTAGGCCGAAACTATTTTATTGGGATTTTCTTTCGATGTTTTTTTGATCATCTGGAACAACGACGACTCCATCTCTTTTCCGTCGATGATAAAGGTGCCGTTAAAGATCTTGTGCCGGCAGTGTTCGGAGTTTACCTGTGCAAATCCGTATACTTCCCCGTCAGTAAGCGGACGTCCCATTTCTTTTGAAACACCATTCAGGTAAGCAATTTCATCATCGCTTAATGCAAGTCCTTCCTGTTCGTTGTATGCCGCAATGTCTTCAATATTCAGAATCGGATCCGGCGCTTTATCGATGGCAAACACCTGCTGGGTAAGCCCGTTGTATATCGCCTGGAGCATCGGATCGTATTTCGCAGATTTGCTTTCAACTTCGAAAAACTCTTCCATCCGGCGAATTCCATCGATCCCCATATTCTGAGTGATTTCCACTGCATTGGTACTCCACGGAGTTAGCATCTCTTTACGAGGCCCAACAAACCAACCATCCAGCGTTTGACTTTTCAGGTATTCGGCTCCGGAAAAAAGCCAGATCAGTTTTTCAATATTCTCTTCACCAAGAGGTTTTGCAGAGTAAACTGCGATAATACTGTTACTTTGATTTTTAAAGAATTGAATCATTTTGTACGGCTAAGTTTTATGACGAACATGTTGTAAAACACGCCACAAAGATAAAAAATAAAAACGGGCGAGTATGATAAGTTTTCACTCGTTTATAATTGTTTATTTTTTCGTAACTCATGTAACTCGTCCCGAGCACTCGGGACTCGTTTCATCATTAGGTTGCAGTTTTCAACAAGCCTTAAAGTTAAAATGAATTAAAATGATCGGTGAATTCAATTATTCTGGTTTTCTTTAGCAAAAATTGACAATCAATGCATCGTTTCTTATTACTGTTGATTCTGGTGGCGGCGATGGCCTGCAGCCCGCAGAAAAAAATTCAACGTTCATACGTTGGAAAACCCATTACTGCTTTGCTGAAAGAAATGGGCGATCCGCAACAAGTATTTGACAATGAAACCGGAAAGGTGTACATTTTTGAAAAGCAAAAAGCGCTGAAAGGCACCGAGATCAGCCAGGGAAGATTAGCGCTCGATCCGATTGTAACACCCAAGGTGCAGAAAACCGAACGTTATTATGTAACGGTTAAAGAAGGGGTGATCGTGAAAATTAAACTCGAAAATGAATACGAACGGCAATGATTTTTTCTGAAATGTATGCAGGTTAAAAAATTTTTATAGTTTTGCACACACAATTTTCGGGAGATCCGAGAAACGTTCTAAACGTACTGCCCAGGTGATGAAATTGGTAGACATGCAAGGTTGAGGGCCTTGTGGGAGTATAATCCCGTGCAGGTTCGAGTCCCGTCCTGGGCACTTTTAAAAATCACAACCCGATGTATATAAGGAAATTACATCGGGTTTATTTTTTATTCATACCCGGATACATACCCTTACACTTCAAACAGCATACTTTTTAAGAACCAGAAGATGTGTTATCAATAATAAATTCTTTTATTTCCCTTTCTTGTTTTGATGTTCCCAGATAAAAGCAAAAGAGTCTGTTCTCCTCCGGATAGAAAAAAGAATGTTTCAGCTTAAAGTACTTATGAAAGTTGTCGAAATAAGAGCATTTCTTTTCTTCTTCTTTTAGGTTGGTGGCATTATCGAAATTTTGCTCCTTGACGTTTTTGAGTTTTTCTTCTGTTGGTGTTGCTAAAGTGTCCTTATTGTATTTTTCGAAATCGATTATTTTGATGCGTAAATCAAGTATCTGATTCAACGCAAGAGCCATTTCAGTGAGTTTGTTCGTATCCAAAGGTTCAGCATCATGAAGTTCATTTAGGCGGTCTGCTATTTCAATTAGCCTTTTCATTGGTGTACTGTTTTAAAGCTTTTTTGTAGTTGTTCTTGATTTGCTCAACGACCTTCGGTGGACTTACTATTTTGACGTTGGCTCCAAATGATAAGAGCTCCAACAAGAAGTCATAGGTTAGGTGTATTTTAGATAAATTCTTCCTTCCATTTCGTTATCGATCAGCACTTTCTGAGAGTCATGCAAAGGCATTGTTATAATGTATTTACTCATACTGAGGCAAGGAGAGAATAACCTCTTCCGGTTCTCCTGCGCCGAGTGTAATAATTCTAAAACAATTCCCAAAGTAAGCATTAATAGAGAAGGTCCTTGGTTTCAAAAATTTAATTGAGGTGATAGACAAGTCAGAAAGCCGATCCACCTGATGGTTTTTATTCTGTCATCTTTCAGGTCATTCGCAACAATATACCATCGTTTTTAAATTGTTTAAGGACATAGGACTCAATCAGTCTCAAACTTGGAATGATAATCCAGAATTTATGATAGTCAAATTGCCCCAGAGGCTATTTGTAATTGCATTAAGCAATACGTAAAGGTTTTCAGTTCGCGACGAACTCATACTCGAATTGAGCTATTTTTACAAATATATTTTAAAACCACAAAAAGGATAAAATTAAAGACAGAACGCAGTTGAAATCTGTTCTTATAAATTCTTCTACTGCGTTTTTCTATACTCCGTTAAATTTTACATGCTATCCTTTGGCTACTGTTGCCTCCACTTCATCGGGTGTAATGGGCACTCTTTCGCCAATTATTTCAGCTCCTGTTTCTGTGATCAGAATGTCATCTTCAAGACGAATGCCTCCAAAGTCGCGATATTCATTCACTTTATCGAAATTGATGAAATCCTTGTTTATGCCTTCTGCCTGCCATTTGTCAATTAGTGCAGGAATAAAATAACATCCGGGTTCATTGGTGACTACAAATCCCGGTTTCAGCCGTTTTCCCATACGCAAATACGCAGTTCCAAACTGGTCAACCGGACGAACTTCATCGTCGTAGCCCACATAAATCTGGCCCAAATCTTCCATATCGTGTACATCCAATCCCATCATATGTCCCAATCCGTGAGGTAAAAACAGTGCATGAGCTCCACTTTTTACAGCTTCTTTCACATCTCCTTTCATCAGTCCCAGTTCTTTCAAACCTGCAGCCAAAACCTCGCACGCGGCCAAATGAACCGACAGGTAGGTAACTCCCGGTTTTGACAACTCGGTGGCTTTGTTATTGGCGGCCAAAACAATCTCGTATATATCGCGCTGTTTTTGGGTGAACTTACCTCCTACCGGTGTTGTACGGGTAAAGTCAGATGCATAATGCAGAAGAGATTCGGCGCCGGCATCACAAACGATCAACCTCCCTTCCTGTAAAATCTGAGAGTGATCATGATTGTGTAACGTTTCCCCATTCATGGAAAGAATCGTTGGGTAAGGGCTCACTCCTCCTCCTGCCAGGGCAATTCCTTCGATGGTACCTGCAATTTTCTGTTCCCAGGTTCCGGGTTGTGCCATTTTCATGGCAGTAACATGCATTTGGTAGCCGGTTGCACACGCTTTCCTGATCTCGTCAACTTCCTGTGCTTCCTTTACTTCGCGAAGTGAGATCACCGCTTTAATCAATTCAAGCGATGCGAAACCATTGATTGATTGTGCAGAACTTCCGGTTAAATTTTCCAGTAAAAGTTTGTTTTCGGCGCGATATGGTGGAAGAAAATGAATTTTCCGGCCTGTCTCTTTGGCCGCCTTCACCACATCGAAAACCTTGGCAAACGGCGCTGTATTTGTTATTCCTGCTTTTGCAGCATTTTCCTGTAAAGTCACCTGTGGCCCCATCCAAATGATGTCCTCAATATCCACATCATTTCCAAAAATAAAATCCTCGCCACTGTCAAAATCCACAACACCCACCAAACCGGGAAAGTCAAGACCAAAGAAATATAAAAAGTTACTGTCTTGTCTGAAATGATAGGTATTATCCCGGTAATTCATCGGAGCCTCCACATTGCCTAAGATCAGTGCAATGCCGGTCAATCCTTTTGTTTTCAGGGCGCTTCTCCTGTTAATGTATGTACTTCTGTCAAACATAGTATTTGTATATTTTATAAAAACCCGAAAATACAATTAATCTTACCAAAAGCATAAAGGCTACTTTTAATAAGTCTTAAAAATAGACTTAAATCTCTGAATTTATCTTGATTCCTCTCAGGTTAGCGACAAAGTCATGACAAACTTTTTTTCAGTAATAGGCGATTTAAATTAATGTGAGTTCAATGAATCAAACTTTAGAAAAATAAACCAGATGACTTGTTTGCTTATAAACTCTTAAATATCGAAATTTTCTATCTGGTTGACGAATTTTGCAACGAATCTGAACTAACTAAGGGAGGACACACAGTAACTGAAATAAGCTCTGTAAATCGAAGAAAACGCAAATTCATCTTGGTTGACAGTAACGTGATAGCCATCATAGTCCTTTTTTTATCTGAAAAATACTGCTGTTAAAAAAACTTAGATACCATGTACTTCCAATATATATGCAACCTGACGTCATGAAGACCATAACATGCAACCGTTTCGTAGAGTTACAACAAAAAAATTTAATGCCAATGCCCGTTCTCCTTCAATTATGCTCTCTAAGCAAGTGTACCGGCATTTCCATTATTGATTCTATCCCGATCCGGGTTTGTCATATAAAGCGTGAGTTTCTGCATAAAACTTTCAAAGGTCTGGCGACCAACAGTCAGTGTTCAAAGGGAGGGTTTTTCGAATTCAAACTCCACATTATATAATAAACGACAAATGAGAGATTCTTGATTTACTATTCACACACTTTAATATTAACGATAGTAAGCCTCTGAAGAATAAACCTTTCATCACAAAATCTTTGGCAAACTGGTCGGAGACATAGGGTACATATCCAAGACATTATTTGATGAATTGTTTAATGAAGGGATTCATTTGATTACCAAGATTCGTAAAAACATCAAGAACTCATGGATGCTGCTTCAGGATAAAATCCTGCTTCGCAAAAGGGCACTTGTTGAAACGGTACACGATGAGCTGAAAAATATCTGCCAGATCGAACATACAAGGCATCGTTGCTTTAGAAACTTTCTTACAAATCTGCTATCAGGCTTACTCTCAAATCAAATCTTAACTTTTACAAAATAGACAAACTACAATTATGATCATTTTGCGTTAAGTCTCTCACCTACTGCTCCTCCCGGATGAATCAACGCAAACTGATCTATTTTAAAACCTGTTTCTTCAAGAAGAGCACTCTGCAAAGCATCAAATATTGCCGACAATACGACAAAACTGGTTGTTCCCTGACTATTATACTTATCAGTTTCACGCTCCACATGCATTTTAATCACTATGTCTGCCTTCAAAGCCAAAGGAGAATCTATGTTTTCTGTTATACTTATAACTTTTACCTTCTTGAATTTACAAACATCCATTATCGGGATGAGTTCAGTTGTTTTCCCCCCCCTTGAGGCAAGTACCATAACATCCCCTTCTTTTAGAAATCCACTTGCGCCATGCAAGGCTTCTGAGGGAGAAATAAATCTTGCCGGTCTCTCGATACAACACATCAAATGCGCAAAATGCTGACAGGCTATTCCTGAATGACCGCAACCACTCGTAGCTATGCTCCCTGCCTTTGCCAATACAGTCACCGCTTTTTCGAAAGCTGTCTCGTCCATACACTCCAAAGCTTTCAGTAGAGCGGAGGACTCTATCCTAAAAGAGTCCTCCGCATGTTTCCAAATGTCTTTTTTCATCAATTACTCTCCCATTACCTGAACCTGACATACTCTTTTTCTAGCTCTTACCTGATCCCAATCGATAAAATAAATATATCCAAACTCGCCCAACTGCATTTCGCCGTCTACGATGAGTATAGTCTCGGAGCGACCGAAAAATACGGATCGCAGATGCGCTTCTGTATTAAGGCTGGTCCACTCGCCCTCTTCTGTTCCAAGGCTCATAGCAAAGTCAATGTGCTCCTTGCCGGGATGCATATACTGCCCTTCGGCACGGCAAGTAGGGATAAGCTTTTCCATTACATTGCAAAGATCCTGTTGTAGGAACTCCAGCCCGAAATATGTTTTATCATGAGAACACTCCTGTGTCATAACAGAGCAGGTTGTGTGATGCGAATAAACCACAACATTTCCATGTTTAATTTTAGAATTCTCTACTATCTTCTTTACCTCTTTGGTTACATCGTGAAATGTTGGATTAAGTCCCTTCGACTGAAGTTGAATTTTTTCAGTAATTACAGTCATTTTTCCGTTTTATTAATTTTTGTATAAATTATTATAACTATTGGAGTTGTTAAGATTCCGACAACCGTCTTCCTTCACTCTATTCTCCAAGAATCTGCACAGTCACCTGTCTCTCTCTTGCGCGGGTATGATCAAAATCGACAAAATAGATATGTCCAAACTCACCCAGTTCCATACTCCCATCAATGATAGGAATAGACTCACTCCTCCCCATGATTGATGATCGAAGATGCGCATCGGTATTAAGCGTCCCTGGCTTATCCTCACCATGGTTAGCGGCAAAAACAGTAAGCTCTGGCCCTGGATGCATATACTGTCCTTCTTTACGACAAGTCGGTATGATTTTTTCAAACACATCTGTAAGATCCTGCTGAAGGTAGGTCAGACCGGTGTAGGCTTTATCAAACGAGTCCTCGTCTATCATCACAGCACATGTAGTATGGCGCGAATACACCAAACATATACCTGATTTCACCCCTGACTCGCTAATGATACTCTTTACCCGCTCAGTAAGTGTATGAAAGGTCGGTCTCCCTCCTGTGGAAGTTACTTTGATTGTATCTCTAATAATCTTCATATTTTAATCCTTTTTATCTCTTTTAAACTTTTTGCTTTTCAAGATCATCTTTCGCTTTCCTGACATTGAACATCATTTCATCAAGTAGCTTATAGGGATCTGGTGACTTAAGTATTCCCGAGGCCGAACCGGCAGCATCGTTGCCTGCCATAATAAAGTCATAGATTTGTGCTCCACTAGTTATACCTGCAGCCTGTTCTACGAGGATGTCAGGATACAAATCTTTAACGACCTTGAGCGTCTCCACTACATAGGCCATATCACTAGCCTGATTTGTTCCGATAAGCTCACTGGGTTCAGGATTTATGATGTCGGGGCGAAACTGGGCTATCGCCTTTGTTTCTGCTATAGAATCAGCACATGCGAAAGTAATGAGTCCCAACTCATTGGCCCTATCTATAGTCTCTTTTATTTGCGAAAGAGTCATGGGGCGTTCACAATGATTTATCAAGACCCCCTTCCCCCCAGCATCTTTTATCGCCTCTGGTAACACATCTGCGATACCACGACCTGGGCGTAAGGTGTCCATATAAGGTGCGAAAACGAAAATCCTGCTGGTATTCTCTGCAATTCGACGGATCTCAGTATAGGGTGCAATAAAAATCGCATCGATATCATATTTTATAGCCGCCGCCTCAACTGCCATAGCGTATTCATATACTGCATCACCATAAATATAATTCTTTACACTTGTTTCAAAAAACGGCCCTTTGGGCAGTATCTTTTCCTGTTTAACTTTGCTCATAAATAATCTCCTTTCATAATATTTTTAATTTTGTTTATTTCTAATAAAATTGAGAGGCGTAATCCAGGTAAATTTTATGGTATAGTTGACTGCGAACAGGATCAGGCTCTATAATCCGTTCTCTGGACTTAGTTTTCAAGTAACCATCTTTCTCATCGCGAAAAACACCTGCACCTATTCCAGCAAGAATAGCAGCCCCCATAGCCCCGGCATGTTGTCCTGTTTCTGGTAGGACCACAGGACGTCCAAGCACATCAGCGAGGATGGATAACCAAATATGACTTTTAGTTGGACCACCTGTCAATACAATCCTGTCTACTGGTCTGCCGACAAGACTCAAAAGTTCATCTATCCGCCTTCGTATAAGAAATACCACACCCTCCATAAGTGCCCTGGCGATGTTTTTCTGAGCAACATTCTTTATCATTGCCTTACTCTTTTGGTATGGCTGCCTATAGACCTCAATAAACAGTCCATCCGCCCCCAACTCGGCTTCAGCTGCCAAACGATTAAATCCTTCGTACAATGTTTCACCAATGTCCGGAGTTATGCAGTGCTCTAAATACTCTTTCACCTTTTCGGCAACAGCTGTCAAAGAGAACATAGCCCCCCAACAACCAGAAGGAGACAAGAAAGGATCTATTAGCATCTTGCCCTTTAAACCTGTTTCTCTATTCTTAATAGGCGCAAAGACCACCCACGATGTTCCAGCAGATATAAGCAAATCCCCTTCATCAGTCACTCCTGTGCTTATTGCAGCCGAGGGGTGATCAAAACTGCCTGTAACCAGCTGAGTTCCTTCGGCAAGTCCGGTTAGCGAAACCGCTTCAGAATTTACTATTCCACAGGAAGTAGCAGGCGAAATCAACTCTGCCAATTGTCTGGTCTCTAATTCAAAAAACTCAAGTAGTTCCTCATTCCATTTAGCGGTTACCTGATCCTGCATATAGAATGTGGTCGCTTTTGAATAATCAACAACCAAACGGCCACAAAGTCTATAATAAATATAATCGTTCAGCATGACAAAATATTTGGCTTTTTGCCAAACATCCGTTTCAAACTTTTTAATCCACGCGAGATGGGCCAAAGGAAAAGTTCCATCAAATGGCCAGCCCACACAATTGTAAATTCGCTCAGGATCAAATCCGAGGCACAAATCAGACTCTTTACCGACTGTCCTTGTGTCCATCCAGCTAATTACTTTTCTCAGAGGTTTATAATTTTCATCTAAAAGTACGGTATTCCCAGTCGCACCACTTAAGCTTAAAGCTTTTACGCTGCTCGGATCAGAGACCTGCGACATCAGCTCTTTTATAGTCGCACATACATCCTGAAAATAGAACTCGGGATCAAGCTCGACCTGATTTTTCTCTGGACGAAGAATATTTATCTGCCGACTCGCCTGACAAACAACATTGCCATTAATATCTGAAAGCACTGCTTTCATAGCACTCGTCCCAAGGTCAAAACCTATAAGATAGGCAGTGTTTCTATTTTCACTCATCTTCTAATCCCCTGATTTGGATATTGAAAATCCCGTTGATTCAAAAATTCTTTTGGCATTATTATAAAAGATATCTTCTACGTCGGCTTTACCAAGCCCCAAGTCATTTATAGCTTCCTTCATGGCTTTTATCTCCTCATAAAGGAAAAATGAAAGCTTGTCCCCCTCTTCTCCCTCAAGCTCCCTCATATTCTTATCCAGAGAAACATCACCATACAATCCACTTGGTACCAGATTAATATAAATTCCGTTCTCACAGACACGTCTCATTCTCATACGAGTAATTGGAAGATCGCTTCCAAAAATCATACGGTGGGAGCCAAGCGATTCCAATGCCTGTCTAAACACCGCGGCGTTGGTATTAGCAGAACAGTCAAACACCAGATTATCTGTCTTCTCAAGAATCTTAAAAGCCTCACCTATATCTTCCTGACAATAGGCCCTTCCCACATGTGCAAGAACAACTTTTACATTTGGGTATTGTTGCTCTATTTCAAGTATTTGAGCGAGATTCACAGGGTCTTTTAATCGTCCTGGCCTGGGTATATGTAACATTACCATTAGCCCAAGCTTATTTAGTACAGCAAGGTGGCTATGAGGTAAAAAATCGAAAATTCGGACCTCATTGCCAGGAATGTATGACGGTGCAAAACTTAAGTAAACCTTAACTCCATTATATTTCCCATTAACCAGCTTTTCTTCTAATTCTTCCATGCTATACGTTGGGCAATCAAGAAATAATACAGGCAAATGTCGTGCTACTGCCAAAGTTCTAGTATATTCATTTAATTCATCTATTTTGTGCAAGGGTTCAACCCAAGGAAATACACAAGGGGTAACATTTTTTCCTGGAAACATTAATTTGTATGTTTCAATAAGATCCTCAATTGGATTATCTTCGGCAACCAATGATGTCCAAGAAACAAGACGTTTATCTTGAATATCTGCTGTTTCCGTAATTTCCTTTATATAAATATGAGTATGTATATCAATTATATTTTTAGGGAGAAAATCTTCTAAATACTCTTTGTAATAACGTTTATCTACATCCTTGATTTCTAAATTCATATTATTATTTTTTGTAATTCAAGTTAATTTTTAATGTTGTTTCTAAAAACTGTCGATATAGTTAAGAGTATTCTTTTTACACAAAACTCATTTAAAGCGCTGTATAATTCCATCCTTGTAAAATGGATAATTTTTTAAGAATATCTTCGATATTTCCTTTTACCAATACCAAATGATGACTTCCTCCACTATATGCATAAGATTCTAACGTTTTTATAACATTTTTTGAGTCAGGGCAAAATAAGGCTCGCGGTCCCGGATAGCTTTCCGGAATAGAGTCCAGCAAAATTTTTCCGTATATGCTGATTAGTTGCCCTTCCCCACTCTTATTCGAATTAATATTTATGAGTGTATAATCTCCTGACTCAAATTCCATACTAATGATACAAAACTCTGCTTTTTGCTTATCATTAAGCCCACTCATAATAAGCTTGGGCTTATCTCTAGACATTTTAGGATTTGCTTCACCCCAATGTTTTAACAATAATCTGTTATTCTTATAATCCACAGAAAATATCTCACTAAAGCTGGCAGTTCCAAAAGCTTTTTGCATTGAGTAAACAAGTGCTGATGTAACCCAATCTCCTTCTCCTGCATAGCCTTTCCCTTCGCCCATTAGCCTTGATGCGGCTACATGCATTGCATCACCAATATTTTTATCGTTACATAGTGTCTGGAAGTTTATTCCTAATGCCTTTGATCCCACACTATCCATTAACGACGATATTGCAAGTTCTCCTTTAGCTGTTTTATAAAGCATCTGGTGTGTTACATCTTTGGCAATACTAAACTCTTTTTTGTATTTAAGAATTTGATACTCTATCAGCTCCTCGCTAACTTTTGATATCGCATCTTTAATTTGCTGTAGGCTAAACTCTGTGTATTTTATTCCACACTGTTTGATAAATTTGGCATCCGAAATTTGCAGATCTAACATATCTGCAAAATGTCCCCCAAATTGTGTCGGTTTAGAATTAACAAAAGAACTATATATTCTTGACGCAAATGCCCATGATTCTAATTCTTGAATAAAACCAGGGCTTTCAATCTGATGATGTAATATGCCAAAACTCTTACCGGACTTTATCAAAACATTTGCTATATCTTGTACAGCATGAACACCATGGCTCAGATATACCTTTGTAGCAGTTAATTCTTCAGGTTTTATTTCATACATTTTTTGCGAAGCCCACAAAACAACTGGTATATTATTTTCAATAATTGCAGGAACAATTGCGCCACTAGGACAGTATGGAGGCAACATAATTACGATCATTTCCGCTCCGGAGGAAATCATTTTTTTAAATTCGGAAGATATTTGCTCCTTAGTGGATGATAATCTTCCAAATTCTGGCTGCAGCTTTTCAGATGAAATATCGCACTTCACATCTTCAATATAATCTTTTAAACTATTGATATCATCAACAGAAAAAAGGCGATTATATAAGTCTGCTAAACAAGGAATAAATCCTATTGTGATTCTTTTATTCATTTTAATTCTATATTTTGATTTTATATGGGCATTCCTTCTATAAGGAAAAAGCCAGAATCAATGAAACAACCAGTAGAGTTAAAGCAAGCCACCAAAAAACAACAGATTTGTACCATCTGCCGCCTAGGTCATTAAAAATATTTATCTTCTTCCAGTTAATCACCAATCGATCAGTCACCTGGTCAGCAGAAGGTGGAACTGTCATATAGCTGACTACAATACATACAATCAAAGAAAACACCCAAACCAACGCTGCTTGGTTATAAAATGGCACCAACCATATTGGCATATCCCCGGGCAAATAAAATGTCAGGTATCCTGGAAGATCGGCTTTTAATTCCCACGTCTTTAAAATAACTGCGACAATAAAACCAATGCTGACTGCTATTGAAGCACCTTTCCCATTTATCCGTCTCCACAAAATACCCAATAGAAAAATTGCAGCAAAGGGCGGTGCAAAAAAGGCGAAAAACTGTTGGATATATACAAAAAGGCTTGTCTTCAATGATTCGATAAATCCAGCAATAAGAACAGAAAGAACAAGAATGACAATAGAGGAGATAATTCCAAATTTTACCATTTGCTTATCTGTCGCCTTCTTATGAAACATTCTCTTATAGATATCCATAGTTAATACCGTTGAGGTGGAATTTACTACCGCATTCACAGTAGATTGAATCGCACCAAATAAAGCTGCCAGCACAAGGCCACATAGGCCTGCAGGAACAAGTGTCTTTACCAAATAAATAAATCCTTGATCTGCTTCAGGCTTAACATCAGCCCATGGCTGGAGCATAATATCCGGCTTCATGGCAAAAAGGATAAGGCCTGGCAGGACAATAATAACCGGTAAAATGGCCTGAAGAAATCCAGCGAGTACAACTCCCATTCTGGCATGATAACTATTTTTGGCTCCTAATACTCTTTGTACCATAAACTGATTAAGAGCATTGTACCAAATACTAACTGAGAATATGATGAAAAACCAATTGATCCAGGGAACAAGTGGATGATTGACAGGTAACATAACAGACATTCTGTTGTATTGCTGCGGCATATGTTCTGCAGCTGCTTCTGCAGCCAATTTCCACTCACCTGCTGTGGCAAGGTTTCTCTCAACCATCACTTTAAATCCGTCAACGATACCGCTGCCACCTACTTCTCCGGCCAAGCTACTGAGTCCTAACATTGTTACGATAAATCCGCCAACAATTAATACTATAATAGTTGGTAAAGATGACCAAGAGCTCGATGATAATCCTCCCCAAATAGCGAGGCTCCCGGCAAATACGGCCATAATTATTACTGTTGGCCAAAAGGGAGTATTAAATATTTCCTGAAAAGCAATCGTCCCTCCATAGAGAACTGCTGCCAAAAATGCAAAGAGATTTGTAATTAATGTTACGATAGCAAAAAATTGTCTGACAAAAAGATTAAACCTCTTTTCCAGAAATTCTGGGATAGTAAATGATTTCGATGCTATCAGGAAAGGGATAAACAACCATATCAAAAACGAGTACGCAGCAATATTAGCCCAACTGAAGAATGCAGTGCAAATACCGAAGATAAAAGTACTCCCAATCATGCCGATGAGATGTTCTGAGCTAATATTTGCTGCCACAAAAGAGCTCCCGACAACATACCACGGTAATTTTCTACCAGCTAAAAAATAATCCTGAGCAGTGTCTCTCTCTTTTTTACCTGTGATAATACCGATTAAAAATAATGAAAGTATAAAAACAGCAATTGCTAACCAATCTAAGTAGTGAAGCGAAAATGCCTCATTATCAACAACAACAGTATTTTCCATATTAATTTAAATAATAATATTACAGACAAATTGATTTTAATGAAGAAGTATAAAATCTTATTTATTTTAAACTTAGCATGTTGTACAAAGTAAATTTTCCGGAAGAATGTTGTTATCCAATATTACGCATGATAATCCTCAAAAATCGCAAATGTATTCTTTAACGCATTTACAAATGATGAGGATAAACAAATACTTTTTGGGAGTTGGGCATTTAGTTTATAACTTAGAATTCCCTATTTTAGCACAAGATTGATTGCAAAATGGAGAATAGGTTCAAAAGTCTTAGTATTTTGGGGTTTCAAGAACGTTTCCCTGACGATGATGCCTGCTATGAATATCTTATGAAACTAAAATGGGAAGAAGGTTTTGTGTGCCCTCATTGCGGCCATGCAAAATATTGTAAATCTAAACGCAAATATGACCGCCAGTGTACCCGTTGCCGAAGCGCAATTTCTCCGACCAGCCAGACTCTGTTTCACAAATTGAAGTTCCCCATATTAAAAGCATTCTACATTGTATATTATGTGAGTACAAACATAAAGGGGATCAGTGGCACTGAGCTGAGCATGAAATTGGATTTGAGGCAAAAAACATGTTGGTCTTTTAAACAAAAGGTAATGCGAGCCATGCCCAGTAGTGGCGACAACAAAATTGGAGACAAAGCCGAGGTTAATGAAACCGTTCTTGGAGGTCAGGAAGAAGTTGAAAAAGGGCCCAAAAACAATAAAAAGAAACTTGTTGTTTTTGCCATTCAAAAGAAAGGCAAAGATATTAAGAGTATTTATAGGAAGGTAATCAAGGAAAGTAGTTCTAAAGAATTGGGCGGTTTTATGCGCACCACAATTGAAAATACACCTGACATAAAAACTGATAAATGGCTAGGGTACGCTCCTTTGTCCAAAGAATTCGTTAACCTGAGTTAGGTGGAGTTAGGTAAAAAGGGAAGGAATTACCCCGATTAGAAAAGGGCAATAATGAACTTTAAAGGTTGCTGCGAGGGATGCAACACCAGGTTGAAAACCTTCAGGCATACATTGAAGAGTATGACTATTGTTTTAACCGCATTGTAATGATAGACGGAATCTTTGACAACATGCTAAAACTGATGATGGAGGTTGCGCCAGTTACTCACAAGCAACTCATGTGTTAAATGCCTAATTCAATCGATTTTTATTCTTTGGTGCTTCTATTCTTTATGTTATTAAACCTAAAAAAAAAGAGATGAAAAAGATATTACTCCTTGTTGATCATTCCAGCGAATTTAGCCGTTGTTTGCTACGTGGGTTAATTCGTTACTCCAAAGACTTTGGCCCTTGGATTTTTTACCGACTGCCAAGCTATTATCAAGATTTATATGGCACAAAAGGTATCGTTGAATGGGCAAAAGACTGGCAGGCTGATGCCATACTTGCCAGGTGGGATCAAGACGGCACAAATCTATTAACAGAATTGAATATTCCTGTTATCCTTCAAAATTATAAAAATAAGAGTATATATTTTTCTAATCTAACCGGAGATTATATTGGAACCGGAGAAATGGCCGGAAATTTTTTCATTAAACGGAAATATAAAAATTTTGCCTTTTATGGCAATAAAGACGTAGTTTGGTCTCGCGAACGGGCAGAAGGATTTCGGCGCGAAGTAGAAAAAGTAGGAGGCAATTATTATTCTTTCGAAAGCGAAAGCCTAAATGGAGAGCAATGGAGTAGCCGTCATATTGAACTTGACGAATGGCTTTTGTCATTACCTAAACCCATCGGGTTATTTGCGTGCGACGACAGCTTTGCTTTACAGGTTTCCGAAATTTGTAAAATAAAAAACATTCGTATTCCTCAAGAAATTGCGTTGCTTGGTGTTGATAATGATGAGTTAATATGCAACTTGTCTGACCCTCCGATCTCCTCTATTGAACTCGATGTGGAAAAAGGAGGATACGAAGCAGGTCGCCTTATTGACCAAATGATTAACAAAGAACGAAAAACACCAGTTGATATAGTTATCCGTCCTATTCGTTTTGAACTACGCCAATCCACCGAAAGATATAATATTGACAATGAGTATATTGCGGAAATAATAAAACATATTGAGTCGCATTTTACTTCTGAAATAAATATTGATGGACTAACGCAGATTGTTCCTTTATCGCGAAGAAACCTTGAGATAAAATTTAAAGAAGAGATGGGAACATCTATTTATCAATTTATTTTGCAATGTCGTGTTGAGTTATTTGCCGATTTACTACTGACAACAAACCGCTCGTTATTTGATTTAGCAATTGAATCGGGATTTAATGACAGCAAAAATATTTCTCGCATCTTTAAAAAGACAAAAGGCTACACTCCTAATGAGTATCGTCGTAAATTTAGCAAACTGGAAGCTAAACGACAGTAAAAAATCCCTCCCTATCTCCCCAAATGGTAGGTTTAATTAGCCAATGGTATTACCTACAAAATTTACACATAGCAACGTTTTTTGAAACTTGTAATTCGTTTTTTAAGCAAGGTTTATTTTTATTTCAAGATACATTTGTGCCTTTACCAACAATGTTCATAAACTTTAGCTTAATAAACCACTACATGTTATGACACTTAATTCTTCTACAAAACCCCAAACGCGTACCACTGCATATTCAATGGTTATCTTGGTGTTCCTTTTTTTTATATTCGGATTAGTATCATGGGTAAATACCATTTTAATCCCGTACTTTAAAATAACTTGCGAATTATCGCGAGTACAATCTTACTTGGTCACATTTGCATTTTACATAGCCTATCTTGTTATGGCAATACCATCATCTGTTCTTTTAAATAGAGTAGGATATAAAAAAGGCATGATGTTGGGTCTGTGGTGCATGGCCCTGGGCGCATTTTTATTTGTTCCGGCAGCCTATTGGCGGATGTACCAAATATTTCTCGCTGGACTTTTTTTATTGGGAATAGGATTAGCTATTTTACAATCGGCAGCAAACCCTTATGTTACCATAATAGGCCCGCGCGAAAGTGCAGCAAAACGTTTTAGTATCGTAGGAACAGGAAACAAACTAGCAGGAATTATCGCAAACCTAATATTTGCCGCTGTTGTTATTCGAGAGTCTGATAAAGTATTAATGAAACAAATAGAAGAAGGACTTTATTCAGGACAAGCCTTAGATACAGCCTTAGATACTTTAGTGCGAGGCGTTATTGTCCCTTACTTAATTTTAAGTATAATTCTTTTTGTTTCCGGTACTATAGTTCGTTATTCGGTATTGCCGGAATTAGATGCAAAAGAATTAAATAAAGGTGCTGAAGATGGACTAGAACCCAAAAAATCAATACTTCAATATCCGGCATTAATATTAGGAGTTATAGCAATGTTCTTCCATATTGGTACCCAAATGATTTCATTGGCAACAATTATCGACTATGCAGGAACAATGGGATTAGGATTAGAAGGGCCGGCTCAAAATTTCCCTTCTTTTACTATGACTTTTACTTTCTTTGGTTATTTGCTTGGTATTATACTTATACCCAAATACTTAAATCAACGTGTAGCTTTATTCATTTGCGCCACTTTAAATTTAGTATTATCCCTTTTATTAATATTTGTATCTGGAAATGTAAAAATACTAGGCATGAACACAGATGTATCCATTTGGTTCCTTGTTTTAATGGGTCTTCCAAATGCGTTATTGTATGCCGGCATCTGGCCTTTGGCAATTAACGGACTGGGAAGACTTACTAACCTTGGTTCGTCTCTATTAGTAATGGCTTTGTGTGGAAGTGCTGTTTTCCCATTGGTTTTCGGATATCTTGTAGAGTTTAATATGAGTTCTTCAACCACAGCTTTTCATGCAATGAAAAGTGCTTACCTAATATTGGTTCCTTGTTTTGCGTATATTATTTGGTATGCAGGCAGAGGATATAAAATAAACGTATGGCATAAAAGAAATTAATATTGAAAAATAAGTTCAATGAAGAAATTAATATTGACAAATTGTAATGTTATTTTTCCAGACCATATTGAAAAGGACTTAACAATTGTATGCGAAGGAAAAATAATTAAAGAAATTATACCTGTTGGCGATACAAGGCCAAATGAAAATGCAGAGTATATAGATGTGAATGGCAAATATGTTTCACCCGGTTTTATAGATATACACACTCATGGCGGTGGCGGTCATGATTTTATGGACGGAACAGTAGAAGCTTATTTAGGAGCTGCCGAAACTCATGCAAAATATGGAACAACAGCTTTACTGCCCACTACACTCTCCGGCACATCTGAAGAAATGCTTAAAACTTTTTCTATTTACAAAGAAGCTGTAAAAAGAAATAAAAAAGGTGCAAAATTTGTGGGATTACATATAGAAGGTCCTTATTTTTCTTATAACCAACGAGGAGCACAGGACGCCAAATACCTACGCAACCCAGAACCTGAAGAATATAATAAAATACTGGATGCTACCGACGATATTGTAAGGTGGAGCTTAGCACCCGAACTTCAAGGAGCATCTGATTTTGCAAAAGTGCTCAAATCTAAAAACATTCTGGCATCTATTGCCCACTCCGATGCTATTTACGAAGAAGTAGTTGAAGCACATAAAGCCGGATTTTCCCTCATTACACATCTTTATTCGGGAATGTCTACCATTACACGCAAAAATGCATATCGCTATGCAGGAATTGTCGAGTCTGCATATTTAATCGATGATATGGATGTAGAAATCATTGCGGATGGAATACATCTGCCCAAATCGTTACTACAATTTGTATACAAATTCAAAGGCTCTGAGAAAATAGCCCTTTGTACTGACTCTATGCGAGGAGCAGGTATGCCCGATGGAGAATCTATTTTGGGCAGCCTTGAAAAAGGACAAAAAGTAATTATTGAAGATGGTGTTGCTAAACTACTTGATAGAACGGCATTTGCAGGAAGTGTTGCCACTACCGACCGGCTTGTGCGAACAATGGTTAACATTGCCGAAGTTCCTTTGGTAGAAGCCATAAAAATGATGACACTTACACCGGCACGTATCCTGAGAATTGATAAAAACAAAGGTTCTATTAAAGGAGGAAAAGATGCCGATTTCGTCATTTTTGATAAAAATATTAATGTTTCATACACAATATTAGAAGGAAATGTCATTCACAAAAACTAGAACAAAACCTATTACTTTCGAAAAAGAAATGTTAAACGTAAATATTTTTCCGACACGTGATGAGATGGGAAAAATAGCCGCAAGAGATGTAGCAAATAGAATTAACGAGATTTTAAGCAAAAAAGAAGAAATTAATATCATTTTTGCTGCAGCACCCTCACAAAACGAATTTTTACATTATCTAAAAAACGATAAAACTGTTCCATGGCACAAGATAAATGCTTTCCACATGGATGAGTATATCGGCTTAGATGAAGATGCCCCTCAAGGATTTGCAAACTTTCTAAAGGATAGACTTTTCAATAAAGTTCCTTTTAAAAGCACTCATTATATTAACGGATTGGCTTCAGATACTGATGAAGAATGTAAGCGCTATGGTAATCTGTTGCAAATATATCCGGTAGATATAGTATGCCTTGGGATTGGAGAAAACGGACATATTGCTTTTAACGATCCACCGGTTGCAGATTTCAACGATCCCAAAATAATAAAAGTTGTTGAGTTGGAACACGCTTGTCGTCAACAACAAGTAAACGATAAATGTTTTGAAACGATTAGCCTTGTGCCCGAAAACGCTTTTACTTTAACTATTCCTACATTGTTACATGCTAAATATATGTTTTGCATAGTTCCTTCAAAATTAAAAGCAGAAGCTGTTAACGAAACCATAAACGGCATAATTTCGGAGAAGTGTCCGGCAACTATTTTAAGAACTAAAAAAGATGCTATTCTTTATCTTGAAGAAGATAGTGCATCATTATTAAAATCACTGGTATCCGATTAAATTCTTTTAAACTCCCTTAAATTAAAGATTGATAAGAATCTTTTAAAAGCATTGGTAAGAACAAAAATAAAGCGACAATAGGCATTTTCAAATATGATGCCCATAATCAGACCGCAGTTAATGGACTACATTAACGTATATAGCTTTCTGGAAGATACTGAAAAAACGTGGAGAATAATAATAACTGAGAATAAAGCTAGGTTCAAAAATTCATTGTTCCCTGAACTACAGGGACCTTCTTTTAAAATGGAGAAATGTTATTTCTGATTATCAGATGAATAAATATTATTAAACTAATAAAACTACGGGAACAAAAATGAGCATGTAAAATACTTACAATCTGCAATATAACACCATTCACATGCTCATTACATATAATTATTAACAAACAATCTCAATAGTATGAAAATTAAAATCATTTTATGTGCAATTCTTTTTTTCGGAATGGCATTTTTGTCCACTTCACAAGCACAAATAAAAATCGGAATTATTGGGTTAGATACTTCTCATTCGCCTGCATTTACAAAACTTTTAAATGGAGATGATAAAAAAGAAGAATACAAAGACTTCAGAGTTGTAGCAGCCTACCCTTATGGCTCAAAAACTATAAAATCCAGTTACGAACGAATCCCTAATTATATAAAAGAAGTAGAAAAATACGGTGTTGAAATAGTTCCCACTATTGCAGAATTATTAAAAAAAGTAGATTGCGTACTACTTGAAACTAACGATGGCAATTTACACTTGGAACAAGCAAACGAGGTGCTAAAATCAGGCAAAATCATGTTTATTGACAAACCTGCTGGAGCATCTTTAGCACAAGCAATTGCCCTATTTAAATTAGCAAAAAAATACAATGTACCAATTTTTTCATCGTCTTCTTTAAGATATGTACCTAAAGTTCAAAAAATAAGGAACGGCGATTTTGGAAAAGTTCTTGGTGCCGATTGCTACTCTCCCCATAGAAGAGAAAGCTCTCACGATGATTTTGGATGGTACGGAATACACGGAATAGAAATGTTATTTACCGTAATGGGTACAGGATGCACCGAAGTAAGCCGAATGTGTACAGATAGTACCGATGTTGTAGTAGGGAGATGGGATAATGAAAGGATAGGAACCTTCAGAGGACTACAACGAGTAAACCTGTACGGAGGCACAGTATATACACCAGGCGGAGCTGAACAAACCGGAACTTATGCAGGATATGCTGTCTTGCTAGATCAAATATTAAATTTCTTTAAAACAAAAACAGTTCCTTTACCTGAAAAAGAAACCATAGAGATATTTACTTTCATGGAAGCATCAAACGAGAGCAAAAGAAAAGGCGGTAAAATTATTTCTATGGATAAAACTTATTACAAAGGGGAAAAAAATGCAAAAAAATTAATTAAAAAGCTCAATTAACCTTGGCAGAATAGTTTCTGTAAAATTAATCTTTATGAAGTCAAATAACTTTTTGCGTAATCTAGGCCCCGGAATCATTGTAGCTGCATTGGTTTTCGGTCCCAGTAAAATAACCATTACATCTAAACTGGGAGCAGGTTATGGTTTTGACTTGTTATGGATAATTATTATTGCTGTATTCTTTATGGCGGTTTTTACCGCAATGGCAGCCCGAATAGGATTATCTATAAACAAATCTCTTTTATCGACTATAAGCGAAAAATGGGGAAGAACAATTAGTATAATTGTTGGAGTAGGAATTTTTTTAGTTTGTACTTCTTTTCAAGCAGGAAACTCGGTTGGAGCAGGAATAGCTCTTGGTGAACTTACTCGCACCAATAAAGAAATATGGATTATTCTTATTAATTTAATAGGCGTTGCTTTATTATTCTTTAAATCGTTTTACAAGGTATTAGAAAGACTAATGATTTTTCTGATAAGCTTAATGTTATTCGCTTTTCTTATTACAATTATTATGATTAAACCCTATTTATCTGGAGTTATTGGGGGATTTATACCTTCAGTTCCAAACGGTTCAACAGGATTGATAATTGCCTTTATAGCCTCTTGTTTCTCTATTGTTGGAGCATTTTATACTACATACTTGGTACAAGAGAGAAAACGTATAAGCAAATTTCCCCACGAATATAAAGATAACAGCCTCACAGGAATTCTTCTTCTCGGAATATTAAGTGCTATTGTAATGATTGTTGCAGGTTCTGTTTTATTTCCACAAGGAATTAAACTTACTACAGCTACAGATATGTCGATGGCTTTAAAACCTGCTTTTGGAAATTATGCCGCAGTATTGTTTTTAATTGGTTTATTTGCTGCATCATTTTCGTCAATTGTAGGAAACGCAAGTATAGGAGGAACATTGTTTGGAGATGCATTGGGAGCCGGTAGCGATTTCAGTTCTCCCAAAACACGGCTTTTTATATCAATAGTAATGATTACAGGAGCAGCAATAGCAATATTGTTCGGACACCTTCCTCTCGAACTAATCGTTCTTGCACAAAGTATTACTATTTTTATTGTTCCGATAATAGGTATTGCAATGTATTTAATTGCTAACGATAAAAAACTCATGGGAAATAATCGCAATAATATGTTTTTTAGAATTTCCGGTTTTTTGGGGCTTATCGTTGTTATTGGATTAGCTGTTATTAATTTTAAAAATCTATTTCTTAATTAATCCGAAACCTTATGAATAAAGAACAGGCATATCAAAATATGCTACAACCATCCCAAGAATTAATAAACGACATTCTAAAAATTGAAGGCGATATTATTTTATTGGGAGCAGGAGGCAAAATGGGACCTGATATGGCACGATTAACAAAAAAGGCTATCGATTTAGCCGGAATAAATAAAAAAGTAACCGCTGTATCAAGATTTTCTGAAGAAAGTTTAGAAAAAGAATTAAATGTTGCTGGAATACAAACAATAAAAGCAGACCTTCTTAATGAAAATGATGTACAGAACCTGCCGGATACCCAAAATGTTATTTTTTTAGCAGGACATAAATTCGGAACTACAGGTAATGAACCTTACACTTGGGTAATGAACACTTATTTACCGGGAAGAATAGCAAATAAATACAAAAACTCACGTATTGTTGTATTTTCTTCCGGTAATATTTATCCCTTTTCACCCATTGAAATGGGAGGAGTTACGGAAGATGTTTCACCATCTCCAATAGGAGAATACGCGCAATCCTGTCTTGGAAGAGAGCGAATATTTCAATATTTTGCTTCAAAAAATAACACTCCCTTATTAATTTATAGATTAAATTATGCCAACGATGTTACTTATGGTGTTCTGCTTGAAATTGCTAAATCTGTTTTCTTGGGAAAAAGTATAGATTTAAGCATGGGCAATGTTAACGTAATTTGGCAAGCCGATGCCAATGAAATAGCACTCCGCAGCCTTTTACACTGTTCTGTACCTACTAAAATATTAAACGTTACCGGCCCTGAAACTATATCTGTACGGTGGGTGGCATCCAAATTCGGTGAGATTCTAAAAAAAGAACCTGTTTTTAATAATATAGAGCAACCTAAAGCCTTGTTAAGTAATGCAGCAGAGTGTTTCAAATTATTTGGGTATCCGCGAGTTTCGTTAAACCAAATGATCGAATTAATAGCTAAATGGGTTATCGAAGGAGGCAAAACAAACAATAAACCCACACATTTTCAAGAAAGAGAAGGAAAATTCTAAAATACAAATCAAAATGCAACACAGAGTAAAATGCAAATTACATGACGGGGCGTTTATTCCTGCTCACCCGCTAGCATTAAACAAAGATTTAACCATTGATGAAGCAACACTACGTAGGCTTACTCGGTATTATATTGCTTGTGGCGTAAACGGCTTAGCTGTTGGTGTTCATACAACCCAATTTGAAATTAGAGACCCGGAATTTAATTACCTGGAACCGGTATTAAAAATTGTTGCCGACGAAATTGATAAGCAAAATATTCAAAAACCTTTTATTAAAGTTGCTGGAGTATGCGGAGAAACAAAAATAGCAATTGAAGAAGCAAAAATAGCTCAGAAATACGGATACCACTTGGCTCTCTTGAGTATGGGAGGATTAAACCATTTATCAGAAACCGAATTATTAGAACGAGCCCGGCAAGTAGCAGAAATAATACCCTTATTTGGATTTTATCTGCAACCTGCAGTTGGAGGAAGAGTACTTAGCTATAATTTTTGGAGGCAATTTTGCGAAATAGAAAATGTGCAAGCTATAAAAGTCGCCGCTTTCAATCGCTACCAAACACTTGATGTTGTGCGTGCTGTTTGCCATTCGTCAAGATGCAAAGACATTGCTTTATATACAGGAAATGATGACAATATTATTAATGACCTTATAACTCCTTACTCTCTCTCCCACAATGGAATACCCTGTGAAAAAAGATTTGTAGGCGGACTCTTAGGACATTATTCCGTATGGACGAGAAAATCGGTAGAATTGTTTATAAAAATAAAAAAAGGGATAAAAGAAGAAAATTTAAATTTTGCAGAAATTCTTAAAACCGGCATTGAAGTTACCGATATGAACTCAGCTATATTTGACGTTGCCCATTCATTCAAAGGATCTATTGCAGGCATCCACGAAGTGTTAAAAAGACAAGGCCTAATGAAAGGAATATGGTGTTTAAGCCCAAAAGAAAAATTATCAGAAGGGCAAGACTGGGAAATTACACGTGTATTAGAAAAATATACTCATTTAACAGACAATGATTTTGTAAAAGATTTTTTAGAAAAAGATAGCCTGTAATACAATTTTTATGGTTCCATTAATAAAAAATATAAAACAATATGCATCAAAAATAGAGGATGAAGTCATTGAAAACAGAAGATATTTACACAAACATCCTGAATTATCATTTCAAGAATCTAACACATCTGCTTTTATAAAACAAAAACTTGAAGAAATGAAGGTAGAATGGATTTCTGTAGCCAATACCGGAATTGTTGCATTTATAAAAGGAAAACTTTCTGACGAAACAGTTGTGCTCCGCGCCGATATAGATGCATTACCTATTAAAGAAGAAAACGACATTGATTATTCTTCCGAAAATAATGAAGTCATGCATGCCTGCGGCCACGATGTCCATACAGCTTCATTATTAGGCACAATAAAAATACTTAATTCCATAAAACATGAAATTAAAGGTAATATAATGTGCATATTTCAACCGGCAGAAGAAAAGCTTCCAGGGGGAGCAAAACAAATTATAGATTCGGGTATATTTAACGACAAAAAAATAAAAGCCGTAATAGCACAACATGTTATGCCTTCGATTGAAACAGGTAAAATAGCCCTGCGAGAAGGAAAATTCATGGCATCGATGGATGAAATAACAATTTGTGTAAACGGAAAAGGCGGTCATGGAGCAGAACCTCACAATACAATTGACCCTGTTGTAATTGCTTCTAATATTGTTATTACATTACAGCAGTTAGTAAGCCGCAATAGCAACCCTAATATACCCACAGTATTATCTTTTGGAAAATTTCATGCCAATGGCTCATTTAACGTCATCCCTAAAAAAGTAATATTACAGGGAACATTAAGAACTTTTAACGAAACATGGAGAAATAAGGCTCATGAAAAAATTAAAGCTATCGCCTCGTCAATTGCCGAAAGCATGGGAGCAAATTGTGACATCCATATTAACAAAGGGTATCCATTCTTAATAAACGATAAAAAAATAAGTAATAATGTATGTAATCATATTAAAAAGTATGTAGGGAATAAAAATTTTTTAGAACCCGATTTATGGATGGCTTCGGAAGATTTTGCTTATTACTCACAAAAATATCCTTCTGCATTTTATCTTTTGGGAGTAGGAAACAAAAAAAAGAATATCACATCAGCGCTTCATACTTCTACTTTTAATATTGATGAAGATGTACTGGAAATAAGCACGGGATTAATGGCATATACGGCATTAAAGCTTTTACACGATTAAGGAAAACACCATAATAGTATAATTAGGGTTTGCGGACATATCTTTTCCCTCTGCTTTTGAGTTTTCAATGGTATTGGTTTCCTCGTTAATTGCATTCCACTTGTGTACAATCCTTATTTCCTGCAAGGCATCATAAAAGCGTTTTTGCACTAAGAAGCGGTCCATGAACCGGTTGGCCTTTTGGAAACGGCTACGTATCATCTTTCCCATAAAATTGGCCATGTCAAGGGTTATTTCTTCGACACCGTCCCTTACCTTTTCCGGGATCTTGTACAGAACTTTTATGACTTTTCCTGCCCCGCCCCCTTCGATCGTTGCAACCAAGGCGCTTTTCTTTCCTTTTGCAGCTTTAATTGTGACTGATCATAACAGCACGGCTTTTGAGACCGATTTCACGACAACCCTTGCATTTGGGAGACTCTAACCATATAATTCATCAACTATTTTCTACTCATTGTCAACAACTTAAAAGCGATTTAATAGAAGATCACCAAACCCTATGTATCTCTGCGGTTTTTGAGGATTCTTATGCGGAATATTAGCTAATATATCAACTCATAAAAGGTTACTTTGAATAAGTCACAATTTTCAAAATATATTATCCATTATGCGTTTAATCAACAAAACTAACTTGCTGGTAACATTATTTATTTTAACACTGCTCTCGTGTAAGAATAATTTTAATATAAATTATACTGATATAAATAAAAAAACAGCGCAGGAATCTCTTAATCCTATAAGACCTGGGATACCGGATAAAGTTCCTTTTTGGAACAAATATTCGCAACAATTTATATACGCCCCATCTTTTGATGTTTCTCCTATAAAATATGCAGTTGAGTACAAATATACTGCAATGGCCTGTGATAGTACCGAATATACCTTTAATTCAGACAAACCGTATGAAAAATTATCTTCTATTTGGGATAAAATACCGGTTGGCTTTGTAAAACTAAATATTTGCGGAATAAATAAACTAGGAACACAAATAGGAGACCCCTATACCTTTAGTTTTTATAAAGCAGCATCATTTAAGGGGCCATACCATGAAAAAGTATCTGATTATAAAATTAGTGCTGAAAGAGCATTAGAGTACGAATTTAAACAAGATTACATTCAAAATTGGGCAATAAATGGCACGCCCGACACAGCCTCTTATAACCTTTACTGTTATCCTTCTAAAATAATAGGAGCCGTTGTAGAAACCATGCTTGAATATTCAAAAATATCAGAACCTAATAAAGAAAAAGCTCTAAAAATTGCTATTAACGCGGCCGATTATTTGATTAATATTAGTGAAAAAAAGGGAACGCCTTTAGAATTTTTTCCGCCTACTTATGCTGGAAAACAACGTACAGCAAAAGCATTTCGGAACCAATTTATGACTATCTATCCGGCACATACGGCTTGTACATATTTAGATTTATATGATACTACGAATAGAATAGACTATAAAGAAGCCGCTCTAAATATAGCCGGAACTTATAAAAAACTACAACAAGCATCTGGTACATGGAAACTAAAATTATGGTCGGACGGTTCTCCTGTAGTAAACAACGATTGTATTCCAATAGAAATAATAAAATTTTTAGATCGGTTAGAATCTCAATACAAAATAAAAGAATATACCGATGTAAGAAATAAAGCTTACAATTGGATTTTAAACAATGCTTTGAAAACATATAACTGGTCAGGACAGTTTGAAGATGTTGCCCCTATTGAACCATACAAAAACCTATCTAAAGACGAAGCAAGTGCTTTTGCAAAATATCTATTTGAGAAAAAGAATCAAGATAAAGAATTTATCAAACTGGCAGATGATCTTTTACGATTTTGCGAAGACCAGTTTATTATATGGGAAAAACCAATGCCCCGAGAACAATACAATGTAGCAGAATGGATAACACCATGTGTACTAGAACAGTACGCATGCTACGAGCCTATTATTGCAAGTACTGCTAATATGATTGACGCTTACTCTGCAGGCTACAAAGCAACAAAAAACGACATCTACAGAGCAAAAGCTATTGAACTTGCAAATACAGTAACAGTTTCTCAACATGCTGATACAGGTAGATACCCTACATATTGGCAATTAAATGAGAGGCAAAATAAAGAAAGTGGGTACATCGACTGGCTAAATTGCACCGGTTATTGTGCAAAAATAATGTTAGAAATTTCGGCCTTTGATGAGATGAATATTAGCAAGAATTTTTAAAAACAAGAAAAATGAAAAGGAGAAATTTTATAATGGGTATTTCTTCTATGCCCATTTTAGGTGCATTTTCAATTGGAGCTACAAAAAATATTTATAAAGTATTAAACGATAAAAAAGTTGACTCAAAAGAACAACTAAGTATCAATCAATTTGATGTAATAAGCGAAAGACTACCAAAACCTACAGGAAACGAGCAAAACAGGATAAGAATAGGTCTTATAGGGCATGGTTGGAGAGGAGAAGGTCTGTTAAATTCGCTTGGCTTCTTTCATCCCGATTACGTTAACAAGATGAAAACGGAGAAACTTTACGAGAGATGGCTTCCCTATCAAAGAAGGCATGAAAATCTATTTGTAGATATAACCGGTATATGCGATACTTTTGATATTCATTCTGCACGAGGGTTAGACGCTGCCAAAAACAATGTTAGAGAAGATAGAAATACTCCTGAAATTCTATCCAAAATAAAACAATACAGAACATACAAAGATATGCTCAATAGCGATAATATTGATGCAGTTATAATAGCTACCCCCGACCATAGTCATGGACAAATTGCAATAGATGCAGCAAAGGCAGGCAAACATATTTACCTGGAAAAACCAATGTGCCATACTATTGAAACGGCAATTGAACTTAAGAAAACAATTGGCGATTCGGGCGTAGTCTTTCAGATCGGACATGAAAACAGGCAACAAATGAGTTACAAGCTTGGAAATGAACTATATCAGAAAGGGGTTTTAGGCGATGTGTCGATGATACAAACTTTTACTAATAGAAATACACCTTTTGGCGCGTGGATACGAGAAAGGCAATTTGACAATTTAGGAAATGAAAGTACAATAAACTGGAAAGAATTTTTAGGCAATGCCCCATGGCATAATTTTGACCATAAGCGCTATTTCAACTGGCAACGATATAACGATTATGGTACAGGTATGATTGGAAACGACTTTTCGCATACATACGATTGCGTTAACCAGGTTCTAGGAGTAGGAATACCAGAATCTGTAGTAGCAATGGGAGGACATTTTTATTATAATGTTGGCAAAGACGACTTGGCCGATGTATTTAATGCAGTTTTCTACTTTCCCGATAAATCTTTAACAATGAGTTACGACGGAACTCTGAAAAGTGGAATATATAGGCAAACGAGAATATTAGGTTCGGAAGCTACTATGGAAATAGACAGGGCAATAATGCTATATAAGGACACCTACTCTAAACGATATAAAGATATTGCCGAAGACTCGGATAATCCGTTTTATTATTATGCCCCAAATGCCCGTGTAGATGTTGATGCTGTTACATCGGCCACATCAAAAAACTACTTTAAAAGTGGTTATGGACCTACATATATCGACGGAAAAATAATAGATGCAACATTTCTTCATCTAAAAGAATGGGTAGATGCAATAAGAGGACAAGGAAAAGTTAGTTGTGGTATAGACGCAGGTTTTGAAGAAGCAGTTACTCTTTGTATGGCAAATTTATCATATCTGCATAAGAAAACTATTTCTTGGGACAAAGTAAACGAACAATATTCTATAGGCTAAGTATTATGAACAATCAGTATTCAAATAAACAAATTATAGCACTAACATTGTTACGTGTTGCTATCGGATGGCACTTCCTTTATGAGGGCCTTTTTAAATACCTTTCCTCCGGTTGGTCTTCCGCCTCATTTTTATTACATAGCACAGGTCCTTTGGCTCCTTTATTTAAAAGTTGGGCACAATCCCAAACAATGATAGAAAACATAGATGCGCTAAATATTTGGGGTTTAATATTAATAGGATTAGCGCTTTTTCTCGGTTTTTTTGAAAAGCCAGCCAAATTTTTTGGCATTGTTTTGCTGTCTTTCTATTATTTGGCATATCCTCCTTTTTCTAACCTTGCTGCAAATTTTCATACAGGTGGAAATTATTGGATTATAGATAGAAACATAATTGAGATAGCCTCTCTAGTTGTGCTAATGATGTTTAGCTCAGGTACTTATACCGGACTGGATCGATTTGTCGTAGATAGCAAAATAAAAAAAGACAGTATTATTTATAAACTATTCTTCCATCGTAAAAAGATATAATTAAACTATTATCATATTTAACATAACTAAAAATGAAAAAGTGCTTATGAAAAAGGATTCAAATCAAATTATGTTACTATTAGCAATATTAATTATTATGATATTGCCCGGTAATTCAAAGGGGACAACCTTACCTATTCCTGACAAAGAAAAGAAGATAACAGATGTTACCTCATATCAGGCTAAGCGCCCCTTAAAAGGAAGAGTGGTTGACGAAAAAGGAATTCCTTTGGTTGGTGTAACAATTAGGATTAAAGACCAAGCCAATGGTACCGTAACTGATGTAGATGGTTATTACCTTTTAGATATAACAAATGATGAAAATGTAATTCTTATTTTTTCATATCTTGGTTATACCTCTCAAGAAATAAAAGTAGGAACCAGTAATGAGTTAAATGTTGAACTTAAATCAGAAATCGCTCTATTGGATGAATTTGTGGTTGTAGGATACGGTACAATGAAAAAACAAAATCTTACAGGATCTGTATCCTCCGTAACATTTGACGAAGCATTAACGAGCCGCCCAGCCATGAATTTATCTTCTGCTTTAACCGGGTTAAGTGCAGGGCTTAGTATCTCACAAACGTCAGGAACTCCAGGTGCAGAAAGCGTAAACATCTTAGTAAGGGGGCAAGGTACAATGAACGATGCTTCTCCATTAGTTATTATAGACGGTATCCCGGGTGCGCTGAATGATATAAATCCAAACGATGTAGAGAACATTTCTGTACTCAAAGACGCCTCATCATCAGCCATTTATGGTTCAAGAGCCGCTAACGGGGTTATTCTGGTTACAACCAAAAAAGGAAAAGAAGGAAAAGTTACTTTTAACTATAATGGATATGTTGGTTGGCAAAATGCTTCAAAAGATGTTGACTTTATAAGCGATATGGCAACGCATATGGAATTGGTAAACGAATCAGAGGGAAGAGAAAAATACTCAACCGACCTAATTGAACAATGGAGACGGGAGTCGGCTCTTGGCAATCCTTTATATCCAAATACCAATTGGCACGATGAAATGTTAAATACCTCTGTTTTAAACGAACACAACATAACTGCCAAAGGAGGAAATATAGATAACCAGTTTTTCTTATCTCTAGGATATTTAGATAATAAAGGTATTATCGATAATTCCAGTTACAAAAAATATTCATTTCGATTAAATGTAGATTCAAAAATAACTAAATGGTTAGACTTGGGAGGTAATGTTTATGGCTTATGGTCAGATAGAGACCCTATTGACGTTACCAGTTTCTTTAATAATATTAGGAATACAACACCCGGTGTTATTCCTTTCTATGAAGACGGCCGTTATGGAGGTGAAATGTTCGAAGGGCTACCTCCAGGAGCCAACCCTCGTGCCTATATTGACAATATAAGGGGAAATTATGAAACCCAAAAATTAGGCTTGAAGTTTTATGGAAAAATAAAATTGTTCAAATTCTTAGAGTGGGAAAATAGTTTCGGTTTTAACTATCGCAATTATCGTAATTGGACATACACTAACCCATACTCGCTGTGGAATTTCCAAACCGATTATCAATATCCTCAAACTCCAAGTGTAAACAACCTTTATAATGGAAGCAGAAGAGACTATTCAACAATTATGAATTCTCTTTTACACTTTAATTATTCATTTAATAATACTCATAACTTTTCAGCTTTGCTCGGATTTGACCAACAATACAATAGAATGGACAAATTTGACGCAAAGAAAAATGATATATTAGGAGATGACGCCATTTATATAATGGATGCAGGCGTTAACCTTGAATCTATAACAGGTTCGGGAACCGATGATGCTCTTCAATCATATTTTGGCCGAATAAACTATGACTATAAAGGGAAATACCTTTTTGAGGCTAATGCGAGGTACGATGGCTCTTCAAGATTTGCAAAAGATAACAGGTGGGGCTTTTTCCCATCATTCTCTCTTGGTTGGAGGTTAACAGAAGAGCAATTTGCACAATCCTTGAAATCTGTATTTGATGATATCAAAATAAGAGGCTCGTGGGGAAAATTAGGAAATAATAGAATTGGAGACTATACTTACCAAGTTGTATATGGTTCATATACCTACCCATTCGCAGGTCAACTTCAACAAGGAGTAGCTCCTATCGAAATTGCTAACAGTAGGATAAAATGGGAAACAACCACAATTACTAATATTGGGGTAGATTTTGTTCTTCTAAAAAACAGATTATCTGTAAGTGCTGAATATTACGATAAAACAACCAGCGATATTTTAACTAAAATACCAATTCCATTGGTAATGGGTAATTTCTCGCCACCTTGGCAAAATATAGCAGAAATGAAAAATAAGGGTGTTGATATTCAGCTATCTTATCATGGAGAAATTAAAAAAGATTTTTCATACAACATTAGTGGAAACTTATCAACTATAAGTAATAAAGTAACTAAATTTAATGGAGACCGATCAATCAGTGGCCCAACTATTACCGTTGAAGATGAGGCATTTAGAAGTTTCTATGTATTAGAATATGACCATATTATACAAGATCAATCGGAAATAGATAATTTACTTGCAGAAGGTTACACATTTAGTTCTTATGTTGGAGGCACACCCAGCCCTGGTGATATATTGTATAAAAATAATAATGACGACAAAGTATTTGATGATAATGACCGTGTAATAAAAGGCTCATCTCTTCCTAAACTTTCATATGGAATAAATATAGGAGCTGCATATAAAGGATTCGATTTTAATATAGTAGGACAAGGCGTAAGCAACGTTAAAGGCTATTGGGGAAATGACGGGTTTAATACTTTCAACATAAATGAAGGATTTTTACTGAGATCAGAAGTATTAGACAGGTGGACTCCTGAAAATAAATCGACAAAATATCCACGATTGCATACTTCAGGAGCATCTATTAATACAGCATATAGCGATTATTGGTTATACGATACATCCTATTTCAGAATTAAATCTATCCAGTTAGGATATACTTTCCCTCAAAGAATAAATTCTATATTTCAGATTGAGAGGTTGAGATTATATACAAACTTGGAAAACTATTTCACTTTTACATCCTTTGACGGGTATAACCCGGAAAATCCAAGCATGGCCTATCCTTTAATGAAACAATGGGTAATAGGCTTAAATTTAACATTTTAAAAGAAGATTATTATGAAAGGTAAAATATTATTAGTATTACTATCAACTTGCTTTCTATTTTCTTGTAGTGATTTCCTCGATCGAAACTCGTTGGTTGGGCTATCTGAAGGAGATTTTTGGCAATCGGAAAATGATGCAATAATGGGAGTAAATGCCATATACAATGTTAATAAGGAATTTACTAACAGCATAGTCATTTATGGCATGTTAGACGACTTTACCGACATCTCTTATCAATCGTGGTCATCAGGCTTAACAACAGGAACTTACCCTGCTAACGGAGGATTTTACTCAGGTGCATGGGGTATGTTTTTTAAAGGTATTTATAGAGCAAATACTGCTATTCAACAAATATCTAATATCCAAATGAATGAAGATTTAAAAAATCGCACACTTGGCGAGGCTACATTCTTTAGAGGATATTTCTACTTTAAATTGTGGGACTTTTTTGGAGGTGTTCCTATCTACGATTATCCGATGAATGTTAACGAGGCATATAAAGCCCGGAATACAGACCAAGAAGTTTACGAATTTATTGTAAAAGACATGACAGAGGCATATAAGCTATTACCCGAAAGTTATGCAGGAGAAAACGTTGGAAGAGTTACAAAATGGGCAGCATTGGCTATGCGCGGAAAAGCTCATCTTTGGGCTAAAGAATACGAAAAAGCAGCTTCAGATTTTAAAGAAATCATGGATGAAAGCGACAGAGAATTATTAGCTGATTATCACACTTTATTTAGGGTAGCCGGGAATAACAATAGTGAGGTTATTTTCGATGTTCAGTATATTGAGGAATCAGGACAAGGTATTGCAACTGATAGAAATTATGGAAATGCATCGGGGGTAACAAGAGGCTCGCAACGCACTCGCCCTACCCCTAAATTGGTAAATTCGTACGAAATGGCAGATGGTTCTCCTTTCGACTTCAGTAATTATACAAATGCACGAGGAGAAGTTTTTAATCCCAACAGTATAGAAGATTGGAATGATGAAGAATCTGTAAGAAAACTATTCGAAAATAGGGATCCTCGTATGAATCAATCAATAGTTGTTCCTTGGTCTGAATTTGTAGGAAAAACCGGGGCATCTTTGGAGTACAAATTCCCGGTGGTTGCAGGCGATCCCAATGCATATGTACCGATATGGACAAAGGGAAGCTATGCTTGGCGTAAGTTTGTAGAAACCGGTTCGGGCTATACACTGCAAGATAATATGCCTCAGAATATCCCTCTTATTCGTTTGGCCGATGTAATATTGATGTATGCCGAAGCAAAGAATGAAGCTCTTTCTGCCCCCGACCAATCGGTGTTCGATGCTGTAAAATCTATACGTACCCGTGCCGGAATGCCCAATCTTCCTTCAGGATTAAACAAAGAACAAATGCGCGAAAGGATTCGCCACGAAAGAATGATTGAACTTTGCGGAGAAGGACAACGCTACTCGGATATACGCAGGTGGAGAATAGCAAAAGATGTTGTAGATGGCGTTTGGATGACAGAATTTACCGGGGTAAAAATTCGCCAAAGAGGATTCCCCGACCGTTTCTATCTATGGGCTATACCACAAACAGAGTTAGATTTAAATCCTGCATTAACTCCAAATCCAGGATGGGAATAATAATTATCATTTAGAAAAAGACGATAGCATTAATAGTCCGTTAGTTTTTTTAAATTTCGAGAAATAAATAAAAACTTAACGGACTATTTTTAAATAATACCATTCTACTTGGAAATTTGCCTAATTTCTTCTTTTATTAAAATTTATATGTCAAAAAAAATATTCATTACTTTTTATTTTTTATTCTTCTACGCTATTTATTCTTTTTCTCAACAAAAAGAGGAAGAATTTATTTATAATTTAACTCCCGAATGTGTTTCTACTAACAATAAAACTACTGAAAGAGTTAATCAGAATAAACAAATACAACTAAAAAAAGACATAGCTTCTCTTGATTCTGTATATCGAAAGAAACCTGATATAATATTTGAAATAAAGGCACCAAGCTCCGGGTGGTATGAAATGATTTCCCATGTAAAACGTCAGGAAATTCTTCCGGGCTATGTAAAAGATTTATGCATTCAAATGCAATTTGATAATCTACGAAAAACAAAAAGAATTGTTTCGGATGCTAGAGATTACGAATTTCATGTTTTGGGCAGTTTTTTTCTTCCTCAAAAAAAAGTGAAACTGAAGATATGGCTTCCCCGTAACATACAATTCGAGAAAATAGAAATAAAGAAATATATACCCACCAAAGTGCCCACCGCGGCACAAAACTATCAACCCAATATTATACCTCCAAGAACTCACCCACGCCTTTGGGTAAATAAAGAATCATTACCATTAATCAGGTCTCGTTTAAATAAAAAAGAAAATAGTGAAGCATGGCAAAAAGTTGAAAATAGTGCTTTAAAGAAATATACATTTCATTTTTCTCCGCTACACGAGATATCTTATTCGACCGATTTAGAAAAAAATGTAGAAACAAAAGCCTTTTACTATCTAATGACAGGCAACAAATCAATAGGAAAGGAAGCTATCGGTCTTATATTAAATTACTTATCGGTTTTGGAGTATGGCAATATTAACTATGGAGATATAACAAGAAATATAGGACACTCGATTTATGTATCGGCTCTCGTGTATGACTGGTGTAACGATTTATTAACAGAAAAGGATAAAGAGAAACTTTATAACTCAATGATGCTTCTGGCAAGAAAAATGAGCATTGGTTGGCCTCCTTTCAAAGAAAGTGTTGTAAATGGGCACGGAGCCGAAGCACAAGTAAATCGCGATTTATTAGCTATGAGCATAGCTATTTATGAACGAGATCCAATACCATACAAATACACTTCATTTGTCGTTCTTGAAGAGTTAGTTCCCATGCGCCGCTTTGAATATCAATCTAGTCGCCATAGTCAGGGCATTGATTATGGAGCATATAGGCATATGTGGGAAATGAATGCTGCCTGGCTATTTTACCGGATGTCGGGATTACAGGTATTTGACGATAATATAAAAAGATTACCTCTCTATTGGCTGTATATGAGACTGCCTAACGGACAATT
Source organism: Maribellus sp. YY47 (assembly GCF_023111095.1). Taxonomy (GTDB): domain Bacteria; phylum Bacteroidota; class Bacteroidia; order Bacteroidales; family Prolixibacteraceae; genus Draconibacterium. Next base: position 202,990 of record NZ_JALGYW010000009.1, read on the forward strand.
GTTTCGAGACGGAGACGTATTCCGAGAAACTAGTCGCACAAAATCATATTATTGGAAACAACCCGAAATGCTGTTGCTTGACTATACTTACTCTGATAATGCCATTTTAAAAGGAGAATTTCTACGACAAGGAGAGTTGCCGGATAATCCAATATTATTCCTCTTATTAAACAATCCGGATTTAATTCCTCAAAAGAGTTATAGCCATTTCCCATTAGCAATTGAAACCGGACCTGTAACCGGTTCTCTTATCTCTAGAACAGGATGGGATATGAGTGCCTCAAGTAAAAACGTAATTGCAGAAATAAAAGGAGGTGGATTTCATTTCGGGAATCATCAACATGCAGATGCAGGAGCAATCCAATTATATTATCATGGCATGCAAATATGCGACCTAGGACTTTATATAGCTTACGGCATACCTTATGATTTTAATTTTAATAAAAGATCTGTTTCTCATAGTATGATGCTTGTTGTTGACCCTAAAGAATCGTTTGGAGAAAATCTGGTTAACGATGGCGGAACAAAATTCAACCGGCGCTGCCCAAAATCTTTACTTGAAGCGCAACAAGACAAATGGTTCGATAACGGAACTGTTATCTCATCGGATATAGGATACACTGATAATAAATTTTTGTACAGCTACTTTAAAGTTGATCTTACAAAGGCATATACGCATAAAATAAAAGATTATAAAAAAACATTTTGCTTTGTTAATACGAAAAGGGAGGACATTCCTGCTTTTATTATCACACTAGACGACATAACTACCATTGATGCAGATCTCAAAAAATATTGGAAAATCAATACTCTAAATAAACCTACCATAACAGATTCTGTAATTATTTTACATAATAAAGACGAAGCCGAAGTAGAAGGGAAAGTACATATAAAAACTATACTCCCCTCTATAGAAAATAGAGATGTTTCTTCATGGAATAACCAGGATACATGCCATTTTATTGATTCCCATTATACTATTGTAAAAACGCAAGACGATGAATCCAAAGGATACCATATTGCTATTAGTCCAAAATCGGCAAGCCTTCGCGATAAGTTCTTAAATGTATTTATAATGACGGAAGATAGTATCCAGCCTTTGCCTGTAAATTTTAAAGAAAAAGACGGAAAATATATTGTAAATATCTCAGACTATATTGTTGTATTAAATTCTGATACCGGCTTTATAAAACATCCTTTTAATCTTTATTTATCCCAAAGCGAACAAGATGTAATACTAACAGGATTAAAACCCGGACGATGGCGTTTGTTTTGCCAAAACAATAATATAACTTCTGAGTTCACTGTAAATAAAAATAAATGCTCATTCTCATTTAAAAGTGAAATTGGAAATTATATTATTTCGCCCATCCCGTAACAACTTGTCAATCAATACAAAATACCATTTCAATTAAGAATATAAATGATTTTTGGTTATGCAGAAGGGGAATTTTTATTGAGCAAATTTGCTGATGAAATGGTATTTGGTACGAGAAATAGAATTGAGACCGCATATCCAGGGGAAGATTACAATCCAATTTAAAATATCCCGGGAATAGTTAAACTCCCGGGATTGTTTTTCCTTCTGTTGGGAAAAAAGCTCTATCTAAACTAACTATTAAAACTATCATCTTTAAAGAATAGATGTATGGGCTAAACATTCTCGGTATAATATACTTATCTAATATTTTTAATACTAAAATTTACGCTTTCATTGTCCTGCGTATATTATTAATAGAATTCCAAATCCAAAAAATACAAACATATAAGTTAGCGTTCTATTTGTCCCTTTGGGCGAATTTTTAAACTCGCGCCAAATGAAAACGCCCCACAAAGCCGCTACCAAAGTAGCTCCCTGGCCCAAGCCATAAGAAATCGCAGCACCGGCTTTTCCGGCAGCAATCAAGTTAAACGAATTCCCGATTCCCCAGATCACTCCGCCAAGTACTCCCACCAGGTGTATCGGTAATTTTCCTTTAAAATAAGCTTTGTAGTTGGTCGGTTCACCACTGATGAGTTTTTTCAACAGAATTGTATTAAACAGAAAGTTGCTGATAAAAACACCCAGAGCAAAAATTACAAAAGCCGTGTAAGGCGTCATCATGCCTTGCGCGGGAGAAACAAAATTGTCGAGGTCCATCGATGCGGCTACAAAACGGTAAAAGAACGACATCAATACACCCGCCAGAATCGACACCATAATTCCTTTGGTGCTTACTTTCTGACTGCCACTGGAAGCTTTTTTATACGCCAGCGCATTAATGATGATGGCTATGGTAATCAAGCCCACGCCAAGGAACAGAAATACCGGATCTCCTTTTTGAGAGCCCATGTAATTGATGATTACGCCCAATACGAGTGCGAGCCCAATGCCCACCGGAAAAGCCACCGACATTCCCGCAATGGCAATCGCCGTAGAAAGCAAAATGTTGGCCGCATTAAAAATGATTCCGCCTAAAAATGCACTTCCGATATTGCCCATATCCGCTTGTTTCAGGTCGGCGATAAAACTACGGCCTGCCTCGCCGTTACTTCCCAGTGTAAAAGCCATAATCAGCGACAACAACAGGACACCAATTACATAACCCCAGTAATAGAGTTCGTAACGCCAGGTTTTACCGGCCAGTTTTTGAGTATTTCCCCACGATCCCCAGCAAAGCATCGTGATAAAGCAAAGAAATATCGCGAATGGATAACTTGTTACTATGTACATGCTTGTTAGTTTTAGGTATAAAATTTTATGATTCTACTAATTATCTCCTTGATTTACCTCCTGCTTTTGCAAAAAAGCGAAAACGTCTTCTACTGATGGAATCGATGGCTGGGCTCCCAGCCTTGTAACGCAAATGGCCGAGGCAGCAGAAGCAAAACGCAACGCCTGCTCCCAATCATGTCCTCTCCCCAGTTCAGCCGCCAACGCTGCGCAAAAAGTATCTCCTGCAGCAGTGGTATCAACAGCTTTCACACTAAAAGCAGGCACGACAAACTGTTGATCCTGACCCTTCATTATACACCCCTTTTTCCCGAGCGTTAATACCACCGACTTTACCCCAAGAGATAATAAGCGATCGACCACACCTTCCATTCCCATTTTATCTATAGTAGTCCCTGAGATCACCTCCGCCTCTGTCTCATTAACAACAAGTACATCAACTTTTTGGAGAACCTCCGCCTCTATTTTGCAGGCTGGAGCAACATTAAGTATTACTTTCTTTCCAGCTCTGTAAGCTATGTCACAAATGGTTTTCACTGTTTGGTATGGAATCTCCATTTGCAGCAACAGTATATCTGCCGAAATAATCTCATCTTTATTCTCCAAAATATATTTAGGTGAAAGCTTTTTATTTGCTCCCGGAGTGATTACTATGCAATTCTCGCCTTCAGCATCCACCCAAATCATAGCTGTACCGGAAGGAGTATCTTCCACTATAAGTGAAGCCTCAACATCGAGCCCTTCTCTTCGGTAGTATTTTAATGTATTCTCACCGTTGACATCTTTCCCCAAGCTCGTTATAAATTTTACGTCTCCTCCTAACTTATATGCAGCAAGAGCCTGATTTGCTCCCTTGCCACCCATAGCCTGCAAAAAATGATTCCCCTCAATAGTTTCTCCAGCAACGGGAAACCGTTCTAGTCTTGCAATCAAATGAGTGGGAAGGCTAAGCAATACCGGATTGGAAAACAATCGCAGGAAAAAGTGAGGGAAACTGCCCAAAAGCTACACTATGTACCCAACCATTTTGCGGCTAACCTGAGAACATGAAGAAGCGGAACCTTAGCGCTGATCATTCCTTCGCTGAATAATCCATTTTTTGCAGGCATTGCCAGCGAAATCAATACCGAACTTCGGAAATTCAATTACATCACCATCATCAGCGACAGTGACGAGAATGTGGAAACAGAAAAAATGGAACTTCTGCAATTGACAGCCAGAAATATTGAAGGATTGATCATTGTACCGTGCGGCGACCAGTGGAAACACATCAAGGAAATCCAGGACCAGGGAATTCCTGTAGTTTGCATCGACCGCTATTTTGAGGATCTTGATATTCCCTATATCTCCACCGACAACTACCAAGGTGCTTACAAAGCCACCCGTCACCTGATTGAAAATGGGCACTCGCGTATTACCTGTATTCAGGGCGTACAAACCTCAACGCCCAATCGACTGCGGGTAAAAGGATTTATCGATGCCATGAAAGAAGCAGGATTCGAGTCGGAGAACATTGCCGGCGACGATTTTACCTTTCAAAACGGCTACCTCGAAACCAAGTTGCTGCTTCAGCAAAAACTACGCCCCACCGCTATTTTTACGCTGAGCAACACCATTGCCATGGGGTGTATGAAAGCGTTAAAAGAAGAACAGATTAATGTACCGAACGACATTTCATTAATTACTTTCGATGATCATCCCTACCTCGATTATTTATCTACTCCCCTTTCGAGCATTGCCCAGCCCGTAAGCGACATCAGCAAAATTGCCGTTAAGTTTCTGCTTTCAAAAATTCAAAATAAAGAAATTACAACAAGTCAAGTATTACTAAAACCAGTTTTAATATCAAGAAGCTCCATTAGCTCCATAGTTAACACTAAGTTACAAAAATAGACAACCACTTTATCTGGAGATGGTTTTCTTAAATTGAAATAGCAAAGAGGTAATCTGACAATTCTTTAAAATATTTACTAAATGTTTTGTATGTAAATCTTTAGCCTAACTTGGCCAGTTGTAATCGTTTTCTCATCCTTTCTATGATTCAAATGGACAATACAGCCGTTTTACACGTTCTATACTCAACAGGATTAAAAATCAGTAATGTAAAGATTTGCCGTATTCGAAAGTTGAATTACACAATCTAAGCTTAAGACTAGCAAAATATGAGACTAAAAGCTCAAGCTAGGATTGGAACAGACATAAAACGGGTTATGACAATAGCGAAAATGTCGTCTTAAGACATATAAGTCGAAGATCGAGAAGTCTCATAGGGACTTCTTCTTATGCCTTGAAACAACTTAACAAGATCATACATTATATCGGCTATATCAATCAGTGGAGCTCCGGTAATCGACAACAACCGGCAATAACACCAGTACAGACGATCGGACTAAAAAATACCCATACAACGCTAATTACAAGGACAATACAATCTACAAGGCTATTTAATCATCTAAAAATACAGCCCCAAAGACCAATAAATGAAAAATTTGTCACCCGTTTCGACAAATCTGATCTATTTTCAACCAAAGGACAGATGATAAAGGCCATACAAACATCCTAGCAATATGCTAATAATATGACCATTAACAACACTGCATTCTTATTTATCTTCCTAAAAAAACTTATAAAAAGGATAAATCCACGTTCCGGCAATTTTCGACATTGTGCTATAATGTGTAGAAGTGATTCGATAGTGCTATACAAGAGGTCACAACATACCAATGATATATACTTTAACCCCAAAAAGGATCCCCAGTTTCCTGAGAATCCTTTTCGAGATGGATGCAAAATGTGCGACGGATCAGTTAACGAAACGCAGTTGCTTCTCCATTACCTTTTTAAGTTCGTTTTCATAAAAACGAATATCCGATACCGGCACATCAATATAATCATACTCTTCGATTTTCGAAGCGTTAATATCAGTATGAAGTTCCAGTAAACGTGTATTAATTCCGAATTTCCGATATTGATAAATCAGAAAAGATGATGCCATAATATCAAAAGGTATTGTTCCCTCGCTTAATCCAACCAAATAATTGTTATAATTATACTGCCGCACCTCCTGTGAAGAATTATCAATCATACGGATAACATCTTCTAAATGTTGTAATTCTCTAAGTACGATTTGCTGCTCATCAAGAGAAAATTCATTGTGCTCCATCATCTCCAAGGTCTCAGCATAAATTTCGCTAGGCTTGTATTGTTCGTTTTCCATATTTAAAGTGATTTGCAGTTATTGAATTTGATCTATAAACCTTGAAGGAATAGTAAAAAACGCATCCCTGGAAGCCATATATGATGGCATGGTAATGACCAGATTTTCCTTCGGACGGCTACAGGCCACATAAAATAACCGACGTTCTTCTTCCAACTCTTCAATGCTGTCTAAAGCCTTTACCGACGGCATCAGTCCATCCAAGGCAAACGGGATAAAGACAGAATGCCATTCCAGACCTTTGGCTGAGTGAATGGTAGATATTGTCATTGGCTTTTCGTCATCATCCTGTGGCCGTAACGAACTCTGAAACTTATCCGAAGGCGGTTCCAGGGTAAAGTCACTTACAAACTGCTCCACACTTTTGTATTTCCCTGCCAGCGAAGTCAGTATATCAAGATCATTATACCTGATTTCGTAATCATCCACCAGAGCCATCAGAACGGGCTTGTAATAATCCAGTATGGAATCAATAGCTGATGCTGAATCATCCTGCTTTTGCTGACAGGAATTAATTAGCCCGGATAGCTGTTTTAGTATCTTGTAGTACTTTTTACCTGAGAATCCGGAGAAATCAATACTCCCCTTTTTTCGATGAATTTCCTGTATGATCTGCCCTGCTGTAACTTTTCCAATCCCGGGAATCAGTTTTAGAACACGCTGCCAGGATACGGCATCATAAACATTGAAGCTGATTTTCAGAAAGGCCAGCACATCCTTTATGTGACGCTTTTCTACGAATTTGATACCACCTACCATAACAAATGGTATCCCTCGTTTATTTAGTTCAATCTGAATGATATTTGAATGCCAGCTGGCGCGAACCAAAACTGCCATTTCAGAATAGGGTATCCCTTCTTCCTTTAACCGAAAGATCCGGTCTGCAATGAATTCTGCTTCCTGCTCCGTATCGTAAAGTTTCTTTATTAAAGGTTTATGAGGTGAGTTCCTGTCGCTGAACAAAGTTTTCTTAAATCCCAGAACAGCGGATTCAACGATCCTGTTCGTAAAATCAAGGATCTGCTTGTTACTTCGGTAATTCTGCTCGATTTTGATCACCTTACAACTCTCATACCTGGAAGGAAAACGAAGTATGTTTTCAAAATTCGCCCCCCGAAAACCATAGATGCTTTGCATGTCATCTCCAACTACGGTTACGCAGTTTCGATCACCTGTCAGCAGTTCCACTATTTCGTTCTGAGCAATGTTAGTGTCCTGGTATTCGTCTACAAGGATGTATTTAAACTTCTTTTGCAACAGCTGCCTGAACTCCGCATTATCTCTCAGTCCGATTCGTAACCGATCGATCAGGTCATCATAATCCAGCAAATTTGCCGCTTTTTTGTACTGGTTGAACCCTTCTTCTATTTTTACAATCTGCAGTGTAAATTCAACCTGTGTATTGTAATACTGAAAGATAATTTCGTCAACAGGCTTTTCCTGGTTATGCGACTTGGATATAATGTCATAGACGGTGTCTTTCGAGGGAAAGGCCTTTCGGCCATTCCCTGAAATCTTTAATTCTGTTTTCACCAGATCGACAATATCCTCTGCATCCTTTGCATCGATAATCGAGAAATTCGGTGACAGCCCAACGAAGTGATGATATTTGCGTAGTACGTAATTCGCAAAAGAGTGAAACGTTCCGCCAAATACATTTCCGGGATTAGTTCCTTTAAGTAGCACGTTCACCCTGTTGAGCATTTCCTTTGATGCCTTCTTTGTAAAGGTCAGCAACAGGATTTCTTCCGGCAAATAACCTTTTTCAATCAGGTAGCTTACCTTGTAGGTTATAACCCGTGTCTTTCCTGTTCCTGCACCGGCAATCACCAACAAAGGATTATCGATCTCCAGGACTGCACTCAATTGCTGAGAATTTAGCTCTGCCTGGTAGTCGATCTTGTACTTTGTCGGATCATCTATTTTATGACTGACTATCTTGCTGTCGATTGATCGTGCAATTGCTTGCAATTCTTCTATCCGGCATTTCAGGTCATCATTTGGCAAGGCTTCTATACTCGCTTCCTGACCTGTTTCGCAAGAGAAACTGTACGGATCAGAACCGGATCTATTGAATTTAGCGCTGCCCGCCAATGAAATAAGATTTCGAAATTCAGAATTTGTATTCATTTGCTTTCTGTTTAAATTATTACTCTGATCCGGGGATAAATGGAACCCGGTAAATCCGTGAAAAAACTCCGTTTGTGATGGAATATTTACCCCATAATATATCAATAGGATCTAAAGGCTGCAGATCTCTCACTGCAAGTTTCTTGTCAGGAAACCGTTGCTTTAATTGTTCTTCTACATAGGGAATTGGCCTGTATTCGAGAAGAGCAAAAAAGATTTTAAACCAGATCTTACGATCATTCCTCGAAAGAAATTTCTCACATTGCGTCTTCTTCTTATCCAGAATGTTCTCGTTTAACAGGCAGGTTCCGTAAGAGACAAAGCCACCCTTTTCCTCCACACTGAAGTTACTGTACCTGGAATATGCACAGGTAGCACAACTTCTGGTGACCGGATTAAAAAAACATTTCCTTTCGTGTGCAGCACAAGATGCCTTCAACTTGTAATTCTTTTTTTGCAGTAACTGCATTCATAAACTTCAATCTTTTTCATAATTTTAGGATTTTAAATGATTAATAATCTACTACTTACACTCTATTTTTCTATGATAAACTTTCTTCTGTACGATTATAATTTGATGCAGACCTTCCCTATTCACCGATCAGAAGCAGTCCCGGAGGACGTCTGATCAGTGCAACACTTTTTGTTGTATGGGCTTAAGCCCAAATCATTCTGTAATTTTTGCTACCAGCGCTTTTTCTTCAAAACTGTAGCAATGTGGAAAGCTGCGCTATGTTGAATCATTGAAACCTTTGCTTGGGGCTCCCGCAGCCTTTTTGGCTCTGATATGGTTTGTTATCTGTTCTACAAACTTGGAATGAGTAGTCATTATACTTTCTTCCTTTATCGGAGGTATTTCTTTGGCTCCGGCTACAGCCAACTTCTCCATCAGATAGGGAGCTGCAATTGCAATGAACTGGATCAGATCTTTTGTTTTAATGCTTGCCGGATCATTCTTTAGCCGCTCGCCCATCAGATTCAGTGATTTCAGAAAGGTTGTGCGAAGCTTAACTGAGATATTTTCCAGGTCTGCATCCAGTATCATCTTTTTTCTGGCTATGTTTTTTGATTCTTCAAATACTGCCGGTTTGTTCTGCAGGTACTCCGACCAGTACTGTTTATAATATCGTGCAACTGTTGATCGTGAAATCCCCAGTTCCCTGGCCGTTAGCGATTGGTTCATGTTATTGGACTCCAACGCTCGCAGGTATCTTAATTTCTGACGTTCAGATGATTTCTCGTATATTCTTTTTTGATCATTCATTTTCTTTGTTTTTAATTGTGCTAAAACTCTTTGTCAAATACTTCCGTGGCTTCTTTGAACCTGGTCATCTGGTCGTTACATTTAACATCAAAACTTCCCAGCTTACCCCGGCGATGTTTTGCTACCGAGAACTCAATAATATTTTCTTTCTCCCCGGGTCGATGCAGGAAGAACACGCTATCGGCATCCTGCTCTATTGACCCCGATTCGCGCAAATGAGACAGTTTTGGTGTTTCACCCTCTGCTGTCCGGTTCAGCTGAGATAGTGCCAATACGGGGATGTTTCGGGTCTGTGCGATCATTTTTAATGTTCGGCTGATCTGTGCCACCTCTTGCTCCCTAATCATAGCCTTCTTAACCGGGCTAATCAGCTGCAGGTAATCAATGATTACGAAGTCGCATTTCCCGTGTTTATGGTTTTCACGAACCATAGCCTGCACCTGTTCCACGTTCATTCCACTTGCATCCCGGAAGATGATCGTAAGGTTTTCCAGTTCTCCGACTGCTTTATTGATTTTCTTCCAGTCCTCGGTGTCCAAACGTCCGTCACGTATATTAGCACGATAAATACCGCTTACGGTTGCCAACAGTATCCTGGCAAGATCTTCCTTTTTCATTTCATAACTGAAGAAATTTACCCGGTAGCCTGAAATTGCTGCCATCATTGCAAAATGAAGTGCAAAGGAGGTCTTACCTACACCTGGTCTGGCTGCCAGGATACACAAATCACCATTGCGCCAGCCACCGGATGCTTCGTCGAGGCTTTCGAAACCGGTTGGGATACCTGGTGTTTGTTTTTCCTTTAACCTGACACAATCCTGGTTCATTTCTTCCATGGTATCTTTCAGCACAATTGGTAATGGTGTTCCAGCATCTGCCACCGTAAAAATGCTTTCAAGATCGGTTCCGGACTGCTGCCACTGCTGACCAATTTCTTCCACATCCCTGCCATCATATGACATACCGATTATTTCAGTGGCCTTCAAAATTGATTCCCTTTGATAATACCTTTCAGCGATGATCCGGGAATGAGCCTCAATATGTGCGGCAGAAACAACATTCCTTGTTAGCTGGGTGAGATAACCCGGTCCTCCGATTGATTCGAGATGACCCGCATCTTTTAGGCTTTGGGTTACCGTTATTAAGTCTATCGGCTGATTCTTCGCCATCTGCGTCTTGATATGCTCAAAAATTTTCTGATTGGCTTCGGAATAAAAATGCTGGGCATCAATTATTCCGTTTATTTTTTCGAAAGCACCGTATTCAACCATCAGTGCTCCAAGAACCGCACCTTCTGCATCTAATGCCTGCGGTGGTACTTTATCCTGTATTCCCCAATAACTATTCATGGTTCTAACGTTCTAATTTTTGTATTTTTCTCTCTTCTGGTCTTTTCCGGTTAGCCGGACTGCTGTCGATAATTTCATCCTCCCAGTGTTCACCATTCAAATATGTGAGGGGATTTTTCCGAAATCGCTTATCCGGAGTGGATGCAACGTATTTTGGAACGTGCTCCAGTATCTGTTGCTGAACCTCAGGTGATAGACTCTTCCATTTCTTTCCGCATTGTTTCTTACCTTCTTTTTTATCATAAAGCAGCCAAAATCGATTAAATAATTCTTCTTTAATTTCTTTACCTTCTTGAATAGTGGCCCTTTGCCGGCCCCTTGACGGCCCTTTTGCTGGCCCTGCCCTTACCAGTGAAATCTGATAAGTACCCCATTCATTGATTGTTATCACACTGTATTTGCTGGCCCTTTTTATGCTGATTTCTCCTGTTCTTTCGAGCTTCAAAAGTGCCCCACGAATCTGCTTCTCTGTAAGGGCTAACTCGGATGCCAGTTTCCGTCTGCCTGTGATTAATTCTCCCGGTTTTAGATCCTGATCTTCCCTGCCACAATGATCATACGTTGCCTTTATCAGGAGGTGTATGAACAACCGGGATACTACAGCATCAGTGTACCAGCGCCAGTGTTCAATCTTTCGGAAGAGCTTGATGAAGGTTTCACTCATGACCTTGCCCCTCCCATAATTTTAATTGATGCAAGCACGGTCTGGCATAATCAGGATTTGACGTATAGTACTGATTCGGTTCTCCGGTGATCTCACAAGGTTTAAAGCCTGCATCCCACAGCATCTCAGCCTTTCGTAATTCTGTCAGGCAATGCTTTATGGTCCGTAGACTTAATCCGGTTCCGTTTTTTATCATAGCCTCGGTAGCAGATTTATCCCTGAGGTATTGAAGGATTTGTTTTAGTTCCATTGTTAAAACTTTAGTGGATGATTTCGGAATGATGTTTTTGCCATTGGGTCTATCATCCCAGGTAGTTTTTCAGTAAGGAATTTTGATTCGGATTTTCTGATTTTACTTCGGATTCTTCCTTCTTTTCATTTTTGTAATCAGACTCCTGGATGTCTTTTGTAAGATCCTTTAGTTCCAGCAAGACCTGTTGCTTGCTTATATTGTATTTCGAGAGCGCCTTATTCAGTTCCAGAGTAGCTGCCAGCATAAATTCTTCAGGAGAATTGCTGGTGCAATCAATATACACTTCCCTAACAACCGAACCGAAAAGAAACTTTTCTTTCCATCGAATTTCATATCCCCGGGAATTTTTCGAGAATAACAACCTAACTTCCAACCTTTTATCGACAAATCCCCAAATCAGTTGTGTATCCTCCCCATGTAACTGCGTAAAGCGATCGTTTTTCCCCCGCAGCATGTTTTCACAGGTTGTTCTTTCACTTTGTGTTTGTTCAGTCAACATTTCGTTGACGGTTGAAGAACTCTGCTTCATTTGATTGTTCATTTTTAAAATATTAAATGATTTATATTGATTTTACAGGCACCAGTGGGTGCTATTTTTCGATTATGGGTAAGATTATCTAATCCGCTGGAAACTTTCAGCAGCATTGAGAACCTCACTTTTCCAGTATCTAATCCGGCTGTTAATGCGAAGCGGATTAAGTATTCCTTTTTCTTCCCAGCGAATCATAGTAAGTACTGTTCTGACATTCAGAATCCGCATGGCCTCTTTCCGAGTAATCTGTTTATCTTCTTTTTCTGAACTGTCGGCAAGCTCGCTGTTTGAAGTTAAATTTGGTAGGTCCGTGGAAGTGTGAACCACTGGATCGCTTGTTTTAGTTGAAACCGTAGCATAAGAATTTCTAATCTCAAAAGCCTTTTGCATCATTGAATCGATAAAGGCACTATCAGTCGTACCTTCAGTCTCCTTATGGAATTTGTAAAGCTCGCCGGCAGTAAACACGAACTGTACATTTTTAAAGTCTTTTGAATTAAAATTTGAATCGTTCATTGCATTAATTTGTCATGATGTGATCAAAACTAATGCACTGGCAAACCGGAAAAAATAGGCACCCTAACGGTTACCCCAATGGCTATTAATGAATCCCCTAATGATTACCCTAATGAGCATCATTTTTACTAATGGGGATTAGATGACATGGTAATGATTCATAAAAAAACCGCTGAAAAATAATCAGCGGTTTATGATTTTAGATTGCGGAATCGATGCAGTCGTCTGGATTTATTGGCGTCTTCCCGGTGAAGTACCGTACTAGCGATCGTCCAAACTTTTTTTTGAAAACAAAAGCCGAATACAGATAGATTGCGGTCTTTTCATTCGAGGCAGGGAAATGTACGTCTCCGTCCTCTTTTAGTTTTTTGAATAAACAGGCAAATTGATTCTGTGTTCCATTGAAATTTATGTGAAACCTAAATGGTTCACCGAAAACAAATTTACGGAACTCTTCCTGAGGTGAAAAATATTGTTTCAGATTGTTATAGTGGTCTTCCTTAAATCTATCCACAAAAATAGGTCTGAGTAAATGAAAGCCGCTCCACTTAGCGGGTGTTGGTTTAGCTGGAGCTGCCTGGCCCCCTTCTTTTTCTTTAACAATTCTGTCAATAATATCCTTAACATGACTTATCGTATTCATGCTTACTTCCATACCTGGCTCTCCAACTATAAAACCGATATGTACGATATCTCCGAAAACTTTCTCCTGCTGTGCTACCTGAAAAATCTCATCCTGCCACATTTCCAATATTTCAAGGCAACCATCTTTAAAATTATCAAACGATATTCCCTGCCTACCGGCCTTTTCCCATTCTTCCTTCAGGTAGTATTCGAATAAATCATTCTCTTTCCCCTTGCTATATGTTTCTGTCAATATCTTTTCATAATCCAGTTCGTCATGATCTGGAGCAACGAGATTAATTATCAATGTCATATTTTATAGGTTATAAATTTTCTCCCAATGTTTTTGAAGCTTTCGTGCATGCTCTTCCTCTGATACCTTGATATATCTGAGGAACGAATTTATTGTTCTATGCCCTGTCATTTTCATAATGGTAATAACCTCCACATCCTGGTTATATAAGTTCGTTGCAAAACTTCTTCTGGCTGTATGACTGGTAACCATTTCCCACTTTTCAAGTGTCTTTTCTGAGTAGGCTCCTCCCTTGGTTATTCCCTTTATCTCCTTTTGGCGAAGCCGAGAAGCTTTGGCAATAAGTTTAAGATCACGATTGAATGGCTGGTTAGCTTTGGGCTTGGGAAGTTTCCAATCATGGCGTTCCAGAATTTCCTTGACAACCGGATGGAGTGGAATTATTACACGGCCCTTTGTTTTAGCCTGTTTGAAATAAATCAGGTTCCCTTTTATATTTTCGGAAGATATTTTGTCATAGTCACTGAACCTGACTCCGACCCAACTGGCGATCACATATAAGTCACGTGTATCATAAAGCCAGGGATGTCTGTCAAGGTTCACCCTTGAAATCCGTGAAATTTCTTCTTCATTCAGATAAATATTATCACTTTCTTCTGTTTTTAACTTAAATGCTTTGTAGTCTGAATATAGATTTACTTTCTCCTCTTCGGCAGCACGTGCCAATGCCTTAATCACTTTCATTCTGTCAAAAATCGTGTTTTGAGCTAATCCCTGCCTTTCAAGATTAAGGCTGTATTTCTTCATAAAGGCCAAATCAAGTCCCTTCCAATCCAAATCTGGATCGAACTCTTTGAGACTTTTCAACATTGCTTCGTATTTATACTTTGTTCGCTTCGCTACATTTATCGAGGCAATATGTCGTTCTGCCCAATCGTAAATGGCTGTACTAAGAAGTTTCTCGTATTTTTTTGGGAAGCGATATTGATCAACAACAGACAAAAGCCATCCCTTCGGATATTCGTTTGTTTCCAGAGATTCTTCTAACACATGGCTTTTTAGTTTTTGAAGTCGGTTTTGAAGCGGATCCTTACCTTTAAAGTAAGCTTTTGTGAAATCCTGCTTTTCAATATTCCAGTATTCAAGCTTTATTGTTTCACCGGTTGTCGTTGACTGGTCAGTGCTACCTGACTTAAATCGAATGCGGATAAAAACATCTTTGCTTTGATCCGTTGCTTTAGTTAAAACCTTGAAATATACTTTTGCCATTCGATCAGTATTTTCCAGGCAAATTACAAACATCGGGTATGACTTCAAAAATTCATACCCGTAAGTTATGAACAAAAGTAAAGTTATAAGAATAATTCTATTTAAAATATCTTGTTAAATCCGGCTATATAAGGGGCATTTGACAAAAATATGATTTACGAAGATATTTTTCAATTCACTTAATTTAGTCCGTCCTGGGCACTGACTAGTCCTAAATAAGCGTTACAGATTATTGGACTAAGTTAATAGATTCACAGACCGTTTCAAAGCTAGCTTTGAAACGGTCTGTTCTTTTATAGCTTTTAATTTTAATGGTATCTTGTTTGTGC